>JAUNTX010000002.1:0-295025 GCA_030538475.1 Dermabacter sp.
CGAACACGGGCGCCTGTTCGGAGTCGGCGAACGGGACGGTTAACAGCGCGGTCGCGGGGGGGGGGGGGTGGGGGCCGGGAGGCGTGGGGGGGGGGGGTCGGCGTCGGGGTCGGCTGAACCGGCGGGGTGCCGGTCACGCACACGACCGGCAGGAGGGCGCTGTTCGTCACGGCCGTGCTGCCCGCCATGCCGCTCACGCGGGCGGGCGTCCCCGTGGCGGCGCTGCCGCACGCGAGGCCCGGTACGCTCACGACCGCGGCGTATTCGCCGAACTCCTCATCCCACACGTACGGCGCTTCGTAGGTGGCGTCGCCAATCGTGACCTGGGCCCGGTCAATTTGGGGCGCGCCGAGCGAGGTGGAATGCAGGGTGGTGAAGCGCCACTGCTCGCCCGCCACGGGGGCATCTTCGGCTGCTCTGGCGGCCCACGCGGCGGGCACGGGGCTGCGTTCGAAGCCGACGGCCTGCTGGGCGAAGTTCGGGGCCAGGTTCGGGTGGGCTTCCAGGTAGTCCATCCACACGTCGCGGTCCATGAGGCCCGTATCCACCGTGGGGACCGTGGTGAAGGTCCGGAAGTTGTCTCCGCCTTCCAGCACGAAGCTCGGGCCCACCACCGTGTAGCTCTTGGCGGGATCGAGCGCTTCGCCGTGCAGCCACACGCCGGTGATGCGGTCCCCCTTCGGGCGGGACTCGTCGTAGGTGTAGGTCACGCCTTCGGACAGGCCCAGCTGCAGGTAGGGGCGGGACACTCCTTCGGGCTGCCACTGTTCTTCGAGCACCTGGGTGAACTGTTCGCCCGTGAGGCTCGCGGTGTACAGGGTGTTGCCGAACGGCATCACGTCGTTGGCGTCCTTGACGGTCACTTCGCCGTCCTCGCCGTAGAACAGTTCGGCGCGCATCGAGCCGGGCACCTGCACGCCGATGTCGGGCGTCTGGCCGGGGAACGTGTCGCGCTTGAGCGCCCACACCTGCGCCTCGGCAGCCGCGTTCGCGAGGGCGGAACTCGCGCTGCGATCATCGCCCTTGTCGGTGCCACTCGCCGGGGCGTTCGCGGTCCACACGCCGTCCACGTAGCCGGCCTTGGACGGGGCCCACGCGGTCGTGATGTCGGCGGCGATGCTGCCCACGACCTTCGACCCTGCCTCCACCGCGTACTCCCTGGCCGATTGCACGATGCCGCTCGCCGCCCGGTAGCGGGGGAAGTCGGTGCACGCCGTGGCCCCGGCAGGGGCCTTTTCAGGGTCGCTCGCCCCGGCGGTCGCGATGAGCTTGACGTCCGTGGGCGCGGCCACGGCGTAGGTGCCGTCGGCCCCCTCCGTGAACGTGACCGACGCCAGGTTCTTGCCGTAGTCCCCGGTCTGGAGCACGGGCCTGGTCCCGCTGCCATCCGGCTTCGGCGCCAGGTAGCTGTAGTCGCGGTGGGTGTGACCGGTCAAAATCAGATCCACGTCCGAATCGGTGCCGCCCGTGATCGCGTTCAGCAGCTCACCCCCGGGATTGACCCCGGCGGCGGCGCTCGAGGACGATCCGTCGTGGTAGCTCGCCACCAGGAGGTCGTACTGCACGCCCTCCGCCTTCAGTTCGGCCACCACCTTGTTGACCTCTTCCACCGGGTCGCGGAAGGTGATGCCGCGAATCCCGCCGGGCGAGACCAGGGTGCTGGTCTGCTCCGTCACCACGCCAATCACCGCAACGCGCACCCCATCGCGCTCCTCGATGGAATAGGCGGGCAGGGCGCGTGTGCCGTCGCTGCCGTACACGTTCGCGCCCAGGTAGGTGAAGTCCGCACGCGGCACCACCCGATCTTCAAGATCCGCGAACCCCGCATCGAACTCGTGGTTACCCACGGCCGACGCATCCAGCTCGATCGCGTTGAGGTAGTCAATCGTCGGGTTGTCCTGCGCGACGAACGACGCGAACTCGGTCGCACCGATGTTGTCCCCGGCCGACAGGAAGAAGGACGTGTCCGCGCCCGCGCGTTGGCGCTCGAGCGTGCACGCAAGATCGTTGCCGGAGGATGTGATCCGGCCGTGGAAGTCGTTGATGCCGAACACGGTGACCTGGTCACCTTCGGCGGCCTGCGCGCCACCCATGCCGAACGTGGCAAGGGCGAGGGTCGCGGCGAGGAGTGAAGCGGTTGAACGCAAGGGGCGGGCCATGTCTGCTCCAGAGGTATCGACGCCCGCGAAATGTGGGGAACGGGCGCGGCGAAAAAGGCGGCTCCACCATTCAACCGGAAAACATGCGTCCGCGTGGCCGGTTTGCGCATACCCGTCCCCACACCTTCATCAGATGTTCATGTGGGCGCGTGTGTAGGCTCGTGGCACACTGTCTCGTCGGCATCCGTCGGCCCCCGCTCAGGAGAGTCCATGCCTCGTTCGTTCCGCCCCCGCCCGCGCGTGATTCCCGCCCCCGACGGGCACACGTGGCCGCACGTCGTGGTGATCGGCGGCGGATTCGCCGGGGTCACGGCGGTGCGCCAACTGCGCAAGGCTCGCGTGCGCGTCACGCTCATCGACCGCAACGTCTACAAGACCTTCCAGCCGCTGCTGTACCAGGTGGCCACCGCGGGCCTGAACCCCGGCGATGTCACGATGTTCCTGCGCGGCATCCAGATGAAGGCCGCGAACATGCGTTTTCGCCAGGGCGAAGTCACGCACATCGACTGCGACGAGCAGATCGTGCACCTGGGCGACGGCGGCCGGGTGCGCTACGACTACCTCGTGCTCGCCAACGGCGCCACCACCAACTTCTTCGGCACCGCGGGCGCCGAGGAATACGCGATGCCGATGTATACCCGCAGCCAGGCCCTCGCCATCCGCGAGCGCATCTTCGCCGAGCTCGAGCGCGCGAGCCAGCTCTCGGAGACCGGCACGAACGACAAGCTCCACGTGTCCATCGTGGGTGGGGGGCCGACGGGCGTGGAAATCGCGGGCGCGCTCGCGGACTTCCGCATCCATGAACTCGACGTGCTCTACCCCGAGATGGATCCCGGCACGCTCGAAATCGCGCTCGTGCAGCGCGGCACCGAACTGCTCAAGGGCTTCGAGGCGGAACATCGCGGCTACGCCGCCCGCGAGCTCGAGGCGCGCGGCGTCCAGCTCGTGCTCGGCGAAGGCGTGGACGAAGTGGGCTATGACTTCGTGCGCCTGAGCGACGGCAGGATCCTCGAATCCGACATCACGATCTGGGCCGCGGGCGTGGGCGTGGACGAACGCGTCAAGGCGTGGGGCCTGCCGCAGGGCCCCGGCGGGCGCATCGCCGTGGAGGATTCGCTGCGCGTGAGCGGCATGCCGAACGTGTGGGCGGCGGGCGATGTGGCCGGGCAGAAGGTGCCGCAACCGCAGCTCGCCCAGCCCGCCGTGCAGACCGGCACGCACGTGGCGCGGGCCATCACCGCCCTCACGGAGGGCCGCGAGGCCGATTCGCACCGGCCGTTCCACTACGTCGATCTGGGGGCGATGGCCACCATTGGCCGTCAGGCCGCGATTGCGACCCTGCCGGGCGGGATTCAGCTCAACGGCGCGGTGGGCTGGTTCGCGTGGCTCGGCGTTCACGTCACGAAGCTCATCGGCACCCGTAATCGCCGTTCCGTCGCGGCGAACCTCCTGTACCTCTACAGCGGTACCGGCAAGTCCCGGACCCCGAACCCCGTGGTGGGCGAGGTGGATTCCAACAAGGCCCGGATCGCGTTCAAGGAGAACTCGCCGAAGCGGAAGTTTGGGTACGGCGCGGGCGGCTCGTTCCCGAACCCGGGGCGCCCGAAGACCCGGCGCTAGGCCGACGGGGGCGAAACCAGCGCGGCGTTAGCGAGTCCCCTCGCTGGCGTGTGCCCGCGCCCGCAGCGCGGCGATGAGGGAGGCCGCCCCGTCGCGCACGCGCTCGACGTCCTCCTCGCTCACCCCACCGGCCGGCGAGTACAGCGCCCGCATCACGAGCGCGCCAAGCGCCGGATCCTCCATGCCCACCCATGCCTGCGCCCGCGCAAGCGCCTCGTCCGGCGCGGCGCCGGGCTGCACTGGGCAGTGCGCGGCGCGCGCGGCCTCTGCCACGTCAACCAGGGCCAGGCGCACGATCTCGCTCGGATCGCCGTCCTGGACCCACAGCGCGTCAGCCATGAACCAGCGCTGCTCGCGCGCATGGCTCTCGCGGGCCACCTCGAGCCTCCGGCGCCGTTCGGGAAACCGGAGGGCGAGCGCTGACGCCGCGCCGAGCGTGAGCACGCTCGTGATCGCGAGCGCGATCTGGAGGGGCACGAGGGAGGCCGGGTCCCGGCTCACGGTGGTCTGCATGGAGAGAAGGATCGGTTCGTCGGTCGCGGGATCGGTGGCCTGGTCGGCGCCGGAGGTCGCCGCTTCGTCGCCCGCGGCAGGGGCCTCGCCCTCGGCGCCCGGATCGGGGGCCGGAGCCTCGGCCCCGTCGGCGCCCGCTGCGTCGGCCCCGGAATCCTGGGCCCCTGAATCCTGGGCCGCCGTTGCGTAGCCTTCGGGCGCCTCGATGCCCGCGCCCCCGGATTGCGGGGTGGGCTCGAACCGCACCCAGCCGTACTGCGCGCCCATCCACACCTCGGGCCACGCGTGCGCGTTGCGGTTCGTGACCTGGAACGGGGCCATCTCATCCCCGCCCGCATACGGGACGCGCGCGCCGCCGGTGTAGCCCACGACCACGCGCGTGGGGTAGCCCTCGGCGTTCATCATGAGGGCGAACGTGGCGG
The DNA here is from genome assembly GCA_030538475.1 of Dermabacter sp. Taxonomy (GTDB): domain Bacteria; phylum Actinomycetota; class Actinomycetes; order Actinomycetales; family Dermabacteraceae; genus Dermabacter. Next base: position 4,715 of record JAUNTX010000002.1, read on the forward strand.
CGAACTGCTCGCAATAACCCACGCGCTCATCCAAAAACGCATCGATCGGGTTCTTGCCCGCCGGTGTCACCGTGGTCAGCGAGTAGTCGAACCGCTGAAAATACTCCTGGTAGGCCATCGCGGTCTCGAACGGCGATTCGGCCCCCGCATCGGCCTTGACCTCGGCCGCGAGGGTGCGCACGCGCTCCGGAATCTCCACTTCCATCGGCATGCCCGCCGAACCGTCCACGTCCTCATCGCGCACCTGGGCCAGCTCCGAGGCTGGCGGCAGCGTGGGGCCCGCCACGACCTCGTACACGAGGCCCGACGAGTTCTCGTATCCCGCCTCGACCCCCATTTCCCCGAAGGCTGGCGGCGCGACCGACGGGTCCAGAGCTCCTAGCTCGCCCATCCCGCGCACCCCGGCGGGCACGGGCACCCGGTCGCGGATGGCGGTGGACATGGTGACGCTCACGGTGGTGCCCGCGGCGTCGTCGTCAATGCGGGTGTCGGTGGGGGCCTGCGGCGCGTAGTAGGCGCTGGCGAGGGCCGATCTGCTGGGCATCGTGTAGCTCTCGCCGTCGAAGCGGGTGAGCACGCGCGTGCGCAGGTACATCGGCTCCCCGGTCGAGGTGGCGTAGCTGAATAGGTTCCGGGTCTCGGGCGTGTTCAGGGTGCGGCGCACCGACACGCTGTCGTTCACCATCTGCCCGCCGAGCGGCGGGCCGCTGCCCGCGCCGCCACCGAACTGCGCGAGGGACAGTGGAACCACAGGCCGGATGCCGAAGGCCAGGTGGCCCGTGAGGGCGGGGGCGAGCGCGACGGCGAGGGCCACGGTGATGCTCACGGCGCCGAGGCTGCGCGCGGCGAGCGCCGGGGAGCCTTTCGCGCCGCCGGTTTTTGTCGCTGTGCTGGGGCCGGGGATCAGCGAATCGGAGGCGAGCAGGAGGGCCGCGGCGGCCAGTGGACCGGCGATGAGGAATGGCTGCGGCACGCCCACGTGCAGGGCGGGCACGAGCGCGAAGCTCGCCAACGCGAGGGCGCTCGCCACGCGCCACCGCAGTTCGATAAAGAGAATGTCCAGCAGGAGGGCGACGAGGCCCACCACAATCGCCGTCACCACCGCGAGCGCCGCGCTGTGCCCGACCGGCGGCACCGACTGGGCCAGGTGCTGGCCCGCGAGCCGCACCACCTCCGTGAACGCGCCCGGCCACGCGCGCGGATCCAGGAGCGCGAGCGGCCCCACCTGCGTGATCGGCCCCCCGGCCGAGGTGAGAACGGGGGCAAGCCCGAGCCACGTGGCCATGAGCGGCGCGCCCAGCACCACCACGAGCAGCTGGGTGATCGTGGCAAGGCCCCACCGGGGCAGCACGAGCCGCGCGAGCATCCCCACGCCGAGCACGGCGGCGAGCGAGCAGAGCACCACGGGTCGCGCCCACGCGGGTTCCACGAGGATCTCGAGCGGCCACAGCGCGAGGGCGAGCGCGAGCGTCAGGAGCAGGCCCCGCCTCATCGCGCCGCCCCCTCCCACGGCACGAGCACGGCGCTGACCGCGGGGGAAGCGAGCAGCGGATTCGCGTGGGTGAGGCGCTCGATCACGCCCGGCAGCGTGGCCGATTCCGCGGCGAGGACGAAGCAATCGGCGCTGCGCACCTGAGCTGCGGACACCGACGCTTCGGCATCCGCGCCGCCCGCGAGCGCGAGGAGTAGTTCCTCGCTGGTTGCGGGCGCGTGCAGGTGGGGGCCGACGGCGACCACGACCCGAAAGCCCTGGGCCAGGGCGCTGGCCGCGAGGCTCGCGAGGGCATCGAGGGCGGCTTCGGCGTCCTCGTTCACGGACCCGTCCGGGCGCTGCCAGGTGGCGAGGTCGGGGTCGAGGGCCACGACGAGCAGCTGGGCCTCGGTGCCCTCTTCTTCGCGGGTCATGAGGGTGCCGGTGCGGGCCGTGGATCGCCAGTGGATGCGGCGAGGATCGTCGCCCGCCACGTAGGGGCGGGAAAATGCCGAGAGTTCCGTGATGCCGACGCGGCCGCGGGGGTGCGGCAGGGTGCGGGCGTGCAGGCGGGGCGCCACGAGCACGGCCGCTGCGCTGCCGCCGTCGGCCCGCGTCGCGGGCGTCCAGCGCACGCGCCAGAGCCCGAGGGCGTCCGTGGCCTCACACCACCAGGGCCCCACCGGGTGCCTGCCGTGGGCGAGGGCCGGTACCGCGAGCCGCATGCTCGCCCGCGCGGGGACGGCGAGGGGGCCGCCGAGCGCGGGCGGCAGGCGCATGTGCAGCGTGAGGGGGCCCGTGGCGGCGGGGGCGCGCACGCGGGCTGTCAGCTCGATGCTCTGCCCGCGGCTCACGAGCGCCTCCGGCACCCGCAGGCTCACGCTTGAGCGCAGCGGGGTGAGCGCGGCGCCGATCAGTCCTAGCACGAGGAAGATGCCGAGCGCAGCCGCGATGACGAGCGGAAGTGCGAGGCCCGTCGCCACGCCCGCCGCCCACAGGGCCGCCGCGGCAAGGGCGAGGGCCCAGGCCGCCCGCGTGGGCCGAAGGCTGGTCCTCACCGGCCGTCGTGCGGGTCGAGGACCGGGGTGGACTCCATGATCGCGGCGAGCACCGCCACATCCGTCGCGCCCGCGGCTGCCGCCCGGGGCGAGAGGTGGATGCGGTGGGCCCACACGTGCGCGAGGACCGCCTGCACGTCGGACGGCAGCACGTGACCGCGGCCCTGCACAATCGCGTGCGCCTTCGCCACGCGCAGGGCGTGGACCGTGGCGCGGGGCGAGACCCCGAGCCGAAGCGCCGGACTCTCGCGCGTCGCGCGCGCGAGCGACACGACGTATTCGAGGATCGAGGGGGAGGTATGGACGGTCCGCACAGCGGCCATCGCCGCCGTCACTAGGTGCGGGGAGGTCACGGGATCGACGTGGGTGGCGTCGCTCGCGCCGGACTGCGCAGCGAGCATCCGCACTTCCGCGCTGGCCGACGGATACCCCATCGACAGCTTCACGAGGAAGCGGTCGCGTTGCGCCTCCGGAAGATCGTAGGTGCCGTCCATTTCCACGGGGTTGGACGTGGCGATGACCATGAACGGGTGGGCGAGCGCGTGCGTGGTGCCGTCCACGCTCACCGCGTGTTCCTCCATCGCCTCCAAGAGCGCGGACTGCGTTTTTGGGGAGGCCCGGTTGATTTCGTCGGCCAACAGAACGTTCGTGAAGACCGCGCCCGGCCTGAAGTCGAACTCGCGCGTGGCCTGGTTGAACACGGACGCGCCGGTGATGTCCGAGGGCAGGAGGTCAGGCGTGAACTGGACCCGCTGGCTCTGGGCACCGAGCGACGCGGCGAGGGTCTTCGCGAGCAGGGTCTTGCCGGTGCCGGGCACGTCCTCGATGAGCAGGTGCCCGCCCGCCAGGAGGGTGAGCACGGTCAGGCGCACGGCCTCCGATTTCCCCTCGATCACCGTCTCCACCGCCTGCACCAGGCCAATCGCCAGGTCTTGCACCCGCTCAACATCGAGGGCGGTGGGGTGTGGGCTCATCCGGCTCTCCTTCGGCTGTGGCGCCTGGGCACACGCTGCCCTGTGACATAGGGTGAGCGTGGGTGACTGCCTGTGGGCGGGTGCCCTAGCGTAGGCATCACACTCCCCCATCATGCCAGGTGCCACCGGGGCCATCGGGGAGAAATCCGAGACCACGGTTCCGTGAGACAAGCGAAGGGAGAGGCACATGAGCATCACGCGCACGCGCATCGGCCGTCCCTCGCGCGCCGCGGCCACCCTCGCCGCCTGCGCTGCCGCCTTCGTCGCCTGCGCCGCCCTCGTGCTGGCGCCCGCCGCCCTGGCACCGGCTTCGGCCACGGAAACCACCGACGATTCCTCCACGAGTGAAGCGCCCGTGTGCCAGATCCCGACCGCGAGCCTCAGCGCCAGCACCGTCGCGAAGGGTTCGACCGTCACGGTGAGCGGCTGCGGCTTCACGCCCGGCGCGGCCATCAACGCGAGCTACCAGGGGCCCGCCCAGGGCCCGCTCGGCACCCTGACCGCGAACTCCTTTGGGCGCGTGAGTGCCTCGACCACGCTCGAGACCGCGGGCACGTACCGGTTCATTTTGGTGGCGAGCGATTCCGGCGCGAGCGCGTCGGCCACCCTTGAGGTCACGGGCGGCGCGGAGCCCGAGCCGACGCCGGGGACCCCCGATCCGTCCCCCACCACGCCGGTGCAGCCGACCACTCCCGCGCCCACGGCTCCGCCCACCGCCCCGGCACCGCCGACGGGCGAGGCGCCCGCTCCCGGGGCCGGCCCCGCCACTCCGGCGGGCACAACTCCCGGCAGCACGCCCGATCAGGGGCGCGATCCGCAGTCGGGGCCGACGCTCGCATCCGGCACGGGCGGCGCTCGCCCGAGCGGGAGCGGCCAGGCGACGCGGCCAGCCGCAACGGGACCGGGAGGCACGGTCGATGTGCCAGGTGCCGCGCGCGACAATGCCGCCGTCGATTTCGGGGCGGTGGGCGATGACTACCGTGACCTGACCGCGGGCGCGCCCGCGGAGGCCGATCAGGACGCGCCCGGCCAGGGCGGCGACGGCGCGAGCGATCCCGCTGCCGGGGCCGACGATGAGGCGGCGTCCGCATCGGGCGGCAGCGCTATCAGCACGATCCTCGCCAACGCGGGGGGCATCGCCGTGGCGCTCGCGGTCCTCACGTTTGGCGGCGGGGCCGCCTACCTGCTGGTGCGGCGCCAGCGCACCTAACCCGCGTCAGTGTGGGTGAGGTTCCGGCGCTCGGCAGAGATCGCGGCGTTCGTGTTTCCGCCGCGCAGGGCGCGAATCATCAGCACGATGCCAAGGACGAGCGCCGTCAGCACGAGGATCACGACGAGGGCCATCAGGCCGAGAACAACAAGGGGGATCCAGGGAGCTCGTGCAAAGTTCATGATGGTCAACCCTTCGGGGCTATGAGTGAGCACTGCCGGGAGACTAAAGCACCCGCTCCACGCGTCTTCGCGCGAACGCTCGTTGCGGTGACTCTACTGCGCGGGGGGGGGTGCGTGTCTAGCGTCACACATGGACGCATCGATGCGGCCCGATGCCGGAGCCGCGCAGGCGATCGTGGACGACGCATTCAACGGCTGACGCGCCCGCCGCTCCCCTACCGCCGACTACTTCTGGCGCGAGGCGCGCTGCCGCTCGACGTACTTTCCAAGAAAGTACCCGGCAAGAAAAACCGCGTACGCCGCCATGAGAGCCGCACGAGTTCGCCATCTCGATGCGCATTTCTTCACTTGCGACGACCACACTAGCCATATCGTATCTATACGGCTAAGATAGTCGTCGTAGCAGGAGGGGAGAGTGTGCCATGGCCGGGTACAAGATTGACCGACAGCTTGCCGAGTTCGGCGAGCACGTGCGGGGCTGGCGCATGGTTCTGGGTCTGACGGCGCAGCAGGTGTCCGAGCGCGCCGGGATCACCCGGGACACCCTGCGCAAGATCGAGGCGGGCGATCCGAGTGTGGGCTTCGGCAACGTCGCGCAGGTGCTGCGCGCCCTCGGTGTACTCGACCAGGTGGTCGAGGCCGTCGACCCGCTCAAAAGCGACATCGGCCGCCTGCGCGCGGGGAGCCTTGCGAAGAAGCGGGCGCGATGACCACCGTCGAAGTCCTCGTCGACGAGGCGGATGGCGCGCGCATGGTGGGCCAGGCGCACTTCACCAGGCAGCGCGGCCAGATCTCCACCACGTTTCTCTACGACCCCGGCTACCTGTCGAGCAACGGCACGAGCATCGACCCTGCCCTGCCGCTGGTCTCGGGCGCGCAGCACCAGTCCGGGCTGGTGCGCGCCTTCGCCGACAGCGCTCCCGATCGCTGGGGCCGCAACCTCCTCGAGAAGGCGGAGCGCGCGCGTTCCCGCGACGAGGGCCGCGTGCCGCGTCGGCTGGACGACCTCGACTTCCTCCTGGGCGTCAGCGACGACACGCGGCAGGGCGCGCTGCGCTACCGATTGCCAGGCAGCGAGGAGTTCCTCGGAAAGCCCGCGACTGTCCCCCCACTCGTCTCACTGCCGGAGTTGCTGCGCGCCTCGGACGAGCTCGCCTCGAACGAGGATCCGAGCCGGGCCGTCAAGCAACTGCTCGACACCGGCACGACTGGCCTGGGCGGCGCGCGACCCAAAGCGTCCGTGCGCCTCGAGGACGGCTCGCTGGCGATCGCGAAATTCCCTCATTCCAGCGACCGATGGGACGTCATGGCCTGGGAGGCGACGGCGCTCGATGTGATGGAGGCCGCGGGCATCCGGGTGCCGCAGCGACGGCTCGCCCGGGTGGGCGAGCGCAGCGTACTGATCCTGCGCCGGTTCGACCGGACGGGCCAGGGGTACAGGATCGGCTACATCAGCGCGATGACGGCGCTGAGCGCCGCCGACGGAGAGCACCGCGACTACGCCGAGATCGCCGAGGCGATGCGGGACCTGTCGCTCTCGCCTCGGACCGACCACCACGAGCTCTTCGACCGCGTCGTCGCGAGCGTCGCGCTCGGTAACACCGACGACCACCTACGCAATCACGGCTTCCTCGCCGATCGCGGTTCGTGGACACTGAGCCCCGTGTTCGACGTTAACCCGAATCCCGACCCGCAGCGGGCCCGGTCGACCACGATCATGGGAGCCGACGCCCCGCCCGACGAGGCCGAGGCACTGCTCGCCCTGGCAGAGGAGTGCAGCCTCTCGCCTGCCCAGGCACGCGAGCGAATCGCACGCGTAGCCGGAGCGGTCACCGGGTGGCGAGACGCCGCGCGGATGAACGGCGTCCGTGAACATGAGATCACGATGATGGCCGAGTCGATCGAGCCTCGGATGAACGCGGTGATCGCCACCGAGAGGAAGGCGTGAGCATAGCCTCGACAAGGTGAACCGCAATGTCGACGTACGAGGGACAAGCGGGGCCTACTGGATGCGATACGTCGAGCGCGGCCCCCAAGAACCTGCCACGACCACTCGCCAACAAGGAATCAGTGAGGATGACCCTGACCTGCTCGCTGTTCAGAGGTACTGCACGATCAAGAGTCGCTGAGTTCATTACGGCGCGAGGCGCGCTGCCGCTCGACGTATTTTCCAAGGAAGTACCCGGCCAGAAAAACCGCGCACGCCACCACGAGAGCCCCGCCGATGAGGAGCAGCATGTGGGGCGAGTCGGGGACAAACAGCCCTTCGGGCGTTGCGAGGACGATCTTCATGGCGGCTCCTTCGTGTCCTGCGAGTGGCCCCTAGCTGCGCAGATACTCCGCGAGTGCGGCGAACTGATCGCGCGGCGTGAAGCCGGTGGCCTCGAGCTTGTCCAGGATAAACGCGGAGTTCAGGGGCCGGGGGGCGATTCCGCTTTTTCCGTCGAAGTATTCGGCGGTGGAGACGCCGCTGACCCGCTCGTCGTCGTGACCGGCGAGCGCGAACACGCGTCGGGCCACATCGAACCAGCTCACCAGATCGCCCGTGTTCGACACGTTGTAGGTGCCGAACTCGGCGCCCGAGGTGAGGAGGTGGTCAATGGCGCGGGCAATCTCGCTCGCGAAGCTGAGGCGGCCGAACTGGTCGTTGACCACGGACGGATCGATACCGCGTTCGGCAAGCGTTGCCATGGTTCGCACGAAATTGGCGCCCTCACCCACCACCCAGCTGGTGCGGACGATGTAGTGGGCATCGAGGCGGGACACGAGCGCATCGCCCGCCGCCTTCGTCTGCCCGTACACGCCGAGCGGGGAGAACTCTTCGTCTTCGGCATGGAGCGCCGCGGAACCGTCGAACACGTAGTCGCTGCTCACGTGCACCAGGGTGGCGCCTGCGCGGCGGGCAGCGCTCACCAGTTCGCCCACGCCCGTCACGTTCGTGGCCCACGCGTCCCGCCTGCCCTGCGCGCCCTCGGCGGCATCGACCTGCGTGTACGCGGCGGCGTTAATGATCGTGGCGTACGGCGAAAAATCGAAGTCCCGCACCGACTCCACCGACGCGAGGTCCAGGGTGGTGCGGTCCACGAAGTCCACGCCGTCGCGGCCCAGCCACAGGCCCTGCAGGGCCCTGCCCAGCTGGCCGTTCTTGCCGATCACAAGGGTGCGGGTGGCGAGGGTTTCCGGTTGCGGCACCCACGCGGGGGCGTCGTCGGCCTGCGCCGCGTCCGCCTCGGCGGGTTCAGCGGCGGCGAACGGCGTGACGCCTGGCAAGAAGGGATGCTGGCGGTCCTTGTCGCTCAGCTCCGCCTGCTCGAGCGGGATCGGCCACGGGATCGCCGCGGTCGGATCGGCGAGGTTCAGGAACGTGTACTCGCTCTGCTTGTCGGCGCTCCAATGGTCGTTCACCAGGTAGGTGTAGACCGCGGGAGCCTCCAACGTCTGGAAGGCATTGCCCACGCCGCTCGGCACGAAGATGGCCTTCTCAGGGGTAATCTCGGTATAGAACGTGGCCCCGAAGGAGTCCCCGTCGCGCAGGTCCACCCACGCACCAAACACCTTCCCGGCGCCCACGGAAATGTACTTGTCCCACGGCTCCGCGTGGATCCCGCGGGTCACGCCCACGTCGCGGTTGAACGAGATGTTGTTCTGCACGGGCCCGAAATCGGGCAGGCCCGCGGCGACCATCTTCTCGCGCTGCCAGTTTTCCTTGAACCAGCCGCGAGAATCCCCGTGCACGGGAAGGTCAATGACCAGCAGGCCGGGAATCGCGGTGGTGTGAACCGAAAGATCCAGAGTCATGGGGTGCCTACTGCCCGTTCTTCGCGTACTTCGCCTCGGTTTCGGCCTTTTCGGCGCGCCACCAGGCTTCGTTGTCTCGATACCACTGGATCGTGTCGCGGATGCCCGCCTCGAAGTCCTGGAAGCGCGGCGCCCAGCCCAGTTCGCTGCGCAGGCGGCTCGAGTCAATCGCGTACCGCATGTCGTGGCCCGGGCGATCGTTCACGTGGTCGAAATCGTCCTTGCTGCGCCCAAACGCCTCAAGAATGAGTTCCACAACCTCGCGATTGTTCTTTTCGCCGTCGGCCCCGATCAGGTAGGTCTCCCCAATCGTGCCCTTGTCGAGGATCGTGAGCACAGCCGAGGAGTGATCGTCGGCGTGGATCCAGTCGCGCACGTTGAGGCCATCGCCGTACAGGCGGGGGCGGATGCCGTCGATCAGGTTGGTGATCTGGCGGGGAATGAACTTCTCGATGTGCTGGCGGGGCCCGTAGTTGTTCGAGCAGTTCGAGATCGTGGCCTTGACGCCGAAGCTGCGCACCCACGCGCGCACCAGGAGGTCGGATCCGGCCTTCGTGGAGCTGTAGGGCGAGCTCGGGTTGTAGGGCGTGTGCTCCGTGAACCGTTCGGGATCGTCCAGTTCCAGATCGCCGTACACCTCATCGGTGGAGATGTGGTGGAAGCGCACGCTGTAGCGACGCACCGCTTCGAGCAGCGTGTACGTGCCAATGATGTTCGTGTCCAGGAACGGGCGCGGATCGTTCAGGGAATTATCGTTGTGGGACTCCGCGGCGTAGTGCACCACGGCATCGGTGAGGGGATCCAGGCCCGCCACGAGCCCATCCACGAGCTCCGCGTCCGCGATATCGCCTTCGACCAGGTTCACGCGGTCGCTCGGCAAGCCGTCAAGGTTCGCGGCGTCCCCCGCGTACGTGAGCTTGTCCAGAACCGTGACCGTGTAGTCCGTGTTCTCGATGATGTAGTGCACGAAGTTCGAGCCAATGAAGCCGGCGCCGCCGGTCACAAGAAGATGCCGTGGAGTCATGGGCACCAGTGTGCCACGGCTTCCGAGCCTCTCGGTCGGTTCCGCGTACGGGTGCGAAACGGATCACGCGGGCGCCTACAGGGCCCGTTCGCGCTCCAGAACGTCCAGCAGATAGCGCCCGTACCCAGATTTCACGAGCGGTTCGGCACGTTCACGCAGCTCATCGTCGCTCAGCATCCCCATGCGCCACGCCACCTCCTCCGGCGCGCCAATCGACAGGCCCTGGCGCTTTTGCACCGTGTGGATAAAGTCGCTCGCCGCCGCCAGATCGTCGAACGTGCCGGTATCCAACCACGCGGTCCCGCGGGTCAGCACCTCCACGTGCAGGGTGCCTTCGTCCAGGTAGGTGCGGTTGAGATCGGTGATTTCCAGTTCGCCGCGGGCCGACGGCTTGAGGGCCTTGGCGCGCTCCACCACACTCGCGTCGTAGAAGTACAGGCCGGGCACCGCGAGGTTCGACTTCGGGTGCTCGGGTTTTTCCTCGAGGGAGATGGCCACGCCGTCATCGTTCATTTCGACCACGCCGTAGGAGCGGGGATCGTTCACCCAGTACCCGAACACTGCCGCCCCCTGCACGTCGGTGTAGCGGCGCAGCTGCGTGCCCATTCCGTGACCGTAGAAGAGGTTGTCGCCGAGCACGAGCGCGGCGCCGTCACCATCGAGGAAGTCTTCGGCGAGCACGAATGCCTGCGCGAGACCGTCGGGCGACGGCTGGACCACGTACTCGAAGCGCACCCCGAAGCGGGAGCCGTCGCCAAGCACCCGCTGGAAGGCGCTCTGATCCTCGGGCGTGGTGATGATGAGGATGTCGCTGATACCCGCGAGCATGAGCGTGGTGAGCGGGTAGTAGATCATCGGCTTGTCATACACCGGCATGAGCTGCTTGCTCACGCCAATGGTGAGGGGATGAAGGCGTGAGCCGGTGCCACCGGCAAGAATAATTCCGCGCATGCCACTACCCTACCCATCACAGGCGCTTCGCGGGCTTCTTTGCGGGAGACGGGCGCTGGGCTCGCCCGGCCCGGGTACGGGTGGGGCGCGCGGAGAGGCGGGGGCACAGAGGACAGGGCACAGGGCCGACGCGAACCGTAGGCTGAACGCATGGCTTCCACGCACTCGCCCACCGGTTCCGCCCGCGACCAGCGCCGCGCCTCCTCCCCCTCCACCTCCCAGGACTCGCCGCTGGATCCCCTGGACCTCGATGCTCTGAGCCTCGCGCGGGCGATGCGCGCGGGCACGGTCGATCCCGTCGAGCACACCGAGCGGGTGCTCACCCGGGCCGCGGAGCGCGGCGGCGTGGTGGGGGCGTTCGCGTCGCTCGCGTCCGAGTATTCGCGTCGGCAAGCCGAACGGGCCGGCGCCACCCTGCGTCACGGCGCGAGCGAGGGCGCTCTCAGCCCGTTGACCGGCGTCCCGTTCCCGATCAAGGACCTCGTGGAGGTAGCCTCCCTCCCCTTCGAGGCGGGCTCCCCCGCCCTCGCGGGGAACGTCGGCGCCCGCACCGACGGCGTGGCCGAAGACCTCATCAGTGCCGGGACGGTGACGATTGGGAAGACCACGACGAGCGAGTTCGGCATGAGCGTGTTCAGCGAATCGCCCGCCGGGCCGCCCGCCCGCACCCCGTGGGACGTGGAGCGGACGGCGGGCGGATCGAGCGGCGGTGCCGGAGCGGCCGTGGCCAGCGGCATCGTGCCCATCGCGCACGGCAACGACGCGGGCGGCTCCATCCGCGTGCCCGCCGCGTGCAACGGCGTGGTGGGGATGGTGGCGGGCCGGGGCCGGATCAGCGCCGGGCCTTTCGGGGCCGACGGGGCCGGGCTCGCCCGACACGGCGTGCTCGCCCGGACCGTGGCCGACGTGGCCGCGGGCATGGACCTGCTCACCCATCAGCGGCCGGGAGATACCTACCTGGCGCCCGGCGCTTCCCGCGCCTCCGGGAGCCAGGTGTCGGGGGCCTCGCTGCTGGGGGCCGTGGAGGAAGCGCTCGTGGGCGTTCGCCGCGGGGACGTGCGGCCGCTGCGGATCGGGATCATCACCACGCCGATGGTGGCGGAGGTGGAGCTTCACCCGGAGGCGCTGGCCGCCGTGGAGCGGGCGCGCGCCGTGTTTGCGCACCTGGGCCACACGGTGCTGCAGGCTCCGGTGCCACTCGGGCCCGAGCAGTGGCAGAGTTTCGCGCCCGTGTTTTCCGTGGGCGCGGCGAGCATTCCGCTGCCGTTCGGGCCCGCGGGCAGCGCGGAGGCAATCAGCGGCGAGAAGGCGGCGGGGATAGGGGCCCTCACTCGCTGGCTGCGCACGCGCGGCGCGCAGGTGAGCGGGGTGGAATATGCGGCGGCGATCAGCGCGATTCAGCAGCTCACGCGCCGCATGGCCGAGGCGTGGGAGGGCATCGACGTGATCGTGACCCCCACCCTGTCCGGCCCGCCCGTGATCGCCGCCGACATCCCGGAAGATCCCGAGGAAAACTTCGCCTACCAGTCGCGCTTCACGCCATTCACGAGCGTGTGGAACATGAACGGGTGGGCGGCCATGAGCGTGCCGCTGCATCGGGCGATGATTGCCGCCCACTCAACCGGCGCCGAGGGCGATACCCCGCCGAGCCCGCCGCGGGAGCTGCCATTCGGTGTGCACCTGGCGGGTACGGGCCCGAACGCCGAAGCCACCCTCCTGAGCCTCGCGGCTCAGCTGGAAGCGCTCGATCCCTGGCCCACGATCCGCTGGTAGAACGGCAGCCGAGCGGCTACTGCCACGTGGCGGGGCTTTCGTCGATCACTTCAAGGAGCTCGCCGCCGAGCACGTCCTCCACGACCTCGCGGCCGGGCCTGCGGTTCGTGCCCGTACCCGTGGCGTCGGCGTCATCGAGTGAGGCCCCGCCGAAAGGATCATCGTCCTCCGCCGGGGCGCCGGGGCGCGTGCGGGCATCGGAGAATCCGCGAGCGTTCGACGGCTGGGATTGCGCCTTTCGCAGCGCGGCCCGGGCCATGGCCGCGCCCGTGAGCGGCGGTTCGGTGCTGCTGTGTTGAGGGTCGGAGCTGTGCTGGGGCTCGCCGCTGTGCTGCGGAGCAGCGACGTGCTGTGCAGCGCCCGCGCCCTGCGAACCGCTGGGGCCGTGCGAGGCGCCCGAGCCTTGCGGGGTATCGGGGCTCTGCGGCGCATCGGCCACGTCGGCCGCACCGCCGATGAGGGACGGCGACGGCTCGAAACCCTGATCGGCGTACGCGCGGCGCATCGCCCCAATCAGCTCCATCTGCCCGTGCGTGCGCGGCTCCGTGACCGCCGGCTGGGGCGGCAACTGCACCGCGGGCACGTCACCCGCAGTAGCAGGCGCGGGCGACGGCGCGAGGCTAGGCGCAGAGGCCCCGGCTACAGGACGCTCCGAAGACGACGACGTAGAAGCGGCAGGCGCGGCATCAGGGGCGCTCGCCCGTGGAGCGGTGGGCTGCGTGGCTTCGGCCGGTGCACGCTCGAACGGCGGGTTCTCCGGCGGCCCATACGGATCTTCCGGGGGCACATCATCGAACCAATCGGGCTCATCGGGCGCTGAATCCGCGGGGGCTGCGGGGCCCGGCGCCTCCGGGGCACGCGCGGCGCCCGGCCCCTGAGACGAGGCTGCGCCCCGGGAAGAGTCTGCGCCGCGGGACGACTCGGATTGCACGGCCGCGAGCGCATCGCCCCAGCGCCCGCCCGGCTTGGCCGACTCGCTCGGCGAGGTGGAGGAAGTGGCCGCGGCGGAAGGGGCGGGTGCAGGGGCCCCCGCGGGCGCCCTAGAATCGGCAGGACCGCTCGGCGCGGAAGAAGCGGCGGGCGTCGAGGCCGGGCTGCCAGGATCGGCGGTGCCCGAGGGTGTCGGCGATGCGGGCGTCGGCGTCGCGGGGGCCGGTGCCGCGGGCTGCGCTGGCGCCGGGCCTGCCGGTGGCTGCTGCCCTCCCGAGGTCGCCTCCACGCTCACGCTCACGTGCATGATCGCCTTGACGGCTTCGGCCATGTTCGCCGCCGCGGTGCCGCGGTAGAACGCCTGCACCAGGCCGGGGCTGCGGAAGTCGAGCACCAGCTGGCTGCCGTCGAACGAGTGGACGCCCGCGTTCTGGGCGATCAGCGCCCAGGAGGGGCGGCGGATGCGCTGCAGGGCATCCATGATGGCCGACCAGTGCTGCTCCACCTCCCCCGCTCCGGCGGCAGGGGCCGGGGACTCCGCGGGGCCGGAGGCAGACGACGGCGCGGGAGTGGACGATGGCCCGGTAGCCGACGACGACTCAGGAGCGGACGACGGCGCGGGAGCATCGGTCTGCTGCGCGGTCTCCGGCGTCGACGCGGCGCCCGAGGTGCCTGCCGCGGGTGCATCAGGAGCCGACGGCGAGGAGGCTGCGGCCGGGGCCGTCACCGGCAGGCCCCAGTCATCGATGGCGGGCTCGGCCGCGGGGGTCGCGCTTCGCGCTACCTGCTCTGGCTCGCGAGAATCCAGCTGCTGCGTAGGTGCTGGTTGAGCGGGCGCCTGCTGCCTTTCTTCCCGCTGTTCGGGGGCCGGTTGTGTCGGCGCCTGAGCGGGCGCAGCTGCCTGGGCGGGCGGTGTCTGTGCCTCGCTCGCGCTTTCCCGCACGGCCCGCATGGCACGCTCGCGCGGCGACGGCCCGCCGTCACTCGAGCGCCCAGCCAAACTCGCACCACCAGAACCACCCGCACCGCCAGCACCCGCGCCCCCCGCGGCCGGAGCCTCCGCGTACGCACCCCCGTCGGCCCCCGAAATCCGCAACACGAGCTTCGCGGCCAGGAGTTCCAGGTGCAGGCGGGGAGAGGTGGCGCCGACCATCTGGCCGAGCGTGTCACTCACGATTTGGGCAGCGTCGGTCAGCTGGCGCGGCTGGAAGAGCCCGGACTGCTCGGTCAGGCGGGCCACCTGATCCACGGGCACGTCCGGCAGGAGTTCGCGCGTCTGATCGGGCGCGGCCACCACAACGATGAGGTCGCGAAAACGCTCGAGCAGGTCCTCGACGAAGCGGCGCGGTTCGTGGCCCGTCCCGATCACCTCGTCAATCGCGGTGAACAGCGCGGGAGCGTCCCCGTGCGCGATCGCATCCACGGAACGATTCAAAAGTTCCACGTCCGTGAAACCCAGGAGGTTCGTGGCGACATCGAGCTCCACGCCCCGCTCGTCGGAGCCCGCGATGAGCTGATCGAGCACGCTGAGCGTGTCGCGGGCCGAACCGCCACCGGAGCGGACAGCGAGCGAGAGCACGCCGTCGGCCACGCTCACGCCCTCGTCGCGGCAGATCCCCTCGAGGTAGGGCAGGAGAATCTGCGGCGGGATGAGGCGGAACGGGTAGTGGTGGGTGCGCGAGCGGATCGTGCCGATCACCTTGTCGGGCTCGGTGGTCGCGAAGATGAACTTCACGTGCTCGGGCGGTTCCTCCACGAGCTTGAGCAGGGCGTTGAATCCGGCGGAGGTCACCATGTGTGCTTCGTCGATGATGAACACCTTGAAGCGGTCCCGCACCGGCGCGAAGGAGGCGCGTTCGCGCAGCTCACGGGCATCATCCACACCGCCGTGGCTCGCGGCGTCGATCTCCACCACATCGAGGCTGCCCGAGCCGCCGCGGGCCAGATCGCGGCACGAATCGCACACGCCGCACGGGGTATCGGTGGGGCCTTCGGCGCAGTTGAGGCAGCGCGCCAGAATGCGGGCCGACGTGGTCTTTCCGCACCCGCGCGGCCCCGAGAACAGGTAGGCGTGCCCCACGCGGCCCGAGCGCAGGGCGCGGCGCAGCGGCTCGGTCACGTGATCCTGGCCGATCACTTCGGCGAAGGACTCCGGGCGGTATCGACGATAAAGAGCTGTAGCCACCCCACCAGAGTACGGGAGGCGCCGCGGCGGCGGGCTCGCATGACATCCGTCATGCAGGCAGATGACAGGGCGCCCGCGAGCACCTGACACACCCCACTACCGGCGCCACCTGCGGCGGGAGAGAGTGGAGGACATGAACACCGAGACCACCATTCCCGTCAGCACGAACGCCCCACACACCGCCACCGCCACCGCCACCCAGCGTCCGGGCGGGGCCGCACCCACCGTGATCCGCGTGGACGGCCTCACCCGCACCTACGGCGGGAACAGGAAAAAGAAGAGCTTCACCGCCGTCAACGAGGTGTCGTTCGAGGTCCGCAAGGGAGAGGTGTACGGCCTGCTCGGCACGAACGGTGCGGGCAAGACCTCGACCCTCGAAATCCTCGAAGGGCTCGCCCCCGCCACCGCCGGATCGGTCAGCGTGCTCGGCAAAGACCCCCTGAAGGATCGCGCCCTCGTGCGGCCCCACACCGGCACCATGCTGCAATCGGGCGGGCTTCCCAGCCAGCTCACCGTGGCCGAAACCCTCACCATGTGGGCCGGCACGTGCTCCACTCCCCTGCCCATCGCCACCGTGCTCGACGCGGTGGGGCTCAGCCACCGCACCGACGTCAAGGTGGGCTCGCTCTCCGGCGGCGAGCAGCGCCGCGTGGATCTGGCGTGCGCCCTGCTCGGCGACCCATCGATCATCTTCCTCGACGAACCCACCACGGGGCTCGACCCCGAATCGCGCCGCAACGTGTGGGAACTGCTCAGTGAGCTCAAGAGCCGCGGCGTCACGATGATCCTCACCACCCACTACCTCGAAGAGGCCGAGCGCCTGTGCGATCAGATCGCCATCATGCACGAAGGCCAGATCGCCATCGAGGGCAGTCTCGGAGAACTCGTGGCCACCGCGAGCGCGGAAATTTCGTTCGTGACCCCTCGCGCCGACGCGCCCGCCGACGCGCTCCCGGAGATGCCCGGCACCCAGGTCACGCACTCGCGCGGGCGCACGCTCATCACCACCGATCTTCTGCAGCAGCACACCTACGAGGTGCTGCGGTGGGCCGACGCCTCCGGGCTCACCCTGGAGGACTTCGCCGCGCGCCCGGCCAGCCTCGAGACGGTGTTCCTGAAGATCGCCGGCCGCAGCCCCGCCTGAGCACAGCCATCGCCCCACGCCCCCACGCACATTCTTAAAGGAGTCACTCTCATGACCACCGCTACCGCCACCGTTGACCCTCGCACCTCGCCCACGCGGGGCTCGTCGAGCCCGCTTCGACGCTTCGCGGCGCTTGCGACGGCCGAATGGTCGCAGCTTCGCCGCAACACCACCCTCATGTTCACGGCCCTCACGTTCCCCGTGGCGATGCCGATCATCATCTACCTGCTCGCGCGCTCGGCGGACGGCGGCAATCACATTTTCGCCGCCCTCTCCATGGAAATGTTCTTCGCGTTCGCCCTGCTGTTCGTGCAGTTCTACACGGTGCTGTCCATGGCCACCACGCGGCGCGACGAGCACGTGCTGAAGCGCCTGCGCACCGGTGAGGCCCGCGACGCGGAAATCCTCGCGGCGATCTCGTGGCCCGGCGCGGTCCTGTCGGCCGTCCTGTTCGTGATCGTGAGCGGCCTGCTGGTCCTGCTCGGTGCACCGTTCGCCGTGAACATCGTGCCGGTCGCGGTGGCGTTCCTCCTGGGCCTCGCCGCCTCCGCGCTCCTGGCGTTCATGACAAGCGCCTACACCCGCAATGCGGAAGCGGCGCAGCTGACCTCGATGCCGGTCATGGTGCTCGCGCTCGGCTCGATGTCCTCCCTGCGCGCCCTGCTGCCCGAGAACGTGCAGGGTGTGCTGGACTGGACCCCGTTCGCGCTCATGTATGACCTCGCCATCACCGGCTGGAGCGGTCTCGAGCCCGGCCAGAATGCCGCGCCCATGGACTTCACCGAGGTGCTCGTGCACACGTGGCAGCCCATGCTGGCCCTCGCGGCGTGGGTGGTGGCGCTCGCCTACCTCCTGCCGCGCGTCATGACCTGGGACACCCGCCGATGAGGTACGCGCCAGCCGTGAGGCCCCTGCCGCCTGAGAAGATGGGTCCATGAGCGACTCTTCCTCCAAGGACGCCCCCGTCCCCGCCCCCGTGGCGGGGCGGGGCGCTCTCACGTTTGCCGCCCGAGCGGGCCTTGCCGACAAGGTTCCGGGAGCGAGGGCGTGGAAACGCCTGAACGGCCTCGAAAAGTTTGTGGTCTACACGCGGTATTCGGTCTTCGTGTCGGTGGCAACGATCGCCCTCATCTCCGCTATCTCCATGGTCTCCCTCACCCAGATCGTCGATATTCCAGCGGGCCTGTGGTGGGCGTTTGCGATCACGGGGGCTGTGGCCTGCGTGCTCTCGGCGATCTCGCTGGATCTCCAGCCGGGCCTGAATATCCGCAAGCGCGCGGATGCGCGGCCCTGGTTCCGGGCCAGCCTCGCGCTGTGCTTGGCCCTGTGGGCCCTGGCGCTCGTGCTGAACGCGGTGGAAGCACTGGGGGATGCTCGCTACCCGTTTGCCATCTACTCCTACTTGCTACTGCTTCTCATGTGCCTCGCGCACGCCCCATGGCTACCGCATCCGTGGTGGAGCATCATCGCGGCCACGGCGGTGACGGCCCTGGTCACGATCCCGCTGATCGGATCGACGATCCTCGTGTGGCTGTTCATGCCGCTGTTCGTCTGCATCGCGTCCCAGATTGCCCTGTGGAGCGTGAGCGTGATCCGGGAGGCGGATCGGGCGCGGCAGTTGGAGGGGGAACTGTCGGTGGCCGACGAGCGCCTGCGGATCGCCCAGGAACTTCACGACACGATGGGCCAGCACCTGGCCGCGATGAGCCTCAAGACCCAGGTGGCGCTCGCGCTGGCCCGCCGCGGCGATCCCCGCCTGGAGGCGGAACTGGAGGAACTTCAGCAGCTCACCCGGGTCTCCACGGCAGAGATGCGCGACGTGGTGCACGGGTATCGCACGATCAACCTGGCCACGGAGATCGCGAGCGCCCGCGACCTCCTTGCCACGGCCGACATCGCCATCGAGGTAACCGGCGATTCGTTCAGCGTGCCCGCGCAGCACCGCGAAATATCGGCCTGGTTCGTGCGCGAGGGCCTCACGAACGTGCTGCGGCACGCGAGCGCCACCCGCGTGGCCCTCACACTGTCCGAGGGTGCCGTCATCATCGAGAACGACGGCGCGGGCGCCACCATCGGGCCCGCAAGCGGACTGGCGACGCTGCGACGGCGCGCCGAATCCGCAGGCGCCCAGCTCACGATCCACCACGCGCCGCCGCGCTTCACCGCGCGCCTCGCCTTCACCGACGTGCCGCCTCACGCGGCGCAAGCAGGCGCCACCCCCACCGCCACGGAAACCCCAACACCCGCACCCGCACCCGCACCCGAGGAGCATCCATGATCCGCATCGCCATCACCGACGACGAATCGCTCGTGGCCTCCTCGCTGGCCACGCTCCTGGGCCTCGATGAGGACCTCGAGGTCGTGGCCGTGCTCGGCTCCGGCGAAGAACTCGTGGAGTGGTGGCGCCGCGAAACCGCCGCCCCGGACGCCGCGCTGCCCGCCGATGTGCTCGTGTGCGACCTGCAACTGGGCGGCTTCGACGGTATCGAGGCGATCACCGCCGTGCGGGCGCTGCACCCCGAGGTGCGGGCGCTCGTGGTCACGAGCCACGCCCGCCCCACCTCCCTCAAGCGAGCGCTGGCCGCGGGCATCACCGGCTTCCTGCCGAAGACCTCGAGCGCGGACGAGTTCGCGAGCGCCATCCGCGCCGTCCACGCGGGCAGGCGCTACCTGGATCCCGAGGTGGCGGCCCTCGCGATTGCCGCGAGCGATTCGCCCCTGACCGAGCGCGAGGCCGAGCTCCTGTCGCTCGCGGGCCGCGGCGGAAGCGTGGACGATATTGCGCGCGCCGCCCACCTCGCGCCCGGCACGTGCCGCAACTACCTCTCGAGCGCGATGGGGAAGGTGGGGGCGCAAAACCGCTTCGAGGCATTCACGCTCGCCCGCCAGCGCGGCTGGATCTGATCTAAGGCCCGCCGCCGCCCTACTCGCGTTCAGCCGCACGGGGCGCCCCACAACCCGGCACGCTCAGGGTCAGGTTCCGGGACCGATCCGCCCTCAGCACGCTGACCGGCACCCCCACCGCGCCCTAGAGTGCGGGAATGAGCACGAGCATCCCGGCGTCGGCCGCCCCTGCCCCACGCACCACCGCCCCACACGACGCCGCGCCCGGCACCCCACCGTCGTCACGCGCCCCGCTCCCCACCGTCGGCGCTCGGGTGCGCTCGCGCCTAGCCACCTACGGCAGCACGCGCCGCATCCTCGCGCTGGACGTGGCGCGAGCCCTCGCGGTGATCGGGATGATCGCGGTCCACACGATGATGGTGGATCAGTTCTCCCTCGCGGAGCCGTCCACGTGGCCGGGGATCGCGCACGGCCATTCGGCGGGGCTGTTCGCGGTGCTCGGCGGCATTTCCATCGCGCTATTCACGGGCCGCCAGCAGCTTCCCACCGCGGCCGACATGCCGCGCGTGCGCCTGCAACTCGTGGGGCGCGGGGCGGCCATCTTCACGCTCGGCATCCTCTTGGAAATGCTGTCCACGAGCGTGGCGGTCATCCTGCCCGTGTGGGGCATCCTCTACGTCGCGATCCTCCCGTTTGTTCGCCTGCGGCGCCGCTGGCTGGCCGCATGGGCAGTCGGTATCGCCCTCGTGGCCCCGCTGCTCACGGCCCTCGTGCAGTGGCTCATGCTCGGCCCGTCGGGCCCCGGCGCCCAGCTCGTCCTCTACGGCACCTACCACGTGCCGGTGTGGCTGTCGCTCATGCTCGTCGGCCTGATCCTTGGCCGCTCGCCCCTCACCCGGCCCCGGTTCGCGGCCGCGCTCGCCGCCGGTGGCGCGGCCACCGCCCTGATCCTGCTGGCCCTCGCCCCGGCGCTTTCCGCGCTCGCGCAGGACCCGTCGGGCTCCTTGGGCTCTTCCGGCGGCGCCTCGGTGAGCGCTCCCGCCCCTGTATCCACGCCCGCCGTGCCCATCGCTCAGGTGGACTCGTCGCTCGTGTGCGACGCCAATGGCGACGGCAGCTTCTACTGCCACGCCCCGGAGGACTCCGCGGCAACGGCCCCCGCCAATGAGGGCACGGGTGAGGAGGGCGCTGGCAAGGAGGGCGCGGGCACGGAGATTCCCGTGCTGACCGCGGGCAAGGACTCCCCCGAACCCGCCGATTCCGGCGTCGCGTCCGTGTGGCCCGACTACCTTCAGCGGATCAGCGGCGGCACCTTCGCGACCGTCCCCGGCGCCGCCCTGGACCCCTCCCCGCACGCGGGCACCACCGCGGAAATCGCCACGACCGCGGCGGTGGCGAGCACGATCATCGGCCTGTGCCTGCTCATCGCCCGGCCCCTGCGCTGGCTGCTGCTCCCGCTCGTGGCGCTCGGTTCGATGCCGCTCACGAACTACGCCGCGCACATCATCGTGCTGTTTGTTCTGGCGGGGCCGACGGGCACGGTGAACTCGCCGCTCGTGTTCGCCTGGCTCGTGGGGGCGCTGCTGGTAGCGAGCACCGCGTGGTGGCTGGTCATGGGCCGGGGGCCGCTCGAGCGGGCCGTCGCGGCGGTGGCGCGCGCGGCGCAGCGATAGGCGCCGAGGCTTAGGCGAGCCCGGCCACCACGTTGATCATGACGCCGATCAGCCCCACCCCGAACAGGTAGCTGATGAACGTGTGGGCCAGCACTTCCATCCGCATGTCCCGCATCGTCACGTTCGTGTCGGTGATGGCGTAGGTGGTGCCCACCGCGATCGAGACGTACGCGAAGTCGAGGTAGGTGGGCGGGCCGTCGTCGGCGTTGTCGGCGGTGTTGAAATCGATCCCGCCCTCCGGTTCGCTATAGAACTGGTCGGCGTAGCGCAGCATGTAGACGGTGTGGACCACGAGCCACGACGCCACGATCATGACGAGGGCGGAGATCGGCAGCACGATCTTCCAGACGCCCGAGGCTTCGTGCCCGGCGATGATCGTGATGACCACGCCCGCGAGCGAGGCGATGGAGGCGAGCACGACCGCCACTTCCGATCCGCCGCGGGTGCCGTCTTCCCAGCGCGCCACCTCGCGCGTGAGCTGGGCGTTCAAGGGCAGGACCGTGGCCCACACCCATGCGAGGTAGGTGACGCACACCGTGGTCCACCCCGCGGCAATCGCGATCTGCGGTCCCAGCAAGAGAAAGGCAGCCAGGGCGGCGAGGGCCCCTGCCACGAGGCACGCGACGAAGCGGGCGGCACTCGGGATCTTCAAGAGGCGGCGGAGTGGAGCGGGCAATTCCGGCGCCGGGGTCTGCGAGTCCGTGGCCGGGGTGTGCGGGGCGGAAGAATCGGGGCCCGACGGCGGTGCGTTCGACGTCGGCGTGTTCGACGGTAGCGGGTGCGGTGGTGTGTTCACGGTAGCCATCGTACGGACCGGCCGAGCCGCGGTGTGACGCCGCGTGGGCATAGCGCGAGGGCATAAAAGGACTCCTCGCGCACCTGCCAGAGCCTTCGTACCCTTGCTGCCGTCAAGCCCTGGGGGATTCCGATGGATGACACCGCACGAGGAGTCGCCCACCACTGTACAGCCTGGCCCGGGCGAACGCACCCGGATGCGGCGCGGGTGCGGCGCACACCACCGCCCGCACGGGGGAGAGCGCACAGGGGAGACCATACTGGGGAGAGCGGTCACTCCGGGGCCGACGCCCCCGGGGCCCCCGCCCACATGGCGGACGCGTTGGACAATGAGGCGGTACGCTTTCACAGTTGTTCTTTACGGTCGGCGTCTGACCCGAGCGTGAACTCCTGCACTCTGGACTCATCTCTCGGGCCTCACGCGCGCCACCCTTCCGCTTTCCCCCTCTCGCGAATCGATGGTCACCATGAGTTCTTCGACCCCCGACGCCCATTCCGGTGGCAGCCACCTGGGCGTAGAACCGCCCGCGCCGGAGGATGCCCGGCCCGCGGGGCGTGAATCGTCTTCCCACGCCGCCCCCGAAACGCAGCGGGCGGTGCGCGGCGCCTTCTCGGGCCGCACCGCCTTCATTTTCGCCGCCATTGGCTCCGCCGTGGGCCTCGGCAACATCTGGCGCTTCCCCTACACCGCCTACGAAAACGGCGGCGGCGCGTTCCTCATCCCCTACCTCATCGCGCTCATCACCGCGGGTATCCCCCTGCTGTTTGTGGACTACGCGATCGGGCATCGCTGGCGCAGTTCGGCCCCGCTGGCCTGGCGTCGGCTGAACCGCAAGACCGAGGCCGTGGGCTGGTGGCAGGTACTCATCTGCGTCATCATCGGCATGTATTACGCCGCGATCCTCGCGTGGGCCCTGTGGTACTTCGTCTTCTCCTTCACGCAAGCGTGGGGCGATTCCCCCGCGGACTTCTTCGGCGAGTTCACCCAGTCGGTGCCCGCGGAAACCACGGGCATCGGCTTCGACTTCGTGCCCGCGATCCTGGGCGGCATCATCCTCGTGTGGGTCGCCACGATTGCAGTGCTCGCGCTCGGCGTGCAGCGCGGCATCGCCCGCAGCTCGATCATCTTCATCCCGCTGCTGATCGTCATGTTCCTCGTGCTCGTGATCTTCTCGCTCACCCTGCCGGGGGCCACCCTGGGCCTGAACGCCCTGTTCACGCCGAACTGGGCGGCCCTGACCGACGGGACCGTGTGGGTCGCGGCGTACGGCCAGATCTTCTTTTCGCTGTCCGTCGCGTTCGGCATCATGCTCACCTACGCCTCCTACCTCAAGAAGAAGACCGACCTCACGGGCTCCGGGCTCGTGGTCGCGTTCTCCAACTCGGGCTTCGAGCTGCTGGCCGGCATCGGCGTGTTCGCGGCGCTCGGCTTCGTGGCGACCTCCCTCAACGTCGGCATCAACGACGTGGCCGCGGGCGGCATTGGCCTCGCGTTCATCGCGTTCCCCACGATCATCAACGAGGCGCCGTTCGGGGAGTTCATCGGCGTCCTGTTCTTCGGCTCGCTCGTGCTCGCGGGGTTCACCTCCCTCATCTCGATCCTCGAGGTCATCATCGCGGCCGTGCAGGACAAGCTGGGGCTCGGCCGCGTCGCGGCCACGCTCGGCGTCGGCATCCCCATGGCTGTGCTGTCCACCCTCGGGTTCTCCACCACCACGGGGCTGAACCTCCTGGATATCTCGGACAAGTTCGTGAACTCGTTCGGCATCGTCGCGGCCGCCCTCGTCGGCACGTTCCTGCTGGCCTTCGTGGTGCGGGCGATCCCCACGCTGCGCGATCACCTCAACATGTTCGGCACACTCAAGGTGGGCGACTTCTGGTTCGTGACCGTGAGCGCTGTGGCGCCCCTGATCCTCCTGGTCACCCTGTACCTAGACGCCACGGAGATCGTGAAGAACGGCTATGGCGGCATGCCCTCGTGGTTCGTCAACGTGTTCGGGTGGGGCATGGCCGCGAGCCTGGTCATCATCGCGATCCTCGTGAGCCGGATCCCGTGGCCCGCCCGCTCCAACGCCTCGCGCCTGGATTCCGACGGCGATCCCATCGCCGCGCAGGTCGTGGCCGACACCCGCCTCGAGCCCCCAACGGAGCATCACCGCTTCCCGCAGGAGCTTCGCCCCGACGTCGCGTCCGAGCGGCGCCCCGAACCGCCCGCAACCGAAGGAGAGAGCGCATGACCGGCTCCGCCATCGCCCTGCTCGTCGTGTCCATCGTGGTGCTGTGGGGCGGCCTCGCCGCCTCCATCGTCAACCTCGTGCGCCACCCCGACCAGTCGTCCGAGGACTGATCCGCTCGCCCCACCGTCCCCTCGCCCATCTGTGACGTTCGCCCCTGCCCCACCCCGCACGGGGCCGACGCAGATGCGGCGGGCGGGCGCAGCGGGTAAGCTCTTCACTGTTGTCTGCCTCCGGCCTCATCGGGTCGCTCCGGCGAAGTCGAGCAGATCAACCCTGGAGGATTCGCCTAGCGGCCTATGGCGCACGCCTGGAACGCGTGTTGGGTTAACGCCCTCAGGGGTTCAAATCCCCTATCCTCCGCCAAAGAAACCCCCGTCAGCGGTGATCGCCGACGGGGGTTTTCGCGTTCCCCGGCCCCTGCGCGAGCAACCGTCGGCCCACACCCAAAGGCACGAGCTTTGACCTCCTCACCCACCCCGCGAATCTCCCGCCGCGCCCTCACGAAGGGCGTGGCCTGGGCCGCCCCCACCGTCGTCGTCGCCACCGCCGTCCCCGCCTACGCCGCGAGCGCCCGCGTCACCGGCTCCGTCGGGGAGCTGTTCTACGGCGAAGGCGATGCCGATCTGCAGAACCTCTACGCGTGCCTGGCTATCGACGCGAGCACCACGATCCCAAGCGGCACGCTCATCACGTGGCACGTCACCACGTCGGAGCTCGTTCCCGTTCCGTCGGTCTCCCCGTCGGCGGCGGCCTGGTCGCTCACCACGAATCTTCCCGCCGGCACCCTCACCACGGCCTTCACGGTGACCTTCCGGGCACGTCAGGACGTGCGCCCCGGCGCGTGGGCGGATGGGGACTGCGGGCTCTACATGTTCTGGGACTCCACGGTTCCCGGCGCCGCGCCGCCCCTGCCCACCCTCACGCGGGTGACGGTCGCATCGGCAACGTCTGGCTCCGCCACGGGCGATGCCACGTCACTCACGTGGATCACGCCGATCCGCTATTCGGACCCGTGGATCGCGCCCGTCGCCATGCGGTTCGAGGGCAGTAGCACGGGCTGCTACCCGCGGGTGCGCTACTGGTTCCAGCACGGCTACTACCCGGAAACCAGCACCGCGGGAGCCCCGTGCGGCGACGGCGGTAACAACTCGAGCACTTTGTATCCCGACGGCTCGTGCACGCGGGTCGTCATCTACCCCGGCCAGCAGGCCGCGATCCCCGCGCGCTGCGTGTAGGTCGCGGCCCGTCGCGCGCGGCCCGGCTATTCGTCGGCGAGGAACGGGGAGGACTGCGCCTGCACCATGTCGGCAAAGATGCCGCCGCCCGCCACCAGGTCGCGCGGCGCGCCGGATTCGACCACCCGGCCGTCTTCGATCACGAGCACGCGATCGGCCGCGAGGGCCTGCGGCATACGGTGGGTGACGATGAGGGCCGTGCGGTCCCGCACGAACTCCTTGATCGAGGCGAACACTTCCGCCTCGAAAATCGGGTCGATAGCCGACGTGGGTTCGTCCAGGATCACCACGCGGCTGTCCTTGGCAATCGCGCGCGCGAGGCCCAGGCGTTGCAGTTCGCCGCCGGACAGCTCCGTTCCACCGAACTCGACGCCGAGCTCCTCATCGAGCGAGCGGGGCGCATCCGCGCCGTAGGCCGCGCGCATCGACTCGGCGATGAGGGCATCGGGCACGTCGCGCCCGAGCGTGACGTTCTGGCCGAACGTCATCGCGAAGGCGGAGGTGGACTGGAAGATTGGACTCACCGATTCCCGCCAGATGTCCACGCCGTCGCGGTCGAGCGCCACGCCGTCGCACAGCACCACCCCGGCGGTGGGCCCGTAGAAGCCGCACACGAGTTTGAGGAGCGTGGACTTCCCGGCGCCGTTCTTGCCCACGATGGCCACCGTCTCGCCGTCGGCCACGCTGAACGACATCGCGTCAATCGCCGGTTTCTGGGCCGACGGATACGTGAAGGACACGTCACGAAACTCAATGACCGCTGAGGGAGGCTGGCCGACGGGAGAGGGGGCAGCCTCGGCTGGTGAAGGGAAGGCCGCGAGTGAAGGGGAAGCCGCGGGTGAGGGGGACGCCTCCTGCGCACCCTCGGGCAGGGTCGACTCCCTGAACGCGAGCAAGCGGTTGAGGTCCTTGAAGAAGAACGCCTTTTCGTTGAGGTAGGCCAGGTTTTCCACAACCTCGGTCGAGGCCTGCTGCATCGAGGAGAATGCCTGCACGCCCGCCGCGAGGCCCGCCACGGCCATGCCCGCCGTGTCCGCGTTGATGAGCAGGAGCACGATGGACGCCACGTAGAGCGCCACGCCGATGGCGATGCCGGGGGCGTTCTTCAGCAGGCCGCGATGCCGGTGCCCGCGCAGATCGGCCAGCATCTCCGTCTTGTTGGAGGCGAAGCGGGCGTGGATGAGGCCCTGCATCCCGTGCGCGCGCGTTTCCATCGCGGTCTCGCGTTGCAAGAAGAGGGCCACCAGGTAGTCGAGGAAGCGCGCCGTGTGCGCCCGCTGCCGGATGCCCACCCAGTTGGCTTCGCGCAGCGACGTGAAGGCGCGATGCAGCGGGATCGCCGCGACCAGCATGAGCAGGGGGATGTACCAGGCGAAGGTCCACAGAATGATCGCGTAGGAGATGAGCGAGATTCCACTGCGCAGGATGTAGCTGTAGAGGACGATGTAGTTCACCGGTCTGCTTTTCGCTTCCCTGACCACGAGGCTCACGATGTCGTAGGCGTCGGGATCGTCAAACAGCTCCATGGTCTTCAGGGTGGTGCCGCGGTGAAGAAGGAGTTCCTGCAGGTAGGTGGTCAGGTCCTCGTTGAGCCGCCCGCTCAGCGAAAACACAATGGGGAACGTAGTGAGCGAGACGGCCGTGAGCAGGCCCCAGAAGGTCGCGAGCCGCGGGAGGTCGGCCGTGAACGTTCCCCGCGAGAAACTTCCCACGGTGTCCCCGAGCAACAGCACGGTCGCCGGACCGGCGAGCCCCTGGAGCAGAAGAAACGCGCTGAGCAGGAGGAACGGCCCGCGTGATGCTCGCCAGACGTGAGGAAGGGCTGCCAGGGGCGCCGCCGCGCGCTCAAGCCGTCTGCGCATTGATGTGCCTCCGAATGTCGCGGGGAGAGTGAGGTGGGCCTCTCAGGCTACGGGCCCACAAGCGCCGCGGGGCGGCGAGACACGCGAGGGATCGCGCCCCGGGGCAGGCCCCGTCGGTGGCCGTTTTGGCATGTGAGACGACGCGCTCCCGGGTATGACCTCGCACACCCGGCCCTTATGTCCCTATCCCTACTGGGTGGTTAGCCGCTTACCATGGAGTCGTCTGCGGATCGGTCGTTCGACGGTATCCGCATCAGCCGCACGCACCGTGCGCGCTTTTCGCTGATACGCCCCTCACGTGAAGGATGATTCA
Source organism: Dermabacter sp. (assembly GCA_030538475.1). Taxonomy (GTDB): domain Bacteria; phylum Actinomycetota; class Actinomycetes; order Actinomycetales; family Dermabacteraceae; genus Dermabacter. The sequence continues at coordinate 32,374 of JAUNTX010000002.1, forward strand.
TGACCACGACCGACGAGAAGCAGATCTCGCGCCGCGCCATCGCCAAGGGCGTGGCCTGGGCCGCCCCCACCGCCGTCGTCGCCTCCGCCCTCCCGGCCTACGCCACCTCCTCCCCGAACGGCGAGCAGGGCGGTCTGTGCTGGGTGGGCCAATCGGGCACCACCGTCAACAACGCCAATGTCTACCTCTACCTCTATGTCGGCGCCTCCGAGGCGATCGCGGCACGAGCGGGCTCGTGGACGTACACGGTCACGGTGAAGTACGCCAATAACACGGACTTCAACACGTTCACCAACCCGTTCAACGTGAGCTACGGGGCGTTCAGCGGTTCCATGAGCCAGTGCGCGGCCAACGCGAGCACCCGCACCCGCACCTTCACGATCACCTTCACGAATAACAACGCCCTCCCCGCGGGATACCGGTCGTGCCAGCCGTACATCCACTCGGGGAACAACACGGGGGTCAAGCCCAGCACGCAGATCACCGTGACCTCGAAGGAATCGGGCGTCACGAACTCGGTGCTGTTCAATCAGCCGAACTCGACGTGGGGCTGCACGCCGCAGTACACGAGCACGCCCACCTCTCCCCCGCAGTCGGGCTGCTGCTACTACAGCAGCTCCGGCCGCGCCGTCACCAACCAGGCCGCGAACTGCGCCACCGGCACCCCCAGCTGCTAATCCAGCCCCTCACGAAAGGCACCGCCATGATTCAGCCGCTGAGCCGCCGCCACTTCCTCACCGCCACCACCGCCGGAGCTCTCGTGGCCGGCGGCCTGGTCGCCGCCCCGGCGATGGCCGCCTCCACGAGCACGAACGGCATCCACAAGGTGTACGTCAGTGGGGTCACGATCAATTCCACCAACAAGCAGGTCACCGTCGCCGTCGGCCCCACCACGGCGGGCACCACCGTGCCCGCAGGCAGCACCTGGGTGTACACGCTCAACGTCTGGGCCCAGTTCGCGAACGAAGGCGTGAACCGCCCCACCACCTCGCGCGCGAACAGCGTGGGCTCCTGGTCCGCACCCCGCCTCGTGGCGCGTGACGGAGCGAAGTCCACTTTCGAGCTGCGGTGGACCAGCACGGTGCCGCTGAGCACCACCTCGCGCGGCCCGTCGTTCCAGTGGACCAATAGCCAGAATCCGCTGCGCCCCGGCTCGGAGATCCAGGTGATCTCGACCGCGCCCGACGGCACCGTGACCGACCAGTTCATCGACCCCAATCAGCCCCGGGGAACGTACTACTTCTAAAGCCTTCTACGTCGCTGTCCACAGGGCCGCGGCCGTGCGTGCGGGAACGTCATGGCCGCGGCTTCGTGCTGCCCGTATGGCATCGACCACGAAACGCGCGTGGGCCCTCCGCTCACGCCCGCCTTGCCCCTTACCATGAAGGCGCTTTCAGGCGGGCAGCTCGCTCCCGGGCCAACCGGTTTGTTAGCTCCCCCGCGTGCGTGCCTGAGGCACGGACACCCCTCATGCGAAGGAACACGAATGACACCCACCGAACAGCGCCAGATCTCCCGACGCTCCATTGCCAAGGGCGTGGCCTGGGCCGCCCCCACGGCCGTTATCGCCACCGCCATCCCCGCCTATGCCGTGAGCCCCAAGGTCACCGGAACCGTCTGCCAGATCTTCTACGGCGGCGGCACCGTCAACGTGCAGACCACGAACGTGCACCTTGACATCGTGGCCCCGAACGGCGTTCCCGCGGGCACTGTGCTCACGTGGACGGTGACGACTGACAAAGCCGTTGGCGTGCCCGGCCTGTCGACCTCCGGGAACAATGGATGGACCCTCACCACGAACCTGCCGAAGGGCACCTCCACCACCTCCTTCACGGTGACGTTCCGGGCCCTGCAGGACACGGGCACCCTCAACTGTGGTCCGTTCATGGTGTGGGACGGATCGGGCTCTGCTGGAAGCTCCAGCATCCCCGTCGGTACCCGCATCACCGTGGCCTCCACCACCTCCGGTACCGCTACGGGCGACAACTCCTCGCTCACGTGGACCATCCCGAAGCGCGCGTCCACCAGCATCGCCGGCCCGACGGCCATGCGATTCGTCAGCAGCAGCACAAGCTGCTACCCGCCCGTCCGGTACGCCTTCATGGCCGGAAATACAGCCAGCTACGGCACCAACGCCAGGGGCTGTGGCGATAACGCCAACAACTCGAGCACGATCTACCCAAACAACGCCTGCGCGAGCGTCATGATCCCCTCGGGCCAGGCGACCATTCCTTCGCGCTGCGTCTAATCACCCTCGCGGCTGCGGCCGCACCCCAGCGTGTCCCCGTCGGGCCCGTGGCTTCTGCCCGGGCCCGACGGCCTATCGCCACCCACCACACCCACGGCGAGCATGGACCTGCCGCGCACCACCCCCGCCCCGTTGCTAGATTGAGCGTGTGCTGACAAACTCCGTTCTCCTCGCCGTCATCGTCATGCTCGTGCTCTCGGTCTCCCGCGTGCACGTGGTGCTCGCGCTGTTCATCGGCGCCGTCGTCGGGGGCCTGCTCGGCGGCCTCGGACTGGACGGCACCATGGTGGCCTTCCAGGACGGCCTGGGCGCGGGCGCGAAGATCGCCCTCAGTTATGCCCTGCTCGGGGCCTTCGCCATGGCCGTCGCCAATTCGGGCCTGCCGGAGCTGTTGGCGCGCTGGCTCATCGCGAAGGTCTCCCCTGCCGGCGCTTCGGGCGGGGGCGCCGCGTCGGCCCGCACGATCCTCGTCACGAAGTACCTCATGGTCGCGGGCATCCTCGCGATGAGCATCATGAGCCAGAACCTCATCCCCGTCCACATCGCGTTCATCCCCCTGCTCATCCCGCCGCTGCTGAGCGTCATGAACGCGCTGCACCTGGACCGGCGCCTCGTGGCGTGCGTGCTGACGTTCGGCCTGGTCACCACCTACATGTACCTGCCCATCGGGTTCGGCGCGATCTTCCTCAACGACATCCTGCTGGGCAACATCGCCAAGGGCGGCATGGACACCTCGGGCATCAGCATCATGACGGCGATGGGGATTCCCGCGCTCGGCATGGTGGTGGGCCTACTCGTGGCGGTGTTCGTGAGCTACCGGAAGCCCCGCACGTACGCGGAGGTCACCGTTGGCGCGGCTGGCAGCGGGGCTTCCTCGGGGCCGTCCGCGAGTACCGGGAGCGTCGGCGCAGGAGCGGGGCCCGACGGCGCGGCCGCCGGAGCTGGCGCGATCTCGACCTACCGGATCGTCATGTCCCTCATCGCCATCGTGGCCTGCTTCGGGATCCAGCTGTGGATGAACGCGGCGGGCGGCGAGGCCGATGCGCTGCTCGTGGGCGCGCTCGTGGGCCTCGCGATCTTCCTCATCAGCGGCGCCGTGCCGTGGAAGAACGCCGACGACGTGTTCACGCAGGGCATGCGCATGATGGCGCTCATCGGCTTCATCATGATTTCCGCGCAGGGCTTCGCCGCGGTCATGACGGCCACGGGCGACATCGAGCCGCTCGTCAACGCATCCTCCCAGATTTTCGCGGGCTCGAAGGGCGCGGCGGCGCTCGGCATGCTGCTCGTGGGCCTGATCGTCACGATGGGCATCGGGTCCAGCTTCTCCACGCTGCCGATCATCGCCGCGATCTACGTGCCGCTGTGCGTCTCGCTCGGCTTCTCGCCGCTCGCCACCGTGGCGCTCATCGGGACGGCGGGCGCGCTCGGCGACGCGGGCAGCCCCGCCTCCGATTCCACACTCGGCCCCACCTCTGGCCTCAACGCCGACGGGCAGCACGATCACATTCGCGATTCGGTGATCCCCACGTTCCTGCACTTCAACATCCCGCTGCTCATCGCGGGCTGGATCGCCGCGATGGTGCTGTGACGCGCAGCAGCAGCCGAGGTTAGAACGCGGGAATGTAGATCTCGACGCGACGGTTCGCGGCGCGGCCCGCGGGATTGTCGGTGCCGTCCGGGTTCTCGTTGGGGGCCACGGGCTGGCCCTCCCCGAGGCCGACGGTCTCCATGCTCGCGTCCACGCCCCGCTCTTCGAGCGCGTCCCGCACCGCGTCGGCCCGCTTCTGGGAGAGTTCGAGGTTGAACGCGTCGTCGGAGATCGAGTCCGTGTGCCCGAAGATCTGCAGCGCGGGCACCGAGGCCTTCGTGAGCACCCCGGCGAGGGCGTCGAGCGTGCCCGCGGCGTCGGCCCGAATCTCGTGCTTGCCGAAGTCGAACAGGAGCGCGCTGTCGAGCGTGACGAGGGTGCCGGTGGCCTCCACCGGGGCGATGGCCTCGACCGAGGGGAACGCACCCGCCTTCGGGACGGGGGGCACCGGGTCGGCGGGGATATCCACGGTCTGGCCCCCGCTGGTCACGTGGGCGGTGCCCTTGCCGTAGTTGATGATCTCGAGGGTGGGGCTCTCGTAGTTCGCGGAGCCATTGCCGTAATTGTTGATGGTGACATGGCCGGTCGTGTAGGAGCCGGAGCCGTCACCGTAGTTCGTGATCAACTCGTCGTCGCTCTCGTAGGCGCCAGAACCGTCGCCGTAGAGCGTGACATCGATGGCGTCGTCGGTGTAGCTGCCCGATCCGTCACCGTAGACGATGATCTCGAGCGTGCCGTCGGTGTAACTGCCCGATCCATCGCCGTAGTTCGTGATGCTCACGTCGCCGTCGGTCGAGGATCCCGAGCCGTCGCCGTAGTTGATCACTTCGCGGTCCCCGTCGCCCGAGGATCCCGAGCCGTCGCCGTAGAACACGGTATCGCCGCGCACCACGCCGTCGGTCATGACGGTGGGGGTCACGGTCACGCCGGGCACGGAGGCCAGGTCGGTGGAGGCGTCGATCTCGAACGCCCCGGCGGAGTCCGTGAGCACGCCAATCGGCGGCACGGCGATGAGGGGCACGGGCGGGATCTGTCCCGGCTCGTACCCGGGCACGGTGGGAGCGCTGGGCGCGGCGGTGCCGCCATCGCTCGCGCCCCCGTCGCTGCTGCCGCTGCCGCCGGAGGGCTGCGGCGTGGGAGAGGATCCCGAGGTGCACGCGGTGGCACCAACGAGCACCGCGGTGGCGGCACTCACGCTGAGGAAGGCGGGGCGGGACAGGCTTATTCGTGCTGACATGACAAGCATCCTAGCCCCACTGAGCGAACGGTCGGGGACGTGCGGGCCCTCAGCGCTCGTGCAACTGCTCGAATTTGCGCGCCCACGCGGTCGCAATCGGGTTCGCGTCGGCCAGCATGATGCCGAAGCGGTCGTTGGCGATTTCCACCACCTCGGCGAGCGCGACCAGGTGTTCTTGTTCCGCGGAGTTTTCCAGGCGGCGCACGCCCGAGGAGATGATCTGGGCGCGCGAATCCATGCGGCCCAGGCACGCCACGAACGGCATCGAGAACTTCTCGCGGTAGCGGCTCGCCAGTTCGGCCAGCTGCTCCTCTTCCGCGTCGTCCATCTCGTCGAGCGCGAGCGAGCCCGCGGTCCTCGAAATCTGTTCGGCCCGCTCGTCGTCGGCCAGAAGCAGTTCGGCCATGTCGGGGTAGTCGGCGATGAGGCGGTCCTGATCCTCACGGTTCGCCATGAGCACCGCCTCCTGGATCGCGTCGCGCAGATCCTGCACGTCCCCAAACGGCGCGCGCTCAAACGCCCGCTCGAGCGGCCACGTCTCGTTGTTGAACAGCGGGCGAAGCGCCGCCGTGAACTCCTCGCGGTTCATCTCGTTGATGTCCGTGAGCGCAAAGCGTCGGCCATCGAGCCCCCTCGCCACGTCCTCGCCCCTTTGGCGGCCCACGTGGAAGAACAGGAGGTTCAGGCCAATCGCGCAGATCGCGCCGATCGTGACCCCGGAGGCGAAGAACACCTGGGCCCACGCGGGGAACACGAGCGCGATGTCCGGCTTGAACGCCACGAGCATCGCGAGGCCCAGCGAGATGGTGACGATGACGGCGTTGCGGTTATCGGAGAGTTTGACGCTCGCGAGGGTTTGGACGCCGACGATGGCCACGTTGGCGAAGAGGGCGAGGGAGGCGGCGCCGAGCACCGGGGAGGGGATCGAGGCCACGATAGCGCCGGCCTTCGGCAGGACGCCGATGACGATCATGATGACGCCGGATCCGGCGACGACCCAGCGCGAGCGCACGCCCGTGAGGCGCACGAGGCCCACGTTCTGCGCGAAGCACGTGTAGGGGAAGGAGTTGAGGATGCCGCCGATGGTGGTCGAGAGGCCGTCGGCCCGCAGCGCAGCGGAGATGTGGCCCTTGGTGATGCGCTTCTTGACGATCTCGCCCGCGGCAAAGACATCGCCGGTGGTTTCGACCATGGTGATGAGCATGACCACGATCATCGAGATGATCGCCGTGATCGAGAACTGCGGGATGCCGAAGTAGAACGGGGTGGTGACCTCGAACCAGCCCGCGGTGGCGACGTTGCCGAAGCCCGCGTCGCCGAACGCGGTGGCGACGGCCGTGCCCACGACGAGGCCGATGAGGATGGCGACCGTGCCGAGGAAGCCGCGGAAGAACCGCTGGACCACGATGATGATCGCGAGGGTCAGGGCCGCGTACGCGATGTCTTTCGCGGCGGGGGTGCCGCTCGCGAAGTTCGTGATGTCGTTCGCGCTCACGCCAAGCAGGGTGATGCCCATCGTGGTGAGGACCGTGCCGATCACCACGGGCGGGAAGAAGCGGATGAAGCGCGCGAAGTAGGGGGCGGCGAAGAAGGTGAAGAGCCCGGCAACGATCACGGAGCCGTAGATGACCGGGAGGGCCTCGGCGCCGCCCTCCCCGCCCGTGGAGGCGAGGCCGATGGCGATGATCGGGGAGATCGCGGTGGTGGTGACGCCCTGGATGATCGGCAGGCGCACCCCGACCTTCCAGAAGCCGACGGACTGGATCAGGGTGGCGATGCCGCACGTGAAGAGGTCGGCGTTGATGAGGTGAATGGTCTGTTCGGCGCTCAGGCCAAGGCCGCTCGCGATGAGCAGGGGCACGACCACCGCGCCCGCGTAGAACGCCATGACGTGCTGGACGGACAGGACGCTCAGGGTGGACAGCGGCGGCACCTGATCGACGGGGTGGACGCGAGGGGCGCCGTGGGCGCGGGGCGAGGCAGAGGTGGCGGACATACGGCGGCTTTCTCGCGCGAGGATGGGGAGAGAATGGAGGAAGGGGTATCCCGCGCTCGTGGGTGCCGCTCGTGCGGCGCCCGCGCCGCTGAGTGGGATGCCTCGAGTGTACGAGAGTGCGCCGCCGCCCCGCCACCGGCCCGTGCGCGGTGGGAGGGGCCCGCGGGCGGCGATGGTGGGGCCGACGGGTGAGGTGCGAGACATCCCAACCCCAAAGTATTGCAATTTTCAACTACTTTTGGCAGGATGGAGTCATCGGGCCACACCGCACCTCCTCGCGGATAGCCCGCCCTACGTCCCTTGAATAGGAGCACCCCATGACAGGCATGCAATTCGGAGTCTTCTCGGTCGCCGACATCACCCCCGATCCCACCACCGGGAAGGTCCCCACCGAACACGAACGCCTTAACTCCATCGTTGAGGTGGCCCAGCTCGCCGAACAGGTGGGCATGGATGTCTTCGCCCTCGGCGAGCACCACAACCCGCCGTTCGTGACCTCCTCCCCCACCACGACCCTCGGCTACATCGGCGCGAAGACGGAAAAGATCATCCTCTCGACCGCCACCACGCTCATCACCACGAACGATCCCGTGAAGATCGCCGAAGACTACGCGATGCTCCAGCACCTCACGAACGGTCGCGTGGACCTCGTGATGGGGCGCGGCAACACCGGCCCCGTGTACCCGTGGTTCGGGCAGGACATCCGCAAGGGCATCGAGATCGCCGTCGAAAACTACGACCTCTTGCGCCGCCTCTGGCGCGAAGACGTTGTGGACTGGAGCGGCGAGTTCCGCACGCCCCTGCAGCAGTTCACCTCGACCCCGCGGCCCCTGGACGGCGTGGCGCCGTTCGTGTGGCACGGATCCATCCGCTCCCCGCAGATCGCCGAACAGGCCGCCTACTACGGCGACGGGTTCCTGCACAACAACATCTTCTGGCCCATGCGGCACACCGCCCAGATGGTGAACCTCTACCGCGAGCGCTTCGAGCACTACGGCCACGGCACGGCCGCGCAGGCCATCGTCGGGCTCGGCGGCCAGGCGTTCATGCGGGCCAACAGCCAGGACGCCATCAACGAGTTCCGCCCGTTCTTCGATCACGGCCCCGTGTACGGCGGCGGCCCCAGCATGGAGGACATGATGCAGCAGACCCCGCTGACCGTCGGCTCCCCCCAGCAGGTGATCGAGCGCTACCTCGGCATGGCCGATCTGGTAGGCGACTACCAGCGCCAGATGTTCATCATCGACCACGGCGGCCTGCCTCACCGCACCGTCATGGAGCAGCTGGAAATCCTCGGCACCGAGGTGGTTCCCGTGCTGCGCCGCGAGCTCGATGCGCGCAGGCCCGCCGACGTTCCCGGCGCCCCGACGCACGCGAGCCTCGTGGCGAAGGCCGAAGCTGAACGCGGCGAGCACGACGCCTCGTACCGTTTCGAGACCGGCGACAACTGGACCGGCCTCACCGCAGAAGCCCGCTCCGCCCAGGCCCGCGAAAAGGTGTTCGCGAAGGCCAAGGAGGCGCAGGCGGATGCCCAGGCTGCACCCGCATCCACGCGAGAGGATACGAACCATGACTGATATTCGAGTGGCCGTCGTCCAGGCGGGCCTCTCCACCCCCTCCACCACGTCCCGCCTCGCCGACACCCTCCAGGGCGCGCTCGTTCACGCCCTCGAGCAGGCGGGCCACGCGGCGCATGTGCAGCGGATCAACCTGCGCGACATCGCCGTGGGCGTCACCGAGGCCACGCTCTCGGGGATCATGCCCGAGGCCGTGGAAGAAGCGCTCGCGCACGTGCAGGCCGCCCACATTCTCGTGGCCGTGACCCCCACGTTCAACGCCTCGTATTCGGGGATCTTCAAGTCGTTCTTCGACCTCGTGGAGCCGCGTTCGCTCGTGGGCACCACGGCGATCCTCGGCGCCACGGGCGGCACGTCGCGTCACTCCCTCGTGATCGACATGTCGATGCGGCCCCTGTTCTCCTACCTGCGGGCCATGCCGGTGCCCACCTCGATCTTCGCGTCCGCGGACGATTTCGCGGGCACCAGCTCGATCTCCGCGCGGGCCGCCGCCATCGCGAGTGAGGCCGTGGCTTTGGCGACGCACGCGAGCACCGCGAGTACGGGGACAAGCCCTGCCGGTCAGGCCAGCGGGTCGGGCGCGGCACACGGAGCGGGTGGCTCTGACGGGGCCGACGGCTCCGACGGGGTGAGCCCCGCCCTCCTGGAAGAGGATCCTGTCCTCCAGTCCAGCGTCGGCGAGTTCGTGCCCTTCAGCCGGATCGCCCGCGACCTGCACAAGTAGTCACCCGTCACGCCACTCGCGCGCGGGGTCCGAATCCGGGCCCCGCGCGCTACGGCGTCGGCCCCTCGTACCCTTCGACTGGCCGAAGCACGCGCGCGGGCGAGCCCACGGCGATCATGCCCGCGGGAACGTCGCGGGTCACGAGCGATCCGGCGCCAATGATCGCGTCATCGCCGATGCTCACCCCGGGCAGCACCGTCACGTTCGCGGCGAGCCACGCCCGCTTCCCAATCGAAACGGGCGCGGTGATGAGGTCCGCGCGGCGATCCGGCCGCTCGTCGTGGCCCATCGTTGCCAGCACCACGTTGTGGCCCAGCAGTGCGCCCTCCCCGAGGGTGATCCCGCCCTGGTCCTGGAAGCGGCATCCCGAGTTGAGGAACACCCCGGGGCCAAACTCGATGTTCCACCCGAAATCGGCCGTGAACTGGGGGAACACGCTCACCGAGTCCGGCACCTCGCGGCCCGTCAGCTCGCTGAGCAGTTCCCGAATCCGCTCTTGGGGCACGTAGCCCGTGTTGATGTGGGCCGTGACCTGCTGCGCCCTCGCCGCCGCCTCGTGCAACTGGCCAAACAGTGGCGACGACGCCGAAATCCTCCGGCCACTCAGCAATTCTTCGCGAAGCTCCCGAAACTGCATGATCCCGCCTTCCCCACCCGGCCACTATGCCGGGCGGTGGTTCGATGATGGCGCCGCAGCGCCCGTGGCTTTGACGCTACCCCACATCACTCATCGCGGACCTCCAGACCGAAAAACTCCGGCTCCGCCCGGCCCGCGAGCACCTCGAGCGCGTACCGTGCCCGATGCGCGCCCCACCTGGACAGCGCATCCGCCTCCCCCGCGCTCATAAGCCGCCATTCCTCAAGCTCCGAGGCCTGCAACCGGATCCGCCGCTCCAACTCCGCCGCCGGCACCACCCCCGCATCGAACACGAAATGCACCCCCATCGGCGCCCCAATGCGCACGCTGGACGGCACCCAATTCACCACGAGCAGCCGTCCCACCTCGACCTCGAGGCCCAGTTCCTCGCGAATCTCCCGCACGGTCGTCTCCCGCGCGTCCTCCCCCGCATCCACGCCGCCGCCGGGCAGCAGCCAGTGATCCCGATAATTTGGCTTCACCGCCACAAACCGGCCGTGCTCATCGCGCAGCATCGCCGCACCCGAACTAATCACGGTGGGAAGCTGCTGGTAGAAATACGGGTCGGGAAGAAGCTCGCTCATGCCACCAACCTAGCGGTGCTTCGTGGGGACAACGGCGGACGGGCGGAAGACCCGCTGCGCCGAGGGGCGCGATGTCGAGGGGACGCGTGCGCTAGAGCAGCCCGCTGGCCAAGAGGAAGATCGCCAGGCCGTGAGCGATCGCGGCAGGGATGACCCCTCGGTACATGCGGAGGAACGCGCAGATGATGCCTTCCCAGAGTGTGAAGGCCAGCAGGGGCCAGCCGACATCGGTCACGGTGGTGGCGAGGTACGCGTGGCACGCCGCGAAAATAATGGCGGAGAGCAGCGCCGCGCGGACGGCAGGCATGGCCTGTTCGAGCCGCCCCTGCAGGTAACCGCGGAAGAACACCTCTTCACCGAGATTGCCCGCGAGCGCCATGAACGCCAGGGCTGGGAGCACGCCGACGGCGACCATGCCGCCACGCATCTCGATGGGTTGGCCCCACGAGAAGGCAAGAATGGGAGCGGCCGCGAGGGCGCCGCCCAGGATGCCGAGGCCGATGGTTCTGAGGTTGAGGCTGCCCCACTGGACCAGGGCGCGGAGGCGCTCGTCGCGCAGGGTGGAGATGACGAGCAGAAGACTGCCGAGCCCGAAGGCGACCAGTACCCAGGCGTTGTCGGTCATCCGCAGCCACGGCACGATGCCCTCGACAACCCCGAACTCCCATAGCCCGGTGGGGGTCATGGCATCGCGGATCAAGATAAAGCCGAGGATGAGCACCACAATGCGCATCAGCGGATCGCGGTCCGAGCGGGCCAACCAGAAGCACAGGGCGAGGAGCATCAGTCCGGGGATCAGGAGCGCGCCATAGCCCAACAGAGTTGCCCCGGCCTCGAGTAGAGCGGTCACGGACACACGCCTGCGTTGCGGCGCGGCTCCGCGCATCCGGAGGAAGGGCGTCCGAGCCTCATGCGGCAGTCCGTTCGGTGATCGCACGCACGAGCATCTCCACCTCACGGTCGGAGAGAATCGCGTGCGGCTCCGTCCCTTCGCGCCCACCGGGGCCGAAGGCGATGGTGGACAGGATCGTGCCGACGATGAGGTGCGCTGCCGGTTCGGCGGCCAGTGGGCTCACCCGCTCGCCTCGGGACTCTGCCCGCTCAAGGATCACGAGGAGGTGGCGATGGGTGGGGTCGAAAACGCTTTCGCGCAGCACAGCGGTAAGTTCGGGGTCGTGTGCTGCTTCGCCTATCAGGACGATCAACGTGGCACCCACGCGGCCCGAGAGCGCCTCACGCTTTCGGTTCAGCAACGCCCTGAGCTGGTCACGGAGCGACCCCTCGTCAGTGGGCTCCGTGTCGGCAGCGATCTGCGCGGCGGCCGCGAGGATCAAGTCTCGTTTCGACGGCCAGCGACGATACAGCGTCGCTTTCGATACCCCCGCACGCTCCGCAACGGCAGCGGTGGTCAGGTGCGCGTATCCGCCGTCCGCCAGTGTGGAGAGCACAGCGTTCACGATTGCTGGCCCCAGGCTGGCGTTGAGCGGCCGTCCCGGCGGGCGCTTGGCGTCTGTGTTTTCTACGTCCACGTTTTCTGCGTCCACACGCACCACCGTACCGTATAGATACGGTACGGCACCGTTTCGTATCTATTTCAGGTCAAGCCCCCGTCCGCCCCTGCCTGGCACCCCACCCCCACATTCCTATAGGATTCTCATATCGGCGTGGGCGAGGCCGCCCGCGCACCGGCACTACCCGAGGAGCACGCATGAAACTCGCCTTTGGCTGCGACCCCAACGCCACCGACTTCAAGGCCGCCCTGATCGCCCACGCCGAAAGCCTGGGCCACGAGGTCATCGACTACCCCTCCGAGGACCCCATCTACGCCAACGTCGCGATTGCCGTGGCCACGGACGTTGCCGCGGGCGCCGCTGACCGCGGCGTGCTGCTGTGCGGGACCGGCATCGGCGTCTCCATCGCCGCGAACAAAGTTCCCGGCGCCTACTGCGCGTGCGTGAGCGACGTGTATCAGGCGCAGCGGGCCACGCTGTCCAACAACGCGAACCTCATCGCGATGGGCGCACAGGTGCTCGGCGTCGAAACCGCGAAGGTGTATCTGACGGAGTACCTCGCGAACGAGTTCGACCCCGCCTCGCGGTCGGCCCCGAAGGTCGAGGCCATCAGCGCCTACGAGGCCGAGGCTCCTGGCGGCGCGAAGTAGGCGGCTACCCCACCACGATGCTCATGATCCACAGCAGGGGGATCGAGGCCGCCCACATCACGGTGGCCATCCCCGTGTGGGCCTTGAGCGCAGCCGCGCCGTCGAGCCCGAGGAACCTGGTCACCACCCAGAAGTAGGAATCGTTGTAGTACGAACACACCATCGATCCCGCCACGCACGCCATGACCGCCACGAGGGGATCCATCCCGAGCGTGCCCACCACGGGCGCCGTCACGGACGCCGCGGTGATCATCGAGACGGTGCCCGAGCCCTGGGCAATGCGCACAATCGTGGCGATGAGGAACGGCAGGACGAAGGACGGCAGGGGCAGGGCGCCGATGCTTTCGGCGAGCGCGTCACCGATCCCGGTATCGCGTAGGACTTGGCCGAGCCCGCCGCCCGCGCCCGTGATGAGGAGGATGAGCCCGGCATCCGCGGCGGCGTCGGCCAGCCAGGTGTGCGTCTTCGTACGCGGCGTCCAGCGCGGCAGCAGCACGTACACGGCGAGGACCAGGCCGATCAGCAGCGCCACGACGGGATCGCCCACGAACCGGATCGGCACCGCCCACGCACTCGGGGCGTAATCGGCCACGAGCGCGACGCCCTGCTGACCCATGTCAACGGCGGTGACCACCGTGTTCGCCACGATGAGCAGGATGGGCACGAGCAGAGGCAGCAGGCCCACCACGGCCGACACTCGGTGCGGCTTCGCTCCCTCGGGCGGAGTGCCAAGGTCGCCCGGGTTCTCGGGCAGGAGACCGGTGAGGGCATCTCCTGCCGGAGGGGCCGACGTGCGCGCGGCGCCGCCCGTCACGCTCTCTGCCCCGCGGGCGCGGGCCGCCGCGACGAGAGCCGCGGTCCGCTCGGCCTTCACGTCCCCGTAGACCTTCAGCTGAATCTCTTCGGAGACCGAGGATTCCACCTTCGGCCCGATCCACTTCGCATAGATGGTCACGACGGGGATCATCGCGAGGGTGAAGATCAGGCCCGCGATGATGACGGATCCGACGCTCACCCCGAGGATGCCCGCAACGCCGAGCGGGCCGGGCGTGGGCGGGACGAAGTGGTGGGTGATGACCATGCCGCCCGCGAGCGCGATGCCGAGCGTGGCGTAGCCGTATTTCTGGACCTTCGCGATGGCGCGGGCGAGCGGGTTCATGATGACGTAGCCGGAATCGCAGAACACCGGGATGGAGATGAGCGCGCCGATGCTCGTCATGGCCCACGGCTCGCGGTTCTTGCCGAACACGCGCAGGAAGGCGAGGGCGATGGACTGGGCGGCGCCGGAGACTTCGAGGATCTTGCCGATCGCCACGCCGAGCCCGATCACGATGCCGATGGAGGCGAGCGTGTTGCCGAACCCAGTTTTGATCGACCCGATGATGCCCATGAGGTCCTGGCCCGCGATGAGGCCGATGACGATGCTGGCGATGAGGAGCCCGACGAAGGCGTCGAGGCGGGTTTTGAGGACGATGAGGATGATCAGGGCGATGCCCACCACGAGGGCAACGAGGAGAAGCGGATCCATTGGAACTCCCTTGTTTCGCATGGCGGCTCGCGAGGGGCAGCGGACCGAGATGGGTGCCCCACCTCCGCGAGATTCTGTGAATCGTACAGGATTGATGCGCCGTCCGGAAGGGTTCCGCTCACACAATCCGCTGACCCGGCGGTAGCCACGGGTGATCGATGCGCCTTGGGACATTGCCGAATCACGTCGGCCCGCCGTATCCTATAGGAGTCAAAGCATCGTGCATCACCCCGCGCGGCACCGCACCCCGCACACGAGTCAACGGAGAGTCACCCATGAGCACCAGCGCACGCCCCGTCCCCCGCACCGCCGTCGTCACCGGAACCGGATCCGAGCGGGGGATCGGCCGCCACGTGGCCCGGCGCCTGGCCCAGGACGGGTGGGCGATTGCCGCCCTCGACATCCTGGACGACGGCGCGAAGGAGTTCGCGCGCGAGCTACGCGATGCCACCGGCGCCACCGTCGAAGGGTTCGGTGTCGATGTGGCCTCGAAAGAGTCGGTCGATGCGGCCTTCGCCGCCATTGATGCCTCGGACCTCCCGCCCATCGGCGCGGCGGTCAACATCGCCGGGATCGCGAGCCCGCTGCCGTTCCTCGAGATCGACGTCGAGCACTGGGATCGCGTGTTCGATGTCAACGCGAAGGGCACGCTTCTGGTGAGCCAGGCGGCCGCGCGGCGCATGATCGCCGAGGAGCGCGGCGGGCGCATCGTCAACACCGGCTCGATCACCGCCTTCGACGGCGGCGGCACCTTCTCCAAGTCGGGCTACGCGGCCGCGAAGGCAGCGGTGATCGGCCTAACCAAGGGCATGGCCCGCGAGCTGGGCCCCTACGGCATCACCGCCAACGTGATCGCCCCCGGCCCCATCGATACCGACATCATGGGCGGCACCCTGAGCGACGAGCGCAAGGCGCAAATGGCCGACGGGATCCCGCTGGGCCGCGTGGGCCAGCCCGAAGAGATCGCCTCCCTCATCGCGTTCCTCGTGAGCGACGGCGCGAGCCTGATCACGAGCGAGACCATCCGCATCGACGGCGGCAAGCACATCTTCTGACGCTTGCCGCGCTGATCCCTGCCGTCCTGGCCCTGCCGCGCCCGCCTACGCGTGCAGGGTCAGGACCACGTCGGTGAGGGATTCGTCGGTGCCGACGTTGCCGGGGAACACCACGTAGGGGATGCCGGTGGCGGGGCCATCGGTGGCCTCCCACAGGGAGATGATGCCGGGAAGCATCGGGCCGCGCGCGAGCGCCCGGCGAATCTCCAACCCCTCGGTGGCCACGTCCGACGACGTGATCCCGCCCTTGGCCACGACGAAGCGCGGCGGCACGCGCGTGAGCACCGCGTTCACCACGTCGGTGAGGCCGCTGCTGACGAGCCGGGAGATGCGCAGCGATTCGTCGCGGTCCTCGCTGCGTACGAGCGTGCGGGAGGTGTAGATGATCGCGTCGTGTTCGGCGATCGCGCGGCACACGGCGTCGGTGGCCTCTGCGATGCACGCCTCGCGCTGCTCGGGGTCCAGGAGCCGGGCCACGTCGAGTTCCACCTCCGTGGCGCCCGGCCCGTTCGTCAGCAGGTGCGTGAGCTGCCGGGTGGTCATTCCCACGTGGGAGCCGACGGCGATCAGCCCGCCCGGGGCGCGCTCGGCGAGCGCCGCTTGGGCGGTCTCGCCCGTCCCGAAGATCTCCGCAGGGGTCAGCGGCTCCTTCTTTTCCTGCCCGAGGCGCGCCCGCATGAACGGCGGCCCCACCCGGTACAGGAACTGCTTGCCCTTCGCCTCCGCCTCCGCAATCCCGAGGGACAGCGTGAGCAGATCCGCCTCGCTCGCGGTATCGGCCACGACGTAGGCGCCGCCGCTCACGCCGCCGAGGGCCTCGGCGACGGCGCTCGCGCCCGCGCGGATCGTGGCGAGGGTCAGCGGCACCACCTGCGCGGCGCTCACGCGACCCTCGGTCTTTTCCTCGACGTAGCCGGGAAGGAAGCTCGTGGTGAACCCGAAGGAGGCATCCGCGGCGAACTCGGTCTCGCTCACGCGCGTCAGGTCACCGTCGGTCCCCACCATGAAGTGTTCGGAGCCGACCGTCACGCGGCCCGCATCGGGGAAGGCGGGCACTATGATGACGGCGTCCACGGCCGCGCCCGATTCCTCGAGTACGCGGCCCAGCACGTCGGTCTCGAGCGGGAAGTGACCGCGCAGCGTCGAATCGCTGCGGCTCGCGAACACCAGGCTCAGCCCCGCCTCGGCCGCGGCGTCAAGCGCGTTGCGGGCCGCTTCCTCGTTGCGCCGCGCGGCCTCGTCGGCCTCGACGCTGCGGGTGTTGTGCAGGACGTACACCGCGTGCCACGCCAGGTCGGCGGAGGGATCCTCGCGGACGGGGGCCACCGCGTCGGCAAAGACGGCGCGAAAGTCCTCGATCTGCCAGCGGGTGAGCACGGGGATGCCCGCGACCGATTGCGTGCCCGTCGGGTCGTCATCGAACACCACGAACACGGTGCGGGTGCCGCGAAGGCCGCCCGCCACGTCGGCGGGCGCGGTCGGCACCTCATCGGGGTAGTCGGCGAGCGCGTCCGCGAGGCTCATCTGGCTCATGCCGATGCCTCGCCGGTCTCAGCGCCGCGCAGCACGCGGATCACCGCGGAATCATCCTCGGCGGCGAGGCCCGCCGCCTGGCCCAGCAGGTACAGCTGTTCGGCGCTCGCCGCCACGGGCGCGGCAAGGCCCGCCGCGCGAGCGGCGTCCCCCACGATCCCCATGTCCTTCACGAAAATATCGAGGCGGCTCAGCACCTCGGGGCTCTCACCAGCGAGGATGTCGAGCATCCGCTCGCCGCGGTTGCGGAGCATGAACGAATCTGCCGCCCCCGCACTGAGCGCGTCGAGCGCGGCGCGCGGATCCAGCCCGAGCCGCTCCGCGAGCGCGAGCGCCTCTGCCGCCGCGGCAATGTGGACGCCGCACAGCAGCTGATTCACGGTCTTGAGCGCCTGGCCATCGCCCGGGCGATCCCCCACAATCGTGAGGGTCGAGGCCAGGCATTGAAGGATCGGCATGACCGCGGCGCGGTCCTTCTCCGAGGCGCCCACGACGATGAGGAGGTCTCCCTGTCCGGCCCGTACGGGCCCGCCCGAAAGCGGGGCGTCCACGAAGCCGACGCCACCGGCGGCCAGGCGCGCCGCCACGTCCGGGATGGAGCCGATGCCGACGGTCGAGGTCATGATGACCACCGCTCCCGGGGCGAGCGCGGGGGCGATGCCGTGCGCGCCGAACAGCACGTCCTCGAGCTGGGCGCCGTTGCGCACCGCGAGGATCACCGCATCCGCCCCGGCCACCGCCTCTTCGGCCGACGCCGTGGCGTGAATGCCCGCGGCCTCGGCGAGCGCGAGCCGCTCCGGGCTGAGGTCGCAGCCGCGCACCTCAAACTGCGTCGCCGCCCGGGTCGCCATCGGCAACCCCATCGCTCCCAGTCCCACTACTGCCACAACGGTCATCTCGTGCTCCTTCGCTTCGTTTCGTGCGTGCTGCGTTTCGTACGTTTCGTGCGTCCTGAGTCCCGGGCGTGCTCAGCCTCGTGGCTCATCCGCGTCGAGCGCCGCGACCAGGCGCCGGAACTCCGCTTCCTGACCCACGCCCGACAAGAATGCCGAGCCGTTGAAGGTCGGCACGTCCTCGCGGGGCGGTTCGCGCAGAATCGGCACGAACGCCGCCGCGTCCTGCAGCTCACTGTCCATGCGCAGGCGGTCCACGGCGACGGCCACGGCGTCGATGCCCGCGCCCACGAACAGGGCGTTGATCCGCCCCGCCACGATGTGCGAGGTCACCATCCCGCTCGCGCACGCAACCACAACTTTCGCTGGCATGTCTTCTCCTTCAGTTTTGGGCCCTCACCTGGGCGTATTCTGCGTGCAGTGCACGCTCTCGGTCAGGACCTCGGCCACGTTCGCCACGTCGTGCGCGAAGCGGCCGAGGAACAGGCCATCGACCGCTCCATCGAGGGCGGTGAGGAGTCCGGGGCCCGCGCTGCCTCCGTACAGGACGCTCGATCCGGCGCGCTCGCCCCGCTCGTCGATCAGGGCCCGCAGCTCGGCCGCCACCGCGGCGATGTGCTCGACGGGTGCGGGCTCCGCCACCCCGATGGCCCACACGGGCTCATACGCGAGGACGACGGGTCCGGGCGCGGCTCCCGCGAGCGAGGATTCCGCTTGCACGCGCGTCCACGCGGCGGCGTCGGCGCTCGGCATCCGCGCGGTTTCGCCCACGCAGATCACGGGGACGAGCGACTGGGACAGGGCGGCCACCACCTTGGCGTTCACCACGGCGTCGTCCTCGTGGAACAGCCTTCGCCGCTCCGCGTGGCCGAGTTCCACCATCTGCACGCCCAGCTCGGCAAGCTCGACGGGCGAGACCTCCCCGGTATAGGGGCCGCGCAGCCAGGCCGCGCTGTCCTGGGCGCCCACCACAATCGGGGTGCCGCGGAAGGTGTCGAGCGCCGCGGGGATCTGCACGAAGGTGGGGATCACGAAGAACTCCACGCCGTGCTCGGTGAGCGCCGGATGATCCGCGATCTGCGCCGCCAGGTGCCGAAAATACTCCACGGCCTCGGCATGCCCGAAGTACATCTTCAGGCTCACCCCCACGCGGGGCACTCGAGCAGTCATCACACCCTCCTCGCTATATGCCCATGGGCGCAACGATCATGTACAGCACCCCGGCCAGGGCGAAGGCGCCGAGCGAGATCGCGGTGCCGATCACCGACCAGGTCTTGAGCGTGGTCATCGTGTCGAAGCCGCAGAACCGGCCGATCAGCCAGAAGCCCGAATCGTTCACGTGCGAATAGCCAATCGACCCGGCACAGATTGCGACGACCACGAGGGCGAGCGTGAACGGACCAATGTCCATGGTCAGCACGGCGGGCGCCATGATCGAGCCCGCGGTCGTGGCCGCGACCGTCGCGGAGCCCTGCGCGATACGGAACACCACCGCGACCAGGTAGCCGGCCACGATGATCGGCAGTCCCATCGCATCCAGCCCGTCGGCCACCGTGCCACCAATCCCCGTCTCCGTCAGCACGCGCCCGAAAGCGCCACCGGCACCGGTGATGAGGATGATGGAGCACACGGGCGCGAGCGCATCATCGACCAGATCCGACAGCATCTGGCCCGTGCCCTTGGCTCCCTTGCGGCGCTGGGGGATGAAGTACAGCAGCACCATCGCCACGACCGCCGAAATGAGCAGCGCCACGGGCGTGTTCCCGATCAGGCGCGAGAGCTGGTACGCGAAGTTCCCCTCGTCCACCGTCCCGCTCTGCTGAAGGGTCGAGAACAGGGTGTTGTAGAAGATGAGCACGAGCGGCAGCAGGAGCACGAAGATGATCGTCCAGAACCCCGGCTTCTCATCGTCGCTGATCTCCGGCGGATCGCCCAGCAGCGCCGGGACCGGCATGTTCGGGTAGCGCTTCGCGATAATGAGCGCCAGGCGGTAGCCGCAGAAGTACCACACGGGCAGGCCGACGAGCAGGGAGACCAGGACGACGATGCCGACGTCAGCCCCCATCACCGTGGCCGCCGCCGTGGGGCCGGGGTGGGGCGGGGTGAGCGCGTGCATCATGAGGAACGCGCCAATCGACGGCAGCACGTACAGCATGAACGAGCCCTTGAGGCGCCGGGCCACCGTGTAGATGATCGGGAGCATGACGATGAAGCCCGCGTCCAGGAAGATCGGGAACGCGTAGAAGAGGGAGGCCACGGCGAGCGCGAGCGGCGCTTTCTTTTCCCCGAAGCGCTTCAGCATCCTGTCGGCGAGCACCTGCGCGCCGCCGGTCACCTCGATGATGCGGCCCAGAACGGCGCCGAAGCCGACGAGCAACGCGACGCTGCCGACGGTTGAGCTGAACCCGGCGATCACCACCGGCACCACATCGTTGATCCCGATCCCCGCCACGAGGGCGGTCACGATCGACATGATGATGAGGGCGAAGAAGGCGTGCACCTTGAGCTTGATGATGAGGAACAGCAGCGCGAGCACCGCGAGGACCGCGATGGCGATGAGAACGGCGGTGGGCCGCTCCGCGAGGGTAATGGGATCCATGGGGGGGTCTTTTCTGTGTGACGACGGTGTCGGGTGGCCCGCGGGCCGCTACTTCTTTCCGGAGGGGGCGGGGCCAAGTTCGGCGAGCAGCTGCGCCATCCGCGAATACGCCGTGTTGCGGTAGGTCACGAGCGCGTCGCGCGTCTCGTCGTCGAAGTCGCCCGTCCACCCGCGGCCGTTCTTCGTTCCCTTGCGGTCCGCGGCGATGGCGTCCTTGAGCATTTGCGGGGTGGCCAGTCGCTCACCGAAGGCGTCTTCGAACGTCGAGAAGCAGTTCAGGTATACGTCGAGCCCGGCCTGATCCGCGATGGCAAACGGGCCAAAGAATCCGAGGCGGAACCCGAAGGTGGTGCGCACGATGGTGTCCACGTCTTCGGGGGTGGCCACGCCTTCTTCCACGATCGCGGTGGCTTCCTTGAGCAGCACGTACTGAAGGCGATTGAGCACCATGCCGGGCGTATCGGCCACCTGGGCGCCCTGGCATCCGGCGCGCTCGAGGAGCGCCTTGACGCGGGCGATGACCTCCGGCGCGGTGGCCTCCCCCGCCACGAGCTCTACCCCGGGGATGAAGGGGGCGGGGTTGGAGAAGTGGACGGTGAGGAATCGTTCCGGGTGGCTGACCGCGGGCTCGAGCACCTTCACGGGGATGGTCGAGGTGTTCGTGCCGATGATGGCGTCGGGCCGGGCGGCCGCGGAGATGCGCGCGAGCACCTCCTGCTTGACCGCGGGAACCTCGAAGACGGCTTCTTCGATGAAGTCCGCGTTTGCCACCGCTTCCTCAATGGTCTTACCCGCGGAGATGTTCTGCTCCACGAGGGCCGCGCTGCCGGGCGCAAAGAGCCCCTGCTCCTCGAATTCGGCGGCCTCCTTGGTGAGCCGGGCCAGGGCCGCGTCGGCGTTGTCCACGCTCACGTCGGCGACGGTGACGGTGAATCCCGCCATGGCGAGCACTTGGGCGATGCCGCCGCCCATGTAGCCCGCGCCCACGATAGTGACGTTCTGAATGTCTGACATGAGGTCTCCTTCGACTGCCGACGACTCCCGGTCCGGGCGCGCCCATGCGGGCCCGGACGAATCAACTCGTGCCTATAGGATATATACCCCAGGCTGCCAGATGTCAACAGCCCTTATGCCTTCAGCACCCTGGCTGCCTATAGGAAACGGGCGGCCAGATATTCCTGGCCGCCCGTTTCTTCGTGCGCTTTCTGCCACCTACCCGAGGCGCTCCCCCACGAGCGCCGCGATCATCGAGAACGAGACCGCCCCCGGATCGGGCGTGCCAATCGACTTCTCCTTGAGAACTCGCGCGCGCCCAAGAACCGCGCGAATGTCCTTGGTCGCCTCGGCCCGCTCGGCAGCGATCTCCGCCGCCGCACGCACGGCCGCCCCGGCCTCGCGATCATCGGCCTCGAGCGCCTCGGCGAACGGAAGCGCCGCGCACACCATGGTCTTGTCGCCCACGCGCGCGCCGCCGAGCCGCACCACGGCCTCCACACCGCGCACGAGCGCGGGAGCGATCTGGGCATCCTCGACCGCTGCATCGTCGGAAAAGCCGGAGCCCACCGCGGTCAGCAGCGCGCCCCACAGGGCGCCCGAAGTACCGCCGCCACCGATCGACCAACCGGCACCCGCCTGCACGAGCACCGTGCGCGCCCCCGCACCCCGCTCCACGGCGGCCGTGGCCACGCGGACCGCTTCGCGCACGCCGAGCACCATGCCCTGACCGTGATCGCCGTCCCCGGCAATCGCGTCCATCGCACCAAGCGCCTCTTCCTGCTCCTCGAGCAGGCCCTGGATCGCCACGAGCGTCTCAAGAATCCGCGCGGCCGAGGCCTGCGACTCGGCCGACGCCTCGGGAATTGGATCATCGCCCGGCGCATAGACGGCGCCCCGCTCGCCGCCCAGGTCTCCCGCGACGGCGCCGCCGCGGCGATACGCTGGCGCATCGGCCGGCGCCAGCCACAGCTCCTCCAGTTCATCGTCCAGGTGCATGAGGGTGAGCGAGACGCCCGCCATGTTCAGGCTCGTCACGTGCTCGCCCACCTCGGGCCGCACCAGGGTGTAGCCGCGCGAGGTCAGCTCATCGGCCACATACCCCCACAGCAGGAACAGCTCTTCGTACTTCACGGTGCCGAGGCCGTTGAGCAGCGGCGCCACCCGCTTGTCTCCATTCAGCGCCGCCTCGGGAGCCTCCGCGAGAGCGCCGTCCACGAGCCGCGCGGCGAGCGCGCTCGCGCTCTCCATCGGCACCTCGTCCACGCCCGGCTCGCCGTGAATGCCAAGCCCAATCGCCATCGTGCCCGCGGGGACGTGGAACAGGGCGTCGTCGGCCCCCGGGAGCGTGCAGCCATCAAACGCCACGCCGAGCGAGCGGGTGGCATCGTTCGCCTTCCACGCCACGCGCTCCGCCTCGTCGAGGTCGGCGCCCGCCTGGATCGCCGCGCCCGCCACCTTGAACACCACGAAGTCCCCGGCGATACCGCGGCGATCACGGTGATGCTCGGGGTCGTTCGAGGCCACATCGTCGCTCACCTTGACGATCCGCACATCCACGCCTTCGGCGCGCAGCTTCTCCGCGGCCACGCCGAAGTGCAGGACATCGCCCGCGTAGTTGCCGAAGCCAAGGATCACCCCGGAGCCGCCGTCGGCATTCTTCGCCACGGAATAGACCTGTTCGGAGCTGGGCGAGGCGAAGACGTTCCCGCACGGCGAGCCGTGGCCGAGGCCGGGGCCCACCCATCCGGCGAACGCCGGGTAGTGGCCGCTGCCGCCACCGATCACGAGCGCCGGCTGGCCCTCGGGGGTGGCCCGGGCGCGCACCACGCCGCCGTGGACGCGGAGGATGTCGTCGGGGTAGGCGGCCGCGAGGCCCTTCAGGGCGTCGGCCGGAAAGTTCTTGGGATCCTCGAACACGTACGTCATTGAGCGTCCTTCCTCGATGGCAGGCGAATACGTCGCCGGAGCCCCACAATCCTATCGGATTCTTGGGTCGGGGGCCACGGTGGTCAACCACTTCGGGCCGACGGGGCCCGCGCTCCATCCCGCCTATTCGTGCGCTTCCGGCGCCTGCATCGACCGGAACCGCACGGCCGCGAGGTGCTCCCGCAGCGCCTCGAGGGCGCCGTCGTGGTTGCGGTCCAGCACGCGGTCCAGGATGATCCGGTGTTCGCGCAGCGCATCGAGGGCATCGAAGCCGATCGCGCCTTCGTCGCCGCGCCAGGTCTGGCGCATGCGGTGGCTCAGCGGCCGCAGCACGCCCATGATCCGGTCGAAATAGCGGTTGTCGGCGTGGGCAATGAAGACCTGGTGGAACTCCCAGTCGGCCTGGTAGTGCGCACGAATGAGCTCGTAATCGGGCGCCTCCCCCTCCTCGAAGGCGCGCAACAGGTCCACGTGCGCATCGAAGGCGTCGCGCAGATCCGCGCGGAAGGTCTCGCCCGCGGCAAAGGCGCGCGAGAGCGCGGTCGTCTCCACGACCAGGCGGGCGTCGATGAGTTCGTCAATCGCTTGCGCGTCGAGCCGGGGCGCCACCACGTATCCGCGCAGCGACTGGTATTCCACGAGGCCCGAGGCTTCGAGCGAGACCATCGCTTCGCGCACGGGCGTGGGAGAGACCGACAGTTCGCGCGCGAGGCCGTCGATGCTGAGGCGCGCGCCCGGCTCCCACCTGGCCTCGAGCAGCTTCCGCAGGATCATCTCGTGGACTTCTTCACGAAGCACCTGGCGGCGAATGGTCATCAACTCTCCCCATGACCCGCCGCAGGCGCGGGCCGTTTGTTCCTGCGCGCCCGCACCGGGCGCCACGCCCGCAGGCCGCGCGGGTGTGCTTGCCAGCCTAGTCGAGGCCCGGGAGCCCCGCGGCGCCCCGGGGCCTGAGAGGCCCCCGGGCCGCGAGGCTCGCGCTCAGCGCCTTACGCGTCGAGCGACACCAGGATTTCGCGCGTGTAGCGAATGTTGTCGGCGATTACGGCGATGGCGTCGTTGCCGTAGTGCTCGCAGTGAATCGGCGCGCTGTAGCCCAGCTCGAGTGCCTTGCGCAGCACGGTGCGGTAGTTGATGATGCCGTTCTTCATGGGCGCGGGCGCCGTGAAGTACGCGCCCGTGGCCGGGTCGAAGTCGCGCGTGTAGTTCTTGACGTGGAAGAAGTTCGTGTACGGGAGCACTTTGTCGAAGGCGCTCTCCCAGTGTTCGACCGGCTGGTGGAGGCGCTGGAAGTTGCCGATGTCGGGGTTCAGGCCCACCGCTCGGTGGTCCACGTCGGTGATGAAGGAGACCGCGTCGTCTGCCGTGCCGATGAAGGTGTCTTCGTACATTTCGAGGCTCAGCTGGATGCCGTGGGTGGCGCACGCGTCCCCGAGCACGCGCACCCGCTCGATGGCCAGGTCCCGACGGGCCGGATCGTTCGTGTGCCCCGGGGCCAGCCAGAACCACGGGGCCCTCAGCTGTTCGGGGGTGAGCGCCTGGAAGAAGCCGATGTTGAGGATCGGGACGCCGAAGCGGGCCGCGATCTCCACGTTCTTGCGCGCGAGGGCGAAGTATTCATCGCCCCGCTCCGCATCGATGATGGAGCGGCGGGACATCGAGAGCGAGGCGAAACCGATGCCCTCATCGGCGAGGACCTGCCCGAACTCGTCGAGGCGATTCTCCGAGAGCGCCGAGAGGTCGATCCAGGCGTCGGTTGGGTCAATCGCGTCGATGCCGAGCGCCTTGACCATGCGCAGGTTCTTGGCCCACGCCGCGGCCGGGGCCTCGTTGTTGGGGGTGCCGTCGGCGGTGGTGCTGCCGAGCGTCAACATGCTCGCGCAGATCGGCCAGTCCTGGGGTGTGAACATCGCTGTCCCTTTTCTCTCGCTCGGTTCGCTACCCCTATAGGATTTATGATTTTTGGTGTGGCGTCAAGGAAGGAAGTCCTGCTAGGCGTGAACGTGGCCGCAGTTCGGGCACCGCCACAGGCGAAACTCCCGGGCCTCGGACGAGGCGTCCGGGCCGGAGTCCTCACCCGAAGGCCCGCCCTCGCCCGCCGCGGAGTCCTGGGTCTCGAGCAGCGCCCGGGCGAGCGCCGCATCGGCGCACAGAATGTCCAGGGCGCCCGTGGCGAGCGCGCCGCGCACCCCGTTCAGCCGCTCCGTGCCCGAGGCGATCCCCACGACCGTCGGAATGGCCGCGAGCTGCGCGAGGGTGAGGCCAATGACGCGGTGGGACGCGGGCGGCCCGATGGGCGATCCGTCGATCCGGTAGTAGTGCCCGCACATGTCGCCCGCGGGCAGTTGCGCCTCGAAGGCGGCGCGTTCCTCGTCGCTCAGGCGCATGGACTCGAGCACGAGGCGCGAGGTGTGCACGCCGAACGTTCCGATGCCGACGAACGCGAGCTCGCTCCCCTGCGCGCGCTCGAGCGCGCTCTTGACGGAGGTTTCCCCCATGAGCGCCCGCCACGTGAGCTCCGATTCCACCACGGCGGGCGCATCGAAGCGTTCGGAGCGCGTGCCCGATTTTTCGGCGAGGCTCACCAGCATGTTGTTGCCGCTCGTGCCCGTATCCACGGTCGGCATCCCTCCCACGAGGGAGGTGAGGGTGCGTTCGGCCCCGAGCCGGAGCGAGGGGATGGATTCGATCATCCGCTGCACGGTGAGGCCCCACCCGAATCCGATCCGCATGGCGCGAGGCGCGCGATCAACGAAGACGCCCGCGGCGAGCCGCGAGGCCGCGGTCACGGGATCCACCACCGTAGATTCTCGGGCCACGTAGGCCCGTTTCAGCCCAAAGGCCGACGACAGCCGCGCTTCGAGGTCGCGGTCGCGCTGCACGGTATCGTCGCCGACGATCCGCACCTCGATGATGCCCGCGTCTTTCGCGGCGGACAGGATGCGCGACACGCTCGATTTCGACAACCCCAGCCGCTCTCCGATGGCGCCCTGATCGAGGTCGTCGATGTAGTACATCCGGGCGACCTCCACGAGGGTGTGACGGTCACGTTTAGCAGCCACGGTGATGCTCTCCCTGCAAGCGGTATCGAATGGGACGGGCCCGGGCGGGTCATGCTCACAATACCCGCCCGGGCCCGTCCCCATCCTGCCGTGTGTCCCTCTATAGCGCACCCTTTGCGACCAGGGCATCCTGCAGTCGTCGCATCGCCACGAGCGGGCGCTTCTCATCGATCTCGAGATCGGCCTCGGTGATGTACTCCCCCGCCTTGACGTCGGAGCGAAGAACGGAGGTCTGAAGCAGGCCGATGGGAACGAGCCCCTTCTCGCGCGCCGTCTCGGCTGGCACCGCCCACCCGTAGTAGTGGTTGCCGCCGAGCCCTTCGAGCGCCGTGCCCGCGTCGATATCGAACTTGGCGCGCCCCACCACTTCGGTCGTGACCGTCGTGGATTGGAAGTCCGCGGAGCGATGCAGAACCGCTTCGGCGATGGACAGGGGCGCCTCGATGGAGGCGATGTGCCACGGGCGAAGCAGCAGGTAGTAGGGCCCGTTGCCGAGCTTCAGGTAGTCGAGTTCGTGGGTGATGACATCGCTCGTGGACTTCACGATCGCAAACACTCCGGGGGCCACGTCGCCGGTGGTGTATTCGACCACGGGGCCCTTGTCGCCGCGGAGGATGCCGCCGTCGGCTTTGGGGATGAGGCGCTCGGCCAGCTCGGCGATGTTGCATTCGATGCCGTGCATCCCGTCCACTTCCACGGGGAAACCCGTGGCGTTCGAGAGCGCCGCCATCTCGAGCTGGGTCTTGGTGCCGTCGGTGAACTCGGTGAGCATGCGCGGGTTCATGCGCTTGCGTTCGGCTTCGGCCTCGTTATCGGCGGGCACCGAGGTGGGCTTGTTGGGGTTGTTCTTGCCCTTGCCTGCCGCGATCACCTCGAACCCGAGGTCTTCGGCGTATTCCACGAGCTTGAGGGCTTCGACGGGCTCGTCGCCGCGGCACACGGTGTAGATCGAGGAGCCCGCGTTGGCGAGGGAGCTGAGGAGGGGGCCGACGGTGATGTCGGCTTCGACCGTCATGAGCGCCACGTCTTTCGCGTGGGTGATGCACGCGTACGCGATCTGCGCGGCGACCTCCGGGACGCCGGAGACTTCGACGACGATATCGACGCTCAGTTCGGGCATGGCCAGGCCGTTGCTGATCGCGGCCGCGCGGCCGTCGAGGATGGCGCGCTCTGCGGCCTCGAGGTCGTCTCCGGCCCGCTCGATGTCCGTCACTCCCGCGGCGCTGAGCGCGTCGGCGGCTTTGTCGAGCACGATGTCGGCCACTGCCGCAACGCTCATACCCGGTGTTTTCTCGATTTGGGCGATCATGCCCGAGCCCATCTGTCCGGCTCCTACGACGCCGACGCGGATGGGGCGGCCAAGGCGCGCCTCTCGTGCACGAAGATCCTTTGCGTAACCCACGGTGTTTCCTTTTCTGTTGAGGCCAATGACTGTCGGTGAGGCGGTCGGTTTCTATGTCGCGGCGCTCGCCCGGGCGCTGCCGCGCATGGCGCGTGCCGCTCGGGCACGGGCGAGGGTGCGTTCTCTCATGCGAGGATCCGCCGGTGCGGCCGGAAGCTGCGCCATCGCCGCGGCGAGGGCCTTGCTCAGGTGCTTGCCGCGCACGCGCGCGGTGACGGCATCGACGGGGCCGCACAGGTCGGGCCGCTCGGTGAAGCGGGCGAAGACGGTGGCGCCCACCATGGCGCGAGCGCTCGTGATTTCGCCCCGGGCCCGATCCACGATGAGCACCACGACCGCGCCGCGCAGGATGCCCCGGCCGCGGCCGGTCACGAGCGCGTCGCCGGGCCCGTCGGCGCTGGCCGCCGCCTCGTTCATGGCCCGCACGTACCGGCGCTGCTGCAGGAACGTGAGGAATCCCGAGGCCACGAGCGCCACGAACAGTGCCGCCGGGAAGGCCCAGTCGAGCCCGCTCATCACGCGGCCCCGCGGATCGTGATCGAGGCGCCCACGCTCGGCGCTCCTGCCTCGGGACCCGTGACGAGCACGGCCCCCGGCAGGACGTTCAGCTCTGGCTGATTCACGTACAGGACGATGTGGCCGAGTTCGGCGAGGTTCTTGACCGCGAGGTCTCCGAAGGCATCGACCCGGTACTCGGCCTCACCGATGGCGATGATGTCTCCCACGGCGAGGTCGCGCGTGGCCGGGCCGGAGCCGCGGTGCACGAGGGACACGTCGGCCAGCGCGTCGGGGACCGGCTCGCCGAAGAGGATGATGACGCCTTCTTCCATCATCATGGCCGCGTCGGCCCCGATATGACTGACCGTGGCACTCCACAAAACTGCTGACATGAACAACACTCTCCTTTGACGGGGGGTGGGCAGGCGCGCTGCCCGGGGGCGCGGCTTAGATGAAGAACGAGAAGCCGAAGGCGATGAGGACGGCGATCGGGGAGGTCACCATGCGGGTGAACAGCACCGCGGGCACGCCCACCGAGATCGTTTCCGGCTTCGCCTCTCCAAGCGAGAGGCCGACGGGGATGAAGTCCGCGCCCACCTGGCCGTTGATCGCGAACAGGGTGGGCAGGGCGTACTGCACGGGCAGCGCCCCCATCCCGATCTGCGTGCCCATGAGCACGCCGACCACCTGGGCAATCGCCCCGCCCGGCCCGAGGATGGGCGAGAGGAACGGGAGGGCCACGATGATCGAGAGCAAGACCAGGCCGAACGGGTTGCTCGCGAGCGGCGTCACCGCATTCGCGAGCAGATCGGAGATGCCCGTGTAGTTCACGAAGCCGATGAGCAGACCCACGTACGCCATGAACGGGATGACCGTCTTGAGCATGATGTCGATGGACTGGCGGCCCGAGCTGAGCAGCGTGTTGATGATGTAGCCGATCGCGTTGCCGAAGCTGACCACGAACTTCGTGAAGCCCTTTGCTTCATACGCCGCGGGGGCGCTCGTGGTGCTGGCTGTGTCGGCAGCGGGTGTGGCAGCGGCGGTCTCCGTCGTGGTGGCGCCGACGGGGACGCCGGCGGAGGCGGCGGGAGCTGCGAGCGCAGCGTTCTCGGTCACCGAAATCTGCTTCACTCCCACGTCGGAGACGAAAATGTCCTCCGTGATGAACCGCGCGAGCGGCCCTGCGGGTGAGCCCGGGTACACGTCCACGGTGGGGATCCGCTTCTTCGGGTACACGCCGATTCGGGCGGTGCCGCCGCAGTTGATGACCGCGGCGAGGACGCGCGCATCGTCGACGTGGTTGGTGAAGCCATCCACCACCTCGGCCCCGGACAGTTCTGCCATGCGCCGGGCGACGGGGTGGATGCCCCCGCCGGTCACGGAGAGGATGACGTTTTTCTGGTCGGTGGGGGTCAGGGTGAGGCCCGTGCCCCAGCCGCTTCCGCCCTTACCCACATGAATGCTCGCGTAGCTCATGCCACTCCTCCTTGAATGTGCCCGGCGGCGTATTCTTCGTCGTACTTCGCGAACGTTGCTTCATGCCCACCGCGCTTGATGAGCAGGTTGGTCATCCACTGTGTTGCGAGTCCGCGGATGAGGATGACGACGATGCCCGTGCCGAAGTAGAGGATGGCGAGGGTCGCGTACTTTTCCGGGGCGATGGCGAGCACACCGGCGGAGACGCCGGTCCACACGAAAATTTCGCCGGCGTTCGCGTGCGGGAACAGTGCCGTGACGGGGTGGACGAACGAGACGGCCGAATCGTAGAAGGCCGGCTTGTAGCGTTCGGGCAGGAACCTGCCGAACGTGTACGCCATCGGGTTGGTGAGCAGCAGGACGGCGAGGATCGGCATGATCGTGTAGCGCGTGACGGCGTACTTTCCCGCCCACTGCACGCCGCGCGTCACGCGCTCCTCACCGATCCACGTGGTGAGGGCGTACATGAAGGTCAACATGACCATGAGCAGGGGCAGCACCCCCGTCACGAGGCCCATGAAGGATTCGGCCGCGGCGTTGAAGATGCCGATGAAGTGCTCTGCGGCCCATGTCAGGGCGTTCATCACTGGGTTGTTGTTCATGAAATCTCCTTAGCGTGCGTGATCGAGCATCGCTGCGAAGGCCCGTGGGTGCTGCGTCCGCGCATCACTCGTGGCCCTTCGTCGCGCCAGTGGGGTTAGTCCCCGGTCACGATGACGTGACACGTGCGGTCGCGCGCTCGGGCGCGATCGAAATCGACAAAGAAGAGGTATCCCGTTTCCCCGAAGGCCACGGCGCCGTCGATCACGCCGACCACTTGCGAGGAGCCCAGCAGGTTTGCCTTGAGGTGGGCGTCGGCATTGAGGAGCTGGCGCCGGTCCCCGCCCGGCAGGAATGTGGGGGCCGACGGCCACGACTCGACCTCGGTGAAGTGCTCCTCACCCGGGTAGTGGTAGCCGCCGTGGGGCGGGAAGTCGGTCTGCGCGGGAAACAGGCGACCGAGCGCGGCATCGAGGTCCAGTTGGAGGAAGTCCGTGCCGTCCTCAAGCTGGTCGTGCGCGAACTCATCGAAGTACACGGCGCACGTGGTGTGCGGGGAGAGAACCGTGGCCGTTCCCACCGTGATGCCACTGTCTGCGACGGCGGCGCGCACATCGGCGGTGATGTCCACGAACGTGGGGGTGGTGCCGTGACTGCGGAGGGTCAGGCGGCGGGCGAAGCTAGTCATGAGGAGTCACCTTTCGTTGCGGTTTTCGGTGGCCGGGCCCTCGTTCTCCGGGGTGGAGACGAGGTCAACGAACCGGGCCACGTCGGTCTCGACGGCGTGTTGGGCCGCGACGGCGAGCGTGGGAAAGAGCGTGCCTTTGCCTTCCTGGACGAGCGGCACCACCGCGTCATACGCCGCTCCGGCCGCGTACGTGTAGTAGTTGATTTTTCGGACGCCGCGGGCGATCGATGCGCGGTAGTCCTCGGCGCTCAGTCCGCTTCCGCCGTGCATGACGAGCGGCACTCCAGCGGTGTCGCGGAGGCGGGAAATCAGGGGAAGGTTGAGGGACGGAGCTTGGCGATAGAGGCCGTGGACGGTGCCGAAAGAGGCGGCCAGGCAGTCCACGCCGGTGCGCTCGACGAACTCGCGCGCCTGGTCGGGGTCGGTGAAGAGGGTCGAGTCGGCGATGCCCTGCGAGGGGTTGCCGTTCTCGTTGCCGGTCATAACGCCGAGTTCCCCTTCGACCGCGACGCCGCGTTCGTGGGCCATCGCCACCACGTCCGCCGTGAGGCGCACGTTGGTCTCAAAGGGGTGCCGGGAGCCGTCGATCATGCACGAGTTGAAGCCGATCTCGAGCCCCCGCTCGATGTATTCGCGGTCCTCGCCGTGATCCACGTGGACCACGAACGGGGCGGGCGACCTCCGGGCGAGCTCGACCATCGCGGGGCCGATGTTGTCGATGCTCATCACGTCTTCGTGCACCTGCGCGAACTGAAGGATGATCGGAGTTCCGGTGCGCTCGCCCACCTCGATGGTGGCCAGCAGCGCTTCAAAGAAGGGGGTGTTGACGGCCGCGATGGCCGTGCGGGTGCGTTCGGCGTGGGCAAGGGCGTCGGTGAGGGACACAATCATGGCGTCAGCTTTCTGCGATGGCGGTGTACATGTCGGTCAGGATGTCGCGCCAGCTGGGGTCGCCGACGATGCCGCTCGTGCCTCCCGAACCGTCGGCGCCTTGGGAAAGGACGCGCGCCACGTCGGCACCCGTGCTCACTCCCGCCGCCTGAATCACGAGGATCGAGGGGTCGATGGACTTCACGAGGGCGGTGGTGCGGGCAACGTAATCGCCCGCGTCCATGGCGCCCGTGCCGATCGCGGCCGTCGGCTCGCAGATCATCGCCGTGGGGCCGAGGTGAGCGACGGCGCGCACCTGCGCGTCGGTGTCGGCGCACACGATGGTCGCCAGTCCCACCTCCCGCGCGCGCTCGAGCGTCGCGTCGAGCGCCGACAGGGTGAGGGCATGTTCGGCGTGGTTGAGCACCACGGCCCGGGCTCCGGCGGCGACGAGGGATTCGGGGAGGATGTGCCCCATGCCGCGACCCGGGGTGATGGGGTCCATGTGCTGAGCAGTGATGGTGAGGTTGCTCGTGGCCTCAGCGACCTGGCGCAGATCGGCGTGCTGCGCCGTGAACAGCGTGGTGATGCCGAAGCGCCCGGCCAGTTCGTCGGTCAGGCGCGCGAGGCTCAGGAGCTCGGGGCCGTAGAGGTATGCCTTGGGGTTGACGATGAGCAGGGGCCCATCGATCTGTTCTTGGTGCTGCGCTGCCATGACCACGCCTTCCACGCTGTCGTATGCAACTATGTGCATTCGATAGCACTTTGTTGCTTACTGACAGCATGGCACGAGGGCAGCGCGAAGCGCAAGCATTTTCTGCAACTTTTTTAATCGTGTTGCAACTGTGTGCGCACGAGGGGCGTCGCATCCCCCGCACGCGCCGCCTCACATCACCCGGCGCGCCCCTCGCGCCTGCCCGTCGGCCAGCGCATGCCCGTGCAGGTCGGCACGCAGAAGGAAGGTGAGCGCGTTCGCGGCGCTGCGCTGCACTTCGGCCCGCGTGAGCCCGCCAGAACTGCCGAGCGAGTCGATCACGCCGGTATCGCGCACGTCGCCGCCGTGGACTTTCGAGCCGGGCATGAGCACATCGACCTGCGCGCGGACCCGGTAGGCGCTATCGCGCAGCGCGGGAAAGTGCGGGTCGCTCGCCATCTGCATCCACCAGTCGGTGATGACGAGGCCGGTGTAGCCCCATTCGCCGCGGAGGATCGTGGTCACGAGGTCGTAGTGGTAGTGCCCCCACACGCCGTTGATTTTGTTGTAGGAGGTCATGAGGGTGAGCGGGGCGGCCTCGCGGACCACGATCTCGAAGCCGCGGAGGTAGATTTCGCGCAGCGCCCGCTCGGACACTCGGGCGTCCACGTGGATGCGGTTGAACTCCTGGTTGTTGGCGGCGAAGTGTTTGGGGCAGGCGGCCACGCCCCGCGATTGCACGCCGGCCACGATGGCGGCGCCCATGCGGCCCGTGAGCAGGGGATCTTCGGAGAAGTACTCGAAGTTCCTGCCGCACAGGGGGTCGCGCTGGATGTTCATGCCGGGGCTGAGCAGAATGTCCGAGCCCTTCGCGATCATCTCCTCGGCGTGGATCGCGGCGAGGTCCCGGACGGCGGGGAGGTTCCAGGTGGAGGCGAGGCCGGTGCCGCAGGGAAGCAGGGAGGCAAAGGCCGCCACGCGCAGCCCGGAGGGTCCGTCGGTGGTGATGGCGGGCTCGATGCCGCGGGCGCGCAGCGCCTCGCTCACGCCGCCAAGCGCTCCGGCATTGCCCGCGACCCCGAGCGGAGAGTCCATGGTCGTGTCGCCGTAGGTGAGGTCCGCGAGTTCGGTGTCGCTCAGGGACGCGACGAACTCCTCGAGGCTCCCCTCGCCCGCGCGCACGGCGTCCCACGTGGGGGCCGCGCCGTCCCGGGCCGCGAACTCCTCGGGTAGGCGATCCAGGATGCGGCCCGCGAGGTCACGCGTTTCGAGCGGCACCGGCTCGGTGGCCACCCGGGGCGTCCCGTCGCTCGCCCGGCCGCGGACCATGCGCTCGAAGCCCGCTCCGGCCGGAACGGACGCGGCTTCCTCGCACTGGCGCACCAGCTGAAGCTCCGCCACGTCGATGCGGCCGGCCTCGCTGGCGCTGCGCGTATCCGGCCCCACGTGCACGCGGTACATGCCGGGCTCGAGCACGAAGGCGCTGCGGTGACCGGTCACGCCCGCGTCGTCGTAGGCGGCGCAATCGGCGAGGTCCACGGCCAGGCGCACCTCCGTGCTCTCGCCGGGGGCGAGGGTGCCCGTGCGGGCGAAGGCCGCGAGGTGGCGCATGGGCCGGGACAGCGCGCCGTCCGGCGCCTCAACATAGACCTGGACCACCTCGCTCGTCGGCAGATCTCCCGTGTTCGTGACCGTCGCGGCGAGGGTGGCCGTGAGACCGTCGGCCTCGAATTCCCGGCACTCGATCACCCGCGTGGAGT
This sequence comes from Dermabacter sp., assembly GCA_030538475.1. GTDB lineage: Bacteria > Actinomycetota > Actinomycetes > Actinomycetales > Dermabacteraceae > Dermabacter. The sequence continues at coordinate 66,649 of JAUNTX010000002.1, forward strand.
AGCCGAGCCCGTAGCCGAAGGGGTACTGGACGGCGCCCTGGGCGAAGGTCTCGAAGTAGCGGTAGCCCACGAAGATGTCTTCGCGGTACTCGCTGATGTCGGCTTCGCCGAAGGTAGGGGCCGACGGGTAGTCCCGGTACTCGCGCGCCACGGTGGCGGTGAGGCGCCCGCCGGGTTCGGCGCGGCCGGTCAGGATATCGGCCACGGCGCTGCCCGCTTCCATGCCACCCGCCCACGCGATGAGCAGGCCCGAGATCGGGTAGCGCTCGGCCCAGGACAGGTCGATGAGGTTGCCGGTGTTGACGATGACGAGGGTGCGGGCAAACGCGGCGGTGACGCGCTCAAGCAGGGAGGTTTCCTCGGGCGTCAGGTAGTAGGAGCCGGGGGCCAGCTGGGCGTCGCGATCCTCGCCGGCCGCGCGGCCGATCACCACGATGGCGAGGTCGTTGCGCGCGGCGGCCGCCTCGATCACGTCCCCGCTCACGGGCATTTCGGGGTAGTGGGTGGGCCACGCGCCCCATTCCTTCCCGGGGGCGGCCGGGTGTTGGGCGGAGAAGTCGGCGTAGAGCGCCGCGAGGTCGGCATCGACGTGGAGGTCCGGCTCGTCGGCGAGGGCTCCCGCGAGGGTGCTCTGGTACGGCGGGTTGACGTCTCCCCCGGAGCCGTAGCCGACGGGGATCCAGTCGAGCGCGGTGCGCCCGAACACCGCCACGCTCGTGCCGGGCGCGAGCGGAAGGATGCCGTCGTTGACGAGGAGGACGGAGCCCTGGGCGGCGAGCGCGCGGGCCTGGCGGGCGAGGGCGGGATCCACCCAGCGCGAGGCGTCGGCGTCGGCAGTGGTGCTGGCCTGGGAAAGCAGGTGCTGGCTCATGATGCTCCTCGGTAATGCGGGTGATCGTGGACATGCGGGCGATCGTGGGCGCCCACTGCAGCGGCTTGCCACGATGGGCGGGAGGTGTATAGTTCTGAACATCCCCTCTGAGAACGTTCTCAGAACCAGTGTACGGGACCGGAACGAAGGAGTTTCCCATGAAAGTCACCCGACGCACCGCCCTCCAGGCCTCCCTCGCCGCGGGCCTTGGCGCGACCGCCCTCGCCGGATGCGGCGGCGGCAGCAGCTCGAGCGGAAAGACCGAGATCACTGTCGCCACCTTCAACGAGTTCGGCTACGAAGACCTCTACGCCACCTACATGGCCGAGAACCCCGACGTAGTCATCAAGGCAAAGAAGGCGGCCACGAGCGACGAGGCCCGGCAAAACCTCCTTACCGGGCTCGCCGCGAAATCCGGGCTCGCCGACATCGAGGCCATCGAAGTGAACTGGTGGGCCGAACTCAAGCAATACGCGACGGTATTCGAGGACCTCGCGAGCCCGGAGGTCGAGGGCCGCTGGCTCGACTGGAAGACCGAAGCCGCGATGATCGACGGCAAGCTCCTCGGCTACGGCACCGACATTGGCCCCGAAGCCATCGCGTATCGCGGAGACCTCTTCACGACCGGCGGCCTGCCCGCCGACCGCGGTGATGTGAAGGCCCTGCTCGAAGGCGACTGGCGCACCTTCCTCGATGCGGGACGCTCCTTCACCCAGGCCTCCGGGATCCCCTTCTACGACAGCGCTGGCGGCACCTTCAACGGGATGATGCAGCAGCTCACCCACCCCTACGAGGAAGAGGACGGCACCCCCATCCCACTCGGCGACAACGCACCGATCAAGGAGATCTACGACCTCCTCGTGGAGTACAAGGACATCTCCGCCGGGCTCGGCCAATGGTCCGAAGACTGGGTGGCCGCGTTCCAGACCGACGGCTTCGCCACGATGCTCTGCCCCGCATGGATGATGGGCCCGATCCAGGGCAACGCCGACGGCGTGGACGGCTGGGACATCGCCGACGTCTTCCCCGGCGGGGGCGGCAACTGGGGCGGCTCCTACCTCACCGTCCCCTCCCAGGGGAAGAACGTCGAGGCCGCCAAGAAGCTCGCCGCCTGGCTCACCGCACCCGAACAGCAGGTCGCCGCGTTCACCGCCGTGGGCGCCTTCCCCAGCCAGGTGGAAGCCCTCGAATCGCCCGAGGTCACGAGCGTCGTGGAGCCCTTCTTCAACGATGCCCCCGTCGGCCAGATCTACTCCGAGCGCGCCAAGGCCATCACCACCCAGCCCGCGCTCGGGCCGAACTTCTTCACGATCAACGGCCTCGTGGCCGATGCGATCACGCGATTCGATGTGGAAGGCATGGATCCGGCTGCCTCGTGGCAGGAAGCCCTCACGGCCTACAAGGAACTGGGTCTCTGACCCCGCTCATCCCCGCCCCGCTGATAAGGACAGGCGAGCCCATGCCCCAGCCCTCCACCACCCCGGATTCCCCGAAGCGCTCGGCCTGGCGCAGCAGGCTCACTATCCTCGATCAGAGGCTCAGCCCCTACCTCTTCATCAGCCCGTTCTTCCTGCTGTTCCTCGTCACGGGCCTGTTCCCCATCGCCTACACCGCGTGGGTGTCCCTGCACGATTGGGACCTCATCCTCGGGCAGGGCGATTTCATCGGGGTGCAGAACTACACCGACGTGCTCGAGTCCCCGAACTTCGGGAAGGCGCTGCGCAACACGTTCTCGATTTTCCTGCTCAGTTCGGTTCCGCAGGTCATCATCGCCATCGTCATCGCGTATGCCCTCGATACCAACCTGCGGGCCCGCACTTTCTGGCGCATGGGGGTGCTGCTGCCCTACGTCGTCGCGCCCGTGGCCGTCTCCCTCATCTTCGCGAAGATCTTCGCCGACCAGTCGGGACTCATCAACGCGCTCCTGACGGGCGCGGGGCTGCCCGCCGTCGGCTGGCACACGGACGTGCTGTCCTCCCACGTCGCCATCGCCACCATGGTGAATTTCCGCTGGACCGGCTACAACGCCCTCATCTTCCTCGCGGCCATGCAGGCGATCCCGCGGGACATGTACGAGGCCGCCATCATCGACGGCGCGGGGCGGGCGCGGCGCTTCTTCAGCGTCACCGTTCCGATGCTGCGGCCCACGATCCTCTTCGTGGTGATCACCTCGACCATTGGCGGGCTGCAGATCTTCGACGAACCGCGCATGTTCGACGTGGCCGGGCAGGGCGGCGCTTCACGCCAGTGGATGACCATGACGATGTACCTCTACGAACTGGGGTGGGGCCCCCAGGTGTCGTTCGGCAAGGCGTCCGCCGTGGCGTGGCTGCTGTTCATGATCATCGTCGCCGTCGGCGTCCTGAACTTCATCCTCACCCGGCGCATCGCCTCGACCGGTTCCGCCCCGCGCTCCACCCGGAAGATAAGGAAGTAGCCGTGCAGTCCTCCGCCGCCATCGAACAGTTCGCCGGGAAGGGCGCCGCCCGTGCCGCGCGCCGACGCCTCAAAGGGGGCGGCGGCGTGGACGCCCGTCCGCGCTGGTGGAACTACCTGTTCCTCGCCGCCGCCCTCGCGGCGTTTGCCTATCCCCTGTACTTCGCGATCCTCCTCGCCTCCTCCGACGCCCCCACCATCGCCCGAAGCCCGATCCCCTCCCTCATCCCGGGCGGGAAGCTGCTGGAGAACATTCAGACCGTCATCGCCTCCGACATCAACTTCTGGGGCGCGCTCGGCAACTCGATCCTCGTGGCGACCGTGACCTCACTGTCCGTGGTGTTCTTCTCCACGCTCGCGGGCTTCTCCTTCTCGAAGCTCCGGTTCCGCGGCCGAAAGTGGCTCCTCGCGTTCGTGATCGCCACGATGGCCGTGCCCGTCCAGCTGGGCGTGATTCCCCTGTTCATCATCATGTCGAAGCTCGGGTGGGTGGGCGACCTCAAAGCGGTCATCGTTCCCGCCCTCGTGACGGCCTTCGGCGTGTTCTGGATGACCCAGTATCTTGAGGATGCGTTGCCGTTCGAACTGGTGGAGGCCGCGCGCATGGACGGCTGCTCCCTGCTCCAGACGTATTTTCACGTGGCCCTTCCCGCAGCCAAGGGCGCGGGCGCGATGCTGTTCCTGTTCACCTTCGTGGGTTCGTGGACCAACTTCTTCTGGCCCTTCATCATCCTTGGACCCGACAATCCGACGCTTCCCGTGGCCCTGCAGCAGTTGCAGGCCTCGTTCTTCAAGGACTACTCCCTCATCATGGCCGGGGTGGCGGTGTCCGTGGTCCCGCTGCTTCTGCTGTTCGTCGTGGCGGGGCGCCAGCTCGTCAACGGGATCATGGCCGGCGCCGTCAAGGGCTAACCTGGCTGTAGCCCTGTTTTCCGAACCTTGTCACCCGCAAGCCCTCTTACCTGCCGCCCCCTCACTCGCGCTGCGGCCCCCTCTTCCCGGGACCGTCGGCCCCGCCCCGATGTGGAGTTTTTCTTGCCCCGCGCCCCCCGCACGGCCGCCGTGCCCACCATTCGCGATGTTGCGCGCCTCGCTGGCGTCTCGGTCGCCACTGCCTCGAGGGTGGTGCGCGGCGAACAGCTCGTGCGGCCCGAAAAGGTTGAGGCTGTCCAGGCCGCCGTCCAGTCCCTCGGCTATATCCCGAACTCTGCCGCGCGCGGCCTCGTCGAGCGCCGCACCGGCGCCATAGCCATGGTGTTTCCCGAACGGGAGGGCCGCGTGTTCTCCGATCCGTTCTTCGGTTCCGTGGTTTCAGGAGTGTCAACGGTCCTGCACTCGACCGAGCAGCAGCTCGTGCTCGTCATGACCGGCGGGGACGATAGTGGCGAGAAGCTGCATCGTTTTGTGCGGGGAAATCATTGCGACGGGATCATTCTTGCGTCGCATCACGAGAGCGAGGCCCTCGCTGCCGCGCTGTCCACGGCGGTGATTCCCGCGGTGTCGATCGGTGCGCCCATTGCCGGGCTCAGCATCCCGTATGTCGATCTGGACAATACCGAGGGTGGGCGCCTTGCCGCGCGCCGCCTCGTGGAGGCGGGCCGTCGGCGTCTCGCCGTCATTGGCGGGCCGCAGGACATGCCGTCTGCGAACCACCGCCTTTCCGGGTTTCTCGAGGTCGCGGCAGGGGCCGGGGTGGAGCCGCCGGTGGTGGTACACGGTGATTACTCTTCTGGTTCGGGCACCGAGGCGATCACCCGCATTCTGGACCGAGCGCCGCAGATCGATGGGCTGTTCGTGGCGAACGACCTCATGGCCCATGCGGCCTTGCAGCAGCTTCGCGCGCGTGGCGTGCGGGTGCCGGAGGACGTGGCGGTGGTGGGTTTCGACAATATCGACGCGCAGCGGGCCGAACTCGCGGGCCTGACCACCATCAACAATCCGGTGGCCGCGATGGCTAAAAGTGCCGCGACCCTGCTCCTGGACACCATCGCGGGGGCCGACGTCAAGGATCACGCCATCTACTCCCCCACCCTCGTGCCCCGCGCCACGGCGTAGGGCACCTCGCCTCTGCCCCTATGACTACGACCTCAAGACCCGCAACGGCTAGAGCGGGCAGAACAGGCGGGAGGCGTCAGTATCGGCCGCGCCGATCCCCGCTCGCCTCAGCGTCTACCAGGACTTGAAGACGGGACTGCAGAAAGCAGCCGAAGAGGTCCATATGGGCAAGGTCGGGTTCCCAAGCAATTCACAACCGACGGCATGCACGACAGCCCGTCTCACACCAATCGAGCACCGATAGATTCTCGACTCCACCACGGGAAAGACCCCCAAAGGGCACCTCCGGAGGTCGCCTGCAGCATCACCCCAGGCGAGGGAGACAAGTGGTTCACCGAGAAGATCCGGGAGACCATGCGCCACCTCAGGTCATCCGCGCTTACGCTGAGAACACGGTGGCGGCGGAGCGCGAGGGGCGCACCCCGACCCCAATCAGGAGGCACCGAAAACTGCAACGTGGCAGAACAACTCAGTGCGGCGACACCTCCTACCGACCCTTCTGGGGGGGGGCACCGCGACCGAAATAATCCGGGGGCTTGCGCACCAACCCAAAGCAACGTAGGGTGCAAGAACGGAGCACGCACGCGTATCAGGGTGTGCGTCGCAGCTACAAGCCACATCCCTGCGCGGCATTAAGGAGTGACGCGTGGGGAGCCTTACTAACTCATTGCAAGATCCGCTCATTACAATGCGGAGCGTATCAAAAGAGTACGAGACGATACGTCAGGCCGATACAACACTGGGTGCGGTCGCCGGCATATTTCGCCGCAAGCGGATCATAAAACATGCCGTCACTAACCTCGATCTTGATATACATCCAGGTGAAATTGTCGGCTTACTGGGCCCTAACGGTGCGGGAAAAACCACAACCGTTAAATTACTATGCGGATTATTAACCCCCAGCTCTGGTTCGATACGAGCTTTTGGGGAAACCCCATCTAAGCGCGACTTTGAGTTCCTCAGAAGGATCTCCGTAATCTTCGGCCAGAAGTCTATGCTGTGGTGGGACGTATCAACGCTCGAGTCACTCAAAATCCATAAGGCCATCTACGAGATAACGCAGACCGATTTCAAGACAACAGTTGATAGACTTACAGAAACCTTAGATATTGGACATGTCATCAATGTCCCTGCAAGAAGCCTTTCACTAGGTGAGCGGATGAAGTGCGAGCTAGCCCTCGCCTTACTTCATAGTCCACGGCTGCTCTTCGCGGATGAACCAACAATAGGCCTTGACGTTAACGCCAAGGTGGAAGTGCGCAACCTGTTCCGCGCCGTCAACACCGAATTTGGCACAACCATCGTCCTCACTACTCACGACATGAACGACGTTGAAGCCCTGGTAGAACGGGTAGTTCTAGTATCCGCAGGGCGCAAGCAATTCGATGGAGACCTAGACGCCCTGAGACGCAATGTCACGACAAAGCAGCCCCTAGTATTGACGTATCGACATGCCCCACAAATACCGGACGCATATGCAGGACTCGTATCGCGGCGGACCGCCGAGAGCATCGCCATTAGCGTAAACGATGCCACCCTCGGTGAGACTATACGCGAAGCCACCAGATGGGGCACCGTGGCCGGAATAAATGTCGAAGAAGCCTCGCTTGACAACGTCATGATTGCCGCCTTTCGCGACAACGAAAGCGCTGCGCCATGAGGACCGCGAACATATTCCGAGCGCTCCTCCATCAAGAGCTATTAATGATATCGAACTATCGTTGGTGGCTTCTAGCTATGCAGCTGAGCGTAGCTTCAGCGCCGTTGATCTCACTCCTAGCCTGGCGGGGCTCAATCGCCCTAGGCGCGACTCCACCTGTCACAACCGAGTACCTGACCAGTTACCTTATTCTCGTCAGCGTAGTTACGATGCTCACCTCTAGTTGGACCGCACCATTTCTCGCAGAATCAATCAGAATGGGAACACTAAACTCGTGGTTGGTAAGGCCATGTTCTACGCATGTTGCATCAGCCGCGAATAACATCGCCGAGAAGCTGGCAAAGCTGATAACCCTCACGCCCGTCATACTAATACTTGCGATCTACTTTCGCGAGTCATTCACACTTCCGACAGACCTACGGCTATGGGCCGCTTTCGTTCTTTCCCTTTTGCTGGCAGCGGTAATGGTGTACGCGCTCGATATCGCTATCGGAGCACTGGCCTTTTGGTGGGAGGACATAGCATCACTCGAACGGTTCAGGCAGCTTGTAGCAGTTGTACTATCCGGCGCAGTTGTCCCTTTTGCAACACTTCCCGACAGCTGGCAAGAACCTCTCCGATACCAACCATTTGCATACCTTGCATCAGTACCCCTAGATATACTCCTACGGCCAGAGCAGATCGGAATCATTCAGAGCCTGCTAATTGAGTGCCTGTGGGTGGCGGGCGCACTTGGCCTCGCGGTAACAGTTTGGCGGTTGGGTATCAAGCAGTACAAAGGGGCGGGAGCATGACGGCTTCAATGCATCTTTCTACAGTAAGACGAACTATCAGCACGTCGAAGGCTCTTTTCGTCCAAGCAATCCGCAGAGATCTGCAGTTTCGAAGTCAAGCGTGGATCGGCATAGTTGTAGGATTAGGCGAACTCGCAGCGGGCCTAGTACCAGTCCTGGTTATAACGAGCTTCTACCCGCCAAGCAGCCCCGTCGCCGGGTTGGTAGTGCCCACCGCAGGGTTCTTTGCCCTCGCCTGCGGATTAATGGACACCTTCATCACGCCCGGGCTCCGCAGATTTGACACGGCTGTACGAAAAGGAGACCTAGACTCCTCTCTACTTCGACCTGTTCCGACAGCGCTCTATGCAATATTTCGATGGATGCGACCGGCAGAACTTGCCAAGGCAGTCGCTGGAATAGCTCTACTTGTCGCGTGGGCCCTTACCTCAAAGGTGGCTCCAACGGGCTCGGAGCTTCTGCTGGGTGGATTAATCGCTCTCGCCGGCGCAATGGCTTACAGCGCGGCCTGGGCCGCCATGGCCTTCCTAGCACTGTGGCTCAAGTCCATTGAGCCGGTCAATGATCTCGCAGCAGTCTGGAGAAATGCCGGTCAGTATCCGCTTGGAGTCTTCACCCAAGGAGTGACAGTGGTTCTTCAAACGGCAATCCCCGTTCTAGGTTTAGCAGCATTACCAGCGACGAAAGTGCTCAATCTACAGACCACCGGGGCAACTCTAGCCATTAGCGTCACGTGGATCTTAGCCGCCACTGCCGTTTGGAGGGCGGGCATACGTCATTATGAGGGGGCGAGCACGTGACGAGACTAAAGGGGCTCATCGCATTTGGAGGTTTAGGTGGGGTTTGAAGCCGCTTGATTCGAGGAGGCTGCGGGCGATGTCGTTGGTGAGGTTGCGGGAGCCGCGGGCAGAGCCGCGGAGATGCTCGAGACGGCCATTGATCGCCTCGGTAGGTTCGTTGCTGGTGCCGGGACGGTCGAAGAACGCGAGGATATCGTCCCGTAGTTTGGCCAGGGCGCAGCCGAGCTTGCGGATTTCGGTAAGCCCGGACGGGACCTCGGTTCTGAGGAAGTCGACCATGTGGCCCATCGCGAACCTCGCGAGCTTCCGGTCGGGTTCACGGTAGGCCGCAACCATCTGCTGATAGATGCCCCAGATCGCTTCCACAGCAGTTTGCTGATCGGTGGCGAACGGTCGCCCAGACGGGCCTACTGCTTCTAGGTCAGCAGCCCGGCGCCGGTCAGCAGCGTGCGGCGGCCTTGTCGAGCGGGTCGTTCTCGCTTCCTCGCCTGCCCAGCAGGCGTTGTTGAACACTTCGGCGGCACTCATCGACCGCGTTTGCGGCCAGGCGCACGACGTGAAACGGACCCATCACCGCAATGGCCGAGGGCAGTTCCTCGCTGATGGCGGTCTTGAAGCCCGTGAACCCGTCCATCGCGACAACCTCGATCCCGTCCCGCCAGCGTTTCGGACGTGCTGCCAGCCACGTCTTGAACGCCTGTTTCGAGCGTCCTTCGACCATGTCCAGCAGCCTGGACGGCCCGGCTCCGTCCCTGATGGGGGTCAGATCGATGAGCACCGTGACGTAGGTGTCCCCACGCCGGGTGTACTGCCACACATGCTCATCAACGCCGAGGACTTTGACGCCGTCGAACCGGGTCGAGCTATTGATCAGGGCGCGTGCGCCTTCGTCGAGGACCGCGTCGTTCGCGGTGTGTCACGCAACCCCCAGGCTCGCAACCACACGCGTGATGGTGAGGTGATCGACCATCAGAACCTTAAGGGCGTACAGAATCCCGGCCCTGGACAGATTTACTCGCTCGCCCACTGCCTTGCTGGTGTCTTCGCGCCACGAGCGGCCACATCCCGGGGCAGTGGTAGCGGCGGATCCGCAGTAGCAGCGTGCTCGGACGATGACTGGACGGAACATGCACCAAGCGCCGAGCCACCGACCCGAGCGAGAGAGCCTTGCCGCCACATCCCTGGCACCACGGATCAGGATTCTGCAGGCGGCATTCAACCAACGCGCGGTACGGGGACAACAACGGACCTGACCACGTTGACCGAGCTCGTCCAGCCGAGCAAACGTGGTCAGATCAGGGGCAGTGAAGGTAGCGCGAGGTATGTCGAGGCCTTCTGGATGAGGCGTGTAGGAACCCTCATCATCAGAGGACCTCGGCGCTTATCCCGGGCCCAACGCGCCACCAACGCCCCGGCAACCTACCCCCTCAACTGCGAAGAGCCACTAAAGCTCCTCATCCCGCCAGCTGACGCTTGTCAGAAGCCATCGCCCGTCCTCAAAGATGAGGAAGGCGCCCGCATGGATGATCTCCGCAGGATGGGTCTCGATATTTCCATCCTTGTCGAGGACGTCGATTTCACCATCAAGGTACGCATAATATACGTGGGTCAACCCTTCTCGGTAAAGAGCGGTCTCGCCGAGCTTTCGCGGCTCCAATGAGTACTTGGTGTAGAATTCACCTTCGCCGGAGGTGCTCTCGCGAACATCTTCAATGACACGCACGCAGACCTCGCAGTCAGATCGGGTGACACTCTCTAGAGGGCCCACATCTCCAGTCGCATACGCGTAATACTTTGCGTCAAAGTAGAATCGGACCGTCTGTTCGGCGCCCTCTGCACCCTCGGAGTCGATCCCCAGATAGTCCGCGCGATCGGGCGGCTGCATGCCTTTATTCTTGGCGGGCATGGCGTATCCACCATCGCTGGCGCTCCCACTGCCACTGCTGGACGCGCCATCCGCGTCCGATGCAGCCGATTCTCCCCCTCCTAACTGCCCAGTACAGGCGGCGAGAGCCAGTAATCCCACTAACGCCACCGCCGTGAACTTCTTTCTCCAGGACGTGCGCGCCATGTCAGCCGGGCGCGGCTTCGAGTCGCTACACATCAGAATTCTCCCCCCATACAAAATAGATTACTTGCCAACGGCCATCCTGAAATTCCAGTTCAATATCGGCATGCATATTCCTTCCTGGGTCCCCTTCAATCGTCCCGTCGCGTAGGCGCGTGCTATGTTCGCCTTCATAGTATGCATAATAGACGGCCCTCATGCCCCCGCCATATGGATCGTACTCATACATTTCCTGCGGATGGATGGAGTGCCCGATGTCATATACCCCATAGACCCGAGTTCGAGCGAGAGTCGCATAGACAAAACTCTGACACTCCCCGCAGCGGTCACTCGATACGCTCTCCAGAGGCCCGGTGTCACCCGTCTCGAAACCGTAGTACATCGCATCAAGGAAGTACCGGGCGGTTTCCTGTGCACCCACATAGGCCGGGGATTCAATGCCTGGATAATGAGCTGGGTTGGGCTGAGTACGAGCCTCGTTTTCTGGCGGCATCGCGAACTCATCAGGCTCGTCGCTCCCGCCACCGTCGCTAGCGCTCGCGTCCACGCCACTGTCTGGCACTCCGCCCGCATCCGAAGACGCCCCGCTATCACTACCTTGCCCCGAGGACTCTTTCCCTCCGTCGGCGGTGCATGCCGCGAGACCCAGCACCACAATCGCTGCCACCGCAGCCAGGCGCCTGAGCCACCTGTCGTCGATCTGCTGATCCATCCCAGCCCTTCTCCCCTTCTTCATGTCCACCCTTCCAGTTCTTCTATGGCTTCACGCGCTTGCCGACTCGCCCACGCTCCACCACGCGGGCTCCTTGCCCCTATCGACGTTGCTGCATCGCTACACATCGGTGTTACTCCCCCACTCGGCGTAGAGTACTTGCCAACGTCCATCAACTACCTTCAGATCAGCAACAGCATTCATGTTTCCACCCGAGTAGGTGCTCGTACTTCCATCGCTGAAAAGCCTTTCGCTCTCGCCCTCTCGATAGGCATAGTAGATCGTCCGCACGCCGGGACGAGTTGGCACATAATCCACTACTTCTTGAGGTTCTATCGAGTATGAGGTCAGGAAAGCACCCTGCTCTCTGGTGCGTGAGCGAATATCATCGACAGCTTCCAAGCACGGCTTGCAATTCTTGTGAGAAACACTTTCGAGTGGCGCAGTATCCCCCGTAGCGTACCCGTAGTACCGCGCATCGATGAAGAATCGCATCGCCTGTTCGGCACCTTCGTCAGACTCCGAGTCCATGCCGGGGTAGTTGACCGGATCTGGCGACGCCATACCCTTGTTCTGGGGCGGTATTGCAAACCCCACGGCTTCTGTCCCCTCATCGCCGTTGCCTGCGTCAGCTCCGCCATTGTCGGAAGGCTGTCCGCTGGGACCAAACTTCTTCTCTTGGGCAATCTGGATCTCCGACTTTTCCGGCTCTTCTTCCTTGCTGCACGCCGTGAGTCCCAGCGTTGCAATCGCTACCGCCGCTGCCAGACGCCTCGCCCAACTGCCTCGGTTGAGCAGGTGGCCTGCTGTGAACTGTTGATTGTCCATCTTTCCCCTCCTGGCGATTGTCGGACCGGCGGCTCGGCGCCGCGCAGCCTCCACGCCGACTGCGATCTTGCCCCAACTTGACGCTCGTCCTACCGTCGCTTCTTCTTCGTGTTCTGTCCCGGGTACTTCAGGGTCGTCTTCTTCGCCTTCGGGTTGGGTTTGCCGAGGGTCTCTTCGGTGCGTTCGGGGATCTCGTTCAATGCCGGATCCACCGGCCCGCTCACCAGGCGTGCTTTCATGACGTTGGCATACAGCCACCGAGGCTCGGAGGTGACGTGGATGGTGCCGTCGATCGGCACGAAGGGGCCTCCGGCCACGGAGTACTCGCCGGCGAACTCGGTGGTCAGCGAGAGTTCGTACCAGCCTTCATTGCGGTACCGCATCGAAATATCCCGCTCCGGCCACGGCCTGCCAGCGAACGACGTGGTCAATTCAGTACCGTCACCGAACGTCCACACGTACTTAATCGGCGTCGCTCGAATCACCACGTCCTGACCCAGCAGTTCCGTGTGGAGTTCCTGCACTCGGCGCTCAGCCCACACGATCACGTCCATACTGGTCGGGATCTGCATCGCCACCGGCGGCCCCAAATGCGCCACCAGAGGCTCCACACCCAGGGACGCAAACTCCGTCTCGGTGACCACGACGGGCGCAGCCTCGATGCCACCAGCACTACCGGTACCGGGCCTCACGCACGAGGTGCGCGCCCACGTCCCGGTCCGCTGTCCGGTTGCCCCATCCACCCGATGACTCACCACAGCTTGCGAACCGTCACCGAGGGCTATGTTCAACGCAGTGCACACATGGGAGAACCCCAGGCACACCACAGTCTCGGCAGTCTCCTTGTCCGGATCATCTTGCCCCTTGTATATCCCGCGACAGCCCCGCTCCGGATCCGACCAAGGCGCCGACACCGTCTGCACGGCATTCTTCACACGGTACGTGCCGGAACTATTGGTGCTAGAGTTCGAGCCATTAGTCCCGTTCGTCGCCGAGGAATCCTGACGCGCGGCACCAAACCCATTACCCGATTCATTAGCGCTACCGACCGTATCGGCGTTCTCATTCGTCATTCCTGGACTCATGGGCATAACAAACCCGTAAACGAATAGAGCAATGATCGAAAAACCGACGCTACGACTCATTGTCAACCATCCCCCAACCCGCGTCTACTATTCGCCAGCCTTCATCCTGGAACTTGAGATCGGCGAAGGCGTGCATATTACGTCCCTCATGCGACTCTGAGGGGCGATCTTTGAACCGTCTTTCCGTGGGACCTTCATAGAAGGCGTAATACACTGTTGTCAGCCCAGCCTCATCCGGAGTTACTAGATACAGTTCCTGGATCTCGATGGCGTACCCAACGATGAACGATTCTTCCGTTTGAGTGCGTTCATGAATTTTATTTATCGCTTCACTACATACAGTGCAATCGGTGGTGGAAACACTTTCAAGTGGGACGGTGTCACCGGTGGCGTGCCCGTAATATAGGGCATCGATAAAGAACCGTGTTGCCTGCTTGGCCCCCTCGTCATTCTGCAGTTCCATCCCTGGGTAGTTGGCCGGGTCAGGTGGTTGGAGTGCTTCGTTCTCGGTAGGCATTGCGAACTCGTCAGGCTCCTCGTTTCCGCCGCCGTCTATTCCGCCACCATCGGATGCTCCACCGGCATCCGAGGACGCCCCGCTATCACTACCTTGCCCCGAGGACTCTTTCTCTCCGTCGGCGGTGCACGCCGTGAGCCCCAACGCCGCAATCGCCACCACCGCAGCCAGACGCTTTGCCCACACTCCCCGCGTCTTCCGCCCCATGTTCGTCGTCGCCATCTACATCCAGCTCCACCCTTGCGCCCCGCGCCAGCCGCGGAACTCGTGCTCACAGCGTAAGCAATCTCCAGAGTGACCGCCAGCACCAAGGGCCCATTGTGGATAACCTGCGCACAATCTCGACCTGGCAACACCTCGGCACGCAGAAAGGTCCCGGAACACCCGCGGAACCCATCACATTCGGGCAGAGGAGAGTCTCCGGTGCGGGACAGCGTTCCGAGCGGCGCCACGCATGGGCCGCACCGGACAGGTCATCGCCGAACGCACCATCGCCCCACACATGAAAAATGCCGGGACACCGAATGAACGATGTCCCGACACTTCACAATGCGGAGACGAGAGGATTTGAACCTCCGAGGCGACTCATCGTCACCTACTCCCTTAGCAGGGGAGCGCATTCGGCCGCTCTGCCACGTCTCCTTATTCCTCCACGGAGGCACCGGGAGGGTGCCGTGACGCGGGGGTTCGCGCCACGAAGGCGCCGGTCCAGCCTACCCGAGGCTGGCCCGGCGCCACAAATTATGGTGATCCAGGCCCGCGGCGCCGTGGGGGTGCCTCGCGGTCGTGCGGATCAGAGGGCCATGTACATCTTGCCGTCGACCAGCTTGACGACCTTCAAGCCCATGTCCGAGCCCATGAAGCTCACGGAGCCGGTGCCGTCACCGTTGTCGGTGACAGTAAGGTTCTCTACGGTGAAGAGATCCCTCATCTGCTGGAGCTGCTCGGCGCCACCCTCGGGGAGCTCACCCTTCGCGGTTTCTCCACAGAGCTGCAGGAGGGCCTCGTTGGTGATGGGCTCAACAGGGGTCTCACTCATCAGCACGGACATGCCGCATGCCTTCGCGAAGTCACCATCGGCGGAGGCGTTCATGAAGTCCACGACTACCTGGGAGCCCGCGGTGAGGTCAGCCTCGCTAAGTGGGCCGGACTGCACGCCTTCGGGAACGGCACCTTCAGCAGCTTCCGTGGTGGCAGCCTCGGTGGTGGCGGCTTCCGTGGTGGCTTCTTCGGTGGTCTGCTCGGCCGTGGCGGTAGGAGTGCTGTCGTCGTTGCTCCCGAGAATCGCACCGCAGCCGCTCAGGGCGAAAACCAGAGCGCCAGCAGCGGCGAGGGAGGAGACGGAACGCAGGGAGCGCATGGAGTGGGACATGAGTAGGGGTCCTCATCTATCAGTTATTAAGGCGGAACACTTCATAGTGTGCACTACCGGGGCCTCGGTCGCCAAGGGGAAGTTGTCCCCTGATCACCGGTCCCCACCAGGGGTAAGACCCACTGCGGAAGCAACCCATTCGGCGTGACGGGGCGTGCCCACGCGATACCGGACGTTCGTGAGGGTGCCGTGCTCATCGATGACGAAGCTGGAGCGAATCACGCCCATCGTGAGCTTGCCGTACATGTTCTTCTCGCCCCACGCGCCGTAGGCCTCCATGACCGCGTGATCCTCGTCGCTCGCCATGTCGAACGGGAGCTGCTGCTCGCTCACGAACCGCTCGATGTCGGCCACCGGGTCGGGCGAGATTCCCACGACGCGCACGCCCGCGGCGTCTAGGCCCACGAAGGAGTCCCGCAGGTCGCACGCCTGGCGCGTGCACAGGGGCGTGTTCGCCGCGGGATAGAACCAGATCACGGCAGGTGCCCCGCGCAGGTCGGCGAGGCTGATCCTGCCGCCGCCCGCACGCGGAAGGTCGAAGTCGGGGGCCTTCTGGCCCACCTCAAGCTTGACGGTCATGATCGGTCCCTTCGTGGTGCGTCGGCTACTGCGCCCTTAGCCTACGCGGACCACGGTGCGCCCCCGCACCTGCCCCTCAAGCAGCGGCGCGCTCACCTCGCGCGCCTGCGCAAGCGGGATCTCACGGGTGAGGGAGGCGAGGACATCGGGAGCATCTGCGGGTGAAAGCGCGGTAGCGATGAGCTGCCAGGCGACCTCGCGGCGTTCGCGCGTCACTCGCACGGAGTCGATGCCGATGAGGCTCACGCCGCGCAGGATGAACGGGAGCACGCTCGCGGGCAGATCGGCGCTCTGGGCGAGCCCGCACGCGGTCGCGATGCCGGAGTGCTCGAGGCTCGCGAGGACGTTGGCGAGGATCGGCCCACCCACGGTATCGACGGCGCCCGCCCACCGGCTGCGCTGCAGGGGCCTGCCCGCCTCAGCGAGGTCTGCCCGGTCGATGATGGCGGAGGCGCCGAGGTCGCTCAGCCACGGCCCCAGGGATTCGGCACGGCCCGTGAGGGCGTGAACCTCGAATCCGCGCGCGGCCAGCAGGGCCACGGCGAGGGAGCCGACGCCGCCGCCAGCGCCCGTGACGAGCACCGGCCCGGCCTCGGGCGTCAGCTCGGCCGTCTCAAGGGCCAGCACGCTGAGGGCGGCGGTGAAGCCCGCAGTGCCGACGGCGGCCGCCTCGAGCGCGCCGAAACCGCCGGGAACACGCACGGCAGCCGACGCGGGCACGAGTGCCCTGGTGGCGAGGCCGCCGCTGAACTCTTCACCGATCCCGGCCCCGGTTACGACCACGAGCTCACCGCCGTCAAACCCGTGCGCCGCCGCCACGTCGCTCGCGCGCACGCGGCCCACGGCATCGATGCCGGGAATGATCGGGAAGGCGCGCAGCACTCCGGGCTTTCCTTCGAGCGCGAGGGCGTCCTTGTAGTTGAGGGAGGAATACTCAACGTCGATGTCGAGCATCGGCGGAGCCGTGGCGGGTGCCTCCAGCAGCGCGGCATCGAGGTCCCCGAACGTGGCCTCCTGGCCCTTGCCCTGCACAACCCAACCCCTCAGCGTGGCCATCTGTCGCTCCTCGTTCCTGGGCTGAGCCGGACTCTCCAGGCGAATGCCCGCACATGATCTACCGTATCGAGAGGGCGGGCCGACGGCGGGGACCCTGGGCCTCGGCGCGACGACAACAGCGCCCCCGCGAGTCATCGCTCGACGGGGACGCTGGGCGGAGAGTAAGGGATTTGAACCCTTGGTGCAGGGTTACTGCACAACGGTTTTCAAGACCGTCACATTCGGCCGCTCTGTCAACTCTCCCGGGTGCGAACCTCGGTTCGCGGGCGCGGGCGGGTGGGCCCGGCGCCGCACAAGTCTAGCAGCGCCTTTCGCCGGCGCCGGGCTAGTCGAGCAGCAATCGGAGGGCGTGGGCGGCGCCGTGCTGGTCGATGCCGAGGGTCGCGGCGTTCGCGGCGGCGTGGACGGCGGGCGAGGCCTGCCCCATGGAGATCCCCGCTCCGGCCCAGGCGAGCATTTCCACATCGTTGCTGCCGTCGCCGATGGCGAGGGTGCTTTCGGGGGCGATGCCGAGGCGCACGCGCAGGGCCTCGAGCGCGGAGGCTTTCGTGACGCCGGGGGCGGACATGTCGAGCCAGCTGGACCAGCCGATCGCGTATTCGCAGCCGTGCAGGCCCGCGTCGGCAACCACCTGGGAGAACTCCTCGTTGGTGAGGTCCGGGGAGGTGACCACGACGCGAACCACGGCCTTTTCGGCGAACAGGGCGTCCATCTCCACGTGCAGGGCTTCGAGCCCGAAGCTCATGTCCTGGAAGGACTGCGTGGCGAGGAACGAACCGTCGGGCCGCTCTACGGCGAACCGGGCGTCGGGCACGGCCCGGTGCATCGCGCGCAGCGCATGCTCGGGGTCGAAGGTGAGGGTCTCGAGGATCTCGATCTGGTCGTCGGCTTCGCCGAGGATCCGGGTGGTGACGGCGCCGTTGGAGCTCACGGACCAGCCATCGTTCACGCCCGCAAGGCGCACGATGGGCAGGGTCGATCCGAGCGCGCGACCGGTCGCGATGACCACGTGGTGCCCGGCCTCGCGCACGGCGTGCAGGGTCTCGCGGACCTCGGGGTCCATGTGCCCGCGGTGATCCACGAGCGTGCCGTCCACATCGAGCCCGATCAGGGCGGGGCCGGAGCGCAGCGGGGCAATGACGGATTGGAGCAGCTCGGGATCGAACCCGAGCGCGGGGGCGTCGGTACTCACTGGACTTCGAACACCTCGCGGCCGCCGAGGTAGGGGCGCAGGCCCTCGGGGACCACGACGGAGCCGTCGGCCTGCTGGTGGTTTTCGAGGACCGCCACGATGAAGCGGGTGGTGCCGAGCGTGCCGTTGAGGGTCGCGGCGGGCCGCAGGGCGCCGTCCACGCGCTCGCGGATGTTGAGGCGCCGCGCCTGGAACTGCGTGCAGTTCGAGGTCGAGGTGAGTTCGCGGTACGTGCCCTGGCTCGGGATCCACGCCTCGCAGTCGAACTTGCGGGCGGCGGACGTGCCAAGATCGCCCGCGGCCGTATCGATGATCCGGTACGGAACGTCGATCAGGGCCATCATCTCGCGCTCGTAATCGAGCAGGCGTTCGTGCTCCTCGTAGCTCTGCTCAATCGCGCAGTAGGAGAACATTTCGACCTTGTGGAACTGGTGCACGCGGATGATGCCGCGCGTGTCCTTGCCGTAGCTCCCGGCCTCGCGGCGGTAGCAGGCGCTCCAGCCCGCGTAACGCAGCGGCCCGTTCGAAAGGTCCAGCACCTCGTCGCGGTGATAGCCCGCGAGCGCCACCTCCGACGTGCCCACGAGGTAGAGGTCATCGCCCTTGTCCAGGCGATACACCTCGTCGGCGTGTTCGCCGAGGAACCCGGTGCCGTCCATCGTTTCGGGCAGCACGAGCGTGGGGGTGATCATGGGCGTGAATCCGGCGCGGGTGGCCTTGTCCATCGCGGCGTTAAGGATCGCGAGTTCGAGCTGGGCGCCCACCCCGGTGAGGAAGTAGAAGCGTGAGCCGGAGACCTTCGCGCCGCGCTGCATATCGATCGCGCGGAGCTTTTCGGCGATGTCGAGGTGATCGGCGACCTCGAAATCGAACGTGGGCGCCTCGCCCACGATCTCGCGGACCGTGAAGTCGTCCTCGAGCCCTTCGGGGGCGCCTTCGGCGATGTTCGGGATGGCGCGCAGGGCGTTGTCGCGGGCCTCGGCGGCCTCGGTCGCGGCGGCATCGAGCGCCTTCACGCGCGCCGACACGTCCTTGGCGCGCGCCAACAGTTCCTGCTTTTCGTCGCCCTTCGCCTGGGCCACGGACTTGCCGAGGATCTTCTGCTCGGCGCGCAGAGACTCGAACGCCTGCGTGGCCTCGCGCCAGGATTCGTCGGCCGCCAACACGGCATCAACCGCGGCGGCGTCGCGGCGGCGGGCCCGCTGGGCCTCGCGCACACGCTCGGGATTCTCGCGCAATACTCGCAGATCAATCATGAACACAGACTACCGCGAGGGCCTCGGCGTAGGCTCAGGGCGTGATCGAAGATCGGGTGGGCGCGGTCATGAACCCGTCCAAGTTTCAGAATCCGGAGCGCTTCCGCACCCAGGTGCGCGCGCTCGCGGAGGAGCTGGGCGTCCCGGGAGGGGTCCGCTTTTACGATACGAGCGTCGAAGATGCCGGGTTCGGCCAGGCCCAGCAGGCGGTGGCCGACGGCTGCACGATTGTCCTTGCCGCGGGCGGCGATGGCACGGTGCGCAAGGTGGCCGCGGGCGTGGCCGGCTCCGATGCGTCGCTCGGGATCGTGCCCGTGGGCACGGGCAATCTGTTCGCCCGCAACCTGGACCTGCCCATCGACGACGCTCTCAAAGCCGTGCGGGTGGCGATCACGGGCACGCCCCGCCCCATGGACCTCGGGTGGCTCGGCTTCGGGCACAGCGCCGAAGCGGCACATACGGCCACGCCCGAACCGTTCCTCGTGATCGCGGGCTACGGGTTCGACGCGATGATTATGGAAGCCACCGATTCCACCCTCAAGAAGTACCTGGGCTGGGTGGCCTATGCGGTCGCGGGCGCGAAGAAACTCGCGGGCCGCAGCCAAAGCATCTCCCTCACGCTCGACGGGCGCCGCGCTCGCCCCCTGACCGCCCGCACCGTTATGATCGGCAACGTGGGCCGCCTGCCCGGGGGCCTCACCCTCATGCCGGGGGCCGACGCCGCCAACGGCTCCCTCGAAGTCCTCGCCCTCGATTGGCGCGGCGCCGCCGGGTTCGGCCAGATCGTGCGGGAAATGGTCGCGCCCGGATCCCCGTCGCTCGCCCGCATTTCCCACAAGCGCACGTTCCAGGCGCGCCGCATGTGCGTGGAGACCGACGCGGAACTGCCCGTGCAGGTAGATGGGGACGCGCTCGGGTACGGCACGCACCTCGAGGCGCGGGTGCAGGCGCACGCGCTGTGCATCCGCACCGCGGACAGCTGAGCGAAGCGGCCGACGGGCCGGGGCCTCAGCCCCGCTGGATCTGCGCGGTGAGGTCGTGCATCCATTCCCGTGCGTCGTCGTACGCCGCATCGGTGTTGTGCTGCGCGACGGCGGGCACGCTCCCGTCGGCCCGGGCATAGCTGCCGAGGAACACGAGCCGGGTGCACACGCGATGGAGGTTCGCGAGGGCGGCGGCCACGCGGCGATCCTCGAGGTGGCCTTCCATGTCCATCGAGAAGGAGTAGCGGCCCAGGGAATCGCCCGCGGGCCGCGACTCGATGCGGGACAGGTTGACCCCTCCGGCGCTCAGGACCTCGAGCATTTCCAGGAGCGCGCCCGCGCGGTTGTGCGCGAGGTAGGCCACGACCGTGGTCTTGTCCGCCCCGGTGCGGGCGGGGATGCGGCCATCGCGCTGCACGAGCACGAAGCGGGTCTGGGCGCCCACAAAGTCCTCGATCCCGCTCGCGATGACGGTCAGGCCGAAGTGGTCGGCGGCCAGGCGCGAGCAGATGACGGCCGCGCCGCGCGCACGCGGATCCCCCGGCGGCAGCTCCGCGAGTTCGCGGGCCGCGGCGGCCGTGGACAGCGCGGGCTGCGGGGACGCGTTCGGGAGTTCGGCGCGCACGAAACGCTGGCACTGCGCTTGCGCGTGCGTGTGCGAGGTGACGGTACGCACGTCATCGAACGCGAGCTGTTCCCTCGCGGCCAGCACGAAGCTGATGGGCACGATCTGTTCGGCAACGATCGTGATGCCCGCGGTGTCCGCGAGCACATCGAGCGTGCCCGAGACCCCACCCTCGACCGAGTTCTCGATGGGCGCCATCATCGCGTCCACCTCGCCCGCCACGAGGTCGCCGATGGCGGCGGCCACGCTCGGGTAGGGCACGAGGCTGCGCTGGGCCTCGCCCCCGGGCTCCGTCGGACCCTCATCCTCGCGCGCGACCGCGGCGCCGAGCGCGGGCAGAGCATCGAGGGCCTGCAGGAGGGCCTGGTGGGTGAACGTGGTCTCGGGACCGAGGAATCCGTAACGCATGCGCCCCAGCGTAGCGGGGTGCTCGATACGCTGGGCACATGCCCGCGACTCGACTGGGCAGTGCCCTCGCCCTCGCCGCGAGCGCCGTGCTGCTCATCCTTCCCGTCCTCGTGCCGTCCCTCACGTGGGGCACGGCGCGCGCCGGCGCCAGCCCCGCCTCCACCCCGCTCACCACCGTCTACGTGACGAGCGGCCTCACCTGGGCCGACCTCAGCGCCTCCACCACCCCCGAGCTGTTCTGCTTCGCCGAGCACTCCGGCGTGGGCGCGATGAGCCTCACGAGCGGCTCCGTCCTCACCACCAAACGCCAGGGACTCGCCTCGCTCACGACGGGCGAGCGCACGCCGCCGCTCGCGCGCGGCGAAGTGAATGGACTGCCCGCCGAGGGGGCCGACGGCCTTCGCATCATCGACCTCGGCGACGTAGCCGTGGGCCCCGGCGTCAGCGCCGCCGAGCGGGAGGCGTCCCTGCGCGCGCTCGATGCCCGGTTCGCCGAAGCCCAGGGGGCGTGCGGCGCGGGGCTGCCGGGCACCGCGACAGACAGCACCGAGGCGCGCGGCGAGGCCCCGCGGGTCGCGGTCGCGAGCGTCGGCGCGCTCTCACCGGCGCCCGAGCGCGCCGCCGCCATCGAGAACGAGCGCTCCCCCGCCGCGCTGCACCAGATGGCCACCGACCTCCAGCTCCAGGTCTATATCGACTCCGGTTTCGGCCCCGGCCTACTCACGAGCCCCTCCACTCGACAGCCGGGTCTCGTGCTCAACGTGGACGTGGCGCCGAGCGCGGGCGAGGGACCGGGCATCGGCCGCGCCATCGAGGGGACACCCCGCACCCCGGAGAGCGAGAGCTCCGAGAGCGAGCGGGCAGACGACGAGCAGGCGCGCGCCGATGCGAGCATTGCGCGCGTCACCGCCCTCACCACGGACTCACGCCTGACCGAGGACGCCCTCGCGCCCGTCATCGGGCTCTACCTGGCCGTGCTCGGCGTCGCCGCAGCCGGGGCCCTCGGCCTGCGAGCCGCGCGCTGGGAGTACTCCGCGCGGGCCCGCCGCCTTCAGCGGGCCTGCGCCACGGTGCTGGGCACCGCGATCCTCGCCGTTCCGCTCGGCCTCACTTCCTCCCAGCTGCCCCTCGCGGACCTCGCCGCCCGCGGCATCAGCCCCGCCCTCGCCATCGTCGCGGCGGTCGGTGCGCTCGCCGCGCTCGCGGGCACGCTCCTTTCCCGCGGCCTCGCCTCTCTCGGCCTCCGCACCCTCACGCCCGCCGTCGCCGCGCTCATCGCCGCTGCGCTCATCGCCCTCGAGGTCGCGCTCGGTGCCCACGCCCAGCTCGGCTCCGTGCTCGGCAACCAGCCCCTGTACGGGGGCCGGTTCTACGGGCTCGGCAACCACCTCACCGGCATCCTCCTCGCCGCGTGGGCGCTCGGGATCGGGGGCCTCCTCGACCACGCCGCGCGCCTTCTCGCCACGACGGCGGGCCGGGTGGGGCTCGTGGCGCTCACGGGCGCGGCGCTCGGATTCGTGGCGCTCTCCCCCACGATGGGAGCCGACGCCGGAAGCGCCCTCATCTTTGGCCCCGCGACCCTGCTCGGCTGCCTTGCCGTGAGCGGCGCGCGGCTGAAGGCCCGGCACGTCGTCGGAGCGCTCGCGGCCGGGGGCGTGCTCTTTGCTCTGGCCGGTCTCCTCGACTATCTGCGGCCGCCGTCGGCCCGCACCCACCTGGGCGCGTTCGTCGCCGATCTGCTCGACGCGGGGGGCCCGCTCGCCGCGCTCGGCACCGTCGCGGCGACCGCCGCCGATCGCGCGGTGCGCATGGCCGAGCCGCTGTGGATCACAAGCCCGCTCATCGTCGTGCCCGCCGCGGCGGCCATCGTCGCTCTCACGTGGGCGAGCCTCACTCGCGGCGCCACGGCCGCGGGGCGGTTCAACCGCGCGCACCGCTGGCTATGGGCGATGCGAGCATCGGCCCTCGTCGGGGCGTGGATCGGCGCGGCCACGAACGACACGGGGCTCACGCTGCTCGTGGCCGCCTACGCGGTGGGCGCGCTCGTCCAGGCGGGGCTTATCGCCGCGGCGCCTCGGTCTCCGAGCCCCGCCCCGTCGCCTCAGGATCGCCCACGGGAGAATCGGGCCGAGGGCCGTCCTCGAGCGGATCATTCGGGCTGATCGAACGGCGCTTCGCGAGCGCCCGCACCACATCGCGCAGCTGGCTCGCGCGATGCAACTGCCCGCGAAAATCCGAGCCCGTGGCCCGGTGGTGAAGATCCGCGGGCACCTCTTTCACCCAGAACCCGTGGTGGAGGGCATCGATGGTGAGCCCCGTTTCCACGCCCCAGCCCGCAGCAAGCGGCTGCACGGCCTCCCACGTCTCACGGGTGATGCAGCGCGTGCCACTGAGCGGCTGCTCGGTCTCAAAACCCGTGGCCTTGCGAATCCCGTTGCGCGAGGTGCGCACCACGAGGCCCATGCCCGACGCGCCCTCTTGCGGCGGGATCACCGCGATGCTCATATCCACGCCGTCCTTCAGGACGGGGGCCACGAGCGCGGAGGCGTTGCGGGCGGAATCCTCCATGTCGGCGTCGATAAACAGCAGGGCCCGCGGCGGCGGCCCACCCTCCGGGTTGATGATCGGCAGCGGGCCGGTGTGGCCGCGCTCGCGCGGCTCGGTCAGCAGTTCCTGCCCCGTTGTGCCCTCTCCCCCGGCGCGTTCGGCTTCCTCGCGCATGTGCACGACCTTCGCGCCCGTCTCCATCGCGGCGGCCTTGCCGCGATTGGTCTTGTGGCGCACCACGACCGCCCCGGCACCCTTGGCGAGCGCCGCCGTGGCATCCACCGAGCCGTCATCGACCACGATCACGAGGTCCACGCCCTCGATGTCGCGCGCGGCGAGCACCGTGGCTTCGATCCGCTGTGCTTCGTCCTTCGCCGGAATGATGACCGCGGCGCTGCGGGGCCGCGTCAGGGGTGGCGTGGAGCCCCCCTCGCTCATCGCAGGGTCACCTGCCGCGCCACGATCCCGCCGCGGGCCCGGCGCTCGAGGCCGGTCAGCGGCTCGGTGCTCGCGAGTGCTTCCTCGAAGCGCGCCTTGAACGCCGCCGCTTCCTCTTCCACGCCCTCGACCCCGAAGCCCTTCGGCAGGTCCCACACGGGAATCGTGAGGCCGTCGGCCCTGAACGATCCCACGTACTTCGTGCCCTCGCCCACGCCGGAGTTCCGCTTCGCGTGCAGGCGCGCCACGGCGTCGATCACCTGGTCTTCGCCCTCTTCGAGCACCCAGCGCAGGTGCTCCTTCGCGCCCGCATCCACCCAGTAGGCGTGCGGGAGGCCGCCCACGGCGGCGGTCGGCATGATCGCCTCGTTCGCTTGCGCGAGGCCCTCGTCCAGTTCCTCGGTGCGCGTAGCGCCCGCATCGATCCAGTAGTCGAAGGAATCGTGGACCTCGATCACGGGCTCCGCCGCGAACTCCACGATGTCCTGCAGGCGCGGCGAATCCGCGGCCACATCCACGGTCGAGACCGCGGTGCCCGGCTCAGAATCGAGCGCCGTCTTGAGGGCAGCGCCAAGGCCGCGCGAGGTGTCGTTGCCGGGCACGGTGGCCTGCATGCCCACCATGACGGTGCCGTCCTCGCGCTTGAGGGCCGCCCAGTTCATCGGCAACAGCGAGGCGATCACGAGGTCCGTGCCGCCGAAGTCCGCGCTCGTGCGCGCGGTGAGCGTGGCCGACGGGATGAGCTGACGCATCGCCACGAGGTCGCGTTCGGCAACAAGCCCCTCAAACGGGCGGCGAACAAGCGTGGTCAAAGAAGGTGAGGTCATGCCGCCAGCCTACTTGCTCGCCTCCGCGGCCGTCACCTCTTCTCAGGCGCCTTCTCCCGCGGGCGGGCCCTCGCTCCGGCCCCTGCGCACGGGCGGGGGCGGCACCTCTTTCACGATGACGATGATCGCGCGGGGCACGCGGGCGAAGCCGCGGCGGGTCTCAATCGTCACGGTGTCGGCGTCGAGGGCGCGCACGTAGCCGAGCGCGTCGGCCACCTTCTCGTGCCCCGCATGGGTGTGGGGGTTCAGGGCGTAGCGCACGGTCAGGCGCCTGCCCACCTCGATGATGGGCGCCCAACCGGCCCGCGCATTGTCGCTCACTCCGGGTCTAGGCCGCGGGGCGTCCGGCGCCCACGAGCGGTTCGTCGTCCTGCTCGGTGCCGGTGAGGCGGCCGAGGATCCCCATGACGTGATAGACGAGCAGCGCGGCCAGGGTGCCGAGCGCGATGCCGGTGAAGGAGAACCCGCCGATCTCCCAGTGCAGATCCGCGATGGCGATGACGAGGGCGAGGCCCGCGGTCATCTGATTGCGGGGGCGTGCGAAGTCCACGCGGCCCTCGATCCACATGCGAAAGCCCACGATGGCGATGAGGCCATACAGCACGAAGGTGACGCCGCCGATCACGCCGAGCGGGATCGTGTTGATGATCGCGCCCACCTTGGGGCTCATCGCGAGCAGGATCGCGGTGATGCCCGCGACCCAGTACGCCGCGGTTGAATACACGCGGGTGGCGCTCATGACGCCGATGTTCTCGCCATACGTGGTCGTGGGCGAGCCGCCGAACGTGCCGGACAGGGCCGTTGCAAAACCGTCGGCAAAGAGCGTGCGGCCCACCTCCCGATCGAGGTTCCGGCCGGTCATGGTGCCCACCGAGATTACGTGCCCCACGTTCTCCGCGAGCAGCACGACGATGACGGGCAGGAAGATCGGCAGCAGGCCCAGGTTGAAGGTGGGGTAGTGGAACTCGGGAAGGCCCAGCCACGCCGCCTCGCGCACCGGATCCAGGTTCACTTCGCCGCGCACGAGCGCGATGACGTAGCCGATGATGACGCCGAGCAGGACGCTGATGCGCCCGAGGATCCCCTTGAACAGGGTTGTGCACAGCACGATGGCGATGAGCGTGCACACGGCCGTGAACGGCGCCTTCGAGAAGTTCGCCTGATAGGTGGTGGGCACGAGGTTGAGGCCGATCAGCGCCACAATCGAGCCCATCACGACGGGCGGCATGAGCAGCCCGATCCAGCGGGTCCCCACCTTCCCGATGAGAAGGCCCAGCAGCGCGAGCAGGACGCCGGTGACCACCACACCGCCGAGCGCCGCCCCCATCGAATCCGCCTGGGTGGAGGCGGTGATGGGGGCGATGAAGGCGAAGGAACTGCCCAGGTAGCTGGGCACCCTGTTGCGCGTGATGACGAGGAACAGCAGGGT
Organism: Dermabacter sp.; assembly: GCA_030538475.1. GTDB lineage: Bacteria > Actinomycetota > Actinomycetes > Actinomycetales > Dermabacteraceae > Dermabacter. Next base: position 93,187 of record JAUNTX010000002.1, read on the forward strand.
GCCGATCCCGGAAAACAGGAGAGTCGTGGCCGGGGGGAAGCCCGTGATGATCGGGACCAGGAACGTGGCGCCGAACATCGCGATGACATGCTGGGCGCCGATCCCAATCGTGTACGGCCAGGCGAGGCGCTCTTCGGGCAGCACAACCTTGCCGGGTTCAACGGTGCGGCCATTGCCGTGAATCGTCCACAGAGGCATGGGGAAACCTTCGTTCTAGGCGGGTGAGGAGGGAGAGGGGAAGGCCTTGCGTTCGGCGGTGGCGCGGGAAATGTCGGGAAGGAAACGCTGGGCGATGGAGGGAGCGAGTTCGCGGGCGCGGAAGGCCGTGAACGTGGCGTCAAGATCGGGGGCGCCGTGTTCGTCCCGCACCGGCGTGGGCACCGTGAGCATGAGCGCGGAGCTCATGCCGATGAGCAGGGCGAGCCCGCCATTGGTGAGGCCCGCCGCATCCCCGCTCGCGAGCGAATACACGAGCACGGAGACGAACCCGATGACGGTGAGGGCCACGCCCGCGACGACCGCGTGGGCGCGAGCCCGGGAGGCGTCGCGGTAATCGAGCGCGCGGCGCGCGAAGGCCGACAGCAGGGCGAACAGGAGCGCGAGCAGCATCGCCGCGAGGGTGAGGGGCAGGCCGACGCGGCTCGGGTAACCGAGCACGATCGCGAGGGCCATGAGGGCGCTCACCACGAGGGAGACGCCGTGCATGAGGACGGAGAACTCGAGCGTGCGGGCGGCGTAGACGATCCAGTCCACGCGCGTGAACCGCAGCGCGCTCGAGCGCACGTAGGCCCGCGAGATGAGCAGGCCGAAAGCGGCCACGACGAACGGGAGCCACACGTAGGAGGTGGAGAAGCTGACGGGGGCGGCGTAGCTGAGCCGCAGCGTGTTGTCGGCGGCGGCGCCCACGACGATGGCCCCCGCCACGCCCGTGAGGAACACGTACCACGAGGGGCTGCGGCGCAGGCCCGGCTGCACGATGAGCAGGACGAGCGCGAGCCCCGTCAGGGAGCGGGCGAAGGTGACGAGGGAGAACAGGCCGTCGCCGCTCACGGCCTTGCCCACCATCATGACGGCCGCGAGCGCGAACGAGCCGAGCGCGGCGTAGCGGAGGATTCCGAGCACGCGGCCCGCGCGGGCCTTGTGGGCGGCATCCGGCACGTAGCCCTCGAAGCCGCGCCGCTCGCTGCCCACAATCGCGCCGAGCAGAAGGAGCGAGACCCCCGCGCCGAGGCCCACCCGCGGGCCGTCCGGCAGCGGCGTGAGGAGGTCCGGGATCGACGCCGCGAGGTCGTACCCGATCGTGCCGAGCGCGACGAGGGCCGCGGGCACCATGCCCACGAGTCGGACCGTGCCGATCAGGCGCAGGTTCGGCTCGCGCTGCGCGGCCTCGCCCGTGCGATAGGTGGGCGCCCACCGCAGCACGTACACGGCCACCATCGCCGCAAAGCCGAGGCCCGCGGCCAGGCGCGGCACGAGCATGGGCACGGCCTCGGGGTTCTGCGTGAAGGTGGTGACGGCGGCGGAGCCGAAGCACAGCACCACGAGGAGGTCTCGAAGGGCGTCCCAGCCGCTCAGGTCACGAAAGCGCGGCGGCAGGACGGAGGCGGCGGGGCGCGGCGCGGCCGCGGGCGTGTAGCCGCTGCGGGCATAGGTGGCCGGGCTCGCGTCGTGCGCGGGCAGCGGCAGGGGCGCCGAGTCCTGCGCGCTGGTCCGCGGCGCGAAATAGTGGTCGGGATCGCCGCTCAGGTGGGCCTTCTCGCGGCGAATCCGCTCGAAATCCTCCCGGCTGGGCAGGCGTTCGGTGGGAAGCGTGCCCGGCTCGGAGGGGAAGATCCACTCGTCGCCTTCGCTGCCGCGGCCGCCGGATGCGTCGGGGCCGTTCGGCGTCTCGGACCGATCACTCATCGCCATTCCTGCCTCGGTGTCATGTCTCCCTCGGTATCACGTGCGCCCCGCAGCGCGGAGCCTGACCCCATGCCTGGGCACACGGGGTGTCGAGGCCATAGTAGGAGCGGCCAGGTGGTCGGGCGGCGCGGGCGCGCCGCGTGAGACGCCTCGAGCTGTGTGATGTTCCGCGAGGCGGGACCCGCTACCGCGCGAGGCCCGAGTACTGCTTGGCGAACCGCACGAGCGGCGAGGTTCCCGACCCGGAGCTGGCGGCGCTCACCCGGCACACGGCCAGGTGGTGCGTGGCCGCCTCGTGCACCGCATCCAGGCGCAGGCTGAAGTGGGTGATCGCGCCGGTCAGCAGGGCGTTGCCCGCCGCATCCCGCGCGTGCTCCACACCCTCGAGCATCCCCTGGAGCGGCAGGCCCGGCTCGCCGTAGCGTTCGGCGAGGTGCTGCTGGTTCGCGGCGAGCACCGAGAGCGCGCACGTGCCACGCTCCGCGAGCGCCTCGGCCGCGCGCGAGTCGCCGTACAGGCTCACGAGCATCGTGGGCGGGTCGTAGCTGACATCGAGGAAGGAGTCGATGGTGGTCACCAGGTCCCAGCGGCCCACGCGGGTGGCGAGGACGGCGACGGGCGCCGGGAAGTCATCGGCGAGGCGCCGGTACGCCTCGGACTCCATCGCCGACGCGCGGCTCGTCACGGGCTCCGTCACAGGGCCGCGAGGCGGCGCGCGATGGCCTCGAGCGTGAGCGGCGTGGTGCGGATCCCGCGGCGGTTGAGGGTGCCGTGGGGAACGCCCTGGCGCACGTGGTAGTCCACGCTCACCCCGGCCTCGGCCAGCTGTTCGGCCCAGCGGCGGGCCGACGGCCGCAGGTCATCGAACTGCGCCGATTCGAGATAGACGGGGGCCAGCGGGGAGCGGGCGTGGAGTGCGGCGAGCGCCTCGGCCGTGATCTCGCCGGGGAACACCTCGGGCCCCACGCCCTCGAGCGGGCCGCCCGCGTAGTTCTCGTTCATGACGCGCACCTTCACGGGATCAAAACCGAGCGGGGGCGGCACGAGCGCGAGGTCGTGGGCCTCCTCGGGCGTGGAGGCGGGCATCGCGGCGTGGATGACGGGGTAGATGGGTGCGGCGAAGGCGAGGGGGAAGCCCTCGCGCGCGGCGCGCAGGTGGGCGGCGGCCGCGAGGCAGCCTCCGGCGCTCGCCCCGCCGACGGCGATCTTGTCCGGATCGACCCCGGAGTCGCCCGACCGCTCCCGCACCCAGGCGAGTCCGGCCATGAGGTCATCGAGCGGAATCGGCGCGTGGACGCCGCTCTGCCCGCCGGGGTTCGGGCGATGCCCCGCGGGATCGAAACCGTCCGGGACATCGCACAGGCGGTAGTCCACGCTCACGACCACGGCGCCCGCGCGCCCGGCCACGCCGAGGCCGACGGCGTGGGATTCGGGCATGTCGAGGTCGCCGTGGATGAAGGCGCCGCCGTGGGCCCACACGAGCGCGGGGCGGCCGGCGACGGCGGCCTCGTCGTCCTGATTCACCGGGACGGGCGTGTAGATGCGCACGGCGATGGGGCCGTGCGGCCCCGCGACCTCGGCGTCGGAGACCTCGACCTCCCACGGGCCGCCGCCCGTCCCGTCGTCCCCCTCGACAGAGGCGTCCTGGCCGGGCATGGCCCAGTCGGCGCGCGTTTCCCACGGGCCGTAGGGGGCCAGCCACTTCTCAAAGGCCGCGGGGTCCACGGTGCCGTCGGCCTCGAGGTCGCCGCCGGGCCCGCGCGGCTCGATGAGCGGCAAGCGCTCGCGCATCTCGGGCAGGAGGGGGATGCTCACGCGCCCACCCCCAACACGGTGCCCGCGAGCCGGGCCCGGTCGCTCTCGTGAGTGCCATCGGCCTCGTGGGCGCCGTCGGCCTCCCGCGGCACGTCGAGCAGGCGGCGCAGGGGCCGGTAGTGCGCGAAGACCGCCTCGCGGTAGCCCTCGGCATCGCCCGCCACGAGCGCATCGACCATGGCCTCGTGGGCATCCACGGTGTCGGAAATGTCCTGCGCCTGGGGCAGGCCCAGGGCGGGCACGGCGATGGTGTGCACTTCCCAGAACGCGAGGCCCAGCTGGCGGAGCATCTGGTTGCTGGTCACCGAGAGGAGCTCGGAGTGGAAGGACTGATCGCACTGGGCGAAAGTTTCACCCGCCGCGACGTGCGAGCGCATCCGCTCGACGTGCGAGCGCAGGCCGGGCTGGAGAGAGCCGCGGTAGTGGCGGATGAGTTCGTCGGTGAGGGCGAGGTCGAGCGCGGTGCGCACTTCGACCACTTCACGCAGGGCCCGGAAGTCGTCTTCCGCGTTGAGGCGGGCGCGAAAGAGCACCGCTTCGATCATGGGAGAGAAGGAGAGCGATCCGACACGCATGCCGCGGCCGTGCTCGATGGCGACGATGTCGAGGGACTGGAGGGTGCGCAGGGCTTCGCGCACGCTCGAGCGGGACACGCCGAGGATCTCCTGGAGCGCGGTCTCCGTGGGCAGGGCGTCGCCGGGGCGCAGGCGGTTCTCGACGATGTACTGCTTGATCGCGTTCACGGTGGCGCTGCCGGAGGCCCGCCGTTTATGTCCGCGGGTGGCGCCGCCCGTGAACGGCGCGCTCGCGACCTCGCTGTGGGGGGAGCTGGACATGAGTCCTCCTTGAATCTCACGCACGGGGCGTTTGCTTACGAGGCTACCGCCTCATTGTGACCCGTCGCATCGTTGCGGTGCCGGGACACGTCACTGACCTGGGGAAATAAAATTGTTGGGCGGATCCTTTGACGAAACCGCCCGCGGGCCTCTACGATAGCACTATTCGTCAGACATCAGACGACTACCGGAGTGGTGACACTCCACCGCCGCACCCGCAATCCCCTTGCAAAGGAGCATCTCCATGGGAACCCCTCGCACCCTCAGCCGCCGCGCCGCCCTCAAGGCCGGCGCCGTGACCGCTAGCGCTGCCGGCCTCGTCGCCGCCATCTCAGCCTGCGCCCCCTCCGGCACCTCGGGCGGCTCAGGCGCCGCCTCCGATGAAGGTGGCGACCACGAGGTCAAGGCCGACGGCACCATCAAGGCCGCCATCTCCTACGAACTCGGCACCAACGGCTACGACCCGATGACCACGACCGCCGCCCTCACGGTGGCCGTCAACTGGCACACCCTCGAAGGCCTCACCGAGCTGTACCCCGCGAGCCGCGAGGTCTACGCGGCCCTCGCCTCGGAGATCCCCTCGACCGACGGCACCTCGGTGGACGTGGCCCTGCGCGACGGCGCCGTGTTCCACGACGGCACCAAGGTCACCCCCGAAGACGTCGTGTTCTCCTTCGAGCGCGTGCTCAACCCCGACAACAACTCGCTGTACGCGCAGTTCATCCCGTTCATCGACTCGGTGGTCGCCAACGGCGAGGACGGCGTGACGATCAACCTCAAGCACCCCACCGGCCTGCTCGCCGAGCGCCTGTCGGTCGTGAAGATCGTCCCGAAGGCCGCCGTCGAAGCAGATCCGACGGCGTTCGATGCCAACCCCGTCGGCACCGGCCCCTGGAAGATGACCGACAACGGCGCTGCCAGCAAGGTCATCACGTTCGAGCGCTTCGACGACTACACGGGCGAGGTGCCCGCGCGCGCGAAGACGATGGAGTGGCAGGTCATCCCCGATGCCTCCACCCGCACCAACTCGATCCAGTCGGGCGAGGTCCAGGCCATCGACTCGGTGCCCTACCTCTCGATCGACGCCCTCAAGGGCACGTCCACCGTGGAATCGGTGCAGGGCTTCGGCCTCCTGTTCGCCATGTTCAACAACAGCGCGAACAACCCGTTCAGCGACCTGCGCAACCGCCAGGCGTTCCTCACGGGCGTCGACACCGAGCGCGTCATCACCACCGGCCTGTCCGGCCAGGCGCAGCCCGTCACGTGCTTCGTGCAGGAAGACCACCCGGCATACAAGAAGGCCTCGACCGTCTACACGCACGACGTGGCCAAGGCGAAGGCCGCGTTCGCGGAGACCGGCCTCACCAAGTTCCGCATGCTCTGCACCGACCACGACTGGGTTCAGCAGGTCACCCCGATCATCCAGGAGTCCCTCCAGGAAGCGGGCGTCACCGTCGAGATCGAGCAGAAGCAGTCGGCGGAGGTCTACACGACCATCGACTCCAACCCGGACGCGTTCGATGTCGTGATCGCCCCCGGCGACCCGTCGGTGTTCGGCCAGGACGCCGACCTCCTCATGCGCTGGTGGTACGCGGGTGACGTGTGGATCGACAACCGCATGCACTGGAAGGGCTCGGAGGCTCAGGTCTCCCTCCAGGAGCTGCTCACCGCCGGTATTGAGGCGACCGATACGAAGGATCAGATGGACGCCTGGCACAAGTCGTTCGACCTGATCTCCGACGAGGTGCCGCTGTACCCGCTGTTCCACCGCAAGACCCCGACCGCCTACAACGGCCAGAGCCTCGTGGACTTCCAGCCCATCTCGCTCACCGGCCTCAGCTTCGTGGGCGTCGCGAGCGGCATCTGAGCCCGGGTGCCCTCTGGGGCACCGCATCCATGACCCGGCCGCTCACCCCGGCCGCAGCACATCGAGGGGAGGCGTCGAAGCGTACGCGCCTTCGTCGCCTCCCCTTCGCGCGCCCTCAGCCACGTCACGAGGGCCATCCCCGACCGGAACAAGGAAGTCCCCACACATGGCTAACTTCGTCAGACTCATCGGCCGCAGGCTCATCTCGCTGCCATTCATGATCCTGGGCGTGGCGCTCCTCGTGTTCGTCGTGATGTCGTTCTCGAACGTCGATCAGGCACGGCTCGCCCTCGGTGAATCGGCCTCACCGGCCGCCCTCGAGGCCTACCGCGACCAGCACGGGCTCAACGACCCGCTCTTCATCCAGTTCTTCACCTTCCTGGGCGGCCTGCTCCAGGGCAACCTCGGCACTTCGTCCGGCAATGTGCCGGTCGTGCAGCTCGTGGCCGAGGCCTTCCCGCGGACCCTCCAGCTCACCTTCCTCAGCCTCATCATCGCCGTCACCCTCGCCGCGATCCTCGGCGTCCTCGCCGCCCTGTACCGCGACCGCTGGGTGGATCAGGTGATCCGCGTCTTCTCGATCGCCTCGCTCGCCACGCCGTCGTTCTGGCTCGCGATCCTGCTCATCCAGTGGCTCGGCAACGTGCCCGGCGGCTGGGGCATCTTCCCCGCGCTCGTGCCGCAATGGGTGCCGTTCAGTGAGGACCCGCAGCAATACCTGCTGAATCTCGCGCTCCCCGCCATCGCGGGCGCCGTCCCCGTGGCCGGCTCCCTCACCCGCGTGGTGCGCACCTCGATGGTGGAAGAACTCGACCGCGACTACGTGCGCACCGCCATCGGCGCGGGTATCCCCTACCCCATCGTCGTGGGCCGCAACGTGCTGCGCAACGCTCTCATCACCCCGATCACCGTGCTGGGCCTGCGCGTCGGCTACCTCATGGGCGGCGCGGTCATCATCGAGATCATCTTCAACATTCAGGCGATGGGCAAGCTCATCCTCGATGGCATCCAGCGCAATGACGTCTACCTCGTGCAGGGCGTGACGCTCACGGTGGCGATCGCGTTCATCGTGATCAACCTCCTCGTGGACATCCTCTACGTGCTGGTCAACCCCCGAATCAGGAGCATCTGATCATGCGACCGAACCTTGAAAAGAACCTCAAGAAGAGCTCCGGGGCATCGCTCAAGGCCCTGCGTGGCCTCAAGCCGATCAACATCGTGGCGCTCGTGTTCCTCACGCTGCTGGCCGCCTCGGCGATCTTCGCGCCGCTCATCGCGACGCACTCGCCGCTGGCCACGGGCGTGCCCGTGCAGCCGCCGAGCGCCGAAAACTTCTTCGGCACGGACCAGATCGGCCGCGACATCTTCTCGCGCGTGATCTACGGCGCCCGCTACTCGCTCGTCATCGGCCTGTGCGCGACCGGCCTCGCCCTCCTCATCGCCGCGGTCCTCGGCTCGTTTGCCGCGACCGCGCACAAGTGGGCCTCCGAAGTGCTCATGCGCTTCCTCGACGTCATCATGTCGATTCCCGGCATCGCGCTCGCGGCCGTGTTCGTGGCCGCATTCGGCACGTCGCTGCCGGTGCTCATCTTCGCCATCGCGTTCCTCTACGTGCCGCAGCTGGCCCGCGTGGTGCGCGCGAACGTGCTCGCCCAGTTCGGCGAGGACTACGTGAACGCCTCGAAGGTGATGGGGGCCGCGGTGCCGTGGATCCTCATCAAGCACGTGGCCCGCAACTGCCTGGCGCCGATCCTCGTGTTCGCCACGGTGCTCGTTGCCGACGCGATTGTGCTCGAGGCGTCGCTGAGCTTCATCAACGCGGGCGTGCAGCCGCCGGAGCCGTCGTGGGGCAACATCCTCGCGCAGGGCAAGCAGCTGCTGCTGTCCGGCTACTGGTGGCCCACGTTCTTCCCCGGCCTCATGATCCTCGTGACGGTGCTGAGCCTCAACATCCTCTCCGAGGGCATGACCGACGCTTTCGCGTCGCCGCGCGTGAAGAAGGTTGTGGACGTGGATGCCGACGAGAAGGCCGCGCAGGCCGCTCCCGAGGTGCAGCTCAACACGCTGGGCCTCACGGATCCGGTGGAGGCGCGCAGGCTGCTCGTGAAGTCGCTGCGCACGCTCCACGTGGCCGAGTCCCGGCGCACCGATCGCCTCGTGTATGCGGGCACCGACAAGGCGCCGCTGCTGGATGTCAAGGATCTGCGCGTGGCCTTCCCGGGCGCGCACGGCGATGTGGACATCGTGGACGGCGTGAGCTTCACGATCCGCCCGGGCGAAACCATGGGTCTCGTGGGCGAATCGGGCTCGGGCAAGTCCGTGACCTCGATGGCGATCATGGGCCTGTTGCCGAAAACCGCCCGGATCAGCGGCGAGGCCATCCTCGAAGGCAAGGACCTGCTCGGGATGTCCACGCACGATCTCAACCAGATGCGCGGCCGCGAGATCGCGATGATCTATCAGGACGCGCTGAGCTCGCTCAACCCGTCGATGCTCATTCGCAGCCAGATGGCGCAGCTGACCAAGCGCGGCGGCACCCGCACCGCGTCCGAACTGCTCGAACTCGTGGGCCTGGACCCGAAGCGGATGCTGAACAGCTACCCGCACGAACTGTCGGGCGGTCAGCGCCAGCGCGTGCTCATCGCGATGGCCCTCACGCGCAACCCGAAGCTCGTGATTGCCGACGAGCCCACGACCGCGCTCGACGTCACCGTGCAGAAGCAGGTGGTGGAGCTGCTCAACGAGCTGCGTGAGGAGCTGGGCTTCGCGATGCTGTTCGTCAGCCACGACCTCGCGCTCGTGGCCCAGCTGGCCCACAAGATCACGGTCATGTACGCCGGTCAGGTGGTCGAACAGGGCACCACGACCGAACTGCTCACCGATCCGCGGCACGAATACACGCAGGGCCTGCTCGGCTCCGTGCTCTCCATCGAGGCGGGCGCGAAGCGCCTGCACCAGGTGCAGGGAACGGTCCCCTCGCCCCGCGAGTTCGTCTCGGGTGATCGTTTCGCCCCACGTTCAAGCCAGCCCACCGTCGGCCTCACCACGAAGCCCACCCTGCTGGACATCGAGGGCACCACCCACCGGGTCGCCTCGACCGGCGACCTGCCCAGCTCCCTCGTGGGCGCGGGCGTCACCGGCGCGGCCCTCACCCCGCCGGAGGGGATCGGCGAGGCCGATTCGACCGGTATCACCGCACCGAAGGAAGGAGAGGGCGCATGAGTGCCACCGCCACCAATGAACCGGGGCGCGGCTTCGGCAAGCGCCGCGCGGGCGTGGACCCGCTCGGGTACGACGCCGCCTCGGAGCCGATCTTGGACCTGCAGGACATTCACGTCGTGCACACGCTGCGCAGCGGGTCGATCCTCAAGCCGGACACGATCCGGGCCGTGGACGGCATCAGCGTCCAGGTGCGCCGCAGCGAGGTCCTCGGGATCGTGGGCGAGTCCGGTTCGGGCAAGTCCACGCTCGCGAACGTCATGCTGGGGCTCCAGCAGCCGACGAGCGGGACGGTGCTGTTCAAGGGCAAGGACCTCTCCGGCAGCCGGAAGGCCCGCATGGAGCGCGGCCGCGCCGTCTCCGTGGTGTTCCAGGATCCCTCGACGGCGCTGAATCCGCGCATGATCGTCAAGGACACGCTCATCGATCCGCTGCGGGTGCACGGCATCGGCACGGAGAAGGAGCGCCTCGCGATGGTGAAGGAGCTCATGCACCTCGTGGGCCTTCCCCAGTCGGCGCTCGATGTGCTGCCGCGCCAGATTTCGGGCGGGCAGCGCCAGAGGGTCGCAATTGCTCGCGCGCTCGCGCTCGAACCGGACATCGTGATCGCCGATGAGCCCACGTCCGCGCTCGATGTGTCGGTGCGCGCCCAGGTGCTCAACCTGCTCATGGACCTCAAGAAGGAACTGGGCCTCGCGCTCGTGTTCATTTCGCACGACATCAACACCGTGCGGTTCGTCAGTGACCGTCTGCTCGTCATGAACCGCGGCAAGGTCGTGGAATCGGGCACGAGCGACACGATTTTCGAGAGTGCGAGTGATGAATACACGCGGACCCTGCTGGCCGCGGCCCCGTCTCTTCTTTAGTCGCCCCTCCCCCATCCACGCATCATCCACCCCCTCTTTTGTGAAGGAAAGCCACCCCATGTCTACTGAAACTCCCGCTCTCACGGGCGTCGTTCCCCCGCTGCTCACCCCCCTCACCGAGTCCGGCGAGCTGGATCGGGCTTCGCTCGAAAAGCTCATTGCCCACATGATCGATGCCGGGGTGGATGGCATTTTCGCCCTCGGTTCGTCGAGCGAGGTCGCGTTCTTCGATGATCGGATGCGCGCCGAGGTGCTCGATGCCGTGACCTCGATCGTCGCGGGCCAGCTGCCGATCCTGGCCGGTGTGATCGATATGCAGACCCACCGCGTGCTGCAGCACGTGCGGGCCGCCGAAAAGTACGACCTTGCGGGCTTTGTGGCGACGGCGCCGTTCTACGCGATCACGGGCCCGCAGGAGATCGAGCGGCACTTCCGCCTGCTCGGCGAGAACGCTCCCGCGCCGGTGTGGGCGTATGACATTCCGGTGTGCGTGCACACGAAGCTCGATGGCGCGATGCTCACCCGCCTCGGTTCCGAGGGCCTGCTCGCGGGCGTCAAGGATTCGAGCGGCGACGACGTGGCGTTCCGCCGCCTGGCCCGCATGAATGCGGCGGCCGGGAGCCCGCTCGTGCTCCTCACGGGGCACGAAGTCGTGGTCGATGGCGCGTATCTGGCGGGGGCCGACGGGGCCGTGCCGGGGCTCGGCAACGTGGATCCCGCAGGCTACGTGCGCATGCACAAGGCCGCGATGGCGGGCGACTGGGACGCCGTGAAGGCCGAGCAGGATCGCCTCGCGGGCCTGTTCGAGATCGTGTTCCAGCCGAGTGACAAGACGGGCCCCGCGGCGGGCGTGGGCGCGTTCAAGACGGCCCTGCGCGAGCTGGGGATCTTCTCGACGAACACAATGAGCGAGCCGATGACCGCGATCGAGGGCGAGACCGTCACGCGCATCCGCAAGATCCTTGAGGGCGCGGGACTGAAGTGATGACGAGCGTGGGCGTGCAGGAAGCCGACGGCGCGGCTCAGTCCGTGCCTCGCCGGGTTCTGGCCGTGGACATTGGCGGCACGAAGATTAACGCCGCCGTCGTCTCGCTGCCGGGCGCGCAGCTCGGCACGGTCCACACCACGCCCACGCCCGCCGCTCGCGGCGCTCAGGCGGTCGTACAGGCCGCGCTGTCCGTCGCACGCGAGGCGCTCGAGGCCGACAAGGCCGACCACGCCCCGGGTGGTGGCGGCGAGGCCGCGCCTCTCGTGGCGGTCGGGATCGCCTCCGCCGGGGTGATCGACGCCGAGCGGGGTGTGGTCACGTCGGCCACGGGCGCCCTCCCGGGCTGGCCCGGGACCGATCTGGCCGGGGCCTTTGGCGAGGCGTTCGGCGCTCCCGCGCGGGCCCTCAACGACGTGCACGCCCACGGCCTCGGCGAATACGCCTTCGGGGTGGGCCAGGGCCGCGACGCGCTCTTGCTCGTCGCGATCGGGACGGGCATCGGCGGGGCGATCATCGCCCACTCGCGCGTGCTCACCGGGGCTGGCGGCGCGGCGGGCCACATCGGCCACGTGAGCGTGAGTGGTGTTCCCGGCGCGAGCGACCTCACGTGCTCATGCGGCCGCGTGGGCCACCTGGAGGGCTTCGCCTCCGGGCCCGGCATCGCCGCCGAACTCACTCGCCGGGGCGTCGCGGCTGATTCCACCCGCGAGGTGGCGGCCATCGCGAACGATCCCTCCCACGAGGGTTCGCGGGCCGCGCTCGGGGTCCTCATGGATGCGGGCTTTGCCACGGGCCGCGCCATCGGCGGCCTGCTCAACGTGCTCGATCCCGGGCTCGTGGCGATCACGGGCGGCGTGTCCAGCGCGGACGGCGCCGCCGGGAACGCCTGGTGGGGCGCCCTCGTCGAAGGTGTCGAGCACGACGCCATGGACGCCGTGGCCCACACTCCCCTCGTGGTGGCCCGCGCGGGCAACTACGCCGCACTGCTCGGGGCCGCGGCGTTCGCGGTGCAGCCCGCGCCCTGATCCCACCATCCCGCTCACAGACGCCACTCCCGTTGGAAGGACTTCCCATGCATCCCCTCGTCAGCCCCCTGGCCGGCACCCTCATCGTTTCCGCCCAGGCGTATCCGGGCGAGCCCATGCGCGATCCCCGCACGATGGCCCAGGTGGCGGCGGCGGTGGCGGCCGGCGGGGCGAGCGCGATTCGCGCCCAGGGGCTCGAGGACATCCGTGCCGTGAAGGCCGCCGTGACCACCGTCCCGATCATCGGCATCTGGAAGGACGGCAGCGAGGGCGTGTTCATCACGCCCACCTTCGCCCACGCCGAGGCGGTGCTCGAGGCGGGGGCCGACATCATCGCCCTCGATGGCACGCTGCGCGAGCGCCCGGATGGCCTCACGTTTGCCGAGACGGTGGCGCGGATCCGGGACGTGAGCGATGCGGCGATCATGGCCGATTGCGATAGCGAGGATTCGGCGCTCGCCGCGGCCGACGCGGGAGCGGACATCATCGGCACGACCCTCGCCGGGTACACGGGGGCGCGGCCCACCACTGAGGGCCCGGATCTCGAGCTGCTCGCCTCGCTCGTGCGGCAGCTTCCCGAGCACGCCGTGGTCGCGGAGGGTCGCGTCCACACCCTCGCCCAGGCGGCCGCGTGCCGCGAGGCCGGAGCGTTCGCCGTCGTCGTCGGCACCGCGATCACCCACCCCACGTCGATCACCCGCTGGTTCGATGCCGCCGTCCGCGGCGCCGCGGGCCCCACCGCTCACGAAGGGCAGCCCTCATGACCACCGATTATCCCGCCACGCCCGTGCCGAGCGTGGGCGCCCTCTACACGCTCGTGCAGGACCTCGACCGCGCCGGACAGGAAGAACTGTTCGCCGAGCTGGCCTCGCGCGGGATCGCCCAGGGCATCGAACTGCCCTTCCGGGATTCGCTCGATACGGACCTGCCGTGGCTCGCCTCGCAGCTGCGCGGGCGCTTTACCCACAGCGTCGTCACGCCCATCCCGGGCACGATGCAGCGCGTGGCCGCCGATCCGCACTTCGGGCTCGCCTCGCCCGATCCGGAGGGCCGCGAGCGCGCACTCGCCTTCATGCGCGGTGTGCTCGCGGAGGTGCGGGAGCTGACGGCGCTTGCGGGCGAACGGGTGGTCGACGCCGTTTTTGTTCACTCCGCACCGAGTGGCCTGGCCGACGCGGATGCGTTCCGCGCCTCCATCGCCGACCTGTTGGCGGAGATCGCGGCGAGCGGGGATGCGGCGGCGCCGCACCTCATCATCGAGCACTGCGATGCCGCGAACGATGCGGTGCCCGGGGAGAAGCGCTTCCTCAGCATCGAGGCCGAGGTCGAGATTGCGCGCGAGCTGGGCGTGGGCGTGACGATCAACTGGGGCCGCTCGGCCGTCGAGGCGCACGAGGCCGACGTGGTGCTCCGTCATATCCGCGCGGCTCGCGAGGCGGGGGTTCTCGCGGGGCTCATGCTGTCCGGCGCGGGTCCCGAGGCGAATGGCTTCGGCGCGGCGTGGGCGGATGCTCACCTGCCCCACACCGAGAACGAACCCACGTCGCTCCTGGACGATGCGGCGATTGCCGCGTCGATGAGCGCCGCCGGGCTCGATACTCCCGCCCACGCCTTCGACGGCACGGCGGGCCTTCCCGCGGCCACATATGCGGGGATCAAGGTGCAGTGCGCGCCAGCGCTCAGCATCCCGGCCCGGATCGACACCCTCGCCCGCGTTTACCGGGGCATGTGGGGCTGAGGTAAGCACCCGAGAAGATCGCTCACCGTCCTTCTTCGCGTCGCGGGCTACTACTCTCTCGTCCCCGCGAACGCGAAAGGCGGTGTCGCGCCGACGGGGGTTGGCCAAGCTGTTGCCGAGTCGCCTCGGTCGCTAACTGTGGATAGGTCGCACTCAACGGTGAACGCACCGGCTCATTAAGCGGTGCGGGATCAACCCCTGCATTTCCAGGCTGCCCACGGAGCAGCGCCGCCCACCGTGTACAACGCTCCTTCACACCATCCAGTTGCGCGGCGCTGACGCCGTAGCGCTCGACATCGAAAAGCGTCACACGGCGCACGGCTTCCAATTGCAGGGCAAAAATCCCCACTTCGAAGCCCGCATCACGCTCGGCTGCCGCGCTCAAGAGTTCCTGATCGCTGAATCGGCCCCATCCACGGATCGCATCAACATCCAGGTAATCGCGCGGCTCACCACGCGAGTACATCGCGGAGACTTTATTACCGACCGCATCCTTCACGCTCAGTACGGGACCGATCTCAAGTCTCACCGGCTCGTTCTCGCGCCAGTCAATGCCCATATCGATATCGAGTTGACAGTCTTCGGAGGTCATCACCTGCAACCGTGCAAACTGTGCGGTGCGGCGAGTTTCTTCGACCTCGTATCCATTCCGCCGCAAATCCGCGATGACGCGTTCGACAGCTTTCGCAAACCTGTCACTGTGCTGCGCCGTAGTGAACAGATCAACGTCTTCTGTAGGCCGGTCGATCACGCCGTGCTCGCGAATCGCACCGGAGCCTGCGAGGGCGAAACCGGCCTCTGAGATGCCGCCCAGGGCAATGCGGGTGACTGTGCGCTGCACATCTGTCGCGGCACTCACGTACTTACCTCCGCGCTCAATTCGGGAAAACGGGCCTCCCACAGTTCGCGAGCCCGCCGCGGCAACAACAACTCCGACCAGACGGTGATCAGTCGATCACGGTTCACGATCCTCACCTGGTCTTCCACCGTGCCCTCGGCCACTACCGCCCGGTACGCCAAGCCGATACCGCCTTCGACATCCAGGTCAACGCGGCCGTCCCCCGGCGCCCACAGCACCGAATGCGGCAACTCGACAACACCACCTGCTGGACCCCTCAAGTCCTCGAGGCTCTCGGGGACCGCATAGGGCTTGATGTCGCGAAAGAAGACGCGTTGCTCGACTGGCGCATCGGTGGTCGTAACGGCGGGACTATCCGGCTGTGCCGCAGTCTTGCGCCGCAGTATTCCCGTTTCAGGGTCGATGAACTCAGTCGAGGCCATAACGGGCGCGGGCGCGAGCCACGAGTTCGTCGGAGTCAATACGGCCAGCAATGTACTCCTGGGCGTCTGCGCGGCCCGCGGGCGAGACGTCCAACCCCTCCATCTGGACACTGTGAATCGCCTCGGCGACGCGGCGCGCGCGCTCAGCCTCGGTGGTCGCTGTCGTCGGTGTCGTTGCGGTCATGTCAGGCTCCCGCCTCTCGATGCTGCCTCCAGCCTATGCGATCACCCAGAAACGGTCGAGGGAAGTCGCTGCGCACCCAGTACAATTTTCGTGCCCCACGACCCACCACCTGCAGAGGAAGACGTTCTTTGCCATGAGGAAGTACTGGCTGCCGCTGTTCATCATCTCGTTCTTCGTGGCTATCTACGCGACGCCGACGGGAAGTGCCGATGTTGCCGTGTTCGCGTGGCTCGTCTTCGTCTACTCCGCGGTCATGTTGTGGCAGCCGTGGGCGAAGCGAAACCAGCGCGCGTAGGTCGAGTGTGCCCAACCAAAGTGCCGCACCAGGCGCAGGGCACGTGACCAATCCGTCAGTCGCACGCCCGTCGCTCGACAGGCGTGCGGGCGGGGCCTCGCACTAGGCTGACGTGCATGACTGCACCGGAACTCGCCCTCACCCTCCGCTTCCAGGACGCCTTCGCGGCGGCGTTTGGCGAGGAGTACCGCACGGCGGATCCGGTGATCCGTCCGGGCAAGTTCGCGGACTTCCAGGCGAACGCGGCGATGGGGCTCGCGAAGCGCCTCGGCATGAAGCCGCGGGACGTGGCGCAGAAGATCGTGGAGACGGTCGAAGTCAGCGACATTGCCGAGCCGCTCGAGGTGGCCGGGCCCGGTTTCATCAACATCACGCTGAAGGCCGCGTGGATCGCCCAGCAGACCGCCGGCCTGGCCGCCGACCCGCAGCTCGGCGTTGCGGAGCCCGAGGCGCCGCAGACCGTGGTCATCGACTACTCCGCGCCGAACGTGGCGAAGGAAATGCACGTGGGGCACCTGCGGACCACGGTCGTGGGCGATTCCCTGGCCCGCACCCTCGACTTCCTCGGGCACCGCGTGGTGCGCCAGAACCACATCGGTGACTGGGGCACCCCGTTCGGGATGCTCATCGAGCACCTGCTCGACGTGGGCGAAGGCTCCGCCGAAGCCGAGCTTCTGCTCACGGACCCGAACGCGTTCTACCAGGGCGCTCGCGCGAAGTTCGATGCCGATACCGAGCAGGTGGGCTTCGCGAAGCGGGCCCGCGCCCGCGTAGCAACCCTGCAATCGGGCGATCCGGCATCGCTCGAGATTTGGACCCGCCTCGTGGCGATGTCCACCGAGTACTTCCACCGGATCTACGAGACGCTCGACGTGACCCTCACCGACGAGGACCTCGCGGGCGAATCGACCTACAACGACGAACTGGCCCGAACGTGCGACGACCTCGAGCAGGCGGGCGTGGCCCGCATGTCCGACGGCGCCCTGTGCGTGTTCCCCGCCGGGTTCACGGGCCGCGACGAGCAGCCACTGCCGCTCATCATCCGCAAGTCCGACGGCGGCTACGGGTACGCGACCACCGACCTCACGGCGATCCGCCACCGCGTGCGGACCCTCGGCGCGGACCGCATCGCCTACGTCGTGGGCACGGCACAGGAGTTGCACTTCCAGATGGTGTTCACCTCTGCGCGCGAAGCCGGGTGGCTGCCCGACACCGTCGATGCGGAGCACGTGAAGATCGGCTCGGTCCTCGGCGAGGACGGCAAGATCCTGCGCACCCGCTCCGGCAGCTCGCTGCGCCTCATGGCCCTCCTGGAGGAAGGCATCGCGAAGGCGCAGGCGGTCATTGACGATCTGCGCCCCGACCTGTCGGCCCCCGAACGCGAGCGCATCGCCCGCCAGATCGGGATCGGCGCGATCAAGTACGCGGACCTGTCCACGGCCCACGATTCGGATTACGTGTTCGATCTGGATCGCATGCTCGCCCTCCAGGGCAACACGGCGCCCTACCTGCAGTACGCGGTGGCGCGCATTCGTTCGCTCCAGCGCAAGGCCGCGGGCCAGGGCATCGATGCCGACGCCATCGCCCAGGCCACGCCGCGCGTCGTGGATCCGTCGGAGCGGGCGCTCGCTTTGCAGCTTCTCCAGTTCGCCCCCACGGTCACGGAGGTGGGCGAGGAGTACGTGCCGCACAAGCTCGCCGCGTACCTGTTCGATCTGGCCCAGGGGTTCATGAGCTTCTACGAATCCAGCCCCATCCTCAAGGACTGCGACGCCGACACCCGGCTGGGCCGCCTCGCGCTCGCCCATCTCACGGAGCGCACGCTCGTGCAGGGGCTCGATCTGCTCGGGGTGCAGGCCCCCGAGCAGATGTGAGCGCCCCCGCCTGAGAACTCAGGCGCCGAGGTAGGCGTCCAGGCCCGCCGACACCTTCAAGAGCACCGCGCGCGCATCGGAGAATCCAGCAATCGTGTTCTTCCCGAACGGATACGCGTGCCCCGCCAGGACGGCGGGTAGCTGCTGGTACAGGCTGGTCTGCTGCACTGCCACCATCGTGGCCGACGGCTCGTCCTTCAGATTCGTGTCGTAGAACAGCACCTGGGCGTCCCCGACGACCTCGAGCAGGCGCTCGTTCGAGATCGTCGCTTCCGGTTCCTTTTCCGCCGCCACGGCGGCATTTTCCATGGGCGACCACGTGATGCCGAGCGGCATGAGGATCGTGCCCTGCATGTTGTCCTCACCCCACGCGTAGAAGTTGCCCTCTTCGTAGGAGGCGATGACGCCGACCACGAGCCCGGCCGTCACATCCGCGTAGTTCGCGGCCGCCGCGCCGAGCTCCCCCTCCCACGCGGTCGTCAGCTCCTCGAGCTGGGTCTCGCGATTGAGGGCATCGGCCACTTCCCGCACCCGCTGCTGCCAGTCGGCCCGCTTGCCGCCGCGCAGCGTGAACTGGAAGACCGGCGCCACGCGCCGAAGCTGCGCGAGAACATCGTCTTCGAGGATGTTCGGGGCGAGGATCAGATCGGGGCCGAGCGCCGCGATCTCCTCAATCTTCGGCTCCTGCTGCTGAAGAACAATCGGGACATCCTTGAGCTTCTTCCAGATGTCGGCGGGGACGTAACTCTCTTCGTCCCCTCCCCCGCCCTGGCCCGCGGGGCCCGTGCCGATCGGGGTGAGGCCCAGGTCGATCATCGCTTGCGAGCCCGCGTAGTGCAGGGACACGACCTTGCTCGGCTGAACCGGCACCTCCACGCTCGTGCCCGTCGCGTCGGTGAGGGTGCGTGTCGTGCCGTCGGAGCCGCCGTCGGATCCCGCGCCGCCGTCCGAGGCCCCGCCGGAGGTCTCGCTCGAGCAGGCGGCGAGGCCGACGGCGGCAACAGCCGCGGCAGATCCGAACAGGTGGCGGCGGTTCAGGGTGGTGAGGGGCAGGCGCGTGGTCATGAGGATTCTCCGTTATTTCGTGAGGGATGGTTGGGTCGTGAGGGGTGAGGGGGTCGTCGGCGGTGCGCCGGGACCACGAGAGGGCCGCCGTTCAGGGGGTCCTCGATGACGACGGCTTCGAGCGCGAAGACGTCGGCAAGCATGTCGCTCGTGATGACGCGAGTGGGGCTGCCCTCGGTGAGGACCCGCCCGTCTTTCATCACCACGAGGTGATCCGCGTATCTCGCGGCATGGTTGATGTCGTGCAAGACCGCCACGATGGTGCGGCCGTCGTCGTGCAGATCGGCGAAGAGGTCGAGCAGCGAGATCTGGTGCGCGATATCGAGGAAGGTCGTGGGTTCGTCGAGCAGGAGCAGGCCCGTGTCTTGGGCGAGCGCCATCGCCACCCACGCCCGCTGGCGCTGGCCACCCGACAGCTCATCGACCAGCCTCGCTTCGAGCTCGCTCATGCCGGTGGCCTCGAGCGCGGCCTGGACGGCGCGCGCATCCGCCGGAGACCAGCGTGAGAACAGGGACTGGTGGGGGTAGCGTCCGCGGGCCACGAGGGAGCCGACGGTGATGCCGTCGGGCGCGGTGGCCGATTGGGGCAGCAGGCCGAGCCGCGTGGCGAGGGTCCGGGTGCCGAGCTGCTGAATGTCGGTGCCGTCCAGCAGCACCGTGCCCGCAGCGGGGCGAAGGAGCCGAGCCAGGGCGCGCAACGTGGTGGACTTGCCGCACGCGTTCGGCCCGATGATGACCGTGAAGGAGCCTTCGGGCACGGTGAGGCTGAGGCTCTCGCTCACGAGGCGGGCGTCGTAGCCGAGCCGCGCCTCGCGCACCTCGAGGGCGGGCGGCGCCGGGCTCCGGGGCGGGGCCTGGGTGTGGGTCTGGGTCACAGGGTTCCTTTCCGTCTCTCGCGGGCCACGAGGATGAGCAGGTAGATACCGCCGAGGCTTACGGTGACGACGCCGACGGGCAGGCTCGTGGCACCGAACGCGTGCTGTGCCACGAGATCGGCGGCGAGCAGCAGCGGGGCCCCGACGAGGGCGGCGGGCAGCATCGGGGTGCCTTCGGCCCGGATCAGACGCCGGGCGATCTGCGGGGCGGCCAGCGCGAGAAACGCGATCGGCCCGGCAACGGTCACGGTGACGGCGACGAGGGCGACGCCGAGGAGGATGGTGAGCACGCGCGTGCGCTCGGGCCTCGCGCCAATCGCTTCGGCGAGGTCATCGCCGAGGTCCAGCTGCGCGAGGGGGCGTGCCAGGAGCGCGGCGAGGGCCAGCAGCACGAGGCCCACCGCGAGCGACGGGGCGGCGTACTCCCAGGCCACGCCGTTGAACGAGCCCGCGCCCCACACGCTCGCGACCATCGCGATGTCCAGGTCGGCGGTGAGCACGAGGTAGGTGTCGAGGCTCGCGAGCATCGACGTGAGCGCGATGCCCACGATGATGAGCCGGAAGCCGGAGGTGCGGCCGCGGCGCGCCAATAGCATCACCGCGAGCGCGGTCGCGAGGCCCCCGGCGACGGCCCCGCCCGCGACGGCGGCGTAGCTGCTGCCCACGAGGATCAGCACGATGAGCCCGCCCGTGTGGGCGCCCGTGGTGAAGCCGATGATGTCGGGGGACCCGAGGGGGTTGCGGGTGAGGGTCTGGAACATCGCCCCCGACACCCCCAAGAGGGCGCCCACGATGAGGGCGGCCAGCGCCCGCGGCAGCCGCCACGTGAGGACGTAGAGCTCGGTCAGAGGATCGTCGGCGCGGCCGGTCAGCGCCCGGAGGACCTCGCCGGGCGTGAAGGTCCGCTCGCCGAGCATCAGGGCCAGCAGGAGCATCCCGATGCTCGCGGCGATGAGGAGCGCAAAAATGGCGGTGGTGCGGCGACGGGCCGCAAGGGTCCTCACAGCTCACTCACCCGGGCGCGGCGCACGAGAATGATGAGCAGGGGCGCGCCCACGAATGCCGTGACCACGCCGACGGGCAGGTCGCGCCCGAACAGCAGCAGGCGAGCGGCGATGTCGGAGGCGAGCAGCAGCACGGCGCCCGCGAGGATCCCGAGGGGAACGATCACGGTGTTGTCGGGTCCCACGAAGGTGCGCACCAGGTGGGGCACCATGAGGCCGACGAAGGCGATGGGTCCGGCCACCGCGGTCGCGGCGCCCGCGAGCAGCGTGATGCAGGCGAGGGCGAGCAGGCGCGTCGCGCGCACGCGGGTGCCGAGCGAGGTGGCAACCTCCTCCCCCATGCTCACGGCGTTGAGGGAGCGGGCGATGGCGAGGGCGAGGACGAGGCCAACGATCATGGCGGGAAGGACCGCGCCCAGATCGGCGAGGCTGCGGCCGGTCAGCGATCCCGCCGCCCACACGCGGAAGCGGTCGAAGGTCTCGGGGTGCAGGAGGCGGATGGAGGCGGTGACGCCGCCGAGGACCGCCGCGAGGGCGATCCCGGCCAGGGTCATGCGGATCGGGGTCGAGGGCCCGCGCCCGAGGGAGCCGAGGGCAACGACGGCGAGGGTCGCGATGCCCGCCCCCGCGAGGGCGGCCCACAGGAGGTCGCTCGTGGCGCTCACCCCGAGCAGCCACACGGCCAGGACCACGGCGAGGGACGCACCCGCGTTGACGCCGAGGATGCCGGGATCGGCGAGGGGATTGCGGGTGAAGGCCTGCATGACGGTGCCCGCGACGGCGAGGCTCGCGCCGACGGCGATGGCGAGCGCGGTGCGGGGCACGCGGAAGTCGACGAGCAGCGCCACGACGTCGGCTCCCGCGGCGCCTCGGGTGAAGGCGAGGAGTTCGTCGATGCTGATGAGGCGGGCGCCGACGAGCAGGCTCGCGAGGATCGCGAGCCCCAGCAGGAGCGCGAGGGCCAGCGCCGCGACCCGGACAGGGGTGCTGGAGCGACCGAGGCGCCGGGTGGGGGCGGGGGCGCTCACGAAGCGGCGGCGGCCCGGCCGGGAGCCACGACGAGCGAGGGGCCGAAGCCCCAACCGAGCGGCTCTGCCGACGCGCCGTCGAGCCCTGCGTCCGCGAGCAGGCGCACGAGCTGGGCGCTCGTGCGCAGCGGGACGCCGGTGGCCGTGAGGTGCGCGAGGGCGTCTTCGGCCACGTGATCGTCTGCCTCGGCGCCGTCGGCGCTCGAGGTGACGACGACGATTGCCCCGTCCACTCGCGCGCGCAAATCCCGCACGAGGTCGATGGCCTCGGCATCGGTCGCGTCATCCAGCGCGAACTGCAGGATCGCGGCGTCGGCGTCGCCCTCCGTGACCGGGTGGCGCCCGGCCTTGACGAGTTCGCCGATCGTCGCGGCGGTGCCCGAGCCCGCCACGAGGATCCTCGAGGCGCCCGCGAGCGCGGCGTGCTCGATGAGCGGTTGCAGGCTGTGCTCGAGTTCTTCTTCGGCGCGCTCCATGAAGGCCCGATCCACGGCGCCGTCGCCGCGCCACTGCCGCACGCGTGCGGGCATGATCGGGGTGGGGGCCTCGCCGCGGAGTTCGTCGAGGAGGTGGACGATGCTGTAGCTCACGCGGTTCGCGGGGTTGTCGAGGTTGAGCCGGGCGTCCGCGAGTTCGTCGAGGAACATTTCGCCGAGCGCGGTGTGGGTGAGCGTGCCGTCCGCCTCGCGCAGAATCCCGAGCGCGAGCAGGGCATCCACGAGGGCGGAGAGTTTCACGGCCTCGATGCCGAGGGTGTCGGCGAGGCCGTCGCGCGTGAGGCGGGCGTCGTTGACGGCGTGGAACAGGCCCAGGGTTACGGCGGCGCGGATGGCGACCGGCGCGAGAAGTTCGGTCATCTCATACGCCTGCATGATGTAGTCAATCGGCGCGGGAGCGGCGGGTGCGGAGGCGGCCTCGGGTGCGGGCGCCTCCCCCGGCTCGGGCGCTGGGTCCGCGGCGATGCGCCGCCAGTAGCCCACGACCTCTACGTCGTCCTTCGGCAGGGCCTTCTCGTTGCGCAGGAATCGGCGGATCGGCGCCATGGTCAGGGCCTCGCCCGCGCACCACGCGTAGACGCGGCCGGGAAGGAAGTCGAGCGCGCGCACGGCGTCGCCGAGAAGCGGGGAGTACCCGGGGCGCACGTCGGCGGGCCGTACGAGCCAGCGAATGTCGGCCGTGGCGCGGGTGGGCAGGTCTTGGCGATCCTCGTCGCTCGGGATCTCGACGATGACGATCGCGCGCATGTCGGCCGTGGCCTCCTCGAGCCAGCGCGCGATGGCGGGCAGGGCCGTTTCGTCGCCCACGAGAAGGTGCCAGTCAACGTCCGGGGTGATCCGGGCGCTCGCCTTCGGCCCGGCAAAGGCAATCTCGTCGCCGATCTGGCAGCGGCGCACCCAGTCGCTCGCGGCTCCCGATTCGTGCACCACGAAGTCCACCTCGATGCGCCCGTGATCGAGATCGACGCGGCGCACGGTGTAGTCGCGCGTGAGGGGCAGGACTCCCGGGTTCCACGCGAATCGCTCCCCCTCCTGGGTGCCGGGGTCGGGGATGCTGCCGTCGGCCCCGGGGATGATGAGCTTGATGTGGTCATCGAAGCCGTCGCTGCGGAAGGCGGGGACGGGCACGCCGTCGCGTTCACCGGCCCCGAGCTGCGGGCCTTCGATGGTGAGTCGCCGCATGTGCGGGGTGAGATCGTCAATCGCGGCGACCGTGAGGGTGCGCACGGTGATGGGGAAGATGCTCATGGGCCGGCTGGTGCGGGGCATGGAAGGTCTTTCGGGTGGGTGACGTCGTTATCGAACACCCGAAGCCTAGCTTAAGCGAGCCTCACCTAAGAGGAGCGTATCGAGCGCGCCTTACCCGAGGGCACGCTCGATGAACGCACGCTGTTCGCTCATGAGGCGCTGCATGTCCGCACCGCGCCGCAGCCGGGGCGCCACCGAGATCCGGCCGTTGATCTCGCGGTAGGTGAGCGCCACGTCCGCCTGCTCGAGTTGCAGCTTGAGGATCCGCGTATCCGTGAGGAAGAGGTCCTTCGAGCCCACCGACACGTGCGTGGGGCCCAGGAAGCCGAGGTTGCCGTGCACGGGCGAGAGTTCCGGATCATCGAGGCTCGCACGGCCCGCGTACGCTTCCGCGGAGACCTGCAACAGCCGACGCTCGTGCACCGGATCGCGGCTTTCGGTCTCCGTCAACTCAAGGTTCGTGAGCGCGAGGTCTAGGCACGGGTTCATGAGCACAACTCCGGCGGGGGCGGCGTTCGCGCCCTCCGCCTCAAGGCGGGCCACGAGGGCCACGCCGAGGCCCGCGCCGCTCTGATGCCCAGCGAGCACCCACGTGCCCGCCGCGATGGTGGCCTCGGCCAGCAGCGCGCGCACCACGGCCGTCGCGTCATCGAGCGCGGTCGGGTGCACGTAGTCGGGGCCGTAGCGGTAGTCGATGAGCAGGCCCGCGCACTCGCGCGCATCGGCCTGCTGGCTCAGCCACTCCCAGTCGCCCTGGAAGGGGCCGGAGACGTAACCGCCGCCGTGCAGGTACACGATGACGCCGTTTGCGGCCTTGTGCCGATCCAGCCACACCACGCGGGTACGGTCCACGAGCTCGATATCCACGGCGTGCTTCTTCAGCACCGCGGTCGTGGGGCTCGGCACGCGGAACTTGCCGAAGGTCGAGGTGTAGGCCCACGCGGGCAGCGGCGTGCGGATCAGGGTGCGGCCAGCGATCCGCGCGTAGTGCTGGATCCGATTCATCGACATCCTCCGGCTCGGGGGTCTGGGCGCCTGCCAGATTACGGGGCCTGGGTGGGGGCCCGCTGGGCGCCTGGGCGATACTGGGAGCCATGAGTTCCCTGACTGCACCAGAGACGGCCGACGCCGACATCGACCTGCTCATCCTCGCGGCCATGCCCGAGGAAGCCGCCGCGATCCGGACCCTCGCGACCGGCATGCGCGCCGTGCCCCACCCCCTGTCGGGGGCGAGCGTGCGTGCCGAGGTGGGAACACTGCGCTCGGCGGGCGCGCACGCGCGGATCGCGCTCGTGACCACGGGCATCGGCACGGCCGCCGCCGCGACGGTGGCAAGCTGGGCGCTCACGACCTTCGAGCCCCGCGCCGTGGTGAGCGTGGGCAGTTGCGGCGGGCTCGCCGACGGCATCGGGGTGGGCACGGTCATCGTCGGCACCGAATACGCGTATTCCATCGCCGACGCGACGGCGTTCGGGTACGCGCCGGGCCAGGTGCCGGGCGCCCCCGTCCGCTTCGCGGGCGGCTCACTCGGTGCCGACGAGGCGGCGGCGCGGGCCGAGGCGATCACCGAGGCGGCGCGCGCGGCCGGGCTCGCGGCGCAATCGGGGCTCATGATTTCCGGTGATGCCTTCGTCGTGGCCGCCACCGCGGAGCGCATGCGCGCGCAGTTCCCCGGCGCCCTGAGCGCCGATATGGAAACCACCGCGCTCGCCCACACCGCCCTTCTGCATTCGCGGCCATTCTTTGCCGTCCGCGCGGTGAGCGACCTGTGTTCCCCCCGCGCCGATGAGGAGTTCCATATCGGCCTCGACGTGGCCGCCGAGCATTCGGCCCGCGCCCTTATGGCGGCGCTCCCGCAGCTCACGGGCTCGACAGTCGCGCCGACTGTTCCCCAAGAGTGAAAAACCCCTCTGTTCTGCGGGTTCTTTGAGAGTCGGCCCACGGGATTTTCAGCATCGCTTTACGTGGGCGGAGCCATCCCCTACGGTGGTAAGGAATGTGACGAAGGACGGCCCGAGCATGGCTTCGGGCCTTTGTTTTGCGCCCCAGAAAGAAACGAGACATGACAACAACGTCCGACCGCCCCACCCGGGCCCAGGGTTCACGCCCCTCCTCGGCAAGCCCCGACTACGGGCTCGCCAAGGGAGTGTTCTACCCCTCGGCCGCCATCATCATCGTGGCCGTTCTGTTCGCCGTGGTCCTGCCCGGGCCATTCTCGAGCGTCATCGGCGCCATCAACTCCACGATCGTCTCAAGCGTGGGCTGGTACTACATCCTCGTGGCCACGTTCTTCGTGATCGCCGCCCTCGTCTTCGCGTTCTCGCGCCTCGGCTCGATCAAGCTGGGCAAGGACGACGAGGAGCCCGAATACAAGCTGTTCTCGTGGTTCGCGATGCTGTTCGCCGCGGGCATGGGCATCGGCCTCGTATTCTGGGGCGCCGCCGAACCCCTCACGTTCTTCGCCTCGAGCCCGCCGCCGAACATTGAGGGCCTCGCCGATTCGGCCCGCGCCCCGCGCGCCATGTCGCAGGTGTTCCTCCACTGGGGCTTCCACGCGTGGGCCATCTACGTGGTCGTCGGCCTCGCGGTCGCCTACGCGACCCACCGCCGCGGCCGCCCGCTGTCCGTGCGCTGGGCCCTCGAACCCCTCCTCGGCCGCCGCACCAACACGTGGATCGGCGACGTCATCGACGTCATCGCGATCGTCGGCACCCTCTTCGGCGTCGCCACCTCACTCGGCTTCGGCGTCAACCAGATCGCGGCCGGCCTCATCCACCTCGGCATCCTCCCGGATGATCCGTGGATGAAGGTCATCATGGTCGTCGTCATCACGGCGCTGGCCACCCTGTCCGTGGCCTCGGGCCTGGACAAGGGCATCAAGTTCCTCTCGAACCTCAACCTGAGCCTCGCGGCGCTCCTGCTCGTGGCCGTGCTCATCATGGGCCCCACGCTGTTCCTGCTGCGTGACTTCGTGTCCGGGATCGGCACCTACCTGCAGAACTTCGTGTCGCTCAGCTTCCAGACCTTCCCGTTCTTCGGCGACGAAGGCGCCTCGTGGCTGAACGGCTGGACCACGTTCTACTGGGGCTGGTGGATCTCCTGGTCCCCGTTCGTCGGCGTGTTCATCGCCCGCATTTCCCGCGGCCGCACCGTGCGTGAGTTCATCATCGGCGTGCTGCTCGTGCCCACCCTCGTGACGATGCTGTGGTTCACCGTCATGGGCGGCACCGCGATCTACAAGATGATGTTCGAGAACGCGAACTTCCTGACCGCCGACGGCGGCATCGACACGAACCTGGCTCTGTTCCAGCTGTTCGAGACGCTCCCCGCCTCGACCCTGCTGTCGGGCCTCGCGATCATCCTCGTGACGATCTTCTTCATCACCTCCGCCGATTCCGGCGCGTTCGTGGTGGACATGATCGCCCACCGCGGCGATCCGGAGCCCCCGCGCATCACCCGCATTTTCTGGGCCGTGAGCTCGGGCGCGATTGCCGCCGTGCTCCTCGGTCTGGCGGCCGCCCAGGGCGGCGATGGGGCCGACGGCATGAGCGGCCTGCAGGCCCTCGCCCTCGTGTCTGCCCTGCCATGGTCCGTGGTCATGGTCGCGATGGTCATCTCGATGTACCGGGCCCTCACGCGCGAGGTGCGGATCCTCGAGCGGCTCGAACTGCGGGTGCGCCGCCGCGAGCTCGTGGATCAGGTGACCGGTCAGGTGGCCGAACAGATGTCGGATCGCATGGCCGAACAGGTGACGGAGCAGGTGACCGAGCAGGTCATGGAGAACGTCAACAACGGCCGCTTTTCCGACGAGGTCGCGGACCGGGTGTACGAGCGCGTGACCACCCAGACCGGCCAGATCGAGCTCGAGGCGATCCAGCGGGCGGAGGCGGCCTCCGAGGCGCCGAGCCCGCGGGCCGACGACCCCCGTCACGGCCTGTTTGACCGCTTCCGCAAGAAGTAGTCCCTCACCACCGGCAGCGGCCTCACGGCTGGCGCGCTAGAACCCCTCGATGCGGGCTTTCGATAGGAAGGCCCCGTGCGAGGTGGTGGCGTCCCAGCACGTGAGGCCGCTGTCTTTGGAGGAGCACACCACCCCGTTGTAGTGGACGGCGGCGCCGTAGGGGATCGCTTCGGGGCCGTCCTCGGGGCGCAGGCCCGTGAGGTCGGCGGGCGCCTGCTCGAGGCCGGGCACGCTCGTGCCGGAGACGCGAATGTAGCCGCTCGTGGCGCCCGCGGGCAGCGGCACGCTCGTGCTGTGCGCGACGCACGTGGCGTCCTCGACCGACGCGATCCGGCACTGAATGTTGCCGCTGGGGCTCGCCACGAGGGCGTAGCGGGCGCCGCCGGGGCCATCCTGCAGCACCCGGGCGGCGGTTGCGGTTTCCGGGACGGGGCCGCCCGCATGTTCGCTCATGTACTCGGGGATCGAGGGCAGCGGCGCCGTGGGCGGGGCGGGGCGCTCCGTGTCCGATCCGAGACCGTCGGGGGCCAGGGAGGGGCGGGCCGACGCGCCGTCACCGAAGGCTCCGGCGTCCTTCGCCTCCTCGCCGTCGGCCTCCGCCGACTGCCCGCTACCGGGCGACTCTGCCGTCTCCTGCTGCTCGCCGGTGACGCCGAGCGCTCCGCAGCCGCTCGTGGCGAGGGCGAGCGTGGCGCCGAGGACGGTGGCGCGGACGGTGGCACGGCCGAGGCCGCGGCGCACTGTCGCACGCGGGCCCGGGCCCGTGCCCGCTGTCGTGCGTGGCATCGTGATGGAGGCAAACATTCCCCGAGCGTAGCCACCCGCTTCGCCGCGCCCGCCCGGGGTTGGCGCAACTTTGGGCAATCCGGCACCGTTTGTTGCCCGGGCGATGACGAGCGCCGGGGCCTTTGGGCCCAGGGCCGCGGGCTCTAGGTTGTTAGATTGTGGAAATGAACGCTTCCGATTCGCTCCTCACGAAGCGGCAGTTCAACGTCCAATTGCCGCAAGAGCTCATCACGCAGATCAAGCACGCCGCGATCGATGAGTCCGTCACGCTCTCGGAGCTTGTCGATTCCCTGTTGCGCAGCAGCCTCGAACAGCGCCGGGTCGGCAAGAGTGAGGCGAACGAAACCAGCACCGCCGCGTAGCTCGCTACTCCCCCTCCTCCGCGCGCTCCCCCTCGACACCCCGCGCACCGTCGCGTGACCATTCGGAGTACGAACCGGGATACAGGTACACGTGCTCGAAACCGGCCTGATCCATCGCGAGCACGCTCAGCGCGGCGGCCATGCCGGAGCCGCAATAGGCGAAGCAGACGCGTTCGCGGCGAAGCCCCGCGTCCTCGAAGAGGCGGCGCAGCCGCGCGGGCGCGTGGAGGCGGCCGTCCTCGTCCAGCAGCGCCGAAGAAGGGACGTTGACGGCTCCCGGAATGTGCCCCGGGCGAGGATCCAGGGTCTCGCCCCTGCCCGCGAACCGTTCCGCGGGGCGCGCGTCCACGAGCAGCGCGCCGCGCGTGGGGATCGCATGGGCCACCTCGTCCATCGAGACGAGCCGCACGAACGGCTGGAAGTCAAACTCGACCGCCTCGCGCACGCTCTCCTCAGTCTCGAGGGCCTCCTCGCCCATCTCGCGTACCCACGCCGAGAGGCCGCCGTCGAGCACCGCAGCCCGCACGCCACTCAGGCGCAGCATGAGCACGAAGCGGGCGGCACCGAGGGGATCGTCGGCGCCGTAGGCCACCACCGTGTCCTCGAAGGCGATACCGAGCTCCGCGAGGGTGTCCGCGAAATCGTCCTCGTTCGGGAACGGGTGCCTGCCCCGCTCGGGCGCGCCCTCGCCCGTGAGGTGGCGCTCGACATCCACGGCGATCGCGCCGGGAAGGTGCCCGCTCGCATACGGCGCGGGCGCGTTCGCCCCGGGCGGCGCCCAGCGCACGTCGGCCAGGACGAGCGCGCCAGCGCGCGCCTCATCTCCGCCCTCGCGGTCCTCACGGTCCTCGCGCCCACGGTCCTCGATCTCGCGGCGCAGCTCGCCCACCGAGATGATCGGGGCAAGGCCCAGGGCGCCCGGGTCACTCCAGGTCACGGCATCATTCCCCAGTGCACGACTCATGGAATCAGCCTATCCCCCGCCGCGCGCGCAGGGCCGCGTCGATCACGTGGGCCACACCCGCCTCATCGTTCGTGGGGGCAATCGCCTGCGCCCCGGCGTGCAGGATGGGGTGGGCGTTGCGCACCGCGATGCCGAGCGCGGACCACGCGAGCATGGGGGCATCGTTCGGCATATCGCCCACGGCCCACACGCTGTGGCGCGGGATGCCGCGCGCGTGCGCGATCCGCGCCAGGGCCGTGGCCTTGCTGAGGGTGGGCGGGCTCAGTTCGGCAAGCGCGTCGTCGGTGGAGATGTGCAGGCTCGCGCGATCACCCACGAGGATGCGGACACGGGCGCGGAACTCGTCGGCGCTGAGCGTGCTCGAGCGGGCGAGGATCTTCCCGGCGGTATCGGGAAGCTCTTCGAGCGGGGCCACGACCTCGTCGGCCCCGACCCGCGGGCCGCGCACCCAGCCGCTCGCCATGGGAAGCTCACTCACGGGGTAGTGGGCGTCGCGCCAGGGGCCGCTCGCGCGTTCGGCGGACAGGGCGATGCCGGGGATCTCCCGCAGCCGCTCGACGATGGCGAGAGTTTCGGCGGGGGTGAAGCCGCCGGTCACGCGGACGCTCCCGGTCGCGGGCGCGTATTCGAAGGCGCCGTTGCCGGCCACGATGATGGCGTCCTCGCCGACGAGCGGGGCCAGGTGGGTGAGCCACCGGGGTGGGCGGGCGGTGACGATGAGCAGCGCCAGCCCGGCGTCGCGGGCGCGGGCGAAGGCGTCGGTGACCGGGGCGGGAATCTGGCCTCCAGAATCGGCCAGCGTGCCGTCATAATCGGTCGCGATGAGGCCGGGAGTGCGGCATATCAAGGCATTCACATAGGTCCTGAACTTAAGGTCAGTAGGCGGTAGGGTTGGGGTGGGCCCCCGCACCGCAGTCATTCAACCATGCCAGGACCTCACCATGAGCCGTTCCCCCTCTCCCCATATCGATTCCCACTCCATCGGCACCATTTCTCACGCTCCGGATCCCCGATATCCGGCGGTGGTGCCGCACCGGGGGATCACCCGGGCAAGCATTGGCCGCGTGGTTCTCTTTCAGATTGCCGGGAATGATCTCCCCCGCCTCGCCACGTTTTACCGACGAGTGTTCGGGTGGGTGATCGACGACTGGAGCGATGAACTGGGCCTCGACTACTGGGGGATTCGCACCGGACGCGGCACCGAGGGCATCGACGGCGTTCTCATGCCCAGAAGCGCCCGCCCCCACATGTCGCCCGATCACCTGCACGACGAGCACGAAGGGTACGACACCTCCCCCGTCGGCGCCCGCGCCGCCTCGCAGGTGACCGTCGCCGTGGATGACCTCGAGGAAGCATGCGCGCGCGTAGTGCAGCACGGCGGCGAAGTCATTGGCCGCCCCCTGCACATCCCCCACTTCGGTTCCTTCCAGGACGTGCGCGACCCCGAGGGTACGCTCCTCGTGCTGGGCCACAGCACGCAGTTCTGAGGCGCCCGCGCGAGTAGAGTCGTGGCCATGCCCCGCGTTTTGCACACCGCCCAGGCCCTCGTGGACATCACGATCGAACTGCCGCACCTGCCCGAACGGGGCAACAACGTCAACGCCGCGGCCCTGCCCACCGCGACGGCGGGCGGCGCCGTGACCATCGTGGTGGCGGCGGCCCGCACGGGCGCGAGCGCGGTCCACGGCGGCGCCCACGGCGAAGGCCGCAACGGCGACCTCGTGCGCGAGACGCTTCGTGAGAACGGCGTGGCCTTCAGCGCCCCCATGACCGAAGGGCGCGATACGGGCTCGTGCTACGTCTTTCTCGAACCCTCCGCCGAACGCACGTTCGTGACCTGCTACGGCGCCGAACGGGACATCAGCGAAAAATCGCTCAGCACGCTGAATCCCCAGAGTGGCGACCTCGTGTGCGTGAGCGGCTACAGCCTCTTTCCGCCCACCCGGGATCCCCTGCTCGCGTGGCTGAAGAGTCTCGATCCGGGCGTCATCGTGGTCCTGGATCCGGGCGCCCCGTTCGCCGATTTCCCGGGGGCGCTGCGCAGCGAGGTCCTCGGGCTCACCGGCGTGTGGACCTCGAACGCCGACGAGGCGCGGGCCCTCACGGGCGAGGCCGACGCCGCCCGCACCCCGGCCGCGCTCGCCCCGCTCTTGCCGGACGGCGCGGTCATCATCGTGCGCGACGGGCCGCGCGGCTGCTGGGTCCACGAGGACGGGCGCACTACCGCCGTGCCCGGCTTCCCGCAGGTGCCGGTGGATACGAACGGCGCGGGCGATACGCACACGGGCCTGTTGCTCGGCGAGCGCGCGCTCGGCGCCCCGTGGGTCCTCGCGGCGCGGCGCGCGAACGCGGGCGCGGCGATCAAGGTGACGCGCAAGGGGCCGATCACGGCGCCGCACCGCGCCGATATTGACGCCTTCCTTGCCGCCCACACAGCCACCGTGTAGCCCCACCCGATACGATGGCGCGGTACACACCACGCCCATGTCGAAAGCCACGGCAGAAGGGGAGGCCCGATTCGTGAGCCTGTTCGACTTGACCGCCCGCAGCATCGATGGACGCGAGGTGGCGCTCTCGGAGTATCGGGGGCAGGTGTGCCTCGTGGTCAATACCGCGAGCGAATGCGGTTTCACCTCGCAATACGACGGCCTGGAAAAGCTCTACGCGACCTATCGGGACCGGGGCTTCACCGTGCTGGGCTTTCCGTGCAACCAGTTCCGGGGGCAGGAGCCGGGCACGGATGAGGAGATCGCGGACTTTTGCTCCACGACCTTCCAGCTCACCTTTCCCATGTTTTCTAAAATCGACGTCAACGGCCCCGATGCCCACCCGGTGTTTTCGTGGCTCACCGCCCAAAAGGGTGGCGTGCTCGGTGGCCGCATCGCCTGGAACTTCACGAAGTTCCTCGTGGGCCGCGACGGGGAGGTCATTCGCCGTTTCGCCCCGCCCATTCCTCCGCATCGGATCGCCCGCGCCATCGAGCGGGCCCTCGATGCCTCGTAGTCTCATCACCTCCTGAAAGGGGAGCCATTCATGGAAGCACTCGTCGGACTCGGCGTTGGCGCGATCGGCCTCATCGTCGCCGTCATCGTCATTGGCGCCATGCTGTTCGGGGGCCTGCGCACCTCCATTTTCTTCACCGTGAAGACCCAGGAAAACGTCATCGTGGAGCGCTTCGGCAAGTTCCAGCGCGTGGCCAAGCCCGGCCTCAACACGAAGACCCCGTTCGTGGACACGCTGACCCGCCCGATCTCGCTGCGCATTCAGCAGTTGGAAGTGAACATCGAGTCCAAGACCAAGGACAACGTGTTCGTGACCGTCCCCGTGGCCGTCCAGTACGTGATCCGCGAAGAGTCGGTGCAGGACGCCTACTACCGCCTGTCGAACCCCGAGGCGCAGATCCGTTCCTACGTGTTCGACACGGTGCGCTCCGCGCTGTCCGGCCTGGATCTCGATCAGGCGTTTGAATCGAAGGACGACATCGCCCGCTCGGTCGAAGCCACGCTGTCCACGCGGATGCAGGAGTTCGGCTTCAACATCGTCAACACCCTGGTCCAGGACATCTCGCCGGATCAGCGCGTGCGCGATTCGATGAACTCGATCAACGCGGCCCAGCGCGACCGCGTGGCCGCGCAGTCGCTCGCGGAAGCCGACAAGATCAAGCGCGTGACCCAGGCCGAAGCCGAGGCCGAATCCAAGCGCCTTCAGGGTGAGGGTGTGGCCGCGCAGCGCAAGGCCATCGCGATGGGTATCGCGGAGCAGTACGAAATGCTGCGCCGCGTGGGCATCGAGGGCACGGCCGAACAGCTGCTGCTCATGACCCAGTACTTCGACACGATGCAGGACGTGGCCCGCAACGGCCGCAGCAACGTCCTGTTCCTCCCCTCGAACCCGGGCAGCGTGGGCTCGATGGGCGAAGAGATCCGTTCGGCGCTCCTGCAGGCGCAGGTGGCCGACGACGTCATCAACGGCGACCCGAGCCCCGTCGAGCCCGCCGATGGCGATGGCGACACGGAGTCGAAGGATGCCCGCCAACGGGCGCGTGAGCAGGCGGCCCAGCGGGCGCGCCGAGCGCAGCAGCAGGCCCGCGAGCAGGCCGAGGATATTGCTCGGACTGCCCGCGAGCGCTTCCAGAAGTAGGTTTTAGCGCCCGAGCAGGGCGCCACTCAGGTCGCGAAGGTCCTCCTGGCTCACCTCGAGCTGGAGGGCCTTTGCGCTGTCCTCAATGGATGCGGGGCGGGAGGCGCCAGGGATCGGGATGACGTGATCGCCGAGCGAGAGCTCCCACGCGAGCACGACCTGCTGCGGGCTCACGCCGTAGCGTTCGGCCAGGCGGGCGATCGCGGGGAAGCGCTCGCCGACGGCGGCGGCGCCGCCGCCGGTGCCGCCGAGCGGCGACCACGGCACGAAGGCGATGCCGTGCTCGGCGCAGAACTGGAGCTCGGGGTAGCTCGTGTGGTGGAAGCGGGGCGAGAACTCGTTTTGGACAGCGGCGAGGTTGCCGTCGCCGAGCACGTCGAGCGCAATCTCGATTTCTTCGACGCTCGCGTTGGAGATGCCGATGTTGTGGATGTGGCCCTCGTCCTTGAGGACGGCGAGGGTCTCGATGGCTTCGGCGTAGGTGCGGGTGCGGTCGGGTCGGTGCAGGTAGTAGAGGTCGATGGCATCGACGCCGAGGTTGCGCTTGGACTTGACGACCGCGGTGCGGAGGTAGCCGACGGAGGAGTCGCGGCCCCACTTTTCGCCCGCGGAGCGAGTGATGCCGCCCTTGGTGGCGACGGTGATGGCGGAGCGGTCGAAGTCGGGGTGTTCGGCGGCGTAGGCGGTGAGGGCGTCGGCGACGGCGCGCTCGTTGTGGCCCGTGGTGTCGAAGCTCGGGGCGTAGATGTCGGCGGTGTCCAGGAGGGTGATTCCGGCGTCGAGGGCGGCGGCGATGACGGCGCGGGCCTCGTCGGTGCTCTTCGCGTCTCCCCTGCCCATGGACAGCGGCATCGCGCCGAGTCCGATGGGGCTGACGTTCAGGCGTCCGATGCGGCGGGTGGTGGTGTGTGCAGTCTCAGTCATGGGTTTAGCCTATGCCCATGGGCGGGGACTTACCGTCCGTGCGCGCGGCGGAGCCGTTCGAGGATCGCTTCGAGGCTGCGGGTGGGGGTGCCGAGGTTGAGGCGTTCGAAGCCGGGGCCGCCGAAGCGGGCGCCGTCGTCGAAGAACGCGCAGGCCTCTTCGCGGTGGATGCGGGCCAGTTCGGCGGGGGCGATCCCGAGGGCCCGGAAGTCGAGCCACTGGAGGTAGGTGCCTTCGAGCGGGGGGATCACGACCTCGGGGAAGTGGGCGGCGAAGAAGGCGCGACTCATGCGGTCATTGTGCGCCACAAAGTCCAGGAAGGCGTCGAGCCAGCCTTCGCCGGAGGTGTAGGCGATGTCGGTCGCGGTGATGCCGATCGAGGGCAGGAAGTGGAAGCCCCACGCGGCGAGTTCGGCCGTGAAGCGGGCGCGGAGGTCGGGGCTGGGAATGAGGGCGTAGCTCGTGACGAGGCCGGGGATGTTGAACGTTTTGGAGGGGGCGCTCAGCACGATGGTGCGCTCGGCGGCGTCGCTGCCCAGGGTGGGAAACGGGATGTGCGTGTGGCCCTCGTGCACCAGGTCCCAGTGGATGTCGTCGGAGATGACCGTGAGGTTGTGCTCGCGGGCTATCGCGGCGAGGGCTTCGAGTTCGGCCCGGGTCCATACGCGTCCCGTGGGGTTGTGGGGGCTGCACAGGAGGAGCGCGGTGGTGCCCTCTTCGCGGGCGGCGCGGGCCACTTGGTCCAGGTCGATGCTGTAGCGCCCGTCCTCGAAAAGGAGCGGCACGTCCCGCAGGCGCCGCCCGGTCCCGCCGATCGCATCGAACATGGGCGGGTAGGCGGGGGTCATGAGGATGATGCCGTCGCCGGGCGCACTCGCGGCGCGGATGCTCGCGTACATGCCGGTGACCACGCCGGGCACGGGCGCGATCCACTCGCTCTGAATGGCCCAGTCGTGGCGGCGCTCGCACCAGTTCTGGATGGCGGTGAGGAAACCGTCGTGCGGGTGGGTGTAGCCGAGCACGCCGCTGTTCAGGTAGTCGATGAGGCCGTCGCGGATTTCGGGGGCGAGCGGGAGATCGAGGTCGGCGACGGAGACGGGCACGGTGCCCTCGGGCACGCACGGGTTGGCCTCGCGCATCGATTCCCACTTGTACGACCCGGTGCCCGTGCGGTCGATGAGGGTCTCGAAGTCGTAGCGGGCGCTGTTCACGGGGCACTCCTCAGACGGCGGGGGCGGCGGGGAGCGTCGTCGCTCCCTCGAAGAACTCCCATTCAAACACGTGCCGCCGATACGGGGCGTCCTGGCGGGCAAGCGCCCGGCCCACAACGATCCCCGCCATCCGGTCGAACACGTTGCTCACCCCGTAGTGGCTGATGGCCTCGCCCGCGTTCTGCGCTTCGGCGATCGTGCCCATCGAGATGATCTCGAGATCCTCGGGCACGCGCACGCCGAGCTTGGAGGCGGCGAAGGCGAGGTTCTGGGCGAGGTGGGCGCTCATCGCGATGACCGCGGTGGGCCGGTCCTTGCGCATGAGCAGGTCCAGGCAGAAAGCGTAGGTATCGGCGCGGGAGGCCCCGGCGCTGCGCACGAGGTTCTGGGCCGACGGGTCATCGCCCCACGCGCGAGCGGCGTCGAGGAAGGCGCGCGTGCGCGCGGCGTGGGGGTGGGTCGAGTCCTGGGACCGGGTGCGGGTCAGCATGGCCACCGAGGGGTGGCGGGTGCGCAAGCGCCGATACGCCTTCGTGATCGCGGGAAGGGCGCTCGAGGAGATGACATCGAATCCTTCGGCGTCGAGGACGTCCGACAGGGCCACGATCTCGATGCCCGAGCGCGCCAGGGTGCGGGTGCGCTCGATGCCGTCGGCCTGGTGATCGACGCCGGAGACGAGGGCGGCGTCGGACGCATACCCGGTGAGGAACGCGTACCAGGTGTCGTCGGTGAGGACCACGGTCGAGAGGTTCTTCGGCAGGGCGGCGGTGCGGACGGCGCGCGTGAGGGCGTGGCCCCACGGATCGGAGATGGTGCCGAGCGCGAGCACGATGGCGTTGGATTTGCCGGTGCGCATGGCCCGCGCGTACCGATTGGGGGTGTACCCGAGCTTCTTGGCCGCGGCCCTGACCTTGCGTTTCGTGGCTTCCGAGCCCGAGGACTGGCTGCCGTCGCGGCCGGAGAGCACGAAGGACGCGGTGGCGAGCGACACCCCGGCCGCGGAGGCGACGTCCTTGAGGGTGACCGCCTTCTTCTTCGTGAGGCGATCAGCGGGCGCCTCGACGGGGGTCACGGGTGAGGCGCGGGAGGCGAGGAGATCCACCGAAGCGTTATCCGCGGTCATCCAACGCCCCCCCCCCGCGATTCCACGCGGCGCGCGCGCTTCGGTCCCACGCATTGTCACCTCGTGTCTCACCTACGAAAGATAGTCACATCGTACCCCGACCTACCACGCGGTCGAAAATAATCCGGCCGTAAGGCGTCCTAGTGGTCACCTCATGGCCGCAGCTGGCCCAGCACCTCGTTGAGCGCCTCTGTACTGGAGGGATGCGTCCAGATGCCGTCACGCAAAGCGCTCGCGCTCACGCCGGTCCTCATCGCGAGAGCCACGAGGTTGATGACCTCCTGGCTGTCGATGTGGAAGAGCCTCGCGCCGAGGATCAGGTCAGTGTCCGCATCCACGACAACGTTGATGAGGCCGCGGGTATCCCCCATCGCCTTCGGGCGCGGCATCGCCTTCACCTGGGCCACGGGCACGGTGGCCGTGCGGATCGCATAGCCCTGCTCGCGCGCGGCGCTTTCCGTGAGGCCGACGGCGGACAGCGGCGGGGTGAGGAAGATGGTGGTGGGCACCGCGACGCGATCCTTGACGGACCTCGTGCCCGTGCCCGCGAGCTGGTCGCGCACGATCCGGTAATCGTCGAGCGACACGTAGGTCTGCTGCGGGCCGCCGTTGACATCGCCGACCGCGTAGACCCCGGGGGCGCTCGTGCGCAGGTACTCGTCCACGCGCACCTCGCCCCGCTCGCCGAGGGCGATGCCCGCGTTCTCGAGCCCGAGTCCCACGGTCGCGGGGGCGCGGCCCACCGCGAGCAGCACCGCGTCGGCGGCGATACTCTGCTCCGTACCCGCGACGCTGACGCGCACGGCCAAGTCGCCGTTCCTCGCATCCCCCGTGATCTCGTGGGTGTGGGCGTGATCGATGATGCGCACGCCTTCGCCGTCGAGGACCTCGCGCACCGCGTCGCGCACGGGGGCGTCCTCGTTACCAAGGATCGTCTCGGAGCGGTTGAGGATGCTCACCTTCGAGCCGAAGCCCGCGAAGATCGAGGCGAACTCGAGCGCGATCGGCCCGCCGCCGATGATGACGAGTTGGGCGGGCAGGGGGTCGATGTGCTGGATGGTCGTGGAGGTGAGGATGCCGCGCTCGGCCGTGGCCATCTCCGCCACGCCGTCGAGCGCGATGGCGGCGCCGCCGTCCCGGATCGAGTCGTCGATGCCCGCGATGTCGCCCGGGATCACCGGCACGGCCCCGGTGTTGATGACCACCGTGGGCGCCTCGACCACGAGCCTCTCGCCGCCCTGGGTGACCTCGATGCGGTAGGTCTCGCCCTCGGGGGCGAGCATCCGCGCGCGGCCCTGAACGAGCATGACCTGCTCCACGGTGTCGAGCATCGAGAAGTTCGCGGCGCGCACGCGGTCGATCAGGGAGTCGCGCGCCGCGACGCCGCGACGGAACTGAGCGGCCTCGTCTGCGCCAGTTTCCGCCGCCCCCGCGCGCAGGGTCCGGGCCACGTCGGCCTGGTGCACGAGCGCCTTCGTGGGCACGCAGCCGATGTTGATGCACGTGCCGCCGGACATCATGGAGGACTGTTCGATCACCGCGACGCGCGTGCCCTTGGACCCGAGGTCGGCGGCGAGGGTCTTGCCTGCTTTGCCCCACCCGAGAATGGCGAGATCGACTGTGATGGTGGTGTGCGCTGTATCCGTCATGCCCCTTAGATTACGAGCTTGCCGCCGATGGTGGGACGAAAGTGCCACGCTGAGCCGTGATAGCTCACCCTGGAGGGCCCATCACAGGGGACCTCTGCCCATCCGGCGGGGCTACAGCAGGTTGACGAGCAGGACGTAGGTGAGGGTCCCCGCGCCGATGCTCAGGAGGGTGCGCCGCCCGCCCCAGAGGTGGACCACGATGGTGACCGCCGCCGCGAGGACGGCGTGCAGGACCGCGTGGGGCTCGGCCAGCAGGGCGCCGCGGAACGTGGTGAGCGCAAGGATTACGAGGATCCCGGCGGGCATCCACAGGGCCATCGCCCGCACGATGCCGGAGGCGCGCAGCGGCTCGAGGATCGCAAACGGGAGGGCGCGCAGAGCGAACGTGATCGCGAGGATCGTGACGAGCACGGCGGCCAGGTACCACGGGTTCAGCTCAGTCATGCAGGGCCTCCGTCGGCAGGGGGCGCACGCGGCGGGCGGCGAGGAGGTAGCGCACGAGAAGGGTGAGCAGGAAGCCGAGCAGGCCCGCGAACAGCGGCTGGTTCGGCACGAGCAGCAGGGCGACGCCGAAGCTGGCCGCGCCGAGCAGCAGGGAGGGCACCTGGGCCTTCGTGCGGCACGCGTCGAGCGTGAGCGTGATGAACAGGGCGCACAGCGCGAAGTCGAGGCCGCGGATGGGTCCGGGAAGGAGCGCCCCGAGGCTCACCCCGGCGAGCCCGCCGCCCACCCAGTACGCCTGGAGCGAGGCCTGCAGGGCGATGAGGCGCCACGGACTCCAGCCCTCGGGGTGCGCGGCGGTGATCGCATACGCCTCGTCGGTCAGTGCATACATCGAGTACACCTTCGCGAGCGGGTTCTTGATTGTGGCAAGCGGGAAGGAGAAGGCGTAGAACACGTGCCGGAAATTCACGAGGAGCGTGGTGAGCGCAATCGTGGCCACGGGCGTCAGCGAAGTGATGAGGCCGATGAGCAGGAGTTCGAGCGAGCCTGCGTAGCCGAAAATACTCAGGGCAGGCGCCATCCACCACGGCAGGCCCGACTGGACCACGAGCAGGCCGAACGCGATCCCGAGCGGGAACATGCCGAGCCCCGCACCGGCCGACATCCGCACGCCCGTGGCGATTTCCGCGCGCCGGGTGGGGGCGGGTGGCAGGGAGGGTGGGGAACTCACGTGTCTATCGTGGCATACCCAAGAAGAGCCGCAACACCTCTATGAGAGTCCGCCACTGACATGCATCTCCAGTGCCCGAAGGGCTTCCGCTGAACTTTTCCTTGACACGCCGCGCACATTGCCCGTACGCTGCGGGTAGACCCTGCATACCACAACACACGACCTACAGAGCTGTAGACCATAGCGCGGAGGGTCTGCGCTTTTACCATGCTACGGAGATGTACAACCATGAAGAAACTTATCAACACTGCTGTTGCATTTGGATTCTCAGCTGCATTGGTTCTCGGACTGGCGGCAAACGCTAACGCTGAAACCCTGGGGTGGGATGAAGACGCTAGCAGCAACAGTGCACCATCTGAAATTTCTTTCCGTTCGAATGTCAAGCATACAGGCAAAGCCGAAGAGAAGACTATTCGCGGCACGACGAACAAGCGTGCTCACGGGTGGACGACTTGGGTCGGCCAGTACCACTACACGCGTGCGCGACTAGAGAAAGGCAAAAAGGTCACTGGAGATTCGGGTCGCAAATGGGGGAATAATGGAACTGAAGCCGTTTCTCCGTGGAAGCCCTACTACCTCCTAAGTGGCAATCTTGAAAGTCCCGGTTCGGCAAAAACTTATTACGGGAAGTAGGAACGCTATTAAACGAACGAGAGGGCGCCAAATGGCGCCCTCTCAATGTTGGGACAGAGATTTGCGCATACCCCCTATTGTAAGAATCTTCTTTCTACACCTACTAATATTTTCGCTGGCAGCGATGGCCCTGATGTATCTGACAGCCCAATCTGCTTTGCTACGTGAAGCAAATTCTGGGTACTCGCCAAGCGCGCTCGCAGTGAATGGCTCTCCACCTAAAGCCTTGATAGCCGCGAAGCGCGACGGACTCAAAGTTGCGATCTTTGTGCCGAGCCCAGATGATCCGAGCATTCAGTTCCTTGCTGCCACCGGCGGCCTACAGGGCGAAATTCCAACGCATGACACAAGTTGGCTCGTTAACGAT
The DNA here is from genome assembly GCA_030538475.1 of Dermabacter sp. Taxonomy (GTDB): domain Bacteria; phylum Actinomycetota; class Actinomycetes; order Actinomycetales; family Dermabacteraceae; genus Dermabacter. The sequence goes on from JAUNTX010000002.1 coordinate 134,091, forward strand.
GAGCGACCGGGAGCCTTGGTGGGCAGTGAAGTATTAGCTCAGTATATGGCCAGCGATTACGATACACCTATCGCCGCTAGATTGGGCTCGCAAGATGCGAGCCTTCTCGGGAACATGGTGATTATATACGATCCAAGTACGGTAGAAGTACAGCAGCCCGGGACCTTTGTGATCGACGGGCCTGATGCGGCAAACTTGGCTAATCAGTTCGATTTTCAATCCGAAAAGCGTGAAGGCCTATCGAGACGCACCTCAGTGGACGCTGTAGCGCCCTTGATGCTCACTTTGGTGGCTATATTATTGCCAATCTGTTCTTTGCTAACTGGCATACTGTTTGGACAATGGTATAAGATGCGCGACAGGGTTGCGATTATCACTGGATCGAACATCTACCGATTGCAGTTTGCAAGAGGTGCAATGTTCGCGGCTTTAGGTTTTGTAGCTTCAACATGTGTCGGCGCGATATCTTACATGTCGCAGCCCACAACCTTCGATACGCGAACGTATTTGGCAGCAGTTGGCGCGCTCATGACCACTTCACTTATTGCGCTCATCTTGAGCTCTCTGCGCAGAAAGTCGCAATCTTAGAGATGGAAATATTCTTTGATGTTCGCCGTAACGGGCTCGCCACCCTTTTAAAAGCGTTCATTACGACCCTCTTCTTGGCGAGCGCCTACTCAGTTATAAGCTTCACAGAATCGACGGACTCAGCCGTCAACTCACAGTTTGGCGAATCAAATAACCGCAATCTCTACAGTATCACCGATTCTGTGACAGATCCCGGCGCCTTCGAACAGAAGCGTCAGGATCCCCAGTCACTTGAATCAATTGCAAAGTTTTATAACTTTCTCAACGCAAGTTCGACACTCACTCTACTGTCCGCTTTTGACCAACCAGTACCAATTTTGGACTTCGCAGGCGGCATGAGATTCGATGCATGGCGCTCCGACAACCCTGATGCAGGAGGCTTCTACGTCGATCCCGGAACAGGAAAGCCGACACTAGATGTGCTTTCGATGCAGATGAACCAGAATGTCTTCGACTTCTACGGACTCACCATTTCTGACGGCTCGGGCATCGCCTGGGGCGCAATCGATTACTCGGATTCCGAGATTCCTATCTTGCTAGGCCATAACTATACAGGAATTTACTCCGTCGGCGACACCCTGGACGGAGCCTTGTATTCAAAGGGGGTCACATTTAGGGTGGTTGGATTCCTTTCGAAGAACAGCTCAATGTTTTTCAAGAATACCAACAACTTTTTTCTCGATGACTATATGATCATACCCTATCCTCCAGCACTGCAGGCAACTGAACTCGACGATCTAGGCTTTTTTGGGATCTTGGCATTCGCCATGCTCAACGCGGACATTGCGGCACCAAAAGATCTCCCGTCTGAACATGTGTTACGCAGGGTTGAATCTTTCTCGCAACGAGCAGGCTTCGATGAGTACGCTTTCATCGACGTGCCCCAGTATCTTACGCAGTACTCTTTAACGCGATCGATACTAATCGAAAATCAAGCGCTTTTGGTCTCGCTCATGGCTGCTGTGACCCTGTGCACCCTTCTCGCTCTGCTAAACATAAGCAAGTTCATCGCTAGACGCAGGGCGAGCACCATGAAAATAAGGTGGAAGCTCGGAGATTCTGGCAACTCGCTCAATTGGCGCGTTCTCGCAATGACGTTGCTCGACTGGCTTCTCGCTGGTTGCCTATTCGTTTCGATATACGTCGCCTTACCGAGTTCCGGATCAAGCGCAGTTCTTGGCGTACTTTTTGTTCTGGTTACACTCGCCCTCGCAGATGTTTTAGTCTCGTTATACATATGTTCTAGATTCCGAAACGGAGTGTACATAGCTTGAAACAGTTGAATCTTAAGTCGCTAAGCAAGTCGTTCGCGGAACCCAACGGCGGCAAGCGTGAGCTCTTCAGGGAGGTTGATCTTGAGGTCGGGAAGGATACCCCATCTCTCGCAATTTTAGGGCGCAGTGGTGCGGGCAAGAGTACACTCCTCAACGTCATAGCTGGCCTCGATCTTAAGTATGGAGGTGAGTACCGGATAGATGGACGGTTAGTGCCTCGCAAGGAGATTGAAATGTCCAGGATCCGAAAAGAGGAGTTCGGCATCATCACGCAACATTACGATCTTTTGCGAGAACGCACCGCTCTACAGAATGTTGTTCTTGGGCATGTAGGATCCCGCGCCTCTGCGAAGGTCGCCGCCACTAAAGCTCTTGAGCGTGTGGGGGTGGGACGCCTTTTGCACACCCCAGTCCGTCTCATGTCTGGTGGTGAGGCCCAGAGGGTGGCGATTGCCCGGGCGATAGTTAAGTCTCCCTCGGTCATTCTTGCCGATGAACCAACTGGAGCGCTGGATGAGGCAAATGAACATCTTGTCCTGGAGCTCTTCAAAGAATTTATGGAGGATGGCAGCTTAGTGATTGTCGCTACCCACAGCAAGCGGGTTGCAAGTATCTGCCATTCTAGATTAGCTCTTTCGGCCGCATTTTGAGCGACATTCTGAGTTTTCCTTTTGGAGCCTTATGGTTTCCCGATAGTTAATCGCGCCATTCAACGCCTGTGACACGCTGCGACGAGCAATCGGGTATGTCGGTTCTTCGGATGTTGAGCGTGGGCGCGCTGGTGGTGCGGAAAATCTGGGGATAGCCGTCGAGGTCCTCGGTGGTGAGCGGACTCTTGCCTCTGGCTCGCACCAAGACTTCAACTATGCCCATCACTTGCGTATGCCATGCCGCTTTCGATCGATGCGACCTCCGCCCATTGGCTTCCCCAGACTTCAGCTGTTTGAAGTCACAAAGGCTCTGCCGGGCCTGATGCTCAAGCTGGAGTTCTGCGATCCGGTCTTCGGTTGTCCCTGCTTCGGAATCATCGCCACAGGTCACAGTCACGTGATGGTTGAGGTGATCGATGCGCCCTGGGCGGGCCAGCCGGAGCGGATCGAAGGATCTCACCAGGATGGTCGACCTGACCCAGACCCCAACCGACGGCCAAGCTTCTCCATCTCGTACACGGTCAGTCCAGGACGGTCTATCGCGACTGACTCAACCAACGCACCTCGATTGGGGAGATCATGACGCTGGACCCATCTCAGGGGTGCAAGAACGTGATCGATAGCCACTTCGAAGACGCCACCGGCGCGGACGATGACGTGCGCCGCCGAATCCAGTAGGAGACACTTGGCAATCCCGGCAGCACGGTGATTCGCTCTACGGAATCCGCCACATCCTTCGCGCCTGGCGAGAACGCCTCACCAAGGACCAGCAGACCCATCTGGCCAGCGCGTTCGCGGCCCAGCCCAGACAGGTCGCAACCGAGGTCGACTACGAGTGCGTACAGGACCTCCGCGCAGTCTTCCCCAACCCACCCCTCAACCAGGGACGCCGCCTCGCGGAGAACCTCATCAACACGCTGCCATCCTGCGCGATCCTTGAGATCGCCTGGCTTCGAAAGACACTATGACTGGGGAAGACCGCGTTCACAACCTTACAGGGAAGTCCGGCTAGGCTCCGGGCTCTGGAGCGCAATCCTACGTGCATCCAACATTCCGGCAACATACCCGTCATTTGCGACGAGTCACTATAGCCGCCGCTTCGTGAACCGCAAGGTTAGGCTTGTGCGGATGAAACGTTCCCTCTAGGAGAGACCATGTCACGGACAGGCAAGTCTGCGCGACCCATCGCGCCCTCGACGACGCAGCAGAGCGCAGGCGGTGGGGGTGCTCGCTCGAGCATGCCGACTCGGCGTGCTGTCGCTCGAGGCCTCGTGTGGACCACCCCTACCCTCGTGGTTGCCTCAGCAGCACCGGCGTACGCTTCTTCCTTTCAGGACATCACTGTGGGCAAGACGGTATGCACTGATGCCTCGCGAACGCTGAATAGGATCCCGTTCACTGTCTCGACAAACAATGCGTCGACGTCGCTTCAGCCAGGGTCAGTTTTTACGGTCCAGTATTCGGGTGGGTCGACGACTCCGACATGGAGTGGCACCCTGGCCGCGAACTCCACGGCAGTGATCAGGCCGGGAAATAACACCAGCACCAACGGGGGACGGTACGGCACGATTGTCCTGACGCTGGTGAACCCGATGCCGCCCAACACGACGTGGACTCTGGACATCATCATGGATATTGGTGGCTTTGTCACCGGGCAGTCCACACGCTTGTCCCTCACCACCGCCGTTCCTTCCACAGCAAACTCCAACGGCTCAAACGACACCGCTAGTCACGAGATGTACTTCGGTGGATGCAGAAACTAGCACCAAGCTCGGCCTCATCGGGCCGCCGCGTGTCTCTGACCACGGAAAACGCTATTTTCCCGCGGGGTGTGGGCGAACCTCGGTAGCGTAGCCACCGCCCACGATCCACTCCAAAATCTGGCACACCCCAGGGAGAACTATGAGCACGCCCGACACGCCGCGAACAAGCACCCGCGCCTCGCGCTTCTTCCGCGACATCACCGAATACCCCCACGGGATTCACCCGGCGCTCGTGCCCGGCGTGTCCATCGAGGATCAGAAGGTCCGCTACGGCGTGGATCGCGGCATCATCGCCGCCGTCGGCCTGGCCGTCATCGCGTTCGTCGCGTGGGGCATCGCCAACCCGCCGCAGGTGCTCGAATACTCCACGGCCGCGCTCGGCTGGGTCATGACGAACCTCGGGTGGCTGTTCAACTCGGTGGCGATCGGCATGGTCGTGTTCCTCGTGGTCATCGCGTGCTCGAAGTTCGGGCGCATCCCGCTGGGCCTCGACGACGAGAAGCCGCAGTATTCGACCGCGTCGTGGGCAGCGATGCTGTTCGCGGCCGGCATCGGGATCGGCATCATCTTCTTCGGCCCCCTCGAACCCCTCACCTACTACGTGAGCCCGATGGAGGGCCTGTACGAGCCCGCCACGGTCGAGGCGGTCAAGGGCGCGCTCGCGCAGTCGGCCCTGCACTGGGGCGTCAACGCGTGGGCAATCTACGCCATCGTCGGCCTCGCGGTCGCCTACGTCTCCTTCCGCCGCGGCCGCGTGCCGCTCATGAGCTCGATCCTCACGCCCCTGTGGGGCGGGGACTCAAACTCGCTCGGCGCCCGCTTCATCGACGGCCTCGCGATCATCGCGACCCTGTTCGGCACGGCCGCCTCGCTCGGCATCGGCGCCCTGCAGATCGGACGCGGCTTCGAGCTCGTCACCGGCTGGTCGCCCGGCGTCAACACCGCTGCCCTCATCATCATCGTCATCCTCACGATCGGCACGATCATCTCCGCCGTCTCGGGCGTGGCCAAGGGCATTCGGATGCTCTCGAACGTCAACATGGCGCTCGCGGTGGGCCTCGCCCTGTTCTTCTTCGTCGTGGGCCCCACGGTGTTCCTCATGAACATCATTCCCGGCGTCATCATGAGCTACGCCGTGAACGCCCCCGAGATGCTCGCGGCCACGACCGCCGATTCGCCCGAGGTGCGCCAGTTCCTCAGCTCGTGGACCACGTTCTACTGGGCGTGGTGGGTGAGCTGGGCGCCGTTCGTGGGCGTGTTCGTGGCGAAGATTTCCCGCGGCCGCACCGTGCGCCAGTTCGTGTTCGGCGTGCTGCTCATCCCGAGCAGCATCATCATCCTCGCGTTCACGATCCTCGGCGGCACCGCCGTGTGGCTCCAGCGCGAATACGGCACGCTCGTGCCGGGTGATGACCCGGAGAACCTTCCCGCGGCGGCCGACGTCTTCTTCCTCGTGCTCGACTACCTGCCCGGCGCCGAGTTCGTCGCGCCCGTGGTCATGGTCATGCTCGCGATCTTCTTCATCACGACCGCGGATTCTGCCTCGCTCGTCAACAGTCAGCTGAGCCAGAAGGGCAACCCGGAGCCGCGGCGCCTCATCACCGCGTTCTGGGCGGTGGCGATGGCCGGGATCGCGGTGGTTATGCTGCTCATGGGCGGCTCGAACGCCTTGCAGGGCCTGCAGAACCTCATCACCATCACGGCGCTGCCGTTCAGCGTGGTGCTCGTGCTCATGGCCGTGGCACTGTTCAAGGAGATGCGCACCGATCCGTTCATCATTCGCCGCCAGTTCGAGAAGGCCGCGATCTCGAACGCGATCGTGCACGGCATCGAGGACTACGGCGACAACTTCGAGCTGTCGGTGAGCCCCACGGCCCCGGATTCGGAGCGGGCGGCGGGCGCGGCCTTCGATTCGACGGCCGACGAGGTGACGGGGTGGTACACCCGCACCGACGAGGATGGCAACGTGATCGAGTTCGACTACTCGACCGGCGAATACGTGAGCGACGACCCCGACAAGGACGCGAACGCCTAATCCTGCATAGCGCGTCACACCCCGCTGGTATTACTCTCTGAGGCATCACTGTCTTCACGAGGGGAAAGCACATGCGGCGGGGTTTTCAGGGGATCATTGACCGGCTTCGGACGGAATCGGGCAGCGCCCTGCTGCTCGTCGTGGTCACGCTCGTGGCGCTGGCCTGGGCAAACTCGCCGTGGGCGCATTCGTATGTGGAGCTGTGGGAGACCCACCTTGGGATCACGCTCGGGCAGGCGAACCTCAACCTGAGCCTGCACCACTGGGTGAACGACGGCCTCATGGTCATCTTCTTCTTCGTGGTGGGCCTCGAGGTGCGCCAGGAGTTCGCGGTGGGCTCGCTGCGCGACCGCCGCAAGGCGCTCGTCCCGCTCGTGGCCGGGGCGCTCGGCGTCGCCGTGCCCGCCCTCATCTACCTCGCGATCGCGGGGCGCGACGCCGCGGAGGGGTGGGGCGCCGTCGTCGGCACCGATACCGCGTTCCTGCTCGGGGCGCTCGCCCTCGTCGGCCCCGCGATGTCCAACCAGCTGCGGGTGTTCCTCTTGACCCTCACGGTCGTGGATGACTTTCTCGCCGTCTCGATCATCGGCGTCTTTTACACGGAGGATCTGCGGATCGCGCCGCTGCTGCTCGCGCTCGCGTGCCTCGTGGCCCTGTACCTGCTGGGCCGTTCCCGCCAGTGGCGCAGTTCGCCCTACGTCGCGGTCGTCATCGTTCTGTGGCTCGCCACGCTCGAATCGGGCATCCACCCCTCTCTCGCGGGCATGGTGGCGGGCCTGCTCGTGCCCGCCTACGCGACGGGCCGCGCCCACGTCCAGAGCGCCGGGGAGGCGTTCCGCGACTTCTGGCAGTCCCCCGATGCCGACGTGGCCCGCACCGCCTCGCGCGGCCTCGCCCGCTCAATTTCCGTCAACGAGCGCCTACACGTGGCGCTACGCGGGCCCAGCTCGCTCGTGATCGTGCCGATTTTCGCGCTCGCGAACGCCGGCGTGAACCTCGGCGGCGACACCCTCGGCGAGGCCATGACCTCGAGCGTCACGTGGGGCGTGGTGGCGGGCCTCGTGATCGGCAAGTTCGTGGGCATCTCGCTCGGCACGTGGCTCGCGATCCGCATGGGCCTCGGCACCCTGCCCGACGGCGTGGGCCCCGGCTCGATCATGGGCGGCGCGGCCCTGTCCGGCATCGGCTTCACGGTGTCCCTGCTCGTCATCTCGCTCGCCTTCACGAACCCGGCCCAGGCCGATGCGGCGACCGTGGGCGTGCTGCTCGCGATGGTGCTCGCGGCGATGCTGGGCTACGCGGTGTTCAAGTTCGCGCGCGTGAAGTGGGGCGAAACCTCGGCCGATCTTCCCGTGGAACTCACCCCGCCGATCGACCAGGAGCGCGACCACACGTTCGGCCCGCCGTCGCAGTTCACGGTGGTGGAGTACATGAACTTCGAGTGCACGTTCTGCGCCACGACCACCGGCATGGCCACGCAGCTCATGGAGCACTTCGGGGACCGCGTGCAGTTCGCCTCGCGGCACATGCCCTTCAGCACGTCCTACGAGTTCGCATTCGATGCGGCGCGCGCATCGGAAGCGGCCGCCCGGCAGGGCCAGTACTGGCCCATGTTCCGGGCCCTGTTCCAGAACCAGGAGAACCTGAACCGGGAGACGTACCTGCGGCTCGCGAAGGAGCTGGACCTGGACATGGAGAAGTTCGTCGCGGACATGGACAGCGACGAGGTGGCCGCGCACGTGCTGGCCGACGAACAGAGCGCGTTTGATTCGGGCGTGCGCGGCACCCCGACGTTCTTCCTCAACGGCATCCGGCACATCGGCTCGCACGATGCCCGCACGATCATCAGCGCCGTCGAGGAGCTCATGGCCGAGCAGGAGACCTCGGGCAGCGCGCGGCGGCGCTCCTAGCGGCCCTCGCGAGCGGTCCTAGCGCTCGCCTTCGCGCAGATCGTCAAGGCGGGCGTGGACGAGCGGCACCACCGAGGCGCCCTCGCCCGCGGCGGAGGCCACGCGCTTCATGGAGCCGGAGCGCACGTCGCCCACCGCGAACACGCCGGGCACGGTGGTTTCGAGGTTCGACGGCGGGCGCCCCGCCTGCCACGCCTCGAACGGCACGTCACGGCCGGTGAGGATGTAGCCGCGTTGGTCGAGCGCAAGGCCGCGCGGCAGCCACGTGCATTCGGGTTCCGCGCCGAGCAGGCAGAAGAGCCCGTCGGCCTCGACGCGCTCGACCTCGCCGCCCGGGCCCTCGCGCAGGTCGAGCCATTCGAGGGCGCCGTTACCGCCGCCGTCGGCCACCGTGGTCTGGGTGCGCACGGTGATGTTCGGGATCGCGTCGAGTTCGCGGATGAGGTAGTCCGACATGGTGTCGGCGAGCGAGGCTCGGCGCACGAGGATGCTCACCTGGTCGGCGAACTTCGCCATGTGCACCGCGGCCTGTCCAGCGGAGTTGCCGCCGCCCACGATGAACACCTGCTTGTCGGCCATTTCGCGCGCGAGCGACGTGGCGGCGCCGTAGTACACCCCGGCGCCGGTGAGGTCATCGACCGCGGGGACCCCGAGCTTGCGGTAGAGGACGCCCGTGGCGACGACGACGGTGTGGGCGCACAGGTGCGCATCGCCGACGATCACGTGGTGGTGGGCGGGCTCGCCCGGGGGGCTCGGCTCGACCTTCGTGACGGCCCGGCCGGTGAAGAAGCGCGCGCCGAAGCGGCCCGCCTGGTTGCGGGCCCGCTGGGTGAGGCGCATCCCGGAGATGCCGTTCGGGAAGCCCAGGTAGTTGCGGATCATCGAGCTGGTGCCCGCCTGGCCGCCCACGGCTTCCGCTTCGAGCACCACGGTCTCGAGGCCCTCGGAGGCGGCGTAGACGGCGGCGGCGAGCCCGGCGGGTCCGGCGCCGACGATGGCCACGTCCACCACGGTCCCCTCGGGGATGTCATCGAAGCCGCCGTAGAGGTTTTCGGCGACGGTCGCCGCCGTGGCGCCGGAGAATACCTGGCCGGTGAAGGTGCGCACGATGGGGAAGGCGGCGCCCGGTCCCGCCTTTTCGAGGATGTCCTCGACATCGGCGGCGGCCTCGGCCGGGGCGTGCGCGGCGCTGAGCACCCGGTTCGGGACGCCCATGCGTTCCAGGAGGTCGCGGATCGCATGGGCCTCGCGCGGATGGTCGCCCACCACGATGTCGAGGACCGTCACTTCGGGCTGCGCGACCGACCATCCCCACTCCGACAGCAGGTCCGTCAGCGTGGCGTGAAACTCCTCGTCGCGGACCCCGCGCGGGATCCCGAGGTAGGTGTCGATGATGCGCTCCGCGAGCGCCGCGTGGACCACCTGGAGGCTGTTCTGGTAGTCCTCAAGGGTCAGTAGGAGCACGCGGCGGGCGGTCGGGCAGACGACGCGGATCTGGTCGAGGAACCCGAGGCCGCTCTCCTCTCCGAGCTCCATCTGGGCGCCGACGAGGGCGAGCGCTCGGCCGCTCTCACACAGTTCGGCGGCGTGCTTGAGGGCGGCGGCGCCGCCGTCGGCCCCCGCGGGCACGGCCTGAATGTCGTAGTCGCGCGCGTAGCGGGCGGAGAACTCTTCGAGGAGACGGTCGTGATCGTCGGTCGTGGCGAGCAGGATGACGGGACGCGACGGTGCAGTGGTAGTCATGATCGAAGTGTAGAGGAATAGTGGGCCTCATCGGTGAGAGTCCCGAGCGTGCGGGGCCGGATGCTCGGATCGCTCTGCAGCCACTGGGCGACGGCCTGCGGGCTCACGCGGTAGCGGTGCAGTTCGCCGATGTCGATCCAGCGCACGCCCACCTGGTTAGTGTCGTGCCCCGCGCCGATGGCGGGCTCGTGCCCGGGGGCGAGGTCGCACCAAAAGACGAGGTTCTGCTGGTGATGCGCGTGCCCCTCATCGCGCCTGGGCCCGGCCGTGGTCATCACGCGGTCGTAGGTGAACGCGAGGTCGTACACGCGCACGTCGGCCCCCACTTCTTCCCGGCACTCCCGCGTGAGGGCCTGAACCTGCCCCTCCCCGTGCTCCTGGCCGCCGCCCGGCAGCACGTACACCGTGCCGCCGTCCTTCGCGCGGCTCTCGTTGAACAGAATCGACGTGCCGCGCACGATGAGCGCTTTGACGCCCACGCGCACGTGCGTGTATCCGGGTTCGCATTCCATCTCGTCATCGTAGCGAGCACAATGGTGGGCATGATCCGGCCAGATGCTCCCCCGTGGTGGGCGGTCGCGGCGACCGTGGCGGGCGGCATGCTCGCGGCCGTGCAGTCGCGGCTGAACGCCGATCTTGCCCGCGGGCTCGACGATCCCTTCCTTGCCGCGTTCATCTCGTTCGGCTCGGGCTTCGCGATCCTGCTCGCGCTCGTGCTCCCGCGTCCTCGCGTGCGCTCCCTCGCCCTCGGCTACGCCGCCGACGTCGCGCGCGGCCGCTTCCCCTGGTACTACGCGCTCGGCGGGCTCGGCGGGGCGCTGCTCGTGCTCACCCAGTCCCTCGTCGTCACCACGACGGGTGTGGCGCTGTTCATCGTGAGCATCGTCGCGGGCCAGACGCTCTCCGGCCTCGTGCTGGACCGGGTGGGCTTCGGGCCGGGCGGGCCGCGCACCCTGAGCCTCACGCGCCTCGCGGGCGCGGCCCTCACGTGCCTCGCGGTGGGAATGGCGCTCGCCGCGGGGATCGGCAGCAGCATCCCGTGGAGCCTGCTCCTCCTGCCCCTTCTTGCCGGTTTCGGGATCGGCTACCAGGTGGGGGCGAACGGGATCGTCACGCAGACGAGCGGGCACTACCTCGTGGCGGCGCTCGGGAACTTCGCGGTGGGCAGCCTGGTCCTCGCGGCCTCCGCCGGAGCAAGCGTCGCCGCGCGCGGCATGCCCGAGGCGTTGCCCGCGAACCCGGCGCTGTACCTGGGCGGGGCGCTCGGGGTGCTCTACATCGCCGCGGCGGCGGCCCTCGTGCGGTACACGGGCGTGCTCATCCTCGCCACGAGCGCCATCGCGGGCCAGATCATCGGCTCACTCATCGTCGATGCGCTCACGAGCGGCGTCACGCTCGCGCCGCTGACGATCGCGGGGGCGCTCCTCACGATCGTCGCGGCGCTCGTCACGGCGGGGATGCTCCCGTCCCGGCGTTTTAGTCGTCGCTCACCAGGTGGGCGGTGAGGCCGTCGTCGGCGAACTCGACGTGCGAGCCGAGGTCATCCACGCTGTCGAGCACGCTCACGCGCGAGCGCTTGTGGCCGAGCACCTCTTGCCACACCTTCTGGCCCGGCTCGCTTTCCTCGGGATTCAGCGTCGAGATCGCGACGGCCACGAGGTCCACGTAGTCGGCGAGCGACGGCGCCACGAGGTGCAGGTCCAGGTCCTCGTCGATCCACCACACGCCGCCGGGCACGCCGTCGGCATTGAGAGTGAGGATGATGGCGTCGTCGGGGGTCTCGAACAGCGGGTAGTAGCGCGTGGGGTCGCCCAGCAGGGTGAACGGGCCCAGGTCCGTGCGGTCTTCGGCGAGCAGCGTCAACTCGAACTCGTCGCCCACGCGCGCCCCGGCGAGTTCGTCGGCAAGGTCGGCGAGCGCGGGGGGAACGTCGGCCCCTGATTCTTCGGGGTCGATGGGGACCGCGAGGCCGCCCGAGGCGGAAACGGCGGCGGCGAGGCGTTCGAGGGCGGCGCGCTCGCGCGAGGAGTCGTAGGGGGTGGGCGGCTGGGGCCAGGAGAGGCCGTGATTCTGGTTCATGGTGACCTTCTTGTGCTCGGGTGTGTGAAGGAGTGGTGAAAGCTCGCGGCTTCCCCGGTGTGACCTGGGATAACTTTCCCAGCCGACGGCGGCCGCTAAGGCGTGTGACCTGGGGTTTTGTGGGTTGGGTGGCTGGGGTTCGCAGGGAGTGTTCCGTGCTCCCAGGGAATTGAAAGCGCCACCTCAGCGGCCGACGAGGAAGACACTGTTCTATGTAATCACGCGTTAGAGGCGTACCGATCTTTTGAGGAGAGGGTCCGTACATTCAGCCCTAGCGCGGGGGAAAGGGATATGGCCCCGGCTCGTGGGGACGAGCCGGGGCCCTTCTTCTGTCTGCACACCCTCTATGCCCGGATGTCGATGCCGAAGACGCGCTTCACTTGCGCGGTCACCAGCTGGGGGTGGCGCCGGTCGCTCGGGCTCGACGCCCACGGCGTGAAAAGGCCCGGAAAGTCGGGGTGGGTGATCTTGCCGTGGGTAGCGCCCGAACTGCTCACGTGGAACCCGTGCGCTTCGAGCCGCTTCTTGAGCGCGCGCACGTCGGCGGGATGCCGGGTGCCGCGGCCTCGGCGCACGCTCGGGCCAGCCCCCATGCCTGTTTCCGTGCCCGCGCTGCCGCTGCCTCCTGCACCCGTGCCCTGCATACTGCCCGCGGGCCGCACCGCCTCGGCGTACGCGCTCGGGAACACGCCGATCACGTGGTTGTCGGCCCGGCGCACCTGCACGGTCCACGCCCCGCGCCGGAAGTGATCGCTCGCGCCACCGTCGGCGCTCCACATGTCGTCGGGATCGGCCACCGTGCCGACGATCAGCTCGTGCGTGAGCGCGGCGAGGCTTGCCCCGGACACGGTGCGCACCTCGTGATCGACGATCTGCAGGGGGCGCGAATGGGGCCGCGGGTCCGACGCATCGATGGTCAGGGCGGCGTGCGCGGGGGCGGGGGGCGGCTGCGGGACGAGGGTGAACCGCTCGGGGCGGGCGGCAGCAGGTGTACTGGGCGGGGTGCGCACAGCCCCTGTCCGGGTGTAATCCACGGCCGTGACGCGCGCGGCGGGGTCGGAAAATCGCGCGAGGTCGCGGGGGCTCGGGACCCCCGGGCGCGGGGGTGAGGCATCGCGTTCTGGCATGGGCGCCAGGCTACACGTGCGCTACCCTGACGAGGTCCACCGCCGGTGACGAAAGGGGACCCCATGACTTCCGTCCATCGCCGCACTCTGGCCCTTGCCGCGATCCTCGCGCTCACCGCGTGCTCGGGCAACGCCTCCGACCCAGGCGCAGCGTCCCCCGCGGCCGAACTCGCCTCGAGCGGCGCTTCTGACTCGGGCGCTGGCACGGACTCCGCGTCGGCCACGAGCGGCCCGGGCGTGGTGGTCGAGGGCGGTCCGGGCTCGGGCGCCGTTCCGGCCGTGACCCCCGGCGGCCTCGACCTCACCGGCATGACTACTCCCTGCAGCTACGAGGGCACGATCAGCGTTCCGACGAGCGGCGCGAGCCAGCCCACGATCGACCATTCCCCGGGCACCTTCGCGTATACGGGGTGGGTGGCCGACGGCGACACCTACCTCGCCCAGTTCACCCTCGATACGGGCAGCGGCCCGCTCCCCCTGACCCCCGCCCGCCTCGGCGACACGTTCGAGCTGGGCGGCAGCTCCTACACGGTGTCGAGCATTTGCGAGGACGAGGCCAAGCTTGACCGCATCGACTAGCAGCGCCCACCCCGATGCCCACGAGCTCGGCGCGTCGTGCCACCACTTTCGCGCGGGCAAGTGCGGCTCGTGCACCCTCATGGGGATCCCCCACGCCACGCAGGTGCGGGACGCCGAACGAGACCTGCGGGACCTCCTCGCGCCGTTTGGCGACATCGCGTGGCTGCCGCCGATCCTGAGCGAGCCGTGGGGGTTTCGCACGAAGGCGAAAATGACGGTCGCGGGCACCGCGTCGGCCCCCGTTCTCACGCTGCCGCAAGGGTCGGACGCCCCGGCGCCCGACCTTGCCGACTGCCCCCTGTACCCGCCGCTCGTGACCGAGGTTCTCGAGAGCGCGCGGGCGGTTCTTCGCCGCGCGCAGGTGCCCCCGTACTCTCCGGCGACGCGCCGCGGCGAGGCGAAGCACGTGCTTGTGACGGCGAGTGAGACGGAGGCACTCGTGCGTTTCGTGCTGCGCACCGACGGCGCGCTCGGGCGCGTGCGCGAACACCTCGGGCTGCTGGACCCGCGCGTTGTCGCGGTGAGCGCCAATATTCACCCCGAGCATTCCGCGGTGATCGAGGGCCCCACCGAGATTCCGCTCGCGGGCGCGGGGATGCTTCGCCTGCCCGTGGGCCCGCTCAGCCTCGGGGTGCTGCCGCAATCGTTCACGCAGACGAACACGGCGGTGGCCGCGGCCCTGTATGCCCAGGTGGCCGAGTGGGTGCTCGCCTCGGGCGCGCGGCGGGTGTGGGACCTCTACTGCGGGGTGGGCGGCTTCGCGCTCAGCATCGCCCAGCGGGCCGACGCCGGCGCCGACGGCGGGGGCGAGGTCCACGTGACGGGGGTCGAGATCACGCCCGCCGCGATCTCGAGCGCCCAGGCGACGGCGCGCGAGGCGGGGCTCGAGGACGCCACGACGTTCCTCTGCGCGAACGCGACCGCGTGGGCGAGCGCCCAGAGCGTCCACGATAGGCCCGACGCCGCGGTCATCAACCCGCCCCGCCGCGGGATCGGCCCCACCCTCGCCGAATGGCTGAACACCTCGGGTATCCCGACGCTCGTCTATTCCACGTGCAACCCGCGCACCCTCGCCGCGGACCTCGCCTGGATGCCGCAGTACACGCCTCGCTCGGCCCGCCTCGTCGACATGTTTCCCCACACCGGGCACAATGAAGCCGTCGTGCTCCTCGGTCGAAAAGAGCCCTCGTGAATACCCACCCTGCGCTTTCTCCCGCCCCTACTGCCCGCATCGCCGTCATCGGGCTCGGCGGCACGATTGCGATGCAGCAGGACCAGGCGGGCGGGGGCGCTGTGCCCGCCCTCACCACAGTGCCCGGCACCGCCCCAAGCGGCGCGCTCACGCCCCTTCCCGGAATCATTCTTGAGCACTCGCAGGTGGCGAACGTCGGCTCCCCCTCCCTCGAGATCGCGCACGTGCGCGAGGCCCTCACCCGGGCCGAGGCCGCGGTCGATGCGGGCGCGCGCGGCGCCGTCATCACGCACGGCACCGACACGCTCGAAGAGACGGCGTTCCTCCTCAACCGGTATTGGCGGCGCGACGCCCCGCTCGTCCTCACGGGCGCGATGCGGCCCGCGAACGCGCCGGGGGCCGACGGGCCCGCGAACCTCCACGACGCGATCCGCACCGCGGCCAGCACGCAAGCCCGCGGCCTCGGGGTCCTCGCCGTGTTCGATTCGCTCGTCCACGGCGCGGATCGGGTCACGAAGGTGAGTTCGCGCAGCGTTGACGCGTTCGACTCGGAACCGTCGGGCCCCCTCGCCGTCGTGGGACCGGACGGGATTCGCCTCGTGTACTCACTGCCGCCGACGGCGGCGCGCCTGACCGGACCCCTGCCCACGCAGCTGCCGGTCGTGCCGGTCATCGGCGTCGGCCTGTGCGATCGGGGCGAGGCGCTGGCCGCGCTGCTCGCGGCGGGCGCCGCTGGAGGCGCCAGCGGGGCGGGCGTGGCGGGCGTCGTCATCAATGGCGTCGGCATGGGGCACGTGCCCGAGCGGATCGTGCCGCTCGTGCGCGAGGCGACAGATCAGGGCGTGCCCGTCGTGGTCTCGACCCGCATCCCGGAGGGCGGCACGAGCACCTACCACTACTCGTACCCCGGCTCCGAGGTGGACCTCATCAACAACGGCGCCCTCATGGCCGGGTCGCTCAGCGCCCACAAGGCGCGGCTGCTCCTGCAGGCCCTCCTCGCGAGCGGGGCGCCCCGCCCCCGGATCGACGAGGCGTTCGCGGCGTTCGCGTATTAGCGCAGTGCCTCGCGGCGCGTGAGCCACAGGTGCAGCACCCACAGCAGCGCGCCCGTGCCGCTCAGTGCGAGGGCGCCGAGGGCGATGGCGAGCAGGGAATCGTCGAGTAGCGGCACGATGAGCCCCGAGATGAGCGCGGCGTTCAGCAGGTTGAGGAACGTGGCCGCGCTCGTGGCGGCGCCGCGCTCGTGCGGGAAGAGGTCGAGGATTTCGAGCTGCACGGGCGCCATCATGAGCGCCGATCCCATGCCGATCACGAGCGGACCGGACATCACCACGATGTGCCACAGACCCAGTTCGGGGGTGAGGTCGGGGGCGATGAGGGTGAGCACGACCGTGATGATCGCGCCCGTGAGCGACGTGGCGAACGCGGCCGTGATGAGGGCCGTGCGCGAGATGACGTCGGCCAGGCGACCCACCAGGTAGGAGCCCGCGATCATGCCGATGATGATCGGCACGAACAGCACCCAGTAGTCCTGTTCGCCCAGGTGCAGGAGTTTCGGGACGATGACGGGGGCGCCGCCGATGAACATGAAGTGTGTGCTGCCGGAGAACGCGAGGGCGAGGGCGAGGCGCCACAGGATCGGCGAGCGCACGACACGCCCGAGCGACGCGAAAATGCTGCCGGCCCTGAACGGTTGGCGGCGCGCGGGCGGGAGCGTTTCGGGGATCATGACGAGCATGACCGTGAGCGTGATGAGCGCGTACACCGCCATCGCCCACACGATCCACCGCCAGGGCCCGAGCAGGAGGATCCACCCGCCGACGATCGGCGCCACCGCGGGTGCGATCGCGAAGATCATCATCACCTGGCTCATGAGCTTTTGGGCGCGGCCGCCGCCGTAGAGGTCGCGGATGACCACGCGCGAGATGATCGTGGCGCCGCCCGCGCTCGCGCCCTGGAGGGCACGGAACACGATGAGCATGCCGAGGCTCGTGGACAGCGCCGCCCCGACGGTCGCGGCAATGTAGATGATGAGCGCCGCGGTCATCACCCGCTTGCGCCCGAGCGCGTCCGACAGGGGCCCGTGGAAGAGGCTCATGATGGCGAACGCGATGAGGTAGGCGCTCGTGATCTGCTGCAGGGCGGCGGTGTCGGCCGCGAAGTCCCGGCCGATCTGCTCGAAGCCGGGGAAGATCATGTCGATTGAGAACGGGCCGAGCATGCTCAGCAGCGCAATCGAGAGGATGAAGGCGATGCCTACCTTCTCCGGGCGGCCGAGGCTGAGCCGCAGCGCTGCGGTTTCCGTGAGGGGTTCTGGGCGGGGACTTTCTGGGGTCTCGGGCACCCTCCCTAGCTTAGCCTCTGCGCGGTTACTCTAGGGGCGTGTCCACTCCCCAGTTCAGCCGACGAGGCGCCCTCACGGGCGCACTTTCCGGCGCACTTTCCGGTGCAGCTGCCGGTGCCGTGCGCATGGCCGGAGGGGTGGGCCTTGGCGCCGCGGCCGCCGCCATTCTCGCCGCGAGCACGCGCCGCTCGCTCCACGCGAACGTGCCGCTGTATTCGGAGGCGGTTGCGTTCACGGCGGGGACGGGTGAGATCGCGCGCGAGTTGTGGCACGGGGCGGGCGCTGAGCCGGTCGCCGCGCTGATGCCGGGCACGCGAGTGCTCGTCGGTGCCCCGGGGGCGGAATCCCTCGCGGCTCGCACCCGCGCGTTCGTGGCGGGGGCATCACAGGCCGATCCGGGCGCCGGGCTTCTGGCGGAGCTTGAGGAGTCGGCGCTGCTGGACCTGCACTCGCTCACGTGGGCGCTGCCCTCCCCGGTCGCCGCGTGGACCCCGTACTGGCGCTACACGTGGCCGCGCGACACCGCCCACGTCATCGACGCGCTCGCCAGTCGCAGGCAGGCGGAGTGGGCGCTCGAGCTGCTCGGCCAGTTGGCCGCCCTGCAGCGCCCCGACGGCACGTTCGAGGCCCGGTACATTCCCGGCACCACGCGGGCGCCCGACGGAAGGCCGCCCCAGTTCGACGGGGTGGGTTGGTTCCTGTGGGCGGCGGCGCGGGTGCTGGCGCCCCTGTTGCCCGCGCCCCTGTCGCCCGCCCTCTCCCGCGCCCTCTCGCGGGCCGCGCTGGCGCTCATGGAGGCCACCGCGGGGCCTTCGCGCCTGCCCGCGCCGAGTCCCGACTACTGGGAGCGCCCCGAGCGTCGCCTCACCCTCGGCACGGCCGCGATGACGCTGGCGGGGTTGCACGCGGCGGCCAGACTCGCCGAGGTCGGAGCGCTTGAGGTGCCCGCCACGCCCGCCCTTCTCGCGCGCGCCCGCGACGTGGAAGCGGCCATCGCCCGGAAGTTCGGCCGCCGCGGCTTCCAGCGGTACGCGCACGGCGGCGGGGTGGACGCGGGCCTGCTCATGCTGCTGCCGCCCTACCGGACGTTCTCGCCCGGGGATTCTCCACTCGACGACGCCCTCATGCGCGGCGTCGGCTCCCTCACGGCGCGGGTGGATCAGGCCTTTCTTCGCATGGCACGGCCCGCGGGCGGTGTGGCTCCGGCCGAGTCGTGGAAGCGGGACGGCATCACGTGGACGCCGCAGACGGCCATGTTTGCGCAGGCCTACGCGCACCTGGAGCAGCCCGCGCGCTCGCGGGAGCTGCTGTCGTGGCTGGCGCGGCACCGCACGAGCGCGGGGGCCCTCAGCGAGAAAGTCCTGGCCGACGGCAGTCCCGCCGCGGTGGCCCCGCTGTCGTGGACGGCGGCGCTCGTGCTCGCGACGCTCACGGCGCTCGATGAGGCGGACGGGCGCTGACGGGACTGGGCGCTCGAGGTTGCTCATAGTCCCACCGCGGCCGCGCCGTCGGGTTTAGGGTGGGGGCCTGGGGTCAACGATGATTCCCTATCGAGTGAAGGAGGCACCATGAACGACACCGGCCGCCGCGTCCCCGATCTGCGGGGCGAGCGCGTGAACTACACCAAGGGGCAGCTCCATACGGACCGCGCGGGCAACGACCCGGACGCGCTTTTCGATGATTGGATGCGCGACGCGATCAATCGCCGCGACAACGACGGCGACCTCCTGGAACCGAACGCGATGGTGCTGTCCACCATCAACCCCCGCACCGAATGGCCCGATTCGCGCACGGTTCTGCTCAAGGAGCACCGCAACGGCAAGTTCGTGTTCTTCGGCAACTACGAGTCGCAAAAGGCCTTTGACCTCGACGTTAACCGCAAGGCGGCCCTGAACTTCACGTGGCTGCCCATGCAGCGGCAGGTCCGCATCCAGGGCAAGGTGCGCCGCACCACGAGCGCCGTGTCCGACGAGTACTTTGCCACTCGCCCGCGCGGTTCGCAGATCGCCGCCTGGGCGAGTTCGCAGTCCGACGTGGTGGCGAGCTACGAAGAATTGCAGGACACGTTCGCGCGGGCCGAGAAGCGCTTCGAGGGCGGACCGGTCAACCGTCCCCCGCACTGGGGCGGGTGGGAGCTGACCCCGATCTGCTTCGAGTTCTGGCAGGGCCGCAGTTCGCGCCTGCACGACCGGGTGCGTTTCACCGAGGTCAGCGATTCGGGCGACGGCCGCTGGCACGTGGAGCGCCTGGCCCCGTAACCGGGTGGCGCTGTAGCTGGTTGGCGTACGACTCGCACCGGGTGGTACTTGTGGGGGCATGTCTGCTTCCACCAGTGCGCTCGCGGGCTCCCGCGAACCCGGTTCCTCTAGCGAGCGCCGTCCTTCCCGTGCCCGGGCATGGGGCTTTCTTGCCGTCGCGGTCCTCACTGAGGTCACGGCGACGCTTTCGCTGAAGGGCGCGCTCACTCACCCGCTGCTGTACACGGTGGTGGTCGCGGGGTACGTCACGGCTTTCACGGCGCTCGCCTACGCGCTGCGGGCGGGGTTGGGCCTCGGTGTCGCCTACGGCGTGTGGGGGGCGTGCGGGGTGGCGATCACGGCGCTTGCGTCGATGTGGGTGTTTGGCGAGCCTCTCAGCGCGATGATGGGGGTGGGGATCGCGCTCGTCATCGGTGGGGTGTTGTGCGTCGAGCTCGGGTCGAGGGAGCAGCACGCATGAGCTGGGTGTTTTTGAGCTTGGCCATCGTCGCCGAGGTGGCATCCACCATGACTCTGCGCCTGGTCGCGCATGGCCGGCGCGCCCTCATGCCCGTGGTGATCGTCGGCTATGTGGTGGCGTTCGTCCTCATCTCGCTTGCCCTGTCGGCGGGGATGCCGCTCGGCGTCGCGTACGGGGTGTGGGTGGCCGCGGGCGTGGCACTGACCGCGCTGCTCAGTGCCGCCGTCTTCGGGGAACGGCTCACGTGGCTCATGGGGGTGGGCATCGTCCTCATCGGCGCAGGCGTGCTGCTCATCGAACTGGGCTCCTCGCACGTGTGAAGACCCGGATGAGTCACGGGCCTCACGCGGCCGCTGAGCCTTCGTCGGCGCTGTCGAGTCCCGGGATCTGCGCGGGCGGGTGCGCGAGGTGCCGGAGTGGCCGGGTAGTGCGGGTGCGCCGCGCCTTCGTGGTCCAGACGGTCGCGCTGCCGGGGACGGTATCCCTATCCGACGCCGAGCCGGTTGTGCCCCGAACCGCCGCGGCATCCGCCGCATCCGCCGCCTCCGGGGCGCTGTCGGCTTTCGTCGGTGTCACGGCCCCGGTCACGACCCGGACGTCGTCCATGTCTTCTTTGGCGAGGTTGCAGCGCTGGCACAACCCCTGACCGTTGTCGAGGCTCGTGGCCCCACCATCGGCGTAGCGGCGAATGTGGTCGATATTGCGGATGCGCGCGTTGCAGTAGGGCGCCCGGCACCAGCCGTCGCGGTACGCAATGAGCTGGGCGAGACCGTCGGGGAAGGCCCGGGCCCGCGAATCCATGGCCACGAGTTCGCCCGAATCGGGCGCGGAATAGATCCTGCGGTAGGTCAGCCGCGACCCGCGCTCCCACTCATCAAGGATGAAGTCACGCGCCGCCCCCGGATCGATCACGCCATGGCCCGGGAGGAAGGCGCCGCCATTGCTCGCCAGCGCTGGCCGAGTGGGCGGGTGTGCGGAAGACGGTGGCGATGAGTTGTTGGGTTCTCGCGGTGGAGATTCCGTCAGGTCCCGAGGCTGCGATGCTGGCGGCGGGGCTCCCGGTACCTCCGGCAGGAGGTGGGAAGCGTCGATCAAAATGCCGATCTCCACTGTGCGCGAGGTGGTCGCGGTGCCGGAACGGCCGTCGGTTCCTTGACCGGGATGGCCTTGGCGACCTCCGGCCGTACGGAAGCCTCGTCCGCGCTTAGCACCACGGCCAGCGCCGCGCCCGGCTTGAGTGCCCGCTGCGGCACGAGCAATCGCCGCCGTCTCGGGCGATTCCCACATGAGGTCCTGCGTCCCGCCCAGGATGGCCTGCACGAGAGCGTCGGCTTCCGCAGCCGACCGCCGCGACTCTTTGACACTCGCCGAACGCCCCTGGAGTTCAGCCATGATCGCGTGCGCGTCCGTCGTGCGCAGCTTTGCTAGCAGCAAGGACATGCCGTCCTCGCGATCGCGCACCGCCACGTACCGGCTCGCATAGGCCTTCCGGGCGCGATCCTCATCCCCCGCGGGGTCGAAGTGCTGGATGAGGGTGCGGGTTTCGTGCTTCCACCGCATCGTGCCCGCATCACCCACAATGTTCAGCTGCCAGTCCAGCATGGCATCAACCTCGAGTGCCACACCGGCCGACAGTTCGTGCGTTTGCCGCGCGACACACTGGGCAATATCCGTGCTCACCCGCCCCTTCGCGAGGTTATCCAGCATGCGCGGCATCTGGGTGACGAGGCACCGCGACGTGCTCATCAGGGCCGACATCTGCGCGGGAGACTTCCTCAACACCACGCCCAGTTCGGAGGTCACGGCACGCCTGTACCGCACCTTGTCTTCAGCATCGAGCGCGTGGGCCACTTCCCCGGCCTCCGCCTGGGTGACCGTGAGTGCCGTGACCGCCGTGAGCATGTCCTGCAGTTCGGCAATGCGCTCCAACGCCCCCACGTATTCGTGAGGCTCGCGGGCGCAGGCGGGTTCGGCGCCCTGTCGCTGAAGCTCAGCGAACGTTTCGTTCAACTCCACCATCGCCGCATCCACGGCCCACCCCACTCGGGCGAGCGCATCAACGGCGTCGTGTTGCGCCTGCCCCTGCTGCTCCATGGCAGTCATCCTGCACCTCCCCTCGTGCCTCGACATCGCCGTCGGCCCCCTTCAAGCCTCCAGCGAATACCTTTCCCCTATGACTCCACCCTAGAAGGGGGGTGAGACATTTAAACTCCGCGCCCGGAAGAGGTGCCCCGGAGAAGGGGCAGGAGGTGGGGTCAGAGGGGACGGGGGCCGAGGGGAAGGGGCCGGGGACGGGTCAGAGGCGAAGGGGTCGGGGGAAGGGGGCAGAGCCGCGGATGCAACAATGGCCCCATGCGCTTCCTGCTTCGAGTCATCGCCACCGCCATCGCCACCTGGCTGGTGAGCCTGCTCCTGCCCGGCATTGATGTGATCCCGTTCGGCAACGAGCAGTGGGAAATCGTCGCCTCCTACCTGGCGGTCGCGTTCGCCTTCGGGGTCATCAACGCCACCGTCGGCACCGCCATTCGGATCGTCGCGTTCCCGCTCTACCTGCTCACGCTCGGCCTAGCATCGTTCTTCGTGAACGGCCTCCTGCTCATGATGGTGCACTGGATCTCGACCAGCCTGGGCTGGGGCCTCCAGGTCGACACCTACTGGTGGGGCATCCTCGGCGCCTTCCTCATCGCCGTCATCACGAGCATCATCACCGCCGTCACCTCACCCCTGCTGAACTCCGGCCGGACGCGCCGCGACCAGCGGGACTGAGGGGGAAGGGGCCGACGGGAGCGAGGGGCCCGACGAGAGGGTAGCGCCCGGGACACCAGGCACGCCCGAAACGCCCGGCCGACGGGCACCGCCCCCTACCCAAGCGCCGCGTACAGGTCCACGGCGTTGCCGTCGGGGTCGTGCAGGACCGCGTAGCGCTGACCCCACACCGCATCAAACGGCGGCACGTGCCCGGTCGCGCCCTGCGCCACGAGCGACGCGAACACGCTGTCCACCCGCTCCGGGCTGTCCACCTCGAACGCGAGCGCCACACGGTGGCTGCCCGTCGGCACCCGGTAGCTCGCATCGAAACTCTGCACCGTCGCCACCGCGTCCCACATGAGCCGCAACCCGCCCTCAAGCTCCGCCTCGGCGTGCGGGGCGTCGGCCGGAGTGTCGGCAATGGTGAGGCCGAGCCCGCGGTAGAACTCCAGGGAGGCCGCCAGATCGCTCGTGACGATGCCGATCGCGTTCAGGCGCGGCCCGCCAGTCACGCCCGCGACCCCGCTCATACCCACTGCTCCGGACCCTCGGCGGCAACGATGGCCCGCACCGTCTGGCCGACGCTCATCGGCTCCCGGCCCAGCACGGCGCGCACGTCGCCGCTCACGGCCGACAGCTCGCCCGACGCGATGGCCGTGTACGTCGAGATCCACGCCTCGACCTGCCAATCTTCGGCGCCGTACCCCGCGCGGGACTGCCGGGCTTCCTCGAGCGTCTCGTCCTCGAACTCGTAGCTCCGCCCGAGCGCGTCGGTGAGCCGCATCGCCACCTCGCCCATCGTGAGCGCCTCGGGCCCGGTGAGGTTCAGGGTGCGCTGTTCGTAGGCCGACGGGTCCTCGAGGACTGCCGCGGCCACGTGCGCCACATCGTGCCTGGCCACGAACGCGCAGCGGCCGTCGCCCGCGGGGCCGCGAAGCACGCGCTCGGGGCCAGCGAAGTCCAGCAGCACGTCGGCATAGAAGGAGTCCCGCAAGAAGGTCCACTGCATGCCCGAGTCGCGAAGGAGCTGTTCGGTCGCGTAGTGGTCGCGCGCGAGCGTGAACGTGGCATCGGGAGCGGCGCCGAGGAACGACGTGTAGACCACGTGCCGCACGCCCGCGGCGCGGGCCGCGTCGATGACGCTGCGGTGCTCGGTCATCCGGTCCAGCGATTCGCCCGCCGACACGAGAAACAGCACGTCGAGCCCCGCAAACGCGGTGCGGCAGGCCTCGGAGTCGGCGTAGGTGGCCTGGTGGATCGTGACGCTCACGCCCGGGGCCTCGACGAGGCGCGGGGCGCGCGAGGAAGTGCGGACGATGAGCCGCACCTCGCGGGACGCGGCGCTGGCAGAGCCTGCGCCGGAAGAAGCAGGGCTGGATGCCAGCAGCTCCGCCACGAGCGAGCCCACCTTCCCGCTCGCGCCCGTCACGCCGATGCGGACCGGGGTCTCATTCTCGGTCATGGTTTACAGCCCCTTCTCCTTGAGCCACGCGGCGGCAATGTCGGCGCTGCGGGCCTGGTCGTTGATGCTCGTGGCGTTGAGGGCCACGAGGTCGGCGGTCGTGAGAACCTCGATGACCCCGCCAATCGCCTCGAGGGCGGCACCGTCGATCTTCGGTGTGGCCAGCGGCGTCACGTTCTGCGGGAGGATCAGCGACGCGGGATCCTCAAGCGTCACGAGATCATTCTCCACGATCGCGGGGCTCGACGAATAGATATTCGCGAGCTGCGCCGTGCCGTCGGTGAGCGCCCGCACCGTGAGCGGGCCGCCCGAATCCTCCACCGGGATCACCGTGACATCCACGCCGTAGGCGGACTTGAGCCCCTCGGGGCCAAACGGGCGGGTCTCCAGCTCGCTGTTCGCGGCGACCTTGAGCGGCTCGCTCACGCCCGCGAGGTCGGCGAGCGAGCGCACCGAGTTCGCGGTCGAAAACGCGGACGTGACCGTGTAGGAGTCCTGGTCGGTGGCGGCGGCAAACCCGTGCACGGCGAGGCCCGTCGGCAGGACACCCGCGAGGGCCTCGTAGACCTCTTCGGGCGAGGCCGCCGCGGCGTCGGCGTCGTAGAACTGGAGCAGGTTGCCCGTGTATTCGGGCAGGAGGTCCACGCCGCCGCTCTCCAGTTCGGAGAGGTACACCTCGCGCTGCCCGATGCGGTATTCGCGCCGCACCGTGTACCCGGCCTTCTCGATCACCTGGGCGAAGATTTCGGCGATGATCTCGTTCGAGTAGTAGTCCTGGGAGCCGACGACGATGGTGGACGCATCACCGCCCCCATCCGAGCCACCAGCGCCCGAACCACCGGCGCCGTTCGCGAGCGGATCGGAGGACGAGCACGCGGCAACGGTCGCGGCGATCCCGGCCACGCCGAGCGTCCCGAGGGCGCGGCGGCGGTTCATGGAGGAGGTGGTGAACATGTCAGGTCCCAACTGTCGGTGTGAAGTGGCGGGTGGATTCATCCTGCCTGCCGCGCCGCCGCCCGCACACCCCGCGGGGTGCACGCGCGTTGCGCGCCGAGCAGGAGGAGGTCGATGACGAGGGCGAGGAGGATGACGAGGAGCGATCCGGCGAGCATCTGTGCGTAGTCCTGCGTGCGCAGCCCGAGGAAAATGTAGCGGCCGAGGCCGCCGTTGCCGACGTAGGCGGCGAGCATCGCGGTCGCGATGACCTGCAGGGTGGCCGAGCGCAGCCCGGTCATGAGCAGCGGCAACCCGAGCGGGATCTCGACCCGGGTGAGGATCTGCAGTTCGGTCATGCCCTGGGCGCGGGCCGCATCGATGACGCGGCGGTCCACGGAATCGATGGCGCTGTACGCGCCCGCGAGCAGCGACGGGACGGCGAGGATGACGAACGCGAGCGTGGGCGCGAGCAGGCCCACGCCCATGAGCAGGCCAAACAGGGTCACGAGGCCGAGCGTGGGCAGGGCGCGCGCGGCGCCCGTGGCGGCGACGGCGAGGGCTCGGCCCCGGCCATAGTGGCCCACCGCGAGGCCGACGGGGACCGCGACGAGGCACGCCAGGAGCACGCCGAGCGCGGTGTAGCCGACGTGCTCGCCCAGGCGGGCGAGGATTCCGCCGGGGCCCTGCCAGCGGGCGGGATCGGCGAGCCAGGCGAGGGCATCGAGGACGAAGTTCATGCGCGCCCCCTCACCCGGCGGGTCCACGGCATCAGCAGGCGGCCCAGCCCCACGAGCAGCGCATCGAGCAGGAGAGCGATGGCGGCGGTGAGGACGATACCCGTGACGATCTGGGCGAGGATGCCGCGCTGGAAACCGTCGGTGAAGAGGGTGCCGAGGCTCGGGACGCCGAGGACCCCGCCGACGGTGACGAGCGAGACGGTACTGACCACGACCACGCGGAGGGTCGCGAGCAGCGCGGGGCCGGCGAGCGGGAGCTCGACGTGGATGAGGCGGGCCCACGGCGCGAAGCCCTGGGCGGTCGCGGAGCGCAGCACGTCGGGATCCACGCTCATGAACGCGGCGATAGCGCCGGGGATCATGAGGGCGAGCCCGTACAGGGTGAGGGCGACGGCGATGTTGAGGGGGCTGCGCAGGCCCGTGCCGAGCAGGATCGGCAGGACGATGAACAGCGGGAGCGACGGGATCGCGTACAGCAGGCCGCTGAGGGCGCCGACGCCCTGGCGCAGCCACGGGGTGCGGCACGCGAGCTTCGCGAGCGGCACGGCGATGAGGAAGCTGAGGAGGATCGGCGGGAGCGCCTGCGCGAGGTGCCAGCCCACGGCGCGGGTGATGACGTCAAGGTTCGCGGCCACCCAGCTCACGGGGCGCCGCCCGGGACTGACGGGGACGCGGGAGCGTCCGGAGTGAGCACGCCGAGCGGCCTGCCGGACGCGTCCACCACGATGTCGCGCCCCTCGACGCGGCGCACGTGCACGTCACGCGAGCCGGCGTCGGCCCCCACGAACTCGCGCACGAAGTCGCTCGCCGGGCGGGCCATGATCTCGCTCGGGCTTCCCACCTGCGCCACGACGCCGCCGGGGCGCAGAATCACCACCTGGTCGCCCAGCAGGAATGCCTCGTCAACGTCGTGGGTGACGAACACGATGGTCTTGCCCAGTTCGCTCTGGATGCGGACCATTTCGCGCTGGAGTTCCGCGCGCACGATCGGATCGACCGCGCCGAACGGTTCGTCCATGAGCAGGATGTTCGGATCGGCCGCGAGCGCTCGGGCCACGCCGACGCGCTGCTGCTGACCGCCGGACAGCTGGGCCGGGTAGCGGCGGGCGAGGTCGCGGTCGAGGCCCACGACATCGAGGAGGTCCAGGGCGCG
Organism: Dermabacter sp.; assembly: GCA_030538475.1. Classification (GTDB taxonomy): domain Bacteria; phylum Actinomycetota; class Actinomycetes; order Actinomycetales; family Dermabacteraceae; genus Dermabacter. The sequence goes on from JAUNTX010000002.1 coordinate 161,129, forward strand.
CGAGCGCGCCTCCGCCTTCGGGGTGCCCGAGAGCACGGGCACGGTGGCCACGTTGTCGAGCACGGTGCGGTGCGGCAAGAGGCCGCCCGCCTGCATGACGTAGCCGATCCGTCGGCGCAGCGCCACGGGATCGAGCGTGGCCACGTCGTCATCGTCGATGAGCACGCGGCCCGCACTGGGTTCCACCATGCGGTTCACCATGCGCATGAGGGTGGTTTTTCCCGAGCCGCTCGAGCCGACGAGCGCGGTGCACGTGTGGCTCGGGATAGTGAGGGAGAAGTCCTCCACGGCGTGCGTTCCGCCGGGGTAGACCTTGGTGACGCTATCGAACTGAATCATGCGCGTCCTTCGCCGGGAACATGGGCGCGCACCACCCTAGCCCGCGGCGCTGACCTCCGACCTGGGAGTTCACCGCGATGGCGCGGGCTTATGCGAGCGCGTCCGGCCCGAGTTCCTCGCGAACCGCGGCGAGCACCGCCCCGGACGCGAGGTGCTGCACGCTCGCCTCAATTTCGGGCGCGAGGAATCGGTCGGGGCCGGGACCGGGCACGTCGGAGCGCAGCACCCGGATGGCCGCGGCGGTGGGGGCCGACGGGGTGAGCGGGGCGCGCAGGTCCACACCGCGAGCGGCGCTCATCAGTTCGATCGCGAGGACCCGGCGCAGGGCGTCGACCGAGCGGCGCAGCTTGCGGGCCGCGTGCCAGCCGAGCGAAACGTGATCTTCCTGCATGGCCGAGCTCGGGATCGAATCGGCGGAGGCGGGCACGGCGAGGCGCTTCATCTCCGCGACGAGCCCCGCCTGGGTGTACTGGACGATCATGAGGCCCGAATCGACGCCGGGATCGTCCGCAAGGAACGGCGGCAGGCCGTGGGAGCGGTTCTTGTCCAGCAGCCGGTCCGTGCGGCGCTCCGCGATGGAGGCCAGATCCGCGGCGGTGATCGCGAGGAAGTCCAGGACGTACGCAACGGGGGCGCCGTGGAAGTTGCCGTTCGAGGTGATCGTGCCGTCCTCCAGCACCACCGGATTGTCGATGGCCGAGGCCAGCTCGCGGTCCGCGACCGTCTGCGCGTGCGTGATCGTGTCGCGCATCCCGCCCGCCACCTGGGGGTGGCAGCGCAGCGAGTACGCGTCCTGGACGCGCGTGCCCTCGCTCGCCGCGTCGGCAATGATGTCCGAGCCCGCGAGGAGCGCGTAGACGTTGTGGGCCGACGCCGCCTGGCCCGGGTGCGGGCGCAGCGGCAAGTGCAGCTCGGGAGAAAAGACGGTGTCGCGGCCCCGGAGCGCCTGGACGGACAGCGCCGCCGTGAGGTCCGCCGTGGTGGCGAGCTCGCGCAGGTCATCGAGGGCCAGGATGAGCATGCCGAGCATCCCGTCGGTCCCGTTGATGAGGGCGAGCCCCTCCTTCTCCTCGAGGGTGATGGGAGAAAGGCCCGCCTCGGCGAGGAGCTCCGGCAAGGGCCGCTCGATACCCTCGGCATCGCGCGCGCGGCCCTCGCCCATGAGCACGAGCGCGCAGTGGGACAGGGGCGCGAGGTCGCCCGAGCAGCCGAGCGAGCCGTATTCGTGGACGATGGGGGTGATGCCCGCGTTCAAGAGGCCCAGGAACGCCTCGATCAGTTCGGGCCGCACCCCGGTGTGGCCGGTCGCGAGCGTGCGGGCGCGCAGCAGCATGAGGGCCCGCACCACCTCGGTCTCCACCTCGTCGCCCGTGCCCGCGGCGTGGGAGCGGATGAGGCCGCGCTGGAGCGCCGTGCGCTGCTCGGCGGGAATCGCCGTGTCCGCGAGCGCGCCGAAGCCGGTCGAGATCCCGTAGACGGGCGTGCTGCCGTGGGCGAGCGCTTCGACGTGCGAGCGCACCTCGGCCACCTTGGCGCGCGCGGAAGCGGCGAGGTGAACGGGGGCACCGTGGCGGGCGACGGCGACGACATCGGCGGCGCTGAGGCCCGCGGTGTCCAGGACGACGGGGGTGCTAGTCATGAGGGCTCTTTCTGTCGGGGAGTGCGCGCGGCTAGGCGGCGCGGTGGGCGAGCGTTCCCGCGCGCCACACCGCGTGCGTGAGCGGCATGCCGGGCCGGTAGGCGAGGTGGATGGCGCGGGGGGCGTCGAGCACGTGGAGGTCCGCGCGGGCGCCCACGCCGAGGTGGCCGACATCGGTGCGGCCGAGCGCTCGGGCGCCGCCGCGGGTCGCGGCCGTGAGGGCTTCGGCGAGACTGAGGTGCTGCTGCAGCACCGCCGTGGCCACGCACAGGTTCATGTCGCTCGTGTAGCTCGTGCCGGGGTTGCAGTTCGAGGCGATGGCCACGGTGGCTCCGGCGTCGAGGAGGCGGCGCGCGGGCGCGAACGGGGCGCGGGTCGAGATGTCGCATGCGGGCAGGATCGTGGCCACCGTCGGCCCCGCCGCGAGCGCCTCGATGTCCGCATCGTCGAGGTGGTTGACGTGATCGACGCTCGCGGCGCCCAGCTGGACCGCGAGCTGCACGCCGCCGCTTTCTCCCAGCTGGTTGCCGTGGACGTGCAGGAAGAGGCCCGCGGCCCGGCCCGCGTCGAGGACGCGCCGGGACTGCTCGGGCGTGAAGGCGCCGTCCTCGCAGAATACGTCGATATGGCGCACGTAGGGGCGCACGGCCTCGAGCATGGGCCCGCACACGAGGTCCACGTACTGCTCCGGCCGCTCCCGGTATTCGGCGGGCACGAGGTGGGCGCCGAGGAAGGTCACCTCGTCAATCGCGCCCGGCACAGAATCCACGGCAGAGGCGGCCACCCGGGCGGCGCGGGCCTCGTCGGCGACGGTGAGGCCGTATCCGGTCTTCGTTTCGAGGCACGTGGTGCCGCCACGCAGCGCCGCCGTGGCGCGCTCGCGCAGCAGGCGCAGCAGGCGCTCGTCGCTCGCGCGCCGCGTCGCATCGGTCGTCACCTGGATCCCGCCCGCGGCGTAGGCCTCGCCCGCCATGCGGGCCTCAAACTCAGCCGAGCGGTCGCCGTCGAACAGGAGGTGCGTGTGGGAATCCACCCAGCCGGGCAGAACCGCGCGGCCCTCGACATCCACGCGCGCATCCGCATCGGGCGCCGCCGAGGCGGGGCCCACCCACGCCACGCTCTGCCCCTGAATCACGAGCGCCGCCTCGCGCAGCACGCCCGCGGGGCCCTCGCCGCACTGCTCGTTCATGGTCCACAGCTCCCCGATCCCCGTGACAAGGGTGGAGGGGGCGGGGGTCGAGCGCGCGGGAGTGTTCGCCGGCACGGCCGCTAGTCCCGAATCGTCGGGGTCATCGGCACGCGCACGCCACGCTCGGCCGCAACGTCCCGCGCCCACGAATACCCCGCATCCACGTGCCGCAGCACGCCCATCGCCGGGTCGTTCGTGAGCAGGGCCCGCAGCTTCGCGGCCGCGAGCTCCGTGCCGTCGGCCACCCCCACCTGGCCCGCGTGGATCGAGCGGCCGATCCCGACGCCGCCGCCGTGGTGAATCGAGACCCACGTGGCGCCCGAGCTGGCCGCGGTCAGGGCGTTCAGCAGGGGCCAGTCCGCAATCGCGTCGGACCCATCGAGCATCGATTCGGTCTCCCGGTACGGGGAGGCGACCGAGCCCGCGTCCAGGTGATCGCGGCCAATCACGATCGGCGCTTTCACCTTGCCGTCGCGCACGAGCTCGTTGAACAGCAGGCCCGCCTTGTGGCGGTCGCCGTAGCCGAGCCAGCAGATGCGGGCGGGCAGGCCCTCGAACTCCACGAACTCCCCGGCCGCATCGAGCCAGCGGTGCAGGTGCTCGTTGTCCGGGAACAGCTCCTTGAGCGCGGCGTCCGTGACCTCGATGTCGTGCGGGTCGCCGGACAGCGCCACCCACCGGAATGGGCCGAGGCCCTCGCAGAAGAGGGGGCGAATGTAGGCGGGCACGAAGCCGGGGAACTCGAACGCGCGCGCATAGCCCGCGTGCCGGGCCTCGTCGCGGATCGAATTGCCGTAATCGAACACTTCCGCGCCGAGGTCCTGGAACTCCACCATCGCCGCGACCTGCCGGGCCATCGATTCGCGCGCCTTCTTCGTGAAGCCCTCGGCGTCGGCCTCCGCCTCCCGCTGCCACTGATCAAGCGCGATCTCGCTCGGCAGGTAGCTCAGGGGGTCGTGCGCGCTCGTCTGGTCAGTCACCACGTCGATCTGGACCTCGCCCGCGCGCATCCGCTTCAGGAGGGCGGGGAAAGCATCGGCGGCGTTACCCACCACGCCAATCGAGACAGCTCGGCGCTCCGCACGCGCGGCGTTCACGCGAAGCACCGCATCGTCCAGATTCTCCGCGATCTCGTGTAGATAGCGTTTGCTCACGCGCCGCTCAAGGCGCGCGCGGTCCACATCCACGATCAGGCACACCCCGCCGTTGAGCGTCACGGCGAGCGGTTGCGCGCCGCCCATGCCACCCGAGCCCGCCGTGAGGGTCACCGTGCCCGCGAGCGAGCCGCCGAAACGGGCCCGGGCCACCGCCGCGAACGTCTCGAACGTGCCCTGCAGGATGCCCTGGGTGGCGATGTAAATCCACGACCCGGCCGTCATCTGCCCGTACATGATGAGACCCTCGGCCTCGAGGCGCCGGAACTCCGGCCAGTTCGCCCAGTCACCCACGAGGTTCGAGTTGGCGATGAGCACGCGCGGCGCCCACTCGTTCGTCGTAAGGATGCCAACCGGCTTGCCGGACTGCACGAGCAGCGTCTCGTTCGGCTCCAGGTCCTTGAGGCTTTCCACGATGGCATCGAACGCGTCCCACGAGCGCGCCGCCTTCCCGGTGCCGCCGTACACCACGAGGTCGTCGGGCCGTTCGGCCACCTCGGGATCCAGGTTGTTCATGAGCATGCGCAGCGGCGCTTCGGCCTGCCAGTGCTTCGCGGTCAGCTCGGTGCCGCGGGGGGCGCGCACGGGGCGCGGGCCTCGGGATGCAGTCACGGATGTACCTCCTTGTACGGTGAAAAGACTGCGGGCCCCGATCCGCGTTAGCGCATCGGGGCCCGCCAGAATCGAGGCTATCAGGCCTTCGGCGCGCGGTTCTCCGAACCGACGAACCAGGCCTGCTGCTCAAGCTTGAGGATGTACTCGTGGAGGATGTCGGCGGTCGCCGCATCGTCCTCTTCCACCTCGTCGCGCACGGAGCGGATCGTGTGCACGGTGGCCTGGATGGCCGCCACGATGAAGTCCACGGCGTGCGTGGTGAGGATTTCGCCCGCCGGGAAGTCGGGGAGGGTCGTCGTCTCCGCGACCGTGGCCGGGCGGCCGTCGGCGGGGATGAAGAAGGCGCGCATGCGCTCGGCGATCTCGTCGCTGCCCTCGCGCGCGATGTCCACAACCTCGTCGAGGTTCAGGTGGAGGTCGCGGAAGTTCGGGCCCACGATGTTCCAGTGGGCCTGCTTGCCGATGAGGGAGAGAGCGGTGAGATCCACGAGGATCTTCTGCAGGTTCTCGCCCAGGCGCGGTGCGGGCTCGAAGGTGCGGTCGGCGGCGACGGCCTTGATATCGGTGGTTTCGGTGGCGGTCATGGGGAGCCTCCTCGGCATGTCGGGAAACGGCGGGACTGCGCCCCGCGCGGGTGCCTTTAGCACAACAAACGTACCTGGGCACTTGCCCACAATGCACGCGTGACGCCGGTCTCACTTAGTGAAAGGCCAGGTCAGCGGCGCGCCCACGCGCCAAAAGGGCTCAGGGTATTCACACCTTATTGGGAGAGTTCACAGGCGTGGAGCGACGCCCATCACCCGAGCGCTAGCTGAGCGCCGTCTGCAGCGCCTTCACCCCGTCGCGCAGGGCCGCGAGCATGTCCTGATCGCGGGCCCCGTCGGTCGCGTGCCACGTCACCGCGATGGACGCGATGGGCCAGCGCGCCCCGTCGAACACGGGCAGCGCCACCGAGCGCAGGCCCCGCGTCACCGAACCATCCTCGAGGGCGAAGCCTCGCTCGCGCGTCTCGCGCGCGTCCGCGAGCGCCCGCGCCACGGGAAACACCTGCGACTGCTCGTCGGCGTCCGTGTGCACGGTCGATTCCAGTTCGTGCTCGCCCGTGAACACCACGCCGAGCTGCTGGGGCGGGAGCGCCCCGAGGATCGCGCGACCACTCGCCGTGAGGTGCGCGGGCAGGCGCACCCCCGCGTCGGTCGCGGGCGACAGCGCGCGCCCCACGGGCGCCTGCACCACGTACAGCACGTGTCGGCCCTGGAGCACCGCGACGTGCACGCTTTCGCCCACGCGCGCCCGCACCATGTCGGCCACGCGTTTTCCGAGGCGCGCCACCGGCGCCTGGCGAGAATAGCCGAAGCTCAGTTCGTAGGCCGACGGGCCGAGGCCGTAAGCGTGCAGGTCCGCGTAGTGCAGGACGAAGCCCTGGTCGAGGAGTTCGGCGAGGATGTCGTACGTGCTCGAGCGGGGGATCCCCAGCTCGCTCGCGATCCGCGAGGCCGGCACCGGGCGCGTGCGCGAGGCCAGGAAGGTGAGGATGCGCAGCGTTGACGCAGCCGCAGGAACTTTAGACGACATGCCCCCCAGCGTAGCGGGGCGTGCCACGATGGTGGGTATGACGAGGGAGCACATCACGGACGGCCCGACGGGCGAGCTCAGCACGGCGCGCGTGCGGTGGGCGGGGCGGCACGACGGGGACGGCCCCGCGCACGAGCGCTGGCATCAGCGGGTGCGCATCGTGGAGCCGGGCAGTGGACCCGGGGAGGGTGGGGAGCTGGGCGAGCACGGCGAGCACGTGGCGCTGCTGGGTTTCGCGTCCGACGAGGGCGTGCGCCGCAACGGCGGGCGCGTGGGGGCATCCGAAGGGCCGACGGCGTTGCGTGCCGCGCTCGGGCCGCTCGCCGTCCTCCAGGACCGCACCCCGGCACTCGTGGACTACGGCGACGTGACGACGATCGGCACCGATCTGGAAGCGGCCGCGACGCGCATGGGCGCAGCCGTTTCTCGCGCGCTCGGCGCGCCCGGCAATCGCCTCACGGTGGTACTCGGCGGCGGTCACGAAACCGCGTGGCCCAGCTACCTCGGGCTCACCGAACATCTTGATGAGGTCGGTGCGGCGCGGCCCACATGGGGCGTGCTCAACCTCGACGCCCACTACGACCTGCGCGAGGCGAGCGTCCCCACGAGCGGCACCCCGTTCCTGCAGATGGCCGAAGCCGAACGGACCGCGGGCCGCGACCTCCACTACGCGGTCATCGGGATCTCCGAGGCGAGCAACACCACCGTGCTCGCCGACAAGGCCCGCGACCTCGGGGTCCAAGTGCTCACCGACCTCGAGTGCGCTGCACAGGGCGCGGAAGGCATCACCGCGTTCATCGAACGCTTCACCCGGCCGCTCGACCTCCTCTATCTCACGATCGACCTCGACGTGCTGCCCGCTCACCACGCCCCCGGCGTCTCCGCCCCCGCCGCCTTCGGCGTGGACTACGCCCTCATCATCGCCGCCGTCCGCGCCGCCGCTGCCAGCGGGAAACTGCGCCTGCTCGATGTCGTGGAACTCTGCCCCGAGCTCGACATCGACCAGCGCACCGCAAAAGCGGCCGCGCGGCTCGTGTGGGAGGCGGTGCGCACTAGGATCGAGGCAAGCGTCGGCCCCTCACCCTCAACGGAAACGGCACCCTCATGACGAGTCCTACCGCCCCCATCTCCGCTCCCGCGCCTCGCCCCCTCATCGAGCGCACCGGCATCGACATCATCGCGGAAGCAGACCGCACCGCGAAACCGCGCGACCTGTTCTGGCCGTGGTTCGCCGCCAACATTTCCATCTTCGGCATGAGCTACGGGCCGTGGGTGCTGGGCTTCGGCGTCTCCTTCACCCAGGCCGTCATCGTCTCCGTGATCGGCATCGTGGTCTCGTTCGTGCTGTGCGGGCTCATCGCCATCGCGGGCAAGCGCGGCAGCGCCCCCACGATGGTGCTCTCGCGGGCCGCGTTCGGCGTGCACGGCCAGAAAATCCCCGGGGTTATCAGCTGGCTCGTCTCGATTGGCTGGGAGACGATGCTCGCGATCCTCGCCGTGCTCGGCACCGCCACCGTGTTCGAGGCGCTCGGGCTCAGCGGCGGCACCGAAGTGAAGGTCATCGCCGCGATCGTCATCGCCGCGCTCATCGTCACCGCGTCCGTGCTCGGCTATCACACGATCATGCGGATGCAGTCGATCCTCACGTGGGCCACGGGCGCAATGACCCTGCTGTTCCTCATCCTCGTGATCCCCAGCATCGACCTCCAGGCCGTGTTCGCGATCCCCCACGGCTCGATCCAGCAGACCATCGGCGCGCTCGTCATGGTCATGACCGGCTTCGGGCTCGGCTGGATCAACATCGCCGCCGACTGGTCCCGCTACCAAAAGCGCACCGCGTCCGATGCCTCCATCGTCGCGTGGAACACCATCGGCGGGGCCGTCGCCCCGATCCTCCTGGTCACCGTGGGCCTCCTGCTCGCCGGCAGCGACGCGAACCTCCTGGACGCCGTCGGCAACGACCCCATCGGCGCGTTCGCGACCCTCCTGCCCACGTGGGCGCTCATCCCCTTCTGGCTCACCGCCGTGCTGGCCCTCATCTCCGGCGCCGTGCTCGGCATCTACTCCTCCGGCCTCACCCTGCTGAGCCTCGGCATTCGCGTGCCGCGGCCCGTCGCGGCGGGCGTGGACGGCCTCATCCTCACCATCGGCACGATCTACGTGGTGTTCTTCGCCCCGAACTTCGCCGACCCGTTCCAGAGCTTCCTCATCACCCTCGGCGTGCCGCTCGCGGCCTGGGCGGGCATCGTCATCGCCGACATCTTCTCCCGCCGCCGCGACTACGACGAAGAAGCCCTCTTCGACCCCGCGGGCCGCTACGGCGCGTTCGACTGGACGTCGATCCTCACGTTCGTGGGCGCCTCCGTCCTGGGCTGGGGCCTCGTGGTCAACGGCTACGCTGCCGAAGCCTCGTGGAACAACTGGCAGGGCTACCTCATGGAACCGCTCGGGCTGGGCCACTTCGTTGACGGGGCCGACGGGCCCTACTGGGAGGGCGCGTGGGCGTACGCGAACCTCGGGGTGTTCGTGGCGCTCCTGCTCGGCTTCGCCGTGACGTTCGTGGCGCGCCGCGGCACGATCCGCCGCCAGGAAGGCCGCGCGTGAGCACCGCCGAGCCGTGGCTGCTGGTGATCGACCCGCAGGCGATCTTCGCGGATCCCGACTCCGCGTGGGGCTCCCCGTTCTTCGAGGCGGCGTGGGGCCAGATCGAACGCCTCGTGCCCGCGTTCAAGGGCCGCGTGCTCGTGACCCGCTGGCTGCCCACCGCGGCCCGCGACGGCGCATGGGGCGACTACTTCGAGGCGTGGCCGTTTGCCGACGTGCCGGCCGACCACCCCCGCTACGCGCTCATCGACACGGCGCGCGGCATCAGTCCCCGAGACAGCATCGACGAGCCCACGTTCGGCAAGTGGCAGGACCAGCTGCGCGACATCGTAGGCGAGCACCCGCGCCTCGTGGTCACGGGGGTCTCGACCGACTGCTGCGTGATCGCCACCGTCCTGCCCGCCGCCGACGCGGGCGCGTGGGTCACCGTGGTGAGCGACGCGGTGGCGCACTCGAGCGCCGAGAACGGTCAGGCGGCCCTGAGCACCATGGCCCTGTTCGCGCCGCAGGTCACGCTTGCTACGACCGACGAGGTACTCGCGGGCCTCGGCTTCTAGCACCCCTGGGTTCCTAGCGCGCCTGAGCGAGCACGCGGTGGCCGCGGATCGCCCGCGGGTGCTTCGTGAGCATCCCCCGCTCGCCCTCGTTCCGGCCGGAGCCGCGCGCGAAATCGGCGAGGTAGCGGCGAAGATCGCGCCCCGCCGCCTCCACCTCATCCCACGTGGCGCCGCGGAACGCCTCGACCTCGTGCCACGTGTCCTCGCGGGCGCTCATGAGCGACACGTCAATCGCGTGGGGCGACGCGATGGGGTTTCCGGGCACCGAGAACGGGATGTAGGCGCGGTGCGCCTCGCCGCCCGCACGCGCGTGATCCTCCGCGAAACGCGTGATCGCCTTCGTGAACACGCGGTCACTCAGCGCGGCATTCAGCCGCCAGTAGGCGCCCTCCCCGACCGCGGGCAGGGCGCGCAGGCGCTGCGCGGCGGGCATCGTGTGCGCGAAGAACGTGGTCTCGGTGCCGACGCTCACCGCAAGCAGCGGCACGCGCGGCGCGACGGCCGCCCACGCCCGCTCCACCTCGTGTTCCGGGGGCAGGGGCGCGTGGCCGTACTCGGTACCAAACGGCATCATGCCGGGAAGGCCCCAGAAGGCGACCGCCCGCCCCACCTCCTCCTGAAGGGTCAGCACCTCCATCATCGAGGCGCCCTCGCTCAGCTTCGCGCTCGCGAGGCGCGACATGACGGCGCTCATGCGGGCCCGGCCGCGGCGAATCCCGAGCGGCGGGCTCAGCAGGATCGCGCGGTCGAACAGAAGCTCGCCCCCGGCGCCCATCGCCGCCATGAGGTGCGCGATCGAATCCGCACCCGCCGATTCACCAAACGCTGTGACGCGGCCCGGATCGCCACCGAACGCGGCGATGTTGCGGCGCACCCACGTGAACGCGGCCGCCTGATCTATGAGCCCCAGGTTCGCCGGGGAATGCGTGCGGGCCAGGTAGCCGAAGAGGCCCAGGCGGTAGGTGACGGTCACGAGCACCACCCGCTGCTCGCCCACGATGAGCACGGGGTCGCTCACGGAAGAATCCCCCGCGCCCGACACGTAGCTGCCGCCGTGAATCCACACCATGACCGGCAGTGCCTCCCCCGGCTCACGATCCGCGGGAGCGCTCACGGTCAGGCGCAGGCAATCCTCGCTCATCCCCAGGTCGCGGCGCTGCACGCCCACCATCGCCGTGATGGCCGCGTCCTCGTTCTGCGGGCACATCGGGGAGAACCGGGTGGCCTCAAACACCTCCCCCGGCGCGATCGGGGCATAGCCCGGGTAAGGAGACTGGCCCGCGAGGGAATCGAGCGGCACGGGCGGCTCGAAACGGCCCGCCGTGGCGTAGGGGATGCCCGCCGCGCGCACGATCCGCGCCCCGTCGGCCCCCGGAAGCTGTTCGTAGAACCCGCGAATGTCCCCGCACGGGGCGTGGACCACGGGCGGCCTGGCGTCATCGGTCACGGGATGCTCCTTGCTGGCGGCGGCTCACCCCGTTACAGGTACTCGAGATTGATCTCGCTCTCGGGGTGGAAGAACATTACCTTGCCCAGCTTCGGGCGCGCATAGATGAGGGCGCCCTGGGCGATCCCCTCGGCGCTCGGCACCTTGATCGCCACCCGGTTCCTGTAGATCTGCACGGGCGAAGACTCCTCGAGCACCGGCTCCGCATACACGAACGCCTCCGAGCCCAGGTTCTCCACGAGCTGCACGCGAAACGCGAGGGTATCCACGGCCGGCTCGTCCCCGCCGCCTTCCTCCCCCACCGCGACAATCTCCCAGTTCTCGGGCCGCACGCCCGCGATCACCCGATCACCGGGGAGCTTGGCGGCATACTCCGTCGGCATCCCGAAGTGCATCGTGTGCGCCCCGCCCAGCCCGGCCTTCCCGCCCGCCACCACCACGTCGCGCACGAGCGTGATCGTGGGCGAACCGATGAACGTGGCCACGAACGTGTTGCCCGGGTGTTCATACAGGTGGGTGGGCGTATCCACCTGCTGCAGCACGCCGTCCTTCAGCACGGCCACGCGGTCACCCATCGTCATCGCCTCGGTCTGATCGTGCGTGACATAGACCGTGGTGACCCCCAGCTCGCGCTGCAGGGCCGCGATCTGGGCGCGCGTGGAAATCCGCAGCTTCGCATCCAGATTCGAGAGCGGTTCGTCCATGCACCACACCTGCGGGTCCCGCACAATTGAGCGGCCCATCGCCACCCGCTGCCGCTGCCCGCCGCTCATCTGCGCGGGCTTCTTGTCCAGCAGGTCCTCGAGCTCGAGCATCTGCGCGGCCTGCGCCACCTTCCGCGCCACCTCGTCCTTCGGCTGCTTGAGGTTCTCGAGCGCGAACGCGATGTTCTGCCGGGCCGTCATGTTTGGATACAGCGCGTAGCTCTGGAACACCATCGCCACGTCCCGATCCCGCGCCCGCGTCTCCGTCACGTCCTTCCCGCCAATGAGGATCGCGCCCTCATCCACCGGTTCGAGCCCCGCGAGCATCCGCATCGCCGTGGACTTCCCCGAGCCCGACGGCCCCACGAGCACGAGGAACTCACCGTCCTCAATCTGGAGCGACAGCCGGCTCACGGCGGCCTCGCGGGAGGGATCGTAGATGCGCGAGGCCTGGCGGTACTCGACGGTGGCCATGGGGAACTCCTGGAAAACGGGTCAGCGGGTGAGCAGGGAAAGGGACGGGCCGACGGGCCGACGGGCGGCTTCGCCGGGCCGACGGCAGGCAGAGCCCTAGAGCAGCGGCGTGATGTCGCGGTCGATGACCTCCTGCGTGGAATCTTCGAGGTCCTGGAAGACCGTCGCCACGTCCTCGTTACCGAGCGTGATGCGGTCCAGGCCGCCGCCGATCCGGGAGCCGCCGCCGGGGGCGAACACGCGGGCCGCGTCCTGGCTCTTCGTGTTCTCCGCGAGCTGCTCGATCGCGGTCTTCGCGTTCGGGTTCTTCTCGAGGTACGCCACCTCGTCGGGGTGTTCGAGCGCGGAGGTGCGCACGGGCATGTAGCCGGTGCCCTGCGAGAACGTAATGGTGTTCTCGGTGCTCGTGAGGAAGTCCATGAACTTCACGGCGATGGCCTTGCGTTCGTTGCTGATCCCCGCCACGAGCGCCACGCCCGCGCCGCCCGTCGGGCAGCTGGGGCCGGGGCCGGGCAGGTAGGCGGTGATGAAGTCAAAGTTCGCCGCCTCGGTGAGGCCCGCGAGCGAACCCGTGGACTGCAAGAGCGTGGCCGCGTTACCAAGGCCGAACACGTTGTTCGGGTCTTCCTCGATCTTGATGTGGCCCGCCTTCACCTGATCCTGGAGGAACTGGCCCGCCTCAATCGTCTCGTCGGCCGTGAACGTGGCCGTCCAGTCCTTCGAGTAGGCACCGCCGAAGCTCCAGACCATGCCCTGCACGTACCAGTCGAGGTAGTTCGAGCCGTTCGGCAGCACGAGCGCGGGGGCGCCGCCGTTGGCCTCCATGAGCTTCGGCGCCCACTCGGCGAACTCCGCCCACGTCTCGGGGCCGCGATCCGTGGGCAAACCTGCCTTTTCCAGGTATTCGACGTTGAGGTACAAGAGGCACGTGGAGCGGGCATACGGCATGCCGTAGTGCTTGTCCTCGAGCAGGTAGTCGTTGCGCAGGGCCGTCACGAAGTCGTCGGAATCAACGTCGTGCTCCTTCCACAGCTCATCGAGCGGCTCGGTCTGCTCGTTGAGCGCGAAGTTGAACCAGGTGACGTCCGAAGCCACGATGACGTCGGGCAGGTCGCCGCCGGAAAGAGCGGCGTTGAACTTCTGTGCGAGCTCTTCGTAGTTCGCGCCCGCGGTGACGAGTTCGGCGGGGGTGTCGGGGTTCTTCTCGTTCCACGCCTTGACCATCGCCTCCTCGAGCGGCTTCGAGCCGCCAGGGTGGTTGGTCCAGAACTGGAGGGTGCCCGAGCCTTCCTGGCCACCCCCGGAGCCGGCGCCGCCCGCGCACGCGGCGAGGGAGGCGGCGGCCGCGGAGGCTCCCGCGAGGGCAACGAACTGGCGACGATTCACGGTCATGAGGGGTCCTTATCTTCGGAGGAGAGAGAGTGGAGCGAAGGGGTGAAGCGGGGCGGGGGCTATCCCTTGACGGCCCCCGCGGTGAGGCCCTTGATCATCTGCTTTTGCAGGATCAGGAACACGATGAGCATGGGGATCGTGGTGATGACCGTGCCCGCCATGACGGGCCCCCAGTTGGTCATCCCCTCCACGTTTTGCAGCTGGGTGAGGCCCACCGGCAGGGGCATCACCTTGTCTGTGTCGGCCACGAGGAACGGCCACAGGTACTGGTTCCATTCGTTGACCACGGTGATGAGCACGAAGGCGCTCAGCGTGGGCCACGACATCGGCAGGACCACGCGGAACAGCGTGCGGAAGAAGCCCGACGCGTCCATTTCGGCGGCCTCCATGATTTCCTTCGGCAGGCTCAGGAAGTGGTTGCGCATGAGGAACGCGCCGAACGCAACGGCCGCGAGCGGGATGATGATGCCCTGGAAGGTATTGCGCCAGCCCAGCTGCGCCACGAGGGCGTAGTTGGAGATGATCGTGATCTGGCTGGGCACCATGAGGCTGCCGATCACGAGCATGAACAGCAGGTTCCGGCCGGGAAAGCGTAAGAACGCGAACCCGTAGGCGGTCAGCACGCCGAGGCACACCTCGATCACCGTGAGGGTCGCGGTGATGATGAGCGAATTGCGCAGGTAGGTGCCGAAGTTCAGCGTGTCCATCACGTGCGTGTAGTTGCTGAGGATCGCGGGGCTGGGGAACCAGCTGATCGGATCCGAATAGATGTCCGCGTGCTCTTTGAGGCTCGTGATGAGGATGAAGTACAGCGGCACGAGGAACAGCGCGCCCGCCCCCACCATCGCCACGTAGGCGGCGATCTTCGCGGGGCTCAGGCCCGCCTGGAGCTGGGTGCGGGACCGACGGCGGCGCTGCGCCGCACTCAGCGTCACCTCGCCGTCGGCCTGGGTGCCCGGCGTGGGCGGGAGGATCTGCACGGGGCTGGTCATGAGGTGCGCTCCCTCTGTGCGCGGGCCTGGATCACCGTGATGATGAGGACCACGACGAACATGACGGTGGCGACGGCCGCGCCGTAGCCCGCTTGCGAGTTCACAAACGTCTCCTGATACACCTGGTAGACCATCGTGGTGGTCGAGGTCTCGAACGGGCCGCCCTTCGTCATCACCTGGATGATGTCGAACACCTGGAAGCTGTTGAGCAGCACGGTGACGCTGAGGAACAGGGTGGTGCCGCGCAGTTGCGGCAGGGTGATCCGCCAGAAGCGCCGCCATTCGCTCGTGCGGTCGATCTCCGCGGCCTCGTCCAGGTCTGCGCGCCGGCCCTGGAGGGCCGCGAGGTAGATGACGAACGTGTAGCCGAGGTTCTTCCAGATGTAGGTCGCGGTCACCATGAACAGTGCCCAACCGCCGTGCTGATAGAAGTTCGGGGACGCGATGCCGAACCAGCCCAGCACGTCCTGCACGAGCCCGAAGCCCGGATCGAAGACGAACTGGAACGCCACGCCAATCGCGGCGCCCGCGATGACGTACGGCAAGAACACGAGGGAGCGCACGAAGTTGCGGCCCTTCAGCTGACGATCCAGCAGCAGCGCGAGGCCAAGTCCCAGCACCATCGACCCCACCACGGCCGCCGCGGTGAATGCGAAGGTCTGCCACATGATCTGCCACGAGGTCGGATCGCGGAAGTAGCGCACGTAGTTATCGAGCCCCACGAAATCCATGCGGGGCGACGAAATGTTCCACCGGTAGAAACTGATGCGAATGTTGTCGATCAACGGCCGGTACGTGAAGATCAGCAGCAGCGCGAGGTTCGGCCCGATGAGGGCGACCGCGAGGGCGATCTGCCGGAGATCCAGGCGGCGACGGCGCCGCGGGGGCGCCTCTGCGTGCACCGTGTGCTCGAGTCCGGGAATGCTGGGGGAGGTCACTCGAGCAACGGTAGCAGCGCGCATTAACCTGTGGGGGCTGTTTGATGATCCCCGGGTAAACAGCGTGCAACGAAGCCGCGTACGCTGGTCTCACTCCCCGTTCCGGCACGCTTCCACGGAGAATCATGGACCTCGCTATCGCCCTCGGCCTCGCCTTCATGGTGCTGTTCCTTGGCCTCATGGTGTGGCTGTTTCGGGCGCTCAGGCGCTGGGAGCGGCCGGAGGCGCACGCGGACAGCGAGGAATCGGGGCCCCTGTTGCCCGTCGGCCATCCCGCGAGCGCGCGAGCTGAACCCACCACCCCCAACGATTCGAGCCAGCCATGAGCATCCGCACCCTCACCCAGCACGCCACCCGCCTCACCCTCGGGGCCTTCATGAGCTTCGCGGGTATCGCGCACCTGACGTTCGCGCGCGACGAGTTCCAGGCACAGGTGCCGGACTGGGTGCCCGGCTCCACCGACGCCGTGGTCGTGGCCTCCGGCGTGGTCGAGGTGGGCTTTGGCGCGGCGCTGCTCGCGGTGCCGAAGTATCGCCGCCCCGTCGGCATCGCGCTGGCCCTGTTCTATCTCGCGATCTTCCCTGGCAATATCGCCCAGTTCACGGAGCAGCGCGACGCGTTCGGGCTCGATACCGACACGAAGCGCTTCGCGCGTCTGTTCTTCCAGCCGGTGCTGATCGCCGCGGCCCTGTGGGCGGGCGGCATCCCGCGCGGCCCCTCAAAGAAGCAGCGCCGCCTAGAGAAGTGACGGCGTGAGGGGCGCATGCCGCTCCACGGCGAGGCTTCCCGCCTCCACCGTGAGCGCCTCGCCCTGGTGGAGGTCCGCATAGGCGCTCTGGTCCCAGCCCTGGGAGGCCACGAGCACGCGCGGCGTGGGCGCGGCGGAGGCGTCAAGGTAGCGCAGCTGGTAGGTGTCCGGCGCCTTGTACTTCCCCTTCTTCGCTTCGTCCCACTGCTGGTAGGCCACAAGGCCGCGCCCGGTGAGCAGGAGCGCGTTGAGCGCTTCCGGCTCCTCGTGGGCGTGGCGGCGCACCAGGTCGGTGGTCTCCGCCGCGGCCCGCTGCACCGCGAGCGCCCAGCCCGCAAGTGGGGAATCGGCCGTGAGTCCGGCCTCGTGGGCGTAGGCGGTCACGAGCGCCAGGTACAGCTCCGAGTCGGTGCCGCCGCCGGGCGCTCGGCCGCCACGCGGGAGCGCCGCATCAAGGAACGCGGAGCGCACCGCGGGGGTCAGGGGGAACTGGCCGTGATGGCTGAACGCCGCCACGGGCTGGCCGGGCTCGGCGTCCTGGCCTTCGCCGTCAAGGACGAACGGGTGGGTGTTGCCGAGGCTCAGCTCGGTGCCCTCGCTCGCGCGGCGCACGTGCAGGAGCGCGCGGTCGCCGCTCGCCTCATCGAGCGCTGACTCGAAGGCCGGATCCCCGAGCGCCCGCGCGGTGGATTTCTGCACGGTCAGCGTCGGCCCCTGGCCCACCGCGACGCCCCAGCCGTCCCGGTGCGTCTCGGACAGCGCGGTGAAGGCGGCGCGTTCGGGCGCGATGAGCTGCGGCAGCGGGGCCGGGGTGGTGGTGAGGACGGCGAGCATGCGGCACATGGCGAGCCTTTCTGGCGGCGGTTGCGGGGCGCGGGGTCTCGGGTGGGTTCTCAGGCGCCCGAGGTGGGGTGCTGGCCCGGCCGGAGGCGGGAGCGTGAGGTCCGACGGTACTCCTGCACGGCTGAGACAATCGTCCACACGGCAAGCACCACGCCCACCGCGAGCACGAGGCCGGAGATGGCGGGGCCACCGAAGCGTTCGGCCTGGACGTTGATGGCCACCATCACCACGAGCAGGACCGCGACGGCGGCGCGGTAGTACACCATGCGGCGCGCGGGCAGAGTGGGCGTGCGCGGCAGCGAGCGGGCATACCGCGCGGGGTCGCCGAACTCGTCCTGCAGGCGCGCCCCGGCATCGGTGGCGTGGGCCTCGGCCTCGTCCGCGAGGCGCTGGATCTCCCTCTCGGTGTGCACGCCTCGCACTCGGGCGGCGCTCACGAACTTCTCGCGCCACTCGGCGTTATTGAGCAGGTCGGTGGCCGGGGGGAACGGGAGTTCGGGGGGCTGCGGGGCGGGCCAGAGCCGCGACACGAGCCACGCGAGGCCCGCGAAGAGCGCGGCCAGCAGGGGCATGACGAGGATCGGGAGGACAAAGCGGGGCGTGGTGAGGATGCTGAACAGGAACGCGCCACCCACTGCGACGGCGGCAACGATGAGGCCCGCGGCCACCACCGCCCAGGTGTGCGGGGCGCGGCGCCGGAAGGCGTCGTAGATCGCCATGGCGACGATCACCCCGACCGCGATAATGAAGGGGCCGGCAAGGCTCGCGGGGGTGAACTCGGGGGCCCAGCCGCTGGAGACGAGGTACACGAGCCCAAAGAGGAGGCAGAGCACGGCGGCAGTGGCGGGGATCGCGATGGCGGCGAGCCGCGGGGTCCACTCGAGGTCGTCGTTTGCGGGGCGCCGACCGGCGGCGGGGCCGACGGGTCCGGTGGGGGTGGGGGTCATGAGGCAGCTCCCTCGATTCGGTCGGAGGCGGTGTGCTCGGAGACGGTGTGGTCGGAGGCGGGCTCGGCTGGGCTGTCGCCAAGCGCGCGCTCGAGGGCGGCGAGGGCACGCTGATCGTCGGCGAGGGCGCCGCTGCCCGCCGGGGTGATCGTGTAGTCCTTACGTCCGGGGCCGGAGGCGCCCTCGACCCAGCGGGTCGTGACGAGGCCCGCATCCTCAAGCTTGCTGAGGGCCGGGTAGAGGGAGCCGCCGCGCGGGACGCCGAAGCCGCGGGCGCCGAGGGCTTGGGCGATGGCGTAGCCGTGGAGCGGGCCGTCCTTGAGGCACGCGAGGATCGCGGTGGGCAGGACGGCGCGGATCCAGGCGGCGGGAAACGCGGGGGCATCACTCATGTACCTAAGTACATATCGTACCTAGATAGATGTCAAGGCCGGGCGGGCATGGCGCAGCACGAGCGCGGCCGCCACGAGCGCGCCGAGCGTCACGGCCAGCCCGAGCAGGGAACTGCCCACGAGCGCGAACGCCACGTATCCGAGCAGCGCGCACCCGGCACCGAGCAGCGCGTACGGCAACTGGGTGGTCACGTGCGTGGTCACCGAGCAGGCCGCGCCGGTGCTCGAGAGGATCGTGGTGTCGGAGATCGGCGAGCAGTGGTCGCCGAGCACGGCCCCGGCGAGCACCGCGCCGAAGGCCGCGATGAGCAGTTCGCCGCTGCCCGGGACCGCGTTCATGATGTCGCCCGCGAGCGGGAGCAGGATCCCAAACGAGCCCCACGAGGTGCCCGTGGAAAACGCCATCGCGGCGGCGATGAGGAACATGAGGGGAATGAGCCACGCGGGCGGCACGGACGCCGACTGCACGAGCGAGGCCAGGTATGTGCCCGTGCCAAGATCCACGATGACCGCGCCGAGCATCCAGGCGAGCAGCAGGATGAGGATCGCGGGCAGCATCGAACGGGCGCCGTCGAGCGCCCCGCGCAGCCGGATCGCCCCGGTGAACTCGGGATTTCTCCACGTGTAACGCACGCAGTAGTACGCGGCCGCCACGAGGCCCGCGAGGCCGCCCACATTGAGGGAGAGGGCCACGTTCGCCTCCGCCATCGCCACGACCGGATCGGCGGTCCCGGCCGCGAACATGCCCGTGACGAGCATCCCGCCGATCACCCCCACCACGAGCAGCGCGAACGGCACGATGAGGGCCCGCATGGCGCCCGGCTCGTGCGTCGGCAGGGAATCCGTGAGCTGACCCGGCGGCGTATCGCCCGGGGCGTGCAGGCCCCCCTTGTTCACGGCCCGGGCCTCCTCGCGCCGCATGGGCCCGAAATCGAGCCGCCACCAGATGCTCAGCCACAGCAGCGCGATGGCGGCAATCGCGTAGTAGTTCATGAGCGCCGCCCACATGAACGCCCCCACCTCGCTCATCCCGAGCGTGGAGGCGGCGAGGATCGGGGCCATGATGCCGATGATCGAGGCGCCCCAGCTCGAGAACGGGGCCAGCACCACGACCGGCGCCGAACTCGAATCGATGAGGTAGGCGAGCTTCGCGCGGGACACCCGGAGCCGATCCGTGATGGGCCGCGCCACCTGCCCCACCGCGAGGGCGTTGAAGTAGTCGTCCACGAAAATGATCATGCCGAGCACGCCCGTGAGGGCCTGCGAACCACGCCGGGTGTGAATGCGCCTGCTGGCCCACGCGGAGAACGCCGACGTGCCACCCGCCATGAGCACGAGCGCCGTCACCATCCCCAGTTCCAGCAGGAACGTGAGGATGAGGATCGTGGACCAGTTCACGCCGTCGTCCCACACGAGCCCGAGCGCCGCCTGGCCCACCTCGCGCACCGCGCCGAGCGGGGAAAAGTCCGCGATGAGCAGGGCGCTCGCCACGATCCCGACCGCGAGGGAGGTGAGCACCCGCTTCGTGGCGATGACGAGCACGATGGCCAGCAGCGGCGGAACGAGCGTGAGGATAGGTAGGGAGGAAACCACGGGAACTCCGGCGGGGGTCGGGACGGGCGAACGGGGGCGGGGCCGACGGCTAAAACACGCTCGTGGCGAGCGTGACGATGCCGAGCACGAACAGGAGAGCCGCGAACAAGAACGTGAGTGTCGAGGGCTTCGCGCGGGCCGAGAGCGGCCCGCCGATGAGCCCGCCCACGGACGAGCCGAGCACGAAGAGCAGCACCACGGGCCAGTCGATGTGCGTGGGCGTACCGATGCGGGCGAGCAGGGCGGCAAGAGCGGTCATGATCATGACGAGCAGGCTCGTGCCTGCCGCCTTGCGGATCGGCAGGCCGAGCGCGATCACGAGCATGGGGACGGCGAGGAAGCCTCCGCCCACGCCGAAGAACCCAGTGAGCGTCCCGGTCGCGGTGGCCGCGAGGATGAGCGGCAGCAGGGAGCGCACGCGCGAGCGCGCGGGGCTCGCGGTACTCGCGGGCCGGGCCGTGGCCATCGGGTCGTCCACGACGGGGTGCGGGCGCTCCGCCCGCAGGGTTGTGCGGCCGCGGCGCGCCATCATGACGCCGACCGACAGGAGCAGCACGGCGAACAGCACCATGAGCAGGTGCGAGGGCACGAACAGGGACAGGCGCGAGGCAATCGCGGAGCTCACGAGCGCGAAGGCGGCGAAGACGAACCCTTCGCGCCAGGCCACGTTGCCGTTCTTCGCGGGGTGGCGTAGCGAGACGAGGGCGGTCACGGCGACGATCACGAGGGAGGCGGCGGTGGCGTCGTGCGGCTCCATGCCGATGAGGTACACGAGCACGGGAACGCTGAGGATCCCTCCGCCCGCCCCGAGCGCGCCGACGACGATGCCGATCCCCACGCCGATCACGAGGGCCAGTGCAATCATCTCCACGGTCGGTTCATCTCCCTGGTCACGGGCGCCACCCGGGCCGGGCCGCGCATCATCCCATCCTGCCACCGCGTCGGCCCGACACTGTCACGAAGGGTGCAGGCGTGACTCCTAGGGTGCTAGGAGAACACTCTGACAGCACACACGGATTAGGGAGAAGCACATGAAGATCGCACTCATTGGCGGCCACGGAAAGGTGGCGCTGCTCGCCTCGCCGCTGCTCATCGAGGCCGGGCACACGGTCACCTCGTTCATCCGCAATCCCGACCACGCGGCGGAGGTCGCGGCCACGGGCGCCACCCCCGAGGTCATCGACATCGAACGCCTGGACCTCGAGGGCTGGAACGAAGCGCTCGCGGGCGGGTTCGACGCGGTGGTGTGGTCGGCCGGCGCGGGCGGGGGGAGCCGTGAGCGCACCTGGGCGGTGGACTTCACGGCGGCGAAGAACTCGATGATCGCGGCGCTGAAGGCCGGGATCGAGCGCTACGTCATGGTCAGCTACTCGCACGCGAGCCTCACCCACACGATCCCCACCTCGAACGGGTTCTGGGACTACGCGGAAGCGAAGGCGGAGGCCGACGTGTTCTTGCGCGGCAGCGGCCTGCGGTACACGATCCTCGGGCCCTCCACGCTCACGCTCGAGGAGCCCACGCTGCGGGTGAGCCGGGTGCCGAACGAGGACCTTCCGGCCGAGGTTCCGCCGACCTCCCGCGCGAACGTGGCCCACATGATCGTCGAGGCGCTCGAGGACCCCGCGGCAATCGATGTCACGTATCGGTTCACCGACGGGGACACGCCGATCGCGCGCGCTTTTGAGAGCTGAGGCCGCTCGCGCGGGTGGCGTGAATGGCACGGCGCCACCCCTGGGATGACAGTGTTGCGTTTTAATGATAGTCATTATCAGTAGCGCGGAGGAGGCACCCTCCCCGTTGCGACTCGCGACACTGCCATCCCTAGAAAGGCCCGTCCGTGACCCCCAGTCAGTCACCACCCGCCCCGGACTCCCCGGCCCCCCTCCTCACCAAGCGGCCGCTACCGCGGCTCGTGCGCCTCGCGTTCGCCGCGGCCACGACCCTCACCCTGGCCCTCGCGCCCCTCACCGGGGCGCACGCGGCTGATCGCCTCGTCATCTCCGAAGGCCACGTGGACATGTTCAACGTGCACCTGAGCGACGGCGACCTCGCGCTCAACCTCAAGGAAGACGTCACCGGCTCCCACGTGCACCGCGCCCCGGAGAGCGTCGAGCTTCACGTGAAGTCCGCCGCCCTCACCACCATTCCGGACGGCGTGCCCGGCGCTGGCAGCTCCTACCACCTGCCGCTCACCCAGAACCACGCCCTGCTGTGGCCGGGGTGGGACACGATGGCCACGCAGGCCGCGGGCGTTGACCCGAGCATTCGCCTCAACTTCACGAAGGTGGAGGGCCCCGGCTCGATCCACCTCTTCAGCTTCAGCGCGTTCGGCGGCCTGAAGCCCCTCCTCGAGGGCGGCGCCACCGAACTCGCCTCGGGAGCAGCGCTCACCCAGGCGTTTCCCGCCCACACCCACGCGGACTGGATCTTCACCGCCCCGGGCGTCTACACCGTGACCGCCCACGCCACCGGCACCATCAACGGCGAGGCCGCCCGCTCAAACGCGGCCACCTACACGATCACGGTCGGCGATGAGTTCCGCGGCGCGACGAACGCGCCCGTCGAGCCCGAGCCGGTCGATCCTGAACCGACAGAACCCGCGCCGACGGACCCCGCGCCGACAGAGCCAGCACCGACGGAACCGGCTCCCACCCCGACGGAGCCCGTCGACCCAGAGCCGACCGAGCCCGCACCAAGCGAGCCCGCCCCGAGCGCCCCTGCCCCCACGGAACCGGCGCCGTCGGCCCCCGCTCCCGAAGCTCCCGCCACGGAAGCGCCCGCCGCTCCCGCACCCGCGCCCGAGGAGAAGAAGGCCCCCGTCTGCACCCCCATCGAGGTGGTGCGCGATGCGACCGCGGCCGAGGTTCGCGCCGCGACCGGCACGGGCGGCAGCGCCCGCACCTCGGGCTCCACGGTGATCCCGGCGAACACGCACGTGCACCCGAACTGGGTGTTCTCGAAGCCCGGCACGTACAAGGTCACGGTACGCCAGGGCGTCACCCTGAAGTCCGGCCAGAAGCTCACCGCCGATTCCACGCTCACCTTCGCGGTGGGCAGCAGCAGCGGCGTGACCGGCGGCCACTTCGACTTCGGTGCCCGCGTCGAGGGCGGAAAGCTCGTGCCGTCGATCAAGGACGACCGCACGTCGCCCGCCACGTGGGTCTCCCCCTCCTCGCTGACGTTCGCGCTCGGCGACGCCGCGAAGGCGAAGGCCCCCGCCGGGATCGACTTCGTGGCCCCCGCGGGCGAGAGCGTGTGGATGGTGCCCGGGGCGCAGATCGCGGGCGTGCCGTGGCTCGGCGCGAACTCGATGCACCCCTCGATCATCGGCGAGACCACGGGCGAAATCTCGATGTCGCTCGTCTCAGTGCAAGGCCCCGGCAACATGGGCGTCTTCACCTCCGGCAACTTCGGTCAGGTGGTGGGCTCGCAGTGGTTCTCCGCGACCGCCAGCTCCGCCCCGACCGCAGGCCAGGTGGCGAAGGACCGCGCCTCGGCGAAGATCGGCCAGGTGTTCCGTGACGGCGAAGCCCACCGGATCGTGGACCTCGAAGGCCGCACCGAGACCGGCGAGACCTGCCAGCTGACCGCTGAGCAGATCATCGCCGCGGGCGGATCCGCCGACTACGCGAAGCAGCGCACCGGCGGCTCGGCCTCCGGCACCCTGCCGCGCACCGGTGCGGAGATCACGGGAGTTCTGGCCCTTGGGGCCGTCCTGTCCGCGGCTGGCGCCGCCCTCGTGATCGCCCGTCACCGCCACTCGTGACGCGAGCGTTCCCACACGTGCGGCGGCGCTCACTGCTCCTGGGCGCCGTCGCCGCTTCCGCGGCAGCGATCATCGTGCCGGGCCGCTCCGTCCAGACGACGGCGGATGCGCGGCCCCGGGTCGTTGCCACCACCGGCATCCTCGCCGACCTCGCCACGCGCGTGGCCGGCGAGGATGCCCTCGTGGCCTCCCTCATTCCCGAGGGCGGCGACCCCCATTCGTTCGAGCCGCTCCCGCGCAACGTGCGCGACATCGCCTACGCGCACCTTGCGCTCTCGAACTACCTCATGCTGGAGGAGCAGGCGCTCATCCGCACGATTGACGCGAACCTCCCGCGCACGTCCACGCACCTTGCCCTTGCCGAAGAGGCGTCCACGCGCGGCGCCACGATCATTCCCCTCGTCGAGTCCCGCGCGCTCGACGCGGTGTGGCTGGGGCTGCGCGTGGCAGGGCGCACCGAGGGCGCCGGGCGCGTCTCGCAGGTATCCCTGGCCCTCACCCGCTGCGAGGCGCCGGGGGCTCTGCACGGGTATGTGACCGGCACGTTCGGGGCGCCGCAGCGCGTGTTCGGCGCCCCCGCCTCCGCGGGCGAACCGCTCAGCGCGAAGGAGAACACGACCACCCTGCCGATGGACGCGCACACCCACATGTCGTGGGCGTTCACCTCCCCGGGCGTGTACCGGGCGCAGTTTCGCGCCACGTGGAACGCGGGCGATCTGCGCGCGCCGGCCCAGGCGGACGGCACCCTCGTCATCGCCGTCGGGCCCCCACCGGCCCAGGCCGATCCGGCCCTGTCCGGACGGGAAGTGGTGGCCGACGGTCACGCCGATCTCACGATCGACGTGCTCACGGGTGCGCTCGCCCTGCGGGTGGACGATGCGGGGGCCGACGGCGGCAGGCGCGACATCGCGCTCGATAACGCCGTGCTGCACGTGCGACCCCAGGCGCTCATGCCCACGCCCGCCGATCCGGCGTTTCGGTTCATTGCCCGCCCGGGCGAGGACGTATACCAGTTGCCGCAAGCGGTGCTCGGCAAGCACGTGCACGGCGAGATCGATCCGCACCTGTGGCACTCGGTGCCGAACACGCAGGCGTACGTGGAGGTGATCCGCGATCACCTCATGGGCCTCGACCGGCCCCACGCGGCGGCGTATGCGGCGCGGGCAAGCACGTACCTGGCCGAGCTCGACGAGGTGGATGCCTACGTGCAGCGCTCCATCGCCACGATCCCGGAGGCCGCCCGCAACCTCGTCACCACACACGACGCCTACGGCTACCTGGCCG
This sequence comes from Dermabacter sp., assembly GCA_030538475.1. Classification (GTDB taxonomy): domain Bacteria; phylum Actinomycetota; class Actinomycetes; order Actinomycetales; family Dermabacteraceae; genus Dermabacter. The sequence goes on from JAUNTX010000002.1 coordinate 186,321, forward strand.
AACGCTACGGGCTGCGGATCGCGGGAACGGTCTCGCCCTCGCCCGGCCAGGAGCCGTCCATGGCGGATCGCCGCCGCCTCGCCACGACCCTGCGGGACCTGGAGGTGCCCGCGGTGTTCGTCGAGGCCACCGCGGGGTCCGTCGCGCAGTCGCTCGTGGATGCGGCCCGCCTCGCTGGCGTGGCCGTGCACCCCCTGTGGGGCGATTCCCTCACGGCCTCCGTTCCCACCTACGCCGCGCTCATGCGCGCGAACGCCGATTCCCTGGCCCGGGGCCTCGGCGGCACCCCGCTCGGCTCCCACGACCTCGAAGGACACACCCCATGACCACGCCTTTTCTTCCCCGCACCCGGCCCGGAACCCACTCCGATACCCCTCCCGTCGCTGGCCGTTCGGGCGCCGTGAGCCGACGGCACCTCGTGGCCGCCCTCGCGGCAGGCGCGGGCACGGTAACGATGGGTGCCGTGACGATGGGTGGCGCCGCGGCGGCGTCCGTGCCCGGCGCCTCCTCCCCCGGCGTCCTCGGCGCCACTACCCCGACGCCCACGCCCGGCGGCGAGAGCGGCGGGGGCGCGGAGGATCCCTCGCTCGTGCAGAAGGTCGAGGCCGACGAACAGATCGTGCGCGGCGAGCCCGCCGTGCTCAGCGCGGGCCACGTCGATGTGGGCCCGCGCCTGATCGACGGCCAGTGGATCGTGGCGGCGCGCGATGACACGCAGTCGCCGCCCACGTGGCGGGTGCCGAGCGACGTGGTGCTGCACGTGACCGATGCGGGGCAGCTGCCCGTGCCCTCCGATGCCGCCTACCGCTTCATTCAGGCCGATCCCGACTCCCTCGTGTTCGTGGTCCCGCAGACCGAGGTCGCGGGCGTCGTGTGGCTGGGCTGGAACACGCAGGATCCCGCGATCGTGCAGGCCGCGCCGGACGGCGTGCGTTTTCGCTTTCTGCGGGTGAGCGGCCCCGGCCACTTCAGCCTGTTCCTCCAGCCCGGAAACTTCGCGCCGCCGCAGGTGCTCGCCGACGGCGCCACACTCGCGGACGCGCCCGCGGAGCTGTTCGTGGAGACCGGCACGCACACGCACGCCAACTGGGTGTTCACCGCGCCGGGCGTCTACCTCGTGGAGGTGGAGATCGCGGCCACGGGGACGGACGGCACCGAGTACGCCGCCCGGGATACCCTGCGCTTCGCCATCGGCGATGCCACAGCGCCGGAGTCGGCGCTGCAGGAGACGTGGCCGGGAGACGACGCTGCGGCGGCCTCTCCCGGATCCGGGGCCGCCTCGGACGGCGGTGCCGCACCCTCGCCCGTATCGCCCTCGCCCGGCACCGGCGGCCAGGCGTCGGAGGCGGATTCGTCGCCGCTCGTGCCGTGGCTCGTGGCCGGAGGCGCCGCGGCGGTGCTCGGCGGTGGCGCGGGGGCGTATGCGGTGCATCAGCGGCGCGCGAAGGACGCGCGCGAGGCTGCCGCGGGGCATCCGGAATCCGAAGGGCCCAGCACCGACGGGCCTGGCGCCGACGGGCCCCGCGCATGAGCACGCCCCCTCTGGGCTGCCGCGACCTCGCGGTCGATCTTGGCGGCCGCCGCGTGCTGCGCGACGTGAGCCTCGATATTGAGCCGGGCGCGATCACGGTGGTGCTCGGCCCGAACGGCGCGGGTAAGACCACGCTCGTGCGGGCCCTGCTGGGCCTCGTGCCGCCCGCCCGCGGCAGCGTGCACGCGCCCGCGGTGCTCGGCTATGTTCCGCAGCGCAGCGAGATGGAGTGGGACTACCCGGTGAGCGCGCACGACGTGGTGATGCTGGGCCTCATCACGGAGTTTCGCCGCTGGCAGTGGCCGCGCCGCATCCACTACCGGCGGGTCGCGGACGCGCTCGAGCGGGTGCGGATGAGCGATCTTCGAGACCGCCCCATCGGCGAGATGTCCGGCGGTCAGCGCCAGCGGGTCATGATCGCCAGGGCTCTCGCGCGCGATCCGCGCGTGCTGCTCCTGGACGAACCGTTCACGGGCCTCGACATGCCCTCCCAGTCGCTCCTGAGCGACCTCTTCCTCGAGCTGGCCCGGGAGGGGTGCGCGCTCGTCATGTCCACGCACGATCTCACCCACGCCCTGCACATCGCGGACCGGGTGCTGCTGCTGAACGAGAGCATCATCGGCGACGGCGCCCCGGGCAAACTCACCGATCCAGGCGTGTGGCAGCGGACCTTCCACGTGCCCGCCACCTCGCCGCTGCTCGCCCACGTCGGAGCCCTTGTGGAGGCCCAGTGCTAACCCCCCTCGATTTCCTGGCCGATCTCACCCACCCGCAGCTCACCTTTCTCCCGAAGGCGCTCGTGGTCTCGATGCTGTCCGCGCTCGTGTGCGCGGTCGTGGGCACCCACGTGGTGCTGCGCGGCATGACCTTCATCGGCGACGCCGTGGCCCACGCGGTGTTCCCCGGGATCGCGGTCGCGTTCGTCCTGCAGGGCTCCCTCTTGCTCGGCGGGGTCACCGCGGGCGTCATCACCGCGATCCTCATCGCCGTAGTGGGCACGAGCCAGCGCCTCCGCTCCGACGCCGTGATCGGGGTGTTCTTCGTGGCGGCGTTCGCGCTCGGCATCGTCATCATGAGCCGAGCCCCGGGCTATAGCGGCTCGCTCTCCTCGTTCCTCTTCGGCGCGATCACGGGGATTTCCGACGGCGCCGTCCTCACGTCGGCGCTGTTCGCCGCGGGCGTGCTGGCCCTGCTCGTGTTCCTGCACCGCGACCTCGTGGTGGTGGGCATGGATCGCGGCTACGCGGCGTCGCTCGGACTCAAGGTGCTGCTGCTCGACATCTGCCTGAGCGTGCTCGTGACCCTCGCCGTGGTCATGTCGATCCACACGATTGGCAACATCCTCGTGCTGGCCCTGCTCGTCACGCCCGCCGCGACCGCGCGGATGCTCACGGATCGGATCGTGCCGATGATGGCGTGCGCGGCCGGTATCGGCATGGGCAGCGCGTTCATCGGCCTCTATCTCTCGTGGGCGCTCGACTTCCCGACGGGGGGCACCATCGTGCTCGTAGCCACCGCGGCGTTCATCCTCGCGTGGGGGTTCAGCCCCCGTCACGGGGTCCTCGGTGGCCGGCTGCGGCGGCGCCGACGGGAGCCGGTTCTCGCCTAAATGTCCGCGTGCAGGGCAAACGTCGCTTCGGCCCGGCGCACGCCCTGCACCTCGTGCGTGGGCACCAGGTCATCCAGGAACTCGTGATCGCGGCGCACGTGCGTGGCCTTCAAATCGCCGCCGTCGGCCCGCGTACACACCCCGCGCCACCAGTCCGCGATGTCTCCCCAGCCGGGCGCCGCGAGCGCCCCGCCGAACTGCTGGACGGCGAGCGCGGCGCACAGGGAGGCGAACCGCAAGCGCTGCTCGAGCGGCCAGTTGGCGAGGGTGCCGAGCACGCACGCGGACGCGAACACGTCTCCGGCGCCCGTCGGGTCGATGGCCTCGACCGGGAGCGCGGGACAGTACGCCTCTTCGCCCGTGTATTGGTCGATCGCGTACGAGCCGTCGGCCCCGTCGGTCACGATGGCGAGCCCCACCCGTTCGGCGAGCGCGCGCACGGCCCGCGTGGGTGATTCGGTGCGGGTGTAGTTCATGGCCTCGACCGCGTTCGGGGTGAACGCGTAGCAAGAGCTCAGGGGCTCCAACTGGGCCTCGGGCCAGCGGCCGCTCTCATCGAAGCCGATGTCGGCCCAGATCTTCGTGCCGCGCAGCGCCAGGGTGGACCACCAGCCGGTGTCTCCCGCGAGGTCCACGAGGGCGGCCCGCGCGCTCGGGGCCTGGGCGGCCTCCTGGTCGAGCCTGCGGGGCAGGGGGTGGCCGTGGCTGAGCATCGCGCGGTCCCCCTGGTAACTCATGGCCACCGTGATGGGCGAGTGGCGGCCCTCGAACCGTACGGAGGCGCTGAGGTCGATGTGCTCCTGCTCGCCGAGCACGGACCACAGCCATTCGGCGAACGCGTCGTCACCGAAGCCCGCGACGAGGCCGGTGCGCAGGCCCAGGCGGGCGGTGGCGGTCGCGAGGTTGGCGATGCCGCCGGGCGAGGAGCCCATGCCGGTGCTCCACAGTTCCTCGCCCGGGTTCGGTTGGCGGGTGAGGCCGGAGAAGATGAGGTCGTAAAACACGGTGCCGCTCAGCAGCACGTCGAGCACGGGGTCGCCTGCGGCGCGGGTCGCGGCGAGCGGGTCCCAGTTCCAGCAGTGGGGGCAGCGCTCGGCATCATCCAGCGCGGGGGGATCGGTGGGCTCGGGGGTATCGGTGACCATGAACTCGCGGTCCTTTCCGTGAGAAGCACACGCGGCCGGGGCGCGGGGCGGGGCCGGGCTCTTCACGCTACCCGAAAGCTGGGCCGGGGGCCGACGAGAGCGGGCCGACGGTGTGGATCCGTGGGCCCTCGTAATTCCCGTGACATCCGGGTCGCTGCCTGCCATGCTGAGAACTCGTGGCGAGTTAAGTGAATGGATGAGGCATGGACACCCCGGTCATATCGGCGAAAGATCTCCGAAAGCGCTATCGGGGCCGCCCGGTCGATGCCCTTCAGAACATCAGCTTTGACCTGTATCCCGGTGAACTGGTGGCCGTGATTGGGCACAATGGGGCGGGCAAATCGACGCTCTTTGACATTGTGGGCGGCCTCATGCCCGCCACGAGCGGCACGGTTGAGCGGTCCGTTCCCGAACACCTGGTGGGGTGGTGCCCGCAGCGAGAAATCATCGACTGGTCGCTGACGGTTCGGCAGAACATCCTGCTGGGCGCCGATCTTCGCGCGGGGCGGTGGAACAAGCGCGAGGCAGCCGAACCGATTGCCCGCCTGTTCGGGCTCTCGAAGTACATCGACCGCACGGCGGAGACGCTCTCCGGCGGGGAACTGCGCCGGACGCAGATCGCCCGCGCCCTCATCGGGGACCCCCGGCTCATCATCCTGGATGAACCCACCACGGGGCTCGACCCCGACGGCATCAACGTGGTCTTCTCGCACTTGCGGTCTCTCGCGGACTCCGGCGCGTCCGTCCTTGTCAGCACGCACGAAACCTCGCGGTTCGCCCACCTCAGCACTCGCGTCCTGGCGCTCAGCGAAGGGGAGCTCATCGCCGATATGCCCGCCCGGGAGTTCATGGCGCACGGTCCCGATAGGGACGACCTGTGGAGCGCCTTCCTTGCCATCACCGGCACCGACAAGGAGTCGAAGTAGCCATGCGACAAGCCCTGATCCTCGCGCCCTACCACGCCGTGTCGATGTGGAATTGGCGCAATATTTACATTGGGCGGCTCATCGAACCGGTGGCGTACCTCGTGTTCCTCGTGGCCGGTATCGGCGGCCTCGTGGGGCCCGACGGGGCGGCCAGCTATGTCGCATTCGCTATTCCCGGGCTGCTCTGCCTGATCGCCTTTCGCGCCTTCACGGGCGCCGTTGCCGATGTCTCGAACGATCGGAAGTGGGGCGTTTTTGCGATCTTCATGATGCAGGGCGGTACCGCGCTTGGCTACATTGTTTCGATCATGATCGTGGCCCTTGTGCTGTTCATCGGTCAAACCATCGTGGCCCTGCTGGCAGCCGTCGGCGTCGCGGCCCTGGGTGGCCCCTCCATCAACCTTTTCCAGTTCCTCCCGGTGATCCCCATTGCCGCCCTCGTGGCGGCAGGCTGGGTGGGCATCGGGGCGGTGTTGGGAGCGCTCGTGCAAAACTATGCCTCCCGCGACCTCATCACCACGCTCACGACGCTGCCCGCGGTGCTCTCCGCGCCGCTGTTCTACCCCCGCGAAACCGCCCCCGCCTACCTGCAGGTCATCAACGCCATCAATCCCCTCACCTACAACGTGGCGTGGATGAGGGACCCCTCGTGGCTCTCGCTGCTCGCAGCAGCGCTCTGGGCGGGCATGGGCACCCTCGCGGCCGTGTTCGCGCTGGGCCGGGCCGAACGGGTGAGCCGGGAACGCTGACCTTCCCGGTGCTACGGTGCTGGAAGGGGCCGCGATACCGGCCCGCCGCACCTTCGAGGGGAGAGCATCCGATGAAACTCGCGATTCTGGGCGGCGGAGGGTTCCGCACCCCGCTCGTGTATCAGGCGGTGGCCACGGGCGCGGGCGGCCTCGTCGACGGTTTCGAGGTCACCGAGATCGCCCTGTATGACGTGGACGCGCAGCGACTCGCCGCCATCGAGGCCGTGATCCGCGCCTACGTGGACGGCCACCTCACACCGGCTTCGGGCGCCGCCTCCCCGCCGCGACTGAGCGTCACCACAGACCTCGTGGAGGCGGTCAGCGGCGCCGACGTGGTGTTCTCCGCGATCCGCGTGGGCGGGGCCACGGGGCGCATCCTCGACGAACGGGTGGCGCTCGAGACCGGGCTGCTGGGCCAGGAAACCATTGGCGCGGGCGGCCTCGCCTACGCGCTGCGCACCATCCCCGTCATGCGCCGCATCGCCCACGTGATCGCCGAGCACGCGCCCGGCGCGTGGGTCATCAACTTCACCAACCCCGCCGGGATCGTCACGGAGGCGATGCAGGCGGTGCTCGGCTCCCGCGCGGTCGGGATCTGCGATACCCCGATTGGCCTCGTGGCGCGCGTGGCGCGGCTCCTGGGCGTCCCGGGGGCCGACGTGTCCACGCGCGTGAGCTGCGATTACGCCGGAATCAACCACCTGGGGTGGCTGCGCGGCGTGCGCGTCGATGGGACCGAGCGTCTCCCGGAGATTCTCGCGTCCGATGCGGCGCTGCAGCAGATCGAAGAGGCGCGGCTCGTGGGCGCCGACTGGGTGCGGGCGGAAGCCGCGATCCCGAACGAGTACCTCTACTACTACCTTGACGCGCGGGCGGCGGCGGAGCGCGCGGGTTCCGCGGAGCAGACCCGCGGGGAGTTCTTGCACGCCCAGCAGGGTCGGTTCTACGCCGAGGCCCTCGGGGCGAGGGACGCCTACGCCCTGTGGCGCGAGGTGCTGCGCGAGCGAGAGGCGACCTACATGGCGGAGGCGCGCGCGGATGGCGAGGATCGCGAGGAGGCCGACATCACCGCGGGCGGGTATCACGAGGTGGCGCTTCGGCTCATGGCCGCGCTCGTGAGCGGCCGGGAGGATCGCATGATCCTCAACGTCGCCAACCGCACCGGCGGCGCGGGCGGCATCGCGGGCCTGCCCGTGCTGGCTGCCCTGCCCGCCGACATGACCATCGAGGTGCCGTGCCGCATGGACGCCGCGGGCATCCACCCCGAGCCCGTCTCGCCGCTACCGCTCGAGCACCTGGGCCTCGTGGCCCGCCAGCGCGGCGCCGAACGGCACATCCTCGCCGCGGCGCTCACGGGCAGTCGCGAGGAGGCCTGGCTGGGCTTTTCCACCCACCCGCTCATCTCCTCCCCCGCGCTCGGGAAGGTGCTGCTCGAACGGTACGAGGCGGCGCACCCGCAGATCGCGGCGCTCTTTGCCGAGGGCGCGGCCCCGTCGGCCCGCCTCTAGCTCTCGGGCACTCGCGCCACCTGGGCACCCGAGCCACCCGCCACCTTCTCCCCACTCACTCCTTCATATAACAACGCGGCCGGCGCCCCGAAGGGAACCGGCCGCGCGTCAGTGGCGGGAGGGCGCGCGTGGGATCAGATCACGCCGAAGGCCAGCATCGCGTCGGCCACCTTCTTGAATCCGGCGATGTTCGCGCCCATCACGTAGTCGCCCGGGTGGCCGTATTCCTCGGCGGTTTCCAGGCACGTGTTGTGGATGTTCACCATGATGTCGGTGAGGCGGCGCTCGGTGTACTCGAAGGTCCACGAGTCGCGCGCGGCGTTCTGCTGCATTTCGAGCGCGGAGGTGGCCACGCCACCCGCGTTCGCGGCCTTGCCGGGGCCGAAAGCCACGCCCGCCTCCTGGAACACGTGCACGGCCTCGGGGGTCGAGGGCATGTTCGCGCCCTCGGACACGGCGAGGACGCCGTTCTTCACGAGCAGGGTCGCGGATTCCTCGGAGATTTCGTTCTGGGTGGCCGACGGCAGGGCGACCTGGCCGGGCACCTCCCACACGTTGCCGTCCTTGACGAAGCGGGCCTTGCCGCCGCGGCGCTCGACGTATTCGTGGATGCGGCCGCGCTCGACTTCCTTGATCTGCTTGAGCAGGTCCAGGTCGATGCCGGCCTCGTCGATGATGTAGCCGGAGGAGTCGGAGGCGGTGATGGGGATGCCGCCCAGCTGCTGGGCCTTCTCGATGGAGTAGAGCGCCACGTTGCCGGAGCCGGAGACCAGGACTTTCTTGCCCTCGAAGTCTTCGCCGCGGGCCTTGAGCATTTCGTTGGCGAAGATCGTGGAGCCGTAGCCGGTGGCTTCAGTGCGCACGAGCGAGCCACCCCAGCTGAGGCCCTTGCCGGTGAGAACGCCGGATTCGTAGCGGTTCGTGAGGCGCTTGTACTGGCCGAACAGGTAGCCGATCTCGCGGCCGCCCACGCCGATGTCGCCCGCGGGCACGTCGGTGTATTCGCCGATGTGGCGGTGAAGTTCGGTCATGAAGGACTGGCAGAAGCGCATGACTTCGGCGTCGGACTTGCCGTGCGGGTCGAAGTCGGAGCCGCCCTTGCCGCCGCCGATGGGCAGGCCGGTGAGGGAGTTCTTGAAGATCTGCTCGAAGCCCAGGAACTTGATGATGCCGATGTTCACGGACTTGTGGAAGCGCAGGCCGCCCTTGTAAGGGCCGAGCGCCGAGTTGAACTCGATGCGGTAGCCGCGGTTGACCTGGACGGTGCCGTGATCGTCCACCCACGGCACGCGGAAGATGATCTGGCGTTCCGGCTCGGTGAGACGCTCGAGGACCGCGGCCGCGGCATACTCGGGGTGACGCTCCTGGATCGCTTCGAGCGATTCAAAAACTTCCTTGACGGCCTGGTGGAACTCGGGTTCGCCAGCGTTGCGGCGAAGAACCTTGTCGAGCGTGGCGTGGAGGCTGGAATCTGCCATGGTGGTATCCCTTTCGTGCATGGTGGGCGCGGGTGTGCGCCGTCCCTGGGGTTGGCTCCACTGTAGGGAGGGTGTCCGCGCGGTGTCGCCAGGTGAGACAGTCCCGCCCCACTAGGTCACAATATGGTCACGATTGCCGGGCGCCCTTGTGTGCGCCGTCGGTCTCGCGTAGGGCGATAGCGCCGGGGAGTGCGCGGATCGCCCACGCCGGATCATCCGTGCTGATCGAATCCACGCCGAGGCGCACAGCCTTGTGGAGCTGCTCGGCCGCGTTCACGGTCCACACGTTGACGCGCATCCCGCGGCGCCTCGCCTCAGCCACGTCGGCCTCCGTAATGCCGTCGATCGAGCAGCTGAACCACCCGCACTCAAGCTCCTCCATGAGCGCCCACATTCCCGTGCGCGCCCGGTCCAGGATGAGCCCGCGCTGCACATGCGGCGCCGCCGCCTTCACCACCCGCAGCGCCTCCGGCACGAAGGAAATGACCGTATCGCGCGCGCCGTGATCGGGCCGCTGGGCGTGCATGAGGCTCGCCGCCGCGATGGCCGCCTCCGCCACCTTCACCTCGACGTACAGGCCAAGGTCTCGCATCGCGAGCAGTTCCCCGAGGTGCGGCACGGGGTGCCCGCCGAGCAGGTCCACGCTCGCCAACTGCGCATCCGACAGATCCGCCACCGCGCCCGTGGCGAGCGGGCCCGCAGGATCGGCGGTGCGATCAATGCTCTCGTCATGAATGATGATCGGGGTGCCGTCGCGGCTCAGGTGTACGTCGCACTCCACGAACGTGGCGCCGTCGGCCTCCGCCCTCTCAAAGGCCGCCATCGTGTTTTCCGACTCCACGAGCGAGGCCCCGCGGTGCCCCACAATCGTGGGCGCGTACGCCCCGGGACGCGGCACGGCGCCGGGGGTATTGGGGGTGTCAGGGAGGGCGAGGGAGTCTGCGCTAGCGTTCACATCGCCAGCGTAGGCGGCCCACATGTCCTCGACCTGTCTGCCAGATGACATCGCGTTCACCTCCGCGCTCCGGCGCCATCCGCAGCCCCACCCACACCTCTCATCCCAGGAGCCCTCATGACCAGCACTTTCGCCCCCTACATCTCGTTTCCCGGCAACGCCACGGAAGCGTTCACCTTCTACCAGAGCGTCTTCGGCGGCGAGCTCACCCTCATGCACTACGAGGAGCAGCTCGCGGCGGGCGCCGAGTTCCCGTTCACGCCGCCGCCCGGAGTCGTGGCCCACGGCACCCTCGAGGGCGGGTATGTGACGCTCGCGGGCGGGGACGATGTGGCGGAGAATCCGGAACCGTTCAACCGCGGCTCGCTGTCCTTCCTCGTGAGCCCCGCGACGGTCGAGGAGGCCGAACGGCTCATCGAGGGCGTCACGGCGGGCGGCGGCCAGGTCACCATGCCGTTCCTCCAGGCGCCGTGGGGCGATCACTACGGGCAGTGCGAGGACAGGTTCGGGATGGTGTGGCAGTTCGCCGTCTCGCCCGCCGCCTGACCTAGCCTTCCGGTCTCTCGCGTCAGCCTTCCGGGTGCGCGTCCATGACCGCCGCGGCCACCACGAGGTCCTGCCAGCTCATCCCGACGGTCTTGATGACGGCGGGCCGGGTGCGAGGCCGCGCCGCGGTCGCGCCCTCCCCGCGTCGCAGCAGGTCGCGCATCGGTACGAGGTCGCCTTCGGTGATCGCGCCGTCGGCGATGGCGAGCACCACGTCGCCCGCCTCGCGCAGCGCGGTCGCCACGTCCTCAACGATCACATCGGAGCGGGCCAGGAGGGCAGCGGGCAGCTCGCGCACGTCCGGCTGGTGAGCGCCGACGGCAAGGATCACCGCGTGCTCCGGCACGTCCTCGTCGGCGAACAGCGGCTCGCGCGCCGCGGTCGCACACACGATCACGTCGGCCCCCGCGAGCGCTTTTGCCGCCGGGGCGGAGCCCAGCGCGTGGACCTGACCGAGCCCTCGCGCGTCAGCGCCCGCGCGCTCGGGGCTGCGCACCACGAAGTCCACGTTTCCCAGCTCGGGGAACTCGTCGGCAAGGGCGTGCGCATGGCCGACGCCCTGCGCGCCCGCGCCGTAGATGAGGACTCGCGGGGCGGTGACGCCGTCGGCCATGAGCGCGCGGAGGTAGGGGCGGGCACCCGCGATGGCGACGGCGGGTGTGCGCAGGGTGGTGAGGGCGGTGCCGTCGAGCGTGGCCTTCAGGCTCAGGGTCTCGGCGTCGTGCAGCAGGTAGGTGGCCTGGACGAACGGGAGGCCGCGCTCCGGGTTGCCGGGCGCGAGCGTGGCCACCTTGATGCCCGCGTGAGCGCCAACGGAGGTGGGCATCGTGAGGAAGGTGCCGTGGGGGACGTCGGTGAAGGTGCGTTCGGGATCGGTGGCGGGATCGAAGCCGCTGTGCAAGGCGGCCGTGAGGGCGTCGGCAGCGGCGGCGTAGCCGAGGGAGAGGACGTCGGACTCGGTGAAGGTGCGCATGCGTTAAGCGTGGCAGCGCCGGGTGGGCGGCCTCTGGGTAGCGCGGGGGCGCGGCGGGGATGGCGCGGGGGTGGCGCGGGCCACACCCTGAGATGATGGGGGCACCACCGGCGTTATAGTTGACATATCAACTACTTTTCTTGGGAAAGGCACACCATGAGAGCCTTCGGCTTCCTCTCCTTCGGGCACTACGAGATCCTCGGCCGCGGCGGCATGCCCGACGCGAGCCAGATGCTCCACGACACGATGGACATCGCCACCGCCGCCGACGAGCTCGGCGTCAACGGCGCCTACGTGCGCGTGCACCACTGGGCCACCCAGGCCGCCTCCCCCATGCCGCTGCTCGCCGCGATGGCCGCCCGCACGAAGAACATCGAGGTGGGCACCGGGGTCATCGACATGCGCTACGAAAACCCCCTCTACCTGGCCGAAGAGACCGCCGCTCTGGACCTCATCGCGAGCCGGCGCATCGCCCTCGGCATCTCCCGCGGCTCCCCCGAACAGGCCATGCGCGGCTGGGAACCGTTCGGCTACACCGGCAGCACCGACCCCCGCGGCGCCGACATCGCCCGCCCCAAGTTCGACCTCTACCTGCGGGCCCTCAAGGGCGAACGCCTGGCCGACGCCGACCCGCGCCAGTTCGGCCGGGGGCAGCGTCTGCGGATCGAACCCCACTCCCCCGGGGTTGCCGAACGCATCTGGTGGGGCGCCGCCACCCGCGACAGCGCTGAATGGGCAGGCCGCGTCGGCGTGAACCTCATGAGCTCCACGCTGCTCACCGAAGCCACCGGCGATTCCTTCGCCGACCTTCAGGCCGAACAGCTCGCTCGCTACCGCGCAGCCTTCGCCGAGGCGGGGCACGCGTTCACGCCCCGCACCTCCGTCTCCCGCTCCATCTTCCCGATCGTCACCGATCAGGACCGCCGCTACTTCGGGCCCCGCTCCGGCCAGAGCGTCGACCAGGTGGGCGAGATCGACGGCTACACCTCGACCTTCGGCAAGACCTACGCGGCAGAGCCCGACGTGCTTGTCCAGCAGCTCAAGCAGGACGCCGCCGTCATGTCTGCCGACACCCTCATGCTCACGATCCCGAACCAGCTCGGGGCGGAATACAACATCCACCTCCTCGAATCGTTCGCCAAGTACGTGGCGCCGGAACTGGGCTGGAAGCCGAACTGGGAAGGACCCGTCGAGGGGTACGCGCTCTCATAAGCACGATGCCATGATGGACGGATGAACGAGTTCGCTCCTGGATTCCTCATCCGTCCATCGGTCGGCTCGTCAGAGTATCCACAGCTCGTGGACATCTGGCGCAGCGCCGTCCTGGCAACCCATGACTTTCTGGATCCGTCTGATGCCGAGCGCATTGAAGACAGTCTGATACCTCAGTATTTTCCGGCCGTCTCGATGCTCGTTGCTGAGGGCCCCTCTGGACCGGTGGGCTTCGCCGGAGTCGCCGAGGGGAATCTCGAGATGCTCTTCGTCTTGAACTCGGTCCGCGGCACAGGCGTTGGGACGGCGCTGCTCAACGAGGCCATCGCCCAGCACGGCGTGACCACGGTAGATGTCAACGAGCAGAACACGGGAGCACTTGGCTTCTACCTCAAGCGGGGGTTTGTGCGGGTGGGCCGGAGCGAACTCGACGGCGATGGCCGTCCTTATCCGCTCCTCCATCTGGAGATTCCCGCCTGAGCAGGCCCACGGGGTGAGGTTTTCCGGCACCCTCGCCGCTCGTCCCCGTGGCACGATGAGCGCATGACTGCCTTCACGATCCGCTCCCCGCAGCCCGGCGAAGCCGACATTCTTGCGGACCTGCACCTTCGCACCTGACAAGAAACGTATGCGGACGCCTTTCCCGCGTCAGCATGGAACGACGAGGCGCGTAAGGACCGGGTGGCCATGTGGGAAGCCATCACGGGCACGGAACAGCGCGGCAGGTACTTCGCCGTCGCGGAGCGCGATGGCACTCCCATCGGCCCGGCGGGGTCGGGAGGCTCGACCCTTTTCTTCCTCTACGTCCTCGCGGACCACCATGGCTCGGGGGTCGGTCAGGCACTTTTCGATGCCGTCATGCCCGAGGGACCCGCGGAGCTGTGGGGGCTTGAGGGGAATGCTCGCGCTCTCGCCTTCTATGCGCGCAACGGCTTCGTCCTCGACGGCGAGCGCCAGCCGACAGGTTTCGACACCGGCGGCGATGAGCTGCACATGGTCCGGCCATGCAGATGCAGCGATCAGGCCACCTGAATCCGTTGGTCTCCCACCACGTACTCGAGCGCGAGATTGCCACCGACAGCTTCAAGATAGCGACGGATCGTTCTCACCTTCACGCAATCGATACGCCTGGAGCTCTGCAAGCATCCTCGCCTTATGCTCATCAATGATCGCCCGATCTGCCGGGTATTTTGCCGCCAACTCTTCGTAGCTCAACACCATGCCCCTCACTCCCCCGCCACGACCTCGACCTTGTACCCAGCCGCATTTTCGAGCCAGCCCGCGTAGTGGTCGGGGCCTCCAGCGTGGGGGTAGCGGTCGTGGTAGTGGGGGCGCCAGCCGTGGGCGGGGGCGTCGGCTATGAGCGCATCCACCTGGGCTCTGGTGCCGCCGTGGAACGCGAGGTGGTTGAGGCCGGGCTGGCGCCGGTTGTGGCGGGTGCCGTCGGTGTTCGGGGAGGCGGTGAGGGTGAGGTAGGTACCGCCCGCGTCCCAGCTCTGCCCGTCGGGCCACTCCTGGACTTTCGTGAAGCCCACGCGGTCCAGGAACCAGGCCCAGGCCGGGAACTCGGCTGCGGGATCAGCGAGCCAGAGTTCAACGTGGTGGAAACCTGCCACGATCTTCCCCCTACTCCGCGGGATCGGAAACGGCGGGAGCGCCCGGACCGGCGGAGGCACGGGCGCTGTCGGTGGCGCGGGCGCTCTAGACAGCGCGGGCACGTGCCGTGGCGCGGCGGCGATACACCACGAGGATGCCGACGAGGATGATCGCGGCCATCATGACCCAGCTGACCACGCCGAGCCCGACGTGCACGATCGGGTTCGGCGGGTGCGCGGCCGACGCCAGGAGCAGCCCGATCCCGGCGGCACCGTTGATGGCGGCATGGCCGAACACGGCGGGCCACACGGAGCCGGTCACGAGGCGGCTCCAGCCGAGGATCACGCCCATGAGCATGCAGGCCACGCTCATGAGAAGCACGCCCCACATGTCGAACAGCCCAAAATTGTGGCCGAGCAGCGTGAGCGGCGCGTGCCACACACCCCAGATGAGCCCGTGCAGGAGGAGGGCGGGCCAGGTGCCGAGCGGCAGGAGCCGCGGCAGCAGCCAGCCTCGCCAGCCGAACTCTTCGCCTGCCGCGGGCAGCACGTTCATGAGGGCGAGGGCAGGCCCGATGAGGATCTGGATGAGCACGATGACGCCGACGGGCACGGGGTTGGCGACGCCACCGGACTGTTCGATCAGCATGGACTCGAAGTAGGAGAAGTGCTGCAGGTCGAGCGTGAAGCCGAACAGGGCGGCGGAGACGAACGGCTGGACCAGGAAGAACACCCACACGCCGACGTAAAGTGCGGCGGTGATGCCGAGCGTCCGCTTCCACGGGGTGAGCGGCCACAGGCCCAGCGCCCGCGGCAGGGCCTTGATTCGGTCCCCGAACGCCATGCGAGCGCTGGGCTCCGTCGGCCCTTCCTGAACGGCGCCGACATCACCCGCGCCCGTGCCGGTTCCGGGGCCGACGCCCGTGCCCGGCTGAACCCGGGGCCAGATGAGTTCGCAAACGAGGGCGGCGACCGTGGGGGTGAACATCATGACCACGCCCGTGACCTGCACGATGATGGGGACAACCCCGGGGTCGATCTCGATGGCGGCGCCGGAACGCGCGGTGAGCCACAGCGGGAGGGCCACGAGCCAGGCGAGGCCGTAGGCCAGGGCGACGAAGACGATGACGGGCACGGCCCAGCCGTGGCCGGGCGAGGTGGCGCGGGGCATAGTCATGCCCCTCACTCTATCCAGCCGCCGTCGTGCCCGGATCCACCTTTTCGCCAGGCACCGCGCATACACTCCCGGCTATGACCAGGCTTCTCATCATTCATGGAACTGACCGCCCCACCCGGAAGGGCATCTCGGTCTCACGCGCGTTCGAGGAGGTCGCCCGCACGACGACCGACTTTGACGTGCAGCTCGCGGACCTGCAGCAGATCGCGCTGCCGTTCTTTAACGAGGAGGAGCATCCGCGCAGCGGCAACTATCAGCTCGAGCACACGAAGGCGTGGGCGGCGACTGTGGCGGCGGCCGACGTGATCGTGTGGGCCACGTCCGAATACAACGCGGGCTATCCGGCGCCGCTCAAGAACGCGATTGACTACCTCTACAACGAGTGGACGGGTAAGCCGCTCGGCATCATCGCGTGGGGCGCGGGCGGCGGCGGGGCGAGCGCCGCGGGGATGCTGCGCCAGGTGGGCGAGCGCATGAAGATGCGCGTGGTGGGCGAGGCCCTGCTGTACCCGTCGTTCACGTCGGATGTGGATGAGGCGGGCGTGCTCCACCCAAGCGAGGAGTGGCGTGCGAGCGCCGTTGAACTTCTGGCTCAGCTGCGCGAGGCTGCCCGCAGCACCGACGAGTAAGACCGCCAGGCGCCGCGAACTGCTCAGCGCAGACCGACACCGCAACCGCCTCCAAGGAGATCCCGATGGATATTTCGGCCCGGATCGAGAAGCTGCGGCTCACGGCTGCGATGGATGGCCCGCGCGGCCCGGAGTGGCTGGTGCTGCGCTGGACGCCGTCCACCACGACGTCCAAGAGCACGCTGTTTCGGTATTTGACGGAGCCGGATCTGCTGGCCCTGTGGTCGCCCATCGTGCCGGATCGTCCCCTCACGCGGCCGGGCACGGCGGTGGCGCGCGAGAGCCCCGAGTCGCCGTCCACGACGGCGTATGTGGTCTCGGTGGTGCCGGGGCAGGAGGTGACGCATCGGTGGGGGCGCGATACGCTCCGCTGGCGCCTGATCGACGGGGGCGTGATCGAGTCCGACGGTTGCCGGCTCAAGCTCGAGCAGGAACTGGAGCGGCCCGAGTACGCCAGTAAGTATGCGGCGGGCTGGCACGTGTGCCTCGCGGTGCTCGACGCGCTGCTCGCGGGCGAGAAGCAGGAGAGGATCGTGGGGGCCGACGCGCTCGATCACGGCTGGCGTGCGTTGCGCCGTACCTATTGGGAGCAGCTTCCCGGGCAGAGCGATCAGGACCTGTAGGCGCAGACGAAGCCCCAGGTCAGGCCCGGTGGGTGGCCGTCGCGTGAAGCGCGCCACCGATCGGGACCCCGTTCTTTACATGTGTCAGTCAGGCCCCTAAGTTTTACAGATGTAAGAGTCTTACAAATGTAAGAGAAATTGGCTTGTGAAGGACACCCGCATGAGCACCTCGGCACTCGCTTCCCCCGCCGCCATCAGCGCGGCGAGCCTCGACCCGCGCGCCCAGCGCTCGCGCGACCTGCTCATCGCCGCGATGATCGAGCACCTGGACCGCACCCTCACCCCTCCCGGAATCTCCGAACTGGTCAAGGCCGCCGGATCCTCCCGCCCCACCTTCTACCAGCACTTCGGCGACATCCCCACCCTCATGCACGAGGCAGCGATGCGCCGCCTCGAATCGGCCTTCGCGGCCTTCCCCGCCCCCACCGCCGAGCACACGGGGCCGTGGACGGACTTCGCCACCGCGCATTTCCCCACCCTGTTCACGCACCTCGTGGAGCACCGCGACTTCTACCTCGCCATCGTCGATGGACCGAGCGGGGTCGCCGCCCTTAATCGGCTCATCGAGTTCCTCGCGGCCCGCATGCAACTGAGCGCGCCCCTGCACGCCGCCATCGTGCGCCGAGTCGGCGCCGCCGAAGCCCCGCGCTTCGCCCAGTTCCTCGCCTCCGGGCTCACCCTCGTGGCCGTGGACGATCTTCGCGCCCACACCGACGTCCCCAGCATGGTCGCCACCACGACCGCCTACCTCGCGGCCGCGACCGATAGCCGGTAGCGCCCCGCGCCGTTGTCGTCGGCCCCCGTCGGCCCCACCCCCTGACGCCCCACGCCACCCGCGGCCCGGGCGCTCACCCCAGACGCCATTTTTCCTGTGTCCAAAGGATTCCCATGCCTGCCATCACCAACTTTTTTCGCCGCCACTCCGGCACCGCGATTGCCCGCACGGCGATCATCATGCTCGGCATCGCAACGATCCCGCTCATGTACGCGGGCCTGCTGAGCTGGTCAAACATCGACCCGACGAACAATCTGGACAGCGTTCCCGCCGCGATCGTCAACGAGGATGAGGGCACCGACTCCCTGGACCTCGGCGATACGCTCAGCACGAAGCTGCTGGATTCCACGGCGTCGAACAACTTCGACTGGACGCGCATGAGCGCGAGCGAGGCCAGCCAGGCCCTTGAGGACGGCGAGGTGTATGCGATCCTCACGATCCCGAAGGACTTCAGCGCCGACGCGTCCTCCGTGGGGGCCGACGACCCCGCCGACGCCCGGCGCGCCACCCTCACCATCACCACGAACGACGGCACGAACATGATCTCGGGAACCATCGCCGCGACCATTGCTACGACCGTGACCGACGAGCTCGATGCGCAGGTGAGCGACGAATACCTGCGCAACATCTACGCGGGCTTTAACACAATCCACGAGAACCTCACGGACGCGGCCTCGGGCGCCGAACAGCTCGCGAGCGGCGCGGGCGACGCCAAGGACGGCTCGGGGCAGCTCGTCGTGGGGCTCGGCGACCTCAAGGACGGCACCGTGACCCTCAGCTCGGGCGCGGGCCAGGTGGACGCGGGGGCGAAGAAGCTCGATACCGCCGCGGGACAGCTCGCGGCGGGCGCAGGCCAGGTCAACACCGGCGCCGTGAGCCTCAAGGGCGGGATCGACCAGGCGAAGGTGGGCTCCGGGCAGCTGGCCACGGGCCTCGACCAAATGGAGACCGCCGCCACCGAACTTCCGGGCGCGCTGACCACCCTCAAGGAGGGCACGGGCGCGCTCGCCACGGGCGCGGAGGGCCTCGCCACCGGGGCCGAGGACTTCAAGACCGGCACGGGCAAGCTCAGCCAGGGGGCTTCGGAACTGTCCGGCGGTGCCGACAAGGCGCTTGCGGGCGCCCGCACCCTCCAGCAGAACACAGGAGGCCTGGCCTCTGGCTCATCCACCCTTGCGACGGGCGCCAAGGACCTCGAGACAGACATTGCGAAGCTCAAGACCAAGTGGAACGACATGACCGAAGAGGAACGCGTCACCGAGCTCGGAAACATCCAGAAGAAGTCCGAAGCGCTATCCACTGGCACCACGAATCTGGAAACCTCCGCCAAGGCTCTCAATCTCGGGGCTGGCGCGCTCGTCGGCTCCCCTGCCGCCGATGGCACCGACGCGACCGGCCTGGAACAGCTGGCAGGCGGCGCGAAAGCCCTCTCCACGGGCGCCGACGCCCTCGATACGAAGGCCGGCGATCTGGTCACGGGTGCCGAACAGCTGAAGACGGGCGCCACGACGCTCGATGCGGGCGCGGGCACCCTTCAGGAGAAGGTGGGGGCCCTGCCCGAGGCAGTCACCGCCCTGTCCGACGGCGCCACGCAGCTCGATGGGGGCCTCGCCGAACTGAGCCAGGGCGCCGGGCGCCTCACCACCGGCACCGGCCAGCTCGCCACGGGCTCCGCGCAGCTCGCGACCGGCACCGGCGACCTGTCCACCGCCACCTCGCAGCTCTCCACGGGCGCAAACACGCTGAGCGAGGGCGCCACCTCCGCCGAAGAAGGGGCCACCACGCTCGACGAGGGCCTCGGCTCCCTCAGCGAGGGCGCCACCGAACTCGAGGGCGGCCTCCAGGACGGCGCGGGCAAGGTCCCCACCTACACCGACGAGCAGGCCGCCGATCTGGCCACCGTCGGCTCCCGACCCGTGGATCTGGAGAAGACCCG
The DNA here is from genome assembly GCA_030538475.1 of Dermabacter sp. Taxonomy (GTDB): domain Bacteria; phylum Actinomycetota; class Actinomycetes; order Actinomycetales; family Dermabacteraceae; genus Dermabacter. The sequence continues at coordinate 205,688 of JAUNTX010000002.1, forward strand.
CGAGAACGAGGTGGCGAGTTACGGGTATGGGCTGGCCCCGTACTTCATGAGCCTGTCCCTGTGGGTGGGCGCCCTGGGCTTCTTCCTCATGGTGAATGCGCTGAACGCGCGCCGCCTGGGCAGCGAAATGCCCGCCATCATGGTGGCCCTATCGAGCTACGCCCCCGCAGCGCTCATGGCCATCGCGCAGGCCGTGCTCATGATCCTCACCGTGCACGTGCTCGTGGGGATTTCCTTCAGCAGGCTCGCCCCCGCGTTCGGGGTCGCGATCCTCGCCTCGCTCGCGTTCATGGCGATCAACCAGGCACTCGTGGCGCTGCTGGGACCTCCCGGGCGCTACCTTTCGCTCATGCTGACTGTCCTGCAGCTCGCCGCCGCGGGCGCCACCTACCCGATTGAGACCACGCCGGGCTTCTTCCAGAGCATCCACGCGTGGCTACCGCTCACCTACGTGGTTGAAGCGTTCCGCTCCGCCATCGCGGGAGGCAGCTACGGTTTCGGCCAGGCCGCGCTCGTGCTCGGCACCTACCTCGTGATCGCGCTCGGCGTGCTCGCCCTCGCGGTGCGACTCAAGCGGCGGGTCACCGATGTGAAGCTCGAGCTGCTAGAGCGGAAGATCGCGGCCCCGGCGTAGCGTGCGCGGGCGGCGTGCTGCGGGCCGGGCGATCCGGGCGATCTGCGCGATACGGCGATCCGGGCGATCCATGGCGCCTAGCCGAGGATGTCGCGCCTGCTCAGCGCCGCCACACTCACGCCCACAAGCGTGGCGCTGAGGCCCCACAGGAGCGCGAGGCCCAGCCAGTCGGCACCGTTCGTGAGCGGGTGCTGGCCGTACGCCCAGTGGTAGGGGGAGAGTACGCGCAGCCAATCGAGGCTGGCACTGTTCTTGCCGAGCGCATCAAGGGCGTAGCCGACCACCGCGATGCCCGCACCGGCGCCGATAGCCCACGCTGTGCGGCCCGTGAGTGCGCCCGCGGCAAGCGCCGCGGTGCCGGACACCATGCCGAGGCCCGCCCACGCGGCCACGGCAGCCACCACGTTGCCTGCCTCCAGGTCCAGTTCGGCGGGGCCGTTCAGCGCCCTGATCAGCAGGCACACCGCGAGCGCGAGGGTGAGGATCGCCGCCAGGAGCGCCGCCGCGGCCTCGAGGGCGTACTGCTTGCGCCCCACGCCGTGACTGAGGAACAGCTCCAGGCGGCCCGATTCTTCAGCACCCGCCAGGAATGCGGCGCCGCGGGCCGTGCACGCAATGATGAGCAGCACGAACCCGAGCAGCCCGAAGAACGTGGCCTGCGTGTACCCGGCGCCGGTGGTGATCTGGTCGTAGCCGATGACCGAGGTGAGGGTCTCGGGCAGGCTCTTGATGAGCGCACTCAACTCCGGCGTGCGCATCGACGGGTAGAGCGGCAGGTACAGCCCCAGCACCGCCGCGATTCCCACGAGCCACGCCAGGAGGGACCGCCAGCCTTCGCGGGCAAGGCGTCGGAAGATCGGGAAACGCACGTGGGGTCGACGGGTTCCCGCGTGGGCGCGGTGAGTGCGATGCGTGGCGTTCATGCGTGGGCCTCCTCGCGGGAGTACAGATCCAGAATGGATGCTTCGAGGTCGGGTTCGTCCACCACGAGATCCTGCACCCGAAAGCGCGCGAGCGCCTTCACCACGGGGTCGATATCTCCGTGTACTTTCGCCATGACCCGCACGAGGGAACCGGCTGCCTCCTGGACCTCCAGCTGGTCCAGGCCCGTGGCCGCGAGCGCCTCGCGCACGGCAGTAGCCGAGGATTCGGCGATGGTGGCGCGCAGGTGCGAGACGCCCCGTAGCCGCAGCGAGGCTACGTCGCCCCTCGCGAGGATCCGCCCGTCGGTCAGCACGGCGACCTGGTGGGCGGCGTGCTGGATTTCGCTGAGCACGTGCGAACTGAGCAGGACGCTCTGCCCGGCGTCGGCAGCCTCGCGCACGAGCGCCAGGAACTCCCGCTGCATGAGGGGGTCCAGGCCGCTCGTCGGCTCGTCCAAGATGAGCAGTTCGGGGCGGTGCATGAACGCTTGAATGATGCCGATCTTCTGCCGGTTCCCCTTCGAGAGCGCCTTGACGGGCCGCGCCAGATCGAGGTCCAGCCGTTCGGCGATCCCCTCCACAGTCCCCGATGCCACCGGTCCGCTGACCTCGGCCAGGTCGTGCAGGAGGCGTCTGCCGGTCGCCCGATCACTGAGGGTGAGGTCTCCCGGAAGGTAGCCGATGCGGCGGCGTAGGCGCGGCCCGGCCTGCCGGGGCGTGCGGCCCAGCACGCGCACCACGCCGCTGGTGGGCCGAATAATGTCCACGAGCGTGCGCAGCAGGGTGGTCTTGCCCGCGCCGTTTGGCCCGATCAAGCCATACACGCTGCCGCGTTCCACACGAAGATCAATGCCCCGCAGCGCGGGATGCGTGCCGTAGTTCTTCGTCAGGGCGGCAACCTCGATCACGGACTCCATAGCGGTCCCTCCCGCTCATCCATCCTCGCGCCGGACCCACGAGCCCGGCCTGGGCTTCAGGCTACGCCTGCGCGCGGGCTGTGAACAGGCCCTTCCGGGCATTCCCATTCTACTGACCGGCCGGCTAGTATGATGAAGCGAAACATCAATAGAAGGGGGCTGTAGGTATGGAAACGCTAGGAATACGAGTACTGGGGTCGGCGGAGACGCTACCGAAGAGGGTGGTGCCCACGGCAGAAGTCGCCGCGTTGTGCGGCATCTCTGCCGAGGAGGCAGTGCAGCGGACGGGGGTGAAGACCCGCCGCTGGCTCAGTGCGGATGAAGACCCATTGCTGCAAGAGGCCTCAGCGGCGCAGAAGGCAATTAAGGCAGCAGGGTTAAGTGTGTCGGACATCGACCTGGTGCTCAATGCGTCTGGTACTCCGATGCAGGCGATCCCGGACGGTGGAGCACTGATCGCCGCAGAACTCGGGATGCGTGGCAAATTCGCCTTCTCAGTACATGCGACCTGCATATCGTTCCTCGTCGCCTTCCAGCAGGCAGCCTTCTTCCTCGATTCCGGCAGAGCGGAGCACATTCTCATCGTTTCGACCGAGGCCGGGAGCCGGGGTCTGAACTTCAATCAGCCCGAAAGTTCGATCCTCATCGGCGACGCCGCAGCGGCAGTGGTCGTAGGCAAACCGGTAGACCAGGCCCAGGGCATCATTGCCTCGGAGTTCTCCACCGATACCCACGGTATCCACGACGCAGAGATCAGAGGATTCGGCAGCCGCCTCCGCATCGACAACGCCGCCGAGCACCTTGACGACTTCAAGTTCGACATGCAGGGATTGAAGCTTCTGCGAGGAGCCATCAACTGGTTCCCGTCGTTCCTCGAATCCGTCCGCCCGGGCTTGAGTACAAGCACCGAGGGTATTGACCGGATCATCCCTCACCAGACCAGCAAGGCTGGAATGGAAATGATGGCCCGATTCTGGGGGTGGGAGAAAATGGTCGTCACCCTTGGAGAAGTGGGCAACACGATCGCGGCGAGCATCCCATTGGCCTTGCACCGCTCAGGCATGCAAGAGGGAGAGACCGCGTTACTGGTTGGCACCGGGTCGGGCACCCACTATGGAGCGCTGATCGTTCAGTGGTAGACCGCGCTCCCTTCCTTTCCGTGACCGGCGTCGGGCGCACCTTCGGTGCCGGCGATGCTCAGGTGGTCGCACTCGCCGGTGTCAACGTCGAGATCGCCACGGGCGAGTTCACCGTCATTCTCGGGCCATCCGGGTCAGGCAAAAGCACACTACTGAACCTCCTCGGTGGGATGGACCGACCCAGTACCGGGTCGATCCGCGTCAGCGGTGAGCCCATCGAGGCGCTGTCTGACCGTGACCTGACGGAATATCGCCGGGAACGGGTCGGATTCGTCTTCCAGTTTTACAACCTCATCCCGAATCTGACTGCTGTGGAGAACGTAGCGCTAGCCGCCTCGCTCGTCATGCCGCGCCGGGAAGCCGCCGACACCGCAACAGGCTTGCTGGAACAGGTTGGGCTCGGCCATCGACTCAACCAGTTCCCCCGGCACCTCTCAGGCGGGGAGATGCAACGTGTAGCCATCGCCCGCGCTCTGGCGAAAAGGCCGGCACTGCTTCTGTGCGATGAACCCAGCGGAGCGCTGGACTCGACCACCGGCACCCAGGTGCTTGCGCACCTACAGCAGACTGCTCGCAGTGGCGAGACCGCGGTTGTGGTCGTCACCCATGAGCGCACGCTTGCCGAGGCGGCCGACCGGCTGATCATTCTGCGCGACGGGCAGGTCGTCGAGAACCGCCACAACAATCACCCCGAGACAATCGGGGCAGGGGAAACAGCGTCATGATCCTGTTCGGACGCAAACTCGGCCGCGACCTACGCGAGCACTGGACCCAATTCATCGCCGTCTCCCTGATGGCAGCGCTGAGCGTGCTCATCTTCTCGGGGCTCGAGGGCGGCTGGCGAGGCATCCAAGCAGAACTAGACTCTTTCGCCGCAGAACAGGAGATGCCCGACGCGTGGGTCGCCGGATACGCGCTCACCCTGGACGACGCTGAGCAGATTGACAACCTCGACGGTGTCAACCAGACCGCCCTCACCACTTCCGTGCCGGTGACTCGGACCGACGCGGGCTCCGACGACGAGCTCACACTGAGCACTCACGATGACAGCGGGATCAATGCCCCGTATACCGTCCAAGGCGAGTCGGTCACTGACAAGGGTGGTGTGTGGCTTGATGAGGCATATGCCGGGGCAAACAACATCACCACTGGTGACACGATCATCGTCACCCGCGGTGGCATAGATACGAGCCTGGAAGTCAACGGACTGATCTTGCAGCCAGACAAGATCGCCTACACAGGCACGGGACTGGTCGCACCGGACCCCGCGACCTTCGGCTACGGCATCGTGAGCGATGAGACCATGGTCGGCCTTGCCGGGACCGAGCCGGTCGAGCGAACCGTCACTGTCCTTGGCGACCCCGGAGTGGTCCACGCTGAAGCACCCGGCATTCTCGGTGACCGCTACGGGTCATTCTCCGACCGGGGTACGCATCCACATGTAGCGACTGCCTTTGAGCGCGTCACGCAGATTCAGAGCCTATCCTACCTATTCTCGTCACTGTTCCTCCTCGTCGCGCTGCTATCGATTTTCACCTCGATTCGGCGCTTGACGGATATCCAGCGCGGGGAAGTTGCGACTCTCAAAGCACTCGGCTACTCCAACCGATTCGTCAGTACGTACTTCACCGCGGTGGGCGTCGTCGCCGTCCTCATTGGACTACTGGTCGGGCTCGGTCTCACGCCATTCCTGTCGAGATACGTGCTCAGCACCCAGCACGGCAGCTTCAGCTTGCCTGAATGGACCCCCGCTCACACCTCAGCCAGCGCCATTCTGCCGATGGTGCTGATCGTGGTGTGCATTCTCGCGTCCTGGACGGCCACGCGCCCCATGCGTAAGGCAACTCCAGCCGAAGGTATGCGCCCGGACATCGGACGAGCCCGACGGAGCCTGCTCGAACGGTTCCCGACCATATGGCATCAGCTACCGTACGGCAGTCGATGGGCGGTCCGCGACGCTTCTGGCAACCCGGTCCGCGTGGTCATGGGGATCGTGGCAACTACCGGGTGCATGATGCTGCTGGTTACCGGATTCGGAATGCCGGATACTCTCAATCAGCAGGTGAAATTGTCCTACTCTGAGCAATACCGCTACGACACACGGTTGTCGATTTCACCCCTGGCCACCGAGGAAATGCGGGAAAGGATCGAAGCCGAGGCCGGGCCGGGTCAGTGGGCACAGCAGTCATCTGTGCAGCTCGGGGCAGGCGACAACGTGGACCATACGCTGACCGTGCTCGGTGCCGGTGACCAATTCCGTCTCCTGGATCGCGACGGCGGAGTCATCCCCCCGACTGGCCACGGCGCAGTCATCACCGACCGGCTTAGCAAGAACCTCGATCTCGACGTCGGCGATACAGTCACGATAACGACGTCAGATGGCAGTGACCATGAGGTCACGATCACCGCAGTGACGGCAATCTCCGAGCCACAGGGGATCGTGCTCACCGAGGAAGCGTGGGATGAGATCGGAGAAGATTTCAGGCCGTCCGGCTATCTGACTGAGCAACCGGTTAGCGAGGACATCCGCGAGATGCCCGGGGTTACCGGGTCGCTGACGCTTGAGGAGCAGCAGGTCAACGCGCAGTCGCTCGTGGACTCTCTGGCCAGCGTCTTCACTCTCATCAAGACCTTCGCGGTCATCCTTGCCGTTGTGGTCCTATACAACCTGGGGGCATTGAGCTTCACCGAACGCATCCGCGACTACGCAACCCTGCGCGTTCTCGGTTTCCACCACGGGGAACTGCGATCCCTAGCCAGTCGAGAAAATGTCACGACCACCCTTGTCGGATGGCTTGCCGGCATTCCCGCTGGCTGGTGGTTCCTCGGCCAATACGTCGGCCTGTTCAGCACCGACCGAGCCAGCTACCTGCCCAGTATGACGGCAACCAGCCTCGCCGTAGCTTCAGCTATCACCATCATCTTCGCAATGACCGCGACGCTGCTGCTGACCCGACGCATCAAAGGGATCGACATGACCAGTGCTCTCAAGGGCGTCGAATAGAACCACCGGTGGAGACTGCTTCACCCAGTCGAGCGGGGCAGCACCGCCGAGGAGCAGTGACAACGGGAGTGGGGCTAGACCGAGTCGCGGGCCTCGATACCGGGCAGGAGCAGATCCCACATGGCGTCGACTCGCTCGACAATGTCAGCGCTGCCAGTGAGCTGATGTGAGATCTCCTGCGCGCCGAAGAATCCTGCCACGATCTGCCAAGCCACGGCCTCGACATCAAGCCCACGCCTTATTTCACCGAGGTCTTGGGCTTCGTGGACATGCCTGGCCACCGTCTCGACCCACGGCAAAAATGGGGTCGGCAGGTCTATCCCGATCGCATCTGCTTCACGCATCAGTCGTAGGGGTGCGCGCACCCCCGGATCATCTCGGTAACTCTGCGCAACTTGTTTGGAGAGCCAGCGCAGCGCCGCGATGCCCTGTAAATTCTGACGCCCAACCTCGGCCAAGACAATTTCCCACGCAGAGAAATAGCTATCGACCACAGCACTGGCGAGTGCCGCCTTGGATGGGAAGTGGAAGTACACCGTTCCCTTCGTCACCTCAAGGCGGGCAGCAATCTCACTGAGTGCGACCGCTGCATAACCCCGCTGGTCGAACTCTTCGGCAGCTACCTTGAGGATGCCCGTACGGGTGCGGACACGTTGCTGCTCACGCAGGGTAGTTTGCACACCACACCTTCACTGACCGGCCGACGAGTATTCCTCCACGGTATCAGCCGGTTGCTACGCCTACCTGCGGGAGTATCCGACGGGGAAGCGGCCGGGGCGATTCGTGGCACGGGAGAAAAGTTATCCACAAGATCACTCCCCCGCACCCGATGGCGCTCGGCAACTCCTACGATCAACAGATGACGTACAGCGCGGAACCCTCACCCCCCAATCTCCCCACCGGGGCGTCCACCCTCTCCCCGGTGGGGGCCTTCGGGCACAATCATCCGAGTGCCTACCTGCGCGACCTGCTGCTCAGCGCCCACCTATCCATCGGCGAAAGAGTCGCGCTAACCCCGATGGCGCTCGAAGCGGGCCGCATCAGCATCACCCCCGCGAGCCCGGAACACCCCGAGCTGGTGATCCGCGATAACGGCGGCGGGCTCATGCCCGGCACCCTCCTATCCCTCCTTGCCGCGCTGAACGAGGCCCCAGCCCAAGCTGCGGATGCGAGCGCGAGCTCCGGCCCAAACACGGGCGCCGACCCGAGTGCCGGTGCGGGTCTTAGTACTGCCGCGCTACCGGAGTCCCTCGCCCCGCTCGCCACGGGCCTCCGCGCGGCCGGCACGGTGGCGGAGCATGTCGTCGTGGAGACCCGGCCCCTCAACGGGCCTGCCTCCCGCCTCTCAGGCCCCGCGGGCGGCCCCTACGCGATCAGCCCGCTCGTCACGGCGGATGTTCACGAAGTTCCCGTGGGCACCACCGTGCGCCTCACCCCACGGCCCGCTGCCGCCCAGCTCGCCACCTACTCGCACCTGTGGGCCCAGGCGGTGCGGTACGGCGAGTTCCTGCCCGTGACCCTCGAGGTGGTCGGGCCGCGCGGCTCCGACCGCTACGTCAACCGGAACCCGCCCTTCACGCAGCTGCTCACCTCGCGCGTGAGCGGGGGCCTCGCCACGTGGGAATCCGCCGCGCGGCGCGAAGCGGCGCCGGACGACTTCGCGGAGCTCGCGCAATTTTCCGATGCTGCCGATCTCGAACACGTGCTCGCCTACGGCGCAGAAATCGGCTGCGAGGCCCCGCTCGCTGCCATCGCCTTCGAGTGCGCCACCACCGGCACGCGCGGCACGGCCTTCGTACGCGCCACCGCGCCCGCACCCGCACCCGAGCCCGGGCCCGGTCAGGCGATCTCCGCCCGCGTGTACGTGGACGGCGTTCTCGCCGCCGAGCACGCGAGCGCACTCGTGCCCGACTGGGCCCCGTTCGTGGACCTCGCGTGTGAGAGCACGGGTCTCACTCCCTCGGCGCGCGCGGGGGACCTGGTGAATCGCGCCGGGGACCTCGCGAATGATGCGGCGCTTGCCGCCACAAGGGCGGAGATTGACGCGGCGCTGCGCTCGTGGATCATCGGCACCGCTCACGAGGACCCGGCGGGTATGGACGTTCTCATCAGCCGCCACGGGCCGAACCTGCACGCCCTCGCGGCCCGCGATCGCGCGGTGCGCACGGCCCTTTCCCACGCCCCAATCACCGGGGGCTGACGCCCGGGACCAGGTACTTGACACCGGCGGTATCGATGCGGGTTAGGGTGGCCGTATGCGTGACATTCAGCGGATCATCATCGAGGAGATGGGCGTCAAGCCTGACATCACTGCCGCAAACGAGGTGCGGCGGCGCATTGACCTGCTCAAGGACTACCTGCGCGCCACCGGTGCGCGCGGCTTCGTGCTCGGCATCAGCGGCGGGATCGATTCCACGCTCGCGGGGCGCCTCGCGCAGCTCGCGGTCGATGAACTGCGGGCCGACGGCGAGGACGTGGACTTCGTGGCCGTGCGCCTGCCCCACGGGATCCAGCAGGACGAAGCCGATGCGCAGGCCGCGATGGACTGGGTGGATGCCCGCACCGAATGGACGTTCAACATCAAGCCCGCCACCGACGCGCTCAAGGCCGAGTTCGCCGCCACCACCGGCTCCGCGATCAGCGACTTCAACAACGGCAACGTGAAGGCCCGCGTGCGGATGGTCGCGCAATACGCCCTCGCGGGCGAGCGCGGGCTCCTCGTGATCGGCACCGACCACGCCGCCGAATCCACGGTGGGTTTCTTTACGAAGTTCGGCGATGGCGGGGCAGACATCCTGCCACTGTTCGGGCTCAACAAGCGGCAGAACCGCGCCCTCTTGCAGCACCTGGGCGCGCCGGAGCGCCTGTGGGCGAAGGTTCCCACCGCGGACCTCCTGGACTCCGAGCCGCTGCGCACCGACGAAGACGAGCTGGGTCTTCGCTACGACGATATCGACGACTACCTCGAGGGCCGCGAGGTCCCCGCATCCGTCGCGGAAGCAATCGAGCAGAAGTATCTGCGCTCGCGGCACAAGCGACATACGCCCGTCACCCTCACAGACACCTGGTGGCGCTCTTGAGCGCCCACATGCAAGGAGCCGTCTGAGGCGATCCGACATGACGGAGCAGGCACCCGACCTCGACGCGCTACTCGTGCAGATCGACAATGCCGCGCTGCCCGCCGCCGACCGCTGGAGGCTCGGCAAGCAGGCCGAACACATCGCCGAAGGATCCGGTGACGCCCAGCAGCTGTATGCGATTCGGATGCGGCTCGTGGGCCTCGCCCACCTCGCGGGCCACACGGGCGAACACCTCACCGCGTTCCTGTGGTGCGCGTACACGCACGACGGGGACCCGTTGCGCTACCCGGCACGCCCCATCGCCCACCTGAACGACGTGGACCTGCTGTGGTGGTACCGGTGGCACGGCGCGCTCCTGCTCTCCTGGCCGGAATATTCGCTCGCGCAGATCCACACGGCGCTCGACATGATGCAGGCGGCCTACCGGCGCGCGGGGGCGGGCGAGGCGGGGGTGCTGTGGGCCCAGTTTCAGGTGGCGTACGAACTCGGGGACCTCGAACAGGCCCGCGCCCACCTCGAGCAGATCGCCCTCACGGAGCCGGACGAATACTCGAACTGCGAGGCGTGCTCGATGGCGGCCCAGGTGTCGCTCCTGTTCGACCTCGGGGAGTCGGAAAAGGCGCTGGAGGTGCTCGATCGGATACTCGCGGGCCAGCACACGTGCACCGATCAGCCGGAGGCGGTGATCTCCGCATCGCTCATCCACCTGCTGCACGCGGGCCGGATCGACCAGGCCAGGGCCCTGCAGGAGCGCACCTACCCGGAGATCATGTCGCTGCCCGGCCACCTGGGGCTGCAGTGCGATCACATGCTGTTCTTCCTCGCCACGGGCAACCCGGCCCGCGCATACGAGCTGCTGGGGCGCCACCTCACCCACCTGTGGCACGAGGGCCAATCGCCCGGGGAGCGATTCAACGGCCTCGTGAAGACCCTGCGGGTGGCGAGCCTCATTGCCCAGACGGGACGCCCGCACCTGCCGCTGCGCGGTACCGAGGGCGAGGCCGCGCGCACGTTCCTGCGCATCGCCCCCGCGGCGCCGCGGCGCGCCACGCCCATCCCGCTCAGCATCGGCGAGTTCATCACCCTGGCCCGCGAGCGCGCGCTCGAGCTGGCCGACGCGTTTGATGCCCGCAGCGGCACCACCCGTGCGCGTGAGGCGGTGCTCGAGGCGACCTCGGCGGAGCTTCCGGCGTTCCCCCTCGATTTGGGCGGGGCGCGCTTTGCCGACGATGCGCTCGGGGATGCCACCCTCCTCACGTCGGCCCACCCCACCGGGGCGGGCACGTTCCGGGACTGGGTGGAGCTGGCGCTCGAGATGCAGTACATGAACGGGGTGGAGGATTCGGAGGCGGTGCTGCTGCGCGCCGTATCTGTGGCTTCCACGCCGAAGGAGCGGTACGAGGCGCTCGTGATGGCGCTGCAGCACGAGGACCTCGGGGAGTTCACGCCCGTACACGCGGCGTTTGTGGCGCTCATGCGCGAGCTGGGGCACGACACGTATGCGGAGCAACTTGAGCGCTACGGGTGGAAGCTGTGGCGCGATACGCGCCCGGCCGACGTGCCCGAGGCCGCCGATCCGCCGTTTCTCGACGCGATGACGGAGCTGCGGCACGCCACGAGCCCGATGTGGCGGATGGAGCTGGCGCTGCTGCTCCTGGAGGATGTCGCGGTGGCGACATCAGCCATGTTTGACCGGTGGGAGGCGGCGGAGGGCTGCGCGAGCGAGGCCGAGCGTGAACGGTGGAACCGTGACGCGCTCGCGCTGCTGGAGGAGGCACTGGCCGCTCCCCCGCACCGGTGGGAGGAGCAGGCAGAGGAGTGGCACGAGCGGCTCGGGCGCCTCCTGGATCGGGGGCGGGTTCCCGGGTGGGATTTCCTCATGGTGTATGCCCTGGTCTATTCGCGGATCACGGGCCAGCCGTATGCCACGCACGCGGCGCTGCGGGCGGGCAACGACTATTTCACGCACGTGCCGCCGCCGTATCCGGCGGTGCTGCGGTTCCTGGAGGTGCAGGGCGGCATGGCCCGGGCCTCGGGAGTGGTCGCGGGTGAGCTGACGGCGCTGTGGGGCCTCACCACGATTGCGATGCACGCGGGCACGGAACGGAAGATCGAGTGGGATGAGCGGATCGCGGCGCTGGCCAGCGAGGTCCGCCACCCGTATCTGGCGGCGAGGCTGCGCATTGACGCGTCGGTCACGGCGTCGGCCCTCGGCGATGTTGAAGGGGCGGTGCGGTGGGCGAAGCTCGCGCTCGTCACGTTTGATCGCGCCGAGGCGTGGCGGGCCCGCATGAGCGCCTCGGAGCGCGCCTTCCTGACGCGCTCGCGGATCCTCGAATTGCTGTTCACGTATCTGCACGATGCGGGCAATATGGTGGAGGCGCTCGCCACGGGCCGCGAGCTCATTGCCGGGCTGCGCCAGGACACGGATGCGCGCGAGCGCGAGCGGCGCCTCGTGGAGGCGTTGCAGTCGGTCGCGGACATCATGGCGAGCGATCAGCGCGGCGATATTGCGGAGGCGCAGGCCTATATCGCCGAGGCACTGGACCTGCTGGAGGCGCGTTCGCCAAGTGAACGGACCCACGATGAGGCGCTGCTGTTGAGCACCGACGTGCTCATGACCCGCGCGCACTTGGCCTGCCACCTCGAGGATGCCGAGGCATGCCGGGACAGCGTGGATGAGGCGGTGCAGTTGCTGGAGCTGCTGGGCACCGAGTGGGCGGGGGAAGCGTCGGAGCGGTTCGCGCGGCTCGCGGAGATTGCCGAGCGGCTGCACCCGCGGCTCGCGGATCGGTTGCGGCTGCGCGCCGGGAGGCTCGCGAAGGGGCGTTAGAAACGGCGCCCCGCAGCCGGTGGTGGCTGGCGGAGCGCCGTCAATGGGGTCAAGCGGGGGCGTGTGGGCTAGGGGCGTTCGCGGCCTGCCTGTTCGTTATCGAAGCCCTGGCCGTACACCTCCGCTTCGGTGATGGCGCGGGAGATGCCGGTGTTGGTAGCGACGAAGAGGTCGCTCTGGCCGGATTCCACCATGGCCACGGCGTAGCTCACGTCGGAGTCGCCGGATTCGTGGGTGGAGACCTTGACGGCATCATCGAGGCGGGTGAGGTCGCGGCCACGGGTTTCGGGCACGAGGAACGTGGTGCCGAACGTGATCGCGGAGATGGTGGCGAGGTAGACGCCCATGATGATCCAGTTGTTGCCGGAGACCGCCATGAGGTAGGCGCCAAGCACACCGGCGAGGCCGCCCGCGAGGACCGCGGACAGTTCGCGGGCCATTGCGACGCCGAGGTAGCGGTGGCGGTTGCCGAAGAACTCGGGCAGCATCGCGCACTGGGGGCCAAGCATCGTGTTGACGCCCACGCCGATGCCGAGGGCGATGACGGCGATGGCGACGTAGTGGTTCGCGGTGGACAGCAGATACCAGGCGGGGAACGCGTAGAGCAGCATGAACAGGGCGCCCGCGCGGTAGATGGTGCGGCGGCCGTACTTATCGGAAAGGTGCCCGGCGAAGGGGACGGAGAACATGCCGATGAGGGAGCCGATGGTGACGCCCCAGGTGAGCAGGCCGCGGTCGCCTTCGGTGCCGGCGACGGCGAGGACGAACGCGAGGCTCAGGGAGCCGAACATGTAGGAGCCACCGTTTTCGGCCATGCGCAGGCCGATGCCCGCGAAGACGCCGGGAAGGCCGTTGCGGGAGAGTTCCTTGAAGGGCGATTCGGTGACCTGGTCGGACTTCTCAAGCTCCACGAACGTGGGGGTTTCCTTGAGTCGCGAGCGGATGAACACGGCGAGGAAGATCAGCACGAAGGAGCACAGGAACGGCACGCGCCAGCCCCAGCTGAGCATCTGCTCTTCGGGCAGGAGGGTGATGAGGAAGAAGACGAACGCGGCCAGCAGGGTTCCGGCCTGGATACCGATGAACGGCAGGGCGGCGTAGAAGCCGCGGCGCTTGACGGGCGAGTATTCGGCCATGAGGACCGTGGCGCCCGCCTGTTCGGCGCCCGCGCCGAGGCCCTGGAGGAGGCGCAGGATGACGAGGCCGACGGGTGCCCAGATGCCGATCGTTTCGTACGTGGGCAGGGCGCCGATGAGGGTCGAGGCGGAGCCCATGAGCAGGATCGTGACCACGAGGATGATTTTGCGGCCCAGCTTGTCTCCGAGGTAGCCGAAGAGGAGGCCGCCGAAGGGCCGGGCGGCGAAGCCGACGCCGAACGTGGCGAAGGCGGCCACTGTGGCCATGGCGGGGTCGCCCTGGGGGAAGAAGAGGACGTTGAAGATGAGGGCGGTGGATAGCCCGTAGAGGGCGAAGTCGAAGTACTCGAGTGCGGAGCCGATGGCGGAGGCCAGCGTGGCCCGCCTGAGGTTGTCGGCGTACTCGGGATCGTCCTTCAGCTGGGGGTGCGTAGCTGCGGCGTCGTTCACGACGGTCTCCTTTGACATGAGAGGGATCGGTGTACGACCGATCACACGCCCAAGGTAGCACCCAGTTGAACAGTGTTCAACAGACTGAACAAACTTTTTTCTTGTGGCGTGCGAGCAAACTGCCCCGCCCTAGCGGGACGCCGCCGCCTTCCACGGGTTCTCGAGGAGCGCCGCCATGTCCTGCAGTGCCGTGCCCACGTGCGCGATCCGCTCCTCGCTCAGGGCATCGAGCTGGATGGCCACGCCCATCGCCATGGGCGGATCGCCGGGGTTCCAGGCCGACAGCGGCACGGCCACCCCGCCCACGCCCGGCGTGGACCAGCCGCGATCCACGGCGTAGCCGCGCTCGCGCGCCTGGGCGAGGCGTTCCTCGAGGACCTCGCGCGTGAGGTCTCCCCCGCCCACGGGGCTCACGGCGGGCAGCAGGGCATCCACGAGGGAAGAACGCTCGCGCTCATCGAGGCTCGCCAGCAGCGCATTGCCGGACGCGGAGAAAATCGCGGGCAGGCGGGAGCCGAGCGGCGTGCCGAAGCGGTACGGGGCCCTGCCCTCGTGCCGCGCCAGGTAGAGCGCGTGCTCGCCGTCGAGCATGACGAGCTGGACCACTTCGTCGCGCAGGGTGGGCGAGGCCGCGACGACCTCGAAGAACTCCCGCACCTGGTTGAACTGGCCCACGTACGCGCCGCCCAGTTCGGCGGTGCGCATCCCCAGCAGGTACCCGTCGGCCGCCTTGCGGATCATCCGGCCCTGTTCAAGAGCGAGGCAGATGTTCACGCACGAGGACTTCGGGATACCCAGTTCGCGCGCGATGTCGCTCAGGGAGCGAGCAGCACCGTCGGCCTCCTCGAGGATGCCGAGCACCCCGAGGGCGCGCGTGACCGCTGGTGCCAGGTCTTTTCGGGCGCTGCCCGGCTGCTGCTCGCTGCCCATGATGCTCAGACTAGTAGAACTCGACGGTGTCCACCCGGTTGCGCAGGGGGGTGCCATCGAGCAGGGCCGTGGCGTTCCTGGCGAACAGCGTGGCGATGCGCCGGGACTCCTGGGCGGTGAGGGCGGCCGTGTGGGGGCTGACCAGCACGTTCGGGTGCTCCCACAGCGGACTGTCGGTGGGCAGGGGTTCGCGCGCGAACACATCGAGGGCGGCGAAGCTGACGGTGCCGTCGTTCAGGGCACTCAGCAGGGCGTCTTCGTCGATCACGGTGCCGCGGCCCACGTTGACGAGGATCGTGCCGGGCTTCATCGCGGCGAACATACGCGCATCAATCATGCCCTTGGTGCTGTCGGTGCCGGGCAGGGTGATGACCACGGCATCCACCTCGCTCAGCGCGCCTTCGAGGTCGGCGAGGGGGATCACGCGCTCCACGCCGTCGACGGGGCGGCCGCTGCGGGAGGTGCCCCATACGCGGGCGCCGAACGCGGCGAAGCGGGTGGCGGTGGCCTGGCCGATGCCGCCGAGGCCCACCACGAGGATGGTCATTTCGTCGAGGTGGCGCATGCTCCAGCGGTCGGGCCAGCTCTTCGCTTCCTGGTCGGCTTCGAGACGGCGCAGGTTCTTCGCGCCCGCGAGCACGCCGAACACCGCGAACTCGGCGAGGGTGGAGCCGTGAACGCCCGCGCTCGTGGTGAACGCGACGCGGTTCAGTTCATCGTCGGTCAGTTTCGCGGCGCGCACCTGGGCGCCGCCGCCCGCGGCCATGGTCTGCACCCAGCGCAAGCGAGGGTTGTTGCGGACCACGGTGGCGAGCATGGCGGAGCCGCCGTCGGGGACGCCGAAGAGGGCGTCGGCCCCGGTGAGGAGGTCGAGATACTGCTGTTCTTGGTCGGGGGTGCGGGTGAAGTCGGGGTCGCCCTCCCAGTCGGAGGCCCAGCGCTGGGGCCGCGTGAGGGACGGGTCGCGGTGGATCTGCACGCGCGGTTCGAGTTCTTGGATCCAGGCGCAATCCTCGGCTGAAAGATCAACCGCGATCGCCACATTGAGAACGGGAGTGGAATGCTCAGACATTGACTATCCTTTCTGGTAGGCCCACAGTACGCCACTGTGCAGTACTGTGAACAGTGTTCAGACTACTGAACATCGCGCGTTCCCCGTCGCCATCCAACGAAGGAGAGGCCGTGGCCCCCTCAACGGTATCCCCCCGCATCGCCGTGATCGGCACCGGCATCATGGGCGAACCCATGGCCCACCACCTCCTGAACGCCCACGGCCAGCTCACCGTGCTCTCCCGCACGCCCCGCCCCGCACTGCTGAAGGCGGGCGCCACCGAAGCCGCCTCCGCCTGTGAGATCGGCCAGAGTCACGACGCCGCGCTCGTCATGCTCCCCGACCTCCCCCAGCTCCGGGACCTCTTGGACGGCGAGACCGGCCTCATCGCGGGGCTGGAGGCGCGCCCCGTCGGCGAGGCCCCGCTGCTGCTCATGATCGGCTCGACCGCCTCCGCGACCGGGATCCGCGCGCTCGACGCCGAGCTGCGCGAACTCCTCCCCGGCACAGTCAGCATCGTGGACACTCCGGTGAGCGGCGGCGAGGACGGCGCGCTCTCCGGCACCCTGAAAATCATGGTGGGAGGCACGGAGGCCGACGCCCGCCGCGCAATCGACCTGCTCGCCCCCACGGGCGAGGGCGTTCACCTCGGGCCGCTCGGCGCCGGGCAGGTGGCCAAGGCGTGCAACCAGCTCGTGGTGGGGGCCACCATGTTCGCCCTCGGGGAGGCCACGGTGCTGGCCGAGCGCTCCGGCCTGGACGTGGCCGCGATGTGGGGCCTCCTGGCCGGAGGCTATAGCGGCTCCCGCCTCCTGGACACCCGCAAGGACAAGCTCGTGAGCGGGGACGATGCCCCCTCCGGCCCGATCAAGTACCTGCTCAAGGACATCGGGATCGGCCTCGACATCGCCGACGCCACGGGTACCAACGCCGCGATGCTGCCCGTCCTCGAGCGCCTGCTTCGCGAAGTGGTGGAGGAGCGGGGACTCGGCGATAGGGACCTCGCCACCACTCGGCGTTTCGTGGAGGAACGGAGCTAGGACGCCCCGTCGATCATCCAGCGCGCCTCGGGGGGCAGCAGTTCCGCATCCACAGCCGGGGGAACCGGAGCACCCGGGAACGGCACCGGAATCGAGAAGAGGCCGGTCCATTCGCGGTTGTGCGCGGGATGCAGGCCCGGGATGGCACCTATCGTGGCCCACTCCTCCCGTTCGCTCAGGTGGGAGTCGATGAAGAGCTCCTGGCCGTCGGCGCTGCTGTCGATCACGGCCACCAGGCACGCGTAGAGGGCGGCGCGCGTGCTCGCGGCATCCGCCTCATACGCCTGGAGCACCACCTCCTCATCGAAGATGACGGCCTGGGCGTGCAGCTCGCCGTCGCGAAACAGCCCCACGCTGCGAGATTCGGCTATCGCGGGAGCATCCGGCGCGAAGTCCGGCGCGTTTTCTTCACGAAGGACGGGGGCGGGGGCAGCGGGCGACCACGCGGCGTGCTGGCGACGGTAGTGGTCCACGTAGAGATCGAGGGCGGCGCTGGCATCACGGGCCTCGAGGGGGCGGATCTCCACCCCGGCGGACCGCGCCAAGCGGTGAGAGTCCGCCCAGGTGCGCAGTTCGGGGCCGACGACGTAGCGCCACGGCGGGCACGCCTGGTTGAGCACGGCTCCGTGCCGGTGCGCGAGACCCAGAAGCAGACGGTCCTCTTCGTGGAGCTTGAGGCGCAGCGGCACGGTGGACACGTCGAGCTGGGCGGCGAGGAGGGCGTCGGCCACCCCGTCCGCGCCGGGGCCGTCGGCCACCTCCAGGACGAGCGTCCGGGAATCGGGGTGGTAGACGTTATCGATCCCCCGGCAGTGCCCACGCACGCGACCCTCGGGATCGAGGGCCGCGAAGGAGCGTCGGTTGTCCCCGCTCCGCCACCGGTCCGGGAGCAGATCGGGAAACGTTGCCGCGGCCTGGTCCCGGTGGGTGGCAGTGGCGGGAACAACCTCGATGGGGGAACTCATCCGTCTATGAGAACACGGGGGTCCTTCGCGCCGGAAGCGGCCGGGGTGCCGGGGGCGGGAGCTGCGGCGCCTGCGGGGGCAGCGGCATCTGCGGGAGTCGCGGCGATGTCCGGGCGCTGAATGTTGGCTTCGCGCACCTCCTGGTAGGAGGCGTGGTCGGTGTAGAGCTCATCCTTCAGCGGGTTCAGGTGCTTCGTGCGGATCACCAGCACCTGGTACACAAGCACGGCCATGTTGACCACGAGGGAGATCGCGGACACGGTGAACAGTGCGGTGGGATCGTTCGAGGCCTGGACGGAGAACTGGGAGTCCGAAACGAAGGTGGGGACCGCCATCGTGAACATCATCCACAGTGCCAGGGTGTGTGCCCGGTGCTGGAGCCACGCGCCCTTCTTGATGAAGAAGGCGGGGATGGTGCAGGAGATGAGGAGTGCGGCGCCGGCGTAGAAGGCGTGGTCTCCGACGCAGTTGTAGACGTAGGCGAAGTTCCAGAGGTCGTAGGCGATGATCCAGAACCACATCATGTCTGGCCACACCATGTCTTTCGACTTCGAGCGGGAGACGATGATGCCGGTCCAGCCGCAGATGGTGATGAGGTTGATGAGTCCGGCGATGCCGTTCATGTAGTTCCACGGGCCGGAAACCATGAAGACGCCATCGACCACGCCGTTCGCGCCCATGGCCCCCACCTGGAAGTCGCGGATGCACGCTTCGAGGATGTTGATCGCGAGGATTGCTGCCGGGAACATGAGCATCCACGTGTTCTTCTGGAACCGCGGGTGGTAGCGAAGAAGCATGAAGCCGAGGCATCCGGCGAGGGCGGAGTAGACCTTCACCCAATGGAACCAGGTGCCGGTGGAGCTTCCCGCTCCCGCCGTGGTGGGCCAGACGAAGATGGTGAGGATGATGGGCAGGATGATGAAGATGGCCCACGCGGCGCTGCGGTAGCGGCGGGTGATCTCGTTAAAGCCGATGAGGGCACCGAGAACCACGAGCCACGCGAGCCAGGACTGCGCGGGGATCGATTCAAAGAGAAACATGGACACGTCCTTGCGGGAGGGATATCCGGCGAGGATGCCGGGGTGACCTCAGGCTAGGACCGGGGTGCGTAGGGAGCCATAGACACTTTCGCCGTCCTGTCTAAAAACGGCGACGTTTCCCACCGGCGGCCTCTCCGCTATCCGGCGGAATGGGACCTGGGTCCTCCGGCAAGGATCTCCGCTGGGGTGACGACGTGACACCACTCGAGTGGGCGGGGGCTCGCCTCCGACAGGAACTGTGCAAGGTCCCCGCGGTAGAAGTTTCTGCGCTCGATGATCCTCATGTCCCTGAAGCGAAACTGCTCCTTCGTACAGATGAACGGCCCTTGAGGAGTCGCTGGCCAGCGTGTGGGCGGGATGTGCATGCTTTGGCCGGGAATCCACTGTCGGGAGTTCTCGCAGACTTCGCAGTACTTGGTGGGGAAGCCGAGGATGCGGGCCTCGAACTTGTCTAGCTTCTCCGGCTCCCAGATCGTGATCGGAAGAATCTCTGGGATGAGCACGTACACGTCCTGCGCCTTTGCGGACTTCTTTCCGGCTAGCCGGAGGGTCAGATCGGGGAAGGCAGGTCTGATCCGCTCTGCGAGTTCGCTCGTGACCATCCCGTAGTCGCCATTACGGTCTACTTGCCAGAACGGCACGTTAGGTGTGTCTGATGCCCCCAGGATGAAGGTGCCGATGGGCGGTCCGAGGAATCCGCAGGCGAAGCAGTGCCCGGTGGGGCCGTACATCGATTCCGCGAAGTATTCGCTATTGAGTCGCGGGTCGCCTTTTCGTACCCCACCGTGCAGCTCGTAGTAGCTCGTCGGATCCAGCTGGTCGTTCATCGCATTCCTTTCGTCCGGAAGGATACCGGGCGGTGTCGGGGTAGAGACGAAGCACCACGTGGACGTGCCGGCTCACAGCTATCAGGCCTCATCCCCACCGCCCTCTTGCTCTGCATCGCGGGTGAGCATCGTGGCGTATTCGCCTTCCAAGTGGTTGAACTCCGGCGAGGCGCCGCTCCACGAGAACCAGCCCGGAATCAGGCACCCGCGCTTCTTGACGAGCTCGACGCTCTCACCATCCCCAAGGTCAACCCGGATGCTTCTTGCGGATTCTGACACCTTCGCCCCCGAGGGGTCACGAAGTGCTCCTGCCAGCCTGGACAGCACTTCCGCCACGAGGAGTTCACGGGGCGATTCAGGATAGTCCTCCAAGGCCCATTGCCACAGCAAGTAGTATTCCGAGCCGAGGTACATGCTCACGTTCTCGCCAGATATCACGACGACCAGCTTCCCTTGGCCACAGCTTGTGTCTAACGTTGCCTCGACGAACCTCCCTTCATGTGCCACGCGAAGTCCATAGTCCGTGCCATGCGGACGATCGTTGAGGGCCGCGGTGAGCCGTCGTAGAAGCTCCTCGTTGTATGCCTTGGCTAGCTCTTGTCGTTTCATGCAATCGTTCCGATCTGCATGTCAACCGTCGGCTAATGGCGCGTCAAATCCGGCAGCGCGATCCAAGGCGGCAAGCTTCGCTGCGACGACTTCCTCCGGGAAGTATTTCCGGAGCGGAACTTTCGATGCACCGAACCCAATGATGGACAGGTCATCGTCATGCGGAAGGCCATTGATATGCCTGAGCGCCGCTTTGAGCACCCCACTTTGAGACTCGGAGTAATGCTCTGGCATCGGGTACTCATCCTCATAGATAATCTCCATGAGGCTATCAGCAAAATCTACCACCAGATCACCATTGAGCATAAAAGCCGGCGGTTCGTAGTGGAGGGATGGACGGACAGGACCGGCATACTGGAATTCTGGAAATCTTAAGCTCGACGCCACATAGCCCAAACTGCCGCACGGGTTGGTCCTGTTGACAAGGTCTACGGCGGCGGCGAAGTCACTCCGATTAACGAGACCTTTGAAGAGGAGACAGTAGGCGCCCCCGTAGTCAAGCTCGTAGTCAACGACTTGCATGACCCCGTAAGGAGCCTGCGCCAGCCCCTCTTCCGGATGTTCATCGTCGGTGAGACCCACGAGAAAAACACCGTACTTTCCAATATTGTCACGATTGACTTTTGGTCGAGCCACATCCACTCTCCTTACTATTGGAGCTCCTCTATTGGACCCTGAATGAACCAGACTAGCATTCAATAAACTCTTCTTCGGGATCTTCAATGTACTTTCGCAATATCGGAGACTTATCCGCAAATTCGAGCGCGGCTAGCCCGCGGAAATTCATTGAAAGCCAGGGCTCGTCCGGAGGGCCATCAATCTCGAAACTTGCGTACTCCGACTTCGAAGTCCCAATGACAGCGACATAATCCGGCGGTAATAGGATAGATTCCGGCCACCCCTCAGGCCAGGGTATCCTGACACGTTTGGGCTTTCGGAGAACTCCCACTTGATGTGGAAGGTCAGTCATCAGCCAATGGCACCTCGGGACCGTTTGGGCGAGGAGCCGATAAGCCTCCTCACGGACCTCAGGCCCGATGTCGATGGGGACCACGATATCGACGGAAGGGACATAGAGCCCCTCAAACTCTTCTATCTCCTGAGGCGCTGTCGCTGGACCCATTGCGGCGAGCATATCGCGGTAGTCAACGAGCTCTTCGTCGAGCGGAGCTTCGCCTGTGACGTATTCGAAAAGGCGATAGTGACCCTGCCGCTCCTTGTTCGCCAGGGAAAGCCTCATGGCCTCAGGGCGCCGAGGTTCCTGCGGTTGCCGCTCATCGCCGTTATCGCTTCTCATAGTACACCTTGAATGTTCCGTTCCTGAGTCGCGGAACTCCATACCGATGTTTATCGTCGATGTCTTTCGATTCTCCCTCTTCCCATTGAGTTCTATCAGGGTCTGAGCCATCTTTAGCCTGATTCTCCAGCATTCTGAATGGGTTAGGCCAATATTCAATCAGCCCGTCTTCGGGATATGCGATGTACTTTCGCAGTATCGGTGACTTGTCCGCAAATTCGAGCGCTGCTAGCCCGGCGAAGGTCATCGAGAGCATGGGCTCGTCCGGAAAGTCATCAGCTTCGAACCTGACATGCTCAGAATTCGAAACACCAATGACATCGATATACGCTAGAGATTCTGCGAGAGAGTCCGACCATACCTCACGCCAGGGTATCCTGACACGTTGAGGGTTTCGGAGAACTCCCACTTGACCTGGAAGGTTGGTTATCAGCCAATGGCACCTCGGGACCGTTTGGGCGAGGAGCCGATAAGCCTCCTCACGAACCTCGGGACCGACGTCGATGGGGACTTGAATATCGACGTGGGGAAAATGGAGCGATCGAAACTTTGCTATTCCCTGAGCCGCCGCTGCGGGCCCCACTGCGGCGAGCATGTCGCGGTAGTGAACGAGCTCTTCGTCGAGCGGCACTTCGCCTGTGACGTATTCGAAAAGGCGATAACGCTCCCGCCGCCTCTTGTTCGCTAACGAAAGCCTAATGGCCTCAGCACGCAGACGTTTCTGTAGTTGCCGCTCATCGTATTTATCGTCTCCCATAATACACCTTCTCTTTCCTTAGTCCTTTTTCCAACCCTTTCCCGTTATAGATTTTCCGAACTCCATACGAATTTATTTCCGTCGGCGGCTTCAATACTCCCGCCTCCCAGTGCGGTCGACCAGGGTGACTGCGGTCTTTAGTCTGATCCTGGACCCCCATATCCACCCACTCTCCATCTTTCCTGCGCAGACCGGAATATACGTATGAACGTCCAGATGCTGTCCGCATCTGACTATCTGGGGTACGACTCGTTGGAATGTCAGCCCTTCTCATCGCCTCCCGGCGCGCAGCTCGCGAGTTAGGCAGCGAGCAGCTGTCGTTGTGAACTACAACAGGATCGTCGAACAGTCCGTTCGACACAGCGTACGTGTGGCTGGGGCCGGTGACGTGCAGGTTGTAGACGGTTTGCCCGGAGAGCCAGCCGGTGTCATGGACCTCGCGGACAAGGACGATGCCGCCGGTAGCGCCACGCATGTGGTCGCCCGCTTGGAGCTGTTCGGCGAGGATCCACCCCTTGCCCTCCACCCACACGGGGTGATTGGCCGTCGCGGTGATGGGGCGCATGCCCTGATCCAGGGTGATCTCCAATAGGTGCTTGGTGCCGTGGCCAACGATGACGTCCAGCACCACCTCACTCGTCGCCTCACCGGTGACGGGGTCGATGGAGACCACTTCGTCGCCGGATGCCAGGTCCTCGATCCTCACCCGTGAACCGTCGGCCAGGAGCACGTAGGTCCCAGCGGCGAAGCTGTTGCGCGAACACACGGACTTGCCGCGTCGGGACGTGGCGGAAATGCCGGAGAAGGCACGCCCGAGCTTTGGCGACTTGGTGAGGCTCTTACCGCCGGTGATGAGGAGCTTGCTGGCTACCTTGCCGCCGGGCACCATATTGGCTGCGGCCCCCACGAACATCTCGGTGGCCTTGCTCTTGTTGCCGCTCGCCAGATACGCGGCCCCGGAGATGGCTCCAGCGGCGGTGCCGATGGGTCCGGGAATGTACGAGGCCACTTCGGTGACCTTCGCGATGATCGGCGCGTACTTCTTGATCGCCTTCTTGAAGGATGACCAGAAGCCCTGACCCGACAGATCGGTGCAGCCCACCGGATCGCCCGAACAGTAGTCGTACGGCGTTGCGTTCCCGGCGGGTTCGGAATCGACGGAGAGGAACCGGCCGGTCATTGGCTGATACATGCGCATGCCCATGAGCGTGATCCCCGCGAGCGCTTCCTGCGACCGCTGGGCGGCGCCCAGCCACCCATACCTCTCGCTGCGGTTCGGCGGGCCCCGGCGAGTGATCTCGCTGGTGCCCGTGGCCAGGTTCGTCACCTGGCCAAACTCATCATTAGCCATCAATCGGATACCGGTGGCGTCGGTGGTTTTCTGCCCGTCCACGAGCGGAATGTAGGCCATGATGCTGCCCTGCAGATCGGTGAGCATCAGCTCCCGATTCCCGCTCTTTCCGGTGGAGACGGCCGCATTCCCGGCGGCATCTTCGACGTAGCGGGTGATCTGGTTGGGATCCGAAATGTCCTCATCCACCCACGCCGCCTCGTCGCCGTCGGCATCGAAGTGGGTCACCTTCGCCACGGACTCCCGCCACTGGCCATCCACCCACGCGTACTGCGTGGTTGCCGAGAGCCTGCCGAGCGGATCGAGCGCCCAGGTCTGGCGGGCAACACCGTCGATCTGCTGGGCGGCCACCATGTCGTTAGTGAAGTAGGCGTTCTGCACCACGGTGTCGCTGCTCGTATCGACCGGTGCGGCGGTGATGCGGCCCAGCGGGTCGTACGTCCACGCCGCCCCGGCAGGGCCCGTCGTGGTGACGATGCGATCGAGGGAGTCATAGGTGGTGGCCTCGCTGGCCACCACGCCGTCACACCCTGCCGACGGCGCCGTGCGGGAGGCCGCGGTGCGGTTGGCGTGAGCATCCCACGTGTAGGTGCGCTGAACGCACGTGCCCGCGCCGGGCGTCCGGTCCTGCACCTGCGTGAGCTGCCCCGCCCTGTCGTACTGGAAGCTCTTGCTCGAGGCCGTCGTCTCGTGCCGCATCACCTCGTCGAAGCTGTTTTCCACGGTGTGAGAGGCGGCCAGTACCGTGCCGTCGCTGCGGGTGTATGTACGCTGCACGGGGCTCATCGTCGCGTCGTAGTCGATCGCGAGCTTCACATCCCCGGGAAGCATCTGGGAGCGCAGTTCGCCGTCGGCCCCGTAGGTGGGGATGATGTCGCCCGCCACCGAGTCGGAAATCTTGGTGACGAATCCGCGTGGCTCCACCTCACGGTCGTAGGTGAAGGTGCGGCGCGCCCCGGTCGACTCCGTGACGGTGGCCGGGTTGCCGTACCGATCAAACTCGGTCGCGGTCCACCCGCCATGCGCATCTTCATACCGGGTCACACGCCCCAGCACGTCGGTGGTCTTCTTGATCCTGGAGGTGACGTTCCCTTCCCCGTCCAGGGCCTGGTTCTCCACCACCTCCCCTGTGATCGGGTCGTAGATCGCGCGCGTCTTCTTAATCGTGGTGTCCGCGTCCAGGACCGTGCCTTCGAGGCCCGCCCCGGAACCGGTCATCTCCACATCCACGACTCGACCCGACGGATCGAACGTGGTGGTGGTCGTGCGCTTCTGGGTCACGACCTGGCCGCCCACGGGACCGGTGTTATGTTCGGAGACCACCGCCGCATCGCCCCACATCGAGTACGCCTCCACCCGCTTCGTGGAATACGTATCCGACATGCGGGAACGCTCGTGCCCGGACGCCTGCCCCAGGGCACGGGTCACGCACGGAAGATCCGCCCATTCGGGCCGATTGCCACACGCCGCGTCCTCCGGGTTGTTCCCGGCGGTATAGGGGATGGTCTTTCGCGTGCCCGCATCGTTACCCGTGGAGCCGGGTGCCCGTGATTCGAGCGTGCGCCCCTTGGCGTCATGAATAACGACGGCGGTGCGCTGCTCGGGATTCGGCGCCTCCGCATCCAGGGTCACCGATGTGGCCTCCTTCACCGGCGTGGTGGGGGCCACGGGGGCCGACGGATCTGCCGGGGCCGACGACGAATCGTCCTGCGGGTCCTGCGGATCAGCCCACGAGGCAGGGGCCAGTTGGAGCCCGATGGCGAACACCAGGAGGAAGCTCAGCAGCCAGGTGAGCCGGAAAAAACGATGCCGTGAATCCACGGGAAACAGCACGGACATGAGGAGTCCTTGAAGCAGGGCACACGGCTGCGGGTAGCCTCACGCAGGGGTGTGGGACAACGAGAAAAGGGGGTGCTGACGCGCGAGATGTGGGGACACCCCCGCGCGGGCGTGATGCTCAGCCGTAGGTAACGGTCACTTCCGAGTGACGTGCCGTGCAGACTCGCTGATCGATATTCATGTGCATCGCAGGCTCTCCTTGCCTACTCGCGGCGTCCCTGCCGCTCCATCCCCCCGAACTCGGAGATTGAGCACAGAGTACACTAAGGAAAGCGGTACGACGCACCACCTTTCGTTCAGCGTGTCACGCCCAGCAGAACCCACGAAAGCCCAGGAAGGCGGAAGGCACGGCCATGACCCGTCAGGGACCGGATGCCGGAACCCCCACGCGTCTGGGCATCGCCCTCAAGCAGAGCCTTCGCACCACGCCACTCGCGAAAGTGAAGGTCTCCGCCCTGGCCTCGGCGGCAGGCATCAGCAGGCAGGCGTTCTACTACCACTTCTCGAGCGTGAACGACCTGGCCGTGTGGGTGTTCCAGAACGAGATCGCCGCGCACATCATGGCGCACGCCAGCTACGCCGCGTGGCCCGCGGGCTTCACCCGCCTGCTCGCCTACATGCGGCTGCACAAGAGCCAGACCTACGCCGTCATCGATTCCCTCAGCCACGAAGAACTCGAAAGCTTCTTCTTCGCAACCCTGCACGACATGATGGCCGTGATCGTGGCCGAACTCGAAGGCGACCTCGTGCTCACCGACGAATCGCGCGCCTTCGTGATCGAACACTTCACCCTGAGCGTGCTCGGCCACCTCCTGCACTGGTTCGCGAACGACATGAAGCCGCACCCGAGGATCCTCGTGGCCAACATCGAGAAGATCTCCCGCGGGGCGGTCCGCGCCTCCCTCGAACGCTTCGCGGTGGAAACGCCGCCGGGCCTGGTCAGGTCCCGCAGTAGCTCGTGAAACCGCGCGCCCCCGGCGGCGGCACCTCGAGGTCCGCAAACTCGGCCCGCCGCGTGAACGGATCCCGGATCGCGGCCACGAGGGATTCGAGGGGCGCCATGTTCCCCGAGACGGCCTCCGCGAGCGCGCGCTCCACGTGGCGATTGCGGGGAATATAGACGGGGTTCGCGGCGCGCATCCGAGCCGCGGCGTCGGCGTTCAGAGCACCGTCGGCACGTGCGCCGTCGGTACGAGCGCCGCCGGCCCCTCCCCCGAGCGATGCGTGCAGCTCCCGCCACCGCGCGAGCCACGTGTGCGCCGTGCCCGGCATTCGGGTGAGACTCGGCAGCTGCGACGGATCCTCGGCGAGCGTGCGGAAGAAGATCGTGAAGTCCACGCTGTCCGCGTCCAGCATGTCCAGGGCGGATTCGGCCACGGCCGATACCTCCCGCTCCTCCGCCTCGCTCTCCGGCGCCCGCACCCCCAGTTTTCGGGCGAACACGCGCGCAAACTCCGCCCGGTACCGCTGCTCGAAGTGGGTGAGCACGCCGCTTGCCCGCTCAACCGCCTCGTTCGGGTTCTCCGGGTCGATCAGGTCCAGGAGTGATTCGGCGAGGCGCGCCAGGTTCCACTGCGCCATCGCGGGCTGGTTCCGGTAGGAATAGCGGCCCTCGCGGTCAATCGAGCTGAAGACCGCCGCGTGTGAGAAGTCGTCGATGAACGCGCACGGCCCGAAATCGATGGACTCGCCGGAGATGCTCATGTTGTCGGTGTTCATCACCCCGTGCACGAAGCCGATCCCCATCCACGCGGCCACGAGCGCGGCCTGGCGTTCGGCCACGGCCCGCAGCAGCGTCAGGGCGGGCGGTTCGGGCGCGCCCTGGATCGCCGACGGGGCCGTGGTGGCCAACGGGGCCGGGGTGGCCGACGGGTCCGTGGTAGCCGACGGGCCCGCGGCATCACCCGCGTTCCCACTGTGGCGCTCGAGCGCGTAGGCCACGAGCCGTTCTCGCTCGGCCCGCTCAAGGTGCAGCGCCGCGTACTGGAAGGTGCCCACCCGCAGGTGGCTTGCGGCGGTCCTCACGAGGATGCCCGCGGGCTCCGGCACCGGGCTGCGGCGGCGCACCTGCTCGCCCGTGGCGAGCACGGCGAGAGTGCGCGTCGTGGGCACGCCGAGCGCCGCGAGCGCTTCGGAGATGACGTATTCGCGCAGCATTGCGGCCAGCGGCGCCTTCCCGTCGGCCCCCGCCCGGGCAAAGGGGGTGCGGCCGCTGCCCTTGAGGTGGATGTCCGCGAGGGCCCCGCCCTCGGTGCGGGCTTCGCCTACCAGGTGCGCGCGCCCATCGCCCAGCTCGGGGCTGAAGTGGCCGAACTGGTGGCCCGCATAGGCTTCGGCAACGGTGCGGGAGGCAGCTTCCGTCGGCTGCCCAGCACCCGTGCCCGTGCCCGTGAGCCACCGGATACCGTCGGCCCCCGCCAACCATGCCGGGTCGCAGCCAAGCGCCCGGGCCACGTCCTCGTTCACCACGAGCGCGCGCGTGCCCTCCGGCACATCCGGGACGCTGGCGCGCACGAGGCCCGGGAAAGCGTCGGCGTAGGTGTGAACGAGCGGCGGGGCGGTGGTCATAGCCTCCACGGTAGCGCGCACTGTTCGCCGTGATATCGCTCGCCGTTCAGGTCCGGGACCATGGTGAGTTACGCAAATGGGCTAGGCGGATATACGCTCGATTCGGCGCGCCTTCTCACGCGCCAGCGCCCGCGCGCACCCTCCCTGACGAGCCCTCCTTTCCCACGCCAGAAACGAGTCCCCTCCATGCCGCAGACCGTCCTCAAAACCCCCCGAAATGCCGGCTTTCTGGGCGCGGACCGCTGGTGGCACGTGAGTTTCGGCTCGCTCATGCTCATCACCCTCGTACTGTTCCTCGTGTGGGCCTATGGCTACGTGCCCGCGGAACACTTCACGCTCCTGCTGGTCACCGCGATGTTCCTGGGCCTGTTCATGGCGTTCAACATCGGCGGCAACGACGTGGCCAACTCCTTCGGCACGTCCGTGGGTGCGGGCACGCTGACCATGAAGCAGGCGCTCGTGATCGCGGCGGTGTTCGAGGTCTCGGGCGCGGTCATCGCGGGCGGCGAGGTGACCGAGACGGTGCGCAGCGGCATCGTGAGCCTCGACGGCATCGCCACGAACCCCATGGATTTCGTCTACATCATGATGGCGGCCCTGTTCGGGGCGGCGATCTGGCTGCTCATCGCCACGAAGTTCGGCCTGCCGGTCTCCACCACCCACTCGATCATCGGCGCCATCGTGGGCGCCTCCCTCACCGTGGGCGCGATCACCGGCACGGGCACGCTCGACATGGTGCAGTGGGATCAGATCGGGCAGATCGCCGTGAGCTGGGTACTGTCCCCACTGCTCGGCGGCATCATGGCGTACCTCCTGTTCGGGTTCATCAAGCGGCACATCTTGCTCTACAACGAGAAGGCCGACAGGCGCCTGCAGCAGCTCAAGCAGGAGTTCATCGAACAGTCCGGCGCGAACGAGGAGCATCTGGACCGGATTGGCGAGATCCAGCAGTCCGCGTACGCGAACGCGCGCCTGCCGAAGGACGAGGGAGCGGAACTAGCAGCGGCGGCCCGGGCTGCCCTGGCCGACGGTGACGACCCTTCCGCCGAAGCGAAGTTCGACCGGGCCCTCAAGCAACTAGACAAGGGCGTGAACGAGGTCCGCGCGCACCGCGCCCTCACCGTGTGGGTGCCGCTGCTGGCCGCCGCGGGCGCCATGATCATCACCTCGATGCTTCTGTTCAAGGGGCTGTCCAACCTCAACCTCGAGTTCACCACCACGCAGACGGTCATCCTGCTCATCATGATCGGCACCCTCACGTGGTTCGCCATGTCGATGTTTGCGAACACGCTGCAGGGCAAGTCGCTTTCGCGCGCCACGTTCGTGCTGTTCTCGTGGATGCAGGTGTTCACCGCGGCCGCGTTCGCGTTCTCTCACGGCTCGAACGACATCGCGAACGCGATCGGCCCGTTCGCGGCGGTGCTCGATGTGCTCAAGACCGGCGGCGTGAGCGATCAGGCCGTGATCCCCGGCCCGGTGCTGCTCGCCTTCGGCGTCTCGCTCGTGGCGGGCCTGTGGTTCATTGGCCGCAACGTCATCCAGACGGTCGGCACGAGCCTCACGAAGATGCACCCCTCCTCCGGTTTCGCCGCCGAGCTCGCCGCCGCATCCGTGGTTATGCTCGCCTCGCAGCTGGGCCTGCCCGTGAGCTCCACCCACATCCTCATCGGCGCCGTGCTCGGCGTGGGCCTCGTGAACCGCGCCGCGAACTGGCGCATGATGAAGCCCATCGGCCTGGCCTGGGTGATCACCCTGCCCGTGGCCGCCGGGATCGGCGCCATCGGCGTGATCCTGCTGCGCCTCATTTTCTAGCCCGACGCGGTTTTTCTTCTCGCGGCGACACCGCCCGGGGCGTGCCACAACAGTGTTGTCAGCCGGCCCCCACCGGAGGCGTTTACGCTGGTCACCATGCGTATTGCAATGACTGGCAGTCACGGCCTCATCGGTTCGGCGCTCACGAGCGCCCTGGAGGCGGACGGCCACACCGTCACCCGGCTGGGGCGCGAGGGCGCCTATTCGCTCGCCGATCAGGATGCGGTGGTGAACCTCGCGGGCGCGGGCATCGCGAACAAGCGGTGGAGCGAGGACCGCCAGTTGGAGATCTATACCTCCCGCATCGACGTCACCCGCCGCGTGGTCGATGCCCTCGCCGTCGAGGCGGAGCGCGGCCACTCCCTCGTGTTCCTCAGCGGTTCGGCCGTGGGCTTCTACGGCAGCCGCACGTCGGAGGAACTGACGGAAACGTCCGAGGCGGGGACGGGTTTTCTGGCCGACGTGGTGCAGGACTGGGAAGACGAAGCCGTGCAGGCGCACGCGAGCCACCGCACGGTGCTGCTACGCACGGGGCACGTACTAGCCGCCCGCGGCGGGCTCCTGGGCCCCCAGCGGCCCCTGTTTCAGCTGGGCCTCGGCGGTCCACTCGGCAACGGCACGCAGTTCCTGTCGTGGATCACCCTCGAAGACTACGTGCGCGCCGCCATCCACCTGCTCACCGCGAGCTCGCTTGAGGGCCCGGTGAACATGACGGGCCCGGCCCCGGTGCGTCAGCGCGACTTCGCGCGTGCCTTCGGCGCCTCACTGAACCGGCCCGCCGTACTGCCCACCCCCATGGTCGCACCGCGGCTGCTGCTCGGCAACGAAATGGTGGAAGAACTGCTACTCGCGAGCCAGCGCGCCCTACCCGACGCCCTCCTGACCGACGGGTTTGTCTTCCGCCATACCGAGGTGCAAGGGGCGCTGAACTCGCTCCGTTAGCCCCAGCGCGCGCCCGCATCGGGGCCCGTCGGCCCTACACTTATGCCCATGCCCCGATTTTCGCGCGCGCAGATTGCCCGCCGCCGACGCATCGCCGCCGCGATTCTCGCCGCCGCACTCGTCCTTGTTCTTGGCGCCTGTTCCATCCTCGTGACCCGCGCGCTGACCACCGCATTCACGATGCCGGAGGTTCACGAGGCGAACAACGCCGCCGCGACCGTGGCCTCCACACCCGCCGACGCCCGCTCGCGCACCCAGCTGCTCGGCGACACCGAGCTGGCCGAGGGTGAGGCGATGGGCATCGACGTGTCGGTCCACCAGGGCACGATTGACTGGCAGGGCGTCGCCGCCGACGGCTACTCCTTCGCGTACATCAAGGCCACCGAAGGCGCGAACTACACGGACCCGCAGTTCGAGGCGAATTGGACGGGCGCACAAGCCGAAGGCGTCACGGTGGGCGCCTACCACTACTTCACGCTGTGTTCGTCGGGGGCGGCGCAGGCACGCGACTTCCTCGCCACCGTGCCCGTGGGCGATGCCCACCTGCCGCCCGCGCTCGACCTCGAGTTCGATGGGGCGTGCGACGAGCGGCCCGAGGCCAGCCGCGCCCAGGCCGAAATCGACGACTTCCTGCGCATCGTGGAAGCCGAATGGGGCCGCCGCGCGGTCATCTATTCCAGCCGGGAATGGCGCGAACACTACGGTCTGCCCGCGGCCGACGGGCGCCCCGACTGGCTCTTTTCCGACACGGGCCGCCCGGAGACCGACGACTGGTCGGTGTGGCAGTTCCGGTTCGACGGCGAGGTCACGGGCATCGAGGGCCCCGTGGATATCGACGTGGTGCGGATCGAAGAGCTCCGCTCCCACGCCACGCTCAGCGAGGCCGACCGCGAGGAGCTGGCTCGGGCCCTCAAGGACGCCGGGCTCTAACCTTGCCCGCCTACCCCTGCTGCCGTTCGAGCGCCGCCTGCACGAGCCCCGCGAACAGTGGGTGCGGCCGCGTGGGCCGCGACGCCAGCTCGGGGTGGGCCTGCGTCGCCACGTAGTAGGGGTGCTCGCTGCGCGGAAGCTCCACGAACTCGACGAGGGAGCCGTCGGGCGAGGTGCCGCTGATGACGAGGCCCGCGTCCGTGAGTTGCTCGCGGTAGGCGTTGTTGACCTCGTAGCGGTGGCGGTGCCGCTCGCTCACGTCGGTCCCGCCGTAGGTCTCGGCCACCACGGACCCGGGGGTGAGGGTCGCCGGGTACAGGCCCAGGCGCATCGTGCCGCCCAGGTCTCCCGCACCGCCCACGAACCGCTTCTGCTCCTCGATGGTCGCGATGACCGGAGTGGACGCCTCGGGATCGAACTCGGTGGAGGACGCCTCAACAAGGCCCGCGACCGAGCGCGCGTATTCGAGCACCATGCACTGCAGGCCAAGGCAGAGACCCAGGGTGGGCAGGCCCGTGGTGCGGGCATGGGTGAGGGCGCCCAGCTTGCCATCGAGCCCGCGAATGCCGAACCCGCCCGGCACACACACGGCATCCACGCCCGCGAGCGCGGCCGCCGCCCCGTCGGCGCTCTCGCACGTATCCGACGCCACCCAGCGAATCACCACCCGCGCGCCATGGGCGAACCCGCCCGCGCGCAGGGCCTCGCTCACGGACAGGTAGGCGTCCGGCAGGTCCACGTACTTGCCCACGAGCGCCACGGTGACCTCCCGCGTCGGCGCGTGAACGGCCTCGAGCAGCCGGTCCCACTCCTGCATGCGGGCCTCGCCGTAAGGCAGATCGAAGTAGTCAAGGATCGTTGTGTCGAGACCCTGGGCCAGCAGGGTCGCGGGAATGTCATAGATCGACGCGGCATCCGGGCACGAGACCACGGCGTCCACGTCAACGTCGCACGCATCGGCCACCTTCTCCCGCATCGCGTCCGGCACCTCGCGGTCGCTGCGCAGCACGAGCGCATCGGGTTGAATACCGAGGCTGCGAAGGGCCGCCACCGAATGCTGCGTGGGCTTCGTCTTCAGCTCCTTCGCGGGGCCAATGAACGGAATTAGCGACACGTGCAGGTAGAACACGTTCGTGCGGCCCAGGTCGCGGCGCACCTGCCGGGCGGCCTCGATGAACGGCTGCGACTCGATATCGCCCACGGTGCCGCCAATTTCCGTGATGATGATGTCCGGCGCCTCGCCGCCGTCAGGCACGTGATCGGCATGCCACCGCATCCGCGCCTTCAACTCGTCGGTAATGTGCGGGATCACCTGCACGGTCTGCCCCAAATATTCGCCGCGCCGCTCCTTCGCAATCACCGACGAATACACCTGCCCCGTGGTCACGTTCGAGAGCGCATCCAGGTCCTCATCGAGGAACCGCTCGTAATGGCCAATGTCGAGATCGGTCTCCGCCCCATCGTTCGTCACGAACACCTCGCCGTGCTGGAACGGGTTCATTGTGCCCGGGTCAACGTTGAGGTACGGATCGAGCTTCTGCATCGTGACCTTCAGCCCGCGCGCCTTCAGCAGGCGGCCCAGCGACGACGCCGTGAGGCCCTTACCAAGCGAACTCACCACCCCGCCCGTCACAAAAATATGGCGGGTCACCTTGGCGGGCGAGGATTCGGCGCCGGGTTTGGGTGCGGCGGCGGTGCCCGGGGCGGTGCCGGAGTCGGGGGTAGTGCTGGGTGCAGGGGCCGACGGGGGCAGGGCCGACGACGGCGAAGCAACAGGGCTGGTGTGCGGCGCGACGGCGCCTTCTCGTGATTTCTCCACGGAGTTTGAGCCTATCACCGGGCCCTCGCGCCGATCCGGCGCCCCGGCGCCCGAGACGCTGCGTCACGAAACGGTCACGGCGCCTTCCGCGTGGGGGGAGGTGGGGTGGTCCATGAACCACGCCCGTACGGCCTGCGTGTTTCTCGAATCGCCGTGTTTCTCATGTCGGGAAACAGCGCGTTTCGCGAAACACTTCGCGCGAAGGACTCTCCTGTCCGCGTGGAGAATGCGGAGAAGTAGTTCGCTTGACCTCGGGGTCGGGCCAATGTGAGGACCCCCGCGGTGCGCATCATCGCCAGAGACGATGAGAGGCTGCGGGGGGACTATTGGTTCCAAGTTTAGCAACGATGAGCCACCCTCTTCCACCCCGTGCACCGCGGGCGGGGCGTGGCGAGCAGCACAAAACCCCCGAACCCGGAGGTTCGAGGGTTTCCTATGTCCTGACACAGGACAAAAGTGCGCAAGGGGGGACTTGAACCCCCACGCCCGCTAGGGCACACGGACCTGAACCGTGCGCGTCTACCAATTCCGCCACTTGCGCGAATGCTTCGGCACCAGGCGATGGACGCACCGAGACCGAAGATTTATCCACTATAACGGCGTGTGAACTGGCCTCATAATCAGCGGGAGGGCTGCGTGGCGCATGCCACTGGCGGGTGGTGCGGGTCTGATCTGGCGGTTATTCGACGGGGCTGTTGAAGATGGTGAGGATGCCGTTGTCGCCGACGGAGGTGACGTGGCCGCCGATGACCGTGGCCCGGGTGGGGCCCCATTCGGCCTGGAGGGTGCAGGTGATCTGGTTGGTCTTGGCGGGGATGTCGACGGGGTCGTCGCACGTGGCGCCGGTGACGGGGATCTTGTTGGCGGCGAGCATGCTGAGTACGAGTGCGGCCACGTCTTC
Organism: Dermabacter sp.; assembly: GCA_030538475.1. Lineage (GTDB taxonomy): Bacteria > Actinomycetota > Actinomycetes > Actinomycetales > Dermabacteraceae > Dermabacter. Next base: position 240,482 of record JAUNTX010000002.1, read on the forward strand.
GGGGGCCACGGGGCCTTCCACGCCCCACATGCTGCCGGAGCCGTAGGCGTGCACTTCGGCGCCGGGCTCGCTGAGTTTGGCGGCGACCTCGGGGCTGAGGGCCGTGTCGAAGGTGAGGAGCAGGCCGACTCCCTGTTCGGAGGAGTAGGTGCCGTAGGCGTAGGCGGTGCGTTCGGCGCCGTCGGCGTCGGTGAAGGAGCAGGCCACGCCCTGGCTGCCGAGCGGCAGGTCCAGGTCGCTCGCGCAGTTGACGTTCTCGAAGAGCCCGTCGGGGTTGGATTCGGCGACGGCCTTTTCGATGGTGGCCTTGGTCATCGGGAAGTCGAGCTGTTCCACGGCGGTGCCGGTGAGTTCGGCGAGGCTGCTGCTGGCCCAGTGGCCGAAGAGGGCGGGCCCGGCGGTGGCAGGGGTGCGCTCAGCCTCGGTCGTGGTCGCGGTGGGCGACGGGGTGGCGCTCGTGGTGGCATCGGCCGACGGGATGCGGGTAGAGGTGGCTTTTGGCGGTTGCGGGCTGGCGGTGCCCGGATCGGCGCTGGGTGTGCCGGAGCACGAGGCGAGCAGGAGGGTCGCGGCAAACATGGCTGCGGAGCTGCGTGCCACGGACTGCCCATTCAGTGCTCGGGTCATGGTGTCGATCGCCTTTCGTTCGGGTGCGGCGCCCCTCAAGGGAAGTGGGGCCACGGTGGGGGTGAAGCGAGACGATGTCGCTGCCGCCTCCGCGGTGAGGGGCGCCGTCACCATCATGACGCGCCCGAGCCAAAAAGTAAAGAGTAGGCAAAGAAGAAATTGTGAAGATTTCTGGCCGGTGGCGCGACTACATCTCGAACGGGCGCTCGTACGGCCCGGCCTCGCCCTCGGGAACGCTGACGTTGACCATCCACGAGACCCCGAAGCGGTCCTGGAGACCGCCGAACACGTCGCCCCACATGACCCGGCTGAGCGGCATGTAGGTGTCGGGGTTGGCGTCCTTCGCGAGCGCCTCGAAGCGCGGGGCGATGGCCTCGAGATCCGCGGCGGAGTCCCCCACGAGGGCGAGGTTGAAGTTGTTACCCACGCGCACCTCAAACGGGGTCTCCTCGATGATGTCGGCCGCCATGAGGGTGAACAGGTCGGTGCTCAGCTGCGAGTTCATGACCTTGGTGGCGCTCGGCGAATCCGCAGGCTGGGCGTGCGCCTCGCCGAACGTGGTCACCATGAGCTCACCGCCGAACACGGACTGGTAGTACTCCATGGCCTCGCGCGTGGTGCCTTCGAAGTTGATGTAGGCGCGCAGTTCAACAGACATGTGGGGGTCCCTTCCAAAACGATGTGGTGAAGGGATCGTACGGTGATCGACCCGAGCAATCCCCGAGAGTTCGCCGGGACAACGCCGGTGTCGGTGCCCGGTGCCTAGTCGCCCGCGGATGTGCGGGCGCCGAGGCGTACGGCGCGCTCGTCGGCCTGTTCGGCAGCCTCGTTGAGCGCGCGCGCCTTTTCGGCCTCCTCGAAGCTCTCGTTGATCGCCGCCACGGAGACGCGACGGCGGAACACCAGCCAGTAGGCGATGGTCACGATGGCCACGAAGGGGATGCCGACGGCGGCGGCAATCTGCATCCGCTCCACCGCCAGCACGGTGGAGAACACGATGGCGAGGCCCACGAGGCCCGCGATAGCGGTCGCGGAACCGCCGGGCATGCGGAACAGTTCCCGGCCGTCGCGCGTGCGCGCATAGACGAGGTAGGTGACGAGGATGAGCGCCCACACGAGCACGACGGAGAACGTCACGACGCTCATGAGCATCGGGAAGATCCCGCCGATCCCGGAGACGGCCAGCAGGACGGTCGCGATGATGCCGATGCTGTGGACGGCAATGCCGGGCACGGGCACGCCCCGGCTTGTGGTCCATCCGAGCGCGCGCGGCGCGAGGTGATCGGCGGCGAGGGAGTGCAGGAAGCGGCTGCCCGCGTACACGTTCGCGTTCGCAGCTGAGAGCGCCGCGACCAGCACGATGAAGTTCGTGACCGACGCCGCCTGCGGCACGCCCACGAGCTCGAAGACCATGACGAACGGCGACTGGTGAACGTCCCCGCCCGCGCCGGAGGCCTTCACCCACGGCACGAGCGCCACGACAATCCCGATGGCGAGCACGTAGAACAGGCTCAGGCGAATCACTGTGGACTGGGCGGCGGTGCGGATGGACCTGGCCGGATTCTTCGCCTCCGCCGCGGTGATGGACAGCAGCTCGATCCCGCCGAAGGAGAACATGACGATACTCATCGCCATCCACACGCCCGAAAGACCGAAGGGGAAGAACCCGCCATCGGCGGTCCAGTTGTCCAGACCGGCGGCGGGGGCCGACGGCAGCCCCACGAACACGAGCAGCAGACCCACGAGGATGAACAGCACCACCGCGATGACCTTGATGGAGCTGAGGTAGAACTCGATCACGCCGAAGCTCTTCACGCTCGCGAGGTTCACGCCAACGATGATCGCGGCGAAGATGACGATCCCGGCCCACAGCGGCACCTGCGGGAACCAGAAGCCCAGGTAGGTGGCGCACGCGACGATTTCGACAGCCGTCACCGCGACCGTGACGATCCAATACAGCCACCGCACGAGGTAGCCCCAGTAGGGCGAGAGGTAGCGGGCGGCGAGGGTGCCGAAGCCGCCCTGCACGGGGTAGCGCGAGGCCATTTCCCCCATGGCCAGGGCGATGGTCACGGCGATCATCGAGCCGAACGCGAAGCAGAGGATCACCGCGGGGCCCGCCATCCCGATAGCGGAGCCGGAGCCGAGGAACAGGCCCGTGCCGAGCGCGGAGCCCATGGCGATCATCGCCATCTGCCCGTGCGTGAGGGACCGCTGGAGGTGCTGGTGGTCGGCGGGAGAGGAGGGGGCCGACGGCGGGTGCTGAGAACGCATTGCTCAATGTTAAGCCCGGCGCGGCCCGCGGCTCAGGACGGACCACCCACCGGCCACAAAGAAGACCGGCGACGACAAAGAAGGGCACGGAAAAGGCGGGCCTCCCCGAAGGGAAGCCCGCCATTTCGCTGAGTGCTGTGCGCTTAGGCGCGTGCGCCCTTCGCGGCGACAACCTGGACAACCAGGTTCGCGTACACCTCGTCGTGCAGACGCACGGTCACGGTGTATTCGCCGAGCGACTTGATGGGCGAGGTGAACTCGACCTTGCGGCGATCGATCTCGCGATCGAACACGGCCTTGACGGCTTCGGCAACCTCGGTGGAGGTCACGGCGCCGAAGAGGCGACCGCCCTGGCCGGCACGCTCGGCCACAACGACCGGCTTGGTCTGCAGCAGGTCGCGCAGCGCCTGGGCATCCTCGAGCGAAGCGATGGAACGCTTCGAGGCGGCCACGGCCATCTGATCGAGCTGACGCTCCGCGCCCTTGGTCCACGGGGTGGCCAGGTTGCGGGGCAGGAGGTAGTTACGGGCGTAGCCCGCCTTGACCTCGACGACATCGCCGGGAGCGCCGAGCTTGGACACCTCGTGGGTGAGGATGAGCTTGGTGTTTGCCATGGTCTAGATCCTTTCTTCTGCTCAGCGACCGGAGGTCGAGTAGGGCAGAAGGGCGATCTCGCGGGCGTTCTTCACGGCCTTCGCGATCTGACGCTGCTCCTGGACGGACACGCCGGTGACACGGCGGGCACGGATCTTTCCGCGATCCGAGATGAACTTACGAAGAACGGCAGCATCCTTGTAATCGATCGACTCGATTCCGGCGCTCTTGAGCGGGTTCTGCTTCTTCTTCGGCTTACGAAGAACTGGCTTCGCCATCGTGGTGCTCCTTTAGCTTTCTGGAGCCCGGGGTTCTAGCCCGGGATGGAAGGAAAAACTGGACAATACTGGGGGGGGTTTAGAACGGTGGGGGTTCTTCCGCGCCGCCGCCACTCCAGGGATCGGCACCGGCCGGATTACCGGCCTGGCCACCCTGGTTGTAGCCGCCGCCACGGTTCTGGCCGTAGCCACCCTGGCCGCCCTGGTTAAAGCCGCCGCCCTGCTGGCCGCCGCCAAATCCGCCCTGGCTCTGGCCACCCTGGCCCCCGCCGAATCCGCCTCCGCCGCCGCGCTGCACCTTGGTGGGCTTGGCGGTGGCGTAACGGAGCGAGGGGCCCACCTCATCGACCTGAAGTTCGATGGAGGTGCGGTTGTTGCCGTCGCGATCGGTGTAGGAGCGCTGCTGGAGGCGTCCCTGCACGATCACGCGCGAGCCCTTTTCGAGCGATTCGGCCACGTTTTCCGCGGCGTCACGCCAGATCGAGCAGCGCAGGAAGAGGGCCTCGCCGTCCTTCCATTCGCTGGTTTGGCGATCGAAGGTGCGCGGGGTGGAGGCAACGGTGAACGACGCGACGGGAACGCCGGAGTTCGTGAACCGAAGCTCCGGGTCTGCGGTCAGGTTGCCGACCACTGTGATGACGGTTTCGCCTGCCATGACTCTCTTCCTTCAGCTGGGGGGTTGGTGGGGTGCCGCGTGGCGGCTGGTCTCACGCAGCGTCGACGCGCATGAGCTTGGTGCGCAGAACGGACTCGTTGAGTCCGAGCTGACGGTCAAGCTCGGCAGCCGTCGCCGGCGTGGAGGTGAAGCTGAGGACGATGTAGACGCCTTCGGCCTTCTTGTTGATCTCGTAGGCGAACTTGCGCTTGCCCCAGATGTCAACGTTGTCAACGGTGCCGCCCTCAGCGGGGACAACCTGGATGAGCTTTTCGAACGTGGATCCTACGGTCCGCTCGTCGGTCGACGGGTCGAGGATCACAACCATTTCATACGTGCGCATGTGTGTGTACCCACCTCCTGTGGTCTATCGCGGCCACGGTCCTTCCGTGGCAGGAGGGTTCATGCTGTCCGTGGGCGTTGGACCACAGACTGCACGAGCATACCCGTGATCCGCGGGCGGCGACAGGGCTCACGAGGCGCTGGGACTCATCGCACACCCCGACCTCCGCCGCTACCCGTCCTCCGGGCCCCGCGTCGGCTGGACGTTGCCGCCCGTCGGCGTCGGCTGCGGAGTGGTCGGGGCCGGGGTGGTCGGCTGTGGCGCGGGCTGCTGCGTCGGCTGCTCGGTCGGTTGCGGATTCTCCGTCGGCTGCGGGTCCTCCGTCGGCTCCTCGGTCTCCTCCGGCTGGGTCGTCTCCTCCGTCTGCGTGGGCGAGGGCGCCTGCGTGGGCGACTGCGTGGTGCCCGAGCTGCGGTTGCCGCCGCTCTGCCGCTGGATCTTCGCCTCCGACGGGAAGTTCATGACCTCCATGCCCTCCATCGAGGGGCGCATGATGTCGAGCCACAGGTCCGTGGGAATGGTGCCGCCGGAGATGTAGCGCTCGCCCCCAAAGGGCGTGAGCGCCTCTTCCGTGGAGCCGTCGGCCGACGGCTGGAACATGCCCACCGCCGTCACGAGCTGCGGGGTGTAGCCCACGAACCAGGCGGAGCGGAACGATTCCGAGGTGCCGGTCTTGCCCGCCACGGGGCGATTCATCGCCCGCTGCACCTGATTGGCCGAACCGCTCCCGCTCGTCGGCCCCTGGAGCGCGACCGTCGCGTTCGTGGCCACGCCCTCCTCGAAGACGCGCTCGCCCGCATCCTTGTGTTCGAAGGCGGTCGAACCATCCGGGTTCGTCACCTTCTGCACGATGTAGGGCTCGCGCTTGATGCCGCCGGAGGCCAGCGTGGCGTACGCGGTGGCCATCTCCTGCACGGTGGGTGAGGCGGTGCCGAGCACGTTCGGCGCCTCCGCATCGAGGCCGGGCGTGTTCTCCGGCAGGCCCAGCTTGATCGCCGCCGCGCGGGTCTTCTCCGGGCCCATGTCGATGTTCAGGTCGGCATACGCGGTGTTGATCGAGTTCTCCGTGGCCTTCAGAAGGTTCACAGGCCCGTAGGAAATGTTGTTGAAGTTCTTGACGGTCCAGCCGCCGAAGGTCTCGGGCGAATTACCGTTCCACGTGGAGCGCAGGCTGTAGCCATCGTCGATCGCGGCCACGAGCGTGAACGCCTTGAACGTGGAGCCGGCCTGCATGCGCGACTGCGTGGCATCGTTGCGGCCCTGCTGGATGTAGTCGGGCCCGCCGTACATGGCGCGAATCGCCCCCGTGCTCGGGTCCAGCGTCATCGTGCCCACCTTGTTGTTCTCCGGGCGGTCCTCCGGCAGGGCGTTCACCGCATCGATCGTGTTCTGCTGGATGCGCGGATCGATCGTGGAGACGATCGTGTAGCCGCCCGTATCCACCTGATCGGGCGTGATGCCGTTCTTCTCCATCTCCGCCTTCACGGCGGTGAGGAGGTACCCGTTCGTGCCGCCGAGCTTGTTCTGGGGCGCGTACTCGATGGTCTCGGGGAAGGTGAGCGCGTCCGCTTCCTCCTTGGTCATGGTCTTCGTTTCGTTGACCTGACGTTCGATCACCCGGGCCCACTTGGTCTGCGCCACCTCGGGATTCGCCGCCGGATCGTACGCGCTCGGCGCGGGGATCACGGCCACGAGCAGCGCGGCCTCGGCATCGGTGAGGTCCTTCGCATCCTTGCCGAAGTACGCCTGAGAGGCCGCCTGCACGCCGTAGGCGGAGCGGCCGAAGTAGATGGTGTTGAGGTAGCGCGCGAGGATTTCATCCTTGCTGATCTCCTGGTCGGTCTTGACCGCCATGATCATCTCGCGCACCTTGCCGGAATAGCTCGTGACCGTGCCGGTGTAGTAGTTCTCGACGTACTGCTGCGTGATCGTCGAGCCACCCTGGCGGGCCCCGCCCTGCAGGTTGTTGAGGAACGCGCGCAGGATGCCGCGCGGGGAGATGCCGCGGTTCTCGTAGAACGTCGAATCCTCGGAGGCCACCACGGCGTCCTTCACGTTCTGCGGGATCTCGTCTCCGGGCAGGATCGTGCGGTTGAGCTCGCTGAACTCACCCATGAGCGTCTCTCCGTCGGAGAAGTAGACGCGGGAGGTCTGCGCGATGGCCACGTCGCTGGCCTCGGGAATGTCCGTGTCGTTGTAGAGCCACGCGCCCGCGCCGAGCACGAGCAGCACCATGAGGGCGAGGGTCGCGGTGATGAGGCGCAGTGAGGGCAGCCAGCGCCACACGCCGCTCTTTCCCGCGCGCGGGTAGTTGAGGAGGTTCTTCTTCGGCTTCGCGCCTCCCGCGGCGGTCGCTTTCGCGCTCCGGCTCGCGGAAGCCTTCGCGCCCGCGCCGGCGCCCGCGGCACCGGCCGCCGAGCGTGACGTGCCCACCTGGGCGGGCTTCACGCTGCGCGAACTGGACTTGGCGGCGCCGGGAGTGCGCGCGGAGTCGGAGATTCGGCGGCCGCCGGGGTTCTTGCGGCCTTTCGAGGGCTTATCGCTCACGCTCTCGTGTCCTCTCGTGTGTCCTCAAGCGCCACCGCGTACGCGGCAGCAATTTCATCAGTATGCGGGAGCAGCCTGGGCCGGGAAATAGTCGGGGGTAAAGTTCACACCCGCCGCACCGTCAGCCGTTGCGGGCCTGCCACCACTGCAGGAGACGCTCCGTGGCGGCTTCGCGGCCCAGGGGGCCTTCCTCCATGCGCAGCTCCAACAGATAGGAATAGGCCTCGCCCACGAGCGGTCCCGGCTCCAGACCCAGCAGTTCCATGATGGCGCGGCCATCCAGGTCGGGGCGGATCTTCCCGATCTCCTCGCGCGCCTCCACCTCGGCGATGCGCCGCTCGAGGTCGTCGTAGGCGCCGCGCAGCATCGCGGCCTTGCGCTTGTTGCGGGTCGTGCAGTCGGCCCGGGTTAGTCGGTGCAGGCGCTGCAGGAGCGGCCCCGCATCGCTCACGTAGCGGCGCACGGCGCTGTCGGACCACTCCGCGTCCGCGTACCCGTGGAACCGCAGATGCAGTTCCACGAGGCGGGCCACGGCCTTCGTCGTGTCCTTATCAAACTTCAGGGCCTTCATCCGCTTCGCGGTCATGCGCGCGCCCACCACCTCGTGAAAGCGGAACGTCACCACCCCGCCGGGCTCGTACGCGCGAGTGTCGGGCTTGCCAACGTCGTGCATGAGGGCCGCGAACCGCAAGATGAAGTCCGGCCCGGGAACGGGACCGTCGGCCCCCGTCTCAAGATCGATGGCCTGGTCAAGCACCGTGAGGGAGTGGGTGTAGACGTCCTTGTGGCGGTGGTGCTCGTCGATCTCGAGCTGCATCGCGGGCAGCTCGGGCAGCACGATCGCGGCGAGGCCCAGCTCCACCATCTGCTCGAGCGCGGCGCGCGGGTGAGCGCCGACGATGAGCTTGACGAGTTCTTCGCGCACGCGCTCCGCGGAGACGATCTCGAGCCGCCCCGCGAGCGCACGGATCGCCTGCGCAGTCTCCGCTTCAATCGAGAACCCGAGCTGGGAGACGAAGCGGACCGCCCGCAGCATCCGCAGCGGATCGTCACTGAAGGACTGTTCGGGGGCCACGGGGGTGCGCAGGACTCCCGTGGCGAGGTCGTAGAGGCCGCCGAAGGGATCCACGAAGTCGAGCGAGGGCAGGCGCACGGCCATCGCGTTGACCGTGAAGTCGCGGCGGGAGAGGTCTCCCTCGATGGCGGTGCCGAACGTGACCGTCGGCTTGCGGGAATCGGCGTCGTATTCCTCGGTCCGATAGGTCGTGATCTCGACCTTGACCCCGTCTTTTTGGGCGCCGAGGGTGCCGAACGCGCGCCCCATGTCCCAGATGGCGCCGCCGCCCACCCAGGCGCGCAGGATCCGCTCGGTCTCCTCGGGGTGCGCGGAGGTCGTGAAGTCGAGGTCGTCGCTGCTGCGGCCCAGCAGCGCGTCGCGCACGGGCCCGCCCACGAGCGCGAGCTCGGCACCCGCCTGCTCGAACAGGGCGCCGAGGTCGTGGATCGAGGGGGGCAGGGCAGCAAACATGGTCGCGGCCCTCGTGCGCACCAGATCAAGATCCAGGACGGGGGCGCCCGGGGTGGTTGCGCGTTCGTTCACGGTGACTCTTTCGTTCGGGGGTGGTCGGGCGGTGACGTGGGGCGAGTCACCTGTGCCGTGGCTCGCCGCCGGAGCTTCGCATCCAGGCCGGGCGTTTTACAGTGGGGGCATGCGCGCATCGATCACTTCCCCCGCACCCCGTGCGGTCATCGCCATGCTCGCTTGCCTGGCACTGATCCTCGTGGGGGGCATCGGGCCCTTCGCCGACCAGCGCGCCGGGGCCGTGGACTCTCCCGCTGCCTCACCCGTTCAGGGGCGCACCCATCTTACCGGCCCGCTGCAGCCCTCTCCCGAGTTCCAGGGTGCCGATGTCAGCATCGATCTGGTCGCGCTCACCCCGTCGGCCCTCACCCCAGGGCAGACGCTCAAGGCGGAGGTCGAGGTGACGAACGCGGGCACGGACGTGCTCGAGAACGCGATTCTGGACTTCAGCATGAACCGGACGCGCGTGACCGATCGTGACGCGCTCACCGAATGGGCGGCCCGCTCGGGCGAGGATGACCTCGTGGGCCTCGGCCTGTCCCGGGCCGCGTCGGCCCCCGCCACGATTGCCCCCGGCCAGCGCGTGCGCATGAGCGTCGAGTTGCCCGTGGATGCGCTCGGGCTTGAACTGGATACGACCCTGTGGGGGCCGCGCCGCGTGGCACTCACCGTGCGCACCGGCGCTGAAACTCAGGACCGCGATGGGATCCAGCGCGTGTCCGCTCCCGGCACCGCCCGCTCCACTTTGCGCACGTTCGTGGTGTGGCAGCCCTCGCAAGAAACCCCCACCATCGACCTCGCCTACCTCACGCCGATCCACGCTGAGGATCCGGCAGAACTCGCGATCGACCCGGAGGGCTTCGTCAAGGACGCCACCACGGGGGAGCTCGCGGATCGCCTGGAGATCTCGCAGCGCGCCGACGTGGACTGGTGGCTGGACCCCTCCCTCCTGGCCGAAGTAGCGCTGCCGGAGGCGGGCTCGGTCCTGAGCACCGTGCGGACCCCAGCCGCCGACGGGACAAGTCCGACCACACCGGCGAACGCGCCGAGCGACGCCGGTGGCGCGTCCGAGGACGATGCCGCCCCGAGCGCGGGCGAGCCGTCGACCACCACCGCACCCGAGGATGATTCCTCGCCGACCGACGAGCCCGAGGCTCGCTGGGAGCCGAACCCCACCGCGACCGAGGTGCGCTCCGATCTTCTCGCGGCGCGCGAGGACCGCGGCGTGGTCGCGGCCCCGTACGCGCTCGCGGACCTGCCCACCCTCGGCGGAAACTACCCCGAGGTCACCACGCTCCTCGGCAAGGAGTCCGAGGGCCTGCTCGATGCGCCCACGCTCGCGCGCATCTCCGGGAGCGAGGCGAGCGCCGAACGCGTCCAGTCCGCCGTCGATGCGGGAGCCACGGCCGTGCTCGTGCCCGCCGAATCCCTCTACGTTCCCCTGAGCCCCGCGGTCACCCCGAGCGGATACGGCCAGGTCAACGGCACTCCGGCGCTCGGCTACGACGCCCGGCTCACCCACCTCGCCGAATCCACGGCGATGGGCACCGATCCCGAACTCGATGTGCAGCGCGCCCTCGCCGACACCGCCCTCATCGCGGGCCAGGACACCGACGCGGCCCGCAGCATCCTCGTGGCCCCCGATCCCACCGCGACCCTCGACCCGGATGCCACGGCCCTCATGCTCGATGCGCTCCACGACAGCGCGTGGGTGGAGCGGGGCAGCGTGCGCACGATGCTCACGAACGCCGCCGACGGCCGCGGCACCACGGAACTGCGCCGCTCGGACACCTCGGATCAGGAACCCGCGCCCCTGTGGGCGGGCACGCTCGGCCAGATCCAGAGCGTGCAGGTGGAGGCCGACGGCACCCCGCGCGCCCTCGATGCCTCCACGACCGGCGAGGCCACGAGCCCGGCCCCCGCGACCGACGAGCACGTGCGGACGGTGAGCGCCGAACTCCTCGAGATCACGGCCGTGCGCTCCGTCCTCGAGGACCAGCGATACGCGAACGCGGCGTGGCTGCTCGCCGCTTCGGGCGTGAGCGAGCCGGTGCTGCGCGCGCCGGAGGACAGCGAATCCCGGCTCGCGGACCTCACGATGGTGGTCGTGGAACAGTCCTCCCGGATCGAACTGACCACGTCGGAAAGCTACAACCTGGTCTCCGCAGGCTCGGGCGTGCCGATCTCGATCCGCAACGACTTCGATACGCGCATCACGGTGCACCCGAAGGCCACGATGTCGGAGCGGATCGTCCGCGTGAGCGACTCCCTCGAACCCATCAGCGTGCCCGCCCATTCCTCGACCGACGCCACGATCCCCATCGAGGCGATCACGAGCGGGAGCCTCGAACTCACCGTCTCGCTCGATTCCGAGAGCGGGCACGCGATCCACACCTCCACCGCGGCCCTCAGCGTCAATCCCGAATGGGAGAACTGGACCACGCTCATCCTCGTCATCGCCATGGCTCTGCTCGTGGTGGTGGGCGTGGTGCGCGCGGGCCGCAAGAAATCCGACGCGCGTGCTCCGGCCGAGCGTGGACCCGAGGATCTCAGCACGCTGGATGATCCTTCCGCTCCTGCCACGAAGGAACCCTGAGCACCCATGACCGATTCCTCCACCCCCGCCGAGGGTCTGGATCCCGCCGCTCGCGCGGGTCACGGTGAGGGGCAGGGGACGCCGCAGCGTTCCCGCCGCTCCATGGCTCTGCGCGCGAGCGCGCTCATGGCCGCGGGCTCCACCTTCTCCCGCCTCCTCGGCTTCGTGCGCACCTTCCTCATGGGCATGGTGCTCGGCGGCAGCGCCTCGATTGCCGCGAACGCCTATTCGGCGGCGAACGTGCTGCCGAACTCCATCTGGATCCTCATCGGCGGCGGCACGCTCAACGCGATCCTCGTGCCCGCGATCGTGCGGTCCATGAAGCGGCCCGACGGCGGCAACGACTACATGTCGCGCCTGTTCACCCTCGTGATCGTGGCCTCCGGCGCCGTCACGGCCCTGTGCATGCTCGCGGTGCCGCTCCTGCTCACCGTGGCGAACTCGCGCCTGGATCCAGGCACGATGCAGGCCGCGACCGTGCTCGCGTACTGGCTCATGCCGCAGATGATGTTTTCCGCCGTCTACATCATGTTCGGGCAGATCCTCAACGCGCACGAGAGCTTCGGCCCATATCAGTGGGCGCCCGCGTTCAACAACGTCGTGGCGATCATCGGCGCCATCATCTTCCTGGCCCTGTGGGGCTCGCAGCCCGACGGCACCGAGTGGACCTGGGCGATGATCGCCGTGCTCGCGCTCTCGCAAGTGGGCGGCGTCGCCGCCCAGGGCCTCCTCGTGTTCCTGTGGACCCGGAAGATTGGCCTGCGGATCCGCCTCAAGTGGGGCTTTCGCGGCCTCGGGCTCGGCTCCCTGTCGAAGCTGGGCCTGTGGACCCTCGGGATGCTGTTCCTCGGCCAAATCGGCGTGTTCGCGATGCGCTGGTCCACGAACGGCGCCGTTTCCGAAGTGGAGCGGTTGCAGTCCTCCGGCGGGAATAAGGCGGTGCGGGACCTGTATCCCGCGCTCGCCACCCTGGACTGGTCGTACACGGTGTTCATGATCCCGCAGGGCATCATCGCCGTGGCCCTCGTAACCTCCGTGTTTCCGCGGATGGCCTCGCAAGCGAGCGACCACGATCACGCGGGCGCCTACCGCACCTATTCCGCGATGAACCGGGTGCTGCTGGTCCCGATGATCCTCGCCTCCGTGGTGCTGTGCGTTCTGGCGGCGCCGATCATGTGGGTGGCCATCGGCGGCACGAGCCCCACCGCCGCGCAAGCGAACGGCCTCGTGCTGGCCGGGTATGTCGTCGGCCTGACCCCCTTCGCGGCGCTGTATCTGGTCAAGCGTTTCTTCTACGCGTACGAGGACGCCCGCATGAGCTTCATGATGCAGATCCCCGTCACGCTCGTCTCCCTCCTGGCCCTGTGGCCCATCCTCGCGTTCGTGGATCCCCGCTACGCGACCGCGACCGCCACGGTGGTCAGTTCGCTCGGCAACCTCATCGCGTGGCTCATGGGCCTCGCCTTCATGCGCCGCAAACTCAGCCAGCTGGGCGTCGATTCGAGCACGATGAGCGGCACCTCGACCCTGCTCACCCTCGTGCGACTGCTCATTGCCGCCGCGTTCGCCGCCGCGGCCGGGTGGGGCCTGCTCGCGCTCGCCGGTGACCTCACGTGGACTTCCCGGCCCACCGCGGTCCTCGTCGGCCTCGTCGTCGCCTCCGCCATGAGCCTCGTGTTCATCGCCGCCGCCTTCGTGCTGCGCGTGAGCGAGGTCCGCGAGGCGGGCAGCATTATTGGGCGGCGCCTGCGGCGGCGATAGCAGCCGCGCGCCTGGCTTTCTCCGCGCCCGCCGGGCGCCGGTCCTGCCCCTGCCCTGCTGTCTCCCGCCCTTCCCACGCCCGCCGCGCGCCGGGAGGCCCGGCTCACCCGCATTCAGCCACGGTAAGGCCCCCCGGCTACGATTGGGACCAATCCCGCGGCGCCCCGGTGCCGTGCTTCCGTCCACGTGCAGAGGTTCGAAGTGAGTAAGCAGCGACCCATCGACGACCTGAGCGCCTCCGTCTCTTTGATCCCCGGACTGAACGGGGACCCCGAGGTGCCGGCCGATCTCCTGCTGCCCGACGCCGCAGCGCCGGGCGCATCCTGGCACGTGGGGCGCACCCCGGACGGCCAGAGCCTGCTCGTCTTCGTGGTGCGCGGCGAGCACGCCGTCGATGCCGCGGATGAGGCGCGGCGCGCCCAGCTCGTGACCGCGGCGGCACTCGTGCCGATCCTTGGCGTGGAGGAGTTTTACGAGGCCGACGGCACCCCGCTGACCGCCGTCATGTATGAGGATCCGGGCGTGGAGTCGCTCGCGGACCTCACGGAGGCGGGCGCGCTGCGGCCCGAGACGGCCCGCGCGATTGCGGGCCAGGTGACCGATGCGCTCGAGACGGCCCGCCAGAAGGGCGTGCGCCATTTCCTGCTCGATGAACGGCGCGTGTTCGTCGATATCGAGCACAACGAGGTGCGGATCCTCGGCGCGGGCGTGGAGGCGGCCGCGACGGATGCCGACGCCTGGAGCGATGATCCGTTCTCCGTGAATCCCGACGTGCGCTCGATTGGGCGGGTGCTGTTCGTGGCGCTCGCGGGCCGCGGTCCCGAGTTTTTCGCGACCCCGGAGGTCCTCGATCCGTCGGTCGTGTCGCCCCGCACCGTCCCCGCCGATCTCGCGCTGCTGACCCGCACCCTGCTCAGCCACGAGGCCGGGACGCCCGATCATCCCCCGTATGCGGTGCGTGATGTGCGCGCCGAATTGGCGCCGTGGCAGTCGCTGCCCGTGACCCTCGAGGCGTTCGATCCCGAACAGCACGCGGGCGCGCCCACGCCGCTGAGTGCCGACGCGCAGGCGGGCCTGGCGGAGGGCCCGGGCGCGAACGTGGGGGCCGACGGCGACAAGGCCCCGTTTGTGGACGAGGCGCCAACGAGAGTGCGCGCTGTCAGTGCTGTGAACGACGACACCGATCCGAAGCTGCGGCCCGTGCCCGGCGCCGGGGCTGTCGCCGCGAGCGTGGCCGGTGCCGCAGCGGGTATGGCCGGTGCTGAGGCTGCCGGTGCGGGCGCGAGCGCCGGGCTCCGTCCCCTTCCCATGGGCGGCGACGCGCCGCAGAAGACCTGGGCCGACGCCCTCGGCGCGGGCTCCACCGCCGGTGCCAACGGTGCCACCGGGCCTGGCGGCGCCGATGGCTCGCACGGCCCCGATACCGACCCCGACGGCTCCGGCGCACGGGGCGCCGCCGCAAACGGTGCCGATTCAAACGGCGCCGATGCGGGAGACGATTCCTGGACCTCGGCCGATACGCTGCGCCGCAGCGCCCTGCTCGACGAACCTGACTCGCCCACCGGCGGCGGCCCGATCCTCGTGGCCGGTCGCAGCCAGTCGCTCGCCGCGTCCATCGCGGACGCCGAACGCGGTCCCGACTTCGCCACTCGCGCCCCGGAGCCTGGCGCTGCCGAGGGCTCGGAAGCGGAGGGTGCCGGGGACCTGTCGGCCTCTCGCCCCACGCTGCTTCCCCCGTCGGCCGTGCCGCATCAGCCCACGCCCGCCGCCGGACCCGCGATCGAGGTGCGCGGGCGCGGTTCATCGCTCGCTGAGGACGCGCCGTCGCCGATGAACAGCCCGTCCCTGCTGAGGGACGTGGTGGGGGTGGCGATGGCCGCCGACGATCCGCAGTCCCTCACCGCGGGCAGCGGCGGCAGTGCGGGCCGCGGCTACCAGTCGAAGATCATTCTGGGGCTCGCCATTTTGCTCGTCATCCTCGGCGTCGTCTTCGCGATCACCACGGTGACCTCTCCGGGCCGTGATCGGGGCGTCACCTCGAATTCCACGGCGAGTGCGAGCGCGACCGCGGAGGCCACGGACGCGGCGGAGCCAGCCGAAACGACCGAGCCCACCGAGGAAGCCCCCGCCGCCCAGCCGGCCACGCTCGCGGGCGTGAGCGTCGTCTACCCGCCGGATCCGGCCAAGGCGGACTACCCGGAAAACGCCGCCCTCATGACCGATGGCGACCCCGGCACCGCGTGGACCACGCAGCGCTACGTCACGCCCGACTACGGCCGCATGCGCGAAGGCATGGGCGTGCGGCTCACCCTCGATCCGGGCGGCATCGTCAACGAGGTCGTCGTGACCGCGGGCGCGCAGCAGGGCGGCACCATCGAGCTTCGCCCGGTCAATGAGGCCGGTGAGATCGGCGAGCCCATCGCGAGCGGGGAACTGACCGCGGGCGCCGAGACCGTCCTGAAGCCCGAGCAGCCCATCGAGGCCACGGACCTCGTGCTGTGGGCGCCCACCATCGGCGCGGTCGATGGCGGGTACCGGCTCGAAATCGCGGAAGTGCGAGTCAACTAAGCATGAAGAGGGGGCAGGCCCGACGGGCACAGCGGGCGCGCGCCAAGGCACGCCAGCGGCTCCAGGGCGTCTCCGAATCCAGCGGCTTTCCCCGCGGCGTCCTCGTTGCGTTCCTCGGCGTCGCCGTGGGCCTCGGCCTCCTGCTGTCGTGGGCGCTCGGCATCAGCGTCCAGGTGCAAAGCCCCAATGCGCCCGTCTCCCTCGACTCCACGAGCGCCCCGGGAGTGGACGAGCTCGGCTTCACCGTCCTCACCGAAAACACCGTGGGCACCGAAGTACAGACGCTTATCGAGACCGGCACCCTGCAAAACCCCGCCACATTCGACGTCTCCGCGTGCCTCAGCGAACTCGGGGTCGACGATTCGGTACTCATGCTCGAGAAGGTCGCATGGTCCGACGACGGCCTCGCCTGGCTCATCGTCCACTCCCCATCCTCACTCGGTGTGATCCGCACAAACGGCGGGGAAGTTTCCGCGGCCGTCGTGCGTTCCACGTGCGGCACCTCATCATCCAAGGGCGCCTCGGACTCCACGCTGTGGTCCGGTTTCGTCGTGGTGGGACCGCCCCGCTAACGAACCGGGCATACCCCGCGGGGGCCGACGGTTCCCCGATAATGGTCATGGCTTCTCGTTACGCTGACACCACCCCGTCGGTCCCGTAGTTTCCGGCCGTCGCACGGCCCAGACAAGTCCCGAAAGGACGTTCATGAGCACCACCGAGACGAACCCTTCCATCCTCACGACCGTGGGCAGCGGAGGATTCGGGATTGACCTGAACGCTCCCTCGCCGGAGCCCGACGCCGCGGCGACCGCGACCTCGGACACCGTGCACGACCTCGTGATCGTCGGCTCCGGCCCCGCCGGCTACACCGCCGCCGTGTATGCGGCGCGCGCCGAACTGGCGCCCGTGGTCATCGCCGGGTCCCTCGAAGCGGGCGGCGCTCTCATGACCACGACCGAAGTGGAGAACTTCCCCGGCTTCCCCGAGGGCATCATGGGCCCCGAGCTCATGACGCAGATGCAGGAGCAGGCGGAACGCTTCGGCGCGGAGATCATCTTCGAGGACGCCACCGCCGTGGATCTCGCGGGCGATATCAAGACCATCGAGATCGAGAGCGGCCAAGTGTTCCGCGCCCGCGCCGTGATCCTCGCGACCGGTTCCGCGTACCGCAAGCTCGGCATCGACGGGGAAGAACGGCTGAGCGGCAAGGGCGTGAGCTGGTGCGCCACGTGCGACGGGTTCTTCTTCAAGGACAAGGACATCGTTGTGGTGGGCGGCGGCGATAGCGCCGTGGAAGAGGCCACGTTCCTCACCCGGTTCGCCAACTCCGTGACCCTCCTTCACCGCCGCGACGCCTTGCGGGCCTCAAAGATCATGGCAAAGCGGGCCGAAGCCGATCCGAAGCTGACGATCCGGTGGAACTCCGCCATCGCCGCCATTCACGGTGATACGCAGCTGGACTCCCTGACCGTCGTGGATACTCAGACGGGCGTGGAGGAGCGGCTCGTGGCCGAGGGCCTGTTCGAGGCCATCGGGCATATTCCGCGCTCGGCCCTGTTCGCCGATCAGGTGACGCTCGACGACGAAGGCTACGTCGTGTGCGAGGGCCGCACCACGCACACCTCGCTGCCCGGCGTCTTCGCGTGCGGCGACCTCGTGGATCACCGGTACCGCCAGGCGATCACGGCCGCCGGTTCCGGGTGCTCCGCAGCGCTGGATGCCGAGAAGTTCCTCGCGGGCCTCAGCGACTGATTCGCTCCCGCACAGTAGTCATTGAACCGTGAGCACCGTCCAGGTCACCCTCGTGTGGGCGTCCTGGGCGGTGCCGTCACGTCCGGCCCGGCTCGCCGCCGCCGAACTGGCAAGGGCCGTTCCCTGCTCCGTGACCGAGGTTGATTTCTCCCTCGGGATGCTCAGCCCCGACCTCGAGACCTGGCCGGGGGCCGATGCCGACGGTGGGCACTCGCATGTCTCTCTTCTCCGCGGGCTGCTCGAGGCTCATGGTTCCGCGCTTCCGCTGCCCACCTGGATCATCTCGGTTCCCGGGTCCGACGATCATCGCGTGATCCACGGGGCGGTGCCGAAGTTTCAGGTGCGGGAGGCGATTGACGGCCTCCTTGCCGGTGGTACCTAGATACTTATCCACATGGTTGTCCACATCTGCGTCCACACTGTCCACACCGCGACGTGGGGCCGTTTCTTGTGGCAGTGATGTGGCTGGGCCTCCCGAGAGGGATCGTCGCCGCCGCGCGGCGCACCCGGTCAGCTGCGGCGCTGATCCTGCGCTCATCGTGTATCGCCCCAGGTCAGGGGCTTGGCGGAGGATTCTCCGCCCCGCGGGCTGACCATTGCAGGCGTTTCACGTGGAACCGTGCTGCCCGCCCTTTTCTGCATGCACAGTTGTGGACACCGTTGTGGGGAATCGGCTTCTGCTGTCGGATGAACCTACCGCGCATCGAGTTGTCCACCGTGGAGCGCGGGCGATTGTGGATGTTTCACGTGGAACGCAGTGACTCCCTTACTACCCGGTCCAGCCGATCACGCACGGCGGCCTATAGTTGCTCCGGACCGCGTGGCTAGGGCGCCGCCATTTCCATCTTTGGGTGTTTCACGTTGAACATCTATCGGGGAATCGGAGAGGTGTGGGGTGGTGGCCGGCCAGGGTGAGGCTATTCGGATGACTCTCCCGCTCACTCCTGCCGTCTCTCGTGCGATCGCGTTGAGGCTTCCCGCTCTTGGGTGAGTTGCCCTCGCATGACTCGCCGACATCGGGCGTTTCACGTGAAACGCGTGTGCACTCTGACACGCACTCACTCTCGAATGCGCCCACTCGCTCTCCCTCGCGTCAGCATCAGCAACAGCATAAGAATCAGCATCAGCATCAGACTCACGCATACGCTCCCATCTCGACAATCGCGCCAACGACAGTCTTGATCCGGCCCCGCTCTCGTACACGCTCCCACCTGACGCCTGCACTTCTGGATTGTGGCGGGTCGAACGCGCTGTCGCCATGTGGTCGTTTCACGTGAAACAAGCGTCCTCCGCGCTTTCCCTAGGCACCCACATCCAATCGGCGCGGAATCATGATGTTCCACGTGAAACATTGGTGATCGTCCGGTCAGAACGCGCACGAGCAATCCGGTCGCTGGACCCCAATAGCGGGTGAAGCACGAGCATTCTGCGACTTCGGAGCGTCGACAATCGTCTGGGACGAACGAACGGGTGTTTCACGTGAAACGTGAGCACCGTGCCGGTGGCTACCAGCCCCTGAGCATTGCCGGGCCCATCCGCGCGGTTTCACGTGAAACATCGGTGTCGCGCACGCTGATAGGTCGCTGCCATGTCGTACAGCGCCCGTTCCGGTTGTTTCACGTGAAACATAGACATCGCACATGCACGGGAAGCTCGGGTTGAGTCATACCCGCTTGCGCTCGAGCGGACTCACACATGCAACATTCGGTCCATCGGTTTCACGTGAAACAGAGCGAAAGGCCCGGGATAGTAGGACGCCAGCACAACAGAGCACCAGCACACCAATAGGCCCAGACACACAGACGCCATCAGACCGATACCCAGGACTTCAAGGCGACGCTGGCATCGATACCTCGACTTTCGCCCAGGCCTCGACATCACGACATCCGACCCCACCTCGGCACGCACACTTCCCGTCTTCGCGACGCTTGGAACGTGGACTGATACGCGAGCGGGAATGGCACCAGGAGCCGGAGGATGTTGCCCGGGAGAAGCACTCCGATTGGGGAAGCCGATGCGATGTACACCAAGACTGAGAAGCCGCGAGCACCCACCGGACCCAACTCCATTCAGTGGCGGGTAGTTGAAAGCGGTGGAAGAGCGCTGGCCGTGCACCTTCATCCGAGTAAGGCCAAGTGCGTCCCACTCAAGGCCGGAACCTCACTCCGAGTTCCAAGTGCCCACGGTTCTCGACTCTCCTTTGACTCTCACCGCAGGTGCGGGTTTGTGACTCAACCTTCGGGCGCTGTCCGCCCATCAGGCGCCGCACACCCCATAGCTAGCAGCTCGCAGCATCATATTTCACGTGAAACCGCCCCGCCGAGTCCAAGTTCCGTAAGTACACCCCACAACCGAACGGAGAAGTGCCGTTTCACGTGTAACGTACTCATTTGGCGCGCTAGGCACACCGAAGCCCAAGCGGAGAGCCGTGCTCGGTACCAACAGGGAACACCCATCTTCTGGCCTTCAATGTTGCAGCTTCAATGAGACGCGAGCACGTTTCACGTGAAACATGTGCGTCCGGGTCCAGATCTGCCATCGCAACCAACATCACGAGCTCACCGCGAAGTTTCACGTGAAACGCGCCTTAGCCTCGGTCACCACGCGGCGTCTCGGCGCACCGCTCGGAGGATTGTCGTGAACCCCGGTGATTCATCGCGGCGGCACGCACGACAACAACGACCGCCGCTTGACGGCATTCACGCGTACGCCAGCCGTGGTCCGTAGGTGGGTGCGCTCTGCGAAGGTCGGTAGATGGACGCGTTCGCCGCGGATCGGTTGATCGAGACGCTGGCCGCAGGTTGAGGGTGGGCGTTGGCGCGTGCGCGACCTCGACTTACTGGTGCGTTTCACGTGAAACATCATGCCTTCGGAACACAGGACAGGAGCGAAACCGCTGCACCCGAGGAGGAGCATTTCACGTGAAACATGAGCCGCTGCGGAGCTCCTTTCGAGACTCCACACCCACCACAACAAGGAGAAGTCTCATCGCCTCTCAACCACTCGGCATCCACCTAAGCAACACAGCAACAAAATGGGCAGTGGAGGTTTCACGTGGAACATCAATCTTGCGCTCGTATCCCCGCTCTCGCACGGCCACGCCGCGGCCTCAACCTCTGGCAGTGGGCGGGGACGAGCAGAGATGTCCACCATCCACACACCAGAACGACAGTCGACAGCGCGTCAAAGGAGCCGGGTAGCAGAGCGCGAGTTGATCAAGCGACAAGGGTAGAGGACGGGAGTAAGGGGCAAGAGTAAGAGGCAGGAGCACAGGTTTCACGTGGAACATCAGCAACCGGGAGTGTGAAGTCACAATTGTGGACAACCGTGTGCATAAGGAGGCTCGGCGCCGCACGCGGATGCCTACGAGAAGACACAAAGTGTGAACGACAGCAGGCACCGATAGAGGCAAAGCAACAGTGTTATGCCAGGTCAAGGCGCTATCCGGGAAATTCCAACCCCGTCTGGTGGCCGATCAGCCGTCGGACAGTCCCAGACGCTCCACAAGCCGCTCAAGGTCGGTGAGATTCGTGAACTCGAGAGTGATCTTGCCCTTGCGCTTGCCCACGTCGATCCGCACGGGCGCCTCGAACCTGGTGCTCAACTGCGAGGTCAGGGAGACTACCCGCGGGTTGTAGGTGGATCGCCGCGGCGCAGCGCCACGAGCATCCGCGCCCGCCGCAGCCCCGGCAGCGATGAGGCGCTCCACGGCACGCACACTCAAACCCTCGGCAACGATCCGCTGCGCGAGCTCTTCCTGCAGCTGCGTGTCATCCAACCCCACCAGCGCCCGGGCATGACCGGCAGAAAGCGCCCCGGAAGCCAGGCGACGCTGCACGAGCGGGGGAAGCCGAAGGAGGCGAAGCGTGTTGGAGATCTGCGGGCGCGAGCGACCAATCCGCTCGGCCAGCTCGTCCTGCGTGCAGCCAAAGTCCTCGAGCAGCTGGCCATAGGCCGCCGCCTCTTCGAGCGGATTGAGCTGGCTGCGATGCAGGTTCTCCAGCAGCGCATCGCGCAGCAGATCATCGTCGGTGGTCGAACGCACGATCGCCGGAATGGACGAGAGGCCAGCAACCGCGGCCGCGCGCCACCTCCGCTCGCCCATGACCAGCTCGAACGACTCCCCGCCCTCACCAGCCTTGACGGGACGCACCACGATGGGCTGCAGCACCCCGACCTCGCGCAGCGAATACGCAAGCTCGTTCAGTTCGTCGTCGTCGAACACGGTGCGGGGATTGCGGGGATTCTCCCGGATCTCACTGATCGGGATCTCCGCAAACTGCGCCCCCGGCACGGGAAGCAGCCCGGGCGTCGTGGCGGCGGCCTCGGGCACGTCCGCGGGGACATCCGAGGGAGCGGAAGCGGGCGAGGAGGCCGGGGTAGCAGTCGGAGACTCAGCGGTAACCTGCGCGGGTTGAGCGGCAACGGGCACCGCAGGCTCAGCCGCCGCGGGCGCCGGGCGCGCCGCCCTCTTCTTAGCCGCCGTGCTCCGGCGCTTCGACTGGGCATCGCGCGCCCAGCCGTCGGCCAGGTCGCGAGAAGCGCGAGAGGCCGCCGAACCGGAGCTTGAGGCAGAATCGCCGCTGAAGAACATATCCACCGGTCGCGCACCCGCGGACGACGTGGCGGGAGCATCAGAAGACGCGGAGGCAGATGCGCCAACGGAAGCGGGAGCATCAGGGGAAGCAGATGGGGCGTCGTCAGCAGCCTCGGCGCGAGGAGCAGCAGAAGCCGCGCTGGGAGCAGCGTCGGGCGCGTCAGTGGGAGCATCTTCGCCCGTCACCGGTGCCTCGGGGGCCGCGGCCCCGGCGTCCTCGGCCGTGGGAGTGGTTGCGTCCTCGGGGGTGGCGCTCGGGATGAGGGCACCGATGCCCCGGCCGAGTCCGCCGCGTTTCTTCGCCATGAATGGTCCTTCAGTCGTTGCGTTCGGGGGCGGGTCAGTGGGAGCGAGTGGTCATTTCGTACGCCGCCGCCCGGTAGGCGAGGGATCCTGAACTGTTCGGATCGTAGCTCACCACGGTCTGCCCGAAACTTGGGGCTTCGGAGATCCGCACGGAGCGGGGAATCATCATCTCCAGGGTCTGCGTGGGGAAGTGCTCGCGCACATCGTCGGCCACCTGCGCGGCCAGGCGCGTCCGGCCGTCATACATTGTGAGCAGGATGGTGGAGACGGTGAGGTCCGCGTTGAGGTGCTGCTTGATGAGCTCAATGTTCTTCCACAGCATCGCGATGCCCTCAAGCGCGTAATACTCGGCCTGAATCGGCATGAAGACCTCGCGCGCGGCCACGAGGGCGTTGATGGTGAGCAGCCCCAGGGACGGCGGGCAGTCGATGATGATGTAGTCGAGTCGCTCGAGGCCCTCGCTCGCGCGATAGGCGACGTAGTCGTTGATCGCGTTCTTCAGCCGCGATTCGCGGGCCACCATCGGCACCAGCTCGATTTCGGCGCCGGACAGGTCAATCGTGGCGGGGGCGCACAGCAGGGTGTCGGCCTCGGGGGAGGTCACCACGATGTCGGCAATGGCCTCGCCGTCGATCAGCACGTCATACAGGGAAGCAATCTCGGGATCGTGGGGCACCCCGAGCGCGGTCGAAGCATTGCCCTGCGGGTCGGAGTCGATCACGAGCACGTTCAGGCCCGCCTGCGCGAGCGCGGCCGCAACGTTGACGGCGCTCGAAGTCTTACCCACGCCGCCCTTCTGGTTCGCCACAGCCATGATGCGGGTGTCGCTGGGCCGCTGGAACGTCACCTTCTCCAGCCGTCGCCGCAGTTCGGTGTCGTACCGCAACTGGCGCATGAGCGGCGTATCGCCCAGGGCGCTCGTCTTATCTGCCACGGCGGGGACCTTTCTTCGCGGTCGTCGGCGGCCTCTGAGTCACGGCCACCCGTACCACTGTAGTAGGAACCTCCACGCCGTCGGCGGCGAATTGCTCCACGCGAGCCTGGCTACCACCGAGCCGCGAAATGACCGCCTGGGCGGCCTCCACTTCCTCGGGAGCGCTCTTGCCCTTCATCGCCACGAGCTCGCCGCCCACCTTTACGAGCGGGAGGCACCACCGGGCCAGCTTGTCGAGCGCGGCGACCGCACGGGCAGTCACCACATCGAACTCCTCAACGCCGTGCAGCTCCTCGGCCCGGGCGCGCAGCACCCGCACGTTATCGAGCCCCAACGCGTCCGCGGCGTTCGTGAGGAACGTGGCGCGGCGCTGCATCGTCTCGATCAGGGTGACCTCCAGATCGGGGCGCGCAATCGCCAGAACCAGGCCGGGAAGCCCCGCCCCGGAACCGATGTCGGCCAGCGTCGACCGCTCACCGGGCTCGCCCGCGGGCGCGAGCGCGCGCACCATGAGCGCGCAGTTCATGAGGTGCCGCTCCCAGATCCGATCCACCTCGCGCGGGCCAATGAGGCCCTGCTCGGCACCGTCGGTCACGAGCAGGTGGGCATACTGCTCCGCCACCGCCACGCGGTCACCGAAGAGGTCACCGGCCAGCGGCCGCAACGCGGCAGGCGGCGCCAGTCTCATCAGGCCGACGGGTAGATGACGACGTGGCGGGTCTTGCCCTCACCGTCGGACTCGGAACGCAGCCCGGCGCGCTTGGCCACATCGTGCACAACCTTGCGCTCGAACGGATTCATGGGGCGCAGCGGCACGGGAGTGGAGCCGTTCTTCGCCTGCTCCACGGCCTTGTCGGCCAGTTCCTCGAGCTCGCTCTTGTGGCCCGCGCGGAAACCGCCGATGTCGAGCATGAGGCGCGAACGCACCCCCGTCTTCGTCTGCACGGCCAGGCGCGTCAGCTCCTGCAGCGCGTCCAGCAGCTCGCCCTTCGGGGCGTTGAGGCGGCTCAATTCGTCGGCCCCGCGAATATCTACGGAGGCGCGGTCGCCGTCCACGTCGATGTCGATATCGCCGTCGAAATCGGCGATGTCCATGAGCTCTTCGAGGTAATCGGCGGCGATATCGCCCTCCTCCTCGAGCCGGGCCAGGCGATCCGCCGGAGACACGGCGGCCTCCGACTGTTCGGCGGACTCCGCGGCGCCCTCGTCGGTGGGGCTCTGGGCGAGCTCCGCCTCGGTGGCGTCGATCAGGGTATCGGTGGTGCTGTTCTCGTTCACGGTGGCGGTCCTTACTTCTTGCGCTTCTTCTTGTTCAGGGCGTTCGTGGTGCTCGGCTTCGAGCCCTCCGACGCTTCCTTGGCCTGCCGCTCGGCGCGGCGCTCTTCGAGGGCTTTCTTCCGCGCGGCGCGGGCCCGTTCGAGCATTTCTTCATCGCTCAGCCGGCGCCCGTTCTCGTACCGCTTGGGCTGGACGCGGATCTGCTGCTCTTCGATCTCGAGCACGCGCTTGGTCTTCTTCGGCGTGAAGTCGATCGGCTCGAGGCCCTTCTTCTCACGCTTCGCGTTGATCCGCTCGTGGCGGGCCTTCTCCGCGGCCGAACCGGGGGTGGGGTTGCGGGAGATCATCCACCACTGCTGGAAGAAGGTCCACACGTTCGTGGTGAGCCAGTACACGAGCACACCCATCGGCATGCTGGGCCCGGAAATCACGTAGATGAACGGGAGCATGTAGAGCATGATCTTCTGGGTCTGCGCCATCGGGCCTTCGAGGGCCGACGGGGGCAGGTTGCGCATGGTCAGTTCGCGCTGGGTCACGAAGGTGACGATGACCATCGCGGCGATGATGAAGCCGGTGATGATCTTCGCGGCGATGTCGCCGCTGATGAAGCTATCGGAGATGGTGGCCTGGCCGAAGATGATCGCGTTGTGGGCACTGTTGGCGAGGTCGGGGGTGAGGATGCCGAAGGATTCTCCGGCGCTCGCGCCGCCATCGGCGTGCTCGGGCAGCTTGTAGAACAGCACGCGGAACAGGCCGAAGAAGATCGGCATCTGCACGAGGATCGGCAGGCACGAGCTTACGGGCGAGGCGCCGTGCTCGCGGTACACCGCCATCGTTTCCGAGGCCATCGCCTGACGCGATTCGGGATCGGTCTTGCCCTTGTACTTCTTCTGGATCGCCTGGAGTTCCGGCGAGGCCAGCTGCATGGCGCGCGAGGCCTTAATCTGCCGGGCGAACAGCGGCAGGATGATGATGCGCACCACCACCGTGAGGCCCACGATGGACAGGAGCCAGGTGAGACCCGAGTGGGGGTCCAAGACGAGCGAGAGCAGGTCATGGAATTTCACCATGATCCATACGACGACCCACTCGATGGGGTAGAGAATGTTGGACATCGGCCTATTCTTCCCGCCGCTCGCATGCGCATGACGGTCATGCGGTGAGCGGCTAGAGGTCTGGTGTGTGGGTCAAGACTAGTGGGTGCTGGCAGCGCGTGAGCTGTCAGTGTGGGCTCTCAGTGCCGGGCCTCGCGAGGTTCGGGGGCCGACGGCGGATTGCGCCACATTCCCGGCGCGGGAACAGGATCGATCCCGCCGGTGCTCATGGGGTTGCAGCGCAGGATGCGCCACGCGGTGAGCGCCGTGGCCTTGAGCGTCCCGTGGCGGTGGTAGGCCTCAACGGCGTACTGGGAACACACGGGGGTGTAGATGCAGCTCGGCGGGGTGTACGGGGAGATTCCTCGCTGATACATGCGCACGAGGGCAATCGCGATGCGCCTCATGCGCCGCGCCTCGCGTGATGCTTGGTGAGCGCCGAGCGGAGCGCGCCGTCCACTTCGCCGACGAGCTCGGCGTGGGTGAGCTGATCGATTCCCGGCTGGGTGCGCACCACGACGGCGGCATACGGCGGCAGGTCCGCGAGGCGCGCATCGAGGATGGGCCTCAAGCGGCGCTTCGTGCGGGCCCGCACGACGGCGTTGCCGACCTTCTTGGACACGACAAATCCCACGCGCGGTTCACGCTGCGCCCGTCGATCCTCGGGGGAATCGATGAGGGCCAGGTGCACCATCACGTGGGATCTCGCTGCCCGCACACCCGTGCGGGTGCTCAAGCGGAAGTCGTCGTTGTGACGCAGCCGGTTGATGGCACGCACGTCACGGGCTCGAGACTCAGGCCGACAGCTCGCTGCGGCCCTTCGCGCGGCGCGCGTTGATGATCGCGCGGCCGGCACGGGTGGCCATGCGGGCGCGGAAGCCGTGCTTGCGGGCGCGGCGGCGGTTGTTCGGCTGGAAGGTGCGCTTCGGCATCTCGTATTTCTCCAATACGTCGGGGCTCTCGTGAAGAGCCGCTAGGCGGCCCGCGAGGGCCCGGTGGCAAAGGTGCGCCGGCGCAGACACGATGATTCCTGGGCCAAGCACAGACTGATCGAGTCTAGAACCCCGCCTTCGGTGGGTCAACGGTTCCGGGCCCCGCCTCGCGAAGTGTGCCTAGAATCTCAGGCCGCTGACCTGGGTCTCCGGGCCGCGCATCGCCCGTCCACGCCAATCCACACACATTGTGGAAAACATGGTGGATAATCGTGGACGCTGGATGGCGAATCGCCGCCGCACCCCCGATCCCGCCGCCGAGGAGACTCTCCCCATGGACCAGACCGCACCGGCCCGCGATGAGCTGCACAGTCCTGACGACCTCTGGGCTCGGTGCCTGCAGATTCTGAGGGCCGACGAGAGCGTGTCCGATCGGCACATCGCCTTCCTGACCCTGTCGAGCCTGCGCGGGTTCCTCGACGATACCGCCCTGATCGCGGTGCCGTCGGCCTCCGCAAAGGATCTTTTCGAGATCAAGATCCCGCGGCAGTTGCGCGACGCGCTCTCCCAGGCCGCCGGGCGCCCCGTGAGTTTCGCCGTGACGGTCGACGAGACGCTCGTGCTCGCCGGGGATGACGACGACGCCGACCTCGTGGTCTCCTCCCCGTCGGCCGCCCCAGCGCCCGTTCCCGGGGCGGAGCAGCCCGCCTCGCGCTTCACGCGCACGGAGTTCTCACCTGCGGATTCGGCACACAGTGTGTATAACCCTGTGGATAACCAGCCCGTCGGTAGCGACGCCCCCCACGATCCGGCCGCGGGCTCCACCTCGACGCTCGGCAACGGCTCCCGACTCAACTCGAAGTACACATTCGATACGTTCGTGGTGGGCTCCTCGAACCGCTTCGCCCAGGCCGCCGCCTACGCCGTCGCCGAACAGCCTGCGCTCGCCTACAACCCGCTGTTCATCTACGGAGGCTCGGGCCTCGGCAAAACCCACCTCCTGCACGCCACCGGCCACTACGCCGAACGCCTGCACCCGAACATCCAGGTGCGCTACGTGAACTCGGAGGAGTTCACGAACGACTTCATCAACTCGGTCCAGTCCGGCCAGTTCGGCCGCGCCCAGGAGTTCCAGCGACGCTACCGCGACATCGACATCCTCCTGATCGACGACATCCAGTTCCTGCAGCGCGCCCCGGAGACAATGGAGGCCTTCTTCCACACCTTCAATACGCTGCACAACGCGAACAAGCAGATCGTCATCACCTCCGATCTGCCGCCGAAGCAGCTGGGCGGCTTCGAGGATCGGATGCGGTCGCGCTTCGAGATGGGCCTCATGACCGACGTGCAGCCGCCGGATCTCGAAACCCGCATCGCCATCCTGCGCAAGAAGGTCGCGGCCGAAGGCAACGACGAAGTGCCCCACGAGGTCCTCGAATACATCGCGGAAAACATCTCGACCAACATCCGGGAGCTCGAAGGGGCGCTCATCCGCGTCCAGGCCCTGCACTCCCTCTCGCGGGCCCCGATGGACGTGGCGCTCGCCGAAAGCGTGCTCAAGGACCTGCTCACCCACGACGGCGCGGCGGAAATCACCGCGAGCGTCATCATCGCCGAGACGGCCTCCTACTTCGGCATGAGCGTCGACGACATCAAGGGAACGGCCCGCACGCGCGCCCTCGTGACCGCGCGCCAGATCGCAATGTACCTGTGCCGCGAGCTCACCGAGATGCCGCTCATGGCGATTGGCGCCGAGTTCGGCGGGCGCGACCACACCACCGTGATCCACGCGAACAAGAAGGTCTCCCACCTCATGAAGGAGCGACGGGCGCTCTTCAACCAGGTCACCGAGCTCACGGCCCGCGTGAAGTCCAACGCGCAAGAGCAGGCGCGGCACTAACAACACCCCAGCTCGCAAGGGCGTCATCCACCATTGTGGACAACATTGTGGATAATGTGGATGGACGGCAGAGCCATTGTGAGCGGCCATCACCCGGCCGGAGCGTCACCGCGTGGTTCATGCCCAGTGCGTCAACAGCGCACGGCCGATCCGCCCACCGAATCCGAATCGTGTAGTTCTTGGCCTGACCTCGATAAAGACCGGTTGTCCACAGGATCAACAGTCGTAATTAAGGTGGTTCGTTAACGAATGATCCTTGGGAGTGTGGACAGCCGCCGGTGAGCGACGGCGCTGCGCGCCAGGCCCTGACCACGATGAGGATCTGGAATCACACGGGTGTTATTTGAGGCGGGGCGAGCGCGGGGGAAAGCGGATAGGGTGGGTCCGGTACAACGGGCGAGCGCCCTTGAGATACGAAGGAGCCCGACGGTGAAATTCCATATTGACCGCGATGTGCTGAACGACGCCGTCTCGTGGGCAACCCGCACGCTTCCCGTGCGTCCCGCCATGCCGATCCTCCAGGGCGTGCGCATCGTCGCGACGCCCGGCGAACTGAAGTTCTCCACGTTCGACTACGAGGTCAGCGCCCACATCACGGTCGAAGCCGAGGTGGATGAGCCCGGCGATGTCCTCGTCCAGGGCAAGATGCTCTCCGAAATCGTGCGCGCCATGCCCCACAAGCCCGTGTCCGTGGCGCTCGAAGGCACCAAGGTGGACATCCTGTGCGGCTCGTCCCGCTTCACCCTCGCCACCCTGCCGGTTGAGGAATACCCCCTCCTGCCGGAGATGCCTCCCGTCCAGGGATCCGTCGATTCCACGACGTTCGCCCAGGCCATCGGCCAGGTCTCCGTGGCCGCGAGCAAAGACGACGTGGTGCCCCTGCTCACCGGCGTCAAGATCTCGATCGAGGGCGAACGCGTCACGATGGCCGCGACCGACCGCTACCGCCTCGCCGTCCGCGAGTTCACGTGGAACCCGTCGACCCCGTCGGCCTCCCTCACCGCGCTCGTGCGCTCGCGCACCCTCACCGAAGTGGCCCGCTCCCTCACCGGCGGCAACGTGGACCTCGCGCTGTCCACCGGCGACGGCGCCCACCTCATCGGCTTTGAGGCCAGCGGCCGCCGCACCACCTCGACCCTCGTCGATGGCGACTACCCGCCCGTGCATCGCCTGTTCCCCGAGGTCACGCCCTACACCGTGAGCGTCGCCACCGGCCCCCTCATCGAGGCGGTCAAGCGCGTGAGCCTCGTGGCCGAACGCAACACCCCCGTGCGCCTCACCTTCTCCGAAGGCCAGGTCGCCCTCGAAGCGGGCGCGGGAGACGACGCCCAGGCGAGCGAAGTCCTCGAAGCCCACGTGGAAGGCGGCGACCTCATCGTCGGCTACAACTCGGGCTTCCTGCTCGACGGCCTCGGCGCGCTCGGCACCGACTTCGCGCACTTCTCCCTGCCCGATTCGATCAAGCCGTCCGTCATGCGGCCCCAGGAATCGCTCGAGCAGGCGCCGGGCGATTCGTACCGCTACCTCATCATGCCGATGCGCGTGTGAGGCCGCCGGCCCGCACACCACCACCGCGAGCACTCCGCAGCCATGTACCTCAAGGCGCTTGAGCTCACCCACTACCGCTCCTACGATTCGCAAACCCTCACCTTCGCCCCCGGCATCACGATCTTCGTGGGAGCGAACGGGCAGGGAAAAACGAACCTCGTCGAAGCGGTCTGGTACCTCGCCACCCTCGCCTCCCACCGCGTCTCCCACGACGGCGCCCTCGTCATGCGCGGCCACCCGTCGGCGATCATCCGAGCCCTGTTCTCGCGCGCCGAGCGCGACCTGCGCGTCGATCTGCAGATCACGCCCGGCCGCGCCAACGAGGTGCGGCTCCAGGGCAAGGCGCTTGCCCGCCCCCGCGACGTGCTCGGCCACGTGCGCGCCGTCCTCTTCGCGCCCGAAGACCTCGCCCTCGTCAAGGGCGACCCCGAAGGACGCCGCCGCTTTCTTGACGAGATCCTCTTCGAGATCGCGCCCCGATTCGCGAGCATCAAGGCCGATTTCGACCGGGTGCTCAAGCAGCGCAATCACCTGCTCAAGCAGATCCGCGCCGACCAGCGCCGGGCCGCGCGCCGCCCCGCCACGAGCGACGCCGACGCCCCCCGGGCCCGCACCCGGCCCGACGGCCCCCGCGACATCGGGGGCATGGACCCCGCCGAGGCCGCCGCCTCCACGCTCAGCGTGTGGGACGAACAGCTGGCCCGCACCGGCGCCGAACTCATGCGCGCCCGCCTGCACCTCGTGAACCGGCTGCGCCCCCACGTGGGCTACTCCTACATGCGGGTCGCCACCGACGACGGCGCCGATCCGAACCTGGGCCTCGGCCCCGCCGACCGCGGCCAGGTGCGCAGCCCCGCGAGCATCCACTACAGCTCGAGCGTGCTCGAGACCGGCGCGAGCGAGGGTGAGGACGGGATCATTCCCCCCGCCCTGCCGAGCGCCGCCCAGCTCTATGCCGCCCTGCTCACCGCGATTGGCGAGCGGCGCAGCGAGGACATCGAGCGCGGCGTGACCCTCGTGGGCCCCCACCGCGATGACCTCGAGATCATCCTGCACGACTTCCCCGCCAAGGGATATGCGAGCCACGGCGAATCGTGGTCGCTCGCCCTGGCGCTCCGCCTCGGCTCCTACGACCTCCTCACCATCGAAGAGGGGGACCTGGGCGACGGCGAGCCGATCCTCATCCTCGACGATGTGTTCTCCGAACTCGACGTTCAGCGCCGCGAACGGCTCGGCCGCATCATCACGGGCGCCGCCCAGGTGCTCATCACCACCGCGAACGACTCCGATATCCCCGCCTCCCTCGGCGGCGACGCGCGGATCATCGACGTTGCGCGCGGGACCGCGACGCCTCGTGCTGACGCGCCCCGCGCCGGGGACGTGGGCGGGGGCGGGTGGCGATGAGGGAGCCGATCAACCCCTACGCGCTCGGCACGTGGAACGGCGAGCGGGTGAGCGCGGCGAACGGTGGAGCCGCGCGGGTGGCGGGAGCCGACGGGACACGAGGGGCCGACGGACAGCGGGGCACTGACAGACAGGGCGGGAGCCCGCGAGAAGGGCGAGCCGACCACGGCGCCGAGGCCGATCACGGGGCAGGCGAGGACGACGCCCCCTGGATCATCGCGCGTGACGAGAGCGCCCGCGTGAGCGACTTTTCCCGGCCCGACGAGTTCGGGCGCCGCGCCCTCAACCACGCGCGCGCCGTCGCGAAGAAGAACGGCTACGTGCCGCGCGCCCGCGTGCGCCGCGGCACCGGTAACCCGCGCGACCGCTCGAGCAGCGCGCCCGGCTACTCGGGGGCGCGGCCCGATCCGCGCGACCCTCAGAAGATCGGCGACGTGCTCTCGAAGGTGCTCGGCGAACTGGGCTGGGACGACGGCCTCAGCACGGGCCGCGTCATCGCGGACTGGGAGGGGATCGTCGGCCCCGCGATTGCCGATCACTGCCGGATCGTCAGCTTCGAGGACGGAATCTTGCAGGTGAGCGCCGATTCATCGGCCTGGGCGGCGCAGCTGCGAATGCTCACGCCGCAGCTCATCACCCGCATCCACGAACACGTGGGCAGGCACGTGATCGACGAGCTGCGCGTGGCCGGTCCCGCGGCCGTGCGCTGGAAAAAGGGCAAGCGCAGCGTCACCTGGCAGGGCCCCCGCGACACCTACGGATAGGGGCCTGCCGCGCCTGAGTCCAGGCCCCGCGGCACGTGCCAACAGTGGCGGAATCCGGGGCCGGGCAGCCGTCGGCCCCGTGAATGCGTGTGAACCCACCACACGGTTACCGAACAGACATTTGTGAGACGGGCTGACAGGGAGGTGATCTCTGCCATAGTATGCCGAAGGGAGACGACCTTGCCCTTCCTCCGGAGTGCCACCCCACACCGATGCCAGGTCTGATCCTGTCCCGACCCCGCATCGATCTCGAGGAGAGATTCTGTGTCTCCAGGCCTCCCGAAAAGAGTGCTCGCACTCCTAACCTCCACACTCCTCGCCGCCACCCTAGCGGCCCCCGCGGCCCTCGCCTCCCCGGCAGAACCCGCCCCCGACACCCAGGGCGCCGAACAGTCGAGCCCGAGCGTGCACCAGCGCGCCATCATCGACAAGCTCCTGGCCGAATCCCCAGAAACCCCGAGCGACGAACGCGTCCGCGTCATCGTCATGCTCGACAATCAGCCCACCTCGCCGAGCGAGAGCGGGGAGCGCAACCTGCTCGCCGCCCAGGGCCAGCTCCTGTCCACGTGGAGCACGAAATACGACCTCACCGTTGACCGCCAGTTCGGCTACCTGGTCAACGGCTTCAGCGCCGAGATGCCGGCGGACGAGATGGCGAACCTGGCGCTCGAGCCCGAGGTCGCCTCCGTCAAGCGCGAGCGCCTCTACGAACAGACCGAGCACGCCGCCCGCGACCTCCAGGGCGTGCCCGCCGCGCTCGAAGGCTACGACGTGGACGGCACCGGCACGGTCATCTCCATCATCGACTCCGGCGTGGACTCCAAGCACCCCGACCTGCGACTCGATAACTGCGCGGATGCGAAGATTCAGTCGATCAACACCGCGGAAACCGCGGGCGACTTCACGTGCAAGGTGCCCACCGGCTACAACTACGCCGACGAAAACTTCGAGGTGCAGGACTACACCACGAGCCAGCACGGCCAGCACGTGGCCGGTATCGCGGCGGCCAACGGCTCCGACGGCGACACCCCCGACTTCGGCACGAGCGGCCGCATCGACGGCGCCGCCCCGAACGCGCAGCTGCTCGCCATGAAGGTGTTCTCGAACGACCCGGCGATCTCCCGCTTCGCGCAGGACTCCGACATCATCGCCGCCATCGAAGACTCCGTGAAGCTCGATGCGGATGTCATCAACATGTCGCTCGGTTCTCCGAACGGCCTGCGCGATTCCTCCGACGGCGCCTACCGGGCGATTGACGCGGCGCGCGACGAGGGCGTCCTCACCGTCATCGCGGCCGGCAACGACGGCCAGAACTTCTCCCTCACGGGCGGCCCGGACGATCTGTTCGGCCGGTTCGACGACGGCACGGTCGGCCAGCCCGCCGTGCAGGGCGCCTCGCTTGCCGTCGCCTCGATCGACAACTCGGGCGTGACCGTGCCGCTTGGCTTCCTCGGTGAGGGCGCCAACGAGGTGCGCTTCAGCTACATGACCGCGGTCGGCACCCCCGACGGCGCCGGGCACCCCGTCACCTACGTGGGGCTCGGCCGCGATGAGGACTTCGCCGCGGATGCGGACCTCACGGGACGCTACGCGCTCATCCAGCGCGGCGAGATCTCGTTCGCCGACAAGTTCCAGAACGCGATTGACCGAGGCGCCACGGGCGTCGTCGTCTTCAATAGCGCCGCGGGCGGCGACGCCTACGTGGGCATGGCCGGTGTCGAAAACTTCCAGGTGTTCGGCGCCGGGCTCACCCACGGCGACGGCCTGCGCATGGTCGAGGCCCTCGAGGCGAATCCCGATCTTCAGATCCGCTTCACGGACACCCTGGGCGTCCAGCCCAGCCCGACCAGCCTGACGCCCAGCAGCTTCACCTCGTGGGGCACCACGAACGAACTGGACTTCAAGCCGGAAATCTCGGGGATCGGCGGCAACGTCTACTCGACCGTCGGCACGGACGGGTATGGCACGAAGAGCGGTACGTCGATGGCCTCGCCGAACGTGGCCGGGCTCTCCGCCCTCATGTTCGAGGGGTTCAAGGAGCGCTACCCGAACCTGTCCAGCACCGAGCGCGTGGATCTCATTAAGACCACGCTCATGAACACGGCGCAGATTCCCGTCAATGAGGCCGGAGTTCCGTTCGCTCCCCGCCAGGTGGGTGCGGGCCTCGCCCGCGTGGACCTGGCCCTCGGGACCGACGTAACCGCGACCGTTGATGGTGAGGCGTCGGTGGCGCTGCGCGAGGTCAATGCCCCGACGAGCTTCACCGTGACCCTCACGAACCGCGGAGCGAAGGACGTGAGCTACCAGGTTCCCGCGCAGACCGTGCTGAAGGAGACCAACGACGCCCGCGCCACCACCCGCTCCGTCGTCGCCTCCGACACGCTCACGGCCTCCGCGGAGACCGTGACCGTTCCCGCGGGCGGCACGGCGACCGTGAGCTTCACTCTCGCGCCGGACACCTCCAGCACGCACTTCGTGCAGGGCTGGGCGCAGCTGACCGCCACGACCGACGGCGCCTCCGACCTCGCGGTTCCCTACCTCGGGTTCGTGGGCGACTGGAACGCCGAACAGATCGTCCAGGATCCCGGCGAGCTCTGGACCGAGGGCGCGATTAACGCGACCACCGGGCTCCTCGGTTCGCTCGGCGCCAACAACCTGGCCATGACCGGCAGCTACGGCGAGCTCGCGCTGTCGCCGAACGGCGACGGCATGCTCGATGCGGTGGTGCCGAACCTGCTGCTCATGCGTAACGCCGACGAGGCTCAGTACGAGATCCTCGACAGCAGTGGCGCGGTCGTGGTCGAGGTGGGCCGCGACGAAAACCTTCGCCGCGCGAGCGGCAGCGCCGTGGCCAGCGCCACCTCGCCGGGCCAGCTGACCGAAACCGGGCGCCGCTACGGCGGCTACGTGTGGAACGCCGAGGAAGGGGCCGACAAGGCCCTCGCCGACGGAAAGTACACGTACCGGGTGAAGACTCGCCTTGGCGAGGGCTTCGACTGGCAGAACACGGATTTTCT
This sequence comes from Dermabacter sp., assembly GCA_030538475.1. GTDB lineage: Bacteria > Actinomycetota > Actinomycetes > Actinomycetales > Dermabacteraceae > Dermabacter. Next base: position 275,833 of record JAUNTX010000002.1, read on the forward strand.
CTTCACGGTGGATACGACGGCACCCGCGGTGACGATCGATTCCAGGACGCCCACGAGCGTCACCTTCACGGTGAACGAGCACGGCTCGGGCCTGCTCGAGGCGCCGGGGGCGTATGACCCCGCGAACGGGGAATTGCCCGTGCAGCTCGTCAGCCGCAACGCGGACCTCTCGGTCACGACCTGGACGGCGACCTTCCCCGAAGGTACCCCGTTCGTGAGCGTGCGGGCCCTGGATAGGGGTCTCAACGAAGGTGAAAAGCGCGAGGTCTTCGATACCGCGTTCATCTACGCCATGGTGGGTAACACCATCGTGGGCGAGTCGAACGCCGTGGTGGTTCCCGCCTCCGCGACGGGCAACCTGGCGCTGGCCGGCTTCGTGAGCAGCGGCGTCACCCGCCTCACCGTCAACGGCACCGAGGTGGAGCTCAAGGACGGCGCGTTCTCCTACGTCGATCGCTCCTACCAGGGCGGGAACACCACCCTGGAGCTCGTGATCTACGGCGCCGACGGCACCGAAGTTGGCCGCCGCACCATCGCGGTGACGCAGGACAGCCAGCCGCCCGTCCTCACCGTGGACGAGGGGGCCAGCGTCGTGAACGGCGAGGTGCAGGTGGATCCCGCCACCAACACGGCCCACCTCACGGGCGAGGCGCGTGACGAACGCGCCGATGCCGCCCTGCGGCTCACGATCGATCAGAAGCCGGTCGAGGTCAACGACCAGAACCGCTTCGATCACACCTTCCAGGTGAGCGCCACGCAGACCAGCGTGAGCATCACCCTGAGCGACGGCGTCAACCTCGTGACCCAGGTGCTGCCCATCCAGGGCCGCGCGCCCGCGGGTGCGGGAGGCTTCCGCGAACCGGTGTTCTCGAACCTCCAGTGCACGATGCCGGTGGGCTCCTGCTACGTGGATTCCACGAGCACCGCCGTCAAGGATGGCGGCAACACGCTCCACCTCGAAGGCCAGATCCTGGACCCCGTGGGCTCCATAGAGTTCACCCCCGGATCGCGTGCAACGGATAGCGGCACCATCTCGACCGCCGCGCCGATCAAGGCGACGATCGAGTCCGGGAAGTTCACCGCCGATCTGCCGATGACCACCGGCATCAACCACTTCCGCATGGTCATCAAGAGCGCCGACGGCAGCGTGCTCGTGGATCGCTCCTACCAGATCTACTTCGACATCAAGCCTCCCGCGATCGACATCAGCGAGCCCGGCCTCATCGGCGGCACGCTGTACACGAACGCGGACGAGGTGATGTTCAAGGGCACAATCTCCGACGATGGCTGGGGCCACTTCCTGTCCATCAACAACGCGTGGGTCACGGACTTCATTCGCCTGAACAACCCGGGCGCCGACGTCAACCTCACCGAGTTCGAGGAGATCGTGGCCGTGAAGGACGGCGACCAGATCAAGATCTACTCGCGCGACGCCATGGGCAACCAGCTCATCGGCGTGATCCCGGTGGTCGTGGACACGGTGGCGCCCACCGTGAGCCTCGAAGAGGTTAGCGAAGGCGACACGATCCGCGACCGACGCACCCTCGAAGCGGCCGCCGAGGATGATCACCTCGCGAGCCTCTCGGTGAGCATTAACGGCGAGGTCGTGGACACGAAGACCACGACGCTCAGCTCCGAGGCCGTCACGGTCAAGGACGTGCTCAGGGATCCGATCACGGGCGAGAAGGTCGAAGCGACGGCGGACGCCGGTGCCATCACCGACCGGGCTCGCGAGAGCGAGCGCACGTCGGCCGCGGCCTCCGATGCGGGCGGGGCCGAACCGGCCGCCGACGCCGCCCCGGCGGCCGACGCGGACGACCCGGCCGTGATCGTGGGTGGTACCCAGACCGAGAACACCGAGACCCGTCTCGCGAGCTCGATCGACACGAGCACGCTGGCGGCCGGTCAGTACACGGTCGCGGTGGAATCCACCGACCTCGCGGGCAATGTTACGCGGGAAGCCACGACGTTCTTCGTCGACGCCCCCGCCGTCATCAACGGCCCCGATGCCGTGGAGATCAGTGTGGAGTACGGCGGCTTGGGCAACCAGCAGGCCGTGGCTCAGAAGGTGCTCGAGCAGTACTCGGTCACTGACGATGGCTCGCTGAACGTTGATGGTGACACGGTATTGAGCCTTGATCCCGGCACCGTGCTCGTGCCCGGCGTCCAGGTCGTGACCCTCGTGGCCACGAGCCCCGATGGCAGCATGGTCAGCCGTCAGATCACCGTGACCATCACGGAGGAAGCGCCCACGGATCCCGGGACCGATCCGGGCACGCCCGGTGGCACTCCCACGCAGCCCGGCGGGGCGCTCCCGCCGAAGGTTCCCGGCCAGCCGGGCGCCACGACCGACGGGCCGACCACGCTCAAGTCCGGCACGGGCACGTCGAAGAAGTCGTCGTCGAAGGGATCCTCGAAGGTCCGCGGCTACCTGCCGCGCACGGGCGCCGAGCTGGGAGCGGTGGTCCTCGTGGCCGCGGCAACCATCGCCGGTGGTGCGCTCATGGCCGGTGCGGCCGCGCGTCGCAGGCGTGAGTAACGGACTGTAGGCCCCTTCAGTGGCGGCGCCGCATCCTCGAATCTCGGGGGTGCGGCGCCGCCTTTGCGCGCCGGGTAGTGGCGCACACCACAAGGACGCGCTCAGGCGACCCTTATTCGTGCCCTACAGCGCCTTGTGCGGTAAAATTGAGGGGTTGAGGATCGATCGAATCGACTCAGCGGCCCGCTAGCGGCCCTCAGACGCGTTGAGGCCCTTCCCCTGGGGTTCCCCCCATGTGGGTGGTAGGTGGGCCGGGAGCGTGTGATCCTCACTGGCTTGTGGAACAAGGAGAGTCACTTTCGTGAGCGAAGCCCCCCAGACCCCCGCGCACTACGACGCCTCGGACATCACCGTCCTCGAAGGCCTTGAGGCGGTGCGCAAGCGCCCCGGCATGTACATCGGCTCGACCGGCGAGCGCGGCCTGCACCACCTGGTCTACGAAATCGTGGACAACTCCGTGGATGAAGCGCTCGCGGGCTATGCCAGCGAGATCACCGTGGACATCCTCGAAGATGGCGCGGTGCGCGTGATCGACGACGGCCGCGGCATCCCCGTGGCGATGCACCCCACCGAAAACAAGCCCGCGGTCGAGCTCGTGCTCACCGTCCTGCACGCGGGCGGCAAGTTCGGCGGCGGCGGCTACGCGGTCTCCGGCGGCCTGCACGGCGTCGGCTCCTCCGTGGTCAACGCGCTCTCCACTCGCCTCGCGGTCGAAATCAAGCGTGACGGCTACGTGTGGCGGCAGGCATACTCCTACGGCGTGCCCGAGGCCCCGCTCGAACAGGGCGAGCCCACGGATGAAACCGGCACCCAGCTCACCTTCTGGGCCGACGGCGACATCTTCGAGACCACCGAGTTCGAGTTCGAGACGCTGCGCAAGCGCTTCCAGCAGATGGCGTTCCTCAACAAGGGCCTCAAGATCACCCTCACCGATCACCGCCCCGTGTTCGGCGAAGAAGAAGACGAGTTCCTGCCGGATCTCGACAACCTGCGCGAGGACCTGGACGAATCCGACGGCATCAACGATGCCGAGGGCCCCACCGAGGCCGCGGTCCTCGACGGCGATGACGTGGCGCCGCAGGCCAAGAGCGTCACCTACCTGTACGAGCAGGGCCTGCAGGACTTCGTGAAGTTCATTAACAAGCAGAAGCGCGCCGAGGTGATCCACCCCGAGATCATCGGGTTCGAGACCGAGGACACCGAGAAGATGATCTCGGTCGAGATCGCGATGCAGTGGACCACGGCCTACTCCGAGTCGGTCCACACCTACGCGAACACGATCAACACGCACGAGGGCGGCACCCACGAAGAGGGCTTCCGCAGCGCGCTCACGGGGGTCATCAACCGCTACGCGCGCGCGAACAACCTCATGAAGGAGAAGGATCCGAACCTCACGGGTGAGGACATCCGCGAGGGCCTGACCGCCGTCATCTCCGTCAAGCTCGGCGAGCCGCAGTTCGAAGGCCAGACGAAGACGAAGCTTGGCAACACCATCGCCCGCACGTTCGTCTCGAAGGTCATGACGGACAAACTCGCCGACTGGGCCGGGGCACACCCGAGCGAGATGCGCGACGTGGTGACGAAGGCGCAGTCCGCCGCGGCGGCCCGCGAGGCCGCGCGCAAGGCCCGGGATGCCACGCGCCGGAAGTCCCCGCTCGAGACGGGCGGCATGCCCGGCAAGCTGCGCGACTGCTCCGGCCGCAACCCCGCCCTGTCGGAAATCTTCATCGTCGAGGGCGATTCGGCCGGCGGTTCCGCCGTGTCCGGGCGCGACCCGAAGACCCAGGCGATCCTCCCGATCCGCGGCAAGATCCTCAACGTGGAAAAGGCCCGCCTGGATCGGGCGCTCGACAACTCCGAGGTCCGCTCGCTCATCACCGCGTTCGGCACCGGCATCGGCGAAGACTTCGACCCGCTCAAGCTGCGGTATCACAAGATCATCATCATGGCCGACGCCGACGTGGACGGGCAGCACATCTGCACGCTCCTGCTCACGCTGCTGTTCCGCTACATGCGCCCCCTCATCGAACTGGGGCACGTGTTCATCGCGATGCCGCCCCTGTACCGCCTCAAGTGGACGAACGCGCCCCACGAGTACGTGTACAGCGACGCCGAGCGCGACGAGCGCCTCGCCGAAGGCCGCGCGGCAGGCAAGCGCATCCCGAAGGACAACGGCATCCAGCGCTACAAGGGCCTCGGTGAAATGGACTGGAAGGAACTCCAGAACACCACCATGGACCGCAACAAGCGCACCCTCAAGCAGGTGACCGTGGACGAGGCCGCCGACGCCGACACCGTGTTCAGCGTGCTCATGGGCGATGACGTCAGTGCGCGCCGCCGATTCATCCAAGAAAACGCCAAGGACGTGCGCTTCCTCGATATCTGAGCCACCGGCCAGGCAGAGACGAAGACGCTGAACGCACGCGAGGAAAGAGACCGAGCACATGAGCGACGAGACCACGAACCCCGACGCGGGCCAGGACCAGCAGCCGTCGGCCCCCCAGGTCCCCGGCACCGAAAGTGCGAGTGCGGGGCAGGGCCACCGGGCCGCCCCCACCGCCGAAGAACTCGAGCGGGCGATCCCCGCCGGGGTGGTCACCGAGGTGGCGCCCGTGAGTGAGGCCGAGGTGGATCAGATCTACCAGGTGGATCTCAACAAGGAAATGCAGAAGTCCTACCTGGACTACGCGATGAGCGTCATCGTGGGCCGCGCCCTGCCCGACGTGCGCGACGGCCTCAAGCCCGTGCACCGGCGCATCGTGTACGCGATGTACGACGGCGGCTACCGGCCCGAGCGGTCCTTCAGCAAGTGCGCGAAGGTCGTGGGCGAGGTCATGGGCATCTACCACCCCCACGGCGACAGCGCGATCTACGACGCCATGGTGCGGCTCGTGCAGCCGTGGAACATGCGCTACCCGCTCGTGCTGGGCCAGGGAAACTTCGGTTCCCCGGGCGATGACGGCGCGGCCGCGAGCCGATACACCGAGTGCAAGATGTCGCCGCTGGCCATGGAGCTCGTGCGCGACATCAACGAAGACACCGTGGACATGCAGGGCAACTACGACAACACGGTGGATGAGCCCACCGTGCTGCCCGCCCGCTTCCCGAACCTCCTGGTCAACGGGTCGGCCGGTATTGCCGTCGGCATGGCCACGAACATTCCGCCGCACAACCTGCGGGAGGTCGCGAGCGCCGTCCAGTGGCTGCTGACCAACCCGGAGGCCACGAAGGAAGAGCTGCTCGAGGCGTGCATCGCCCGCATTCAGGGGCCCGACTTCCCGAGCGGCGCCACCATCGCGGGCCGCTCCGGCATCGAAGAGGCGTACCGCACCGGGCGCGGCTCGATCACGCAGCGCGCCGTCGTGAACACCGAGGAAATCGGCGGACGCCTGGCGCTCGTCGTCACCGAACTGCCCTACCAGGTGAACCCCGACTCGCTGGCCCGCAAGATCGCGGAGCTCGTCAAGCTCGGTCGCCTCCAGGGCATTGCCGACATCACCGACGAAACCTCCGGCCGCACCGGCCAGCGCCTCGTGCTGACCCTCAAGCGCGACGCCGTGGCGAAGGTGGTGCTCAACAACCTCTACAAGCACACGCAGCTACAGGAGAACTTCTCCGCGAACATGCTCGCGATCGTGGGCGGCGTGCCGCGCACCCTCTCAATCGATTCGTTCGTGCGCGAGTGGACGAAGCACCAGATCGACGTCATCATCCGCCGCACCCGCTTCCGCCTCAAGAAGGCCGAAGAACAGATCCACATCTACCGCGGCTACCTCAAGGCGCTCGACGATCTGGACGCCGTGATCGCCACGATTCGCCGCTCCCCGGACGCCGAGGAAGCCCGCACCGCGCTCATGGCGCTGCTGGAGATCGACGAGCTCCAGGCCAACGCCATCCTCGCCCTCCAGCTGCGCCGCCTGGCCGCCCTCGAGCGGCAGCGGATCATGGAGGAACACGACCGCCTCGCCGCGATGATCAAGGAATACGAGGCGATCCTGCGCAGCCCAGAGACGCAGCGCCAGATCGTCAGCGACGAACTGGCCGCCATCGTGGACAAGTTCGGCGACGACCGCCGCACTGAAATCCTGCCGTTCGATGGCGACATGTCGATGGAAGACCTCATCCCCGAAGAGGACGTCGTGGTCACCATTACGAAGGGTGGCTGGGTCAAGCGCACGAAGACCGACCAGTACCGCGCCCAAAAGCGCGGCGGCAAGGGCGTGCGCGGCGCGGCCCTGCGCGAAGACGACGTGGTGGAGCACTTCTTCACCACCACCACCCACCAGTGGATCCTGTACTTCACGAACTTCGGACGCGTGTACCGCCTCAAGGCGTACGAACTGCCCGAAGCGGCCCGCGATTCCAAGGGCCAGCACATCGCGAACCTCCTCGAGTTCCAGCCCGGTGAGGCCATCCGCTCCGTGCTCGTGCTCGGCGGGTACGACGACGCCGACTACCTCGTGCTCGCCACGAAGGCCGGGATCGTCAAGAAGACCGCGATGAGCGCGTTCGATTCCAACCGCTCCGCCGGACTCATCGCGATCAACCTGCGCGAGTTCGAACAGGCCGACGGCACCGTCATCACCGACGAAGTGATCGCCGCCCGCGCCGTCAACGAGGACGATCACCTGCTGCTCGTCTCCAAGAACGGCCAGAGCGTCCGCTTCCCCGCCGCCGACGACGTGCTGCGGCCCATGGGCCGCGTGACCGGCGGCGTGACCGGCATGAAGTTCCGCGGCGACGACGAACTGCTCGCCATGGACGTCGTGCGCGAGGGCACGTACGTGTTCACCGTGACCGACTCCGGCTTCGCCAAGCGCTCCTCCGTGGACGAGTACCGGGTACAGGGCCGCGGCGGGCTCGGCATCAAGGTCGCGAAGCTGCCGAACGACCGCGGGCACCTCGTCGGCGCCGCCATCGTGGAAGACACCGACGAAGTATTCGTCCTCATGGAACAGGGCAAGGTCGTGCGCTCCTCCGTCGCGGGCGTGCCCGCGAAGGGCCGCGACACCATGGGCGTCGTGTTCGCCAAGCCCGGCAAGGGCGACGCGATCATCCTCGTCAACGTGTTCCACGAGACCGAAGTGGACGACGACCAGGACGAGGCCGACGCCGACGCTACCGTCGAGGGCGTGCCCGTCGGCGCCGGAGATGACGCTGGCGACGGCACGGGCGAGACGCTGAGCGGCGCTGATCCCGAAGCACCAGGCGAGAATGCCGTAGTCTCTGACTGACGCCACAACCCTCAGGAGTAGAGCGTGAATTCCACGAACGACGATGCCACCAAGCCGATCCGCCAGCAGAACGGCGAGGCATCCCCGGCAGCGAGCGAGCCCGCGGGCGAATCCCGCACCGCCGCCCTGAGCGGCGCCGTCACCTCGCGCATCGCCGCGATCAAGAAGGCCGCCGTCAACGCCACGAGCGGTGACGCGAAGGGCGCCAGCCGCTCCACCTCGCGCACCTCCGGGGCAGCGTCGGCCCCCGCCGGCGCGAGCGGCGCCTCCCGCACCCCCGGCGCGGGCCCGTCAGCCCTGCGCACCCCGAGCGCCAATACCGCCGACGGTGCCCCCCGCACCGGGCCCCGCCGCGTCCGCCTCACCCTCGCGCGGCTGGACCCGTGGAGCGTCATGAAACTGTCGTTCCTCGTGGCCATCGCCGTCGGCATCGCCAGCATCATCGCCACAGCGCTCCTGTGGAGCATCGTCGATGCCATTGGGCTATGGGATCAGCTCAACCAGATCGGCCGCGACCTCAACAACGACCAGCCGCTGCCGTTCATGGAGTACTTCGAGTTCACGAAGATGATCTCCTACACCACCCTCGTGGCCTTCCTCAACGTCATCATCATGACCGCGCTCGGCACCCTCATCGCGTTCCTCTACAACATCGTCGCCGCCCTCCTCGGCGGCCTCAAACTCACCTTCACCGACGAGTAAAACCCCAGGCGGCGCGCCAAGCCCGTCGGGCCCAACGGGCCCCTCAGCTGGGCCCTTGTGGGATCGCCTACACTGGCCTGGTCGGGTTTGTGCGCGCCACACGCGTAGGCTAATGTTGTTCCTCGTTGGGAACCCCGCCCCCGGGCAGGAAACACAACGGAGGGCCTATAGCTCAGTCGGTTAGAGCGCTGTCCTGATAAGACAGAGGTCGCTGGTTCAAGTCCAGCTAGGCCCACTCAAGGATCGGAGCATTCGATGAAACTTCTACGCATCGCCCTGATACTCGCCGCTTCCGTCATCGCCGGCCTCACCGCCTGGCGCACATACGAAGAGAAGCAACGACGCGACGATCTCTGGCGTGAAGCAGAAGAAGAAACCCGCTGAATCCTTGAACCGCTCTCGCAGCGCGAGGGGCTATGGCGCAATTGGTAGCGCACCTGCTTTGCAAGCAGGGGGTTACGGGTTCGAGTCCCGTTAGCTCCACAAGTATCGCCCCAGGTCAGGGGCGATTTTCTTTTAACCGGCGGTTGTCGCGGCAACGCTCGTGGCAACATCGCTGCAGGCGGGGGTGCCGTATGCTCGGCGCCGTCACCGGGTGTGTCCGACGCTTCACGCTCGGGTGCACCGCGGGGGTGGACCCGTGATAGGATGGACGCAACATTCGGACCCACCCGGTTGAACACGGGTGGGTTTTTTGTATCCAGGGGTAGCTCATGAAGAACTGGATCGATCTCGATGCCCAGTTGAAGAAGCACATCGACCGCGGGCTCGACATGTCGGGCACTACCGACCGCGAGTTCAAGCTCTTCCTCTATTCGAGCAACTTCTACAGGGTCAGCGGCTACGGACATTGCTTCTACGAGCCCGGCACAGACCGTTATGTCGGCGGGACGACCGCGAGACAGATCATGGATGTGTACGACCTCGACCGCCGCGTCAGGAACCTTGTGCTCGACGGCATCGGTGTGGTGGAACCGACCATCCGAAGCAGAGTCGCCTACCAGGTCTCGAAGGCAGTCGGCGGAGACGGGTACCTTGTCCCGGACCTATACCTCCCGCTGGACACTGAGCCGAATCCAGATGACAAGCGCCGTCCCGCACAGATCAATAACCGGGACAAAGTATTGGATGCCTTCGCCCAGATTCAGAGGCGCGATGAGATCTTCATCCAGCACCACATCGCCAAGGGAGAGCCAGTGCCCTTCTGGGCAGCGATCGAAGTGGTGTCTATCGGGACCTTCTCGCGGTTCCTGCGCGCACTACGAGACAAGAGTGTCCTCGCTCCGGTCGCGACATCAGTCGGCATCGATGACGTGGACAAGTTCCTCCAAGCCGTCCAGAATCTCGCGTTCCTGCGGAACATTGCCGCGCACCACGGCCGCCTGTGGAACCGGAGGTTCGGGGTTACGTGACGCTTCCGGACGTTGCGCTCCGGGTGAAACGGCAGTATCTCTCGCCGAAGACTCCAGCGGCGGCGCTCACGTTGCTCGCCGGCCTCGTCGATCAGATCGAGGGCGATGATGACTACTCGTCCGCGTTGCTCGGTACCGTTCACTCCGTTCCGGCGTTCGTGGATGGGTTCTACCAGCCGATTCTCTGACCTTGCGAGCCAAGACGCGCCTGGCCGCATCGGCATCGCTTGTGCCTCGTGAGGGCCTTGTTTCAGCCCATATTTCGCTGCCGAATATGAATCCGCCAAGGTTCGGAGATGAAGAACGCCCATCGCAAGCCGACTCATGTTCGACAATATCGGATGCCGGGGACTCCTATGCCAGGCTGCTACGGCCGGTGCATGTTCGAGAAGAGGTGTGAAACCTTCGGCAAGGGAACTCCTGGGGTACTCGCGGGCGAAGGCTGCCTGGAGCTATATGGAGCCTGTCAGAGCTTGGGTAGGGGTACGGTTCTTGTGGAGCAGTGCGAAGAACAATACCCTTAGGGATATTTCCTGTGGCAGCACCTGTTTGGACCCTCGCCCTGATGAGGCGATGGTGCTTCATTGCGAGCACAACCACCCTGGTTATCCCCGCAGGGCTTCGCGAGTGGCAGACACATCGCCATAGGGCAGCGGCGTCGTCCTCGCGAGAACGGGCGTAGTGCAGTTCGTTCCAGGCCGGCCAGTGGGCAAGCCAGATCAGACCTCACCTACCAGTGCGGCATCCCCGAGGGTATGATCAAGTGCAGGCAGGGGGATGGAGTATTCAATGACGAAGGTCGTGTTCAAACGCTGGGAATTAGAGGATCCGTCGACGGTAGCCCCTATCTTCCCTAGATGCAGGCGGGGAATCTACGTACTCCAGTTCGCCAACGGTGACAGGTATGTTGGGAAGGCAACCGACGTGGTGACTCGATACGCCACGCACCGGCACGGGTCACGTCATCACTCGCCGTGGCTAGACATTGTCGCCATCGAATTTTATGAGATTCCCGATGGCGATCTTGATGGTCCAGAGCGCGAGGCCATCCGGCACCACCGATCGCACCACACTTTGAGGAATAAAACGTTCAACTTCGGAAACTCCGAACCGTCGGTTCTAGACCCTGTTGTGCCGCCGGAAGTCCAGAGGCATTGGGCTACTGGGCAACCTGAGTACAATTCTGGTTCGTTTGCTGTCGCATCACGGCGAGAACCTGGACCGCTCCCCAGGTTACTCACCAAGAAGCGAGGCCAAGAAGTGCTTCCCTCCGGACGGCAGGTTTGGGAAGCCGTAGTTGACGAGCTTGCCCAGGTGGTCGCGCATCTCATCCCACATGCAGTAGAGACCGAGGCGCGATTCTGGAGCATCTCGGACTACCCCGAGACTGCGGGTGGGCGGTTCGCCACCTTGAATGTCGGTTGGCTCGAACTGGCAGCCTTTTCACGAAGACGGTTAGAGGCCGAGGTCGGTACACTTGAACCTAGCAACGGACTCATGTGTTTTCTCAACGCTGAGATGGGCACGTTCATTGACAGCAACGAGTTGGCCGAAGGGCTCCCGGGCGATGAAGAAATCCAGATACTCGAAGAGATCGATGGGCTCCCGGTGTACTTTGAGAGGTCGCCCGCTGCCTATTCAGTACCGGTAGATCGCATCTCCATGCCACTCGGGGTTTTCGGCGCAGAGCAGTTGAGTACTGACGAACGGTTAGGAGCGCGAAGACTCGCTATTCACGCGATGCGCACTGGGAGTGCACGAGTTAATGCTAGAAGTTATTCGTCAGAGCTCACCCGTCTCGTTTACCAACGTATTGTTGAGCGCTGATTTCAGGTGCTGACTAGCCAAAACTGTTTCGACCCTGCTCATACCACTTGGACGCGCTTGGCGGGGACATCGTTTAGGTCTGAACTCACGGCACCGTGCGACTGTCGCTGATGCGATCCGCCGCTGCTCGCGGCCGCGTGGGCACCTACGTGGGGAGCGGCGCCGCCCTCCTCGCCCTGCGGGCGGACGTTGCCCAGCTCCGAGCCGAGAGCGCGGGGCAGGCCACCGACGCGAGCCCCGTCCCCGCAACAAGGGACGGAGAAAAACCGGCCCGTAACCACCCCGCAGAAAAGCCCGTGACGGCGACGGGCGATGCTCGCTACTGTGGCCGTGTCGGCGGACCCTGCCGACGCAGCACGCCCCCGAACCAGCGAGGATCACGACATGAGTACCCCCGACACCTCTGCGTCGGCTGCGTCGGTGCCGTTTCGCGCCGGGATCGCGATGCTGTGGGCGTACGCCAGGCCGCATCTGCGCACGATCATTGCGGGCGTGGTGCTGGGGCTTTTGGGCACCGCGACCGCTCTCGCGACGCCGATGGCGACCAAGTGGGTGCTTGATTCGCTCGGCACGAGCGCGGACCTGACGGGGCCGGTGAGCATCCTCGTGGTGCTGCTTATCCTTGGCACCATTGCCATGTTCGCGCAGGTGGTGCTGCTGGGCCGCCTCGCCGAACACATCGTCCTCGATGCCCAAAAGTCACTGATCCAGCGGTTCTTTCGGGGGCGGCTCGGCCAGGTGCAGCGGTTCAAGACGGGGGAGTTGGTCACCCGCATCACGAGCGACACCGTGCTACTGCGCGAGGCGGCATCCTCGAGCATTGTTCAACTCATTAATGGCACGGTCTCCCTCGTCGGCACGATCGTTCTCATGGCGATCCTCGACTGGCCGCTCCTGCTGACCACGCTCGCGGCACTCGTGGTGATCAGCGCGGCGTTTGCGGTGCTCATGCCGCAGATCGGCAAGGCCGACAAGCGCGCGCAAGACGCCATCGGTGAGCTCGGTGCCGCGCTCGAAGGGGGCATGCGGGCTCTGCGCACCGTGAAGTCCAGCCGCGCCGAAGAACGCGAGATCGACCGCGTGAGTGCGAAGGCCGAAGAGTCCACGCGATACTCCATTCGTTCCGTGTGGTTTTCGGCCCTCACGTGGACCGTGGCAGGCGGCGGCATCCAGCTCGCCATCATCATTATTTTGGGCGTCGGTGCGGGCCGGGTGGCCGTCGGCGACCTCGCCGTCTCCACCCTCGTCGCCTTCCTGCTGTACGCGTTCAACATCGTGGATCCGGTCTCCACACTCGCCTCCACGTTCGCCTCGATTCAGACCGGGCTTGCCGCCGCGGCGCGCATTCGCGAGACCGAGCACCTGGAGAGTGAAGACACCCACGCCCGGACCGGCCCCGCGCCCGGCTCGGACGCCTCGCAGTCCGGTCCCGTGCTCTCCCTTCGCGACGTGGTGGCGCAGTACCCGAGCGCCGGGGCCCCCGCCCTGAACTCCGTCTCCTTCGAGATTCCCCGCACCGGCCACGTCGCCCTCGTCGGCCCCTCCGGCGCCGGCAAAACCACGGTCTTCTCCCTGCTCTTGCGCTTCCTCGATCCCACGCACGGCGAACTTCACCTGGACGGCGTTCCCTACGATCGCTGGAGCATCGACGAGGTGCGCTCCCGCATCGCGTACGTGGAGCAGGAAACCCCGATCATCCCCGGCAGCGTCCGCACGAACGTCCTCTTCCGCGCCCCGGAGGCCGCGAGCGACAGCGACGCGTGGGAGGCTCTCGCGGCCGTGCGCCTCGACGACCTGGTCCGACGGATGCCCGCCCAGCTCGACACCGACATTTCGGAAACCACCCTGTCCGGCGGCGAACGCCAACGCCTCGCCGTGGCCCGCGCCCTCGTCCACAGCCCCGGCGTGCTCCTGCTGGACGAGGCGACGGCCCAGCTGGACGGCCTTACCGAAGCCGCGATCCACCGGGCCATTGCCGAGGTTGCGCGCACCGGCGCGGTCGTCACGATTGCCCACCGGCTCTCCACCGTGCTCGATGCCGATCACATCATCGTGCTCGAGCAGGGCCGCGTGCGCGACGCCGGTACCCACCACGAGCTCATGGGGCGGGACGACCTCTACCGCGAGTTCATCGCCGTCCTGCGGATCCAGGTCGGCAACTGACTGCACCCGGGACCCTCGCCCTTCGCGCGGGCGGGCGGTAGGCTTTCGCCATGGCTGGAGGACATGACCACTCGCATGCGCACGCCGGGAGCGGCGCCCCCGGCGATCACCGCGCACGGCTCTGGATCGCGTTCTCCATCACCGCCATCATCGTCATCGCACAGGCGGTGGGGGCGCTCCTCACCGGCAGCCTGGCCCTGCTCACCGACACGGCCCACGCCGCCGCTGACGCCTCCGGCCTCCTCGTCGCGCTCGTGGCCGCGACCCTCATGCTGAGGCCCGCAACCTCGCGCCGAACGTGGGGCTTTCGCCGCATCGAAGTGATCGCGGCGCTCGGCCAATCCACGCTCCTCATCGTCGTCGGCATCTACGCCGCCATCGAAGGTGTCCGCCGCCTCCTCGAACCACCCGCCGTCCCGGCGCGCGAACTGCTCATCTTCGGCATCATCGGCCTCGCCGCAAACATCGCCGCCATCGCCGTGCTCTCCTCAAGCCGCAGCGCCAACTTCAACATGCGCGCCGCGTTCCTCGAAGTCCTCAACGACGCGCTCGGCTCCCTCGGCGTCATCGTCGCCGCCCTCGTCATCGCCACCACCAACTTCTACCAGGCCGACGCCATTGCCGGCCTGTTCATCGCCGCACTCATCGTTCCGCGCGCGATCACGCTCATGCGCGAAGCCGTGGGCGTGCTCATGGAGTTCACGCCCCGCGGCCTGGACCTCGACGAGGTGCGCGCCCACATCCTCGCCCTCGATCACGTGCGGGAAGTGCACGATCTGCACGCCTCGACCGTCGCGACGGGCCTGCCGACCCTCACCGCCCACATCGTCATCGATGACGAGTGCTTTACCGACGGCCATGCCGCCGACATGCTCCGCACCATCCGTGAGTGCGTGGCCTCCCACTTCGATGTGTCCATCCAGCATTCGACGTTCCAGCTGGAAACCGCGAGCATCGCCGACCACGAGCCGGAGAGCCTCACCCATGCCTGAAACCCCCGAGACGCTCATTCCTGAGCAGCCCACGCCCACCGCCCCTGCTTCCAGCGAGGCCGATTCGCCCGGCCCGGCGAGTCCGCGCAACCTCCTCGCCTACTTTTCGCGGCCCGGCGAAAACCTCCACTACGAGACCCGGGCCGACCTCGAGGTGGGCCACACCGAGACGGTCGCCGCCATGATCGCCGCGGCCACAAACGTGGACGTGTACCGCATCGAGCCGAGCGAGGACTACCCCCACAGCTACCGCGAGACCATGCTGCGGGCCCTCAAGGAACAGCGACTGGGCACCCTCCCCGCCCTCGCGCGGCCCCTGCCGGACATCTCCGGCTACTCCGCGATCGTGCTCGGCACCCCCGTCTGGAACCTCCGCCTGCCCATGGTGATCCGCACGTTCCTTGCGGGAATCGACCTCACCGGCCGCACCGTGTATCCCTTCGTCACCTACGGGCTCAGCCCCATCTTCCAGGTGCTCGACGACCTCGAGACTCTTTGCCCGGACGGGGCACTGGAGTCCGATCTGCTCGTCGTTCGCGGCGAAGAAGCTAGCGCGTCCCGCGCCCAGGTCGACACCTGGGTGAGGCGCCACGGACTCTGAACCGGCCCCGGTCGGCTGGACTTCTCCCCGGTGGCTGCCGCTTTCCCGATAACGGGCTCCCGCCCGCTCCCGACTTTCCCTGCGAAGGACGGAGCCGGCGTCGCACTCTTACTCGCCCCGGGGACCGTTACTGCGCAGGCTCGGTGAGCCCCAGGTCGCCCGGAACCCACGGGGCCGTCAGGCCCGCGCGCGCCTCCGCATCGCTGATCTGCGGCGCCTCATCACCCGACTGCTCCCCATAGGCACCAAACTGGGCGTGATTCATGCCCTCGATCTCCACGAACGTGGCATCCGACGGAAGCAGATGAGCGTTGTCGGCGATCTTTTGCGGCGTGGACAAGCCATCGCGGGAACCGCCCACGCTCAGCACCGCCAGGTCCGTGCGCGCACTCAGATCCTCCGCGCAATAGCTGCCCGCGAGGAACAGGCCCGTCACGCGGCCGGGGTTGTCCTTCGCGACCGCGCACGCCTTCACCCCACCCATCGAATGCCCACCAACCACCCACTCCGAGACCTCCGGCGCCGCCTCCGTCCACGTCGACAACCCGCGCGAATCCAGGAGCGCGAGCCCGAAACGAGGCTTCGCCACCACGACGCTCACCCCCTGCTCAACGAGTGGGGATAGCGTCCACAGATACGCCTCGGCCTCGACCCGCGCGCCAGGAAAGAAGAGGAGCGCGCGCGACGGGGTGGCCGTCGGCCTGGCCTGATCGCCGCCCGCCTGGTCGCTGCCTACCTGAGCATCAACCGCGGGATTGCCTCCCGCCTGATTGTCTCCCCCCTGATCGCCGCCCGCCGGACGCATGACGATCGCCGTGTCCGTCTCCGTCACCTCCACCGCCGCATTCGCCCGCACCTCCGCGAGCGGGCTCTGCTCCGTCGGCAGGGGAGTGATGAGCCAGAGGCCCACCGCCCCCACCACGAGACCCAGCACCACCGCGAACGCGAGCAGCACCCACGGCCAGCGACGCTTTCTGCGCCGCCCCGCGGCAGACTCGTGGTCCGACCCCTCAGACGGGCCCGCATCAGTGCCGACGGGTGCGTTCACGTGCGGCCCTGGCAGCGAGGACGGACTGGGCGGAGGGGGATCGGAAGGCGAGGAAGCGGTCATGCGACAACACTAGGGCGCGAGAACTCCGCGGCGCCACGGCCCAGCAGCGCCCCCCCGGCGCACCCGGCACACTCCCGACCATCGCGCCCCGTCGACTGATCCCCGTCGGCCCGCGCCGCCGCGGAGGACTTTTGTCCCACCAGATTTCGGGTTTGTGCCACACGCCACCCCGACGTGTGGTTTGCTTGCCACCAGGCGGGCGTGCCACACGGGGTTGGCGCCTGCCCCGGCTTCTTGCTCGCTGTCCCCACCAACCCCGGATCGGTGCACACATGTTCCAGAACCTCATCGACCAGTTCGTCAACGTCGGCAGATACTGCGGTGGCCTCGACGCCGAGAACTGCTTCGGCGCGCTCGGCAGCATCATTTGGGGACCCTTCGTCCTCATCCCGCTCCTCCTCGGCACCGGCGCCGTCCTCAGCTACCGCCTCGGATTCCTCCAACTGTTCAAGCTCGGCCCGTCGCTGCGCCTCGCCCTCTGGGACCGCAAAGACCCCGACGCCCAGGGCGGCGACGTCTCCCAATTCCAAGCCCTCACCACCGCCCTCGCCGCGACCGTCGGCACCGGCAACATCGTCGGCGTCGCCACCGCCATCTCCATCGGCGGCCCCGGCGCCCTCTTCTGGATGTGGATCACCGGCATCGTCGGCATGGCCTCCAAATACTCCGAAGCGTTCCTCGGCGTCCGCTACCGCACCACTGACGCCAAGGGCGAAATCTCCGGCGGCCCCCAGTACTACCTGCAGCGCGGCATCAAAGGCCCCGTCGGCAAGGTCCTCGCCATCTTCTTCGCCATCGCCGCCGTCTTCGCCAGCTTCGGCATCGGCAACATGACCCAGGGCAACTCCATTTCCGGCAACGTCGAAGGCTCCTTCGGCATCGCCACCTGGGTCACGGGCGGCCTCCTCGCCATCATGACCATGCTCGTGCTCGTCGGCGGCATCAAGTCCATCGGCAAAGTCACCGCCGCGCTCGTGCCCGCCATGATCGTGTTCTATGTGCTCGGCGCCATGTGGATCCTCATCGCCAACGTCAGCGAAGTGCCCGCCGCCGTCATGCTCATCTTCACCGACGCCTTCTCCGGCTCCGCAGCCATCGGCGGCTTCGCCGGCTCCGCCCTCATCCTCGCCATCCAGATGGGCGTGGCCCGAGGCATCTTCTCCAACGAATCCGGCATGGGCTCCGCCGCCATCGCCGCCGCCTCCGCCCAAACCACGCACCCCGTGCGCCAGGGCCTCGTCTCCATGACCCAGACCTTCATCGACACGATCATCGTCGTCAGCTTCACCGGCCTCGTCATCATCACGACCGGCGTCTGGAAAGAAGGCCCCGAGTTCGCCGCCACCATGACCGGCGACGCCTTCTCCCACGGCCTACCCGGCCAATGGGGCCACATCATCGTGACCGTCGGCCTCGTCCTCTTCGCCTACTCCACGATCCTCGGCTGGGCCTACTACGGCGAACGATGCATCGAACGGCTCTTTGGCCGCCGCGGCGTCATGCCCTACCGCATCTTCTTCTCCATCATCGTGTTCGTCGGCGCCACCATCCCGCTCGCGGCCGTGTGGAACTTCGCCGACGTGGCCAACGGCCTCATGGCCATCCCGAACCTCATCGGCCTGCTCCTGCTGTCCGGGCTCGTGGCCAAGGAAACCAGGTACTACCTCAAGCACGACCCCAAACTGCGCGCCGACCGCGTGAAGATCGAATCGTTCATGGACGGCCGCGCAGGCGCCATCGACACCTTCGAGAAGACAGGCGAATAGCCCGGCGCTCGCGGGTTCCTTCCGCTCCACAAAGTCGGCACCAGTGCTCAGCATTGGTGCCGACTTTTCTCTGCTGAGGTGGGGCGGGGCCGATGCTAACCGGGGAACGTGCGCCCGTATACCGCCACGTCCAGCCGCTCGCCGCCGATAGGCAACGCGGAGGCGAGCACGCCCTCGCGCGTGAAGCCGAGGCGCTCCGCCACCCGCCAGCTGCGCACATTCTCCACTGCCGTCCGGATCTCCACCCGCCGGATGCCCCGTTGCGGGACCTCTGTTAGCAGCGCAGCGCACGCACGGGTGACGGCTCCGCGACCCTCCGCCGCGGCGTCGATCCAGTAACCGAGCTCAGCCGTCTGCGCGTAGGAGTTCATTCGGAGGGACGCCGACCCCACGATCGCGTCGCCCGACAGGATCACGGTGGGCACCACAGAGCCCGCAACGAAGTCGGAGAGCTGAGCCCGCGTGAAGGCAGTAGTGCTCTCGAGCGTCTGTTCGCCGCGCGCCCACGGCTCCCACTGCCGCAGACGCTCCACATTCGCGAGCGTCAGCGCGTGCATCTCCTCGACGGTCTCGAGTGTGCGCAACGCGAGCCGGAACCCATCGCCGAGGTCATAGGTGAAACGCATGCGATCAGTATCCCCTGCCGCGGGGACAAAGGATGGCGACTCACGCGTCGTTAGTCGCCATCTATCGTCGCGGTGCGGGGACGACGACAGTCGCGGTGTGGGGACGAGGGGTATCGAAGCACGGTGTGGTGCGGGAAGAGGGAGTCGCCCGGTGAGGCTCGTTTTCCTCCGGACCCGCTGCCCAGTTCCCTGCATTGCGCGAGCCCATATCGCCGCGGGG
>JAUNTX010000002.1:295125-387974 GCA_030538475.1 Dermabacter sp.
CCTCCGGACCCGCTGCCCAGTTCCCTGCATTGCGCGAGCCCATATCGCCGCGGGGACGATAGATGGCGACTCACGCGTCGTTAGTCGCCATCTATCGTCCCCGTGCGGGCCGCGGGGCCGTCGTGCTGATCGCCGGCACCACCGGCGCGACCGCTGGAACCCCTGTGGCAGCCACCCGACCCCTTACGGCAGCCTCCCGAACCGTCGCGGGAAGCGCGCGATGCGCGCACATATGTGCAAGATGGCCTGGTAAGTTCAGGCCTAGACCAGTAGAAACGCTGGCAGGGCTACGGATCACGTCGTTATGGTCGTCCGCGCCATGCACATATGTTCACTTCGAGCCTTGTGGGTCACACCGCCCAGGAGTAGCTTCAAAGCACGTGAAGACCTCAAGGTAAGGAGTCCGCGATGCAGCGGGATCTTATGAAGCGCGACCTGGTGCAACTGGACTGGGCGGTCGCGGATCAGGACGACCTCTTCGATCGCATGGCGCGCACGCTCGTGGAGCGCGGCTACGTGAAGCCAACGTTCGATGAGGCGCTCAAGGCGCGCGAACGAAAGTACCCCACGGCGCTGCCCACGCAGCCCGAAGCCATCGCCATCCCCCACTGCGATGCCGAGCACATCCTCGTGCCGTTCATCGCCCCGATCCGACTGGCCACCCCGGTGCAGTGGGCGGAAATGGGCAACAACGACGTCCAGCATCCGGTGCAGTTCGTGTTCATGCTCGGGTTTACCAAGGCCGACGGGCACGTGCAGGTGCTTCAGATTCTTCTGGAGAACTTTCAAGATCCCGCCTTCATGGCGTCCCTGGAGGCGGCCTCCACCGCGGACGAGTATTTCGCTGCGGTCAGTTCCATGACCGGGCTTGACGCCTAGGTCCGTTTCGATACAAGGAGTACACATCATGAGTGCAAAAGTCATCGTTGCGTGTGGGAGTGGCGTGGCCACGTCTCAGACGGTAGCGAGCAAGGTTGCTCGCCTCCTCAAGGAGGCAAAGATCGACGCCGACGTGCAGGCCGTTGATCTCAAGTCGGTGGATCGCTACCTGAGTGATGCTGCCGCGTACGTAACGATCGTGCGGGAAAGCAAGGAGCGCACCGTCCCCGTCATTAACGGCATCGCCTTCCTGACGGGCATGGGTCAGGATGAGGAATTGGCGAAGCTGATTGCCGCGATTCAGGACTCTCAGGGCCGGCCATGAACATCCTTCAAGATTCCGTCAACTTTTTCCTGTCGCTCGGGGCGGCAGTGTTCGTGCCCATCATCATTATTGTGGCGGGCCTCCTGGTGCGGATGAAGGTGAAGGACGCCTTCTCGGCAGGCATCACCCTGGGTGTGGCCTTCACGGGCATGACCATGCTCATCAGCTTCATGACCGGGGCCATCACGCCCGCGGCGCAGGCGATGGCCGAGACGATTGGCGTCAACCTGCCAATCACCGACGGCGGCTGGACCACGATGTCCACGATTTCCTGGTCGTGGCCTGCGGCGTTCCTCATGTTCCCCCTCGCCGTCGGCATCAATATCCTGCTCATCATCCTCAAGCAGACCTCGACGTTCAACGCCGACCTCTGGAATGTGTGGGGCAAGATCTTCACCGCCGTAGCGGTGTATGCGATCACCAACAGCATGTGGCTGGCGTTCCTGTTCGCCGCGATCCAGGTGGTGTTTGAGCTGAAAGCGGCCGATTTCCACCAGTACCGGGTGGAAACGATGACGGGGATTCCCGGGGTGACGATCACGCACCGCATGGTGTTCCTGGCGGCGCCGATGTATCCGATCGACTGGCTGTTGCGGAAGATCCCCGGTTTGGACCGCTCGTTCAATGCCGCCGATCTGCGTGACAAGGTGGGGCTCTTCGCGGAGAACCACGTGCTCGGCTTCATTCTGGGCATTCTGTTTGGTGTGCTGGCCCGCTTCGATGTGGCGGCCACGCTCACCCTGGGTATTCAGGCGGCCACGGCCCTCACGCTGTTCCCCGTGATCTCGAAGTACTTCATGCAGGCACTCGAGCCGATCTCGAACGCGATTTCGGAGTTCATGCGTGCGCGGTTCAAGGATCGGCAGCTGTTCGTGGGTCTGGACTGGCCGTTCCTGGGTGGCGCGAACGAAATTTGGCTCGCGGTCATTTGGACGATCCCCGTGACGCTCGCCTACGCGTTCGTGCTTCCGGGCAATGGGATCCTGCCGTTCGCCGGCATCATCAACATTGCCATCGCGGTGGCGGCATACTTCGCGAGCCGCGGAAACATTATCCGCATGCTCATCCAGTGCACGATTTTCGCCCCCGTGTTCCTGTGGGTGGGAACAGCATTCGCGCCGTTCATGACCGAACTGGCGAACTCCACGAAGGCGGTCAAGCTCGAATCGGGTCAGCTGATCTCGAACTCGAGTATCGATGCGCCGATCTTCACCTACGGGCTGTCGCATCTCATGCAGATCCTCGAAGGCAACGTGGTTCCGCTCCTCGTGTTCATGGTGTGGCTCGTGTGCTTCGTGTTCTATTCGCGCAGTCTCATTCGGGAGCGCCGTCAGGCAATGGCGGAGCAGTCCGTTCCCGCGGCGAACTAGCCGAACCGTTCCATCCATTCCCTTGGCCGGGTGCGGGCATCCACCGCCGGTGCCGCGCCCGCACCCGGCCCCCGTTTCATCTCATGAAGGAGTTCTGCAACCCATGCTCGAATCACTCAAGAAGGACGTGTGCCAGATCGCGAAGCGCGCTCAGCACGACGGCCTGTGCAAGCACAAGTCCGGCAACTTCAGTGCGCGAGACCGGGACACGGGCCTGATCGTCGTGACCCCCACGAGCCTGGATCGGGACCAGATGTCTGCGCGAGACATGGTGGTCATGGACCTGGATGCTCGGGTGCTGGAGAACGAGTCGGGGCTTCGCCCGACGAGCGAGGTGCTCATGCACATCGAGATTTACAAGGCGCGGCCCGAGATCATGGCGATTGCCCACACCCATTCGGCCTATGCCACGGCTTTCGCGGTGCTTGGCAAGCCCATTCCCGCCATCGTGTACGAAGTGGCGAATCTTGGGCTCACGAAGGGGCGTATTCCCGTGGCTCCGTATGGCAGGCCGGGAACGGCTGAACTTGCGGAATACGTCATTGCGTCGGCCCTGGAAGCAGATTGCTTGCTCCTAGAAAAGCACGGTGCGGTCGCCATGGACTCCACCGACATTTACGAAGCTTTCCTCAAGGCCGCATACATCGAGGAACTGGCGGAACTGTATCACCACGCTCTCACCGCGAATGGGGGCCGTGAACCCGATTCCTTTGCGCAGGACGAGCTGCAGAAATGGGCGTATCCGAGCCAGATCGAGTTCGTTTCGGCCTAACCGGCCGCACCCGCGCGAGGAGGCGTCATGCACCTGTATCTAGTGCGGCACGGCCGCCAGAGCAGCACCCTGTGCAACGTGGATGTGGGGCTCAGTGAGGCTGGGCGGCGGCAGGCGGAACTGACGGGCCGACGGCTGCAGGACTCGGGCATCACCGCCCTGGCCTCAAGCAGCATGGTGCGGGCCCAGCAGACCGCCGACCTCATGAATGCCTCCCTGGATCTACCACGCCTCGTGGACCCGCGGCTGCGCGAGCTGAACTTTGGCGACATGGAGGGCCTGACCGACGCGGAGATCGGGCAGCGATTCGCGGACTTCCACGCCGCCCAAGCTGAGATGCGGGAGGACCTGCCCTACCCGGGTGGTGAAGCTCCCGGTGCGGTGGCGGCACGGGCTCTGGCCGCCATCGACGACCTTGCTGCCCTCGGGCATGAGCGGGTGGCGATCGTGACGCACGGCGTGGTGATCCGCACCCTCGCGGCCCACGCCCTCGGCGCCCCGATTCCGCGCTGGCGCTCGGTCGCCGTCCGACTCGAAAACGGCAGCATCACCGAGCTGACCCGCAACAACTCGGGTTCACCGACCAGGACTTTCACCCTCGAACGACTCAACGACTACGCCCACCTCGAGCCCTACCCGGAGCTGCTGCGGGCCGCGTGGGGAGTGGCCGAAAACTAGAGGACGGGAGGGGCCTTGAAAAGAGGAAGAGCGAGGCCCTGGGAAGGGAGTGGTGGGCCACCGATCGGCTTCGAGTGTTGGCCGGGTTTGCCCTACCGCTCGGCATCACGTACCGGCCGGGCGTATTCGCCCGCCAGCCTCCTCCGACCGGCTCAACCGCCCACCCGTCGGCCCCGCCCCGGCCTCCCCAACCACCCACCCCCGTCGGCCCCCGATCATCACACCCAAGGAGAGACCATGAAAAAGATTCTCAATACCCCAGATTCCTTCGTGCAGGACACGATGGAGGGGATTGTTGCCGCGCACGGCGATGCCGTTGAGCTGCTGGGCGGCGATTATCGCGTGCTCGTGTCCAGGCACGAGGCGCCCGCGAACAAGGTGGGCGTCGTGACGGCGGGCGGCAGCGGGCACCTGCCCCTGTTCCTCGGCTACGTGGGCGCAGGGATGCTGGACGGGTGTGCGGTCGGCGAGGTGTTTGCGTCGCCCGCGTCGGAGAAGATGGCCGACATGATCCGTGCATGCGACCGCGGCGCGGGCGTGCTGTGCCTGTTTGGCAACTACAACGGCGACGTCTTCAATTTCGAGATGGCCTGCGAAGACGTCGATTTTGATGACATTGAGACCCGGCGCGTGCGCGTGGGCGATGACGTGGCGAGCGCCCCCGCCGACAGGGCCGGCAAGCGGCGCGGCGTGGCCGGCCTCGTGTACGCGTACATGATCGCGGGCGCGGCCGCCGACCGGCTGTGGAGCCTCGACGAAGTGACGGCCGTGACCGAGCGCGCACTGGAGAACATCCGCACGATGGGCGTCGCGCTATCGCCCTGCATCGTCCCGAAGGTCGGCGAGCCCACCTTCACCATCGCCGACGATGAGATTGAACTCGGGATGGGCATCCACGGCGAGGCCGGGATCGAGGTGCGGCCCATGATGAGCGCGAGCGAGATCGCCACGGTCGTCCTCGAGAAGATCGCCGCGGATATGCCGCTGACCTCGGGCGATGAGGTCTCGGTCATGATCAACGGCCTCGGCGCGACGCCGCTTGAGGAGCAGTACATCGTGTACCGCTCGGTGCACTCCTGGCTCACCGAACGCGGCGTGCGCATCGTGATGCCGCACGTGGGCGAATTCGCTACGTCGATGGAGATGGCCGGCCTATCGATCACGGTTTTCAAGCTCGACCCCGAACTGCGGGAACTTCTGGAAGCCCCCGCCTCCACTCCCTTCTACACCAACGCGAACAGGTGAACGACATGCTGACCCCCACCCTTCTGGCGCGCATCACCGCCGCCACGAGCGACCTCATGCGCGAGAACCGCGACTACCTGGTGAAGCTCGACCAGGTGAACGGCGACGGCGACCTGGGCATTTCCATGGACGACGGCTTCCGTGCCCTCCGCGACTACCTGGGGGCCGACGGGGGCGAGACCGCCACCGACGATCTCGGTCAGCTCTTGCGGGGAGGGGCGAAGGTGCTGAATGCTTCGGCGCCGTCGTCGCTCGGCACTATCCTGAGCTTCGGGCTGATGGGGATGGCGAAGGCGCTGCGCGGCGTCCCGGCGGCGAGTGTCGAGCAGTCGGTGGCCGCGCTCGAGGCCGGGATCGCGACCATCATGACGAAGGCCGAATCCGCGCCCGGGGAAAAGACGATCCTCGACGCCCTCGTGCCGGGAGTCCAGGCGCTGCGGGCAGGGGTAGACGCGGGTGCAGGTCATGGTGCTGGTAGTGATGGCGCTGGTGGCGATGCTGCTGGTGCGGACCCTGCTGATGTGGGCGGGGCGGGGATGGCCGAAGTGAACGTGGTGGAGCTTGCGCGTCGCGCGGCCGACGCCGCCGCGGCCGGATCCGAATCGACGCGCCAGATGGAAGCCGTGCACGGCCGGGCCGCCTATTCGGCCTCGCGCAGTATCGGCGTGCTCGATGGCGGTTCCGTCGTGGGCGCCCTCATCTTTGAAGGCATCGCCCGTGGGGTTGCCGACGCGGCCGACGCTGACGATGCGCCCGATGCGCCCGATGTGGCCAGTGCGCCTGACGCCGCTGATTCGCTCGATGCGGACTGAGACGCTCGCTGACCGAGAGGAGCACGCATGGCCGCCCGATACGAGATCAGCACCCGGCACTCGCGGGAGATGATCCGGCGCCTGGTGGCGTGCCGGGCGGTGGTGCTGACCCCGTCGGCCGGGCTGCAGCGCGCATTGATCGCGGCCTGTTGCGTGGCCGTGGGATTCCTGTTCGCGCCCGGTCCCATGCGTTATGCCGGCTGGGGCGCGGGCGCCGCCGTGCTGGCATGGCACCTGATATCGCCGTGGATCACCGCCAGGATCCTGCACGCGCGCGACCCCTTCGCCCGCGCGGGAGAAGCCGAACGCGTCACCGTGGATGCTCGGGGTTTCACCGGAGACCACGTGCAGATCCCCTGGCCGCAGGTGGTCCGAGTACTTGACGACGGCGCCTACTGGTTCGTGTGGACACGCACTGGGACCATCCTCGCGCTCGACCAGGCCGGACTCGACGGCGGCGCCACGCCATCGAGGCTCGCCGCCTACATGAGCGAGAAGTCCGGTGCGCCCGTCAGGCCGCTCGATGGGCGCATCTCCGCGCGGCTGCGCGACACCCAGGCGAGGCGCCGCGGCTACGTCGACGAGAATCCCGGCCTGACAGCCCGGATTGTGCGCTCCATGACCGGCCCGAAAGATCGCGCCTAGCCGGATCCTGGCAGCCTTCGGCCCGCATGTCGACTACCGGAGCGCAATAACCTTCGTGCCAGCGACCAGATCGTGAGGTCCGCGTCGGTCCTTTTGGAACGCGACCGTCAGAACATACGCGACCGGCAGAGCATTCGAGATCAGCGCGTAGTCCACGAGCAGGGCCACCAGGCGAGCCCCGAAACCCGGGCGGTGGACATCAGAAAGACGTGTCATCGCCCTAACCTACCCAGACTCGGCAGGCGCCCGGGCCTTTCTCGTGGCCGGGACATTTGGCGCCGCCCGCACCCCGTCCTTGGGCTCCCCTCGCCGAGTTTCCGCTTCCAATCTTCTGGCTGACCGCCGTCCCCCACGCGCACAGACGTTCGAGCTCCCCGATACTGCCCGCACCACGCGATGCGGCCGCGGGGATAAAGGATGGCGACTACGACGCGCTTAGTCGCCATCTATCGTCGCGGCAGCGAGAGGGAGCAGCGAGAGCGGTGGTGGGCTGCAGAACGGCGGCGCGGAGAGACGCAGGTGAAGGAGTGAAAGGCGCGGGGGGTTTGCTCCGAGGCCTTGTAGGGTCGTGACCATGCACACCATCGACTGGACCAGCGGAACCTGGACCCACGAGCCCTGCACAGCAACGGTTGAGGGAGGCGATCTGGTGGTTGAGGCCGCCGAGGGCAGCGACGCTTGGCGCCACACCAGCTACGGCTTCGTTCACGCCTCCGAACATGCGCTCCTCGCTCCACTGGGCTCCGAAGCGGCCGTCGAGGTTGATTTCGACGCGGAGATGAGCGAGCAGTTCGATCAAGCGGGCCTCTTCCTCGCCGCCGACGAGGAGCATTGGATCAAGGCGGGCGTCGAGTTCGCCGATGGCGCCTTGCAGGTCGGGGCCGTGGTGACCTGGCCGCGCTCGGATTGGTCCGTCGCCCCGGTGCCTCAGTGGAACTCCGGGCGGGTCAGCATCCGAGCCTCCCGCTCCGGCGATGCCATCACCGTCCGTGCCCGCAGCAACGATGGCCCATGGCAGCTGGTGCGAGTCATCCCCGTGCCACCGGAGGCCGAACTGCGAGCGGGTCCCTTCGTCGCCGCCCCCACCCGCTGGGGGCTGGTGGTTCGCTTCACCGGCTGGCGTGTCGGTGAACCGGACGCTTCCCTGCACTGACACCCCCTGCGTACTGGCCGGACTCAAGGTGCTGGCCGAAGGGGCAGGGAGTGGGCCACGCTGAGGTCGCGGAGGACGGTTTCCACGACCGTCGAGGTCGCCGACAGGGCGGTCGTGACAGGTGCCATCGACCAGGCCTCTAAGCGTGGTGATGTCCCACGGGAACACCTGCCCGGGTCTGGTTGCGCGCCGCGTTAGCTCCCGAGGCCCCACCAGCTCCCGCGGCCCCGTTTGACGCGGTAGCCAGCTGAATTGATACGCCCGCGCGCCAGATTTGTGCCCCGCGGGCCTTTCACGCTGCCCGCACCAGTTGCCTGAGAACTTCACGGCGCCCACCCTCCGGCGTGCATGACGCTCTTGGTGCCCTTCGATGTTGCCGTGGGGGCAAAGGATGGCGACTAAGCCGCGCTTAGTCGCCATCTATCGTTCCGGCGGTGAGAAGGGAGGAGCGGAGAGGCCTCCAAGTGCAGGGAAGAGGAATGGGGATCGGTTGAGCCGGGGAGTAGAGCGCGGGTGAGGAGTGGGATCAACGGTGAGTTAGTGCGGGGACAGAGGATGGCGGCTAACTCGGGTTTAGCCGCCATGGATTGTCGCAGCGGTGAGAAGAGGGTGGGGCAGGTGGGGCGGGTGGTGGGCGGGGTGTGCGTGAAGGAAGGAAGCGAGGGGCGCACGAGAAGGCGGGGGAGGGAGCGGGACGGAGGCATGTGGAGCGCAGGTACAGCGCGCTGTTCTGGCGCGGGGACTAAGGATGGCGACTTAGACGTGCTTAGTCGCCATCGAGTGTCGCGGTGGCGAGAGAGGAGGGAGTGAGGGAGTGGGAGATGAGGGGAAGTGGGAGGAAGAGGAGGTGAGGCGTGGGTGAGGGGCGGAGGAATGGGTGAGAGAAGAAGGGAGTGGGAGAGAAGAGTGGGCGAGGGGTGAGGTGTGTGAGCGAGGAGCAGTGGGGGAGACGAGGCATGGAGCGGGAAAGGACAGGGAGGGGCGGGGGAGGGAGCGGGTTGGAGGCATGTGGAGCGCAGGTACAGAGTGCTGTTCTGGCGCGGGGACAAAGGGTGGCGACTAAGGGGTGCTTAGTCGCCATCGAGTGTCGCGGTGGTGAGCGAGGGGGTACCGCGCGCCTGGGCCGGGGATCAGCGGGCCCGCGATGCGAGAAACGGGCGCAGAAACAGCACGGGTGCGAAAGTTCCGCCGTTTCTACGCGCGGGGCCAGCCCTCGGGGCGAGAAACGGGTGCAGGACCAGCACGGGCGGGTGCAGAACCAAAACCAAAGGGCACTGAAGCAACAGCGGGGTAACAGTCGGGGGTTGACACCCCCGCACGTTCTATGGTTCATTAGTGGAGTAATGAACCATAGAACCGAAGGAGGTGCCCATGGCCCCGCCCGCCCCTCGCTCCGACCGCCCCATCTTCATGGAACTGGCCGATCAGATCGCCGATGACATCCTCGCCGGTGCCTACCCGAGCGGCGCCCAGGTACCGTCCACGACCGAACTGTCGGTGCATCTGCGGATCAATCCCGCCACGGCGGGCAAGGCCCTCAATCGCCTTGTTGACCAGGGCGTTCTTGAACGCAGGCGCGGCCTCGGCATGTTCGTTACCCCCGAGGGTCCGGACCTTTTGCGCGCGGAGCGTTCCGCGAAGCTCGCGGCCACGTACATTGCGCCACTGGTTGCCGAGGCCGAACGCCTGGGCGTGAGCACCGCCGACCTCCTCACCATGATTCGCCACTACACAGAGGACAACTCATGACCTCCACACCACACACCCGGGCAGAAGCCGACGGGATCCGCCTCACGAACGTCACGAAGTCCTTTGGGAAGAATCAGGTTCTCCGGGGGATCGATCTTCACCTCGAACCGGGGAAGGTGTACGGCATTGTGGGCGCCAACGGGGTGGGGAAGACCACCCTCATGTCGGTGATCTGCCACCACATGTTCCGCAGCGGCGGCCAGATCACGATCGACGGCGAGGACCCGGCGGAGAACGCCCGCATCCTCGAACGCACCTGCTTCATTCACGAGGATCAGCGGTGGCACGACGACTACAAGGTGGGCGACGTGCTGAAGGCCCTGCCCGCCTACTACCCCCGCTGGCAGGCGCAGCGCGCGGATGATCTGCTAGGCAGGTTCCGCGTTCCCCGCCAGACGCTGCTCAAGAAGCTTTCTCGTGGCCAGCGCTCCGCCCTGGCGATCTCGATTTCGCTCGCGAGCCGCGCCGACTACACGTTCTTGGACGAACCGTACCTGGGTCTGGATCCCACGGCCCGGGTCATGTTCTACGAAGAGCTCGTGAGGGAGATTTCGGAGCATCCGCGCACGATTCTCATGTCCACGCATCTGATTGATGAGGCGGTGACGCTCATGGAGGACGTGGTGCTCATGCGCCAGGGGCGTGTAGCGATGCACGGCGAGGTGGAGTCCATGACCGCGCGCATGACCACGGTGCGCGGGATGGACACCGCGGTGGCGGAGGTGGTGCGCGGCAGGGAGATCGTGTCGAGCTCGACCCTGGGCCGCATCCACTCGGTGCTGATCGACGGCGAGCTGAGTCCCGAACAGCGCGCCCGGGCTGAGTCGCTCCACGTGAGCGTCGAATCGCCGGGCCTTCAGGACATTGTGGCCGCGCTCGGCATCCTCGACCACGAGAGCCCCACGATCACCACCAACGCCAACGCAGACGCCGACACGCACGCCCTCTAGTCCTGCTCCCTCCGCCCGCACGCTGCGGGCGCCGATACCCAAGGAGAATCATGAGCACCACGATGCCGTCCTATCCGATGCGCAACTTCCGCCTGTACTTCATTAATCATTCGTATTCGGTCTACGCGGCGCCGACCATGCTGCTCGGAGTGTTGGGGCTGACCCTCGTGGCCGGCCTCATCACGGGTTCGGTGACGGGCCTTCCCCTGCCCGCGCAGGTGGCGGACGGATTCGAGGGCGTGTGGATGATCGTCCCCGTCATCACCGGAACGTTTATTTCCAGTGGCGCGCTCGCGGTCAACCGCACGTTCGCCATGGCTCTCACATTCGGCAGCACTCGGCGAGACTTCTTTTTGGGCCTCGGGCTGGGCTTTTTCGTGACGTCCCTCATCACGGCGATCTGCGGCGTGGTGCTGCTTCTGCTGGAGCAGCTCACGGGTGGCTGGTTCATGGGGGTGCCCGTGTTCGATGTTCCCGCGCTCGGCAGCGGCAACGTGAGCATCGCCTTCGTGTCCCTCCTGGTATACGCGCTGGCCGCACTGTTCATAGGCGCCGCATTCGGCACGATCTTCCGCGCCCTCGGCCCCACGGCGGTGACGGTCGCGATTGTGGTCTCC
Source organism: Dermabacter sp. (assembly GCA_030538475.1). Classification (GTDB taxonomy): domain Bacteria; phylum Actinomycetota; class Actinomycetes; order Actinomycetales; family Dermabacteraceae; genus Dermabacter. The sequence continues at coordinate 306,321 of JAUNTX010000002.1, forward strand.
GTCCTGGCGATCCTGGGCCTTGCGGCCATCATCGTGGTGCAGCGGGACGTGATGCTGCCGTTCTTCGCGGGCTTTGGCGCGTGGCTGCCCGCGGCCGTGGGCGCTGGGCTCGCGGTGGTTGCCGTGATCGTGAGCGGCGTGGCAAACCGCCGCGCCACGATCTAGCGGCGCGGGGCGATCCTCTCGAGCATGAGTTTCGCGGTGTCGTAGTCGGTGACCACGGCGTTGAGGATTCCCCCGCGGGCGGCCGCCACGATGGCCCCGGCCTTTTCGGGGCCGGACGCCACGCCGATGACGAGCGGGATGGCCCGCAGTTCGTCGAGGGACAGCGCGAGGGTGCGCGGCGTCAGGGGCGTGGGGACGTGGGCCCCGGTGGCGTCGTAGTGATGGTCGAGGATGTGGCCGACGGCGCCGCCGTCGCGGATCGCGTTCTGGATTGGCGGGGTCATGTATTCGGCGAGGATGTTGCCTTCGCCGTAGGCGTCCACTCCGGCGACGCCGACGAGGGCGACGTCGGCCCGGGCGGCGAGCGCGAGGGTGGTGGCGACTTTTTCTTCGCGCATGAGGGGGCGCAGCAGGGCGGGGTCGTCGACGATGAGGGGGACGGCCATGCGGGCGGAGGTGGCGCCGAGTTTCTTGGCGATGTGGTGGCAGACGGTGGGGGCGTCGCGCCCCCACGAGGGTGGCCCGCCGGGCAGGGAGCCGAGCATTTGGACCACGGTGCAGTGGGTCCGGTTGATGTCGGGCACGTGGCGGGAGACGGCGGCGACGGAGCGGCCGTTGCCGACGGCGAGGACCTGGCCGTCGCTCGTGACGCGCACGAGGAGGTCGGCGGCGGTGATGCCGAGGTGGTCGAAGGAATCGGATTCGCTGGACTCGGTGACGCGGACGGCGGTGAGGCCGAGCGCGGTCTTGAGGCGCGCCTCGATGGAGAGGATCCGTTCGAGGGGGTGCGAGATGGTGATGCGCACGATTCCGGCCTCGCGCGCTTGCGTGAGCAGGCGGGAAATGCTGGGGCGGGAGTAGCCCACGGCGTCGGCGATCTGTGCTTGCGTCCAGTTCTCTTCGTAGTAGAGGCGGGCGACGCGGAGCAGGAGCTGGACGTCGTCGCGGGCGCTCGGGCTGCTCATGGGCACCATCGTATGCGGCGGGATGGGGCGGCCCCTGGGCCCGTCAGGTGCCCGTCAGAGGTGCGGCGCGGGGGCCTTGTCGGTCTCGAGAATCCACTGGATAGCGGCGGTGGCGGCGCCGCGCGCCCAGAACGCGAAGTCGTGCTGGCGCAAGCGAATGTCGAGGCCGCTCGCGTTGTGGTGGCGCACCTCGGCGATACCGGCGTCGAGTTCTTCTTCGTGGCCGGCGAGCAGGTGGGCGGCTTCGCCGGAGATGACGACCCCACGGGGCATGGTGAAGGCGGCGGCGGTGCCGACGAGCCTGCCGAGCGCGCGGGCGGCGCGGGACAGGTCCTCGTAGTCGAGCTTTTCCGGGTGGGCGAAGCTGGGCCAGTTGGGGCCGCGAATGGCGTCGGTCAAGGTGCCGAAGCCGGTGTTGGCGTCGGTGATGACCTGGTTGTTAAGCACGAGGGCGAAGCCGGTGCCGATGCCGACGGTGAGGACGATGAAGCGGTCGGTTTCGAGGCCGATCCCGAACCAGTTTTCTGCTTCGGCAAGCACCGTGAGGTCGTGACCGATGAGCACGGGAAGGCCCGTGCGGGCCGCGAGGATGCCGCCCGCATCGACGTCTCGCCAGCCAAGGAACGGGGCCTCGCGCACCACGCGGGCCCGGTCGATCTGGCCGCCGATGCTCACGCCAATGGCGGCGATCTGGGCGCCGGGGCGTGCGGAGGCGAGTTCGATGCGCAGGTTGTCCACGAGGTGCGCGGCGGCGTCGAGGACCGCGGTGGGGGAGGTGTCGGTGATGCTGAGGGTTCGGGAGGAGAGGACGCCGAGGCGGGCATCGGTGGCGATCGCGACGATGGATTCGTGGGTGATGGAGATGCCGATGAGGGAGTATCTGTCGATTGCGACATCGAGTGGTGTGGTGGGGCGCCCGAGCGGGGCGCGTCGCAGCTCGCCTTCGACCAGGAGTCCGCGCTCTCGCAGGGGGGCGCTCACGCGGCTGAGGGATGAGGGGGAGAGGCTGGCCCGCGCGGCCAGTTCGGGGCGCGTGAGCGGGCCGTAGCGCAGCAGTTCGAGGTAGACGCGCCGCGCGGAATCGGGCAGGTCGTGCCAGTCGAGGGGCTCGGGGGCTTTCACGCCCCCCACTATGCCAGCAAAGGGGAGCGGGGGAGGAGCGGCGCGAAAGGGAGGAAGGGGTGGAAGTGGGGATGGAGCAGCGTGAGAAAAGGGGGAAGGGGGGAGCGGGAGTGGAGCAGCGGGGTGGTGTGGGGTGGAGAGGTGTGAATGGGGAGAAGGGGAGCCGGAGGGGGAGGGGTGAGGGTGGCGGGATGAGGAGGAGTCGCACGGGCCGACGGGGTTCGTGTGGGAGGCGAGGTCCGCAAGAAGATCGCGAGCCGCGGGGCCGACGGGGGCGCCGCAGCCGACGGGAGGGGCCGGGACCTCGCTCAGAAATCTGGGGGCACGAAGTCCTTGACGCTACTTATTTTTGCTGCAAAACTAAGTGCGTCTGACGGGTCCATCGCAAGGAGACACCAATGGCTCACCCCTCACGCCGCGGCTTCATGCTCGGCTTGGCCGCGCTCGGCGCGACCGGCACCCTGGCAGGCTGCGGGAGCGGCCAAGGCGCCACCAGCCTCGAGTACTTCCAGTTCAAGTCTGAAGCCATCGAGCTGTTCGACCAGATCTGCCAGGACTTCAACGCCGCCACCCCGGGCGTGAGCGTGCGCCAGAACTTCCAGGCCGACAACGTGACGGCGCTGCGCGTGCGGCTCGTGAAGAACAGCATGCCGGACATCGTGTCGATCAACGGCGACTACGCCTTCGGCTCCATCGCCCGCAGCGGGGTGTTCTACGACTTCGCCCCCACGGGCCTGCTCGACAACGTGCAGGACGGCGTGGTGGACATCCTTCCCTCGCTCGGCGCCGGTGCCGAAGGCCAGGTCAACGGTGTCCCGCTCGCCAATAACGGCTCGGGAATCATCTACAACAAGGACATCTTCGAGGAGCACGACGTCACCCCGCCGACCACGTGGGATGAGCTGATCGCCGCGTGCGAGACGTTCCAGGCCGCGGGCGTGGACCCCTTCTACTGGGGCTTCGGCGACAACTGGACCGGCGCCCCCATGTTCTCCTCGATCTCCGGCGGATTCCTGCCGAACGTGGCCGACTGGTACGCCGAGCGCCTCAAGGGCGAAACCAGCTTCGAGCACTTGCGCCCCGTGCTGGAAAAGATGGACCAGATTGCCCAGATGGGCAACTCGAACAAGTACGAGATCGGCTACAACGACGGCAACCAGGGCTTCAGCCAGGGCCGCGCCGCCATGTACGTGCACGGCACGTACGCGATCCCCGCGATCCGCTCCTACAACCCCGACGTCCGCCTTGGCACGTTCGCGACCCCGGCCGACGACGCCGCGAACACTCGCGTGGTCTCCGGCGTCGACGTGGCCCTCACGATGGGCAGTGAGCCGGAGCACGAGCAGGACAGCCTGGACTTCATCCGCTATGTCATGGCCGAAGAGAACATGCTCGCCTACTGCAGCGAGCAGGTGGCCTACCCGACCCTCAACGGCACCGCGCCCGACGACGAAGCACTCCTGGGCCTCCAGGAGTACTTCGAGACGGACCGCCTGGCGACCTATTCGGACCACAACTTCCCGCAGGGCGTCAACCTCAACAACTACATGCAGCAGTTCCTCATCGATCACAACGTGGACAAGTTCATCGCCACGCTCGATGAACAGTGGGACAAGGTCACCGCCCGCATGGCAGCGAACAGCTAGGAGAAAGCGACGTGTTGACAGTGAACAGCCATCAGGGGAAGCCAGCACCGGCGCCCCTCACGTCCAAGGTGGGCCGGATCGACCCCGCGCACCTGTGGATGGTCATCCCGGCCATCATCCTGTTTGCGGCCCTCCTCGTGTGGCCGCTCGTCCAGGGCATCTTCTACACCTTCACGAACTACCAGGGCTACGGCGACTGGACGTTCATCGGCCTCCAGAACTACTTCTTCCTGTTCCAGGACTCGGTGATCTGGCAGTCCTACGGCTTCACGTTCCTCTACGCGATCAGCGCCACGATCCTCACGAACGTCGTCGCGATGATCCTCGCGCTCGCCCTCAACTCGAAGATCCGCGCCAAGAACGCCTTCCGCGGCCTGTTCTTCTTGCCGTACATGCTCCCGGTGCTGATCGTCTCCTACATCTTCAGCTACCTCTTCACGAATAACCTGCCGCTCGTGGGCCAGTGGCTCGGCTGGGAATGGCTCTCCACCTCCCTGCTCGCCAACGAATCCCTCGCCTGGCTCGCCATCGTGTTCGTGGGCGTGTGGCAGGGCGTCGCCTTCACCACCCTCATCTACATTTCGGGCCTGCAAACCGTGCCCGAAGAGGTCTACGAAGCGGCCTCCATTGACGGGGCGAGCACGTGGCGCCAGTTCTGGTCCATCACCTTCCCGCTCATCATGCCGTTCTTCACCATCAACATGGTGCTGAGCTTCAAGAACTCCCTCGGGGTCTTCGACCAAGTGGTGGCCCTCACCGGCGGCGGTCCCGGCACCGCCACCCAGTCCGTCTCGTTCCTCATCTTCAAGAACGGCTTCCAGGGCGGCGAGTTCGCCTACCAGACCGCCAACGGCGTCATCTACTTCATCATCCTGCTGGTGCTCTCCTTCGCCCAGCTGCGATTCCTGCGGTCCAAGGAGGCCAACTGATGAGCACCGCATCCCTCACGAGCCCCACTGCCGCCGAAACCCCCGGCAGCGCCACCCCGGGGCGCGCGCCGCGCCGCCGTCGGCCCCACACGAAGGTGAACTGGTGGACCACCGCCCTGCTCGCGGTGCTGTCCCTCACCATCCTCGTACCGCTCTATTTCGCGATCGTGACCGCCTTCAAGACCGCGCCCGAACTGGCCGCCTCCGGCTTCGGCCTGCCGAAGCAGTGGAACCTCGACAACTTCGTGGAGGCGTGGCAGCTCACCGAGTTCCCGAAGCGGCTCATGACCACCGCGATCATCACGGTCGGCGCTGTCGTGGCCACGCTCGTCACGAACTCGATGGTGGCGTACGCGATCTCCCGCAACCTCCACCGCCGCAGCTTCCAGATCCTCTACTACTTCTTCGTGGCCGCGCTCTTCGTGCCGTTCCCCATCATCATGCTGCCCGTGGTTAAGCAGACCGCCGCGCTCGGGATCGACAACGAAGCCGGACTCATCCTGCTCTACACCGTCTACGGCCTGGCGTTTAACATCATGCTGTACGTGAGCTTCCTGAAGTCGCTGCCCGAAGAACTCGAAGAATCGGCCCGCCTCGACGGCGCCTCCACGTGGGGCGTGTTCTGGCGGATTGTCTTCCCGCTCATGTCGCCCATGAACGCCACCGTCGGCATCCTCACCTGCCTGTGGGCCTGGAACGACTTCATGCTCCCGCTCGTGATCCTCTCCGACCCCGACTCGCAAACCCTGCCGCTGGCCCAGTACGTGTTCCAGGGCCAGTTCAACACGAACTACCCCGTCTCCTTCGCCTCGTACCTCATGGCGATTGCCCCGATGGCGCTCGTGTACGTGTTCGCGCAGAAGTGGATCATCTCCGGCGTCATGCGCGGCTCGCAGCGCTAGTTTTTAGGTTCCCGGGCCGACGGGGGCACGTAGCACCGTCGGCCCGCCCCGTCCCCGGCTGCCCGCCCACGCCCGGCCCGCCCCGTCCCCGTCGGCCCCGCCCGCACTCCCGCACCCACGAAAGTGAGAGCTCCATGAGCACCACCCCCGCCCTCTTCCCCGTTCCCCCGCTGGCCGACGCGCCCGACGCCACCGACCCGACGTGGTGGAAGGACGCGGTGGTGTACCAGATCTACCCGCGCAGCTTCGCCGACTCCAACGGCGACGGCATCGGCGACCTGCGCGGCATCATCGACCGCGTGGACCACCTGGCCGCGCTGGGCGTGCAGGTGGTGTGGCTGTCGCCGATCTACTGCTCGCCGCAGGACGACAACGGGTACGACATCTCCGACTACCAGGCGATTGACCCGACGTTCGGCACTCTCGCCGACTTCGACGAACTGCTTGCCGCCCTGCACGCGCGCGGCATCCGCCTCGTCATGGACCTCGTGGTCAACCACACGAGCGACGAACACGCCTGGTTTGAGGACTCCCGCTCGTCGACCGCGAGCGCGAAGCGTGACTGGTACATCTGGCGCGACGCCCGCGAGGTCGAGGGCCTCGTGCCCGGCGAACGCGGCACCGAACCGAATAACTGGGACTCCGCGTTCTCCGGCCCCGGCTGGGAATGGGACGCGGCCACCGAGCAGTTCTACCTGCACATGTTCTCCCGCAAGCAGCCCGACCTGAACTGGGAAAACCCCGAGGTGCGCGAGGCCGTGTACGCGATGATGCGGTGGTGGCTCGAGCGGGGCGTGGACGGGTTCCGCATGGACGTCATCAACCTCATCTCCAAGCCCGAGGGCCTGCCCGACGGCCCCGCCACCCAGGACGGGCTCGGCTCCGCGTTCGCCATGGTCATGAGCGGGCCCCGCTTCCACGAGTTCATGCAGGAAATGCACCGCGAGGTGTTCGACCGCTTCCCGAAGGCGTTCGTCAACGTGGGTGAAACCCCCGGCATCACCACCGCCGACGCCCTCCTCACCACCCTCCCGACGCGGCGCGAGCTGGACATGGTGTTCCAGTTTGAGCACGTGGGCCTCGAGCACGACGGCCACAAGTTCGAGCCCTCGCGCGCCCTGGGCCTGTGGGAGTTCGCCGGCAACCTCGCCGCGTGGGACCGCGAGGTCGCGGCCGCGGGCGGCTGGAACTCCCTGTATGTGGAGAACCACGACCAGCCCCGCTCCGTCTCCCGCTGGGGCGACGACTCGCCCGAATGGCGGGTGCGGTCCGCGAAGGCGCTCGCGGGCATGCTCCACGCCCACCGCGGCACCCCCTACGTGTATCAGGGCCAGGAGCTGGGCCAGATCAACTACCCCTGGGCCGCGCTCGAGGAGTTCCGCGACATCGAGGTCCTCAACTACGTGCGCGAAGCCGAAAAGTTCGGCCACGGCACCTTCGCCGACCTCCTGCCCGGCATCAGCGACATGAACCGCGACAACGCGCGCACCCCCGTACAGTGGACCGCCGATACCGCCACCGCCGCGGGATTCACGAGCGACGGCACGACCCCCTGGATCGGCACCCACCCCGAGGCGGCCAGCATCAACGCCGCCGCCCAAGTGGGCATCGAGGGTTCCGTCTTCGAGTTCTACCGCGCCCTCATTGCCCTGCGCCACAGCGAACCCCTCCTCGTGAGCGGAGACTTCGAACTCCTCGGCCCCGTCGAAAGCTCCGGCCAGGGAGAGCCCGGCAGCACGGGCCTCGGCCGCCTGTGGGCCATTCGCAGGCCGGGGGCCGACGGCGCCGCGCTCTACGCCCTCGCCAACTTCTCCCGCGCACCGCTTGAGGTACCCGACGAATGGTGGCCGAATGGCGCCGAGGTGCTGCTGTCGAACGTCGATCCCGCGGAGCGCGCGGGCGAGCGCCGCCTGGGCGGCTGGGAGTACGTGCTGCTCAAGGGGTGAGGTGTGCGGTGCTGAATCCTCCCCGCACTGAGTTTTGTGTCACGTTACGCGACAGTAGTGGTCGCTGACTGGGGAGAGAGGCAGGGGCGTGGCGCTGTGCGAGCGGCCGATGCGCGGGACCTATGACGCCATGCGCTCAAGGATCGCTTCGAGGCCCTCGGCCCGGAAAGCTTCGTGGGAGCGGGTCAGTGCCAGCCCCGCGGTGCAGACCGTGGTCGGATCCGGTTGACTCGCCCCGAGCGTCACCTGCAGCGAGCGCGCTGTCAGGGGAAGCGCGTGGATCAAAAGGCTGCGCTCGACTGCCGAACGAAGCCCCTCACCCGCTGCCGCCACTTCACCGCCGAGGATAATCCGCGTGGGGTTGAGGAGGTTGCACACGCCAGCGAGTGCCGTGCCGAGGATTTCACCCACGTCGGAGACGATCATCCGGCTTGCGGGAGTGTCGCCTGCCCACGCCTCGGTGATGTCGGCAGTTGTGGCGAGCGAGGTGGAGAGCACCGCCTCCAGGCGCGGTTGAAGTGCACCGAGGGAGACATACTGCATCAGGCAGCCGCGCCCCCCGCACGCACAGGGCAAACCGCGGTGGTCAATCGTCATGTGGCCGATTTCTCCGGCGCCGCCGTGAGCGCCGGAGATGAGCTGCCCGCCGACAATGTGGGCGAGCGTGACGCCCCACGACATGTGGACGTAGAGGGTGTGCTCCGGGCGCGGAGCGCTCAGGGCAAAGTGCTCCGCGAGGCCCATCAGTCTTGCGGAGTTCTCTACGTCGACCGCGCCGAGGCCCCAGCCTTCGGCGATGGTGCGGGGGTTGGAACCGTCCCACAGGCCATGGCCCGACGGTGTGACCACCTCGCCGGTGGTTTTGTCGCACTGCGTGTTGATGGCCAGGTGAATGCGGTGGACATCGCCCGCGGCAATGCCGTGGGTATCCATGATGTCGAGGAGCTGGCCGTGGGCAATCTCCAAACGGTCATCGGCAGTCATCTCGGCGGTCAGCTCGGTGCTCTCCACCTTGGTGAAAGAGCCGTCCCACGTGCCCAGGGCGCTTGTGCACGAGTCGTGCCGCAGCACGACAGAGCCGATCATCCCAGACCTGCGAGAAAGGGAGATGGGGTGCTTGAGCTGAGCTTCGCCCTCACCCGGGTCTTCAGCGTTCATGAGGTCAGCTGCCACGAAATCGTTGACCAGGTTGGTGACCGTGGTTCTCGAGACCCGGAGGCGGCGAGCGAGATCAGCCCTGTGGCTGGGGCCGTTCCTCATGAGTTCATCGAGGAGGAGGCGGCGAGTGGTCCCGGGGCTTGAGCGCATAGAGGAAGTGTAGCCCGGCGCCAGGAAGAGACCTGATAGAGTTTGTCAAAATACGTGACACCTGCATTGGGGTACTCATCCATGTCGACACCGTTGTCTGCACTCCCGCCGTCGCTGATCCCCGGCCCTCACGCCCCAGCCGAACCCGCATACGAATGGCGAGGACTCATGCTGGATTCGGCACGCACCTTCTGGCCCCCGGCCGTCGTCATCGAACTCCTGGATGTCATGGCTCGCTATCGCTTTAACAGGCTCCACTGGCACCTGACCGACGATGCGGGCTGGCGATTGCCCGTGCCCGGATGGCCCAACCTTGTCCAGGTGGGGGCGCACCTGAAGCGTCCTCGCTACGACGACTACACGAACGTGCCCACCACGAAGATCGACGAAGCGGCACGCAGATCCGAAGGTCTCGACATTACGGGCTTCTACACGCACGACGACATACGAAGAATCGTGACACATGCGCGTGGACTCGGGATCGACATCATCCCCGAGGTTGACCTCCCTGGACACATGGGCGCCGCCATCCGCGCCTACCCCGAACTCGGCAACCCTGCGCTCAAGGATGGTGATCCACACTGCTGGGCAGACCGCAACGACATACTGTGGCCAAGCCCCACGGCCTTCGCCTTCATCGACGATGTCCTGACCACGGTCTGCGAGCTCTTCCCCTTCGGGATCGTCCACGTGGGAGGTGACGAGTGCAGGTATAGCGCATGGGAAGCCGACCCCGACCTGGCCGCGCGATACGGCGCCGCCCCCCTGGGCATCGACGATCCCCGTCGGCGCAGAGACTCCCAGCGTGGAGGTATTACCGGCCTGCACCCGGAGCCGAACGATGCCCCCGGGGAAAGGGCCACATCAGGATTCGGAGCGCTCCTCCAGTCCGATTTTACGGCCCATGCCCGTGCGGTCCTGGACCGGCATGGCCGACGGATCGCCGGTTGGGACGAGATGGCATCCACGTCGCTGCGCGGAGACGAGATCCTCTTTGCGTGGCGAGGCGAGAAGGGGGTTGCCGAAGCCCTCGCAAGCGGTCATGCCTTCGTGCTCGCCGACGCCCGCACCCTGTACCTCAATCGCGTGGAAGGCGAGGGCGAGCACGAACCTCCTGGCATGGACGGTGCATTCACCTCCAGCGACATCATCGCCATGCCCATCCCCGACTCCGCCCACATGCTCGGCATCCAAGCAGCGGTCTGGACGGAGTTCATCGTTGACAGAGAGCACCTGCACTACCAGCTGTTCCCGAGGCTGCTGGCCGTCGCGGAGCTTGCTTGGTGCGGTGCTCCCTTACAAGCGGACGATGTGGAGGAGCGGTTGCGGCACGAACTCAATACCCTCGCGCATTCCGGAGTGGTGGGCCGTCCACTGCACGTGTGAGGCCCCTCCGGGAACGCTGCTACTGAGCGATTCGGGGTCACGCGGGTCAAGAGGGGAGTGGGCTAGGGCAGCTCCGATACCCGACGTTTCAGGTGGGCCTCAAACCGTTCGGCGGCGAGTTGGAAGCTGGCCGCTTGGACAACCTCATCGAAAGCATACGAGCCCCCTGGCTCCCGAGACACGCACTGCACCTGCGCAAACCGACCGGTGCCGCGATGGATCGTGACGTTATCGCCTTGGTGGAGATTCACCGCTGCGGACACAAGCAACTCGTCACTTTCCGACAGCGCGCGGATATTTGACTCATCAATCTGCAGGTCGACAGTCCCGACCGCCCGGGAGTTCTCCCACTCGGTCACCTCGAGCATCAGGATGTCCTGGCGCGCGAACATGGAGAGATGCCGATCGTAATACTCGCGCACCTCTGCCTCGGTGAGTTCCGCGAGAATTAGCGCGACGATGCTATGTTCCGCTAACTCCACGCGTTGAATGTGCGATGTCCACGCCTGAGAGCCGTCCTTTCCCGGCGCCTCTGCTTCCCTCTGCCCGGGTCCCCGTGCAGTCGCGAGCTCGGGATCCGTATCAATGCCAAGTTCGGCCGCCCACTCCAGAATGGCGATGTCTCGCTGCTGACGCTTCAGATCCTCCGCCGAACTCCGATGCGCTGCGCGGTACGTCTCGGCAACCTCCGTCCGAATACCGTGCGTCGAGGACGCGCAACCGGTGAGCGCCAGCAGCATGCACGCCACGAGCACGGCCGCTGCCCGCACTGCGGCAAGTCTCCGCTCGCAGAGGGGAGAAGCCCCCGGCAGTCTGACTGGATGCATCATCAGCGGTGACGCGGAAGCGACTGCTGCCGGGCCAGAGTGGCCAGCGATGGATCGGGAGAATGCCTCGTGGAGGGGGTAGCCCCGCCATCCGGCACGGCGTGAATGGCGCCAATGGTGATCCCTCCCGGAGAGCCGGGGCCGGGGAGGGGAGCGCCCAGGAAGTCCACCGAATAGGTGGCGCCCGGAACGTCCGGAAGGTGATGACCAGCGAGGAAATCGATACTGCGCCCCTCTCTAGCGAGCTCATGAATCTGGGTGGGGGACATGGAGCGGCGGTCGGTAGCGGTGCCGCCATAGCGGTGCAGGATGTCGTCAATGCTGACGCCCGCATCGATCAGTGGAGAATCGGGACCTGGAACGTAGCCCGCGAACGCGCCAGGTGAGGAGACCCCGACAAGCGGCGAGTCGGCGCCGTCGCTCGGGGCACTTCCCGGATGGGGAAGGTGCTGCGACGCTCCCGTGATCGCCCGCTGCTCTTCCGCGGGAGGTGCCATCCCGCCGTCGTAGGCGTTGTTGAACAGCTGGATCTTTGACTGCATCGTTGCCGCTTCGCCTGCGTAGACCTTCTGCCCGGCTGGAAAGTGGAACGAGTTATTGAAAATGTAGACCTCGCGGTTGCCCGTCCCGGCCCGGGAATTGGCAAGATCAAAGATCCCTCCGCGCGGGCCCCGAAGGTGAGTTTCGGAGTACACGGTATTGTTGTAGATGGCTGTCCCGGCTGGCGTTCCGCGGGAGAACTCAAAAGTCTTGTCCGCGTCGTTCTGACTCACGTTATAGCGGATCGTGGGAGCGGTGTGGGGGAAGCCGTTCATAATGAGAACGAAGCCGCCCTCGTTGTTATGCGAGTAGTTGTACTGGATGACCGAGTGGGCGGACACGTGGTCGGCATCGAGCCCCTGGCCGTCCTGCACGCCATGGGTGTGTGAGACTTCGTTGAATTGCACCACGGTGTTGGTGGCTTGGAAAGGCCAGATACCCGCGTTGTACCCGGTGTCTTGATAGCGCGAGTGGCGAGCCAGGTTGTACTCGACGAGAGCGCCATCGGTATCCCGCACGGTGATGGCATCCCCGCCCATGTAACGGATGCTGTTGTCCCGCACCACCACATCGGTCGACGGGTACCAGTGCAGGGGCAGGTGGGGAGAGTTCGTCAGAGATTGGTTCGCCCAGTCGGAGCTGACGAGCTTGATGCCCGAGCGATCGATCCTCTCGAGCGTATTTCCTTCAATGCGCACGCCGTGATACTTCGTCGGTATGCCGCGAAGCTTTCCACCATCGACCGTGGCGCGAACATCGAAGAAGATGCCGCCATTCCATTTCGTTCGCAGGTTGCCATTGATGTCATGGAGGTAAAGGTCGGTCAGGCTGATGCCGTGGACGACCCCAAAGTCGTGCGCGGTAATGTTCACTCCACGCAAGTTTCTGGTGGTGTTGGTGCTGGCATTGAGAGAAAAGCTCGCGTCAAAGTCGGCGGCAGTATTGGTGATCTCCAAGCCGGAGATCGAAATATGCTCCTGGTTGGACAGCTCGACTACGTTCTCGATTGCCCCGTCACCGTTCAGTTGGGGGCGCGGCCCGTCTCCGTAGGTGGAAACGCTGATCGGATTGCCTGCGGTGCCGGAGCCGCTGAAGGCGAGGAGTGCTCCGGGACCATGAAAGGCGCTCCCATTCTTGATCAGGATCGTGTCCCCCGGAGAGAAGGCGTCGTTCTTGGTCGGCAAGGTCGCGCGGGGAGACTCTGGGGTGAGGCCATCGTTTGCGTCGCTCCCGGCGGCGGAGTCGATGTAGTACGTAGCGGTGCCGGTCTGGGGAGCTGGGGCAAAGTGCGCCGTGAAGGTCATGGTCGTCTGCGCGCCATGAGGAATACTGATCGATTGTTCATGGATGCGCTGTCCGTCAACATCCATGCCCACGAACGTGAAGCCACCCTTGGGAATCGGCTCCCAGGACACTGTTTGTCCAGCCTGGGCGGTGTATGTCGAGAGGCTTACCGATCCACTCGCGCGATCAGGATCCTCTGCTCCGTCGTTGACGACGGCGGTGGCCAGTTCGATGTCGTGTGCTGCTCGAGTGATGGAGACGTTATCGAACGCCACATCCGATCCGGGTGTCATGTTAATGAGCGACAACGCGGGACCGTAGTTCGACCACGGCGTTGCGTCCACGCCCGGCGTGTCCGTGTTGGTGTAAGAAATCAGCGGCGCCCCATTGGAGGTGACGGAGACGGTGGGGCCAGTGACGGCGATCGACAGTGTCCGCGAGGTTCCGTCCAGGACGTAGGCCAGGCTCGTCAGCTCCACATTGTTCCCGTGGGAGTCGAGTCGCCGGAGTATGGCCTTGGACCCGTTGAGAGCGAGCACGTAGCGATCAGTCGCGCCCTCGCCCCGGAAGGCAATCTGGGTTGTTCCCGGCGTCGTGGTTGCCTTCCGAACATCGAGCTCAATGCGGTAGTCCTGTGCCCCGGCAAAGACAGACGGACTCAGGCGAAGGTGCGAGGGTCCGGTCGTGGGAGCTATCCGCAGTTCGCCCGCCGACACGGAGGCGGATCCGTCTGTCGGCACGTCAAAATGGCCGTGGCCGTTGAAGGTGCCGTCAAAGGTGTCCTGGAACAGCAGATGGGGATCCTCCGGCAGGGTTTCGAAGGTCGCGACAATGAGGACGCTTCCCGTCTTGTCGTCGAGCGTGAAGGTCCCGTCAGTGAAGGTCAGTAGACCGTCCGTGCTCGCGCCCGACTCAAGCAGGAACGATTGATAGCCGGTAAAGGTGTAGCCGGGTCGCGCGGAGTGGTGCAGGGTCACGGAGTCTCCCGCCGCCCCTTCGGTACGGCTAGCCGATATCGTGCCACCTGCAGTGGTGGGGTTGGAGTCTCGTGTCCCGTCAGTGCTGGTGGCGAGCTCAACTGAATAGCGTTCGCTCTGTTCCGGCACGATGGTCGTGACCTCGACGTTGTCCACGCTGTAGTCCTGCTTCGGGTACTGGCTCGCGATGAGGATGTGTCCCGGTTGCGCTTGCGCCACTCCCGACGCAGGTGCGTGAAGGAGTGGCGCGCCGTCGATACTCGCAGTGACGCTATCGCCTTCGACCCGGATGCTGATGCGGTGAGCGGGGTGCCCGGGCGTTGTTCCGAGGCTCACGTTCTGAGTCTGAGCCAGCACGGTTGTGGCGCCATTGTCCACGCGTTCGAGCTTCAGTCTCCGGTTGGGGCCGTCATAGGTGATCTGGAATCGGGAAGCGCCAGAGGAGTCGGCGAGGAACCCAACTTTGATAGCGCTGTTGGAGTTGCCCTCGTGAAGGGACAGATCGAGGCTGAAGGTGAACGAGGAAACGTTCAGGCTCCGCTTCGTCATCATGCGGTTCTCTGGCCCACCCCCTTTCACGTGGACAGCGCCGTCCGCGAAGGTGATGGATGCCTGGCTCGACGATGATGTGGTCCACCCGGCCCCGTCGTTCGACGAGAAGTCATCCTGGAACACGATTCGAGAGCCCGGCGTGGCTTCATGAACGGCGGAGTCGTTTGCGGGTATCGCTGGCGCGATGGGTCCGGCGTGAGCAACGGGCGTCTGTGGAATGGGCGCGAAAATCGCGCTTGACGCGATGAGCGCCCCGGTGGTGATGAGGGCGAGGAAACGGTGTCGCATCTGTGCATCCCTTCATTGGGCATGTCGATGAGTGGAGGAGTGCAGCTCACACGAGGCATGAACATTGCGTGAGGTCCCGTCCGTACGGACACGGTAGATCGATCTGTTTCTCATGTCAAGCAAGTCAACAGTATTGCGGGTATGGCGCCGGTGCTCGGCATGTCGTCCGCCGCCGCTGGTGGTGTTTTGGTGGGGCTTGGAAGGAAAAAGTGTCACTAGACTGGACAGAGCTGCATCTGTGTCATAGTCTGACACCAGCACCGTGCATCGCCGCACGTGCATACCTTCTTGGACAGGAGAGTTCAATGCTGACCGTCTCGCATCCCACCGCGTCCCTTCCTTCTCGTCGAGGCATCCTTGGAGCCGGTGCGGTCGGAGCTCTCGCTATGACCGCCAGTGCCTGCGGAAACTCCGGCGGCACCAGCTCCGCAGAGCAACGGGACCTCTCCGACATCCGCGACCAGTCGGTGCGCGTGTGGTTCATGGAAGGGTCCATATCTGACGCGGCACAGTCGTACTTGACAGAAACCTTCAACAAAAAACACGCGGAGCAGGGCAACACCCTGACCATCGAGATCCAGCCGTGGGATGGCATTGTCTCGAAGCTCCAAACGTCGCTCGCGTCGGCTAGCGAGAGTCCTGATCTGGTGGAAACGGGCAACACGCAAACATCGACCTTCGCCAGTGTTGGAGCATTCGCCTCCCTCGATGACCTCTACGACGAGGTGGGGGGAGACCATCTCATTCAGAGCTTCGTCGATGCGGGCAGCTGGGACGGCACGAAGTTCGCGCTCCCCCTCTATGCGGGGGCCCGCGGTATCTACTACCGCAAGGATCTCTTCGCTGCTGCGGGCCTAGATGAGCCTCGCACCCTCGAGGATTTCGCTGATGCCGTGGTCGCACTCGGCGCTGCCAACCCAGATCAGACCCCGGGCTTCTCCGGAATGTACCTCGCGGCCGTTGATGTCCACGGCGTCGAATCCGTGATGTTTGCGGGCGGCGGGGACTTTGCTCGCAAGGACGGGGACACATGGGTAGAAATGTTGACCGATGCGGCGACCATTGAATCGCTCACCCGCATTCAGCGCCTGTTCCGCGAAGGGACCACGTACGCGCTGGACTCGCAGTCCTCACAAAAGGCATTTGAGAAGTACTTCAACGAGAACAAGGTTGGGGTACTGCTCGGCACAGGCAACGTCGGAGTCAAAATTGACAGCGCGCTGTGGGAGGCCGACAAGGTGGCGGTCATGCCGTTGCCCGGTCTCGAAGAGGGATCGGTGGGCAAGACCTTTGCGGGTGGATCCGTGGTTGCCCTCGCCAAGAATGCCTCGAACCCCGAACTGGCACGTGAAGCACTGAAGATCATCTTCACCGAAGAGTTCCAGAAACTTCTTGCCGACGACGGATGGGTGCCGGGAACAGACGAGTTCGACGTCACCGTCTCCGGTGCCTTTGGCGAGATTTCGCCGGTGATTGTTGAAAACTCGAAGCTCACGCCGAACACGCCCCGGTGGGGAGTGGCCGCGGGGGATAACGTCATCCGGGACTTCTTCACCGCCATCGCGCAGGGTGGAGACGTGGAAGCGACCGCTAAGGACTACGGCCAGCGTCTGGCAGACATCCTCAACAGCGGGGAGTGAGGCGAGTGCCCTCCCGCCCAGCAACGCCCGATCGAGGCGCCTCCTCGACTCGCCATCCGAATCGTGGCCCGGCGCTGTCGTCCCGCCTGGCGCCCTACCTCCTCCTTGCCCCGGCGATCATCCTCATCATCGTTGTTCTCGGTTACCCGATGCTGCGGCAGTTCGTCATGTCGTTTCAGGAGTTTGGGCTAGCCCAGCAGTTTGGCAATCCGCCCACATGGGTGTTCCTCGACAACTACATCGCCATCCTCAAAGACCCCTACTTCTGGTCGGTTCTGGCGAAGTCCTTGGCGTTTTGTGCCTGGACCGCGGGGTGGACGATGATTTTTGCCGTGGGGATCGCCCTGCTGATGCGGGAAGCCTCCGCGACGGCCCGCACGGTCATGAACATCGTGCTGGTGCTCGTGTGGGCGATGCCCCTCTTGGCCAGCCTGACCGTGTGGCAATGGCTCGTGGATGCACGATTCGGGCTTCTCAACCACCTGCTCGTGGCCTTGGGGCTCGAGCAATTTGAAGGGTATTCGTGGCTCGCTGGGAGCTACTGGACCTTCTTCCTCATCGCGTCCGCGGTCATCGTGTGGGCCTCCATGCCGCTGGCAACCATCACGATTTACTCCGCACTGACGCAAGTGGATGACGCGCTGTTGGAGGCGGCGTCACTTGACGGTGCTGGCTACATCAACCGGGTGCGGCACGTCATGGTCCCGATCATCATGCCCGTCCTGACACTCATCGGAGTGTTGCAGGTGATCTGGGACCTGAGGGTTTTCACTCACATCTATGTCTTGCAACAGTCCGGAGGGATCTCGCGCGAAACCAACCTGCTCGGTACATACGTGTACCAAGTAGGAATCGCGCAGGGGGACTACGGCACCGCCTCGGCAATAGCCACGATCATCCTGCTCATCACTGTGCTTCTGACGAGCAAGTACATTCACATGCTCTTCACGAGAGGTGAGGTCTGATGCCCCAGAACCGTCGTCCTGGTGCCCATCGCAGGCGTCGTTCCACGACCAAGCGGGCCCTCATCAACGTGGCGCTCGTAGCCATCGCCCTGATCTGGCTCATCCCGGTGTACTGGATGATCAACTCGTCCCTGCAAACGCCGAGTGGCCTGCTGTCGACCCCACCTCGCCTGCTGCCCATTCCGGCCAGCACGGATAGTTACGTCTCGGTCTTCACGGATCCGTCGTTCTGGAGCGCCTTCGGCACGTCGATCAGTGCTGCGGTCATCACGGTGTCGGTGACGACGGTTGGCTCGTTCCTCGCGGCCATTGCGCTGGCACGATTCGGATTTCGCGGTAAGAAGACCTTGATCGTGGCGATCCTCGTGGTCCAGATGATCCCTGCCGAGGCGCTGTTCATTTCGCAGTATCGAATGCTGGATGGGTGGGCGCTCCTCAACTCCGTCGCTGGGCTCTCCCTGCTCTACATTGGGGGCGTCCTGCCGTTCGTCGTGTGGATGATGCGTGGCTTCGTCGAGGCAGTGCCTGACGAATTGGAGCAGGCTGCCATGGTGGACGGCTGTACTCGCATCGGCGCGTTTATTCGGGTGACCCTGCCGCTTCTTGCCCCGGGAATCATCTCCACCGGCGTATTCTCCTTCCTTCACTCGTGGAACGAATACACCCTCGCCCTGATCGTGCTGTCCCGCGATAGTTCCGTGACGCTCCCGATCTGGTTGCAGACGTTCCAGCAGGGTCTGCGCGACACCGACTGGGGCGGAGTGATGGCGGGCTCAACCGTCATCGCCATCCCCGTCATGATTCTCTTCTGCTTCGTCCAGAACCGGATGGGGCGCGGCCTGGTGAGCGGCGCGGTGAAGGGGTGAGAGCGCGTGCGAGATGATGGGCCTACGGCGCCAAGCACGGCAAGCAGAAGGGCATCGTCGCCATGACCACACCCCACCCTTGTTGTGCGCCGTCCTCGGGTCCTCGGGCCGCTTGTGAGGGCGTGGAACCGTCGGCCCCGCACGAGGCTCCGGCAGCGCCGCGATTGCACCCCGTCGCGCGCGCGATCGGCGAGCGGCTCGTGCCCGTTCCCGCCGGGGCGTTTCTCATGGGTGGTGCGGACGTCGACGCGAACCCGCTTGATGCGGAGGGCCCCGTCCGCTCCATCACCGTGCCGGGATTCCGCATCGACCCGTTCCTTGTCACGAACGAGGAGTTCGCCGCGTTCGTGGACGACACGGGGTACGTGACCGTGGCTGAAGAGTTCGAGTGGAGCTTCGTGTTCGCGGGGCACCTGGATGAACGCACGCGCGAATCATCTCCCCTGCCGCCGTATACCCCGTGGTGGCGCGCGGTGCTCGGGGCCCGCTGGGACCAGCCGGAAGGCCCCGGCAGCACCGTCGCTGATCGCGCCCGGCACCCGGTCGTCCACATGGCCCTGCGCGATGCCGACGCATTCGCCCGCTGGTGCGGGCTCCGTCTGCCCACGGAAGCGGAATGGGAGAAGGCCGCGCGCGGCGGCCTCGAGCAGGCCCGGTACGCGTGGGGCAACGATCTCCACCCGGGCGGCGCCCACATGTGCAACATCTTCCAGGGCGAGTTCCCAACGCACAACACGTGCGCCGACGGGTTCGCGGCCACCTCGCCCGTCGGCGCCTATCCTCCGAACGGCTTCGGGCTTTTCGACGTGGCGGGCAACGTGTGGGAGTGGTGCCGGGACGCGTGGGACGTTTCCGCTGGCGAGGGGAGCGCGCGGGTGATCCGCGGCGGCTCGTTCCTGTGCCACGACTCCTACTGCAACCGCTACCGAGTGGCGGCACGCACGAGCTCCGGGGCCGACGACACCTCATCGAACAAGGGCATGCGCCTAGCGATGACGGACTCAGGCCCGGTCTCTACAGTGGCGCCATGACGCTCACCGAACAGGCACTGCTCGGCGTGCTCGCGTTCGTACTGCTCGCGAGCGGCCTCCTCATCATCTGGGTGGCGACCGCGACGGCATCGGGCAGGATGGGGCGCAACGCGCTCGCGGGCATCCGCATCGCCTCCACTCTGGCCAGCGACGAGGCGTGGCTGGCCGCGCACCGCCGCGCGAAACGCCCCACGATTCTGGCGGGGCTGCTGCTCATGGTGGGCGCCCTTCTCGTGCTCGCTCCCATGGCGCTCGAGGCGCTGACGGTCAGCGCTATGGCCGTCGGGGTTATCGCCGCTTGCGTGCTGGTCCTGGCATGCGGCATCTACAGCGCGGTGGTGGGCAGCGCCGCCGCCCGCGCGGCAACCGAGGCGGCGGCCGACGGCAAGGCGCGCGAAGTGTCGGGGCCGAGCAGCTAAACCCCGGGCCAGACCCCGGGCGCGAGGGCCCGGCTGACCATCTCGCTCGCCCGCCCGTCGTTCACCCGTCTGCTCGTCACCCGTCCGTGGTGGTGCTGTCACCAGAGGTGGTGCTGTCGGAGTCGTCCGCGGGAGCGCCCGGCTGCTGCCCGTTCCCGGGAACGCCGCGCGGCCCACCGCCCTGCTCCTGCCCGCTGCCGGGCGCCTGCCCATCGGGTGCCTGGCCGCCCGGACCCTGACCGCCCGGAACCTGGTGCCCCGGGCCCTGCCCGTCGCGCTCGAACCCACCTTGACCGGGATGGCCGGTCTCGGACGTGCTCGAGGAGCCCTGGTCGGTGCCGGTGATGGCGCCCACCGCGGCATCGCCCGCGAGGTAGAGGCCCGCGCCCAGGGCGAGGGCGCCCACGCCACCGGCGGCCACGGCCGCAGTAGTGGCGGCGATACGTCGCCCGGTCCAGGGCTTCGAGGGCGAGGAAGCGGTGTCGGCGGTGCCAGCGGGGGCCGACGAGGCCGGCATCTGCGCCCCGGTAGCGCCCGCGAGGGGCACCCCGGAGACGCGGGCGGCAGGTCCCGCCGCGGACACCTGGGGGTTTTCGGGGGTGTGGGGCTCCTCTGGTGACGGGGTGCTGGTTGGTGGTGTACTCATGTGCGTCCAATCTGATTCGTAGGGTGGCGCCCCGCGGGAAGCCGGGAAGCGGTGCGGGGCGCCTGAATCAAGAGTGGAAGACGGGACTGTGCGCTGAAGAGGCGGAAGCTATGACTCCGCTATGAGCCGCTACTCGCCTGAACCGCTACGCCCCGAGCGGGCGGGCCGTGATCGTCCCGTAGGCGCGGATGGTGCGGGCGGTGTCGTGGTCGGGAAGGATCTCCACGATGGAGGCGTCGATAGCCACTGTGCCCGGGCCGTCCATGCGGTGCAGGGTCTTCTCGGTGCCGTCGGCGTCCCGCACGGATACGACGGCGCCGCCCGGGAAGTCCTGAATGCCTGCGGCCTCCGCCTGGGCCCGAACTTCCTCGGGGAAGTGCGAGACCAGGGTCGCGGAGGTTGGGCTCGCGGACTCCAGGTGGAGTTCGCGGGGGAGTGTCAGGCATCCCGCCCACCCGGCCGCGTCGGCCTGTTCCTGGGTGCGGTCGGCGCCTTCCCACGACCATCCCCACAGCAGCACGCGGTCGCCGTCCGCGACCGCTTGCGGCGCGTAGAAGTCGGGGCCCGCATCCACGAGGCCGTGCGCGCTCACGTCGGTGAAGCGCAGCCCGCTCACCTCGCCGCGCGCGTCCCGGTCGATGCGAAGGGCGCCCACCGCGTAGCCCGAGCCCTGAAGGACGGGCTGGTCGGTGCCCTCGTTTTCCCCGTTCCACAGGCCCACGATGAGCACCCAGTGCCCATCCACGCGCACCAGCTGGGGGCACTCCCACAGCGTCGAGGTGCGCATGTCCGCGAGCCCCGCATCGCGCGAGGACGCGACTTCGCCGAGGTAGCGCCAGTCGGTGAGGTCGTCGGCGAGCCACGCGAGAATCACCGCGTCGCGGGTGCCGTCCTCGCGCCGGATCCCCGCGCCCTGAATCCCGAACCGATGCCCGTCCACCGTGAAGAGGAAGGGGTCGCGCAGGCCGGTGAGGCCCGGGATGTCGGGGATGGGCACGACGACGCGGTGGTCGCCGTAGGTGAGTCCGTCGCCGTCCCCGCGGGCGATGACCACCTGCGCCAGCTGCAGATCATCCCCGGACACCGCCGAATACACGAGCGTGGGCACGGCCCCGTCGGCCCGGGCGTCCATGAGGCCGACGCCGGACCAGCAGCCGTCGGCGTCGGCTTCCCCCGCGCGGGGGGAGAGGGCGGCGGGCTGCTCGCGCCAGTGCACGAGGTCGGTGGAGGTGGCGTGCCCCCAGTGGATGCGCTCGTGGCGGGCCGAATGGGGGTTCCACTGGAAGAACAGGTGCCACGTGTCGCCGTTCTTGTGGATCCCGTTTGGGTCGTTGATCCACCCGCGTGCGGGCACGCGGTGCCGGGCGGGGAAGTGGGGGTCGTGGCGGGGATGGGGGGTGCTCATGCGGCGCTCCTGGAGACGAGTGGGCGGGGCGAGGGCTGGACGATGGAGGGGTGGGCTGGTCGGTGAAGGGCGCCGCGGACGGGGGCGCCTGGGGCGGGAGGGGGAAGCTCGGGCCCCCGACGGGCGGGCGCGGCTACTTGGAAACGCCCGCGGTCAGGCCCTCGCGCAGCGCGCGCTGACCGAAGAAGAACACGACCACCGCGGGAATCATCGAGAGCACAACCCCGGCGAGCACCACCGAAATGGACCCGGTGCCGAGGTTGCCCTGAAGGGTGACGAGGCCGAGCGGCAGGGTGTAGTTCTGTTCGCTCAGCATGAAGATGAGCGGGCGGAAGAACTCGTTCCAGTGGAAGTTGAAGGCGAGCACGCCCACAATCGCCATGCCCGGCAGGGCCAGCGGCGCGTAGATCGAGAAGAACGTGCGCCACGGGGAGGCGCCATCGACCGCGGCCGCTTCCGCGAGGTCGTGCGGCAGGCCCAGGAAGAACTGGCGCATGAGGAACGTGCCGAACGCCGTGGGGATCGCGGGCAGGATGAGCGCCCACAGGGTGTCCGACAGCCCGATCCCGCGGATGATCATGAAGACGGGCACGATCGTGATCTGCATCGGCACCATCATCGTGGACAGGATGATCGCGAACAGGAGCTTCTTGCCCCGAAAGCTCATGCGCGCGAACACATACCCGGCCATGGCCGCGCTGAGCATCTGCCCCACGGCGATGATGGCGGTGACGAGCGCGCTGTTGAACACGAGCAGCGGCATCTTCAGCTGCTCGAACACCGCGCTATAGCTTGAAAAATCGGGACTGAGAGGCAGGAGGCTGGGCGGGTTGGAAAACGATTCGGCGGCGGGCCGCAGCGACGTGGTGAAGGTCCACCACACGGGCCCGAGAGTCAGGACCACCGCGACGATGAGGACCGCGTACTTCGCGAGCGCGGGAAGCTTGGCATTCATGGGAGCACTTTCCAATCGGGGGCGGCGGTCACTGGTAGAAGACCAGGGCGCGGGAGAGGCGGAACTGCAGGAAGGTGATGAGCATGATGGCGAGCATGAGCACGAGGCCAATCGCGCTCGCGTACCCGAACTCGAGCTGGCGGAACGCCGATTCGTAGATGACCATGACGACCGTGCGGGTGGAATCGCCCGGGCCGCCACGCGTGAGCACGTACGGCTGGTCGAAGATCTGCATCGCGGAGATCATCGCCATGACCGTGGCCACGAGGATCGTGGGGCTCACGAGCGGCAGGGTGATCGTGCGGAACTGCCGCCAGCCCGTCGCGCCGTCAATCGAGGAGGCTTCGTACACGTCGCGGGGGATCGCGGCGAGGCCGCCGATGAACAGCAGGAAGCTGAAGCCGAAGTTCTGCCACACGTACACGGCGATCACGACGACCATCGCCCACGTGCCGCTCGTGAGCCACGGGACCGCCGGAATGTTCACGAGGCTGAGCAGCCAGTTGATGACCCCGAACTGCTCGTTGAACAGGTACTTCATGAGGATCGAGACGCTCGCGGCGGACAGGATGAGCGGGAAGAAGAACGTGGAGCGGAAGAACACGCGCAGCCAGTTCGGCATGCGCGACTGCACGAGGACGGCCAGGAGCATCGCGATCACCAGCTGCCCCGTCACGGCGAACGCGACGAACACGGCCGTGTTCCAGAAGCTCAGCAGCACGGTTTCGTCCGTGAGGGCCCTGGTGAAGTTCGAGAGGCCGACGAACTCCGGGTTCGTGATGATGTCCCACCGAAAGAAGGCGAGGACGAGCGAGCCGATGATCGGCAGGAGGGTGAACAGGCCGATGCCGACGAGGCTCGGCGCGAGAAACAGCCAGATCAGGAGTTTGGATCCCTTGGTGGTCATGAGTGGTGTCCCCTAGGCGTCGGTCTGGCCAAGAATGGCCCGCAGGTCACGGTCAAGGTTGGTGAGTGAGCGCTCCACGCCCTCGGCACTGCCGCCGACGGCGGTCGAGACGTGGCGGATGAGCGCGGTCTCCACGGCCGCCTGCTGCGGCGGTGCGGGGATCGGCCCCGAGGTGGGGAAGCGGTCGAGCGTGTCGTAGAACCGGCGCCAGTGCTCCGGCCCCTTGCCCGTATAGAACGCGGCGTTCACCATCGAGCGGCGCGTCGGGGTGGTGGCGGGGGTGGGGAACTGAAGCTCCATCGCCTCCTTGGAGGCGCTGTACTTGATCCACTCCCACGCCAGGTCCTTCTTTTCTGACGCCTTCATGATCGCGTAGCCCGCGGCCCCGAACTGGTGGCGTTGCGAGCGCCACTTCGGGAAGTAGGCCACGTCGAACTGCTCGGGGCGCATGCCGCCTTCGCTGAGGCCCTGCACCCAGTAGCCGCCCGCGGGCGTCGATCCGATCCGGCCCGACGCGAACAGGCCCACGAGCGTGTTGCCGCCGCCCTCTTCGGGGCGTACGGCGAGCCGTTCAGCGATGAGGGAGCGCATGAACTCGAAGCTTTCGTGTACCCGCTCGTCGGTGGCGTTGGACGTGGGCCACAGGTAGCCGCCGGAGCGGCCCGTCTCCGTCGGGTAGAAGGTGCGCCAGATGTCCTCGCCGCCCGGCGAGTGTTCCTCGGTGAGGAAGCTCGTCTCGTTGACGTAGAGCCACGGCACGATCCCGCCGAACAGGCGGTTGGTCCAGAAGTAGGGGGTGGCATCGCCGCGGATCTCGCGCAGCATCGCCAGGTAGTCCTCGCGGGTCCAGTCGTCCGGCGGCATGTCGATCCCGTGGCGGCCCAGCACGTCGAGATTCAGGTACATGTTCGCGGCGTTGAAGTCGAGGGGCAGCTGGTAGAGGCTGCCCTTGTACATGAACGCTTCGATGAGGCTCGGGTGGACGTCCGCGAAGTACTCCTGCATCTGGTCCGCATCGCGCAGCAGGAACTCGTCGAGCGGGTGGCCCAGGCGGTCGGCGAACAGCTGGGCGCCTTCGGTCGCTACATACACGACGTCCGGGGGCGTGCCCGCAGCGACCATCGTGAGGACCTTGGCGAAGAAATCTCCCCAGTCCACCGCCTGCACCGACTGGATCTGGACCACCTGGCCCGGGTGGGTCTGCATGAACGCGTCGGCGATCTTCTGTCGGCCCTCGCGGTCGGAACTGTTGCCGATGATGAGCACCTGCAGGGCGTCCTCGCCGCGCCCGGGAATGTCCTGGGCGCTGAGCCGGGGCCAGCTGGCGGCGAGGGCGCCCGCACCGGCCAGGGTGGCGCCGGTGAGCAGGGTGCGGCGGCCAAGGGTGGAGGAAAGGTTCATGGGGATCCTCGTTGTTCCGTGGGGCGAGCTCCGTGGGTGTGCTCCGCGGGGCCGTCAGTGCCCCGCACGCACATTGACACGTGTCTAAGTTCTCCCAGTATGGACCCCACTTCGACACGTGTCAAGGGGTTGTCAGGGGGTGGGAGGTGTGAGCGAGGGGATGCGGGCACCGGGGGCGGGGTGCCGACGGGAAAGGGGCCGACGCCCCTTGCCTACGCGCCTATGGGAAGCCCCACCGATGCGCGCTCCACGAGCGGGCACGGGTAGTAGCGCACCGAGCGCTCGCCGCCCACCTCGCCTTCAATCTCGTTCAGCAGCGCCGTCATGGCATCGCGGCCCATCTCCACGTGCGGCAGCTCCATCGTGGTCAGTGGCGGCACCAGGCATTCGGCGAAGAAGTCCTCATCGTCAAAACCAATGACGCTCACATCCCGCGGCACCTCAAGCCCCGCGTGGGCGGCCGCCAGCATGAACCCGGCGGCCACGCGGTCGCGGATGCAGAACACTGCCGTCGGCCTCTGGTTCGCCGGAACATCGAGCACGGCGAGACCCGCGCGGTGGCCGTCGTCGAAGTTCCATCCGGCTTCGACCACCGTGGCCTCCACGCCCGCCGCGCGGCACACCTCGGCGAACCCGGCGATGCGCGAGGTGTTCGCAATCGAGGCGTCGTCGCCCGCGAGCATGGCGATCCGGCGATGCCCCGTATCGATGAGGCGCCTCGCCGCGCGGCGCGCCCCCTCCGCATCATCCGGCATGAACTGCGCGAGGCTGGCCATTCCGGGAGAGTCCGCGCTGCGGCAGTTGAGGAGCACGAGGGGCACGTGCGGCAGCGTCGCGGGAATTGCCACCTCGCCCGCCCCCATCGAGGCCACCACGAGCCCGTCCACATCCCGCTCCGCGAAGGTGTGCGCGGCGCCCTCGAGGGTGGCACCGGCGATGGAGAGATCGGCGGTGAGGCTCACGTACCCGCGCTCGCTGGCCGTGGCGATGGCCGAACGAATCATGCGCCCCGCCCACGGCGAGGTCACGATCTCATCGCTCACGATCCCGATGGTGCGCGTGCGCTGCTCCTTCAGGGCGAGTGCCGTGCGCGAGCGCCGGTACTGCAGGTCGCTCGCGGCGCGCAGGACGCGCTCGCGGGTCGCGGTCGAGACGGTGCCCTCGGTGCGATTGTTGAGCACCATCGAGACGGTGGCGCGGGATACCCCGGCATGCTTGGCCACGTCCGCAGACGTGGCGCGCTTCGTGGGCTCGGGCATGAACACCTCAATGATCGGAGGGCGCCATTATCCCGCGGGCCGCCGCGGCAGCGCCACAGTCGGGCACAGCGTCCCGCGAGGTCCGTGAGGTCAAGGTCATGACTTGGCAAAGCTTTTCGCTCGATTTAAAGCGTCAAGGAACCCCATCGCCAGATAAAGAACCAGGTGGTAGGGGCCCGTCACAATGTGAAACGTTTTCCTTATGGCCCCGTCGGCCCCCTACCGAGAACTAGGCAGGGAGGCGACCGTTCCCTATGGTGGAAAAGACGCCCTTCGGGGCGCTTCGAGGGCACTGCGCCGCAGGACCCTCACGCCCGAGTCCCTGTGCCGTGTATGGAAGTAGCATCACCATGACCTCTCCTCACCCCGAGCCCTCTACGCCCGCTCTCTCCCCCGCGCAGTCGTCCGTGACGGCGCGCACCGGTGCTTCCCCCGATACCTCCACCCCCGTGCTCGGCCGCCGCGCCATCGTCCGCGGCGCCGCCTGGGCCATCCCCACCGTGGCCGTCGCCACGGCCGCGCCCGCCTTCGCCGCGAGCCCGTGCCCGCCCATCGAGTTCTACGCAAAGTCGCGGATCCTCAACCCCTACACCGACCCCTACTACTCGGTGAGCCACTTCGATAACAAGGTCACGATGTTTGACCGGCCCCAGGGCGCCTTCGAAATGCAGCACTTCTACATTCGCCAGAAGGCCTACTGGCGCCTCGCCATCGGCGTGCCCCAGGGGGCCGAAGCCGGTGCCGTGATCGACTTCCCGATCGATCCCACCTGGACCGTCGATGTGATCGAGACCCTCACCCTGCACCCCGTCCCCGGCGCGGCGGACTCCACGAGTTTCTCCCGCCACATGCCCGCTCTGGTCTACAACGGCACGTTCATGTTCACGAAGGAACTGCCCGCCTACACCACCGAAACCACGGCCACGGGCCTCCGGTTTACCTTCACCGAACCGATCCCGCAGTGGGCCGCGGGCATGATCCGCATTACCGCGACCCCCACCGTTCCCGACGAGGACGTCCGCGCGGGCACCGCCCTCACCGCGGAAGCCACCATGACCTTCACGCCCCTGGACTGCACGTCCGTCTTCCCGGAGCCCAACGGCCCCGCGAACCCGGGCAAGTGCCTCGAGGACTTCACGTGGACCACGAGGGGCACCGCGAACTTCGAGACCAACGACATCCAGCGCGACAAGCACGAGCAGACCGGCAAGGGCGACTGCTCGGACGTGTCGATTGACTTCTGGGTGACCCGGAAGGACGTCAAGGACGCGAGCGGCACCGTGACGGGCCGCGAGTACACGCCGCACTACCGGGCGATCATCGGCTCGATGCTCGACGCCACCGACGTGGTGGCCACCCTGACGCTCAACGATCCCGCGGGCTCGCTGTTTAGGGAAGGCTCGCTCAACAGCGTGCAGAGCCCCGCGGCTGGCGCCACCCCCGAGATGTACAAGGGGATCGTGGACTTCACCGAGCAGCCGCAGATGTCGGCCGACCGCACGAGCATCTCGTGGAACATCGGCACGATGCACGCGGGAACGTCCGTCCAGTTCCAGGCCGACGGCGAGACGGTCGTTCTGCCCGTGGACGCCGCGGTGGATCTGCGTACCTCGACCCTCACCGTGACCGGCCACAAGATCTGCGGCGCGAAGCCGAACATGTGCCCGCCGCCCGTGACGCCGTGAGCGCATGATCCGCTAACTGTCGATACTGAGCGGGCCCGCCCCTGGAAGAATCATCCGGGAGCGGGCCCGCTCGCGCGTGCGGTGCGGTAGCCGCGTGGTGCAGGAACCGTACGGCGCAGAAACTACGCCGGGCTGACCGTCTCCGACAGATGCCCGAGCGCGAGCGCGACCGGGACCGCACTGGCCGCGGCCCACGCCTGCGGGCGGCACGACGCCGGATACGGCAGCGGCGGGAAGACCTCGCTCGCGGCATCGCCCGCGAACAGTTCGGGCAGGCGCTCATCAAAGCCGCGCGCCGCCCGCAGCAGCCCCCTCGCGAGCACGCGCGCCTCCTCCACGAACCCCGCCCGCAGGGCCTGGCGCAGGATGAACGCCGTGTCGTGAGTCCACACGCTGCCACCGTGATAGCGCTGCGGCCAGTAGGCACCGTTGTCGGTCGAGAGCGTGCGAATCCCGTACCCGGAGAACATCGTGGGATCCAGCAGCCGGTCGATCACGATCCGCTCCTCGTCGGCGTCCAGAATCCCGGTGCCGAGCACGTGACCCATGTTGGAGGCCACCGCATCCACCGGGCGCTTGTCGCCATCGAGCGCGAGGGCGATATACGGACCGCGCTCATCGCTCACCCAGAACTGGGAGCGGAAAGCCTCGCGGATCTGGGCCGCCCGCTCTTCGAGGCGCGGCGCCAGTTCCCCGGCCTCGGGGTGGCCCCACTGCCGAAGCAGGCTCGCCGCCTCACAGCACGCCTCGTAGGCGTAGCCCTGCACTTCGCTCAGCGCGATGGGTCCGGGGGCGATGGAGCCGTCGGCCCGCCGCACCGAATCTCCCGAGTCCTTCCAGCCCTGGTTGGCGAGCCCGTGCCCGGATTCGTCGATGTATTCGAGGAAGAAGTCGCCGTCGGCATCCGCGTGCTCGAGCAGCCAGATGGCGGCGCGGGCCACGTTGCCCGCCAGCTCGCTCACATCGGCCCCGCGGGCGCTCACCTCGCTCACGAGGTGCACCCACAGGCACGTCGCGTCAATCGTCCCGTAATACACGGGCGGGAGGTAGCTGCTTCCCATGTCCATCCCGACGGCGCGCACCTCGTGCAGGATCTTGCCCGGCTGCTCGGCCGTCTCGGTGTCCGTGCGCTCGCCCTGCTGGGTGGCGAGGGTGCGCACCGTGCGCACCGCGAGGTCGTGATCGAGCGGAGCGAGCAGGTGCGCCGCGATAAGCGAATCCCGCCCGAACAGGGTGAAGAACCACGGGGCGCCCGCCGCGAGAAATGCCTGGTCGGGGTGGGCCCGACGGGCAAGGCGCAGGCTGGAAAGGTCCGCGAGGCTCTGGTGAAGGAGGCGGCCGACGGCGGCCTGCTCGTCACCGCCATCGTCCTCAATCACGGCGCCGTGGCCCACAGCCAGGCCGAGCGGGGGCTCGTCAACGCCGACGAACGGAGACTCGGTATCGCGCGCGCTGAGGCGCCACTGCCAGGTGGCCGACGAGTTCGGTGCGAGGGTGGCACGGAACGTCGCGACGAGGGGCGCGGCAGGGTGGGCACGGGTGGGGTGGGCACTGGCGGGAGCATCGTCCAGGCGTAGCGAGGCCCTGGCGCTGTCCTGGTGCAGCGATGCCTCGGTGCTGTCTTGGCGCAGCGAGGCTCCGACGCCGCCCACCTCGAGGCTCGCGGAGGTGGCGGCGCGCCACGACCACCGGGCGGCAGCGCCTTCGACGGTGGGCACGGGCGGGGCGATGGCGAGGCGGGGGCTCAGCTGCGGGTCCTTGACGGCGGCCATGGGCAGGGCGTCGAGCGTGAATCGCACCTCGAGCTCCACTCGAACCGGGTGATCGGCGGCCGAGGTCAGGGTGAGGGTCTCGCTCACCCCCGTGATCGAGGCGCTACGGGAGCGCTCGAGGCGCACCACGGGATCCACCGGAAGGCCCTCGAGCGAGACCACATCGACGAACCGCACCGTCGTGGCCCCGTCGGGGAAGGTGCCGATGGGGGAGAGCTCGCCCGCGGGCAGGGCAGCGCCGCCGTCCTCGATCAGTGACCGCCCCCGCACGGCGACGGCGTAGGCGGAGACCAGGCGGTCGTCGGCAAGGAAGATGCCTTCGGCGCCCTCGCCTCGCATCGTGCCCGCGGGTGTGGACCACGCCTGGACGGGGGCGGCGAACACGCCGACGAGATCGTGGACGAAGGGTTGGTGCAGGGTCATCGGGAGTGCCTCACAGGGATCGCGGGTGGCGGCAGGGACGGGAGTGTGCCTCGAACGTACGGGGGGTTGCTGAACGTTCCACCGTGGAAAGCCTGGTGCACGGCACGGGGAAGCGCGGCCGGGAGTGGTCCGGTGTTCGTCAGGGGTTGAACGTTCATATGTCCATAGTTTATCGTTCATATCAGGATCACGCACCCGCGAGAGCGAAGGAAAGGAGCCGCCGTGGACACCAGCGCCGCCGGAAACACCACAGGCCCCGATGCCTCGGCGCCCAATGGCTTGGCGCCCGCCACTCCGGCCCGCACCACACCGGGCGCCTCTGCGCGCCCCACCCTCGCCACGATCGCCCGCGCCACCGGCGTGAGCGTGCAGACCGTCTCGAACGTCGTCAATGGCAGGGCCGAACGCGTCGCTCCCGCCACGCGGGCCAGGATCGCGGCGGAAATCGACCGCCAGGGCTACCGCCCCAACCGGGCGGCCCGCCTGCTGCGCACCCACCGCTCGGGGCTGCTCGGCTACCGGATCCGGCCCACGACCGACGGCATCAACGGCTCTGTGCTCGACCGCCTTCTGCACGCCCTGAGCGAGCAGGCCCACGCCCGCGGCTACGGACTCATCGTGTTCTCCGCCGATGACGACGACGCCGAAATCGAGGCCTACCGCACGCTCACGAGCGAAAACAACGTCGATGGCTTCCTGCTGACCTCAACGAACCACGGCGACGAACGGGCCGATTGGCTCCGCGAGAACTCCCTGCCGTTCGTCGCCTTCGGCCGCCCGTGGGGGCGCGAGGATGCCGCCGCCGCACGCGACTACGACTGGGTGGACGTGGACGGTTCGAGCGGCACCCGCCGCGCCACCGATCTGCTCCTTGCCCGCGGCTGCACGCGCGTCGCCTTCCTCGGCTGGCCGGAAGGATCTGGGGCAGGCGACGACCGCCGCGCCGGATGGGACGCGGCGCTCGCGGACGCCGGGATCGAGGACCGCCTGGAGCGCCGCGTGAGCGACAGCGTGGACAACGGCCACGAGGCCGCCGTTCAGCTCGTGGCCGACGGCGCCGACGCCATCGTCTGCGCATCCGATTCGCTTGCCATCGGGGCGCTCGTGGCCCTGCGCGCCGCTCGGCCCGAATTAGCCGAACACATCGTGGGCTTCGACGACACCCCCGTGGCCGCCGCCGTGGGCCTCACGAGCGTGAACCAGCCCATCGAGGCGGCCGCGGCCCGCATGATCGACCTGCTCGTGGAGAGGATCGAAAACCCGGGCGGGCGCGGCGAGGAAGCCCCCGAACGTCTCTTGCCGCCCGTCATCCGCGAGCGAACGCCCCTGCGCGGCTTCACCCCGAGCACCCTGCCCACCCCGTCGGCCCCGGGCACCGCCTGAGCCCGGCGCCTCACCTGCCATCGACCCCCTGTTTGCGTCACTACCAAAGGAGTTTTCCGTGTCCATTCGCTTTACCTCCGCCCTCACCCCCGCGCACTCCCGCCGTGCCTTCCTTGCCACCGCTGGCGTGGCCGCCGCAGCGACCGGCCTCGCCGCGTGCGGCGGCGGGTCGGGCTTCAACGATTCCGGCTCCGATGCCGGCGCGGGCTCCGGCAACGGCCTCACCCTGCTCATCGGCTCCTCGGGCGAGGCCGAAACCGAAGCGGTCACCGCCGCCGCGAAGCGCTTCACCGAGAAGGAGGGAGTCGAGGTCCAGGTGATTCCCGCGTCCGATCTGAACCAGCAGCTCTCGCAGGGCTTTGCCTCGGGATCGCCCGCCGACGTGTTCTACCTCAGCACGGACGCCCTCGCGGGCTACGCCGCGAACGGCTCGCTCGAGCCCTACGGCGACAAGCTGAGCGTGAAGGATGAGCTGTACCCGGCGCTCGTGGAGGCGTTCACGGTGGACGGCACGTTCTACGCGGCCCCGAAGGACTTTTCGACCCTGACCCTCGTCATCAATAAGAAGCTGTGGGAGGCCGCGGGCCTGACGGAGGCGGACTACCCTGCCGACTGGGCGGGCCTCAAGGCCGTGGCCCAGAAGCTCACCGACGGCTCCCGCGTGGGCCTCGGCACCTCGAACGAATACCAGCGGCTCGGCGCGTTCATGGCCCAGGCGGGCGGCGAGCTCGTCACCGACGGGACCGCGAGCGCGAACTCCGACGCGAACGTCGAGGCGCTCACGTTCGTCAAGGAACTCCTGGCCGACGGCAGCATGACGTTCGCCTCCGACCTCGGGGCGGGCTGGGGCGGCGAGGCCTTCGGCAAGGAACTGTGCGCCATGACGATCGAGGGCAACTGGATCACGGGCGCGCTCGAGAAGGACTACCCGGAGCTCGAGGCCGTGTTCGTGGAACTCCCGGCCGGGCCCAAGGGTCGCGGAACCCTCCAGTTCTCGAACGCGTGGGGCATGGCCGCCGATTCCACCCACAAGGACGATGCCCTGAAGCTCATCGAGTTCCTCACGACGAAGGAGCAGCAGCTCGAGTTCGCGAGCGCGTTCGGCGTCATGCCGTCGCTCGAGAGCGCCGAGGACGAGTGGAAGACCGAGTTCCCGGAGATGGCCGCGTTCATCGACTCTGCCGCGTATGCGAAGAACCCGCCCGCGCAGGCGGGAATGGCCGAGGTCATCACGGAGCTCAACAGCCAGCTGGAAACCCTCGCGAGTGCGGACCCGAAGGCGCTGCTGGACGGCGTGCAGCAGAACCTCGAGGCCACCCTTGGCTAGCATCGCGCCCGCCACCGCGCCGCCCGCGGCACGCACCCGCTCCCGGGCGCCGCGCCGTCGGCACCGCTCCAAGAACCCCGTGGCGGGCTGGCTCTTCGTGGCGCCCGCGGTCATCGTGATCGGCGTGTTCCTCGTGGTCCCCGTCATCATGGCGGCGTGGGTGAGCGTCTCGGACTGGGGCGGGCGCGGCTCGCCGTTTGGCGACGGCGTGAGCTTCATCGGGCTGAAAAACTACGAGGCGGTCCTGACCGAGCCGGGCCTCGCCCGCCGCGACTTCGGCATCGCGATCCGCAACAACGTCTTCTACGTGCTGCTCGTGGTGCCGCTGCAAACGATCCTGTCGCTGTTCCTCGCGAGCCTCGTGAACCGGGCGGCCCTCAAGGGGCGCGGTTTCTTCCGTACCGCCTTCTACTTCCCGTCGGTCACGAGCTCCGTGGCGATCACGGTGCTGTGGCTGTTTTTGTTCAGCGCCACGGGCGTGGTGAACAAGGTGCTGTCTTTCTTCGCGATCCAGGGCCCCAACTGGTTCAGTGATCCGCGCGGCGTGGTCCACGTGATCCTCGGAGCCTTCGGGATCGCGAGCGCTCCCGAGGCCCTCGCGCAGCAGGGCTTTTTGGGCGTGAGCCCGTGGGAGTGGATCGCGGGCCCGTCGGTCGCGATGAGCGCCTTCATCCTCATGGCCATCTTCACCACGTCCGGCACGTTCATGCTCCTGTTCATCGCCGCCCTGCAGAACCTCGATCCCGAGGTGAACGAAGCGGCGATGGTGGATGGCGCGGGCCCGTGGCGGCGCTTCTTCTCCGTGACCCTGCCGCAGCTGAAGCCCACGATCTTCACCGTGGTGACCCTGGGCCTCATCGGCACGTGGCAGGTGTTCGACCAGATTTATACCGGCACCCAGGGCGGCCCCTCGAAGACCACCCTGACCCCCGCGTATCTGTCCTACACGTCGGCGTTTGAGTCCCAGCAGTGGGGCCGCGGCGCCGCGATCGCGTTCGTCCTGTTCGTCATCATCGTCGTCATGACGCTCCTGCAGCGCCTTCTCTTGGCCGAACGAGAACCGCGCTCCACCAGGCAGCGCCGGAGGGCGGAGCGTCGGGCCCGCCGCGCCGGAACGGGAGGTCTCTCATGAGCGCATCCACCCCGGGCACGAGCGTCGGCCCCACCTCGGTGCCCACTCTCACGAGGCGCCACCGGCAACCGCTCGGCGCGGGCGCCCTCGTGGTGTATGCCCTGCTCATCCTGCTGGCCACGATCTACATCTTCCCGTTCCTCGTGCAGGTCGCCACGAGCTTTAAGACGGAGCCGGAGGCGGCGGCAAACCCGCTCGGGCTCATCCCGCAGAACTGGACCGCCGAAGCGTACGTGCGGCTGTTCAGCAACTCGAACTTTCCCCTGTGGATCCAGAACTCGTTCATCGTCACGCTGCTCGTGACGCTCGGGCGCGTGTTCTTCGGCTCGCTCGCCGGGTATGCGCTCGCGCGTCTGGACTTCCGGGGCCGCGGCGTCGTGTTCGCGCTGCTCGTGGCCGTCATGGCGGTGCCGAGCGTCGTGCTGCTCATCCCGAAGTTCCTCGTCATCAACCAACTCTCGATCTACGACAGCTACGCGGGCATGATCCTGCCGCTGCTCGTGGATGCGGCGGGCGTGTTCATCATGAAGAACTTCTTCGAGTCCATTCCCCGCTCCATCGAGGAGCAGGCTGCGATCGATGGCGCGGGCACGTTCCGGATCTTCTGGTCCGTGGTGTTGCCCATGGCCACGCCCGCGCTCATGACCATCATCATCCTGAGCTTCCAGGGCTCGTGGAACGAACTCAACCACTTCATCGTGGCCACGCAGTCGCCCGAGCTGACCACCCTCACGAAGGGTGTGGCGCAACTGGCGTCGGGCCAGCTCTCGCAGGGCACGCAGTATCCGCTCAAGCTCGCGGCGGCGGCCCTCATGACGGTGCCGGTCGCGGTCGTGTTCTTCATCTTCCAGCGCAAGATCATGAACACCACGGGCGGCGCGGTCAAGGGGTAGGGCACGCGCTGCCGTTACGCTGGAAGGTATGGCTCCAGCCTCCCCCACCCCGCCGCTTCCGTTCGTGCCCGAGTTTCTCGTGCAGTCGACGTTCGGGAGCGTGGTGAGAGCGCGCGCCGACGAGTACCTGGACGACGAGTCGATCCGGTCGGTCGAGTGGATCGTCGCCGGGTCGGGCCGCAAGGGCGAGCTCGTGGGCCGCGTTCACGGCTCGGCCTCGGCCCCGTACCGCACCCGGGTCTCGCTCGCGCAGCTCGGGGAGTCGCTCGGGACGTTTCGCCGGGAGCTCGATGCCGCCGCAGGATCCGGGCCTGTGGGCGTGACGGGCGGCGCGGGCTTGGACGGAAAAGGGGCCGACGACTGGGAGCTCACGGGCCCCGGCGCCCCCTTCGGTACCCCGTCGGACGAGGAGTATTCCGCGTTCGACCAGCCCCAGGTAGGCGATGACCTGCCGATCTGGATGCCGAGCCAGTCCACGTGCTCGTGCCCCGTGGGCATCAACTGCAAGCACGGGGCCGCGCTCGCGCTGCATTCCGGGCGACAGGCGCTCGCGTGGGCGCGCGCAGGCGCCGCGGCCGACGGCGCGTGGGAGCCGACGCCGCGACGGGAGGCGTCCTGGCAGCGGATCCTCGCCCCCTTCCTTGCCGAGGAGCCGGAGGAGGCCCCCGAGCAGGTGCAGCTCGCGCTCGGCTTCGAGCTCATGGCCGAACAGTTGGAGCGCACCCGTTTCTCGTGGGGCAACGAGCCCCTCACCCGCGCCCACCTGGAGGCGGGAAAGAACGTTTTCCTCTCCGTGCGGCCGCTCGCGCGCGGCAAGCGAGGCACGTGGATCAAGGGCGGCCTCAGCTGGCGCACCTTCGAATACCGGATGCCCGGGCGCGGATACGACCCCGCCCACGCCGACGCCCTCACCCGGATCTTCGCGCTCGCGGAGTCCGAACGCTCCCACACCCAGGGCACCGTCGAGCAGCTGTGGGTCAACACGTTCCGCACGCCGCTCGTGTGGGAATCCCTCGCGAGGGCGCGCGATGCGGGCGTCGCGTTCGTGGGGCTCGGCACCGTGAACGAGGTGCGGCTCGGCGAGCGGGCCGAGGTGCTCCTGGACGTGCGGGAGGCGGGCAGCGGCCTGGTCCTCGATGCCGCCGCGACCATCGACGGCGAGCGCGTCCCCGGCGCCCGGGCGCTCGGCGTGTGCGGCCTCGCCCGCATCGACGAGGCTCAGGGCCGCACCCCCACGTTCGATCTGCTCATGGCGCCCACGGCGGCGCCCATGCCGCAGCACGTCCAGTCCCTCCTGACCCGCCCCGAACCCGTGCGCATCCCGGCCGCGGACCGCGACGATTTTCTGACCCAGGCGGTGCCGCTCGTGACCCGCGCCCTCCCTGTCGCCTCCGTGGATGGGTCCGTGGAGATCCCCGAGCCGGAGCCCGCGCGGCTGCGCCTCGAGGCCCGCTACGCGGGCGCCAACGCGCTCACCCTGACCTGGCAGTTCGAGTACCCCTCCACGGGCCGCCGCTTCAGCGTCCACTCGCGCGCGGGAGCGGGGCGCGACGGGCAGAGGGAAGACCACCTGCTCGCCGAGGTCCGCGCCCTGTGGCCCACCGCGGGCGGCGCGGCACCCGGCGGGGCCATCGCCGAAGGCACGGAACGGCTCACCGACGTGGACACCGCCCTGTTCACCTCGAGCGTCCTTCCCGCCCTCGAAGCCCACGATGGTGTGCACGTCGCTGTGCGCGGCACCCGCCACGAATACCGCGAACTCGACGCGAGCCCTCACGTGCGCGTCACCCAAACCGAGAACTCCGCGAAGAATGACTGGTTCGACCTGGGCTTCACCATCACCATCGACGGCCGCACCATCCCGTTCGCCACCCTGTTTACGGCGCTCGCCCAGGGCAAGAGCCGCCTCCTGCTCGAAGACCGCACCTACTTCTCCCTCGACCACGAAGCCTTCGACGCCCTGCGCGCCCTCATCGCGGAAGGCGAGGCGCTCGCGGAGTGGGAGCCGGAGCATCAGCAGGTCTCGAAGTACCAGGCGGGGTTCTTCGAGGACCTGGTCGACGCCGCCGACGAGGTGGAGGTGGCCGCCGAGTGGGCCCAGACCGTCGGCAAGTTGAAGGACCTGCGCGAGCTTCCCGAGCCCGCGCTGCCGGGCGGGCTCATGGCCGATCTGCGGCCCTACCAGGTGCAGGGCTTTGCCTACCTCGCGTTCCTGCACTCGATGGGGCTCGGTGGGATCCTCGCCGACGACATGGGGCTCGGTAAGACCCTGCAAACCCTCGCGCTCATCCAGCATGCGGTCGAGGGCGCGTCGGACTCGCCCCGTCGGCCCTTCCTCGTGGTGGCCCCCAGCTCGGTGCTGAGCGTGTGGGAGTCCGAGGCCGCGACCTTCACGCCCGAGCTGAACGTGCGGGTGCTCGAGCGCACGCGCCGGGCCCGCGGCACGTCGGTGCACGAGGAGATCCAGGGGGCCGACATCGTGGTCACGAGCTACACGATCGTGCGGATCGATTCGGAGGAGTTTGCGCGCGAGCAGTTCGCGGGCCTCATTTTGGATGAGGCGCAGTTCGTGAAGAACCGGTCCTCGCGCGTGCACCAGTGCGTCAAGCGGATCAAGGCGCCGTTTCGGCTCGCGATCACGGGCACGCCGATGGAGAACTCGCTCGCGGACCTGTGGTCGCTCATGTCGCTCACCGCGCCGGGCGTGTTGGGCAGCGCCGTGCAGTTCCGCGAGCAGTACACGCACCCCATTGAATCGGGAGAGCATCCCGAAAAGATGGCGGTGCTGCGCCGCCGCGTGCGCCCCTTCCTCTTGCGGCGCACGAAGGAAGTGGTTGCGGCCGATCTCCCGGAGAAGCAGGAGCAGGTGCTCCACATCGAGCTGACCGACGCCCACCGCTCCCTCTACGATTCGGTGCTGCAGCGCGAGCGCAAGAAGGTGCTCGGGCTCCTGGACGACATGGACAAGAACCGCTTCATCGTGTTCCGCTCCCTCACGCTGCTGCGGATGCTCGCGCTCGATCCCGCCATCGTGGACGAGGGCCAGCACGCGCACGTGGCCAGCTCCAAACTGGACGCGATGTTCGCCCGGCTCGACGAGATCGTCGCCGAAGGCCACCGCGTCCTCGTGTTCTCCCAGTTCACGAGCTTCCTGGCGCGGATCGCCGACGGGGTCGAGGAGCGCGGCCTGCGCTACTCCTACCTCGATGGCTCCACCCGCAACCGGCCAGAGGTGATCCGGGAGTTTCGCGAGGGCGATGCCCCGGTGTTCCTCATCTCCCTCAAGGCCGGCGGCTTCGGCCTCACCCTCACCGAGGCCGACTACGTGTTCCTCATGGACCCGTGGTGGAACCCCGCCGCGGAAAATCAGGCGATTGATCGCGCGCACCGGATCGGTCAGAGCGAGCGGGTCATGGTGTATCGCCTGGTCGCGACGGACACGATTGAGGAAAAGGTGCTCGCGCTGCAGGAAAAGAAGGCGGCGCTCTTTTCGTCCCTGACCGACGGTGGCAGTGCCTTTAGCGAGGCCCTGAGCGTCGAGGATGTGCGCTCGCTGCTCGCGTAGCGGCGCCCTCGTCGCTTAGGAGCCCGGATCGGATGCTCCAGTGGCGGGTGAGGTTCAGGGCGTCCAGGAAGTGTTCGTCGTGGCTGACCACGATGAGGGCGCCCCGAAAGGCCACGAGTGCGTCCTGGACCTGTTGAACCGAGTCGAGGTCCAGGTTGTTCGTCGGTTCGTCGATGAGCAGCAGCTGGGGCGCGGGCTCGGCCAGCAACACGCGGGCGAGGGCCACCCGGTAGCGTTCGCCGCCGCTGAGGGCGCCGACGCTGCGGTGCACCGTATCGGTCGTGAAGAGGAACTTCGCCAGTTCGGCCCGCAGATCGTTCTCGGTGCGCTGCGGGGCCGCCTCGGCAACCGTCGCGAGGATGCTCGCCGATTCGTCGGCGAACGTGATCGTTTGCGGGACCAGGTGCACCTCGGCCACGCGAGAGACGGTGCCGAAGCCGTGCGAGACGGGGCCGTCGGCGGGTGAGGCGG
This sequence comes from Dermabacter sp., assembly GCA_030538475.1. GTDB lineage: Bacteria > Actinomycetota > Actinomycetes > Actinomycetales > Dermabacteraceae > Dermabacter. The sequence continues at coordinate 345,303 of JAUNTX010000002.1, forward strand.
GAGCGTTGCCGCGGGCGATGGCGAAGAGCAGCGTGGTCTTGCCGGAACCGTTCGGCCCGCGCAGCGCGATCCGTTCGGGGCCGCGCACCACCACGTCCTGCTCGGGCGGGACGCTGAGGCGCAGCACTTCCCTCCCGGCGGGCACCGTGGTGTGCTCGAGGGTGATGCGCAGGCGGGCATCGCGCCGCACGAGAGCGTCGGCCTCCTGCACCGCCTCGTGCGCCTTCGCTTCCCGGCCTTCGTGCAGGGCCTTCGCGCGCGCCGTCGTGTTCTCGGCGCCGCCCGCCATGGCGTTGAGGACGATGCGGGGCAGGCCCGCGCTTGCCCGGCTCCGCTTGCCGCGCGCCTCCGCCTGCTGCCGCTTGCGGTGGGTGTCGATCCGTTCCTTTTTCGCGCGCGCCGCGTCCTGTTCGGCGGCCTGCAAGCGCGCCACCGCCGCGGCCTGTTCCGCATCGACGGCCTCCCGGTAGGTGGAGTACCCGCCGGAAAACACGCGCAGCCGCGCCCCCTCGGTGAGGGTGCTGCCGCGGCGATGCGGGGCCCGCAGCTCCGCCGTGTGGTCCATGATCTCCAGCAGGTCGACGTCGTGGCTCACCACGAGCAGCGAGCCCGAACGCCACGCCCGCAGCTGGTCGTAGAGGGCCTCGCGAGCCTCGCGGTCCAGGTTGTTCGTGGGCTCGTCGAGGAGCGTGAGGGTGGCCGGGGCCAGGGTGAGCCCGGCGAGGGCCGCCCGCATGATCTCCCCGCCCGACATCGTGGCCAGCGGCCGCTCGAAGCCCGCCGGAGATGCCGTGAGCAGGGAGGCGAGACCCGCGTGGGCCAGCGCTGCCTCGGCGCGCGCGGCGATATCCCACGCATCGCCAATCGCCTCGAACACCGCTTCGGACGCGTCGCCGCCCTCGAGGGCGGTCAGCGCGTCGAGCACGCGATCAATACCCATCGCGCTCGCGAGCGTGCCGGGCTGCGCGCCCGGCCTGCCCGTCGTCACGTGCTGCGGCAGCACGCCGATTGGGCCCGTGCGCGTGATCGTGCCGGTGGTGGGGGTGAGCTCGCCCGTGATGAGGCGCAGCAGCGTGGTCTTGCCCGCGCCATTGGCGCCGACAAGGCCCGTGCGGCCCTCGTGCAGCGACAGGCTCGTGGGAGCGAGCGCCGGGGTGGCATCAGGCCAGGTGTGGGACACCTCGTGCAGCGTGAGCACGGGCGCGGGGGCAGTGGAAGGTGACGGCATGGGGTGGATCTCCGGTCGGCAGGGGGGCACCGACGGCCGCCGCGCACCGCGGTGCGGGAAAGCCGGGGCCGCGCGGGGCGGCCCGTCAGCACGACGACGTGCCGGGCGGGTCAGTGCCGGGGGAACTGTGGGCGCGTGGGGGAGTGCATGCCAGTCACGAAAAACCTCTGCTGCGTCGTGGGCGCCCCCCGCTGTCACCGGGGACGATTCTGCCTGGGACGCTAACAGAGCTCGGCTGTGCCAAGCAAGGGAAATACCGCGGCCGGGCTAGGCTCAACACATGAGCCCGAGCCAGCGTCCCGCCCCCGTCGGTTCCACATCGTGCTCGCCGTCCAGTGGTGCTGCCCTGCCGTCCGCTCCCGTCGGCCCCGCCCCGGATCCCGTGACCGGCGCGCGGTTCCTGCCCGCGGCCCTCACCCGCCCAACCCCGGCCGACCACAAGTACACGCGCGGCGTGCTCACCCTCGCCACCGGCTCCGACGCCTACCCCGGAGCGGCGCTGCTCGGCACCGAGGCCGCCGCCCGCTGCGGCATCGGCATGGTCCGCTACGACGGCCCCGACGCCGTTGCGCGGCTCGTCATCGCCCGCACCCCCGAAGTGGTGCCCCGCCCCGGCCGCAGCCAGGCGTGGGTGCTCGGATCCGGGTGGGAAGCGGGCCAGGCCGACGCCAGCCGCGTCCACGAACGAGTGCGCGCCATCCTCGCCCGCGCGAGCGACGATGCGGCGGGCGCGTTCCTCGTGCTCGATGCCGGGGCGCTCCTGGCCGTTCCCAACCTCGCCGACGAGTGCGCCCCCTTCACGACTGTTCTTACCCCGCACGCGGGCGAAGCGGCCGCGCTCGCGGCCCGCTTGGTGGGAGGCATCCCGGCCGGGCCCGCGGGCGACGGCTCCTCAGCCGGGAAGGCATGGACCCGGGCGCGCATCGAGGCCCATCCCGAGGCGGCGGCCCGCGACCTCGCGGAGCGCAGCGGCGCGATCGTGGTGCTCAAGGGCCACACCACGGTTGTTGCCTCGCCGGGCGGCGCACCACTGACTGTCACCGCGCCCACGACGCGCCTGGCCACCGCCGGGACGGGTGACGTGCTCGCGGGCATGATCGGCGCGCTCCTCGCTCTGAATCACGGGGCCCTCTGTCATACGGCCCTGTACCGCGAGGGCCCCACTGGGAGCGGGGGTCCCGCCAGTGACGCTCCCGCCAGTGACGCTGTCGCGCGCACCGTGGCGGCCGCCGTCGAACTGCACGGCCTGTGCGCCCGCGAGGCCGCCGGGGCAGGCGAGGCCCCGATCCTCGCGCACGACCTCGCGCGCGTCGCGCCGCGCGTCATCGCCCGGGTGCAGGCCGAGGCTCAGGCTAAAGACTAAGGCCGCGGCCCAGCTGCCGCCCCGCCTCCGCGAGCGCGAGGAGGGTCGCCTCCGGGTCATCCCGCGTGGGGCGATCGCTCACCTGATCGAGCGTCAGCACTTCCGCGATCCCGGCCCCCTGTGCTTCGTCAGCGCTCACCGTGCTCACGCCCGCCACGGCGATCACTCGTGGGCCCGCCTGCTCCGTTCTTGCCTTCGCCCTGTGCGCCCGTGCCGCCATCACCGCGGGCAGCTTCCCGTCGAGCGTCTGGCGGTCGAGGCTGCCCTCGCCCGTCACCACGAGGTCCGCGCGGGCGGCCTCGTCGTCGAAACCCAGCAGGTCCAGGAAGAAATCGGCGCCGCTGACCACCCGCGCCCCCGCGAGCATGAGCGCGAAGCCGATCCCCCCGGACGCCCCCGCTCCCTCCGCCTCCGACGCCGCGCTCGCGGGCAGGCCCGCCGCATCGAGCACGTTCACCAGGTGGGCGAGGCCCTCCTCGAGCCGGGCCACGGTGGCCTCGCTCGCGCCCTTTTGCGGCCCGAACACCGCGGCCGCCCCGCGCTCGCCCAGCAGCGGATTCGTGACGTCGCTGGCCACGACCACCTCGACTTCGCCCCGTTCGAGCGCCTCCCGCAGCCTCGTGAACTCCGGCGTGACCTCGACGCGCGCTACGTCGATGAGGGTCCCGCCCGTCGGAATGAACTCGGCTCCGGCCCCGGTGCCTGCCCCGTCAGCGCCCGAGGGTGCTGAGTGAAAGCGCAGCCCCAGCTCGTGCAGGAGCCCCGAGCCCCCGTCGGTCGCGGCGCTGCCCCCAATGGCCGCCACCACTCGGCGCCACCCGCCCGCGGCCCGAGCGTTCCCCTCGCGCCCGTTCCCCTCGCGTACGGCGTCGAGCGCGTGGACGAGCGCCTGCCCGAACCCCGTCGAACACGCCTGCAGCGCCGCTTCGTCGTCGATGACCGGCACCATCTGCAGGCCCGAGGTGGTCGCCACCTCCACCACGGCCTCGCCGCTGCCCACGGCGATGACCGTCTCCGCACGCTCGCCCGTCGGCCCCGTCACCCGGCACACCCGGGCAGCGAAGCGCTCCGCGACCGAGAGCGCCGCCTCGACGCTGCCATCGCCGCCGTCGGCCAGCGGCAGGAGCCGCACCACCGCGCCCGGCGCCGCCTCCCTCACGCCCCGCGCGAGCGCCTCGCACACCTCGCGCGCACTGGCCGTCCCCTTGAACTTGTCGGGCGCAATGAGCACCCGGGGCGCGTCGGCCCCCGAAACCCCGATGGTCTGCACCACGAAACCTCCCCACGTTCGCGCCCGGCCGCTAGGATGGGCGGGTTACGGATCGACGGCGCCAGGTTATGGCGCCTTCTCTGTTTGTGGTCAATCATCCCAGCGCGAAGGGTCCCTGATGGGCGAAATCTCCCTCCAATTCGAGGTCATCTCACTGATCGTCCTCGTCGTCATCCTGCTTGTTGACCTGCTCCTGGTGGTCAAGCGGCCCCACGTGCCGAGCTTCAAGGAGTGCATCGCGTGGGTGACGTTCTACGTGTCGCTCGCTCTGATCTTCGCGGTGACACTGTTCTTCCTGTCCGGCGGGCAGGTGGCGGGCGAGTTCCTCGCGGGCTGGCTCACCGAATACTCGCTCAGCGTGGACAACCTCTTCGTCTTCATCGTCATCATGGCGAAGTTCGCCGTGCCGCGGAAGTACCAGCAAGAAGTGCTCATGGTGGGCATCATCATCGCGCTCGTGCTGCGCGCTGCCTTCATCCTGCTCGGCGCCGCCGTCATCGACTCGTTCGCGTGGGTGTTCTACATCTTCGCGATCTTCCTGTTCTACACCGCGTGGAAGCAGATCCAGGGCGATGATGACTCCGAAGAAGACAAGGGCGACGGCTTCCTGCTCGGCACCCTCAAGCGGTTCGTCAACGTGTCCGACTCCTACGACGGCAACAAGATCCGCACCGTCGTCAGCGGCAAGAAGATGTTCACGCCGCTGCTGCTCGTGTTCCTCACGATCGGCCTCACCGACGTCATGTTCGCCGTCGATTCGATCCCCGCGATCTTCGGCATCACGCAGAACCCGTTCATCGTGTTCACCGTGAACCTCTTCGCGCTCATGGGCCTGCGCCAGCTGTACTTCCTGCTGGGCGGCCTCGTGGATCGCCTCGTGTACCTCCACTACGGCCTCGCCGCGATCCTGGGCTTCATCGGCATCAAGCTGCTGATCCACGCCGCGCACGAGTCGCCGCTGTGGCCCGAGGATTCCACCGTGGGTCAGATCGTGCACGCGATCCCCGAGGTGCCGATCTGGCTCTCGCTCACCGTGATCGCGGGCTCGATGATCGTGGCGACCATCGCCTCGATCCTGTGGGGCCCAAAGCCCGGCGAGGCAGCGCCCGGCGTGAGCGGCGACGTGAGCACCACCGGTGCCGAAACCGCCGACGCCCTCGCGAGCAGCGAGGCCGGAAGCGAGACGGCCGCCGCGGGCAGCGACCAGTCCGTGCCCAACCAGTCCGGGGCCGACGAGACCCCCGGCTCGCGAAGCTAGCCCCACGGGGCCCCAGGTAAGGTTTATCTTCCCTGGTCAGGCGGGGTTTTGGGCGAGATTTAGGTAAGCCTGTCAACCCTGGAACCCCCGCCCGTTTGGGCGTACGCTGCCAGCATGAACGTCGATCTTGCCCGCAGCCACGCCCCTCAAGAGACGGCGTCCCTTCCCCCTGCCACGTGGACCACGAACTTCGATGTCCGCGCGGAGCAGCAGGTGGATTGGGACTACCTCGCGGGCGAAGGTGATGAGGCGCCCGAGACGGCCGCGCTCGCGGACGGTGCCGCCGCCCCGGGCGGGGCCGACGGCAGCAAGGACGATCGCGTGGCCACCTCGGCGCGCCTCAACCAGCTGCGCGCGGGCGTGCTCGGCGCGAACGACGGCATCGTCTCCGTCGCGGGCATGGTCGTCGGCGTGGCCGCCGCCACCCCCGCCTTCGCACCGCTGGCCGTGGCGGGCGTCGCCGCCATCACCGCGGGCGCCCTGTCCATGGCGATGGGCGAATACGTCTCCGTCTCCACCCAGCGCGACACCGAAAAGGCCCTGCTCGAGCGCACTCGCGGGCGCCTCGACGCCGACCCCGACGGCGAACTCGCCGCCCTCGCGAGCGCCCTCGAAGAAACGGGAATGCCCGCGGATCTTGCCCGGGCCGCCGCCACCCGCATGAGCGCCCATGACGCCCTCGATGCCCACGCCCGCGTGCGTTTCGGCATCGAAGAAGACGCCCTCGTCTCACCCGCCGGGGCCGCCGTCGCCTCCCTCATGGCCTTCACCCTCGGCGGGCTGCTCCCGCTGGCCGCGGTGCTGCTGGCCCCCGTCGGCCTGAAGGCCGTGGCCACGTTCGCCGCGGTGCTGCTGGCCCTTTCGCTCACGGGCGCCATCTCCGCGCGCCTCGGCCAGGCGGCCGCGGGCCGCGCGACCCTGCGCACCATCCTCGGCGGTAGCGCCGCCATGGCCGTCACCTACGGGATCGGCTCGCTCATCGGCATCGGGCTCGGGTAGCCGCTGCGGCTGTGTCGGGCGGCCGGGGTTGTCGCCCGCTCGCGTGCGCCCGTCGGGTTCGTTTCCGCTCAGGTCTCGAGGATGCGCTGCGCCGTATCCCGGTCGGTGACCAGGCCGGAGATGAAGCCGGAGCGGGCGGCGCCGATGATGGCGCGCGCCTTGCTCGCCCCCGCCGCCACGGCCACGACGTTCGGTGTGCGGCGCAGATGATGGGTTTCGAGCGTGACGCAGAGCCGGGTCACCTCGGGTGCCACCACCTTGCCGTCGGCGTTGAACCAGATGCCCGCGATCTCCCCGACCGCGCCGGACGCGTCGATGCGTGCCGTGACCGCGGGCGGAAACTCGTCGCGGATCTGGGTCTCGGGGGGATCCCACGAGCCGACGGAGACGACGGCGAGGTCCAGGTGTTCGAAGAGCCCTCGGACGAAGGTGAGGTCGTCCATCCACGTCTGCCTCTCGGAGGTGGTTCCCACGAAGAGGGGGGCCTTGATGGCGTGGGCGGCGCCCTGGACCGCTTCGAGCCGGGGCCGTAGGCGTTCGATAGGGGAGGTGGGGGCCTCGGAGGGGATCTCGCCGGTGATCTGTACGGCGGTGAACGGGGGTGGGTCGGTGAGTTGGGACGCGACCGAGAGCATCGTGCGGCCCCACGTGAAGCCCACGTTGTCACCGGGGCGGGCCAGCTCGCGGATGACGGCCGCGCCCATCGCCCCGAGCTGCTCGCGGATCTCCGTGGCCTCCCCCTGGGAGTCGATCACGCGCACGAGGTCGAGGCCCAGGTGCTCGCGCAGGGGCGCGGAGAACATGGGGAGGTCGGTGGTGGGCTCGAGGATCTCGATGCGAATGATCCCCTCCTCGCGTCCTTTCGCCAGGAGACGGGCGATCTTGAACCGCGAGATACCGAATTGCTTGGCCAGCTCCACCTTGGAGACGTCCTCGAGGTAGTAGCGCCGGGCGAGTTGGGCGATCAGTTGACTCTCGGAGAGGGCGTCGGTGGACGGCGGCGACTGGGCGTAGTCGTCGGTACGGCTGGGGGGCACGGCTTCTCCTGACATCAAGGCGCAAACGTTGACAGCCTATGCCCCGACCCGTATGGTGCTCATATGAGTGTTGCTGAATGCTCATGTGAGCGCCTCGATGGAGGCGCGGGAAACTCTCAGAGAGGAGGGTGAGGTGAGCACACCGAGCACCTACGTTCTGGGGATCGACTTCGGAACCGAATCGGCCCGAGCGGTCCTGGTCCGCCTGAGCGACGGAGCGGAAATCGCCTCGGCCGTGCATCCCTACCAGCACGGCGTCATGGACGAAACGCTCGTTCACACCGGCACGGCGCTGCCCGCCGACTCCGCGCTCCAAGACCCCGATGATTACCTCGCCTCCCTGCAGGCCGTGATCCGCAGCGTCGTCGGCCGCTCCCGCATCCAGCCCGAGCAGATCATCGGCCTCGGGATCGACACCACCGCGTGCACCCTGGTGCTCACCGACGCCCACCTCGTGCCGCTGCCCCGCCTCACCCGCTGGCGCAGCCAGCCCCTCGCGTATGCGCGCCTGTGGAAGCACCACGCCGCCCAGTACTGCGCCGACGACCTCATCGCCGCGGCCCGCGCCGAAGGCGGCATGTTCCTGCCCACCTACGGCGGCAGGCTCTCCTCCGAATGGCTGCTGCCGAAGGCCCTGCAAACCCTCCGCGAAGCCCCCGAGGTCTACGCCGCGGCCGAACGCATCCTCGAACAGCAGGACTGGATCGTCTCGACCCTCGTGGGCCGCGAGGTGCGGTCCGCCTCGGTGGCCGGATACAAGGGCACCTACCGCGCCGAAGGCGACGGCTACCCTCCCGCCTCCTTCCTCGACGGAGTGCACCAGGGCTTCGCCACCGTGCTCGACAAGGTGGGCCACGAGTTCCTCGCCCCCGGCCAGCAGGCGGGCACCCTGAGCGGCGAATGGGCCGAAAAGCTGGGCCTCGCCCCCGGCACGGCCGTCGCAGCGGGCACGATTGACGCCCACGCCGCGGTGCTCGGATCCGGCGTGGTCGAATCCAACGTCATGGTCGCCGTGATGGGCACGAGCGTCTGCAACCTCATCGTCACCGACCAGTACGCCGAACCCGTCGGCATCCAGGGCGTCGTGCTCGATGGCATCCTGCCCGGAAAGTGGGGGCACGAGGCAGGCCAGGCAGGCTTCGGCGACACCTTCGGCTGGTTCGTCCATCACCTCGCCGGGGCCGACGTCGCCGACGAGGCCGCGATCACCGGCCGCTCCGTCTTCGAGGTGCTTGAAGCGCACGCCTCGACGCTCGGCCCGGGCGGCAGCGGGCTGCTGGTCTTGGATTGGCTGAGCGGCAACCGCTCGGTCCTGGTCGATTCCAACCTCTCCGGGGCGATCATCGGGATGACCCTCGCGACCCGCTCGCACCACATCTATCGAGCGCTGCTCGAAGCCGCCGCCTTCGGCCAGCGCACCATCCTCGAAGCGTTCGAACAGGCTGGGGTGAGCATCGACAGGTTCGTGGTCTGCGGGGGGATTCCCCGCAAGAGCCCGCTGCTCATGCAGATCCTGGCCGACGTGACCGGCCGCCGCATCGAGGTGTCCCCGTCCGTGAACAGTTCGGCGCTTGGGGCCGCCCTGCACGCGGCCATCGCCGCCGGTGTCACCACCTGGGAGCAGGCCGCTGCCCTCGCCCCCGCCATCACGGCAGTGCACACCCCGGATCCCGCCCGCCACGCCGCCTACGAGCCCGTGTACGCCCTGTACCGGCGCCTCCATGACGACCTCGGCGTGAGCCACCCCGAGTACATGCACCAGTTGCGCGACCTCCAGGCCAGTGCCCCGACCGTGTGAGACCACCCCGAAGGAGAGCTTCGATGAGGAAGATTATCAACGACCCCGAGCATTTCGTCGACGAGGTTATCGACGGCATTCTGCTCGCCCACCCCGACCGGCTGCGAGCCGTCGGTGGTGATCGCCGTGCGCTCGTGCGGCGCGACGCGGGCACCGGCGGGCGCGTCGGGATCGTCACCGGGGGAGGCTCCGGGCACCTCCCGCTGTTCCTCGGCTACGTGGGGCGCGGCCTCGCCTCGGGCGTGGCCGTCGGCAACGTGTTCTCCTCCCCCTCACCGCAGCAGGTCCACCGCGCCACCCTCGCCAGTGACGACGGGGCCGGGGTGCTCTACCTCTACGGCAACTACGGCGGCGATGTCTACACCTTCGATCTTGGCGCCGACCTCAGCGCGGCCGACGGGGTCCGCACCACCACCGTCGTCGGCACCGACGACCTGCTCTCCGCCCCCGCCGACCGGGCCGACACGAGGCGCGGGGTGGCCGGGCTGTTCTTCGCCTACAAGACGGCCGGTGCCGCCGCCGAACGCGGCGACGACCTCGATGCCGTCACCGAGATCGCCCAACGTACGTGCGATCGCACCCGCACCATGGGCGTCGGCCTCTCACCCACGATCCTGCCCGCCGCCGGACAGCCGACCTTCACCCTCGGCGAGGGCGAGATGGAGATCGGGATCGGGATCCACGGGGAACCCGGCCAGCACCGCGGGCCGCTCGAGACCGCCGACCAGATCACGGACCGGTTCCTCGCTGAGTTGCTCGAAGAACTGCCCGTCGCCACCGGCGACCGGGTGGCGGTGCTGGTCAACGGCCTGGGCGCCACGCCGCTCGAAGAGCTGTACGTGATCTACCGCCGGATGCACCGGGTGCTCACCGAACGGGGAACGCAGATCGCCCACGTGTATATCGGCGAATACGCCACGAGCCTGGAAATGGCCGGGGCCAGCGTGTCCCTGTGCCACCTCGACGACGAACTTTCCGACCTGCTCGCGGCGCCCGCGGACTCCCCGTTCTTCGAACAGGCCGCCGGTACCCGGGCCCGGCACGACGGTGCCGGTGCGGGGGAGGCCGACGAGCCGACGCCCGCACCCGGTGGTGAGGGTGGCGGCGAGGGCGAGGTGCGCACGATCCGCACCGTCGCGGACCCCGGGCCTCTGCGTGAGCTGCTTCTGGCCGTCACCGTGCGCCTGCCCCGCCACCGCGATGAGCTGCGCGCCCTGGATGCCGCCCTCGGCGACGGCGACCTCGGCATCACCGTTGCCGCAGGCGCCGAGGCCGTGCACGAGGCGCTCGATGCCCTCCCCGTGGGCGCCGCCGCTGACGAGGTGCTGCGCGCCGCCGGTACCGCCTTCGCCTCGGCCAATCCCTCGACCTTCGCTGCGCTCATCGGCGGGGCGTCCCTGGCCGCCGCCGAGGCAGCCGGGGATCGGCTCGATGCGCACACACTGCCCGCGGTGCTCGACGCCGTAATCGCGCGGATCGCCGAGCGCGGCGGTGCGCACGCGGGCGACAAGACCGTCCTGGATGTGCTGTATGCCGTGCGCGCGAGCGTCGACGACGCCTCCGGTACGCCCGCCGAGAGGGCTCACCGCGCCCGCGAGGCAGCCCAGCAGACCGTCACCACGTTCGCCGATAAGCCCTCCCGCCGCGGCCGCGCCGCCTGGGTGGGGGAGCGCTCCGTCGGCCACCAAGATCCCGGACAGGTCGCCGCGCTGCGGTTCCTGGACGAGTTGTGCGCAGTACTGGACCGGGACGCATAAGCGCCCGGAGTCTCCACCACCCCGATTCGAAGGAGAGTCCCATGTCATCCATCCACGAGATCCGTCCCAACCGCCGCACCGTCCTGTTCAGCGGGCTCGGCATCCTCGCCCTCGGCGGCACCCTGGCCGCGTGCGGCACCACCGAATCCGGCGGTTCCGCCACGGGCGGCAGCGAAGGAGGCGGCGGAGGCGACGCCAAGGGCGCGATGGTCACCGTCCCCAAACTGACCGGCATCGCCTGGTTCAACCGGATGGAGGAGGGCGTCAAGGAGTACGCCGAGGCCACCGGGAACAACGCCTACTACCAGGGCTCGTCCGAGGCCGACGCCGCCGCGCAGGTACGCGTGCTGGAGGACCTGATCGCCTCGAACGTCGCCGCCCTGTGCGTGACCCCCTTCCAGCCCGATGCCGTCGAGCAGACCCTGAAAAAGGCGATGGATGCCGGCATCAAGGTGGTCACCCACGAGGCCCCCGGCATCAAGAACGCCGATTTCGATATCGAGGCGTTCAAGAACGCCGACTACGGCATCAACCTCATGGACGAACTGGCCAAGGCCATGGGCGAAAAGGGCGAATACGCCCTCATGGTCGGCTCGCTCTCCTCCACGACCCACATGGAGTGGGTCGATGCCGCGAAGAAGCACCAGGAAGAGAAGTACCCGCAGATGACGCAGGTCGGCGACATCGTCGAGACGAGCGACGACTCGCAGAAGGCGTACGAGGCCATGCAGGAGCTGCTGTCCGCGCACCCCACCCTGGCCGGTGTGCAGGGTTCGGCCTCGACCGACGTGGTGGGTGTCGGCCAGGCCGTCGAGGAAGCCGGACTGCAGGATCGCATCGCCGTGGTCGGCACCTCCACCCCGGCCGACACCAAGGAGTTGCTCGACTCCGGCGCCATCGATGTCATCCAGTTCTGGGACCCCGGGTATGCCGCGTACGCGCAGAACGTGGTCGCCAAGATGCTGCTGGACGGCAAGAGCGTCGAGCCCGGCGCCGACCTCGGCATCGAGGGCTACACGGATATCTCCATCGAGGGCAAGGTCATCTACGGCGACAAGGCGTGGATCAACGTCACCAAGGACAACGCTGGCGACTATGACTACTGACCCCGTCGGCGTTTTTGATCCGGACGGCGAGGTTGTCGTCCGGGTCGAGAACGTCTCGAAGACCTTCGGGACCGTCAAGGCCCTCGACGATGTCTCGCTCATCGTGCGGCGCGGCACCGTTCACGCCCTCGTCGGCGAGAACGGCTCCGGCAAATCCACCCTGACCAAGGTGATCGCGGGGGCCCACGCCCCCGACAGTGGCCGCGTCCATCTCGAAGGGAACCTGGTTGAGGACCTCACCCCCAGAGCGGCCCTCGACCACGGCGTCCGCGTCATCTTCCAGGACTTCGCGCTGTTCCCGCACATGAGTGTGGCCGACAACATCGGCTTCGACGGCAGCAGCAGCCCCTGGGGCGCCGTCCCCGTCGCCGCCACCCGCGAGCGGGCCCGCACGGCCCTCGCGTCCCTGGGCCTCACGATCTCGCCGTCCACCGTGCTCGGCGAGCTCTCCACCGCCGAACGGCAACTGGTGGCCATCGCCCGGGCGGTCTCGGCCGATGGGCGGATCATCCTCATGGACGAACCGACGGCCGCCCTCACCCAGGACGAAATCGACTCCTTCCTGGTGACCGTGCGCCGCCTCGCCCAGCAGGGCATGAGCTTCGTGTTCATTTCCCACAAACTGCGCGAGGTGGTGCAGATCGCCGACGACGTGACCGTGATCCGCGACGGGGCCGTGGTCGCCACGGGACCGGCCACCGACTACGACCAGCAGCGCATCTCCGAACTGATGACGGGCGCTGCCGTGACCAATGAGCGCCGCGAGAGTGCCTGGGAGGCCACGCAGCAGCCGGTGCTGTCCCTGCGCGGCCTGAGCCTCGCATCGGTGTTCCGCGACGTTGACCTCGACCTTCACGCCGGGCGCGTCCTCGGCCTCTCCGGCCTCGTGGGCTGCGGGAAGATCGCCATCGGACTGGCCCTTGCCGGGCTGATTGAGCACGAGAGCGGCGAGATCCGCTTCGACGGCTCCCGCCTGCGGGATCCCCGTCGGCGCCCCGAGATTCAGTACGTGCCCGACGACCGCCTCACCGAGGGCCTGTTCCTGGAATGGTCGATCGCCGACAACGTGGTCGCGGGCGCCCTGCCGCTCGCCCAGGGGCGCGGCGGCCTGCTGTCCACCTCCCGCATCGGGGCGCTCGCCAACACCTGGCGCGAACGCCTGCGGATCAAGACCCCGGACGTCACCGCACCGGCAGCGACCCTCTCCGGCGGCAACCAGCAGCGGGTCCTGCTGGCCCGGGCGCTGGCCTCCGGCCCGCGCGTTGTGGTGCTCAACAACCCCACCGTCGGCGTGGACGTCGGCTCCCGCGCGGACATCCACGACCTCGTGCGGCACATCGCCGACGACGGCACCGCCGTGCTCGTGGTGTCCGACGAACCGGCAGAACTGATGAGCGTGTGCGACGACGTGGCCTTCGTCGTCGAGGGCCGCATCGTGGAGACGCGCGCGGCCGGCGACCTCAGCGAAGAGCAGATCATCGACATCAACGGACAGGGGAGAGCAGCATGAGCAGCGCGGCATCCACCCCGGTGAGCCCACCGCTCACCACCCAGCTCGCGAGCCTCGTGCGGGGCCGACGGGAACTGCTGCTGGCCGCGGTCGTGCTGCTGGCGTGCATCGTCCTAGCCATCGCCAACCCCACCTTCCTGTCCGCCGCGCACCTGTTCGGCCTCGGCCGCTCCTCCGCGGTCATCGGGATCATGGCCCTCGGGGTGCTGCTGGTGCTGCTGACCGGCGGGATCGACGTGTCGGTCTCCGCCATCGCCGTGAGCGCCATGTACCTCACGGTGGTCACTTTGAGGGTGCTGGATTTTCAGGGCACGTTCCTGGTCGCCGTGGCGCTGTCCATCCTGATCGGCGCCCTCCTCGGACTCGTCAACGGCGTCCTGGTGGCCTGGCTGAAACTCCCGTCGATGATCGTCACCATCGGCACCCTCACCCTGTACCGCGGTGCCCTGCTGGCCTTCGTCGGCACCGAGCGGATCCGGCAACTGCCCGCCCAGATCGGGGACTTCTCAACGTCGAGTCTGATCACCACCGAATCGGCCGGCCGCACCGTCTCCCTCCACACCGCGGTCCTGGTGTTCGCGATCCTCGCGGTGCTGCTCGCCGTGGTGCTGAAGCGGGTGTGGTGGGGCCGGTTCGTCTACGCCATCGGAGACGACGAGGAAGCGGCCGCCCGCATGGGCGTCCCCGTCCACCTCATCCGGACCTGCACGTTCGTTATCTCCGGCGCGCTCGCCGGGCTGGCCGGAATCCTGTACGCCGGGATGAACCGGGCAGCCGACCCGTCCACGTTCAGCGGCGTCGAACTCACCGTGCTCGCCGCCGTCGTGCTCGGCGGCGCCGCCGTCACCGGGGGCCGCGGCACCGTGCTTGGCACCGTGCTCGGGGTCGTGCTCATCACCGTGGTCGGCTCCAGTCTGGTGCTCATCGGAATCCCGGCCGAGTGGCAGAGCCTGTTTATTGGCCTGTTCGTCCTTCTGGGGGTGTGCGCCCCCGCGATCCGTGACCGACGCCTCGAGCGTCGACGAGGAATGGTGGTGTCGGAATGAACGAGGCACGACTCGGGCCACGGGCCCAGGTGGTTCTGATGGTGGCCCTGGTGGCCGTGCTGACCATCGGCCTCAGCGCCATGGCGCCGAACACCTTCCCCACCCTGCTCAACGCGCAATCGATGATGGGGCAGATCGCCCCGCTCGGAATCTTCGCCCTGTGCATCGGGCTCACCTTCCTCATCGGCGGGATCGACCTGTCGATCGTCGCGGTCGCCAACACCGCAGCGATCACCGCCGCGCTCGTGGGGAGCGCACTGGCCCCCGTGCTCGGCGGTGCCGGAGCCTCCGCGGTGGGAGTGCTCGCGGCCCTCGTGGTGGGCCTCGCCGCCGGGGCCATCAACGGCTTCCTCGTCTCCCGGCTGCGGGTGCATCCCATCCCGATCACCCTCGGCACCATGAGCATCTACACCGGCATCGGCATGGGGATCACCAAGGGCGCGACCGTCTACGGCACCGGCGACCTCGGGGCACTATCGGAGATGACGGTCATCATGATGCCGCTGTCCTTCGTCGTGTTCCTCCTGCTCGTGGGCGCGTTCGCCGTGCTCACCATGAAGACCAGGCTCGGGTTCCAGATGTACGCCGTCGGCGAGTCCGCCAAGGTGGCGCGGTTCGCGCGCCTGCCCGTGGACCGGATCACGATGCTCGTCTACTGCTGCTCGGGCACGCTCGCGGCCGTGGCGGGACTGCTGATGTTCTCCTCCACCAATTCCGCCAACGTGTCCTTCGCCAGCTCGTACCTCATGCAGGCCATCCTGATCGCCGTGGTCGCCGGGATCGACCCCTACGGGGGCGCGGGCCGAATGTGGATGATCATCATCGGCGCCGTCGCCATGCAGGAACTCCAAACCGGCATCAACATGGTGCTCGGCACCTGGTCCGGCTCCTCCTTCGCCGCCAACTTCGTGTGGGGCCTCCTGCTGATCGCCGTGCTCGGCCTGTCGCGGTGGATGTCCACCCGGACCCGCCGGGTGCGCGCCGAAACCATCGAGGCGCAGCTCGCTCCCACCTAGCACCCGGGCGCTCGCCCACCATCCCCTCGCGGGCGGTGTGGCGGGCGGGCCTCTGGGCGTCGGCCAGCCGTTCCGGGGCTGTCGCGTCCTCGCTAAGATCGAGTCATGACCACACCCGAGTCAGGCCACGCCGACGCCCAGCCGCCCGGAACGCCCGATGCTTCTGCCGAGGCGTTTCTCGCGCACGATTCCTCTTATGAGCGTCGCGCCGAGGCCCGCGACCGCTGGGGCGTCTTCGGCACCACCACCCTCATGGTCACGGCGTTCGTCATGGGCGGGGTCTACCTGTACGCCTACGCCATCGATGAGCCGTTCCTCGACGTGCTCCTGCGCCTCTGGTTCCCGATCCTCGTCGGCTACGCCTGCCTCACGCTGGGGATCCGGCCCTGGAAGCCGCGGGATACCGCTTCGTCTTCCGTGTAGACACCCGCGGCGCTATGTCAGGCCGGGCCAGTCGTCTGGATCGACGATCCACGGCTGCTTCGGCATCCGTGCCGGGTCGAGGCGCTCCAGCACGTCGGTCGCGCTGCGGCAGCCCGGAAGTCCCAGGGACTCGCCGATCCGCTGCACCACGTCGGCAGCGCTCTCCCCACGCTCCATCCGGTCGCGCAGTGTCACCGCGCCATCGCGCTTCGCGAGTCGCGCCCCCTCCGTGTTCAGGGCCAGCGGCACGTGCGCATACTCCACCGATGCCGAACGCACGGGCGGGCCAGGCCACAGTTCCGGCATCGCGGCCGCGAGCGTGTCGATGAGGTACGCCTGGCGGGGGCTCGAACTCAACAGGTCATCGCCGCGGACCACCTGATCCACCCCCGAGGCGGCATCATCCACGACCGCCACCAGGTTGTATGCCCACGCGCCGTCGCCGCGGCGAAGCACCAGATCATCCACGTCGCCCACGGTGCGCCCCGCAAACACGTCGTGGACCGCGTACTCGCGCACGTCGGCACGTAGCCGCAGCGCGGGCTCGCGACGGAGCGCGGCCACTTTCGCCCGGCCCTCGCGCCGCTCGTGGTCCGTGAGGTCACGGCACGTGCCCGGATACGCCCCGGGCGGCGCATGCGGGGCCGATGGTGCTTCCAGGATTTCGCGTCGGGTGCAATAGCACTCGTAGACGAGGCCGCCGGAGGCAAGGCGCGCCACCACGTCGGCATAGAGGCCCTCGCGTTCGGACTGCCACATCACGGGCCCGTCCCACGTCAGCCCGAGCGCCGCGAGGTCAGCCAGTTGACGCTCCGCGGCCCCTTCCCGGACCCGGCTGAGGTCTTCCATGCGCATCACGAAGCGCCGGGCGGAGCGGCGGGCGAATACCCACGCGAGGATCGCCGTCCGCAGATTCCCCACGTGCAGGTCGCCGCTCGGCGACGGCGCGTACCGGCCTGCGGGGCCCGTCGGATCGCCGAGTGGGTCCTCTCCAGCCGGGATCGTGCCTGGTGATCCCGCACCGCTCATAGTCGCCCTTTCCGTGTTTTCTGCCTTCCCATAACCAAAGCCCCGCCGCCCCAGGAGAGGGGTCGGCGGGGCCAAGGCTGCCCGGGCGCGGCCCGGGACTCACGAGGGATATGGCTCAGGCATCGCCCTTGTGCGTGTTCTTGTCGTCGTCGGAGAGTGCACCGGTGACGTCACCGGCGTCGGCCGATGCCACGGAGTCCGAAACGTCGTCCGAATCGGCATCGGTGGACCCGGCGGCCGGGTAGTGCGCCCGCGCGAAGTCGGCAGGCGGCGCCCACGGATCCTCGACCGGGCGAGTCTTCTGCCACGCCACATACCCGGCAGCGCCCGCAACAGCGGCAATACCGAGGACGATCAGCACGGTGCCGGCGCGGCTCTTCTTCTTTTGCTTGACGGGGCTCGTGAGGGCGGCGTGACGAATCGTCGGCGACCCCTTCTCCCACTCGGAACGCGCGGCATCGACCGCGGCGGTCACGGCGGCGGCAACGGTCGCGTTCGTCGCGTCAGCGGTGCGGCGCGCGCGGGGGAGGTAGTCAGCCTCGAAGTCCTCGCGGAAGTTCTTCACGCGGGGGCTCACGTTCTCATCGAGCGTGTGGCTCAGGCGATCCTGCAGATCGTGCAGGCGGTCGCTGCCGTCGGCAAGACCCTTGCGCAGCTTCTTCTCCACGCGAGGACCGTACTCGCCGTAAATGTCGCTCGCCTTCTTGCGTGCTTCCTTCGATGCCTCGGAGAAGAGCGGTCCCGCATTGTTCACGACCTTGCCCAGCGTGCGCTCCGCGCGCTTGGCCTGCTTCTTCGCCTTCTTCTTGGCGGCTTTCTTGCTCTGTGTCAAAGCCATGACCGACCCTTTCGTCATGTTCTGCCGATTGCTTCAGCAATGATTGTTGGACCACGGTGCGTTCAGTGCGCCGCGTCGGCGCAGCACGGCGCGCATCGACGCATCGCAACACGCCCAACCCTACCCGCGTCTGTTCCACCCATCACAGATTTTTCGCAGGGTGCAGGGCTGTGAGCTGGCATCACCCCCGGTTCACCCGCCGCCCGCGTCCGAGCCTCTCCCTCGCATCCCGACTGCATCGCTTCCACGTGCCAGCTTTGCATTCTGGTCGCCAGCGTTCACATACCCCGTGCTTAACCGCCGCCCGCCCCCAGCTACCCGCTACGCATCCCCTATCTGCGTCCAGGTGCCCGCCGCGCGTCTTCGTTGCCTGCATCCGCGTCGTCATTACGCGTTCTTGCCGCGCAGGCACCCGTGCCCACCGCTTCGCGTCGCCACCCGACACCACAGATACACACTGCGCATGCTCCTCACTTGCATCCAGGTGCCCGCCGCGGCACGTGTGGGAGACTTGTTGCATGTTTGCAACGCTTCATACCAATCACGGCGACATCCGCCTCGAACTGTTCCCGAACCACGCGCCGAAGACCGTGGCCAACTTCGTTGAACTCGCCAAGGGCGAGCGCGAATTCGTGAACCCGCTCAGCGGCGCGAAGGAAAAGCGCCCCTTCTACGACGGCGTGATCTTCCACCGCATCATCGACGGCTTCATGGTGCAGGGCGGCGACCCGACCGGCACCGGTACCGGCGGCCCCGGTTACAACTTCGACGATGAAATCTCCGAGAAGAACTTCAACGAGCCCTACAAGCTCGCGATGGCGAACGCTGGCAAGCGTACGAACGCCATCACCGGCCAGCCTTCCGGCACGAACGGCTCGCAGTTCTTCATCACCGTTGCCCCCACCCAGTACCTGCACGGCAAGCACACCGTGTTCGGTGAGGTGGCCGACGACGAGTCGAAGGCTGTCGTGGACGCGATCGCCAAGGTTGCCACCGACCAGCGGGATCGCCCCCTGGACGACGTGGTCATCAACTCGATCACCGTCGAAGACTGATTCTCAAGAGTCCGGGCGCCGCGGCGATGTCATCGCCGCCGTCCCCGGCACAGCAGTGATCTGCCGAACAGCGCATCAGCGCTGATCTGACGGCATGAAGGAGCGGCACCCCAACCGGGGTGCCGCTCCTTTGCTGCGTGCCCCTCCGCGCTCTTCGCGATCTGCATGCTTTTCCTCGATGCCCAGCTCTTCCTCGACCTGTGCCTCCCCAACACCGCCCCACGCGGGCCGCACCATTTAGGTTGCCTGCCCCATCCAAGCCTCGTCGCCAGCTCCCGTCCCGGATGAACCCTCTTCGCCCCGCGGGCTCTGTTCTGGCTGCGTCCCTGTGCCTCTTCCTCGACAGCAGGTGCGCGACCGCGGCTTTCCGAACACCGCCCCACCCGCGTACCGCTTCGCCGTCACTCCATCCGCGTTTCCCCACCCGCGAGCCGCCTCGCTCCCGTGCCGCGGCGACAATCGATGGCGACTTGCGGCTTCTTAGTCGCCATCGATTGTCACCGTGCGAGAGCACCCCTATCCGCTGCCGATCTGTTGCCCAAACGGATGCGTCCCCTTCTCGGGTCGAGAGTCGCGGGTTGTGGGGCGTGAGTTGCGGGCCACGTGGAGCTTCATGCCATGCCCAGATGATTCGCCAGATCCCAACCTGATCCTCGGCACTCTCGG
Organism: Dermabacter sp.; assembly: GCA_030538475.1. Classification (GTDB taxonomy): domain Bacteria; phylum Actinomycetota; class Actinomycetes; order Actinomycetales; family Dermabacteraceae; genus Dermabacter. Next base: position 364,702 of record JAUNTX010000002.1, read on the forward strand.
CACTCTCCGCATCCTCCGCATCCTCGGGTGCTCGACCTGCTCTGCTCGCGTGGTGACGATAGATGGCGACTCGCGACTCTCTATTCGCCACCTTTTGTCACCTCGGCGCGGAACGGCGATCTGACGCGGAACGTAGATCTTCGGCGTGAAACGGAGATCTTCGGCGCGGAGTGGAGAGCTGCAACTGCGCTGTAGAAGCGCTGCAGCCGCAAGGCCGCCGCTCTAGAGTCCCCCTGATACCGCTTCGCTGCGCATCGATAGCCCTGCCCATTCGGGGCGTGAACTCCGTGGTGCTCGCGTGGGGACGATAGATGGCAACTTAGAGGTTCTTAGTCGCCATCCATCGTCGCCGTGGTGTGGGGAGCCCGGATCAAGGAGCAAACCGGTAGCCACCGGCGCACCGCATCAGCCCGGCCGCGTCCCGCTCGCGCTCACCTCGGTGGGGTAGAAATGGGCGCATGAGTGCGAACCCACCGAGCTACGGATACGACCCCACACAGAGCCCGGGCGGTGGCCCCGCTGCGGGCGGCGCCCAGGGAGGGCAGGCCTGGTCGAGTGGTTCTCCGCACGAGGGCACGGCGCATGCGCCCACGTGCCCGCGGCATCCGGATCGGACATCGCTCATTCGCTGTCAACGCTGCGGCCGACCCGCGTGCACGGAGTGTCAGCGCCGCGCGGCAGTGGGCGTGCAGTGCGTGGATTGCGTGCGGGAGGCGGAGGCGCAGCAGCGGGCCACGCGGCCGCGAACCGCCGTGGGGGCGTCCCCGGTCGCGGGCGCGCCAGTCGTCACGTACACGATTATGGGGATCGCTGGCGCCGTGTATCTCCTGCAGATGCTCGGGCTGGATAACCTGCTCGCGCAGTGGTTCATGTTCGCCCCGTTCCGGGTGCTCGCGATGCCGTGGACGTTCATCACCAGTGGTTTCCTGCACGGGTCGATCGCGCACCTGGCGTTGAACCTTTACGCCCTGTGGGTGGTGGGTCAGTATCTCGAGCGGACGCTTGGGCATTGGCGGTACGCCGCGACGTTCCTCGTGAGCGTCATCGGGGGCCACGTGGCGGTGCTGCTGATCGCTTCGCCCGTGAGCGACGCGTGGTTTACGGGGACGGTGGGGGCGTCCGGCGGCCTCTTCGGCCTGTTCGGCGCGCTTTTGGTAGTGCAGCGGCGCATGGGTTCGCAGGCCACGCAGGTGTTCGTGCTCATTGCCTTGAACTTCGTGATTTCTTTCCTGTACCCGAACATTTCGTGGCAGGGCCATCTGGGCGGCCTGGTGACGGGGGCGGCGATTGCGGCGCTCATGTTCGCTTTCCGACCGAAGGCGACGCCCGGTGCGGATCGGGCGGCGCTCGCGAAGAAGTCCGCGCTCATGCACACGCTCGTGATGGCGGGTGTCCTACTGGTCCTCGTGATTTTGGCCGTGGTCAAGGTGGTGCTGGCGCTGTCTGCGGGCGCTGCTCTGCCGCTACTTCCGTAGTTTTTCGTCACCGGGCGGCCTCCCGCCTCGCGGTTATCCACAGGCTTTGTCCACAGTCGCGGGCTGCGCTGGGGATGCGTGGTTACTCCGGGTGTCCTCGATCATCCACAACGGTATCCACAGGTGTGGAAAAATGACAGACATGTATTTTCCCAGCTCACAGCGCCTTCATTGTGGTTATCCACAGAGATGAGAAGCGTTATCGGGTGGTGTGTGGATGGTGGCGCGCGGGTTCGGTAGCTCCGGGGCCGACGGAATCCTCCGAATCGTCACGCCTTATCCCCAAGATTCTCGGTCGCGGCTAGGCGTCGGCGGGCCCTCGATGTGCACAACCGCCAAAGTTATACACAATGTTGTCCACGATTGGGGAGAATGACAGTCGTGTAGTTCCCGGACCTTGGGTGTGCTGCCGCATCGAGGGGGTGGGTGTCGAATCGACCGGTCCAGTTTTCACAGGCCTCGGGCACGCTGCCGCGTCGGGGGTGTCGACACGACCGGCCCAGCCTTCACAGACCTCGGGCGCGCCGCCCCACCCGCGACCGCTCAAAAATCTCCCCCGCCCGCCCGCTCCCCCAAGGAGGCGGGGGATCAGCCGGCATGGTCGGCGTGAGCGTGGCCGTGGATACCGCTCCCCCCGACGAGGCAGGGGATCAGCATCGGAGCGCGACGACAACGGCGTTCCGCTCCGCGACTGAGTACATCACCGCGCGTGGTTCAAGCCACCGGCTTAGGCCACGGTGCCGCCGGTGATGGCTGCGTCGGCGATCCCGCGGCTCCACACGTCGGCGCTGACCTGAGCGATCTGCGCGAGGGCCTGCGCGGAGGTGGCGATGGGGAGGTCGCGTTCGGCGGGAACGTGGACGAAGCCGCCGATCCGCGCGGCGCCTTCGCCGTGGCCGGTGGTGGCCAGGTGGTGCATGAGGCGGTAAAAGACGTCGTTGCACACGTAGGTGCCCGCGGTGTTGGAGACGGCGGCGGGAATGCCGCACTCGACGAGGGTGGCGGTGCTGCGCTTGATGGGCAGCGTCGCGAAGTAGGCGGCGGGGCCTCCGGTCACGCAAGGCACATCGATGGGGGAGGCGCCAGCATTGTCGGGGATGCGCGCGTCCTGGATGTTGATGGCGACGCGTTCCGGGCCGACGGCGGTGCGCCCCGCGGCGAGGCCCGTCGCGATAACGATGGTGGCGCCCGTGGCGTCGATGGCGTCCGTCAGCAGATCGCCCGCCGTGCTGAACTCGACGGGCAACTGCACCACGTCCACCACGTCCACAGACATTCCCGCGCCGTGCAACTCCGCCCCGCCCGAGGGCGTGGGCGTGCACAGCAGGTCGCGGGCGGCGAGGACCGCTTCCCACGATTCGTTGATGCTGGCTCCGTCGAAGGGGTGGAAGCCGGTGAGGAGGATGCGGGGGTTCATGCGTCGAGAGTAGCGGCGGGGACTGAGGATTCGGGGCGAACACGCGCCTCGCGCATCCTCCGCCTGAACGGCCGCGCGCACCCGTTCGCGGGCGTATGCTTCTACGCATGAATGATGCAGTGACCAGGGATCCTATCGTTCCCGAGCCGTCCGAGGAGAGGGACTGCGGGGGCGCGCACGACCCGTGCCTCGACTACGAAGACGACGTGCCGGAGGCGGAAGCGACCGTGGCCGATGGCGAGGCGTCGATGCCGGGTCCCGCGCCCGAAAGCGTCGAGGACAAGGCCAACGCGCTCGAGACAATCTTCGCTCCGTTCGCCCTGAAGATCACGCTCGGGGACCTCGAGCTGCGCCTGATCCGCGATGCTGACTTCCCGGCCTATGCGGCGCTGCTGCGCGAAGATATTTTCGCGCCCGAGTTCGCCGAGGCGATGTTTCCGTGGCTGGATGCGGAGCCCGAGGACCGGATTCGAGGGGCGCTGCAGTACCAGTGGGGGAAGCGGGCCTCGCTTGACCCGAGCAGCTGGGAGCTGCCGCTCGGCGTGTTCTACCGGGGCGCCCTCATCGGGTCGCAGTCGATTGTGGCCACGTCCTTCGAGCTTTCGCGCACCGTGGAGACGGGCTCGTGGCTGACCCGCGCCTACCAGGGGCGCGGCCTCGGCACGCTTGCGCGGCAGGCCGTCGTCGATTTTTCCTTCACGCACCTGAAGGCGGACCGCGCCGAATCGTCGGCCCTCGTGACGAACACGCCGAGCCTGCGGGTGTCGCGGCGCCTCGGCTATGTCGATAACGGCACGCAGATGGTCGTGGAGGGCGGCAAGGCGTGCCTGCACCAGCGGGTGCTCGTGACGCCGCAGACGTTCGTGCGTCCGGATACCCCGGTGCAGGTGGAGGGGCTCACGCCGGATCTCATTACGCTGCTCGGCGTCGGCTGAGCGCGCATATGTGGTCGGGGTCGGGGTCTGGGTCCGGGGCCGACGGGCTGGCGGTCAGCCCCGGTGTAGAACCAGCTTCAGCAGGGGCCCCGCCCCAGTCCTGGCCCGCTGTACCCTCGTCAGGCGCTGCGGCGGTAGGCCCGGAACTCGTCGCTGACCTCGCGCTCCACGAGGCTCACCCGGTCGCCCCAGATGGAGCGCAGCCGCTCCAACTCCTCGGTCGAGGGCACGTCCTGCACATCGACCTCGAGGGCGGTGCGGGGACCGTCGGCCAGCACACTCGCCTGCACCACGATCGGGCCGCCGGTCACGGGACTCGTGACCATGACCCGCATCCGATGCCCGAGCGAACTGCCGAGCACGCGCCCCACCGGCGCGGCGTCGGCGCTATCGGGTGCGTGGGGGCGCAAGAGCCCGCCGACCATGAGCGGCAGCGACTCGATGCCGAGCCACGCGGGAAGCCACACGGTGGTGAGGCGGTCCCAGGCGTCGTCCTGCGGCAGCGGAAGCGTGGCGCGCACGCGGAATTCGTGGGGTGTGTGCACGAGGGTGAGAGCATCGTTCATGCCCCTCACGCTACGAGCCGCGCGCGCAACGGGGAAGGGCCCGGCGCGGATCGGCGCACGATGTTCGCCTTCCCGTTACCGAATCTGCACTCGCCGGTGAGGAGGGAAGGCCGACGGGGGTGGGACCACAAAGAACGGCCGGGCCGCGGACTCTGCACGAGAGAGAACGCGGCCCGGCCGAAAGGCATCAGCGGGGGAGGTTCCCCGCCCGGCCCTGCTTTAGCGGAAGTCCGCTTCGGCGGGGTCGGGGCCCACGCGACCGTCGGCGCGGCTGAGGTCGTTGATCCGCTCGATCTCCTCGTCGGTGAGCTCGAGGCTGATCGACTCGAAGTTTTCGACGATCCGGCTGGGCGTGACCGACTTCGGGATCACGACATTGCCGATCTGGCGGTGCCACGCGAGGATCACCTGGCCGGGGGTGGCGCCGTGCGCGGCGGCGATGTCGGCGATGACGGGATCCTGGAGCACGTCGCCGCCCTGCCCGAGCGGGCCCCACGCCTCCGTCATGATGCCGTGCTTGAGGTGGGTCTCGCGCAGCTGCGCCTGGTTGAAGTAGGGGTGCAGCTCCACCTGGTTGATGACGGGGACCACGCCGCTGACCTCGATGAGGTCCTCGAGGGCGTCGGCCGTGAAGTTGGAGACGCCGATCGACGTGATCCGCCCCTGCTTCTGCAGCTCGATGAACGCCTTCCACGTGTCGTTGTACAGGCCGTACATCGGGGTGGGCCAGTGGATCAGGTACAGGTCCAGCACGTCGCGGCCCAGGCGCTGCATCGAGGCATCGAAGGCGCGCAGGGTCGCGTCGTAGCCCTGGTCAGCGTTCCATAGTTTGGTGGTCACGAAGATACTCGCGGGGTCAACGCCGCTGGCCTCGATTCCCTGGCGCACGCCCTCTTCGTTGCCGTAGATGGCGGCGGTGTCGATGTGTCGGTACCCGGCGGCGAGCGCGGCGGCGACCGCGGTGGCGGCCTCGTCGTTCGGGACCTTGAAGACCCCGTAGCCGAGCTGGGGGATCTGGTGGCCGTCATGGAAGGTCAGGGTGGGGGAGGTGGTCATGTGAAGGGCCTTTCTGGGGCATCGGGTGATGGGGCGTGAGGTAATGGGTGGTAGTGGATTCGGGGCCGACGAGACGCGGCAGCGCGGGCCACGGGCACCGGCGGCGGTGAGTGCCGCGGGGCCGACGGCTCACGGTTAGGAGCGCGTCATCGTCTCGGGATCGAAGCCGGTGCGGGCGCCGAGGCCGCGGTCGAGGGAGTCGATCTGGGCGATGTCCTCGGAGTCCAGGTGGAGGCCGAGGGCGCCGAAGTTTTCGACGATCCGGCTCGGCGTGACCGACTTCGGGATCGCGACGTTGCCGATCGCGAGGTGCCACGCGAGCACCACTTGGGCGGGAGTCGCGTCGTGCTTGTTGGCAATGCGGCTGATGACGGGATCGTTGAAGAGGTCGCCTCCGCGAGCGAGCGGCGCCCAGGCTTCGGTGATGATGCCCCGCTTGTTGTTCTCGACCCGCAGCTGCGGCTGAGCGAAATAGGGGTGCAGCTCCACCTGGTTGATCACCGGCGTGATGCCGGTGGCCTCGGTCAGGTCATCGATGCGCGCGGCGGGGAAGTTCGACACCCCAATCGAGGTGGCGCGGCCTTCCTCGTGCAGGCGCGCGAGGGCCTTCCACGTGTCGATGTACTGGCCGTTCATCGGCATGGGCCAGTGGATGAGGTAGAGGTCCACGGTGTCGAGTCCCAGGCGTTCGAGCGAGGCGTCGAAGGCGCGCAGGGTGGCGTCGTAGCCCTGATCGTCGTTCCACACCTTGGTGGTGAGGAAGAGGTCGCTGCGCGGGATCCCCGAGGCGCGCAGTGCTTCGCCGACGCCGCGTTCGTTGCCGTACACGGTCGCGGTGTCCACGTGGCGGTAGCCTGCCTCGAGCGCGTGGGTGACGGCGGTGGCGGCGTTCTCGTCGTCCACCTTGTAGACCCCGTAGCCGAGCTGGGGGATCTGGTGGCCGTCGTGGAAGGTCAGGCGCGGGGAGCTTGCGGGGGCTGGATCGGTGGGAGCCATCGTTCCTCCAAAGGGGTATCGGATGTCGCGCGGGGCTCGTGGGCGGTGTGGGGACGGGCGCCACTGGCGTGCGTTGACGATCCACCTGGCGTGTGCGGCCCCGACCACGGCCCACAGCGCCCTTACTGATGTCTTCCACGCTACGCCCGCCCGTGTGCAGTTACTGAAAAAAGACCGAAGGGAGGGTGGGGCGGCCCGCTCGACGGTGCGGAGCCGGGACCCCACGCCTCCCCGCGGCGAGCCCGTCAGCTGGACTTTTTCTGCCGTCCCCGTCGGCCCTGCCCGTCGGCTCCGCCCGCCCGTACAATGGCCGCATGTCTGCACGCCGCCATGCCCGCACCGCCGTTGAGGTCCGGCGCGAGGAGAGCACGCGGCAGGCGTCGACGTTGCAGGACACGCGGCGCACGCGCTTTGCGCGCTGGAAGCGCCCCGTACCCACGCAGTATCCCGAGTACGACCACGCCGCGGGGCACACGCCCGCCCCGTTCCGCATCGAGGTGTATCCGAAGATCGATGCGTTCTTCGTGCTGCTGGCCACCGCGATGAGCCTGGTCGTGGCGTGGATTTTCTTGCGCGAGGGCATCACCACCAACCCGAAGCGCCTCGTGAACCTCGTGGTGTTCTGGGTGGTGTTCACGTATGTGGCGCTGCCGCGGATTCACCAGTCGCTCACGCGCATTTACGTCCCGGACTATTTCATCGGGCGCACCCGCACTGCCGACGGCCTGCTGGGTGACCCGGTGAACATCGCCTTCGAGGGCAGCGAGGACGATATTCACGTGGCGATGCGCCGCGCGGGCTGGACCCTCGCCGAGGAAAACACCCTGCATTCGGCGCGAAAAATGGTCATGGCGTTCCTGCTGCGCCGCTCCTACCCGCAAGCGCCCGTGAGCTCGCTGTTTTTGTTCGGGCGCAGGCACGAGTTCGCATACCAGCAGGAGGTGGGCGGCACCACCGTCAAGCGGCATCACATTCGGTTTTGGCGGGCGCCGAGCGGCTGGATTATGCCCGGCGGTCACCGCGCCACGTGGCTCGGGGCAGCCACCTACGACCGCAGCGTGGGCCTGTCCCGCTTCACGTTCCAGGTCACGCACAAGATCGACGAAAACACGGACGTCGAGCGCGACTACGTCGTGGATACGCTGCTGTTCGCCGATCCCGAGATCCCCGTCGGCGTCATCAAGGACTATTCCACCAGCTATCACCACCGCAACGGCGGCGGCGATCCGCTGCGGACCGACGGGCACCTGCCGCTCGTGGACCTCACCGGCGCCCAGTCGCGCTCCGACGGCTCCACCGCCGTGCTTCAGCCCCGCAACCGCGCGACGGGCGTCTCCTATCTCAAGGGCCGTTCGATCCGGCCGCAGGCGTTCGTGGAGACGCTGCAAAACAACTGGCACGGCACGATCGACGACGTGAGCCGCATGTTCGATCACGCGGGTGACCACCACCTGCCGCCCCCGTCGATCCTCTTCGTCGGCGCCATGCTGCTCCTGCAATCGTGCGTGACCGGCTACTTCGCCGTGCAGGAATACCTCGCGCTCGATTCGTCTCTCCAGGATCCCGACGCCCGGCTCGTCCTGCAGAGCGTCATCGGCATCCTGTCGGTCCTCGCCGTCGCGCTCATCGTGACGTACGTGCTGCTCTTGCGCCGTAACCGCTGGGCGCGGCTGCTCATGATGGCGCTGCTGGCGATCGATTCGAGCGTCCGCATCAGCGAAGTGTGGTCGATCCCCACGGGCCAGACCACGTCGAGCGACCTCATCGGCGTGGGCCTCAGCACGCTCGCCCTCATGGCCCTCACCTCCGACGCCGCCCGGCTCTGGGTCTACACGGATCGCCTGCGGCAGCAGACCGGTGCGGCGGCCGAGGCTCCGCTCGACGACGCCGCGGAACAGCCCACGGTCCGGGCGGGCGAGGGGAAGGGGCGCACGGACGGCCGATAGCCCCGCACGCCCCTCACCTGCACTGTCGCTTCCCAATCGGTTGCTACCGGGCCGGTCCGCTCAGTCGCCGCCGGATGATGAGCGCGGCGCTGCCCGTGCCCACGAGCGCCACGATGAGCGCGGCCAGCGGCCACACACTCATGCCCGTGCGCGGCAGGGTGCCCGCCGCCGATTTTTCCGCAGCGGCCGACGGGGACGCCTTCGCCGGGGCCGACGAGGCATCGGGCGCGGGGGTCGTAGCCCCGGGTGCCTGTTCGCCGGGGGCCTCGCCGCCGGGCGACTGCTCGCCGAGCGACTGCGCACCGGGTGCCGATGCGCTCGGGACAGGGCCATTTGATGCACTCGGGACGCGCCCATTCGACTCGCCGGGGGCCGACGGCGCCGCACCCTCGCCACCCGGGGTGCCGGGGGCGGGCTGCTCGGGATTCACGGGCGTGCCCTGCCCGGGCTGAACCGGGGTGCCGGGCTCGCCGGGCTGAACCGGAGCACCGGGCTGACCGGGCGCGCTCGGCGCCCCCGGGGTCGGGGTCGGATCCGGCGTTTCGGTCACCGGAGCGCCGGGCAGTGCGGCCTCGCCGCATGCGTCGGCCACGGCCTTGTCGCCCACCGCGAAGTAGACGGCAAGGGTCCCGTAGTTCATGCGGGGCAGCCCGTCCTCACCGTTCTCGCTCGCGTGCGTGCCCATGAAGGTGAAGTTCGCGAGGTAGGTCCCGGGGGCGTTGAACGAGAAGTTCGCGTGCCGGTGCGTGGCCTCGGGGGCGTCGAGGTGCGAGTTCGGATTCGCGGAATCCATGATGACCCGCGAGCCGGTCATGAGGTTGGCATCCCACAGGAGCCAGCGGCCCGGACCCTCCGCAATCGACGGGTACACCCTGAATCGGCGCAGGTCACCGTAGTGCACCTGGTCGCTCGAGAAGCCGAGCCACACGAGCGAGGGGTCCTGGATCTGGGGCAGCGTCCAGATGCGGGTGCCGTCCTTGCCGAGCGGGGCGAGCGCGGCGAACGGCCCACTCGGCGTGAGGGTCGTGGCGGCCGCATCGGGCACGGGGACCACCACGGAGTACGAGCGGCGCTCAATGGGGTTCGCGGGGTCGGTGCCGTCCTTGACGAACGCCTGAATGTCGTCGAGGGAGGTCGAACGCGCAGCGAGGTCCACGTGCCCCGGGGCGAGGCACGTGTAGCGGTCCTTCGGGGGAAGGGTGGCGTGCTCGGCATCCTCGGCAGGTTCCTCTGGCTCACCTTCGCCATCGCCGGGAGTGGGGGTGGGCGTCGGGGCGGTGGGGTCGAGCGGGAAGTCCTCGGCGGGGATCGTGATCTGGGCGCCGCGGGTGGCGCCGTCGGGAAGGCCGACGGCGGCATCGGGGCCGACGAGCCACAGCGTGTCCGTGGGATCCGAAGCAATCGGCGTGCCGTCGTCGAGCGCGCCAACCGCGCGCCAGGTCACGGTGTAGCGGCCCGGTTCGGTGAACGACCAGTTGAAGTGTCCGTGGGCGCCGGGGCGCATGCGCTGGAAGGAGCCGGGCCGGGTGGAGGAGAAAAACTCGTGGGCGGAGTCGGCGCCATCGCCCCACACGGCCATACTGCCCGGGCCTTCGACGGCGACGAGTTCGAGGCCGAGCGTATCCGGGTCGATCTCGGCGGGAATCGTGGCCGAGGCGCCGAAGCCGGCCCAGATCGGCGGCCAGCCGGGGTAGTACTGGGACGGGGCGGTCCACACGATGTCGCCGGGGGCGCCGAGGAAGGCGAGCTTGTTCGAGGAGGGCAGCTTGATGCGGGAGACCTCGCGGCCGCTCTGATCGGCATCGGGGCCGAGGCGCATGGCGACCTCGTCGGCCCCGCGGGCGGTCGAGCCGTCGATCACCTGGACCACGAGCTTTTTCGCGTCGGGATCCCAGCCGATGTGGCCCGCGTCCACGTGCTTGCGCGAGAGCATTTCGCGCCCGGTCTCGGGATCGGTCGTCGCGGAGCGCCCGGCCTCTGCGGGCGCGGGCGCGGCGAGTGCAGGGGCGGTGGGAGCGAGGCCCAGGCCGAGGCTCACGAGCAGTGCGAGGGTGAGGGCGACGGTGAGCAGGAGGCGGCAGCGTGGGTGGTGGTGTGGTGGGTGGTGGTGTTGTGGGTCGGGGAGTCGGGGGTTCGGGAGCGGATGGCCCGGCGTGGGGAGCAGGCGCTGAAGGAGAACGGTTCTCATGTGCGGTACAGTAGCACCGATATGCGAATCGTTCTCAATAAATGTCTGGCGAGGGCATGACCTGCATACTCGTCTCCGGGCCACCTCCGGGAGAGATGCACCATCAGAGGGATTCTTCCTTGCCAGCAGGTAGGTATCGTCGAAGCTATGGCCAGCACCCCGTCCCGCCGCCGCACCACCGTCACCGCCTTCGTCATCATCGCCCTCGTCGCCGCGACGGCGCTCCTGGGCATCCGGCTCACCACGGGAAAGTGGTGGCCCGCCCCGGACACCCCGCAGGAGGCACTGGCCGCCGCCATCCAGGATTCCCCGCAGTCGCTCCTGGCCCCAGCACTCGCTGAGCTCGCGACGGTCGGCCCCACTTCCAGCACCGCAGGCAGCGGCGCGAGTGCCGCGGACTCGGGCACGGCGAGCCCGTCGGCCTCCGCCAGTTCGACGGCGACCGCTGGCGCCAGCCCGTCGTCGAGCCCGTCCGCCACTGCGAGCTCGGACCCGTCGGCCTCTGCCCAGCCGACCAGCCCCGCCCCCTCGGCCAGCGCCGATTCCTCACCCGCCGCCGAACCGTCTTCCGCGCCGAAGCCCACGGGCGATGTCATCCTTGTCGACCTCAACGGCGACGGGCGCGAGGACGCCGCCCAACTCCTCGCCCTGACCTCGAGTGGCGGCACGCAGTGGATGGTGGCCGCGGCCCTCGCGCGCGACGGCCAGGAACCGGTCATTGTTCCCGCGGCGCTCGTTGGCGCGAACCTCACGAACCTCACCCTCGCCGCCCCGGCGGGCGCGGACTCCGGCGCGGCCGGTGCCTCCGACGCTGGCGGCACAGACGCGGGCGGCACCGACGCCTCCGCATCGGCAGAAGCGTCCCCGGCAGGCAGCTCCACCACCCCCGGCGACGGTGCAGCAAGCCCCACGCACGACTCCGCGCCCTCGGCAGACAGTGCGGCAACGCCGGGAGCCAGCGGCGAAACGTCGGCCCCCGTTCTCACCGCCCGCGGCACGGCCCTCACCACGCGCGCCGACCCCACGACCTTCACCGCCCAGCTGCGCCTCACAGGCGCCTCGGGCAGCGAGCCCCGATTCGCCGTGGCCCTCGACCTCGACCCCGCCGCAGACGAAGCGCCCGCGGCGGGCGACGCCTCCGCGACCCCGGCAAAGGCGGGCGAGGCCAGCATCGACGCCGGAAGCCTCACGGTCACGGACGCGAAGACCACCAAGGCCACCAAGGACGCCAAGGACGCCCCGTCGGTCACCGTTGACCGCACCCTCGAGTTCGGCCAGCCCGCCGACCTGCACGTCACCGTCCCCGACACCCACACCCTCCGCCTCGAGGGCATGAGCGACGACGTGCGCGTGCTTGCGACCGATAGCGACGGCAAGGACCACCCCGTCAACGCTCAGGGGATCGTGCCCGGCAGCGGCGAGCTCACGATCCGCGCCTCCACGCAGCGCACCGTGACGGCGCCGCTCGCCCTCACCGCGACGCTCACCCCGAAGCCCGCCCCGGAGGCCGAGAAGGCCCCGGCCCAGAGCGCCCCCACGCACCCGACGCACACCGCCGACGGTCGCCCCATCATGTACTTCACGTTCGATGATGGCCCCGCCGACGCGACCCCGCAGATCCTCGCCATCCTCGCGCGCAACAACGCGAAGGGCACGTTCTTCATGCTCGGCAATGCCGGTGCCAGCCACGGCGACCTCGTGACCCGCGTGCGCGGCGAGGGGCACGCCGTCGGCAACCACTCCTACTCCCACCCGAGCTTCACGCACCGCACCAACGAACAGATCCAGCACGAACTGTCCTCCACAGCGGCGGTTATTGGCGCCACCACGTGCACGCGGCCCCCCTACGGCGCCACCGACGGGCGCGTGCGCGGCGTTCTGCGCGACGCCGGGCAGACCCAGGAGCTGTGGACGATCGACACGCTGGACTGGAAGAAGCCGGGTGCCGACGCCATCGTCAACGAGATCCTGAACCACGCCGCGCCCGGCGCGGTCGTGCTCATGCACGACGGCGGCGGGGACCGCAGCCAGAGCATCGCTGCCCTCGAACGGGTGCTTCCCGATCTTGCCCAGCGCGGCTACGTGTTCCAGGCGCTGCCCGAATGTTAGTGAGGGAGTCAGGGCCGGGCGGGGACTGACTCGCGAGGCGTGGCTCTCGCGGAGGCTCGGGTGCACCCGGCGGGGGGCGCCCGATTTGAGCCCACCCGGTGTGAGCACTCGGTGTCGGCCCGCGCGGAGGGGGTGCCCGGTGTGGCCGTACCCGGTGTAGCCCACCCGGAGGATGCCGCCCCGGCCGGGCACCTCGACCAGCGCGGGGCTACCCGTTTGCACCAGCGCGGGGCTACCGCTTTACCCGCGCGAGAGCTACCGCCCCGTCGGCCCCTGAACCTCACCCTCGGCGCCTGATCCGGCCGCCGTCCCCGAATCGTCCGAGAACACGTCCGGCACACCGTCGGCGTTCAGATCCTCGCGCTCGCGCTCCTGAATCTTGGCGTAGGCGCGGTTGCGCGGGGCCAGCAGCAGCGCGCCCAGCACCGCGGCGAGAACCGACGCGGTGAGCACGCCCACCTTCGCCCAGTCGTGCATCGGGTTCGAGGCATCGAAGCTCAGCTCCGCGACCAGCAGCGACACGGTAAAGCCGATGCCCGCGAGCGAGGCCACGCCCGTCAGATCCACCCACTTGATGTCCGGATCGAGGCGCGCCCCCTTGAGCCGCGTCACGAGGAACGTGGTGCCAACGATGCCGACGATCTTGCCCACCACGAGACCCACGATGATGCCGAGCGCAATCGAGCTCGTCCACGCCTCGGTGAGGCCGGCGAAACCGCCCACGGCCACGCCCGCGCTAAAGAACGCGAACACCGGCACCGCGAAGCCCGAAGAAATGGGGCGCAGTCGGTGCTCAAGAGTCTCCGCGAGTGAATACTTCGCGCCCCACTTCGACTTCGGACGCACCGGAATCATGAACGCCAGAGCCACGCCCGCAATCGTCGCGTGCACGCCCGAGTTATAGAACAGCGCCCACGTCACGATGCCGAGCGGCAGAAGAAGGATCCACGCCGCGCTGTAATACTTCTTGAACACCGACTCGCCCTTGTTCGCCAGCAGCCAGAACAGGCCCAGCGGAATCAGCGCGAGCGCCAGGTAGTGAAGCTTGAGATCGCTCGAATAGAACACCGCGATGATCGTGATGGCAATGAGGTCATCCACAATCGCGAGCGTCAGGAGGAAGGTGCGCAGGGCCGACGGCAGCTTCGAGCCCACGAGGGCCAACACCGCGACCGCGAACGCGATATCGGTCGCGGCCGGAATCGCCCACCCATCGAGCGCTTCGCCGCCCTGAGCCATGTTGAAGGCCACGTACAGCAGGGCCGGGACCGCGACGCCACCGGCCGCCGCAGCGACCGGGACCAGGGCCCGCTTCGGGTCTCGAAGATCGCCGTTGACCAGCTCCATCTTCAATTCCAAACCGACAAGGAAGAAGAAGATTGCGAGGAGCCCGTCGGCCGCCCAGTGCGCCACCGACATCCGCAGGCTGAAGTCGCCAAACTCCCAGCCCAGATACGTGCCACGGAGACCAAAATACGAATCCGCAGCCGCCGAGTTGGCGAGGACCAGGGCCGCAATCGTGGCCAGCACAAGAATCGTGCCGCCCGCCGTTTCCTTCGTCAGGATCTGCTCCACCCGCGAATACTCGCGATAGGTGCCGCGCGCCAGCACAAACTCGCGCTTTTCGGCCTTCGTGGTGGGCCGGGTCGTGCTCACCGGCGGCGGGGTCGAGTCGTGATTCATCCAAAACTCCCAGGGGGTGTGAGGGTAGCGGCAAGCGCCCGTCCATGCGGGAACGCCCGGCCGACCAGACTTCCCGGCACACCGAGAAACGATGGTACACGCGGCGCGAGCACCGCTCAGCCTACTTGCTACTGCCCGTGGCGGGCCTCTCACCTCGGGTTGGGTGCTACGCGTGGGTGGGGCTCGGCCTTAACACGGACCTTGCCAGTCTCAGAGAGCAGGCCACCGCGCGTGGGCGGGCTCGCCGTGTCTCGGGCGATGCCCCGTCGGCCCCCGGTTCCGGCCCTTTCCCTTCCCCGGGGCATCGGGGAAAGACCCCAGCCAACCAGGCATTGCCAACCCGGCCCCAGCTCTTTTCCCCCCGCCCCGACTTCCGCCCTCAGTGCCCGGGGGTGAGCTTCGAGGAGTCGTCGGCAAACACGTCTGGCCGACCATCGAAGTTCTCGTCCACCTGCTCCTTCTGGGCGATCCTCGCGTAGTGACGGTTGCGGGGCATGAGCAGCGCCGCGCCCACCATGGCCGCGAGCAGTGACGCGGTGAGCACGCCCACCTTCGCGTAATCGAGCAGGTCAGAGCCTGTCGGGAAGCTGAGTTCGGCCACGAGCAGCGACACGGTGAAGCCGATGCCCGCCACCGCCGACATCCCCACCAGATCCACCCACTTGATGTCCGGGTCGAGGCTGGCCCGCGTCACCCGCGTGACGATCCACGTGGTTCCCGTGATGCCGACGATCTTGCCCAGCACCAGGCCAGCGATGACGCCGAGCGCCACCGTCGATGTCCACGCCTCCGTGAGCCCCGAGACGCCGCCCACGGCCACGCCCGCGCTGAAGAACGCGAACACCGGCACCGCCACGCCCGTCGAGAACGGGCGGAAGCGATGCTCGAGCGTCTCCGCGAGCGAGTAGTGCGCGCCATACGCGCTGCGCGGGCGCACCGGGACGCAGAACGCGAGCACCACACCGGCGATCGTCGCGTGAATCCCCGAGTTGTAGAACAGGACCCACACGATGATCCCGAGCGGCAGCAGCAGAATCCACGCCGCGCTATAGAACCGTTTGAACACTGCCTCGCCCTTGTAGGCGAGCAGCCCGAAAGCCACGATGAACGGGACCGCGGCCAGCAGATACAGCAGGTTCGTGTCGCTCGCGTAGAAGATCGCGATGATGAGGATCGCGATGAGGTCGTCCACCACCGCGAGAGTCAGCAGGAACGTGCGCAGCGCCGCCGGAAGCTTCGAGCCGACGAGCGCGAGCACCGCCACCGCGAACGCAATATCCGTCGCGGCGGGAATCGCCCACCCGTGATGCGAATCCGCAGGCCCCGCCAGGTTCACGACCGTGTAGATCAGCGCGGGCACCGCCACGCCACCCGCCGCCGCCAGCATCGGCACCATCGCCCGCTTCGGGTCCCGCAGGTCACCCGTCACGAACTCCTGCTTCAACTCCAATCCCACGAGGAAGAAGAAGATCGCGAGCAGGCCGTCGGCCGCCCAGTGCGCGACCGACAGGTTCAGGTGCAGCCACGGCAGATCAAACCCAATATGCGTATCCCGAATCCCGAAATACACGTCCGACGCCGGCGAGTTCGCGAGCACGAGCGCAAGCACCGTCGCGATCACGAGCGCCACACCGCCAGCCGTCTCCCGAGTCAGGATCCGCTCGATCCGGGAATACTCCCGGTACGTCCCGCGCTCCAGAATCAACCGCGGCGTGTTCGGCTTCGCAGGCGGCAGATCACGCCCCGCGTTCGGCCCGGATGGCCCCTGTGCCTCGCTCACATTCGCTCCTCACCCCGAACCCCGCAGGGATCGACTCGCACACGCCCAAACGGCGTGTCACACCTTCCGTCACGTTCCGTTGGCCGCGGAGCTTCCCTCGTGAAGGAGCCCACGGCCCTGCGAAGCGCTCTCGAACAATCGGGGGCGCGAGCGAACAAATGGGGCTCTCGACTCCACGGGCAGTCCCTCACGGTTGCCGTCGCGGTCAACGCACCGGCGCGGGCCGTCATCATGGGCAGCGGGCGTCGATAACGACGATCTTAGGTCCTCAACTGCGCCGTTGCAGGGCATAGGCGTCCCCGCCGTGGGCTTCTTCGTGTGTTGCTGTCGTTGTCTCGTGCGGTTCTGCGTTGCCTCTCGCGTGCGCCCGCCTGCTTCGCCTCGCACCTCGGGTCCCCAGGTGTCTCCGCATCGTGCCTCGCTTCAAGCCCCGTACCTCACGCGCGTGCCTCCGCATCGCGCCCCAACTTCACGGCGCACCGGTATCCCCTCGCGCCAACACCTCCCGCGCGTGCCCCCTCGCGCCCGCACCCCACGTCACACCGTGTCCCTGCATCGGGCCCTGGGCAAGAAAAATGGGCGGTCGGACTGACGACGAAGCCCCCTTCGCAACACCGGCAGTCCCACCGCCCACGCGATGCCCAAGCAACCAACACCTCGGGCACCACGAATGAACACTATGTAAGCAGAAAGCCAGCCGCTTGACCACTGACACTTGTCAAATTGTGGATAACTCCGGCCAGCGACGACCCCCGTTCGCCCACGCAGCTCACCATCCGGGACCTCCGACCCCCACCCCGCAGCGAGGCCTGCCGACCCTCCCGACACCGAGCAGGCCGGCCCCGTCGGCCCCTGCTACGCGGCCCCGTCGGCCCCCTCAGAACCCACCCGCGCCAGCAGGGCCAGGAAAAACGCCTCGCACCGCGCCAACTGCTCAAGGCTCACAAACTCGTTCGCGCCATGCGCCTGGGCAATGTCTCCGGGCCCGATCACCACCGCGCTCATGCCCGCCGCCTCATAAATCCCGCTCTCTGTGCCATACGTCACCTTCGTGGGGGACACCTCGACCCCGAGCTCCCGCGCCAACCGCACCGCGGGCCCATCCACGCCCGCATCCAAGGGGTAGAGCAGCGTGCTCGTCCGCAACGACGCCCCCACCTCGCGCGCCTGCTCTTCATCAGCCGGATCCGACGGCACCGCCGCCCGCATCCGCGCATCAATCTCCTCCACCTTCGCCTGAATCCGACGCGCAATCGCCACCGCGTCCACCTGCGGAAGCGCCCGGAACTCACACTGCAACGACGCAAACGCCGGCACCGTATTCACCGCAATCCCGCCATCCAGACGATTCACCCCACCCGTGATGTGAGGCACCGGAAACGCCTCGTCATGCGGGCCCTCCGCCACGCCTCGATCGATGATCTCCTCGTGGAACCACGTCGTGAACTCCGCCGCATACCGCAAAGCGTTGAGCCCCCGCGGCAGCAGACTCGAATGCGCAGCAATCCCACGAAACTGCACCTCAAAGCTATTCATCGACTTGTGTGCCGTGATGACATCCATCATCGTCGGCTCGCCCACGTACGCGATCCGCGGCCGAACCTCCAGCGCCTCCAACTGCTTCACGAGCTCCCGCGCCCCATTGCACGACGTCTCCTCATCCCACGTCACCGCGAAATACACCGGCTCCGACAACTCCGCAGCCACAAACCGATCCGCGAGCGCAGCAAACACCGCCAGATAGCTCTTCATGTCGCACGTGCCTCGGCCATACAGTCGACCATCGCGCTCCACCGGCTCGAACGGCGGCGAATCCCACGCCTGCCCCGTCACCGGCACGCAATCCGCATGCCCCGCAATCAGGATGCCCCGCCGATCCGCGCCCGCATCCGGCCGCGCGGGCTCACCCTCCAGCCGATCAACGCCGCCACGACCCACCCCATACGACTCCCCAAGCACCTCACTCGAGCGGCGATCCGTCGACACCTCCGGCCCCAGCCGTGCCTCACCGGCCGCCGGAAACACCGCGACAAGGTTCGCGTCCCGGCCGTCATCCTCACGGAAAATGTGCGTCGTCGCCCCGCGCGCCTGCAGCACGTCCCGCAGCAGTTCAATCGCCGGAACATTGCCCAGATGCGACGTCGTATCCAGGCCCACCAGGGCCTCAACAGTCTCGCGAGGCGTGCTCGGGAAAGGGAAGGTGCGGTCAGCTGTCGTGGCGCGATCTAGGCTCATGAGCCCACCGTACGCGGCAGGGCTGAAGGAGCCGCGGATGCGTGATCGCGTGTGACCCGCTCCTGCTCCGCACCTCGGCTCCTCACCCTCGCGCCTGCACCTCGGTACCTCACCCTCGCGCCTGCCGCAATGCCTCTCAACTGCCGTAGTGACACTCGATGGCGACTGGGCGCTCTCCAGTCGCCATCTATCGTCGCGGCGGATGGGGGAGGCCGCGGTGGGGGAGTGGAATCGGTGCGTGGGCAGCCCACGTAGACGGGACTCGTGTATGCGAGCGGCTACGTCAGCGAATGCTTGAACCGAGGGACTGCGTGAGGAAGCGTACGGTTGAGTGAGTGAGTGAGTGAGTGAGTGCGTGCGTGCCTGAGTAGGCGAGGGCAGCAAGATGGCTCGGTGGCGTTCGTGGACTTGCTCGGGAGCACGCCTCGCACAGGGCAGGACCCCGCACAGCAAGGCCCCCGTGCAGCAGGGCTTACGCGCGCTCCGTGCCTCTCGCTCTGCCGCGCCCCTACAGCGACGCCTGCCAGGCCTCGTGAAGCTGCGCGAAGCGCCCGCCGCGCGCCACAAGCTCCATCGGCGCGCCCTCCTCGACGACCTCGCCGTCGTGGACCACGAGCACGCGGTCGGCGATCATCACCGTCGAGAGCCGGTGCGCGATGATGAGCGCGGTTCGATTCCCGAGCAGCCTCGTGAGGCCTTCCTGGACGAGGCGTTCGCTCGGGAGGTCGAGCGAGCTCGTGGCTTCGTCGAGGATGATGACGTTCGGGTTCGCCAAGAAGGCGCGCGCGAACGAGATCAGCTGGCGTTGACCAGCGGAAACGCGGCCGCCGCGCTTGTTGACATCGGTGTCGTACCCGTACGGGAGTGCCTCGATGAACTCGTGCGCCCCGATGGCTTTGGCCGCGCGCACGATTTCCTCGCGCGCGGCACCTGGTCGGCCCAGCTCGATGTTGTCGGCCACCGTCCCGGAAAAGAGGTACGCCTCCTGGGTCACCATGACAACGTTCTTCGTGAGTTCCTCGGACGTGAGGTCGCGCAGGTCCACCCCGTCGAGGTGAATCGAGCCCGTCGACACGTCGTAGAAGCGCGCGATGAGCTTCGCGATCGTGGACTTCCCCGCTCCCGTCTGCCCGACGAGCGCCACGGTCTGACCTGCGGGAATGGTGAGATTCAGTGGCGCCGGCACCAGCGGCCCGTCCGGGGAGTACCGGAACGACACGTCCGTGAACTCGATGGCGCCACGGCCCGAACTGATGGACTGCGCGCGCCCTGGCGCCGGCTCAGCTACCGACGGCACCTCCCACAGCAGCGCGCTGATCTTCTCGAGCGCCGCAACCGCCGACTGAAGCGAGTTGTAGAAGCTGGCAATCTCGTCGACCGGCTGGAAGAACCGCCGCGCATACAGCACGAGTGCGAGCAGCACCCCCACGCTGAGGTCCCCGGACAGGACGCGCAAACCGCCCACCACCAGGACCGCAGCCACCGTGAGGTTCGCGAGCAGCCGCAGCGTCGGCTGATAAATACCGAACACGTTGATCGACCGAATCGTCGCCGCCCGGTAATCCTCCGACAGCTCCTCGTACTCGCGGTTGTTCTGCTCCTCCTTGCGGAACGCCTTCACGGCGCGGATCCCATTCATCGCCTCGACAAACTGGACGATCAGGCGCGCCGAATGGGTCCGCATCGACCGGTACGCCGCGCGCGACTTCACCTGAAACCACACCGTGATCGCGAGGCACGGCAGCAGCATGACCAGCATGACCAGCCCCGTCGGCCAGTCCATCAGCGCAATCGACGCGGCCGTGAACACCATCGACAGGCTCGACCCGATGAGGATCGGCACCCCGAACTCGAGCAGCTCCCGCAGGGCCTCCATGTCCGACGTCTGCCGCGACACGATCCGCCCGCTCGTGTACCGCTCATGGAACTCGAGCGACAGCCGCTGCGTGTGCCGAAACACCCGTCGCCGCAGCTCAAGCAGCATCCGCTGCCCGATCACGGTTGATTGCCGCGTGTACCCAAAGGTGAGGACGGCGGCAAGCGCCGCGCACGTCAGGTGCAGCGCGGTCGTCGCGAGCGCCGGGGTCGCGTCGCCGCCTTGGAGCGCGGGCAGGGCATTGTCGATGCCCCACGCGATAATCGCCGGCCCGGCCACGACCGCCGCCTGCGCCACGACCACCATGAATCCCACGCCGAGCATCTGCAGCCGCACTGGCCGCACGAGCTCCCGCAGCAGGGTGAAGGATCGCCGACGGGACGCCCGATTGTCGGCCTTCGTGTACTCGTGATCCTCCGCGTCGTTGATCCCGACGTTCACGTTCTGGCTCATCGCTCGCTCCCTTCCGAATCGCTGGCTGGGCCGGGCGCGGTGACGTGGCTGAGGCCGCGATTGCTGCGCGCTTCCTGCTCCTGGTGCGCGATGACGAATCTGTAGCGTTCGCTCGTGGCCATGAGTTCCGTGTGCGTCCCGACCGCGGTGATGCGGCCGTTCTCGAGCAGCGCCACGCGGTCGGCGAGCGCGACCGTCGAGGTGCGGTGCGCGACGATCAGCGTTGTTGTTCCGCGCAGGACATCGCGCAGCCGCTCCGTGACGCGCTCCTCGGTCTTCGTGTCCAGGGCCGACAGGGGATCGTCCAGCAGCAGCACCGTCGGCTTCGCGGCGATGGCGCGGGCGAGCGCGAGCCGTTGCCGCTGCCCGCCCGACAGGCTCATGCCCTCTTCGCCGATTCTCGTCTCGACACCGTCGGGCAGGTCGTAAGCGAAGGTGGCGTCGGCGGTTTCGAGGGCGGTGCGCAGGAGGCTATCGGCCGACGGGGTGGCGTCTGCGCTCGTCGGGCCGTCGGCCTTTCTTGGGCTGTCTGTGGTGGCTGCGCCGTCGGCCGCGGCCTCGCTACGTGGGCTGCCTGAGCTGTCCGAATGGTTCGGGCCACCCGCTGCGCCCTCGCTCGTGTCCGCGCCGAGCAGCACGTTGCTGCGCACCGAACCGCTGAACAGCGTCGCGTCCTCGAACGCCACGGCGGTCACGCGGTGCACGTCGTCGAGAGCCAGGTCGCGCACATCATGCCCGTCGATCAGGATCTGGCCACCGGTCACGTCGTAGAGCCGCGCCACCAGTTGCAGCAGCGTCGACTTCCCCGACCCCGTGATGCCCACGAGCGCCATCGTCTCGCCAGGGTTGATGGTGAGGCTGGCGCCATCAATGAGGTCCGGCATGTGCGAAGGCGCGTCCGGGTAGCGGAAGTGCACGTCGCGCAGCTGCACGTCGCCGCGCCACTCGGTGGGGCGCACCGGGTGCGGGGGCGAAGTGATGGTGTTCGGGGCGTCCATGACCTCGAAGTGACGATCCAGGGCCGTTCGGGAATTCACGGCCATGCCAAACAGTTGCCCGAGCATCCGCACCGGGCCCGTCACCAAAACAGCCGTCACAAAATACGCGCTCAACTGGCCAATATTCATGTGCCCCTCGGCTGTCAAATACAGCCCCACCAGCAGGCTCAGCGACGTCGCAATCTCCGGCAACCCATACATGAACATGTCGAAGCGCGCGATCGCCGTCGCCTTGCGCACCTCCGTGCCGCGCAGCTCGTCGGCCTGCTCCGTGAACTGGTGCAACGCCGACGGCCCCCGACCAAACGCCTTCAACACCCGGATCCCCTGCACCGACTGCTCAATCGTGGTGGCCAGATCGCCATTCTGGTCCTGCGACAAGCGCGAGAGCTGCGAATACTCCCGGCTAAACCGGTACGAGATCAGCGACACCGGAATCGCCGCCGCCACAAAAATCAGGGCCAGGATCCAGTTCGCGCGCACCAGCAACCCCACGCCCACCACCACCGTGACGGACGTCGTGACCGCCATGATGATCCCGAAAGCCACCCAGCGGCGAATGAGGTTGATGTCGCTCATCGCGCGCGACAGCAGCTGCCCCGACCCCCACTCGTCGTGGAACGCCACCGGCATGTCCTGAATCTTCCGATACAGATTCACCCGCATCGACCGCTCAGTCGCCGTCGCCGGAGAAATCGCGAAGACCCTGCGCAAGAACAGCAGAGCCGCCTCGAAGAACCCGAGCGCCAGCACCACCGCCCCGGCCGTCCACACCACGACCGCGGGGCCGCCCGGCTGCAGGTCCGAATTGACCATGTGCTCCAGGACCTGCGGAATCATCAGGCTCAACACCGCGCTGCCGAGCGCGCACAGCAGGCCGAACATGAGCCGAACCCTGATCGGCGCGATGATCCCCCACAGGCGGATCATCGAATGCTGGCGCTGAGGGGCGGTCGCCTCTGGGGTTGCTTGTGGCGTGCGAGGTGGTGAGACCGGAGAGTGGGGAGAGCGGGGGGATCGTGGGGGCTGCGCCGACGAGTTTTGCATGGTCTGCACAATTCTAGACCCACGGCGGGGCTGGCTCGGCGGCGCGGCGCGACTGTCGGCGCGGCCCGCCCGGTGGTGTGGTCGCCCTTCGGCGCGGTCCGCATGGCGATACGGTCGTCCTTCGGCGCGGCCTGCCCGGCGGTGTGGTCGTCCTTCGGTGCGGCCCGCGATTTGCTGCTGCATGGCCTCGCAACCTCACCTCGCCTCCCGGCTACACCCCACGCCTCAAACGCTCCTCGCGGCCCGGCCTCGCCTCCCGGCTACACCTCACGCCTCAAACGGTCTTCACGCCCCACCCCCAACGCCCGCCCTGGGTTCCAACTCAACCGTGGGTCCCTGCTCGGCCTCGAGCCCTACCTCCCCCAACTCTCGAAGCGTGATTCGCTGCCGCGGCGTCACCGTGTGTCCCCACCGCAACCCGCACTGAGCTCATGCCTCGGGCTCCTGCTTCACCGTGAGCGATCTGCCGTGCTTCCTCGCCCGCTCGTGCTTTCTCACCCCCTCGTGGTTCCT
>JAUNTX010000003.1 GCA_030538475.1 Dermabacter sp.
GACATCGACCTCGAGCGTCGCCGCATCTCGCTGTCGCTCAAGCAGGCCAACGACGGCGTGGATCCCGAGGGCGATGACTCGACCTTCGATCCCGCGCTCTACGGCATGGCCGCCGAGTACGACGACAACGGCGAGTACAAGTACCCCGAGGGCTTCGACCCGGAGACCAACGAGTGGCTCGAGGGCTTCGACACGCAGCGTGAGGCCTGGGAGGCCGACTACGCCCGCGCGTACGAGCGCTGGACCCAGCACAAGGCCCAGGTGGCCGAGGCGATCAAGGCCGACTCCGAGGCCGCGACCTCCTCGTCGTCCGATTCCGACGCTGGTGCGACCTCGTACCAGTCGGCGTCGAGCGACGAAGGCACCCTTGCTTCCGATGAGGCGCTCGCCGCGCTTCGTGAGAAGCTCACCGGCAACTGATGCGGTGATCGGGGCCCCTGGCCCCGGCCGTCTCATGGGGGCGCTCCTCTTTGCGAGGGGCGCCTCCCGCCTTTAACGTGAATACACCGACTTAGCTGAAAGGCTCCACGTGCTGAACTGGCTGACCGCGGGCGAATCCCACGGCCCTTCCCTCCTTGCCACGCTTGACGGTTTCCCCGCGGGGGTCCGCCTCACCTCCGAGGATCTTCGTCAGGTCCTCGCCCGTCGCCGACTGGGCTACGGGCGGGGCACGCGCCAGAAGTTCGAGCAGGACGAGGTGCGGGTGCTCGCGGGCCTTCGCCACGGCGTGAGCCTCGGCTCGCCCATCGCGGTCGAGATCGGGAACTCGGAGTGGCCGAAGTGGGAGAAGGTCATGAGCCCCGATCCCGTGGATCCCTCCGATCTGCTCGTGGACGCCGGGACGGGCGATGAGCGCGAAATCGCGCGGAACCGCCCGCTCACGAGGCCCCGCCCCGGGCACGCCGACCTGGCGGGGATGACGAAGTACCGCACGGGCGATGCCCGGCAGATTCTGGAGCGCGCGAGCGCGCGCGAGACGGCCGCGCGCGTCGTGGTGGGGCGCGCCTGCGCGGCGCTGCTCGAGCAGGCGGCGGGCATCCGGCTCGTCTCCCACGTGATCCAGGTGGGCACCGTACGGGTTCCGGACAACGCGCCGCTGCCGACGCCCGAGTGCGAGGACCGCCTGAACGGGGACCCGTTGCGCTGCGCGGATCCCGCGACATCGGAGCGCATGGTGGCCGAGGTCGATGCGGCGAAGAAGGACGGCGACACCCTCGGCGGCATCGTCGAGGTCCTCGCCTACGGCGTTCCCGTGGGCCTCGGCGATCACACGCAGTGGGATCGGAAGCTCGATGGTCGCCTCGCGCAAGCGCTCATGAGTATCCAGGCGTTCAAGGGCGTGGAGATCGGCGAGGGCTTCGCCAATG
This sequence comes from Dermabacter sp., assembly GCA_030538475.1. Lineage (GTDB taxonomy): Bacteria > Actinomycetota > Actinomycetes > Actinomycetales > Dermabacteraceae > Dermabacter. The sequence goes on from JAUNTX010000003.1 coordinate 1,368, forward strand.
CCGCGCGCCGGGGCAGCGAGGCGCATGACGAGATCCTGCTCGGCGGCGATGGCCCCGCGGGCACCCACCGCGCCTCCAACCGGGCCGGGGGGCTCGAAGGCGGCATCACGAACGGGGAAGTGCTCGCCGTGCGGGGCGCGCTCAAGCCGATTTCGACCGTGCCGCGGGCCCTGCGCACGATCGACGTGGCCTCCGGCGAGGAGGCGACCGCGAATCATCAGCGCTCCGACGTGTGCGCGGCCGCGCCCGCGGCGGTCATCGCCGAGGCGATGGTGGCGATCACCCTCACCGATGCCCTCCTGGAGAAGGTGGGCGGGGATAGCGTGGAGGAGATCCGCGAGCGCGTCGATCAGCTGCGACACGCGTGTGGTGGCGATGGTGCGGCGCCGAGCGAGTCGAACGGACAGGCGGCGTGAGCGCCGCAGCTTCCCTGGCGGGAGCGGCCGAGGTCCACGAGGTGCGTCCCGTGACTCATGATTCGGGACCGCTGGTGATCCTCGTCGGCCCCATGGGGGCGGGCAAGACCACGGTGGGCCGGGCCCTCGCCACCGCGCTCGGCGTGCCGTTCGTGGACGCCGACGCCTTCATCGAAGACCTCACCCAGACGCCCATTCCCGTCCTCTTCGAGACCCGCGGCGAGGAGCACTTTCGCGCGGTCGAGGAGCGGGCGATTGCGCACCTGTTGGATCTCAGCGGCGGCGTGCTCGCGCTCGGCGGGGGCGCCCTGACGTGCGCGGCCACGCGGGAGCGCCTCGGCGGGCGCCGCGTCATCCACCTCGACGTGGATGCCGAATCGGCCCTGGACCGGATCGGGGACGGCGCAGGCCGGCCGGTCCTTGACGGGGGCGACGTGGCAAAGCGGTGGGCCGAAGTGGCATCCTCGCGGGCCGATGGCTACGCCGAGGCGGCCTCGCATCGAGTCCAGACCACTGGCGCGAGCGCCGACGCGGTGGCGAGCGCCATCGCGGAGGCGCTGCGGCAGCGGGCGGATGCCCGCGCGCGGGCGAGCGAGCCCGGAGAGATCGCCCGGATCGCCGTGGGCGGCGGGGCGGGCGCCTACGACGTGCTCGTCGGGCGCGGCCTCACGGACGCGGTGGTGCAGGCGGTGCCGGAGCGCGCCCAGAAGATCCTCATCGTGCACCAGGGCGTCATGAGCGAGCGGGCCGAAGTGCTGCGCGGCAGGCTCATCGCGTCTGGCCGCGAGGCGTATCTCGCGGAGATTCCCGACGGCGAGGAAGCGAAAACCGCGCAGGTCCTCGCGTTTGTGTGGCAAGTGCTGGGCCAGGCCGATCTCACGCGCTCCGACCTCGTGATCGGGCTCGGCGGCGGCGCCGCGACGGACCTCGCGGGCTTCGCCGCCGCGACCTGGCTGCGCGGGATCGACCTGATTCAGGTGCCGACCACGGTGGCGGGCATGGTCGATGCCGCCGTGGGCGGCAAGACCGGCATCAACACGGCCGAGGGCAAGAACCTCGTGGGCGCGTTCTATCCGCCGCTCGCGGTGATCGCCGACCTGGATACGCTCGCGAGCCTCGGCGCGCACGACGTGGCCGCGGGCCTCGCCGAAGTGGTCAAGGCCGGCTTCATCGCCGATCCGGCGATCCTCGACGTGATCGAACGGGACCCCGCGCGCGTGCTCGACGTGGATTCCGAGGAGTTCACGGAGGTCATGATTCGGGCTATCGAGGTCAAGGCCCGCGTGGTGAGCGCCGACTTCACGGAGCAGGGCCAGCGCGAGATCCTCAACTACGGGCACACGCTCGGCCACGCCATCGAGCGCTCGGAGCGCTACCTGTGGCGCCACGGCTCGGCCGTCGCCGTCGGCATGGTCTTCGCCGCGGAGCTCGGGCACCTCGCGGGGACGCTGAGCGAGGAGGTCGTGGAGCGCCACCGGCGCATCCTCACCTCCCTCGGGCTGCCCACCACCTACCGCGCGGGCGCGTGGGAGCCGCTCATGGAGGCCATGCGGCGCGACAAGAAGGCCCGCGGGTCGATGCTCCGCTTCGTGGTGCTGAGCGACGTGGCGCGGCCCGTGCGGCTCGAGGGCCCGGACCCGGCGCTGCTCACGGCCGCGTACGCGGCGATCAGCGAGCCCGAGGCCCGCTAGCGCGCGGGAGCTGCTTCTACGGCTGGTGATCCGGGGGATGGGCAGCGGCATCGGCCGCGAGGTCATCGTTGTCGAAGTTCACCACGGGGATCGCGCCGGTCTCCATCGCGACCCGGCGCCGCTCGGCTTTCCGCACGCGCCGCACGAGCGCCCGCATCTGCGAGGGGCTCAGCGTGGTCGCCAGATCGGGGGCCGACGGCAGGCGCCACATCCGCCACTGCGAAATGATCGCGACGGTCGTGCCCACGAGGGCCGCGACGAGGACGGTGGGTCCCGGCACCTGGAAGAGGTAGACGAACCAGGTCAACACGGCCGTGATGAGCGCGGCCGTCGCATACAGGGGCCCGCCGCCGAAGACGATGGGGATACGGCCCACCACCACGTCGCGGATGACGCCCCCGCCGACTGCGGTGGTCACGCCGAGCATGATCGCGGGCAGGGGATCCAGGCCGTTCGCGATGGACTTCGCGGTGCCGATGGCCGCCCAGAGTCCGAGGGCGAGGCAATCGAGCACGATCGTGGTGTGCCGCCACACGGCCGCTTCCGAATGCACGAGGAAGGCGATGAGGGCGCCCGTGAGGGACGCGGTGAGGTACCACGGGGAGGCGAAAGCGGCGGGCGGTCCCGCGTCGAGGACGAGGTCGCGGATGATGCCGCCGCCGAGGCCCGAGATGATGCCGAGCACCGCGAAGCCCACCGGATCGAACTGCATGCGCCGCGCGAGCGCGCCGCCGACGATGCCCATGACGAACACGCCCACGAGGTCGAACGCGAGGAGGAACTCGTTGGTGAGGAGAAGATGATCCGCAGTGGTACCCACGCACGTTAACCTAGGTCAAAGGCCCCCGTTCGTGAAAGGGCGCGGGGCGTGAGCGAGAAGGAGATCCCATGAGCGAAGGCGAAGGCTCACCGGGCGCGGGGCGCGCGCGCATCCGCCGAATCGGTCTCACGGGCGGGATCGGCTCGGGAAAGTCGAGCGTGGCCGAGCTGTGGCGCGGCAGCGGCGTCCGAGTGATCGATCTGGACGCGCTCTCGCGCGCGGTGCTCGATACCCCGGGCCCGGCGGTGGCCGGGGTGGCCGACGCCTTCGGGCCCGCGTACGTGGATGCCGCGACGGGGACGGCGAACCGGGCGCGGCTCGCCGACCTCGTCTTCGCCGATCCCGAGGCCCGCGCGCGGCTGGAAAAAATCGTGCACACGCGGCTGTGGCGCGAGGTGGCGCGTATGGAGGAGGAGTGGGCCGGCTCGGGCGAGGACCCGCTCGTCGTGGTCCACGATTCCCCGCTCCTGTTCGAGGGCGGCCACGATGCGCGCTACGCCGTGATCGTCGCGGTGCTCGCGAGCGAGGCCGAGCGGACGCGCCGGGTCATGGAGAACCGGGGCAAGAGCGCGGACTACGTGACCTCGATCATGGCCGCGCAGGTGAGCGACGACGAACGCCGCCGCCGCGCCCACCTGATCCTCGACAACGATGCCTCTCCCGAGGACCTCGAGAGCGCGGCCGCGCGCGTGTTGTCCGAGGCACGTACGCGCGCCGCGGCGGCCGGTAGCGAGTAGCCTGGAGGGATGCGCCCCGTCACCGATCTCGTTCGTTCCGTCCACCCCTTCGAGGTCGTCTCCGAGTACACGCCCTCGGGCGATCAGCCGAAGGCGATTGAGGATCTGGCCCGCCGCATCAACGAAGGTGAGCAGGACGTGGTGCTGCTTGGGGCCACGGGCACGGGCAAGAGCGCCACGACCGCGTGGCTCATCGAAAAGCTTCAGCGCCCCACCCTCGTCATGGCGCACAACAAGACCCTCGCGGCGCAGCTCGCGAGCGAGTTTCGGGACCTGCTGCCGAACAACGCCGTCGAATACTTCGTGAGCTACTACGACTACTACCAGCCGGAAGCGTACGTCCCGCAGTCCGACACCTATATCGAGAAGGACTCCTCGATCAACGCCGAGGTGGAGCGGCTGCGTCACAGCGCCACGAACTCGCTGCTCACGCGCCGCGACGTGGTGGTGGTCAGCTCCGTGAGCTGCATCTACGGCCTCGGCACCCCGCAGGAGTACGTGGACCGCATGGTGCAGCTGCGCGTGGGCCAGAGCCTGGATCGCGACAAGCTCCTGCGTCGCTTCGTGGACATGCAGTACGACCGCAACGACGTGTCGTTCGTGCGCGGCACCTTCCGCGTGCGCGGCGATACGGTCGAGATCATCCCGATGTACGAAGAGCTCGCGCTGAGGATCGAGTTCTTCGGCGACGAGATCGACGCGCTCTACACCCTGCACCCCGTCACGGGTGAGGTGATCCGTGAGGAGCAGCAGATCCACATCTTCCCCGCCTCGCACTACGTCGCCGGTCCCGAGCGTCTGCACCGCGCGATCGGCGATATCGAGAAGGAGCTGGGGGAGCGGCTGAGCGAACTCGAGGGGCAGAACAAGCTGCTCGAGGCCCAGCGCTTGCGGATGCGCACCACGCACGACCTCGAGATGCTGCGCCAGACTGGCAGCACGAACGGGGTCGAGAACTACTCGCGGCACTTCGACGGTCGCGGTCCCGGCACCGCCCCGAACACGCTGCTCGACTATTTCCCCGAGGACTTCCTCCTCGTGATCGACGAATCGCACGTGACCGTTCCGCAGATCGGCGCGATGTTCGAGGGGGATCGCTCCCGCAAGCGCACGCTCGTGGACTTCGGGTTCCGGCTGCCGTCGGCCCTGGATAACCGGCCCCTCACCTTCGGTGAGTTCACCGAGCGCACGGGCCAGACCGTGTACCTGTCGGCCACCCCCGCCGCGTACGAGCTCGAGCGCGCGAACGGCGTGGTCGAGCAGATTATTCGGCCGACGGGGCTCGTGGATCCCGAGGTCATCGTCAAGCCCGTCGCGGGGCAGATCGACGATCTGCGGGCGGAAATCGAGGCGCGGGTCGAGCGCGACGAACGCGTGCTCGTCACGACGCTGACCAAGCGCATGGCCGAAGACCTCACCGACTACCTGCTCGAGAACGGTGTGCGAGTCCAGTACCTGCACTCGGACGTGGATACGCTGCGCCGCGTCGAGCTCCTGCGCTCGCTCCGCCAGGGCGAGTTCGATGTGCTCGTCGGCATCAACCTGCTGCGCGAGGGACTCGACCTGCCCGAGGTGTCGCTCGTCGCGATTCTCGATGCGGACAAGGAGGGATTCTTGCGCTCGCGCACCTCCCTCATTCAGACGATTGGCCGCGCCGCCCGAAACGTGTCCGGCCAGGTCCACATGTACGCGGACCGGGTCACGGACTCGATGCGCCAGGCCATCGACGAAACGAATCGCCGCCGCGAGATACAGATCGCCTACAACCGCGAGCACGGGATCGACCCGACGCCGCTGCGCAAAAAGATCGCCGACGTGACCGACATGCTCGCGCGCGAGGATCTCGATACGCAGTCGCTCCTGGCCACCGACTACCGCAAGGGCAAGGACGCGGGCTCGATTACCGCTCAGCGCACGATGTCGACCGGTACTCGGGAGATCGATCTGGGCAGCGATCCTGAGAAGGCGCTGCGGGAGATGATCGAGGAACTCACTCAGAACATGCACGCGGCCGCGGAGTCGCTGCAGTTCGAGGTGGCGGCCCGGTTGCGCGACGAGGTGACGGAGCTGAAGAAGGAACTGCGCCAGTTCACCGGGGCGTAAGGCCGGGTTCAGGGACCTTCACCCGCTAGGGTGGAAGGGACCCGCCCGTTACCGACTCCCGGAGGATCCCATGCTCCTTGCCAGCACCGCCATCGAGGATGGCGAAGAAATCCCCCTCGCCTACGCCGAACCGGCCGCGGGTGGCTCGAATGTTTCGCCCGCGCTCGCGTGGTCCGAGGTGCCCGACGGCACCGAGTCCTTCGCGATCACCGTCTACGATCCCGATGCGCCCACGGGCTCGGGCTTTTGGCACTGGGTGGCGCTCGACATTCCCGCGTCCGTGACCTCGCTCGCCGATGGCGAAGCGCTGCCGGACGGCGCGCGCGAGTGGGAGAACGACTACGGTTACGAGGGCTATGGCGGCCCGTGCCCGCCCGAGGGTCGCATCCACCGCTACATTCACACGATCCACGCCCTGCCCGTCGCGCACCTCGATATTCCCGAGGGCGCCACGCACGCGCAGGCCCGCGCGGCGGTCCTCGCGCATCAGCTCGATTCGGTGAGCATCACCGGGAAGTTCAAGCGCCCCGCCGCCTCGTGATCGGCGTGCTCTGAGGCCCTACCAGCCGCGCTGCTCCCACTGATCCAGGTGGGGGCGCTCGGCGCCGAGCGTCGTGTCCTCGCCGTGTCCCGGATACACCCACGTCTCGTCGTCCAGGACATCGAACACGCGCTCCTTGACGTCGGTGAAGAGCTGACGGAACTTGGCGCTGTCGCCGCGCGTGGCGCCGAGCCCGCCCGGGAACAGCGAATCGCCCGTGAACAGGTGCGTGCCGTCGGCGCCCCCGCGATACAGCACAGCGATGGAGCCGGGCGTGTGACCCCGCAGCGCGACGATCTCGAGGTCGTTGACCCCCACACGAATCATGTCCCCGTGGCGCAGCGGCGTCGCCGTGGGTGTCGCGATGTCGGGCGCGTCCTTGGCACCGGCGAGCGTGCGCGCCCCCGTCGCCGCCGCCACTTGCGCGAGCGCCCCCACGTGATCGAAGTGGCTGTGGGTGGTGAGGATCTGATCGAGTCGCGAGGTGGGCGAGCCCTCCCGAATGAGCCGCAGCAGCCGCGGCGTATCCGCCGCCGCATCGATGAGCAGCTGCGCCCCGGAGACCCGGCATGTGAGCAGGTAGGCGTTGTTGTCCATGGGCCCCACGGCGGCCTTGCGAATCGCGAGAGCGGACAGGACGCGCAGGTCGCTCGGGCCTGAAACGGAGACGGAACCGGTGTACGGGCGGCGCTTGGTGCTCATACTCACCATGCTAGAGCGAATGCGGGAGGGTCTCATCTCCGGCATCTAAAATCGTGCCGTGACTGATGCCCTCATTGTGCGCGGCGCGCGCGAACACAACCTCAAGAACGTGGACCTCGACATCCCCCGGGGCGCCCTCGTGGTGTTCTCCGGCCTCTCGGGCTCCGGCAAATCCTCCCTCGCTTTCGACACGATCTTCGCCGAGGGCCAGCGCCGCTACGTCGAGTCGCTCTCGAGCTACGCCCGCCAGTTCCTCGGGCAGATGGACAAGCCGAAGGTGGACTTCATCGAGGGGCTGTCGCCCGCCGTCTCGATCGATCAGAAGTCCACGAACCGCAACCCGCGCTCGACCGTCGGCACCATCACCGAAATCCACGACTACCTGCGCTTGCTCTATGCCCGCACCGGCATCCAGCACTGCCCGGTGTGCGATGCGGAGATCTCCCGGCAGAGCGCCGAACAGATGGTGGACCTCCTGCTCGAGTACCCGGAGGGTACGCGTTTCCAGCTGCTCGCGCCCGTCGTCAAGGGGCGCAAGGGCGAGCACGTCGAGCTACTGAGTTCCCTCCAGGCGCAGGGCTTTTCGCGCGCCCGTATCGACGGCGAGACCATGCGGTTGGACGGCGAGATCAGCCTCGCGAAGACCCGCAAGCACACGATCGAGGTGGTCGTGGACCGCCTCGCGGTCAAGGCCGACGCCCGCACGCGCATCACCGACTCGGTGGAAACCGCCCTGCGGCTGTCCGACGGCGTCCTCATCGCCGACTTCGTGGATGAAGAACCGGACTCGCCCGCGCGCACGCGCCGCTTCTCCGAAAAGAGGGCGTGCCCCAACGAGCACACCCTCGAGCTCGAGGAGATCGAACCGCGGTCGTTCTCGTTCAACGCCCCCTACGGCGCGTGCCCCGAATGCTCCGGCATCGGCACACGCATGGAAATCGACCTGGACCTCGTGATCCCCGACGAGGGCGCGAGCCTCGCCGACGGCGCGATTGCCCCGTGGACGCTCGGCAGCGCGGACCACCACCAGCAGATTATGAGCGCGCTCGCCGACGAGATGGGCTTCTCGATGCAGACCCCGTACGGGGAGCTTCCGGACGAGGTCAAGGAAGCGCTCCTGCACGGGCGGGACTTCCAGGTCCACGTGCGCTACAAGAACCGCTTCGGCCGCGAACGCCGGTATTCGACCGGTTTCGAGGGCGTCATCTACTTCCTGCAGCGCCGCCATGAAGACACCGAATCGGCGTGGGCCCGCGAGCGCTACGAGCAGTTCATGCGCACGGCCCCCTGCCCGGTGTGCCGCGGCCAGCGCCTGCGCCCCGAGGTGCTGAGCGTGCGGATTGGTAACAAGTCCATCGCGGACGTGTCGGCCCTGCCGATTGGCGAGGCGAAGGCGTTCCTGGAGGGCGTCGAGTTCACGGCGCGTCAGCGGGAGATCGCTGACGAGGTACTGCGGGAGATCCACGCGCGCCTGGGCTTCCTCGTGGATGTGGGCCTCAACTACCTGAACCTGGGCCGCCCCGCGGGCTCCCTGTCCGGCGGCGAGGCGCAGCGCATTCGCCTCGCGACCCAGATCGGCTCCGGCCTCGTGGGCGTGCTGTACGTGCTCGACGAGCCGTCGATCGGGCTGCATCAGCGGGACAACCAGCGCCTGATTCAGACCCTCACGCGCTTGCGGGACCTCGGCAACACCCTCATCGTCGTGGAGCACGACGAGGACACGCTGCGCACCGCGGACTGGATCGTGGATATCGGCCCGCTCGCGGGCGAGTACGGCGGCCGGGTCGTGCATTCGGGAACATTCGAGGACCTGCTGAAGAATCCCGAGTCGATCACGGGGGAGTACCTGTCCGGGGCGCGCACGATTGAGGTGCCGAAGAAGCGTCGGCCCATCGACCCCGAGCGCCAGCTCACGATTGTGGGCGCGCGCGAAAACAACCTGCGGGGCATGGACGTGCGAATCCCGCTCGGGACCCTCACCGCGGTCACGGGCGTGTCCGGCTCGGGCAAGTCGACGCTCGTGAACGACATCCTCTACAAGGTCCTCGCGAAGAACCTCAACCGGGCTCGGCTTGTGCCTGGGCGGCACACGCGGGTCACGGGGCTCGAGCACCTGGACAAGGTGGTGCACGTGGACCAGTCGCCGATTGGCCGCACCCCGCGCTCGAATCCCGCGACCTACACGGGCGTGTGGGACCGCATTCGCACCCTTTTCGCCCAGACGTCCGAGGCGAAGATTCGCGGCTACAAGGCGGGGCGGTTCAGCTTCAACGTCAAGGGCGGTCGCTGCGAGAACTGTTCGGGCGATGGCACGATCAAGATCGAGATGAACTTCCTGCCGGACGTGTACGTGCTGTGCGAGGTATGTAAGGGGGCCCGCTACAACTCCGAGACCCTCCAGGTGCACTTCAAGGGCAAGAACGTGGCCGAAGTGCTCGACATGCCGATCTCCGAGGGCGTCGAGTTCTTCGAGGCGGTCCCGGCGATCAAGCGGCAGCTCCAGACCCTCGTGGACGTGGGCCTCGGCTACGTGCGGCTCGGGCAGAGCGCCACGACGCTCTCGGGCGGCGAGGCGCAGCGCGTCAAGCTCTCCGCCGAGCTGCACAAGCGCTCCAACGGGCGTTCAATCTACGTGCTCGACGAACCCACGACGGGCCTGCACTTCGAAGATGTTCGCAAGCTCCTCGGGGTGCTCCAGGGGCTCGTGGACAAGGGCAACTCGGTGATCGTCATCGAGCACAACCTCGATGTCATCAAGAGCGCCGACCACATCATCGACCTCGGCCCCGAGGGAGGAAGCGGGGGAGGCCAGCTCGTCGCCGAAGGCACCCCCGAAAAGGTGGCGCGCGTGGCAGGATCCTTCACGGGCCAGTTCCTGAAGGGCATGCTCTAGGTGGCCGACCCCGCCACCTACCGGCCCGCGCCGGGATCCATCCCCACGGATCCCGGCGTCTACCGCTTCCTGGACCCCGATGGCCGGGTGATCTACGTGGGCAAGGCGAAGAACCTGCGCGCGCGGCTCGGCAACTACTTCCAGGACCTCACCGCGCTGCACCCGCGCACGCAGAAGATGGTGACGACCGCGGCCGAAGTGCAGTGGACCGTCGTCGGCAGCGATGTCGAGGCGCTCACCCTCGAGTACACGTGGATCAAGGAGTTCGATCCGCGCTTCAACGTCAAGTTCCGCGACGACAAGTCCTACCCGTTCCTCGTGGTGACGATGGGGCAGAAGGTGCCGCGCGCCCTCATCACCCGCAAGGAACGGCACAAGAGCGACCGCTCATTCGGGCCCTACGCGCACGTGTGGGCGATCCGCGAGACCCTCGACCTGCTGCTGCGCGTCTTTCCGATCCGCACGTGCAGCCAGGGTGTCTTCAACCGCGCCGAGCGCTCGGGACGGCCGTGCCTCCTGGGCTTCATCGACAAGTGCGCGGCCCCGTGCGTGGGCCGCATCAGCCTCGAGGACCACTGCGCCCTCGCCGAGGACTTCGTGGACTTCATGGAGGGCAACACGGGGGCGTGGGTGCGCGAGCGCCAGGCGAAGATGAAGGAGGCGGCGGCCGCGCAGGACTACGAGGCCGCGGCGCGCTACCGGGATGATCTGGCCGCCCTCGAGAAGGTCATGGAGAAGAACTCCGTGGTGCTGTCGGATGCGACCGACGCGGACCTCGTGGCGATGGAGCTCGATGACCTCGAGGCGAGCGTCCAGGTGTTCCACGTGCGCGGCGGGCGCATCCGCGGCCAGCGCGGCTGGGTGGCCGAACTGCTCGACGCGTCCGACGAAGCCGACCTCATGGAGCGCGCCCTCAGCCAGCTGTATCAGGACACGGGTGCGAGCATCCCGCACGAAGTGCTCGTGACCCACATGCCGAAGCGGCCCGAGCAGATCAGGGCGCTGTTGGGCCGTTCGAGCATCGATATTCGAGTCCCGGCCCGCGGGGAAAAGAAGGACCTGCTCGAGACGGTGCGGGCCAACGCGAAGGAGACGCTGCGGCTCGGCAAGCTGCGCCGCACGGGTGATCTCACGTCCCGCTCGAAGGCCCTCGAGGATCTGGGCAGCGCGCTCGACATGAGCGAGGCGCCCCTGAGGATCGAGTGCTTCGACATCTCCCACTCCCAGGGCACGAACGTCGTGGGCTCGATGGTGGTGTTCGAGGACGGCCTGCCCCGCAAGAGCGAGTACCGGCGCTTTTCGATTGCGGGCGAGGCCGCGCGGGACGACACGGCGAGCATGTACGACGTCATGACCCGCCGCCTCAAGCACCACCTGGCCGAACGTGAGGCGCGGGCGGCGGGGGAGCGACCCGACCCGTCGGCCACCCGCTTTGCCTACCCGCCGAACCTCATCATCGTGGACGGTGGCGCGCCCCAGGTGGCCGCCGCCCAGCGCGCGATGGACGATCTGGGGATCACGGACATCCAGCTCATCGGGATCGCCAAGCGGCTCGAGGAGGTGTGGCTGCCCGGCGATGACTACCCGCTGATCCTCCCGCGGGCCTCCGAGGCGCTGTTCCTCATTCAGCGATTGCGGGATGAGGCGCACCGTTTCGCGATCTCGTTTCACCGCTCGAAGCGGGGCCGGTCCATGCAGGAGAGCGCCCTGGATGAGATTCCGGGGCTCGGGCCGCAGCGCCGCAAGGCCCTGCTCGACCGCTTCGTCACGGTGAAGGCGATCCGCGCGGCGCGCGTCGAGGACCTCGTGACGGTCCCCGGCATCGGGCCCGCGCTCGCCGAGACGATCAGCGCGGCACTACAATCCGAAGAACGAGTCCCCGCCGTCAACATGAGCACGGGAGAGATCCTTGACTGAACACCCCACCGCGCCGGAGCAGACGAGCGAGACGGCGCAGCAGGCCAGCACCCAGCCCGAAATCGTCATCATCACGGGGCTCGCGGGCGCCGGGCGCGAAACCGCCGCGCACGCGCTCGAAGACATGGGCTGGTACGTCGTCTACAACATCGCCCCGCAGCTCATTCGCACCCTGTACGACCTCCAGGCGTCCGCCGTGGGCCGCGCCAACCGCTTCGCCGTGGTCACCGATCCGCGCAGCGGCCCCTTCTTCAGCGATCTGCCCGAAGTGATCGCCGATCTTCGCCAATCGGAGATCCGGCCCCGCCTCGTGTTCCTTGACGCGGACCAGGACACGCTCGTGCGCCGCTTCGACTCGGTGCGCCGCCCCCACCCCCTCCAGGGCGAGGAGGGTGTGCTCGAGGGGATTCGGCGCGAGCGCGAGCAGCTGGCCCCGCTGCGCCGTATGGCGGACATCGTCATCGATACCTCCCCGCTCAACGTCCACCAGCTCTCGATGCGGATGCGCAAGGAGTTCGGGCAGGGATCGGATCACACGGTCACCGTCAACATCATGAGCTTCGGCTTCAAGTACGGCATCCCCATCGAGTCCGACTACGTGGCCGACGTGCGCTTCATCCCGAACCCGTACTGGATCCCCGAACTGCGCGAGAAGCGCGGCGTGGACGCGGAGGTGGCGGAGTTCGTGCTCGGGCAGGCCAACGCCGCCGAGTTCATCGATCGCTACGTGGACATGCTCGTGCCCGTTCTGCGCGGCTACAAGGAAGAGAACAAGCAGTTCGCGTCCGTCGCGATTGGCTGCACGGGCGGCAAGCACCGCTCGGTCGCGGTCTCCGAACGCATCGGCGACGAGCTGCGGCGCCTCGGCTACCCCGTCCGGGTGCGCCACCGCGACCTGGGGAGGGAGTGATGAGCGAGGGCTTCACGCCCCGCGCGGTCCCGGCGCCCCGCTACGGCTGGGGGCGGCCCGCGGCTACGTCGCGCAAGGTCATCGCGTTCGGCGGCGGTCACGGCCTCGCGGCGAACCTGCGGGCGCTGCGCCACCTCACCTCCCAGCTCACGGCCGTGGTGACCGTGGCCGACAACGGCGGCTCCTCGGGCCGGCTGCGCGAAGAAATGCCGATCCTGCCGCCGGGGGACCTGAGGATGGCGCTGTCCGCCCTGTGCGAGGACTCCGAATGGGGCACGACGTGGCGAGACGTGGTGCAGCATCGCTTTAGCTCGGGCGGCCCCATGGATGGGCACGCGCTCGGCAACCTCCTCATCGTCGCGCTGTGGCAGCTGCTGGATGATCCCATCGCCGCCCTCGATCACGTGGGCGCGCTGCTCGGCGCGCGCGGGCGGGTGCTGCCCATGGCCCTCGAACCTCTCGACATTGAGGCCGAGGTGCAGGGGGCCGACGGCAGCGTGCGCCTCGTGCGCGGCCAGGCCGAGGTTGCCACGGCGCGCGGGATAGTGCGCGGGGTACGTCTGCTTCCCGAGCGGCCGCAGATCCCCGCCGAAGTGCTCGAGGCGATCCGCGAGGCCGACTGGCTCATCATCGGCCCGGGCAGCTGGTACACGTCCGTGCTGCCGCACCTGCTGATTCCGGAGCTGCGCGAGGCGATTGCGACCTCAAAGGCGCGGCGCTGCCTCACGATGAATCTGGCCCCCGGCTTCGATGAGACCGAAGGCATGACGAGCGTGGACCTGCTGCGCGTGGTCGCCGAGGTTGCCCCCGATGTCCGCTTCGACGCCCTCATCGCCGACCCCACCTCGATTGACGACGGCGGCATCCAGATGACCTCCGTGGCGCGGGAGCTCGGGATCCACACGCTCCTGCGGCAGGTGTCCGTCGGCACCGGCGATCCCGTCCACGACCCCCTGCGGCTCGCCGCCGCCTACCGCGATGTTTTCGACGGCGTGTTCGCCGACGTAAGGAAGGACTGACGTGGCGCTCACCGCCGAAGTCAAGGAAGAACTCTCGCACCTGGATATCTCCCGCGTGAGCGCGTGCAAGGCCGAAGTGGCGGCCGTGCTGCGGTTCGCGGGCGGGCTGCACCTCGTGGGCGGCAAGGTCTCGATCGAGGCGGAGCTCGACCACGCCGCGAGTGCGCGCCGGCTCAAGACCTACATCGCGGAGCTCTACGGTCACCAGAGCGAGGTCACCGTGCTCGCGCCCTCGGGCATTCGCCGCTCGACCCGCTACATCGTGCGCGTGCTGTGTGACGGCACGGTCTTCGCCCGGCAGACGGGCCTCCTGGATGCCCGCGGCCGCCCGGTGCGCGGCCTTCCCCCGCACGTGGTCGGCGGCTCGGTCGCCGACGCAGAAGCGGCCTGGCGCGGAGCCTTCCTGGCCCACGGCAGCCTCACCGAGCCCGGCAGGAGCGGCGCCCTCGAACTCACGTGTCCCGGATCGGAAGTGGCGCTCGCGATGGTCGGGGCCGCGCGCCGGCTCGGGATCGTCGCGAAGTCCAAGGAGGTGCGCGGCAGCATCCGCGTGGTCATCCGCGACGGCGAGGCCATCGGGCAGTTGCTGGCTCGCATGGGGGCGCGCGAGACGGCGAGCACGTGGTCCCAGCGCCGCACGAAGCGCGAAGTGCGCGCCACGGCGAACCGGCTCGCGAACTTCGATGACGCGAACCTGCGGCGCAGCGCCCGCGCGGCCGTCGCGGCGGGCGCGCGCGTCCAGCGGGCCCTCGACATTCTGGGACCCGACATCCCCGAGCACTTGCGCGTGGCCGGGCAGTTGCGGCTCGAGCACCGCCAGGCGAGCCTCGAAGAACTCGGACAGCTGGCCGATCCGCCCATGACCAAGGACGCGGTGGCCGGGCGCATCCGTCGGCTCCTCGCCCTCGCCGACAAGCGGGCCGAAGAGCGCGGCATCGACGGCACCGAGGCTCACCTTGGTCCCGAAATGTTAGATAGCGAATAGCGCCCCTGACGCCCTCGTGAGAGGAGCCCGGGAACGGGCCCAGAATCCTCAAAGATTCCCCGTGCGCCTTGATAGAGTAACCACAGCCCGCTACCGCGGGATCCATGCGTACGACGGCGTGCGTGACACCAGTCCCACACGGTGGATGTACCACCGTGAATCTAGGAGGAACTGTGACCGTAAAGGTTGGTATTAACGGATTCGGCCGCATCGGCCGTAACTTCCTGCGCGCTGCTCACGAGCAGGGTGCGGACATCGAGATCGTGGCAGTCAACGACCTCACCGACACCAAGACTCTTGCGCACCTCGTCAAGTACGACTCGATCCTCGGCCGCTTCGGCAAGGACGTGACGGCCAGCGATTCTGCCATCACGATCGATGGCAAGGAGATCAAGGTGTTCTCGGAGAAGGATCCGGCGAACATCGACTGGGCCTCCGTGGGCGCCGACATCGTCGTGGAGTCCACCGGCTTCTTCACCGACGCCACCAAGGCTGCCGCTCACCTGGGCGACACCGTCAAGAAGGTCATCATCTCCGCTCCCGCGAAGAACGAGGATGCCACCTTCGTGATCGGCGTCAACGACGGCGACTACGACCCCGAGAAGCACAACATCATCTCGAACGCGTCCTGCACCACCAACTGCCTCGCGCCGCTCGCGAAGGTGCTCAACGACGAATTCGGCATCGTCAAGGGCCTCATGACCACCGTGCACGCCTACACCGGTGATCAGCGTCTGCTCGACGCGCCCCACAGCGACCTTCGCCGTGCGCGCGCCGCCGCCCTGAACATCATCCCCACGAAGACCGGTGCCGCCGCTGCCGTGGCGCTCGTGCTTCCGGAGCTCAAGGGCAAGTTCGATGGCTACGCGCTTCGCGTTCCCACCCCGACCGGCTCGGTCACCGACCTCACGTTCGAGGCCGGCCGCGAGGTCACGGTTGAGGAAATCAACGCCGCCGTCAAGAAGGCTGCCGAAGGCCCCCTCAAGGGCGTTCTTGCCTACACCGAGGATCCCATCGTGTCCAAGGACATCGAGACCGATCCGCACAGCTCGATCTTCGACGCCGGCTGCACCAAGGTCATCGGCAACCAGGTGAAGGTTGTGTCGTGGTACGACAACGAGTGGGGCTACTCGAACCGCCTCGTGGATCTCGTGGCCCTCGTGGGCGAGAAGCTCTGATTCTCCCTCCCACGTGAGAACGACAACGGGGTCCGTGCTCCCGGCCAGCGGCCGCGGGTGCGGGCCCCGTTTTTCACGCGGCGAGTGCGCCGCAGCGGGGTAGCGATACCCCGCCTCACCTTCGTGAACGATTGAGGACTTTTCCCATGCTTAAGACGATCGATTCGCTCGGCGACCTCGCGGGCAAGCGCGTGCTTGTTCGTGCCGATCTCAACGTGCCGCTCGATGGCACGACCATCGCCGACGACGGCCGCATCCGCGCGTCGCTGCCCACCATCAACGCGCTGCGCGACAAGGGTGCCCGCGTCATCATCACCGCCCACCTGGGCCGCCCGAAGGGCGCTCCGGACGCGAAGTACTCCCTGAAGCCCGCCGTGGATCGCCTCGCCGAACTGCTCGGCACCGAGGTGGCTTTCGCGACCGACACGGTGGGCGAGAGCGCCCACGAGGTCGCCCGGGCCCTCAAGGATGGCGACGTGGCCGTGGTCGAGAACGTGCGCTTCAATGCGGGCGAGACCAGCAAGGACGAGGCGGAGCGCCAGGCGTTCGCGCGAGAGCTCGCGGACCTCGCCGATGTCTTCGTCTCCGACGGCTTCGGTGTCGTGCACCGCAAGCAGGCTTCCGTCTACGACGTGGCCCAGCTGCTGCCGTCGGCCGCGGGCCTGCTCGTGGAGAAGGAAGTGGAGTCGCTGCGCAAGGTCACGACCGATCCGGCGCGCCCCTTCGTCGTGATCCTCGGCGGCTCGAAGGTCTCCGACAAGCTCGGCGTGATCGACAACCTGCTCGACAAGGCTGATCGCCTGCTCATCGGCGGTGGCATGAGCTACACCTTCCAGAAGGCGCTCGGCTACGAGGTGGGCAAGTCGCTGCTCGAAGAGGACCAGGTGGAGACCGTCAAGGGCTACCTCGAGCGCGCGAAGGCGAACGGCGTGGAGATCGTGCTGCCGTCGGACAACCTCGTGGCTCCCTCCTTCGGCCCCGACGGCCCCGCGACCGTGGTCGCCTCCGAGGAGATCCCCGCGGATCAGGAGGGCCTCGACATCGGCCCCGCGACCCGCGAACTGTTCGCCTCGAAGCTGACCGACGCGGGCACCGTGTTCTGGAACGGCCCCATGGGCGTGTTCGAGTTCGAGCTGTACGCCGGGGGCACGAAGGCCGTGGCCGAGGCGCTGGCCGAAGCCCCGGGCTACACCGTGGTCGGCGGCGGCGATTCCGCGTCCGCCATCCGCAACCTGGGCTTCGACGAAGCCCGCTACTCGCACATTTCCACCGGCGGTGGCGCGAGCCTCGAACTCATCGAGGGCAAGGAACTGCCGGGTATCGCCATTCTTGAGGAGAAGTAATCATGACCCGTACCCCTCTCATCGCCGGTAACTGGAAGATGAACCTGGACTACAAGCAGTGCCAGGCACTCATCGAGGACCTCTCCGACAACCTCAAGGACGCGAAGCATGACTTCGCCGAGGTCGAGGTGGCCGTGCTGCCCCCGTTCGTGGACATCCGCACCGTGCAGGTGGTGCTCGATGGAAACAAGTCCGGCATCGTCTACGGCGGCCAGGACATTTCCGAGCACGAGTCCGGCGCCTACACCGGTGAAACCTCGGGCGCGATGCTCAAGGCCCTCGGCTCGACCTACGTGGCCGTCGGTCACTCGGAGCGCCGCCAGTACCACGGCGAGACCGAGGCCGTCACGAACGCCAAGGTGAAGGCGGCGCTCGCGAGCGAGCTGTCGCCGATCCTGTGCGTGGGCGAGCCGCTCGAGGAGCGCAAGGCTGGCAAGCACGTCGAGTACACGCTCGCGCAGGTCGAGGGCGGGCTCGAAGGCCTCAGCGCCGACGAGGTCTCCAAGGTCGTCATCGCGTACGAGCCCGTGTGGGCGATTGGCACGGGCGAGGTCGCGACCTCGGCCGATGCTCAGGAAGTGTGCGCCGCGATCCGCGACCTCGTGCGTACCGCGTACGGCGACGAGGTGGCCGACGGTCTGCGCGTCCTGTACGGCGGCTCCGTGAAGTCTTCGTCGATTGCGGAGCTCATGGAGCAGCCCGACGTGGACGGCGCCCTCGTGGGCGGCGCGTCGCTCAAGGCCGACGAGTTCGCGAAGATCGCGGGCTACAAGGGCTGATCATGCCCGGGCCCACGATCCGCCACCGGCGGTGAGTGGGCTGTGACTCGTGAGTCGCGCCATGGGGCGTCGCCGTTGGCGGCGCCCCATGGCGTAGGCTTAGAGCCGTTGTTTGTTCTCTGAACCAAAGGTGCCTGCCCCCATGGAAACCCTGAAGATCACCCTGTTCGTCGTGTTGGCCGTGACGAGCGTGCTCTTCATCATGTTCATCCTCATGCACAAGGGGCGCGGCGGCGGCCTGTCCGACATGTTCGGTGGCGGCATTTCCACCGGCGCCGGATCCTCGGGCGTGGCCGAGCGCAACCTCAACATCATTACCGTGATCGTGGGCCTCGTGTGGATCGCGAGCGCGATTGGCATCGGCGTGCTCGAACGCTTCCTGTAGGCGCGAAGACGGTACCCGAGGGCGCACATCAGTGAGCGCTCGTGAGGCATCGCCGCAGCCCTGCCGCGAAAGCCCTCTGTCGGGCGCTAGGTGCGCAGGGCCTCGTGGATGAGGCCCGTGATGCCGGCAAGGACGCCCGCATCGATCTGGCCGGGCGCCGAAGCCTCGCCGACGGCCCCGAAGGTCGCGGCTGATCCGTAGGCCTCGCCACCGAGGCGCGTGATCAGCCCCGGCCCACCCATGGACATCGTGATGAGCGGCGTGCGTGCATGCGTGCTCGCCATCTGCCACGTCGCCGCCATGAGGGCGAGCACGTCGCCCGCGTCCCGCGGCATGACCGCGATCTTCTGCACGTCTGCCCCCACCTCGTCCTGCATGAAACGCAGGCGCCGCACGATCTCCTCTGCCGGGGGAGTGGCCGCGAAGTCGTGGTTCGAGGCAATGACGGGGCAGCCCGCCTCCCGTGCGGCCGCAACGATCCGCTCCACGATCACGCGCGGGCGATACGCCTCGACATCGATCGCGTCGCCCGCGCCTGAGCGGGCGAGGGCCACGAGCAGGCCGGCGTAGTCGGCGTCCCCGATAGCGCGTTTGCCGCCCTCGGCGGCGGTGCGGAACGTGAGCAGCAGCCCGGCGCTGCCGAGCGCGCCCCGAAGCTGCGGCGCGAGGCTCGCAATCCGTGCAGCGAGCGCTAGCGGCGACTCGCCGCAAACGGGCTCGAGGTGATCGAGGCGCCACTCCACGATGTCCGGCGCCCGCTCTGCCGCGCGCGCGGCCTCCTCGAGCAGGGCGCCCGGCGTGGGGGAGGTGAGCGGGACGATCAGCGCCGCCGGTCCCTCACCGAGGGTGGCGGCGCCGATCTGCACGGTCCTCATGGGAGTGCCCATCGCGAAGGTCGGGCGGCACCTACAGGAGGGCCGCAGAGCCTTCGTCGAGGAACCACGTGGTGCTCACGAGGCCCCGCACCGCGGAGGCCGGGGTGTGCTCGGCGTCGATGTCGCCGTGGCCCGCCTTGACCGCTTCCGCCTTGTCGTCGCCCGAGACGATGAACCCGACGTGGCGCGCGCTGTTGAGCGTGGGCCAGGACAGCGACACGCGCTCGGGCGGCGGCTTCGGGGAGTTGCGCACCGGCACCGCGTGCGCGGAGGTGGTGCGCGCGTCCGGGTGCTCGGGGAACAGCGAGGCTACGTGGGCATCGGGGCCCACGCCGAGCAAGAGCACGTCGAAGAACGCCTCACCGTCGGTCGCGAATGCGCCGTCGCCGCCCTGAATGGCGAGCTGCTGGCCGTACCACGCCGCGGCCTCATCGAGGCTCATCCCGGCGTCGCTCGCCGGAATGGTGTGGACGTTGTAGACGGGAATCCCGGCGCCCGTGGTGAGCGCCGAAATGACCGGGCGGTCGTTACGATCCGAGGACTTCGAGGAGACGAACCGTTCGTCGCCCCACCACACGTGAATCTTCGACGTGTCCACGTCGGCCGCTTCGAGCGAGATCGCGATCCGTTCGGCCGCGGCCGTCCCCGCGCGCCCGCCGGTGAGCACCAGGTGGGCCACGCCGCGCTCCTCGATGGCCTCCACGAGCCGCGCCACGGAGAACGCCGCGACCTTCTTGACGAGCTCGTCCACGCCGGAGGACACCACGTCGGTGGCTTCGGGCTTCGTGGCCGCGAAACTCGATGGGTCCTCGGACGTGGGGAAGGCCTGCGCGAGCACCTCGCCGTACACCTCGTCGGGATCCAGGCGCCGCAGCTCCTCACTCAGCAGCTCGTACATCGTGCGCTTCGGCATCGTCACGAGTTGGTCGCCGCCCTGGCCCGGGACAGACATCGAGACGCCCTCCGTGCTCTCGCGGTGCAGGCGAATATCGCCGTCGGCCCTGTGCAGCGTCACGGTCATGAGCCCGTGCTCGCCGTCCACGGGCGTCACCTGGACGTCCGCCTCCGGCAGGGAGTTCTCGAGCCAGGCCTTCATGAGGATCACCGACGGGTTGCCCGGGCGGCCCTCAATCGTGGCCGCGGTGGGCAGCGTGACGGGCGGGTGGTCAAAGGCCGTCGCCACCAGGCCGCGCCAGTTCGTGATCCGCGACCACGAGAGGTCGGAATCGCCGGGGTAATAGCCGCGAGCGAGCCGCAGCATCGTCACCTCGGGAGCGGAGCACTGGAGCACGTCGGTGATGCGGCGCTGGGCGATAGCGCCGAGGGCGTCGCGCGCGGGCGAGGACGGCACCTCGTTCGGCCACCACGTGACAATCGGGGCGTCCGGCAGCAGCAACGGCGTGATGAGGGTGTCGAGGCCCGCGGTGACGCGGCCGTGGGCCACGAGCACGATAACCTCGCCCGCGCCCGCCTCGGCGCCCACGCGCACCTCCGCATCGAGCGCATCGCGGGAGCTGTCCGGGTCGGCGAGGATCACGATGATGCGCGCGGGGTGCTCCTGGCTGGCGCGCACCGCCGCGTGGATCGGATCATCGAGCGCGCCCGGGTTCGTGACGATGACGAGGGTCGCGACCCGGCTCAGGGTGAGCAGGCCTTCCTCTTCGCGCATCGACTGCAGCTGCTTGTCGATCTGCGAGGCCGTGGTGTCGGTGAGCGTAACAATCATGGGCGCCTCCAAGCGCGGCCGTCGCGGGCCATCATGTCGTGCGAAGTCTTCGGTCCCCACGTGCCCGCGCGGTACGGGGTGGGCGCCAGGTCCTTCTCCCAGAAGTCCAGGATCGGATCGAGGATCTGCCACGAAAGCTCCACCTCGCGCTGGCGGGGGAACAGGGGCGGATCGCCGCGCAGCACATCGAGGATGAGCCGCTCGTAGGCTTCGGGGGACTGTTCGGTGAACGTCGAGCCGTACGCGAAGTCCATGTTCACATCGCGCACCTCCATCTGGGTGCCGGGCACCTTGGAGCCGAAGCGCATGGTCACGCCCTCGTCGGGCTGGACGCGGATAACGATCGCGTTCTGGCCGAGCGCCGCCGTGTCGGTATCGCGGAACGGCAGGAATGGCGCCCGCTTGAAGACGACCGCGATTTCGGTGACGCGTCGGCCCAGGCGCTTGCCCGCGCGCAGGTAGAACGGGACGCCCGCCCACCTGCGCGTGTTGATGCCGAGCTTGATCGCGGCGAAGGTCTCGGTACGGGAGTTTGGCGCGATGCCGTCCTCTTCCAGGTAGCCGCGCACCTCCTCGCCGCCCTGCCAGCCGCCCGTGTACTGCCCGCGGGCCGTCTCGAGCGAGAGGTCGTCCGGGAGGTCGACGGCGGCGAGCACCTTCTCCTTCTCGCTGCGCAGTTCCGCGGCGTCGAACGAGATGGGCTCCTCCATTGCCGTGAGGGCGAGCAACTGTAGGAGGTGGTTCTGGATCACGTCGCGGGCGGTGCCGATCCCGTCGTAGTAGCCCGCGCGGGTCCCGATCCCGATGTCTTCGGCCATGGTGATCTGCACGTGGTCCACGTAGCGGGCGTTCCACACGGGCTCGAACATCTGGTTCGCGAAGCGGAAGGCGAGGAGGTTCTGCACCGTTTCCTTGCCCAGGTAGTGATCGATCCGGAAGATGTCCTCCGGGCGGAACACCTGCTCCACGATCTCGTTGAGCTCCTTCGCGCTCTCCAGATCGTGCCCGAACGGCTTCTCGATGACGACCCGGCGCCAGCTGCCCGCCTTCGCGTCGTTGAGGCCGGAGTTCGCGATCTGCTCGGCCACCTGCGGGAACGCGCTCGGCGGGATGGAGAGGTAGAAGGCGTGGTTGCCGCCCGTCGCCCTCGCCTCGTCCAGTTCCTCCACCACGTCGGTCAGGTGCGCGAACGCTTCGGGGTCATCGAACGCGCCCGTCACGAACCGCAGGCCTCCGCGGAGCTGTTCGAAGACGCTCTCGCGGTAGCCCGTGCGCGAGTGCTTCTTGACGTTTTCGCGCACGTACTCGGCGAAGTCGTCGTCGCTCCAGTCGCGGCGGCCGAAGCCGACGAGCCCGAAGTTCGGCGGGAGCAGGCCGCGATTGTTGAGGTCGTAGATCGCGGGCAGGAGCTTCTTGCGCGCGAGGTCGCCGGTCACCCCGAACATCACCATCGAGCACGGCCCCGCAATGAGCGGGAGCCGACGGTCGCGAGGGTCGCGCAGGGGATTGGCGGGCGGCGTGTGAGGGTCGTTCACGGGGATCCTTTGATCGGGGAGGCTGGGGCCTCAGGAGCGAGAGGCGAGGGAGGTGCCCACCGTGTCCAGAAGCTCGTTCCACGCGGTCTCGAACTTACTGACACCTTCGGCTTCGAGCACGGCGAACACGTCGTCGAGGTCCACCCCGGCGGCGGCCACCTGGTCGAGCACGGCCGCGACGGCGGAACCATCGCCGTCCATGCGTTCGTCGAGGCGGGCGTGGTCCGCGACGGCCTCGAGGGTCTTCTCGGGGACGGTGTTGACCACGGGGGAGCCGACGAGGCGGTCCACGTACATCGTGTCCGGGTAGTCGGGGTTCTTGACTCCGGTCGAGGCCCACAGGAGGCGCTGCACGTGCGCACCGTCGGCGATCAGGCTCGCGAGCGGCTCGGTGCTGAGCGAGCGGGTGAACTCGGCGAAGGCAAGCCGCGCGTTCGCGATCCCGGCTTTTCCGCGGAGCTCGAGGGCATCGCCGCCGATCTCCTCGAGACGCGCGTCGATCTCGGAATCGACGCGGGAGACGAAGAAGGAGGCGACCGAATGGATGCGGGAGATGTCCCGCCCGGCGCCCCGGGCCGCGCCCAGCCCCGAAGCAAACGCGTCGATGACCTCGCGGTAGCGGGCCAGCGAGAAGATCAGCGTGACGTTGACGCTGATGCCTTCGGCGAGCACCCGCGTGATCGCGGGAAGCCCCTCGTCCGTGGCGGGAATCTTAATCATGACGTTCTCGCGACCGACGATCCGATGCAGCTCGAGCGCCTGGGCCACGGTGGCCTCGGTGTCGTGGGCGAGCCGCGGATCCACCTCGATGGAGACGCGGCCATCCACCCCGTCGGTGGACTCGTACACGGCGGTGAAGAGGTCGCACGCGGCGCGCACGTCGTCGGTGGTCATGCGGGTGAGCGCCGCCTCCACGTCCACGCCGTCGGCGGCGAGCTCATCCAGCTGCGCGTCGTAGTCCTCGGAGCCGGCAATCGCCGCCTGGAAGATCGAGGGGTTCGTGGTGACGCCCACGATGGAGCGCTTCGCCATGAGGTCCTCGAGACCGCCGGAGGTGAGCCGGTGGCGGGACAGGTCATCGAGCCACAGGGACACGCCCTGCTCACTCAGGGCTGTGGTCAGGGGGGATGCTTCCACGGGTGCTGCCTTTCGTTGGTCCGCCACGGGTGGCGGATGCTGCCCGCGCCCACGCGGCGCGGGGTCCTTCACGAGGTGTCACACGATGACCGGGAGGGGAGTGGGGCAGGGGCCCACCCGCGCTGCGGCGGGCCCCTGCATCCGGGCTACTTCGAGGCCCCGGAGGCCTTGTCTGCCGACGCGAGAGATTCGAGGGCCTTGGCCACCACGTTGTCGGCGGTGAAGCCGTACTTCTCGAACAGGCGGGCGGCGGGGGCGCTCTCCCCGTAGTGCTCGAGGGAGACGGCGCGGCCGTGCTCGCCGAGGAAGCGGTACCACGGCATCGCGATCCCGGCCTCGACGCTCACACGGGCCTTGACGTCGCTCGGCAGCACCGACTCGCGGTACTCCTCGTCCTGCGCGTCGAACCATTCGACCGACGGCATCGAGACGAGGCGCGTGGGAATGCCCTGGGCTTCGAGCGTCTTCTGAGCCTCGGCGGCGTACTGCACCTCCGAGCCGGTTGCGATGAGGATGACCCGCGGCTTCTTGTCCGAGGCATCCTTCATGATGTAGCCGCCGCGGGCCAGGCCCTCGGCGCTCGCGTACTCGGTCCGGTCGAACGTGGGCACGTTCTGGCGCGTGAGAACGAGGCCGACGGGGCCGTTGTCGGCTTCGAGCGTGGCCTTCCACGCCTGGGCGGTCTCGTTCGCATCGGCGGGGCGCACGATCGCGAGGTTCGGGATCGCGCGGTAGGCCGCGAGGTGCTCGACGGGCTGATGCGTGGGACCATCCTCGCCGAGCCCGATGGAGTCGTGCGTCCACACGTAGATCGCCGGGGTCTTCGAGAGCGAGGCGAGACGCACGGCGCCGCGCATGTAGTCCGCGAACTGGAAGAACGTGCCGCCGTAGGGGCGGGTGAGCCCGTACAGGGCGATGCCGCTCAGGATCGCGCCCATCGCGTGCTCGCGGATACCGAAGTGGAGCGTGCGGCCGTACTTGTTGCCGGGGAACTCCTCGGTCGCGTACTCCTCGGGGATGAAGGAGGGCTGGCCCGCCATCGTCGTGTTGTTCGAGCCCGCGAGGTCGGCGGAGCCGCCCCAGAGTTCCGGCATGACGTCGGCGAGCGCGCCGAGCACCTTGCCGGAAGCGGCGCGCGTGGCGACGCCCTTCGGATCGGCCTCGAACACCGGCAGCGCCTCGGCGAGACCTTCGGGAAGTTCGCGAGCGCTCAGGCGCGCGTAGAGGGCGGCCTCCTCGGGGTGGGCGGCGCTCCACTTCTCGAACTCCTCCTGCCACACGCGGTGCGCCTCGGCGCCGCGCTCGACGAGGGTGCGGGCGTGCGCGAAGGCCTCCGGGTCCACCTCGAAGGTCTGCTCCGGATCGAAGCCGAGGATGTCCTTGAGGCCCGCGATGGGGCTGTCGCCGAGCGCGGAGCCGTGCGCGGCGTGATCGCCGGACTTGCCGGGGGTGGGCCACGCGATGACGGTGCGCAGCTGGATGAAGGTGGGCTTATCGGTCACCTGCTGGCCCGCGAGAATCGCGTCCTTGAGCGCCTTAACGTCCTCGATGTACTCGGTGCCGCCGTTCGTCCAATCGACCGTGCGCACGTCCCAGCCGAGCGCCTGATAGCGGGCGGCGGTGTCTTCGGTGAACGCGATGGAGGTATCACCCTCGATCGAGATCTCGTTGTCGTCCCAGATCACGATGAGGTTGCCGAGCTTCTGGGTCCCGGCAATCGAGCTGGCCTCGTTCGTCACGCCCTCTTCGAGGTCGCCGTCGGAGGCGATCACGTAGACGAAGTTGTCGAACGGGCTTTCGCCCGGCGCGGCGGTCGGATCCAGGAGGCCGCGCACGCGGCGCTCGGCCATCGCCATGCCGACGGCCGAGGCGAGGCCCTGGCCGAGCGGGCCGGTCGTCATCTCGACGCCCGCCGTGTGGAAGTTCTCGGGGTGCCCGGGGGTCTTCGAGCCCTCCGTGCGCAGCGCCTCGATGTCCTCGAGCTCGAGGCCGAAGCCGCCGAGGAACAGCTGGAGGTACTGGGTGAGGGAGGAGTGACCGGCCGACAGCACAAAGCGGTCGCGGCCGAACCAGGCGGGATCCTTCGGATCGTGGTTCATGATGTCGTGGTAGAGCAGGTAGGCCGCGGGGGCGAGGCTGATTGCCGTGCCCGGGTGACCGTTGCCCACCTTCTGAACGGCGTCGGCCGCGAGGATGCGGGTGTTGTCGATCGCGCGCTTGTCCAGCTCGGTCCAGCCTTCGGGGGCTACGAATGTGGTGGTCACGTACGGCGTCCTTTCGTTTGACACTCTCATGAGACTCACCGATTTTATCGTGCCGCTCGAGCCCCACATGAAAGGCGTCTCACAATGCTCTCGTCTCCGCCGCAATGCCTGAGCGGGCACCCGCGTCGGCCCCTCGCCCTGCACCCGTCGGTCCACTCCCTGCACCCGTCGGCCCCCGTGCCGCGCCGGGCGTGGCTGAGTGGCCGGGCGCGGGGCGGGCCGATACAGTGGGAGGACCTTCGGCCCACTGCTTGGCCGCTGGTATGTCGCGTCTCGTCCCCGCGCGCTTTCTTACGGTCCCCAAGGAATCTTTGTGACTCACAGTGTTGATGGCCCTCCCGCTGCCCTGCCGGTTGCTGCCCGCGCCGAGGCGCCCGAGGCCCGCTCCGCCCAGCAGTCCCCGCTGCTCGCCGGACCCGTGGCCCCCGCCGCCGACCCTTCGGCCAGCTCCTGGAAGCGCACCGTCGGCGCCTACGTGGCCCTCACGAAGCCGCGCATCATCGAACTCCTGCTCATCACGACCATTCCCACGATGTTCCTCGCCCAGGGCGGCTTCCCGTCGTGGCTGCTGATCCTCAACACGATCATCGGCGGCTACCTCGCTGCCGGCGGCGCCAACGCGCTGAACATGTACCTGGATCGCGACATCGACGCGAAGATGAAGCGCACGCGCAACCGCCCCCTCGTCACGGGCGAGGTGAGCCCGCGCGCCGCGGTGATCTTCGGCATCACCCTCTCGGTGATCTCGGGGCTGTACCTGTGGCTAACCGTCAACGCCGTATCCGCGCTGCTCGCGCTCGCCGCGATCCTCCTGTACGTGGTCTTCTACACGATGCTCCTCAAGCGCCGCACGAGCCAGAACATCGTGTGGGGCGGGATCGCGGGCTGCATGCCCGTGCTCATCGGCTGGTCGGCCGTCACGGGCGGGGTCTCGTGGAGCGCACTGTTCCTCTTCCTCGTCATCTTCTTCTGGACGCCGCCCCACTACTGGCCGCTCGCCGAAAAGTTCACGAAGGACTACGAGCGCGCCGGGGTGCCGATGCTGCCGGTCGTCTCCTCGCGCATCAACGTGGCCTATCAGATGATCGGGCACACGCTCGCGATGGTGGCGTGCTCGCTCGCCATCGTGCCGCTGGCCCCCACCGGCATCGTGTACGCGAGCGCCGCCGTGGCCCTCGGTGCGTGGTTCACGTTCCTCATCGTGCGCTACACGGTGCGCGTGCGCCGCGGGCTCACGGGCAAGGCCCTCAACCCGATGGGCGTGTTCCACGCCTCCATCACCTACCTGACGCTCCTGTTCGTGGCCCTCGCGATCGATCCGTTCGTCAGCTTCTAGGCGAGGCACGCATGGAGGCCGCACCGGGAGGCCGCGATCACGCACGGCTCGCCCAAAGCTTCCTCGCTCACCTGCGCGTGGAGCGCGGCCTCAGCCCGCACACGCTCGAGGCCTACGCGCGGGACCTGCGGCGCTACCTCGCGCACCTCGAGTCCGCGGGGCTCGAGGCCCGCAGCGTCCACGCCACCGACATCTCCGCCTTCGTGGCCGCGCTGCGCGACGGGGACGGCGGCCGCGCGCCGCTCGCCGCCTCGTCGGCCTCCCGGGCGCTCGCCACCGTGCGGGCCTTTCACCGCTTCCTCGACGACGAATCGCTCAGCTCGACGGGGGATCCGTCGGCCCTCGTGCGGGCGCCCGAGGCGGGCACGCGCCTTCCCGGCGCGCTCAGCATCGCGGAGACCTCCCGCCTGATCGACGCCGCGGCCGGGCCGTTCACGGGGGCGCTCGCCGCCGAACGCGCGCTGCGGAACACGGCGCTCGTGGAGCTGCTGTACGGCACCGGGGCCCGCATCAGCGAGGCCATCGGCGTGGACCTCGACGACCTCGACCTCGAGGCCGCTTCGGTGCTCGTGCGCGGAAAGGGCAACAAGGAGCGCGTGCTGCCGCTCGGCCGCTACGCCCTGGACGCGCTGAGCGCCTACCTCGTGCGCGCCCGCCCCACCCTCGTGACGCGAGGAGCGGGGAGCCCCGCGGTGCTGCTCGGCCACCGGGGAGGCCGACTCACGCGCCAGGCGGCGTTCGAGATCGTACGCCGCGCCGCCGCCGATGCGGAGGTGAGCACGAGGGTGAGCCCCCACACGCTGCGCCACTCCTACGCGACGCACCTCATGGAGGGCGGCGCCGACGTGCGCACGGTGCAGGAACTGCTCGGCCACGCCTCCGTCACGACCACCGAGCGCTACACCCACGTGAGCGCCGACGCCCTGCGCGAGGCCCACGCACTCGCCCACCCGCGCGCCCTTTCCCGTGGCCCGTCGAGCAACGGGCGCTAAGATCATAGGCGTACCTGGGCGGCATGCTTGATCGCCCGAACACGGCGCCTGCCAACAGTTGGGAACACCTCTGCATGACGAAGAACGAGCTCGACCTCGAGTTGAACTACGGGCCCACGGGGCGGCCGCTGCCCGATTTTCCGGAGCCCGCGCCGCTGACCTCGCACGGCCCCGCGCGCATCATCTCGATGGTCAATCAGAAGGGTGGGGTGGGTAAGACCACCTCCGTCATCAACCTCGGCGCGGCGCTCGCCGAATACGGCCGCAAGGTGCTGCTCGTGGACCTCGATCCGCAGGGCGCGCTCAGCGCGGGCACGGGCGTGCGCAGTTTCGATCTGGACGTGACCGTCTACAACCTCCTCATGGAGCGCGAGCACGACATTCACGAGGTCATCCAGCCCACTACGACGGAGAACATGGATGTTCTTCCCGCCAACATCGACCTCTCGGCCGCCGAGGTGCAGCTGGTGAACGAGGTGGCGCGCGAGATGGCGCTCGCGCGGGTGCTGCGGGGCGTCGTGGATGAGTACGACGTCATCATCATCGATTGCCAGCCGTCGCTGGGCCTGCTGACCGTGAACGCGCTCGCCGCGAGCCACGGCGTCATCATCCCGCTCGAGGCGGAGTACTTCGCGCTGCGCGGCGTGGCGCTGCTCGTGGAGACCATCGAGAAGGTGCAGGACCGGATCAATCCGCGCCTCGAGATCGACGGCATCCTCACGACCATGTTCGACGCCCGCACCCTGCACGCGCGCGAGGTCGTGGCCCGCGTGCTCGAAGCGTTCCCGGACAAGGTGTTTCACACGGCGATCAACCGCACGGTGAAGTTCCCGGACGCGTCCGTGGCCGCCGAACCGATCACCACGTTCGCCTCGACGAACAAGGGCGCGGAGGCGTATCGCCAGCTCGCCCGGGAACTCGTGGCGCGCGGAGCAGCCGCCTAATGGCCTCGGGCAGGGCGAGGGGCCACCGGGGCAGGCGGGGGCCTCAGGCGGCCGCGGCGCAGGGCGCCCCGAAGCGACGCAAGAGCGATTTCACCGCGCCGAAGACCGTGACGCTCAAGGAGTCCGACGGCACCGTACGCCAGGTTGCCGACGCGGACGCGCCCGAAGGCCAGCGCCTGCAGAAGGTGCTCGCCCAGGCCGGGTTCGGCTCCAGGCGCGCGTGCGAGGCACTCATCGAGCACGGCCGCGTCGCGGTGGACGGCCAGATCGTCACCGCCCAGGGCACTCGCGTGGATCCGTCCGTGCAGGTGATCCACGTGGACGGGCGCCGCGTGCAGCTGGATTCGAGCAAGCTCACGGTGGTGCTCAACAAGCCCCGCAAGGTCATGAGTGCGATGGAGGATCCGGAGGGGCGGCGCACACTTGCCGAGTTCACCGAGCCCTATTCGCAGCGGCTCTACCACGTGGGCCGGCTCGACTACGAGACCGAGGGTCTGCTGCTGCTCAGCAACGACGGCGAACTCACCCACCGCCTCACGCACCCGAGCTTCGAGGTCTCCAAGACCTACGTGTGCCGCTTCGACTGCCCGGGCACCTTCCCGCGCTCGATCCTGCGCTCTTTGCGCGACGGCATCGAGCTCGAGGATGGCCCGGCACGCGCGGACCGGGCGAGCCTCGTCGCGCACGACGGGCGCGAGGCCATCGTCGAGCTCACGATTCACGAGGGTCGCAACCGGATCGTGCGGCGCATGTTTTCCGCCCTCGGCTACGAGCTCACGCACCTCATGCGCACCCGGATCGGCCCCGTCCTGCTGGGCGATTTGCCATCCGGCCAGACCCGGGCGCTCACGGATCGCGAGCTGGGCACGCTCATGGCCGAGGTGGGCCTGTGAGCGAGGCCGCCGCCTCGGCCGCCGTGCTCGATGGGCAGGTGCTCATCATCGGCGCCGGGCTCATCGGCGGCTCGATTGGCCTCGGGCTGAGCGCCGCGCGCGGCGACGGGGGAGCGAGCGGTGACGTGATCGTGCGCGATGCCTCCCCGGGCACCGCGCGGCTCGCCGAGGAACTGGGCGTGGGCCGGGTTCAGCCGCAACGGGCCGCGGAGACGGGGCGGGGCCAGGGGTTTGACCCGCAGCTCGTCGTCGTGGCGACGCCGCCGGATGTGGCCGCTCCCGTGATCCTCGGCGCGCTCGAGGAGTTCCCGCGCGCCACGGTGGTGGACGTGGCGAGCGTCAAGGAGCCCATCGCCCGGCAGGTGCTCGCCGAGGGCGCCGAGCGGGGGATCGACACGAGCCGGTACGTGGGCACGCACCCGATGGCGGGGCGGGAAACCTCCGGCGTGGTCGGGGCCCGCAGCGATCTTTTCCGGGGACGCCCGTTCGTGATCGTGCCGCACGCTCACTCCGCTCCGGCGTCGGTCCGGTTGGCCCGGAACCTCGGGATCGACCTCGGCGCCGTCGTCGTGGACGTCGATGCCGCAACGCACGACGAAGCGGTCGCGTACGTCTCGCACGTGCCGCAGCTGGTCGCGAGCCTGCTCGCGAGCCGCCTCCCGCAGGCGAGCGACGAGGCCCTGAGCCTCAGCGGGCAGGGCCTTCGGGACACCACCCGGATTGCCGCGAGCGATCCTCGCCTCTGGGTGGAGATTCTCAGCGCGAACGCCGGGGCGATTCTGCCCGTGCTCCACGGGCTGCGCGAGGACCTCGGCGCCGTGGTCGACGCGTTTGACAGGCTCGTCACGCCCGATGCCGCCCCGGGCTCGCGCGCGGTCATCGCCCGCGCCATCGCGCGCGGTAACGACGGGGTGCGGCGGATTCCCGGCAAGCACGGTAGCGGCCCCGACGCCTTCGTCACCATCACCGTGCTCGTTCCCGACACGCCCGGCGCGCTCGCCCGCCTGCTCACCGACATGGGCGAGGAGGGCATCAACCTCGAGGATCTGCGGCTCGAGCATTCGCTCGGGCAGCCCGTCGGCCTCGCGCACGTGAGCGTGGGGCGGGCCGACGAATCCGCGGTGCTCGGCATGCTTGAGGCGAGAGGTTGGGCACGCGCGAGCGAGGAGTAGCCGCATGAGCACCCCGGGTGGGGGCGGGCTCGGTACTCTGGTGGGCATCTGTGTTGTGAGGTGAAGGAGAGCGCGTGAACGGCGTGAGCATTGCAATTGACGGCCCCGCGGGCTCCGGGAAGTCGACGGTCTCGAAGGAGGTCGCGCTCGCGCTCCAGGGCGGCTACCTGGACACCGGCGCGATGTACCGCGCCGTGACGCTCGCGTGCCTCGAGGCGGGCATTGACCTGGCCGATCAGGACGCCGTGACCGCGTACGTGTCCGGCATGGACCTGGTCATGGTGACCGATCCGGAGGATCCGCGCGTGCTCGTGGACGGCCGCGATGTGACCGATGAGCTGCGCACCGAATACGTGACCGAGCGCGTGAGCGCCGTGGCCACGAACCTGGCGGTGCGGGCGATCCTCCAGGAGCGCCAGCGTGAGGTGCTGTTCACGACAGCGAACCGGCTCGGTTTCTGCGTGGCCGAGGGCCGCGACATCACGACCGTGGTGGCGCCCGATGCCGACGCCCGCATCCTTCTGACCGCTTCCGAAGAGACGCGGATGGCGCGCCGCTCCGGGCAGCTGGGGCTCGAGGATTCCGACGAGGTGCGCGAGCGGATGCGCGACCAGGTGGTGCGACGCGACCAGGACGATTCCTCGGTCTCGCAGTTCCTGAGCGCCGCCGATGGCGTGACGACGATCGACACGACCCACCTGGATATCGACGAGGTCATCAATCTGGTGCTGGGCCTCGTGCCCGGGGTTGACCTCGTAGAGGATGAGGACTGGAGCGAAGAGGACGAGGCCGACGAGCGTGCGCGCGCCGAAGCCCTGCGCGCGGGTCTCGAGGACTACGAGCTGGCCGACGATGATGCGGCGCTGCTGGACGACGAGTTCCTTCCGTACGCGAGCGAGGGCGATGAGCGCCTACTGCCCGTGCTCGCAGTGGTGGGGCGCCCGAACGTCGGCAAGTCCACCCTCGTCAACCGCATCCTCGGCCGCCGCGAGGCGGTTGTTGAGGACACTCCCGGGGTGACCCGCGACCGCGTGTTCTACGAGGCGGAGTGGACGGGCCGCGACTTCCTGCTCGTCGACACAGGCGGCTGGGAAGACAAGGTGCAGGGCATGGCCTACCGCGTCGCGGAGCAGGCCGAACTCGCGATCTCGCTTGCCGATGCCGTGATGTTCGTCGTGGATGTCACGGTGGGCATCACGCAGACCGACGAGCAGCTCGTGAAGGTGCTCCGGCGCGCGAAGAAGCCCGTGATCCTCGTGGCGAACAAGGTGGACGACGAGCGCGGCGAGCTCGAGGCCGCGGCCCTATGGAACCTGGGGCTCGGCGAACCGTACCCCGTCTCCGCCCTGCACGGGCGCGGCTCGGGCGACGTTCTGGATCGCGTGCTCGAGGTGCTGCCCGAAGAGGGGCAGACTCGCGCGAAGCCGTCGGGCCCCCGCCGCGTGGCGCTCATCGGGCGCCCGAACGTGGGCAAGAGCTCGCTGCTCAACAAGCTCGCGCGCGAGAACCGCGTGGTCGTGGATCCGACCGCGGGCACGACGCGCGATCCTGTCGATGAGGTCATCGAACTGGGCGGGCGCGAGTGGACGTTCGTGGATACCGCGGGGATTCGCCGCCGCGTCAACCAGACGCAGGGCGCGGACTTCTTCGCGTCGATCCGGACCAGGGCCGCGCTGGATCGCGCCGAGGTGGCGGTGGTACTGCTTGAGGCGAGCGAGACCATCTCGACGCAGGATCTCAAGATCATCGACATGGTGCTCGAATCGGGCCGCGCGCTCGTACTCGCCTTCAACAAGTGGGACCTCATCGATGAGGAGCGGCGCAAGGCGCTCGATTGGGAGATCGAGAAGGACCTCAACCATGTGCGCTGGGCGCCGCGCGTGAATATTTCCGCGACCACGGGCCGCCACACGGACAAGCTCGTTCCCGCGCTTGAGCGGGCGCTCGAGTCGTGGGATACGCGCATTCCCACCTCGCGCCTCAACGCGTTCCTCGGCACGCTCGTGGCCGCGCACCCGCACCCGCTGCGGGGCGGCAAGCAGCCGCGCATCCTTTTCGCCACGCAGGCGCGCACGAGGCCGCCGCGGTTCGTCATCTTCGCTTCGGGCTTCCTCGAGCACGGCTACCGGCGCTTCATCGAACGCCGCCTGCGCGAGGACTTCGACTTCGAGGGCACGCCGATTGACATCAGCGTGCGGGTGCGGGAGAAGCGGAAGCGCCGCTAGGGATGGCGACGCCCGAGTTCATCCTGCGGTTGCGCGAGCACGTGGGCACGGCGCACCTGTGGCTGTCCGGGGTGAGCGTGTACGTGCTGAGCCCCGAGCGTGACCGCGCGCTGTTTGTGCGGCGCTCTGATAACGCCCAGTGGACCCCAGTGACCGGCATCATCGATCCGGGGGAGGAGCCCGCCGTTGCCGCGCGGCGCGAAGTGCGCGAGGAGACGGGCTGCGAGGTGCGGGTCATTCACCTCGCGGGCGTCGGCGCCGTCGGCCCCATGACCTACCCGAACGGGGACGAGGCGAGCTACCTGGACCTCGCGTTCAGCGCCGAGTGGGTCAGTGGTGAGCCGCACCCGGCCGACGGGGAGAACAGCGAGGCCCGCTGGTTTCCCGCGAGCGAGCCTCCTCCGCTGAACGCCCGCTTTGCTCGCGACTTCGCGCTCGTGCGCGAGCACCTGGCGACGGGGGAGCGGGCCGCGCGCTTCGCGTGATCTGCCCGGCGCACGGGGGCGCTGACGCCCGGGACCGGCAGCGGCGGCGCATAGGATGATGCCCATGCGATCAGTGGTTTCTTCCGTGCTCGGCAAGAGCGTGCGCCGCCTCATCAAGATCCGTGGCGGCAGCGGCTCCGCGTATCCCGGCCTGCTCGTGGAGCGGGTCGATCCGGGCTTTTTGGCCCGCACGCTCGGCCAGTTGCCGCACGGGGTGGTGCTCGTGAGCGGCACCAACGGGAAGACCACCACGACGAAGATGGTGGTGGAGCTGTTGGAGGGGCAGGGCCTCAGCGTGTTCACGAACCGCTCCGGCTCGAACTTCACGCGCGGCGTGGTGGCGTCCCTGCTGTCCGAGGTGAGCCTCACCGGGCGGCTGAGGGCCGATATTGCGGTGCTCGAGCTGGATGAGGCGCATGCCGTGCACTTCGTCGAGGCCGTCAAGCCGCGCCACGCGCTGCTGCTCAACGTCATGCGCGATCAGCTGGATCGCTTCGGGGAAATCGACTACACCGCGCGGCTGCTCGCGAGCGTGGCGGGCCAGGTCACGGAATCCCTCACCCTGAACCGCGAGGACTCCCGGATCCGGGCGATTGCCGAGCAGGCTGGCCAGGGCGTGCGCGTGGGCTATTTCGGGCTCGATCCCGCGCTCCTGCCCGCTTTCCCGAGCGATGAGGCGCTGCACGGGAGAGACACCGACCAGGCGGGCAAGGTGCAGCTTCCGGCGCTGGTGGAGCTTGCCGCCTTCGATGCCGCGGGCGCGACGTTCCGGATGGGGGAGCAGGAGCACACGACGGCGCTCCAGCTGTCCGGTGCCTACAACATCTTCAACGCCGCCGCCGCGATGGCCACCGTGCTGCAGGTGCTTGGCGATCGGGTCGATGTTCCCGCGCTCCTTCGCACCGCTTCCCAGATCACCCCCGCGTTCGGGCGCGGCGAGAAGATCACCGTGGACGGCACGATCGTCGAGCTCGTGCTCGTCAAGAACCCCGCCGGGTTCCGCCTGGCCCTCTCCTCGTTCCCGCCGGACGGTGTGGACACGATGATCGCCATCAACGATCAGTACGCCGACGGCCGCGACATGAGCTGGCTGTGGGACGTGGACTTCACGAGCCTCCGCCCGCGGGGCGTCGAGATCGTGTCCGGTCAGCGCAGCTACGACATGGTGCTGCGGCTCGATTACGACGAGGTTCCCGTCGGCGCGATTGACACCGACCTCACGCGCGCCCTCGACACCTTGTTGGCACGCGATCCCGGCACGCCCAAGCGAATCTTTACCACGTACACCGCCATGCTCGCGCTGCGCCGCCACCTGGGAAGCAAGACCACCGTGAAAGGAATCGACGAATGAGCGCCCCCGAGATCGACGTGGTCCAGCTGTACCCGCGCGACATGAACATTTACGGCGACAACGGCAACGCCCTCGTGATCCAGCGCAGGCTCGAACGCTACGGCTACACCCCGGTCATGCACGCCTACAACCCCGGTGACGACTTCCCCGAACGGGCAGACATCGTGCTCGGCGGCGGCGGCCAAGACAGCGGGCAGGGCCGCATCCAAGCGGACCTCCACGACATCGCCCCGCGCCTGCGGTCCCTCGCCGACGACGGCGTGCCCATGCTCGTCATCTGCGGCCTCTATCAACTGTTCGGCCACCACTTCGACACCGCCGACGGTAAGCGGCTCGAAGGGATCGGCCTCCTGGATGTCACGACCGTGGCCGGGCCCGAGCGGCTCATCGGCAACGTGGTCGCCACCTCCGACGAGTTCGGTGAGATCCTCGGCTACGAAAACCACAGCGGCCAGACCCGCCTTGGCCCCGGCGCCGTCCCGCTTGCCCGCGTGAGCGTGGGGGAGGGGAACAACGCCGACGATGTTCATGAGGGGGCGCGGGTGCAGAACATCATCGGCTCCTACCTCCACGGCTCCGTCCTGCCCAAAAACCCCGCCCTCGCCGACTTCCTCATCCGCACCGCCGCCACCAACCGCTACGGCGGGTTCACTACTGAGACTGTCGATGATGGTCTTGCCGCGCGCGCTCGGGAACAGGCGCGCGAGAGGCCGCGGTAGGGGATAGGACCGCCGAGCGGCAAGCGTAATCGTGCCATCATCCAGTGCCTGCGGTGATATGTCATCGGCGGAGCTTACCACCTCGCCAACGGGAGCATGCGCACTTGCGGAGTCCTGTGATAGTAACCATACGAACCTGAATAGCCGATCGAGACCATCAGCGAACTAGGCAAGCCAGAGCACATCCGTGCCACGGATATTCGTTCTGACGCTAACCGGACCCTAGCGGATGCAAGGTACGGCACAGGCGGCGTCGACCGGTATAATTTCCGACAACTTCGCAGCAGCCACGCAATGTACATACCGTAGAGTTTGATGCACGCGACTGCGACTCCCGCACCTGAGCGCCACAACCAACCATTAAGAAGCGACACGGAACCAGAAAAGCTTAGGCCTACAGGCCTAGCAGAGTGCAGAACCATCAACTCAAAGCCGAAAGGTTAATCAATGGCATGGATCGAAAGTTTCAAGGTGCAGGGACTTGCAGGCCGAAAAGAGCCTGTAATTCATACGCTTGATAGGCATCTGAATATTTTTTGGGGACTTAATGGGGCTGGAAAAACAACGCTTTTTCACATTCTGCACGCTGCACTTGAGGGTGATGCGTCAATCATCGAAGACCTCCCGTTCGAAAGCGCTGAAGTAGTTTTCAAAGATCGTATTTCTAAAGGAAGAATACTGAAAGTAACCCGAACGTTTACCAGGGCACTCAAAGAAGTCTCGGAAGTGCACCAAAGCGATATATTTACTTCAACTGGCAGCTTAGCCTTTGACTCATACTTCCGTTCCGACCATGAGCCGCCTCCGGCCATCGATGAGAATCTTGCGATCGATGATGGATATCTTGACTATGACAGCTATCAACAAAGCGGCCGATGGGTGTCCACCTACTCAGTCGACGACCATGGCTTCTTCGTCGATCTCTTCGGACATACGTTCTCCCATTCTTATCTGCCAATTTCTCGGGTCACAGATGCCGACCGACTCGCTCCCCATTTCCCTGAAGACCGAAGTAGGGTGTCGAACGAAGCGTTCGGCGAACAGATTAGGGAGGTGTGGCGTGACTATTCGTTGAAGAGCTCTACTGCTATCAGAGACATTCAGCAACAAGGTCTAGCAAAAGTTCTCTCAATCCTGTTTGGAGGTGACCCAAGTGCAAAAACGGACCAAACTGATGTCGGGGATGTTGCGCCTGACCTAGCATACAGTCTGATCGAAACCTTTCTAGTTGAACAGGACATCCAGTTGCAGATGGATAAGGCCGCATTTATACAGAGATTCGAGACTTCGACCGAGCATCGACAAGTGGTCGCTGAAATCCAGACTGTTAGACGATTAGTTGATCTTAAACTTGGACCCCAGAAGGAGTTCCAGAGAATCATCAACTTAATGTTTCGTGGAAACAAGCAGTTGATTCTAGACATCTCCAATAGGTCGCCATTGCTCGGCATGCATCTGATCAGAATAGATATCGGCGAGAGCCCAATCCCACTGTATTCACTATCTTCTGGAGAAAAACAGCTTTTGCGGCTTCTCCTGCAGGTTCTCGGAGCGGAAGATAGTGCCGTAATTGTCGACGAGCCGGAGCTGTCGCTCCATGTAAACTGGCAGCAGCAGCTCGTCACTTCGATGCAGACAATTAATAGTGACTGCCAGCTGCTTCTGGCTTCACATTCGCCGGAGATTATGGCCGGGGTGTCCGACGACTACATCATTGAGCTATGAGCAACAAGCCCAAGTGGAGTGCTGATGGATTTGCTCGGCGTGTCAAGATGAGCGAGAGCGACCTGTGGCTGGTTGTCGAGGGAAGAAACCACGACCGCGTTCACTACGAGTTGCTCCTCAAAGCGCTCCCGTCTACCCAAAATTTGAGCGTCGCTTTCCATCTCGCCGAGGAAATTGAGCTCGGTGGTGTCTCTGCGGGCGGCAAACCCCATGCCCTTGCTCTGCATGATCATCTTCAGAAAGGCATGAAACTGACGACAAGTAACAGCTTTTCTAGCTCCACTATTGTTTTCATGCTAGACCGAGATCGAGACGACTTTGAAGGGAAGCTCCGGAAATTCGGTCACATTGCTTATACATACGGAAACGATGTCGAAGCAGACATCCTTCTGCATGCCGACATATGGGCCGCCTTTCGTGCTACATATGGAGTTGATACTTCAATTTCGCAGAAGATTGAGAGCTTGATTGATGACGTGCCAACCAAGCTACTGGATATATGGGAAAGTTGGCAAGTCCTAAGCTTGACCGCTTTATACTGCGGCGTGCAAGGATGCGCGCCTTTCAAAAGTCGCTCTCTTGTGAATCCGAATGGCTTTGATGCTCCGGACGAGGCGCTAATAAATGCTGTCGTCGCTAGAATTCAAGCCGCTGTCGGCCAGGATGCATATACGGCAGGCCGGGCAGTGGCAGTACGGCACATGTCCGTCAACGGAGTCCGGCTACTCAAAGGCGATTTCATAGCGGACTATATCGGTTACTTAGTCAAACTGCACTTGAGTGGAGAGACCATCCAGATGCCCAGGGCGACCAATATCGTCTCAACCGCCTTAGTCGCACTCAAATACCAGGGTCCATGGATAGATAATTACGAAGATAGCTTTTCAAGAATTTTGGATCATTGCATTTGAAGATGTGGTGATATCTGATGTTGCCAGTTTCGCGGAGGCCGTAGGCGAGGTAGTTGATGTGGTTGCAGCAGCCGAGCGTGGAACAACAGAGGTGATTTTGACAGATGCGCATTTGGGGCTCTTCGCAGTTGAGGGGGTAGGTCGTTGGTGTGCTCGGGGCGCGTTGGTTCCGGGATGAGCGTCGAGGTCCTCTGATGATGAAGGTTCCTACACGCCTCATCCAGAAGACCTCGACATGCCTACGTTACCTTTGATGCCCCTGACCTGACCATGTTCGCTCGGCTGGACGAACTCGGCCTGGTAGCGACTGGTCAGCTCATCACCCCGGACCGCGCGTTGATCGAATGCGGTCTGGCGGGTCCTGAGCCGTTGTGCCAGGGCTGTGGCGGCAAGTCCCTCTCGCGTGGCACTGTGACTCGGCGTTTGGGGTGTGGGCTTTCGGGTCCGTGCGTCGTGACCGCGACGTGGTGAGCCATCGTGCGATGGTCAGTGAGAACGACGAAGAACTCACACAGAAAGACACCGCACGATGGCTCTTGACCAGTCTGCCCTCCTCGAGCTGCTCGGGGAACTGAAGCTCACCGATGCATCCGCGCCGCGACCGAGCGGCTCTACCAGGATCCGATCCAGGCGGAGACCACCGCGTTCATCGGTGCCGCCCCCTACGAGCGCACCGCTGAGCGCTCCACGATCCGCAACGGCTCCCGGCCGCGGACCCTGTCGACCACGGCCGGGGACCTGGAGCTGCGAATCCCGAAATTGTGGCAGGGATCGTTCTTCCCGTCGCTGCTGGAGCGGCGCCGTCGGGTCGATCAGGCACTGTTCGCGGTCGTGATGGAGGCCTACCTCCACGGGGTCTCGACCCGGAAAGTCGACGACCTCGTCAAAGCGCTCGGCGCTGACACAGGCATCTCCAAGTCCGAGGTGTCCCGAATCTGCCAAGGACTCGACGCCGAGGTCGCCTCGTTCCGCGACCGCTCCCTAGCTGATATCGACTACCCCTACGTGTTCCTCGACGTGACCTACTGCAAGGTCCGCATCGACCACCGCGTCGTGTCCCAGGCCGTCGTCGTCGCAATCGGCGTCGCCGTCGACGGACGGGCGGGTCGTGCTCGGCTTCGACGTCGGAGACAGCGAGACCGATGAGTTCTGGAAGACGTTTCTACGCTCGTTGAAGACCCGGGGCCTGGGCGGGGTGAAGCTGGTGATCTCCGACGCCCACGCGGGGCTGAAGAAGGCCACAGCGACCGGAGCCGCGTGGCAGGCGATGCCGGGTCCACTTCATGCGCAACGTCTTGACCGCCCTGCCGAAGGGCCGGCAAGAGATGGTCTCCAGCGTGATCCGCACGATCTTCGCCCAGCCTGACCCGGAGCACATCGACGCCCAGTTCACCGAAGTGCTCCGCATGATCCAGCGCGTCCACCCCAAGACCGCCGAACTGCTCGAAGACTCCCGCGACGATATCCTCGCGTTCAAGGCATTCCCTGCCCGGCACTGGCGGCAGATCTGGTCCACGAACCCCCTGGAACGCCTCAACCGCGAGATTAAGCGCCGCACCGATGTCGTCGGCGTGTTCCCGAACAACGCCGCCCTGCTGCGCTTGGCCGGGGCCGTTCTCGTCGAGCAGCACGACGAATGGGAAGCCGCCGACCGCCGCTACTTCTCCGAAGCGTCCATGACAGAACTCGCCACTACAGTCCCCACCCTCGACGAGGCGGTGATGCTCCCCGAGATCACCGCCGCCTAAACTGACAACAACTGATCATCGCAACGAAGCGAAAGACCACCACTCAAACGGACGCGGCCCCGAAGGGCGGCGGCGCCTGGCCACCACGCTTGTCGATAAGGGCTGGTCGATCCGCCGCGCCGCCGAAAGATTCCAAGTCTCACCTGCCACCGCGCAAAAATGGGCCACTTGCTACCGTGCTGGCCTCCCACTGACGGACCTCTCCTCACGCCCCCACACGAGCCCGAACCTCCTACCGAGAAAACGTGAGCACCGGATTGTTCCTTTGCGTTTCATCCGCCGGTGGGGACCACACCGCATCAGCTACCACCTCGGTATCCCACGCGCCACCGTCGGCCGGGTTCCTCAGCGTTACCAGATGCCCTGCCTGGAAACCACCGGCCTACCAGCTCCGCCCACCCCAGCCGGAAACACTAAGCCATGACCCAATCGCACGTCATCTTCTTCGGCGGGCGGTCCGCGGTGGGGAAGTCCACCGCGGCGGCCGCGCTCCACGAACTGCTGACGGAGCTGGACTTCCGGCACGCCTATATCGAGGGGGATGCTCTGGATATGGCGCATCCTGCGCCGTGGGACCTCGATATGGAGGAGCGGAACTTGGCGGCGATGTGGGCGAACTACCTGGACGCCGGGTACGAGCTGCTGATTTACACCAACACGGTGTCAATTCTTGGTACTGACCGTCTGATCGCCGCGATGGGGGAGAGGTCGATACAACCTTGGTGTTGCTGCGCGGCAGCGACACCACGGCGGCGGAGCGTCTCGGGCGCCGCGAGCACGGCGAGAGTTTTGATCGCCATCTCGAGCGCAGCACGAGCATGTCGCAGAAACTCGACCATGACGCCCCGGCCAACGTTCACCGGATCGATACGGACGGCCTCACGCCGACAGAGGTCGCCGCGAAGATCTTGGCGGTCTCGGGCTGAGTCTCGGCATCACCAGCCAACTCGTCACAACGAGATCTCCCGTAACCCTCAACAGGCACCACCGGGGCCCTCAAATAGCCCCGAAATATGACAAAGCCCAGGTCAAAAACAATCTCTGACCTGGGCTTTTGTGGTCGGGCTGACAGGATTTGAACCTGCGACCCCTTGACCCCCAATTGGCAGGAATATGGATCTCACCCCACCTGAAAAGGGGGTTTCTGTTTCGGGTGCGTGCCCTGCGCGCCACGTTTTGCAGGGTTTGCAGACTGTTGGTCACCTGATTGGTCCACTTCATCGAAGTCTCTGGGGTGCTAACTGGGGCACACTGGCAACCCTCCGAGCAGAGCCTTCGCCGTAGGCAATACAGCCAGCCGAATACATTAAACTGAACCTTAGGGCGTCACACAGTCAGCCACCCCGAGGACTGTCCGCATGGAGATCGCACGGGCAGGAGAATCAGAACTCAGGCAGCGCCTGGACGATCAGCTAAGTTGCCACTGTTGCGACAGCAGATGCCGATTTCGGAGTGTGAGGTACCGAGAGCACATCTCGACGTTCTGGTCGATGACTTTCCAGCACCGAAATAATCGCTGTGCGTGGCTCGAAAAGAAGAACTGCTTCTTTCAGAGCTCGCCGCCCTCCTCTTCCTCCTTCACCTGAACTCCCGCCCAGCGTGCTATGAGTCGAATCAACGTAGTGTTCACGGATATGCCATGAATCTCCCGCCAGCGCCACAATGTCACTACTACTGAGACCGTTGCTTGCGTCAGCGTCAGGGAATGTCACTAACACCCTGCATGACCTTCCCCGAAGAGCTCTGAGGAGTTCTGACATAGCACCAGAGGCCTGACTCTTCATGCTGAAATCGGAGGATTTCCGGAGGGCCCGCGCCGGCGATCTACCCGCGCCAGCTACAGCATTCCATCCACCTTGAGCAATTCCTTCTAGCACATGGTAGAAGCGACTGTACTGAACGGCGGAATAAGGCGGGTCGCAGAACACAAGATCATCTTCTCCGAGACTAGATACGACTTCCAGAGCGTCACCCACACGACCTTCGCCCTTCATCCTTGCGTGTCGTGCTGCGAGCATAGTAACTTGGCGCTGACATTCACGGACGACGTCTCTGCTCCAGGCTGACTTTATGTATGGCAGTAGCTTGGGGGTGGGCTGAAAAGGCTGCGCCGTGTGCCCAGGGGCGGCCGCACA
The DNA here is from genome assembly GCA_030538475.1 of Dermabacter sp. Taxonomy (GTDB): domain Bacteria; phylum Actinomycetota; class Actinomycetes; order Actinomycetales; family Dermabacteraceae; genus Dermabacter. The sequence goes on from JAUNTX010000003.1 coordinate 43,960, forward strand.
AATGCTAGCCGCATGGAGTAGAGCAGCGAGACCTAGAGTTCGATCGGGCTCCACATTCGGAAGCCCCTCATACAACCGATCTAGTGTATACGCTTGCTGCGGCGAGAAGTAGTGCCCTCCATAATGCTGAGTGACGAACCCGACGCCAACAGTGCTTTCAGAATTTCGTCGGGCCCGTAGGACAGTCGCCTTTCCAAGATGCGCAATTGGCTCGCGCAGAGTCTCATAGATCGGATCGTCGAGTAGGCCCCTACTCACGCCTGCCGTCCACTTGTTAAGAATCGGACCGTCAGTCTGAGGGCGATCCCGGCCCGTAATGCTCTCGGCAAGAACCTTCGAATAGTGCTGTAAGTCAACACTCAACACAGGGATATCGATGTTCTCCGCAACATAGTGGCTGACAGAACCAGATCCGGAGAACAGATCCACAAACCGCGACGCATCCGTGCTAGACGCGACGAGGATCTCACCCAGCTCTCCTCGGAGTAGGGCGCTCTTGCTTCCCATATACTTCACGCGAGCGCACCTTCCTTCAGTAGAATGCTCGCCCCAAGTCTCAAGCGAAGCTCCATGCGACTACACGCTCTGCTTGCCCAAGGGTAAGGAGCTGGGTGCCGACGGCGTGAAGCAGAGCATGCGGGCTCGCGTGAGTCGCCGAGTCAAGCGTCACTCGGGCATCTTCGACATCTGACCAGAGATCCAACATGTCCTCGGGGAGGTCATCAGCTTCCCAAAGTCCACGAACGAAGCTGAGCGACCGAACCCACGGCGCGATGCTCGCGTTCGTCAGCGCCGAGTCCTCAAGGAGGTGCGCGCACGATCCGGTAGCGATCCGCAATAACACCGATGTTCGAGAAAGCATCGCTTCCATAAACTCAACTGGTGAAACAGAGCTGTTATCCGCATCAAAGAGGGCCGACAGGATCGGCTGGTTAGGCATCGACATCAGCTCTTCGAAAAGAGCAGTACCGTGCGTCGATGCAGGAGCGACCTGCCGTAGCCAGCCTTCCCACTCGGACCAATCAGTCTCGCCGGTGAGCTCGCCACTATCGTCTTCTTCTTGGTGCGTAGGAACATACGATGCCTTGAGGATATCCTTAAGTAGAAGCTGATCCAAAATAGGGAAAGTGCCGCGAGAATTCGGCTCAAGCACCTGCCAGAACTTTGAGACCGTACTCGCAGTCGCCTCAACGCTAAGATCCTCGATGACAAGCCGGGTAGGCGTATAGCTCGCCGTGTTTCTCCGCGAACGATCATTTGCGAATGACTGCAGATCGAACGCCATACGGGTGAGAAGTTCAGATACCGCCGAACTTACGCCGCCAGCAGGCATGTTCTGTGCCCAAACACCAAGCGCCGTTCCGCCTGGCCGAAGAATCTTTGCGATCAGCGACTTCGAACGCGCCTGATCATTCCATGCCGACAAGAACTTCCAAGCCGCAATATGGGTAGAATCGTTCGTCACGAGCTCGAATGCGCCGCCAGCCGTTAACGCGAAATTTACGCCGTTACCGATGTAGATACCTTCCGAGGCAAGAAGAGAGATGGCCCCCCTTAACTCGGCATAATAAGTGAGATGCACAGCTCCGTGGATGTCACCGCGCATCAATGCATCAACTGCGCGGCCAAGATATCCCCAGGCATCGCCACAATGAACAAAAGAGCTGGCCGCCAGATACTTTGCAAATTCTGCTTGAGTCGCAGCAGGTACAACGCTTCCGTCGGTTTTGATACGGTCTTGCGCCATCTTGCTGTACACGTTGCCGGGATCTAACCATTCAGCAGTTTCCGGAATTGAGATGCCGCTCAGGGCATTGACGACTTCTTGGCGCGAGGCCCGCCCAAGAATCGTCCGTTTTGCAGCGCCGAGCGGTTGCTGGATACGAGCCGCCACTTCAAGATCCCAGGTGGTTAGCTGCGCGTGCAATGTCAGAGAAACTTGAAGCACGCAAATGACTTGCTAGCTGTGAGCGAAGTTCCTTGTACCCTCCGCTTCCGCGCAATGCTGCTTTCGCTAGCCGCGCCTGTTCGTTAAGATCGGGGGCCCCACTCGTCCTCCAGTCAAACGTCGTCAGCGCCTCGCAAAGATGATTCAAGAACTCGAATACAGGTTGGTCTTTCAGCGTTTCCGCAGTCGCTGCAACGTTCTCGGGAGTAACATCGGCAAAATCAGAAAAATCTTGCCAGGCAGCGAGGCTCAGTTCTTTTTGCCGGATGAAGCAGAGGTCATTCACGACGTACTGGAAGCCTCGAACACCCTGGTCGGTCGCGAGCAAGGTGTTCGCACCAGTGAAGGCAGGATCGTGGTAGGTCGTACGAACCCCACTCAACTCATCAAATTCGGCGGCCTGCTGTCGCAAGATCTCCGCCCACTCTGGCTTAGCTCGCTTAGTCTTCTCAGCAAGCAGCTTCCAGGCGGTCAGCAGAAATGCCGACTGCTGCAACCTAGACCAGGAAAGCCCGTCGCTGCTGTCAGGCGTTCCACCGAAGATGCCTCCAGGCCCCTTGTATGAACGCCATGATTTGACCATGCTCGCTATCAGGCTGCGAATAAATGCCGCCTGAGTCACCGGCCCGTTCTCTTTGCGTGTCCCGCCAAGCATGTTGATCCGGCGATACCAAGGGCTATCGGGGCTAGACCAAAGTACCTCGGTTAGCTCCTGCGCACGACTCTCACGATAGACGTGCACCACTTCGCCGCTCTCTAGCCAGTCCTGCTCGCGCAGCAGAGGGTATAGATCGAACGCTAGCGAAGGATTAATCTTCTTGGGCTTGATGTTAATCGTCCAGAAGAGATAGGCCTGCCAAGATATATCCAACCCGTGAAATGCGACTACTGGCAGATAGTAGTCTTCAACATCTGCATCGTCATCGTCGAATGCAAAGAGCCGGTGCTGACCATCAATGACCTCAATGGGTGGGATTCGATCTGCATCATCTTCCGTCGGAGAAGGCAAGTACAACGACGCGGAGGTCGACTCCGCATCGTCAGCGACGCGAATTACGTTATCAGCGGTCGCAGTTTTGCCAGATCGGACATCGCCCTCTGTGAGAATATTTACTACAACCGCGGTGGGCAGCCACCCTGGCTTCTTAAGGCTGTCATTCTCTGTGTTACGGCGCTTCGCCTCGCTGAGGCCAGACCAAGGGTATCCGCCCTCGACGTATCTCCTAATTTCTTCGCTACGTTCCGGATCATGCTTGCGCTGAATACCCAGATCGTCTTTTCGGGGTGCAATGACCTCCGTGGAACGACGATAGATCCCCGCAAGCTTGCGTAGCTGCGACGCAGGGAGCGAGAACAAGTAGAAGTGTTCTTTGGGGCGCGCTTGCCTCTGTGATTCATCATAGGTTAGCTCGTTCCACTGGGCTAACCACTGCCGTACGCGAAGAGCCGGGACCGGCGCCGGTGGATCCTGCTGTGCCATCCTGGTTCTCCTGGTTCGAGGTCTGATCGTCCACTACACTCTAGACTATGCGCCGGTCTGACATAGACCCAGCTCAACGACTCCGTGGTGACCGGTTGGCGACGTCGAGGCGCTCCTAGGTGACTGCGGATACAGGGACTGTTGCGCCCCGGGTTTGGTGGAGGCTCTCAACCCTGGAAGGGGCGATTGAGTGTCATGGCAGCACTGAGGAAGTACAGCCCTATGCTGAAGCAACGGGCAACACGGATGGCGTTGGACGCGCGCAGGGATCCAGAATCCGCGCGTGGGGCTACCACACGTGTCGCAGACCAGTTGGAGGTCCACCCAGAGGCCTGCGGACCTAGGTTCGGCAAGCCGAAGTCGACGACGGAATCCGCCCCGGCACGACAAGTGACGATGCGACCCGGCTGGCCGAGCTCGAGCGCGAGGTCCGTGAGCTTCGTCGAGCCAGCAAAATTCTGAAAACGAGCGCGGTTTTTTCGCAGCTGCGGAGCTCGAGGGCACGATCGGATAGCGGTACCAACCACGGTGATTGTCGACTACATCGATAGCCACCGCGGACGGTTCGTGGCCTGGCCGATCTGCGCCGTCGTGAAGGACGCTGGCTTGCAGATCACCCTGAGCACGCACGACGCCACCAAGTCCAGGCCACGCTCAGCGCGCAGCGCGCGCGATGCCGAGTTGGTGGCAGACATCAAGACCGCTCACAAAGCGAACCTGGATGTCTACGGTGCCCGGAAGACCCACGCCGAACTCAACCGTGAAGGCGTCACCGTGGCACGGTGCACCGTCGAACGGCTCATGCGTGCCGAAGGCCTGCGTGAGATCGTGCGGGAAAAGACCCGCACGACCACCATCGGTGACGGTGCTGAGAGCGAGCGACCCGAAGACCAGGTGCAGCGGAAGTTCGTCGCGGCCGCGCCGAATCAGTTGTGGGTGGCCTATCTGACGTACGTAGAGGACGCACGCGGGCTGGACATACGTCGCGTTCGTCCTGGACGTCTTCTCCCGCGTGATCGTGAGGTGGCAGGTGTCCACCAGTCTGCGCACCGACCTGGCGTTGGAGGCCCTCGACTTGGGCCTGTGGTCGCGTCAACGCGCCGGGCACGATGTCGCCGGCCTGGTCCATCACAGTGATAGGGGCGTTCAGGGCGGATTCAACTGGTTGTCGCAACACCTCGGCTGGGAGGTGTGTGATGGCGCGTCGTCAGCAGAACGCGGATCGGACGATCAGGTCGAAGCTCTGGTCGCCGGGAGATCCGAAGTTCCAACGTCACGTCGAGGTCGCGTTCTGGGAGCAGATCGCGAAGGGTCTGCTGGCGGAGGAAGCCGCGGCAGTCGTCGGCGTGGCGCAGGCGGTGGGTTCGCGGTGGTTCCACAAAGCTGGTGGCATGCCGCCATTGGACATCACGAAGCATCATTCGGGCAGGTATCTGTCGTTCTGTGAACGCGAGGAGATCGCGCTGCTGCATGTCCAGGGCAAGGGCGTTCGCGAGATCGCCCGCACCGTCGGACGCGACCCAGGGACCGTGTCGCGGGAGCTGCGCCGCAATGCTGCCACCCGAATTAACTCGAGTGGCTATCGGGCATCGGTGGCGCAGTGGAAGGCCGACATGGCCGCCAAGCGTCCGAAGGTCGCGAAGCTTGTCGCTAACCCTCGATTGCGGGCCTACGTCCAGGAGCACCTGACGGGGCAGATCTGCTTGGCGGATGGCACGATCGTGCCCGGCCCGACACCGCCGCGCTTCACCGGGCGGGGCAAACCGCATCGCAAGGATCGGGCGTGGACCCAGGCGTGGAGCCCTGAGCAGATCTCGAACCGTCTGCCGATCGACTTCCCGGATGATGAGTCCATGCGTATCAGTCACGAGGCGATCTATCAGTCGCTCTTCATCGAAGCGCGTGGTGAGCTCAAGCGCGAGCTGGTGTGGTGCCTGCGCACGGGGCGTGCGCTACGGGTGCCCCCGTGAGCGGTCGCGTCGCAAGACGTGGGCCCACCTCACCCCAGAGATGCTGATTAGCGAACGTCCCGCCGAGGCCGACGACCGTGCCGTGCCCGGCCACTGGGAGGGCGACTTGCTGATCGGACTTGAGCGGTCTGCGATCGGCACCGTCGTGGACCGTACGACGCGGTACACGATGCTCGTGCACCTTCCGTGTGAGGAGGGCTACCGGCACAAAGGGACGCCGAAGAACGGTCCTGCGCTGGCCGGTTACGGGGCGCTCACGATGGCGAAAGCGTTGACAAACTCGATGTCGACGTTGCCCACCGAACTGGCCCGGTCGCTGACCTGGGATCGCGGTAAGGAGATGTCCGCGCACGCCCAGTTCAAGATCGCCACAGGCATCCCGGTGTACTTCGCCGACCCGCAGTCGCCGTGGCAGCGCGGCACCAACGAGAACACCAACGGGCTGCTACGGCAGTACTTTCCCAAGGGCACCGACCTGTCGCGATGGTCCGCTGAGGAGCTCGCAGCCGTCGCCCACGCCCTCAACACGCGCCCCTGCAAGACCCTCGGTTGGAAGACCCCGGCCGAAGCCTTCAACGAGCAGCTACTATTGCTCGCACAAGCCGGTGTTGCATCGACCGATTGAACCTGGTCAGTATCGAGCGATTCGCTACACCGAGCGGCTTGCCGAAGCTCAGGCAGTCGCATCGCTGGGATCCCGCGGCGACTCGTAAGCGTCAACGCGATGACTGAAGCGCTAAACGCGCTGTTCAAGGCCGAGTGCATCCGAAACCCAGCCATGCGGCCGAAGGGCGGCCGGGCGTCGGTGCGTGATGTCGAGATCGCCGTCGCTGAATACGTCAACTGGTTCAACCACAGGCGTTTACACGGCCAGATCGGCCTCGTCCCACCGGCCACCTTCGAAGCAGAACGCTGAGCAGCACAAGACATCAAGCACTACCATGAGAACCCGGTCCTCATCGAGGCCGGAACCAACTAACCGAGCCTCCACAAAACCCGGGGCGCAACACCCTCCGCAAAGGCTGGGCCGGACGCTGGCACCCCTAGAACCCGCCCGACACGCCGAGCCCATACACACATTTCTGCCTATAACCCACCAGCGCTTCACCAGCGGCGCCCTCAAATGGCTCCAAGCACGACAAAGCCCAGGTCAGAAACAATCTCTGACCTGGGCTTTTGCGGTCGGGCTGACAGGATTTGAACCTGCGACCCCTTGACCCCCAGTCAAGTGCGCTACCAAGCTGCGCCACAGCCCGCTGGCCTTGCGGCCGTTGATTACTATAGCGGAGCGTTTGAGGGTGGGGCGAATCGGTGGCGGGTGAGGCGGGCCACGTCGGCCGTGTTGGTCAAGAACTGACAAAACTTGCGCGTGGGCGGGGCTCTCTCAGGGGGATGTGACCTCTCCCATGACAGAATGGGGGTCTAGCTTTGTGCCGTAGAGGGAAGGATGGCTCGCCAATGTCTGAGCAGGTCAACGAGCACGCGTTTGAGCACACGACGAAGCTCACCCCCATCACGGCTGCGGAGTTTGCGGAGGAGCAGGAGCAGGGGCTCGGCCCGCAGGATCGCGCGGCGATTGAGGCGCTGCCTGCCGGATCGGCGCTGCTCGTGGTGCGCAAGGGCCCAAACATGGGGGCGCGGTTCCTTCTTGACTCCGACAAGACGGTGGCGGGACGCCATTCGTCGAGCGAGATCTTCCTGGACGATGTGACGGTCTCTCGCAAGCACGCTGCATTCCTACGCGAAGGCGATCATTTCGTGGTCCGAGACCTGGGCTCGCTCAACGGCACGTACGTGGCGAAGGAGCGCGTGGATGAGGCGCGGCTCGAGTCCGGCCAGGAAGTGCAGATCGGGAAGTACCGCTTCACGTTCCACTTGCGCGACTGAGGTCCGACGGGCCTGGCGGCCGACGCAGCAGCACCGGGGGAGGGGCGCGCCGAAAATTTCGGCGTGTCGCACGGCGTGCTTAATTCCCAAAGCCGCCCCGGTGTCGGTAGTCTGTGGGGGTAGCTTTCCCCTTCCCCAATCCGAGGGCTGCACTGGAGGCCGTAGTGAACCGAACTGACGCCGATGCGTTCAATGCTCAGAGCAGCGTCCCCGCACACGATGCGCAGGGCGTACTCTTCGACGACCTCGTCGACACCCCGGGGGAGCTCGGCTACCGCGGCCCCGCCGCCTGCAAGGCCGCCGGCATCACGTACCGCCAGCTCGATTACTGGGCACGCACCGGCCTCGTTGAGCCGAGCGTCCGCTCCGCCACGGGCTCCGGCTCGCAGCGCCTCTATGGTTTCCGCGACATCCTGGTCCTCAAGGTCGTCAAGCGCCTCCTTGACACGGGCGTGTCCCTCCAGCAGATCCGCATCGCCGTCGGCGCCCTGCGTGAACGGGGCGCGGACGATCTCGCCCAGATCACCCTCATGAGCGACGGCGCCTCCGTCTACGAATGCACGAGTGCGGAAGACGTGTTCGACCTCGTGCAGGGCGGCCAAGGCGTCTTCGGTATCGCCGTCGGCCGTGTGGCCCGCGAAGTCGAAACCGAACTCTCCATCCTCCCGAGCGTCGATCCCGCAAACGATGCAGCCGAAGCCCTCCGCGACGAACTCGCGGCCCGCCGCCGCGCCCGCAAGGCCGGCTAACTCCGCACATCCGTCGGCCCCACGGCCCGCGAAGCACCCTCCATACGACAAAGCCCCGCCACAAGCGGGGCTTTGTCATTGCACCCCTCGAAAGTAGGGGAGGAGGACGCGGCTAAGCGATAGCAGGAAGCGCCCTCAGGAGTTCTGGCGCGAATCCATGATCGTGCCCAGCAGCGTGTCGAAATCTTCGGTGAGCTGCCGAGCGCTTTCGCCCTCGTAGCGGTGCAGGGGCACGGCGCCACCCTGAGCCTGCTGAAGGCCCACGCGCTCCTCGAGGATCGTGTCGAGGACGGCATCGCCGAACATGCCGCGCAGCTCTTCCACGCGGAACTGATGCTCCACGCTGCGGGGGCGGTAGCGGTTGATGAGCACGCCGAGCGGCTGGAGCCGGGGCGCCACGCCATCGGAGGCGAGTTCCTCCGCGAGCTTCAGCGCGCGATCCGCCGCGGAGACGGCGAAGAACCCGGGTTCGGACACCACGATGGAGCGATCCGAGGCGGCGAGCGCCATCTGGGTGAGGCCGTTGAGCGAGGGCGGGCAGTCTATGAGCACGAGGTCGTACTGGAAGGTGCGCTTATCGAGCGCCTCGCGGAGCCTGCGTACCGCGCGCCGCACGAGGGCGGGGGAGTCGAGCCGTGAGGAGCGGTGCGTTCCGGGGATGATGTCGAGGTGGCTCGTCATGCCGTCGGCCCTGGACCACGGCGTCGCGATGATCGCGCGGTCGATGGTTTCGGTGCGGGCGGAGGCGATCACTTCCGCGATGTCGGGTTCGCCTCCGGGTTCGCCGAGGAGCCCCAGCGTGGTGTCGCCCTGCGGGTCGAGGTCCAGCACGAGGGTGTTGATTCCCTGGTGCAGGGCCGCCGACGCAAGGCCGAGCGTGACAGACGTCTTGCCGACGCCGCCCTTGAGCGAGTACACACTGACAACAAACACGTAGCTCAGACTACCTAATAGACCTGGGCCGACGGTGCCTCAGAGGGCGTGTCCGTCGTGTTCATCGGTTTCACCGAGGTCTCGCAGGAACTCCTCGACCTCGTCGGAGAGCTGTTCGGCCCCGGGAATGGGCGCACCGTCGGTGGTGGACACCTTGTTGATGATGCCGTCCATCCGCGTGTAGTTCTCCTCGAAACCGGTCACGAGCTGCTGCAACTGCTCGTTGTCGGCCGCCGCGGTATCGAGCATCGCCCGGGTCTCGAGCACGTGCGTCTCGAGTTCCTCAGTGGAGGGGATGAGCGGGCCGCCCGCGGTCTCAATCGCCGTGAGCAGGGCGGGGACGGCGGGGAAGTAGTCCATGTCGTGCGCGTAGCTCGGCACGTGGGCGCCGAGGCCGACGACGCTGTGCCCGGCTTCGGCCAGGCGAAGCGTGAGCACGGTCGTGAAGGTCGAGCGCAGTTCCATGCTGCCCGGCATGGGGGAGGAGATCACGAGGTCCTTCGGATCGCCCGCATACCGGGTGATGGGCACGGGCCGAGTGTGCGGCGTGGCCGTCGGGAAGCTGCTGGCCATGATGGTCCGCGTCACCCCCAGCTGCTCGACGATGATCCGCACGGCGCTCGCCGCCCGCTCCCACTGGAAGTTCGGTTCGGGGCCCATGAGCACGAGGAAGCGACCGCCGCCCGGCGTGGTCACCTCGTAGAGGTCCAGCGACGGCTTCTGGTAGCCGACGAAGTGATCGGCGTCGAGCGTCACTTCGGGGCGCACGCCCGTGTAGTCGATGAGCTGATCGGCATCGAACGAGCCCACGAGGCGGCTCGTGCCCATGGCCGAGAGGTGGGCGTTGAGGTGCTTTTGCACATTGCCGGAGTCGGCGAAGGCGTCGAGGGTCACGAGCAGGGTGGAGGCGCTGACGTTACGTGAGTCAACGTCGCGCTCATAGGTGAACAGCGTGGTGGGATCGAGCATGGCGAGCCTCCTTCTTACATTGAGTAGGGCGCACTAGGGCGCATACTTCCTTCAACTGCCCGAGGCCGCCATCTATTCCGCCCCTAGGATAGTGGCCATGGCCATCAGCAAGATCATCCTCTTCTACGTGTTCACACCGCTCGCGGATCCCGAGGCGGTTCGGCTGTGGCAGACGGCGCTGGCCTCCAAGCATCACCTCACGGGCCGGGTCATTATTTCGACGCACGGCATCAACGCGACGCTGGGTGGCCGCATTGAGGACCTCAAGCAGTATGCGAAGGTCACCCGCTCGTACGCACCGTTTCGCTCGGCGGACATCAAGTGGTCCGAAGGCGGGGCCAGTGATTTTCCGCGCCTCAGCGTCAAGGTGCGGCCCGAACTCGTGACCTTCACCGTTCCCGAGGAAGTGCACGTGGACGAGGCCGGTGTCCAGGGCGGGGGAGTGCACCTGAAGCCCGAGCAGGTACACGAGCTCGTGGATCAGCGCGGCAAGGACGTGGTGTTCTTCGACGGCCGCAACGCGATGGAGGCGCAGATCGGCAGGTTCAAGGACGCGATCATTCCGCCGACGGACACCACGCGGGACTTCATCAACGCGCTCGATAAGGGCACCTACGACCACCTCAAGGACCAGCCGATCATCACGTACTGCACCGGCGGGATCCGCTGCGAAGTGCTCACGGTCCTCATGAAGAACCGCGGATTCTCCGAGGTCTATCAACTGGACGGCGGCATCGTGCGCTACGGCGAAAAGTACGGCAACGACGGCCTATGGGACGGCTCGCTCTACGTGTTCGACAAGCGCATGCACGTCGAGTTCGGCGACGGCGCCACCTCGCTCGGCCACTGCGGCAACTGCGGGCAGGCCACTGCCGAGTTCGTCAATTGCGAGCACGCCTGGTGCCGCGAGCAATACCTCCGGTGCGACGTGTGCAGCGCCGCGGGGCTCGCGCCGCTGTGCCCGACGTGCGCCGAGTGAGCCCTGCCGTTCAGTCGCCCTGTTCGCCGCGGGTCATCCGCGACACGGTGGTGTGGCCCGTGGCCAGGTCCGTCACCTCGAGGACGATCACCCCGGCGTCGCTCACGCTGTAGGTTTCGCGGAAGCGGCGAGGCCTGCGCAGCGCGGTCACCGGTACCTCGGCCAGGTCGCGCCCGTCCTGCAGCGCGGGATCGTAGGGCACGAGCACGGTGGTCAGGGGAGTGAGATCCCCGATCGGCTGCCCGTTCGCGTCAAGGGACGAGTACTCCATGAACCGCAGGTGGCCGACGGTATGCACGGCCTCGTAGGTGTGCTCGAACCGCGGGGCATCGAAGCCGAGCGTGACATCGGGATCGAAGATCGGGTGGAAGCTCGCGGCACCGCCGTGGGCCTCGCGGAACACCCCGAAGCCGCGGGAGAGGCGGTCGGTCAGGCGGTATTCGCTCGTCGGGTCCGCGGCAATGGCGAGGCCGACGGCGGTGGATCCGGACGGCTGCGAGGACCGGCGAACGCGGCGGCCAAAACGCGCGCGAAGGGCGCGGGCCACGAGGGGCAGTGAGCTGGCGCCGCCGACGACGAGAATCCCGGCGAGGGCGTCAGCACCTTGAGCGCCGCCGTCGGCCTCTTCGCCCAGGTCAACGAGCGGTTCGAGGATGTCGAGGCTGCGCTCAACGAGCGGCGTAGCGCGTTCGTAGAACTCCGCGACACTCACGTGCGCGGTCCCGTCCGCAAGCTCGATGGCCACCTGGCGGGTTTGGGGCGCGATGGCCTCTTTCGCGAGGCGGGCCGAGCGCAGCACGGCGGCGCGGGAGGCATCGTCGAGGCTCGTGCGGGGGAGTCCGGCGCTCTCGAGGGCGAGATCGGCTAGCACCGCGTCGAAATCGGCGCCGCCGAGGCTCGTGGAACCGGACGAGGCGAGAACGTCGTGGTGCAGGCCCGCCGCGTCGATGAGGGACACGTCGAACGTTCCGCCGCCGAGGTCGTACACGAGCACGCGGATGCGGCGCGACGTGATCGAGGAGGCGTGGCGGTGCGTGTACTCGAAACCTGCCGCCGACGGCTCATTGAACATGCGAATGGTGGCGAAACCTGCCGCCTCGAGGGCTGCGAGGGTGAGGACCCTCTGAGCGCTGCGCGCGTGGGCGGGGGAGCCGACGGCGATCGGCCCGAAGCCGTCCCGCGCGAGGATATCCCGCACGGAGCTCGCCGTAAGAAGTTGCTCGCGCACGTGGGTGAAGAAGGCAGTGAGCAGGTCCGGCAGGGACACGCTCACGCTGCCAACCGTGACCGTCGACGAGAATCCCGCCTCGGGGGTGGCGAGCAGGCGCTTGAACGATTCGACGGCGGGCGCGCCGCCGTCGGCCGCTGTTGCGGCCTCGTGCCCGAAGACGAGCGCGCCATCCACCTCCGCGACGATGCTCGGGATGAAGGTATGGGAATCGCCGTGGGCGTCCTCGAAGTTCACGAGCGGGTAGTTCCCGCGATCCGCGGCGGCCACGACGGTGCGGGTGGTGCCGAAGTCCAGGCCCAGGGCCAACCCGGCGGCTACTGGCACGGATGGCGAGGGTTCAGGGGCCGACGGCGCCGACGCCGTGCGGGCAGTGGCGGCTGGGGTGTGAGAGGCGCGGGGCATGGATCCAGGGTAGCGCCCGCGGGCCGCGGGGCAGCGAGACCATGGCCATAGTGGGCGGGTCCACTTCGGGCGGTGTCATCAGAGGGAGGGCGCAACGCAACGGTCGAAGAGGGCCCCTTCCATCATCTGATGGAATCCCTGCGTATCGAGATCGGTCGTATTGCTCTGAGCCGACGCTTGGGTGCTCCGGTTCCGATCCGTGGCCTTGATTGAGCACTCAGGGAGTGCCGGGCTTGGCAGAGGCTTCGATCCATGCTGAGAATTCGCAGGCGAGGTGCCAGCGGTGCGCTGCGGGTGCAACCGGGCCGATGAGCCATGGAAGCTCAACTGTAAGTAGTGCTCGGGCGCCGTCTGCTTCGTCGCGGAACTGGTGGCGGATCCCGCCTATGACGGTGCCATTTGCCAGGCGAGCTACGCCGGCCATCTGGATTGGGTAGTTAGTGTCGGCGGGGGTGACGAGACCGTCAGTTGCTTCGAGCTCGAAGAAAAACCTCGAGGCCATGGGGGAGCCTCCGGTCGTCTCCCACACCTCCTGGCCTCGAGGATCCTCGATGGGGCGGAACAGGTGGTGGTCGGGGCAGGCTGCGAGGAACGCAGACTCGTCGTCGGCCTCAGCCTTCGCGAGGTACCAGTCGGGCAACAGGCTGGCTTTCACTCCGGGCGCGAAGAGCTCGACCTGAGACACTCTGCGGTGTCTACCCGAAGCCTTCGCGATTGCGCCGGTGACACGGTCGGAGAGTTTGATCTCGCGTGCGAGGCGTTCCTCGATGCCGGTGCGGCCGAGGGCGAGCCTGGCGTCGAGGAGTGCCGTACGGAGCACCCGAATGTCGCCGGTGGGGACGGGTTGCCCTAGCTTGCGCAGGTTCTTGGTGGCGCGCTTGGTCTCCCATTCGAGGACTTCGGCTCGGGGGACCCGCTTACTGCCGAACCACGCCTGGATCTCGGTGCTGTGGCTCATGAGGTGTCCTTCGGTTGGTTGAGCATTGGTCAGATGAGGTGGGCGCCGCCGTCGACGTGGATGACTTTGCCGGTGAAGTATGCCGAGTTGATGAGCCCGACGATGGTGTTAGCGATCTCGCCCAGTTGGACCTCGGTAGCAGCCGCGAGGACGCGCTCCGCGGAAACCAGGCTCATCGCCCCGAACTAGTCGTCCGGCCCCCACTGGCCCCAGCGGCTCAGCTGCTCAATGTACTCGGTGAGGACAGAGGGCCTCAGGATCATCCCTTCGTTAAAGCAAGAACGGTTGCGTTTAAGCACGATACGCACCGCTAGCTGGTAACGCAAGCAGACTTGCTTTAAGGTGAAGCGATGAGTGGTGAGGTGAGACGTCGTCGCCCGGGCGGACGCAGCGCGCAGGTCCGTCTCGCTGTCCTCGCGGCGACGCTGGATGTACTCTCGGACAGGGGGGCAACGAGTTTCTCCATCGCCGAGGTGGCCAAGCGATCCGGTGTGCACGAGACATCGATCTACCGTCGCTGGGGGACTCGCGAACGGCTCGTCGTTGACGCGATGTCAGAACTAAGCACCGCACTATTGCCCATACACGACACCGGCTCGCTCCGCGACGACCTCGTTGCGCTGGGGCAAGCGTTAGTCAAGTACGTGGAATCGCCACTGGGGGAGTCATTGACCCGCACGATGGCATGTAGCGATGACGATGAACCCGCCGCGGTCGCGCGGGCCCAATTCTGGAGCGCCCGGTACGCCGAGTGCGCCACGATCGTCGACCGCGCAGTCGACAGGCAAGAGGTGCACTCGGGGACCAGCGCCCGACTCTTGCTCGAGGCATTCGTCGCCCCGATTCACTTCCGCCTCCTGCTGACCCGCGAAGAGGTCTCCACTGACGCACTAGAAGTACTCGCGGACATCGCCATCAAGGGTGCTACAGACAGCAGCTGATCCGTCCCAGTACTCGCCACTCGGGCGCCTGGGGCTACGACCTATGAGTAGGCGTCAGAAGCTCAGCCCCACAATCCGTGCAAGGGCGCTAAGGTCCGATGTGTTCTCGATGCCGAGGTCTCGCCACTGCCATCCGGCCGTGTCGGACGAGTTCGGGACATCGGCGGGAAGCGCTTCCAGTAGACGAACATCGGCGACCATGCCGCGGTGAGAGAAGTCGATGGGCACGCCGCTGGAAGATTCGCTCACGTGGAACGCAAACGGTCGAAACTGCCCAGCCGTGAAGTCAGCAACGCCGAGTTCCTCGGCCAACTCGCGTGCGAGGGCAGCATCCAGGGATTCTGCGGGATTCGGGCTTCCGCCGGGAAGATCCAGGAGCCCCTGGTAGGGACCTCGGGTCTTTCGGACGCACAGTAAGGCGCCGTCGTGGACGATCCGTGCATACACGCCGAAGTGACCCGAGGGTGGCGGTGCCACCGCACGACCAGCGGCTATTTGACTCATAATGTTCAGGCTACTCGCGCGCGCCAGGGCACGTTGGCGCGGAAGGTGCCTTGTGAGAAGGAGGCGCCAGAAGGGAGTGGCAGTGCCGCGAGAGTGTGGAAGGGGGAAGCTGTCGGCAGGGCCCTTCCACCATCCACTTTACATAACGTACATTATCGGCGCCTGGTACACTGACTTGCATCTGCACCCGCCCGACAGCTTCGCCGCACACCGCATTCTCGATCACCTCATGGGAGGTACGGACATGAGAACACCGCGCACCTGGACCGGCAGGGTCTTCATCGGCTCAAGCCTTGACGGCTACATTTCCAGGCCGGACGGCGCCATCGAATGGCTCACCGACCCCGAACCCGGCCGCAACCACGCCGAAATCGGCAGCACCACCGAGGCCGCCGGCTGGGACTTGTTCTTCCCGAGCGTCGATCACCTGGTGATGGGACGCGGCACGTACGAAAAAGTCCTCACCTTCGACCACTGGCCTTTCACAGGCAAGCGGGTCATCGTCCTCTCCACGACTCTTTCACCGGACGATGCCCGGGTCACCGTGGTGCGCAGCTTGAACGACGCCGTCCAGGAACTTGCCGCCACCGACGCCGATCAGGTCTATGTCGATGGCGGTCAGGTCATCCAGTCTTTCCTGCGGGAAGGCCTCATTGACGAGATCACGATCGGCTGGGCGCCGGTGCTCATCGGCTCCGGCCGCCGGTTGTTCGGTGATCTCGCCGAGGACGTCCTCCTCGAACTAGTCGCCAGTCACGCTTCCGCCGACGGAATGGTGCACGCGACGTACCGGATTCACCGACCGGAGCGCTCCGACGCGCGCAGCGCCGCCTGATAGGACGGGTCGCTCTTCTTGATCCGGCGGATCACGGTGGCCGTGATCGGGATGGCCGCGTACTGCACGAGCACCTTGTAGAGGAATCCGAAGAACGTGTAATTGGCCCACTGTTCGATGCTGGTGATGCCGATGGCGGTCGCGGCGATCGTGCAGAAGATGATGGTGTCCACGAGTTCGCCCATGCCGCTCGAGGTGAAGAGTCGGGCGATGAGGCCGGGTTCTCCGGTGCGGCGCTTCATGCGACTCACGATGAAGGAGTTGAGCGATTGTCCGGCGAGGAAGCCGGTCACGGAGGCGAGCACGATGATCCACACGGGGCCGATGGCCAGTTCAAGGGCGCTTTGTTTGGCGAGGCCGTAGTCGTCGTTGAATCCGGGCAGCCAAATGATGATGGTGTAGCAGAGGACGGCGAAGATGTTGAGGGCGAACGCGGTGAGGATGGCGCGGCGCGCGGCGGCGGGGCCGTAGACCTCGGTGATGATGTCGCCCAGGATGTAGGCGAGCGGGAACAGAAAGAATGCGGCGTCGGTGATGACGAATCCGACCATGACGCCCTTGGCGCCACCGATGCCGGAGATGATGACCACGACGGCCATGAGGGCGGTGAGGATATCGACGTGTGAGCGACCCCGGTCGGCATAGACGGCGTTGCCGGCCGGGCGTCCAGACTGTGTGGGCTGGGAGTGCTGTTTCTGAGTAGTCATCCAGGCAGGCTACAAGAACGGCGCCCGGCGCCACGGCTCAAGCGGGCTGGGCATTCACCACAAAGGCGCCGAGGATCCCCTGCAGCACCCGGGAGGTTTCCTCGGTGCGGCTGCGCCCCTGCACCAGGTCGGAGACCATGCGGTTGAGGTAGACGCCGAGCAGGGTTTCGGCGGCGGTTCCGGCGGGCACGAGCAGCTGCACGGGATAGTTCGCCTGAAGGTTCTCAAACAGCGTGGAGATGGTGGCGATGAGGCGGCCGCGCTGGTGATCGAGCCGCGCGCGAGCATCGGAGTCGCGCAGGGCCACGGCCACGGCTTCAGCATGCAGGAAGTACCACTGGAGGCCGAGCGGCCTGAGCGCGTCGAGGGTGCCGATGAGGTCCGGGTTGAGGTCTGAGGGCTGGAAGGTGACCGGGGCGCTGGAGGTCTCGCTGTTCTCGATCACGCTCACCGCGCTCGTGGTCGCGGCATCGAAGGCGGCCCAGAACACTTCGTCTTTCGTGGTGAAGTTGGAGTAGAACGCTCCCCTGGTAAAGCCCGCGGCGCTCGTCAGATCATCCACGGTGGCGCCCGCGATCCCCTTGTCGGCAAAGACGTCGATGGCAGCGTGCACGAGGCGGTGGCGGGTGTTCTCCTTGGAGCGCTGCTGGGTGCTCCCCTCCCCCGTGTCTATATCCACGTTGTGTCTCCTCACAGTCACCGTTCGGGTTCTCGATACACTATAGTATCGAGACTGGATACACTTATGTATCGAGATCTGGCAGCGTCGTGCGCAAGGAGCCCCCGTGTCATCCACCCTCTATCGGCTTGGCCGCGCCGCGGCCGCCTCCCCCGTCAAGGTCATCGTGAGCTGGCTGGTCATGCTGGTCCTCACGGCGGCCCTCGCGGTGGGCGTCGGCACCCGGCTCGACGATGCCTTCTCCATCCCGGGCACGCAGTCGCAAGAGGGGCTCGACACGCTCGCCACGCGCTTTCCCGAACTCGGCGGCACCTCCGGGCAGGTCGTCTTCGTGACCCAGGACGGCTCCCCCGTCACCGACCACAAAGCCGACATCCAGGCCACCATGCGCGAAGCCGGCACGATTGACGGCATCGAGACCGCGACCGACCCCTTCGACGAGGTCATGGCCGGGGAAACAAGCGCCGACGGCACAGCCATCATCGCCAACCTCCAGCTCGACCCCGCGCTCGAGGCCGTCCCCACCGAGACGCAAAAGGCGCTCGAGACCCTCATCGAGGACCGCTCCACGGATGCCCTCCGGGTGTATGTGGGCGGGCAGCTCATGACCATCACGTCGGTTCCCATAAGCCTCATGGAGGTCCTCGGCGTCCTCGCCGCCCTCGTGGTCCTCTCGATCGCCTTCAAGGCGCTTCGCTCCGCGTTCATCCCCATCGTCACGGCCCTCACGGGCATCGGGATGGCGATGCTGCTCATGTTCGCGGGCACGAGCCTGTTCACGATCTCCTCGACCGCTCCCACCCTCGCCGTCATGCTCGGCCTCGCCGTCGGCATCGACTACGCCCTGTTCGTCGTCTCCCGGCACCTCGACCAGCTGCGGGACGGCCTCGCCCCGGTCGAATCGATTGCCCGCGCCACCGCCACGAGCGGCAGCGCCGTCATCTTCGCGGGTATGACCGTCATCATCGCGCTCGTCGGCCTGTTCCTCACCCAGATCCCGTTCCTCACGGTCATGGGTATCGTCTCCGCGCTCGCCGTCGGCGTCAACGTCATCGCCGCCCTCACCCTCCTGCCCGCGATCCTGGGCCTGTTCGGCGAGCGGATCCGGCCCCGCAAGCAGCGCGAGAAGGCCCGCGCAGCCGCTTCGACCGACTCCCCCGTCGGCCGCCGCTCCTTCCGCCTCACGTGGGTCCGCGCCGTCACGAAGTTCCCGGTGCTCACCATCGTCCTCGTCATGCTGGGCCTTGGCGCCGTGGCCCTGCCCGCAAAGGACCTCGGGCTCGCCCTACCCGATCAGGGGACCGACGCCGCGGGGACCACCACGCGCGAGGCCTACGACATCATTTCGGACAAGTTTGGCCCCGGCTATAACGCGACGATCATGCTCACGGCCGACATCATCAACACGACAGACCCACTCGGCGTGGTGGACACCCTGAAGGAGGACATCGAGGGCATCGACGGCGTGCAGAGCGTCCAGCTGGCCACGCCCAACCGGGGCGCCGACATGGCCGTCGTGGTGCTGCACCCCGAGGAAGGCCCCTCGTCCGAATCCACGAAACAGGTGGTGCAGGAACTGCGCGGCCAGGCCGGAGCGTGGGAACGCGAGCTGAAGATTTCCGACATCACCGTCACGGGCTCCACCGCCATTGCCATCGACATCACCGACCGCCTCTCGGCCGCGCTCTTGCCCTTCGGCATCTTCGTGGTGGGCCTCAGCCTCGTGCTTCTCGCGATGGTCTTTCGCAGCATGTGGGTGCCCCTCAAGGCCGCCGCCGGATTCCTCCTCTCCATCGGCGCCGCGTTCGGCGTGACTTCGATGGTCTTCACCTACGGCTGGGGCGCCGATCTCCTGCACGTCGCGAGCACCGGGCCGGTCATCTCGTTCCTGCCGATCATCGTCATGGGCGTCCTGTTCGGACTCGCCATGGACTACGAGGTGTTCCTCGTGACCCGCATGCGCGAGGAGTACATTCACGGGCGCGACGCCCGCGCCGCCATCGAACGCGGCTTCGTGGGATCCGCGCCGGTCGTGATCGCCGCCGCGGCCATCATGGTGTTCATCTTCGCGAGCTTCATTCCCGAATCCACCTTCATGATGCAGCCCATCGCCCTGGCGCTGGCCGTGGGCGTATTCGTGGACGCCTACATCGTCCGCATGACGCTCGTGCCCGCGATCCTCGCCCTACTGGGCGATCGCGCGTGGCGCTTCCCCGCCTGGCTCGACCGCCTGCTCCCCCACATGGACGTGGAGGGCGAGGGCCTCGCCGTGGCGCTCGAGCACCGCGACTGGAGCGAGAAGCACGGCGCCGCCGCCGTCCGCTTGAAGGACGTGAGCGCGCCGATGCTGGATGGCCACGGAACGCTCGGCCCGCTCGCGGGCGCGCTGGATCCGGGAAGCATCACCCTCGTAGCAAGCGAGGACCGAGCCGCCCGCGACACCTTCCTCGCGCTCGCCGCCGCGAGGCTCGAGCCCACCCACGGCACCGTGTTCCTCATGGACCGCCAGGTGCCCGGGGAAACCGCGGGAGCCCAGAAGCACACGGTCCTCATCAGGGACGATGTGCGGCGGCGACTGCGCGACGCCTCCACCGACACCCGCCCGGGCATCATCTACGTGCTCGACTCCCTCAATGCCGTCATGGAGGCGGGAAGCGAGGCCACAGACACGCTCGCGAGGCGGGTGCGCCAAGGCGCCACGGTCGTCATCGGGCTCGACACCGACCCCGACCGCTTCCTCGACGCGCTCCCCGACGCGAGCGTCTGCACCATGCTTGACCTCGACAATCTCCAGGGGATCGACTCCCCCATCCTGCCTGCACACACCACGCCCGACACCGCGGAGGCACGCTCATGACCACGCATCTTTCCAAGCTCCCCAAGGCCCTCATCGTGGTGCTGCTACTCCCCCTCCTGGTCGCGGGGATCGGCGTGTGGGCCCTCAAGGACCGCGCCGAGGCGCTCTCCAGGGTTCCCGCGGCCGTGGTCAACCTCGACGAGGGCGCCGAAATGGAGGTCGATGGCGTCACGCAGACGGTGCCGTTTGGCCGGATGCTCGCGGGGGCGCTCACGCAGCCCGGCACCGCCACGTCCGGGTCCGCCTCCACCGAGGGCGCGCTCGGGGCCGACGGCAATGCAAGCGCGGGATTCGACTGGCGCCTGACCACCGAAGCCGACGCCACCAAGGGCCTCAAGGACGGCACCTATTCCGCGATCGTCTACATCCCGAAGGACTTCAGCGCGCACCTGGCCACAATGGGCACGAAGGACGCCACGCAGGCCACGGTGACGATCACGACGAACGACGCCTCGGGCCTCCTGGACTCCCTCGCGGGCCAGGCGATTGCCCAGGTCATCACGTCGGAGTTCAACAACGAGATGGCCCAGCAGTACCTCGAAGGCGTCTACCTGGGCTTCAACTCCCTGCAGGACGGGTACGAGCAGGCGGCGACCGGCGCCACCCAGCTCGACGAGGGCGTGGTGAGCCTCGACAGCGGCGCCACCGAACTCGAGGGCGGTGCACGGCAGCTGAGCGAGGGCACGAGCACGCTCGCGACCGGCACGAACAGCCTGGCGGGCGGTACGCGCGGCCTCGCCACCGGCGCGCGCCAGCTCTCCGGGGGCCTCGGCCAGCTCGCTCGCGGCGCCGACCAGGTGGCCACGGGCACCGAGAGTCTCGAGGCGGGGATCAATGGCGATGGCACCGCCCAGAACCCGGGCCTGCGCGGCGGGGCGCAGCAGCTCGCGAACGGGGTCAATGGCGATGGGACCGCTGAGAATCCCGGCCTGGAGGCAGGTGCCCAGCAGCTGGCCGACGGCCTCCAGACCTACGCCGACGGGACCGTCCTGGCCAAGGAGCAGTTGAACCAAGGCCTGAACGACGGCGTCGAGGCCGTCTTCACGACGCCCGCCGAGCCGGGCGGCCAGAGTTTCGAGGCGGGCCTTGACGCGCTTGCCGAGCAGTGCACGATGGCGATCCAGGGTTCGGGGGGCGATCCCGAGTCCGCGGCTGCCCAGCAATTCTGCGGCGGACTCCAGCAGACCTCTGAGTCGGTACCCAAAATCAAGAGCGGCATCAAGGACGACGTGATTGGCGAGGGAATCAGCGCCGCCTTCGGGTCCCGAGACAAGCCAAATCCGCAGACCCTGATTACTGGCGCGGACCTACTGGCAAGCGGCGCGCAGGTCTCGGCCGAGAGAACCCCCGAACTGGTGGGCGGCATCAACGAACTCAACGGCGGCATCGCGCAACTGGGCGATGGGGCGCGCGAGTTGGCGCCGGGCGCCCGGCAGATCGCCGACGGCCTGCAGTCCTCGAGCGCGGGGGCCCGCACACTGTCTGGCGGCGCGGATGAGCTATCGACGGGCGCGGGCGCTCTCGCCACGGGCGCGGGCGAGCTCGCGGTCGGGGCGGACTCCCTGAGCGGTGGCGTCACGGCGCTGTCCGAGGGGACAACTGAGCTCGCGGGCGGGAGCGGGGAGCTGGCCGAGGGTCTGCGCGAGGGCGCGGCCGCCGTGCCCACCTACACCGACGAGGAGCGCGCGCAGCTCGCGGCAACGAGCGCCGAGGCCGTCTCCCTCGACGCCGTGCGCGAGCACGAGGTCAACGGGGGCTCGACCGCGACGTTCCCGTTTGCCGCGGCGCTCGGCCTCTGGCTCGGCGCCTTCGGCATCTTCCTCCTCTGGCCCGCTCTGCGACCGCGGCTCGTGGATTCGGCCCTGCCGATGTGGCGGGTGGCCCTCGCCTCCCTGATTCCCGCGGTGATCGCGGCGGCGGTGCAGGCCGTCCTCGTGCTCGGGATGCTCGTGGCCTTCGGCGTGCAGGTCCGCTCCCTCGTGGCGGTCGCCGCCGTCACGCTCACCTCCGCCGTGGTGTTCGCGGCCGTGCACCAGATGCTGCTCACCGTATTCGGGGTGAAGCTCGGGCGCATCATTTCGGTCATCGTGCTCGTGCTGCAGGTGGTCGCGCTCGTGGGGATCGTGCCGCTTGAGACGGCGCCGCCACTCCTGCAGTCGCTCACGGCGCTCATGCCGCTCACGGTGGCCACGCAGGGCCTCGTCCACGCCGCGCTCGGCGGGGCGATCATCACGACGGGCGGCACACTCGGGCTCCTCGCCCTATTCGGCCTAGTGAGCTTCGCGCTCACCCTGGTGGCCTCGCGCGGGGCGCGGCTCCTCTCCGCGGCGCGCCGCTCCCCCACCCGGCCCGAGCCGGGCGCGGGAATGTCGGCCCACATGGCGTGAGACTGCCGGTTCTCCCGCGGGCGCGGGAGAACCGGGGCGTGCGCGGGAGAACGGGGGCTTGTGTGTGAGAGCAGCTGCGAGTCTGGGAGAACTAGCGCAGGCGCGGGAGAACCGGAACCGGCACGCGAAAAACTCACGAGCCGTTTGGTAAAAACTCGGCAAAAGCGCCTCCATGGTCGTCGGACCTCTGATGTCGGATGTATGGTTGGGCTACGTGATTCGATCAAGTCGGATCACCCCATACCGATTCATTGACGAATCAAGGAGACGATCAACCATGGTTCAGGTATCCCGCCGCACCGCCCTTGTATCCACCGCTGCCGCCAGCGCCGCCCTGTCCCTTGCCGCATGCGGCGAGCGCCCCGGCTCCACCGGCGCCTCCGACGGCGGGGGCTCCGCACCGACCAAGGGCGCGCTCAACCTGTGGCACCCCTACACCCAGCCCGAGCGCCAGGCCGCTCTCCAAAAGGTTTTCGACGCGTACACGGCCGAAACCGGCGTCGAGGTCAAGGCCGAAGTTGTGGCCTTTGGTGACTTCCCGAAGCGCTGGCCGTCGGCCCAGGCGTCCAACACCCTGCCCGACATCGCCATCACGACCCCCGAGGTCGCCATGTCGATGTGGACGGCGGGCGCCGTGGAGTCGATGGACGACATCATCTCCGATGCCGGAGGCGAGGGCCTCTACGTGGACGGCCTGCTCGACCGCACCTCGCGTTATGACGGCAAGCTGTTCTGCCTGCCCCACTACGTTCACACGCGCCTCATGCACGTGCGCACTGACCGCCTCGCCGAAGCCGGCCTGAGCATGCCGAGCACCATGCCGGAGTTCCTGACCGCGGCCGAGGCCATGACCAAGGCACCCGACTACTACGGCTTCATTCCCCAGCTCTCGCAGAATGACGTGGGCGGCTCCTACCTCCTGTGGATCATGGCGCAGGCCAACGGCGCAAGCCTGTTCACGAAGGACGGCAAGGTCACGCTCACCGATCCGGGTGTCGTGGACGCCGCTAACTGGCTCGGCACGATCACGAAGAACGCTGCCCCCGCCTCGGCCGCCACCACCCCCATTTCGGAGACCTTCAACCTCATCAACTCCGGCTCGGCCTCCATGGCCACCACGTCGGCCGCCGGTATCGCCTCCGCTCTCGCCGAGGCACCCGAGGTCGCGGCGAATCTCGACGCCGTTCCCATGCCGAGCGGATCCGCGGGCGTCGGCAACCTCATCGGTGCCGTCTCCGTGGTCAAGCCCAAGACGAAGAACACCGTGGATGCCGGGGCGTTCATGAAGCTGCTGCTCCAGAAGGACCTCTACACCGAGTTCCTCCTGTGCCTGCCGCTGTTCCACTTCCCCGCCACGAAGGACGGTTCGGGTAGCGAGTTCTACGCCAACGAAACCATCACCCGCTACAAGGGCGCGGTGGACGCGACGATCGAGGGCATCGCCGAAGGTGCAGCCCCCGGCTTCGAGGAAGGCGCGAACCCCTACTCGGGCTCGTTCTTCTCCGCCGGTCGGATCGAAAAGGCCCTGCAGGACGTCGCCTTCAACGGGATCAGCGCGGCCGACGCCATGAAGTCCGCCCAGGACGACCTGCAGACCACGCTCGACGGCATTACAGAACGGCTCTGATTCACCATGGCTGACTCTTCCACGCCACTCAAGGACGGGCGGCCCGCCTCGGCGCCGTCGCCCGCCCTCTCGCCAAAGAACATTGGTGCCCCTCGCCGCCGCTCCGTGCGCCAAAAGGGCGTCAAGGGCTTCCTCGACCATCACTGGGTGGCCATCTTCCTCATTCCCGGGATGCTGTGGATGGGCGGCCTGCTCGCCTACCCGATCCTTATGAACATCTGGCAGAGCCTCACGAACAAGAACCTTCAGTTTGCGGACTCGAAGTTCGTGGGCGGGAGCAACTACCTGTGGGTGCTTCAGGACGCGACGTTCTGGCAGGCGGGCATGCACTCGATTGTGTGGACCGTCGTCTCCGTCACGGGCCAGCTCCTCATTGGGCTCGCCGGTGCATTGGCCCTCGAACGGGTCTCGCAGGGACGCTGGCTCTACCGGCTCCTGCTCATCCTGCCGTGGACGTTCTCGTCCGTGGTCATGGCGGCTGTCTGGCGCCTCATGCTCGATGCCCTCTACGGCATCATGAACGGCTACCTGACCTGGGCCAATATCATTGACCAGCCGCTGTCGTGGTTCGGCGATGCCCGAACGGCCCTCGGTTCCGCCATCGTCGTCAACATCTGGTTCGGCGTCCCGTTCATGCTGCTCTCGCTCGTGGCGGGCCTCCAGACCATCTCCAAGGACCTGTACGAAGCGGCATCGGTGGACGGTGCGGGTTATTGGCGCCAGGTCTGGAACATTACGATTCCGGGCCTCGCCCCGATCATTTCCACCCTCGTGGTTCTTCGAACAATCTGGGTGGTCAACAACTTCGACATCGTCTTCCTCACCACCGGAGGCGGACCCTCCAACGCGTCGATGACCCTTCCGGTCTACGCCTACAACGTGGGCTGGGCGCAGTTTGAAGTGGGCAAAATGGCGGCGATCTCCGTGATCCTCACGGTGGTCCTGCTGATCCTTGCCCTCGTGTACTTCAAGGTCGTTGACGACAAAGTTAGCCACGCGGAGGACTGACAGCAATGAATACTTCCAGCACAGCCCCCGCCAAGCGTCGGCGCCGCAGCATCCAGAAGCCCGGGTTTGGTGCGCACGCACTGCTCATCGTCATGAGCGTGTTTGCCGCCTTCCCCCTCGTGTTCATGGTGCTCACCTCGATCAAGCCCTTTGGTGAGATCTACACGTTCCCCCCGGCGTTCTTCCCACGAAATCCCACGACCGCGCAGTACGACCAGCTGCTTACCACCACGGACTTCATGTGGCTTGTGGGCAACAGCCTGTTCGTGTGCCTCACCGCCACCGGTATCACGACCATCCTCGCCTCGACGGCCGGGTACGCGCTCGCTCGCTCCCGGTTCCGCGGCAGGATCCTCCTGCTGCGAGGCACACTGCTCGCCTACATCTTCCCGCCCGTGCTCATCGTGGTGCCCCTGTTCACGATCTTCGCGGCGGCAGACCTCGCCAACTCCTACACGGCTCTCATCGCCGCGTATGTCATGTTGACGTTCCCGTATGCCGTCTGGATGCTCACCTCGTACTTCGCGAAGATTCCGAAGGCTATCGAGGAGGCCGCCACGATCGACGGGTGCTCGCCGTACCGCACCTTCTGGACCATCGCGGTGCCGCTCGTCGGCCCTGGTATCGCTGCCGTCACGATCTTCTCGTTCATCAACACGTGGAGTGAGTTCCTGTTCTCGCTCGTCATCGTGGGTGGCGGCGACAAGCGCACCGTGTCCGTGGGGCTCCAGCAGTTCCTCTCGGGAGACGTGGCCCAGTGGGGTCTGCTCATGGCAGGCAGCGTCATCGCGCTCGCACCGGTGATCGTCCTGTTCCTCATCTTCCAGCGTCAGATCATCGGCGGCCTCACCAGCGGCGCCGTCAAAGACTAATCACCCCCATCGAAATGGAGAAAGACGTGTCGTCTCACGACGAAACTTCCAGCCCTACCCCCACCACCGACTCCCCGAGCGCCCCCGTGGCAGCCTCGAGCGTGAGCCTGCGGTTCCGTTCCTCTGCCGACGGGCCACTGCTTGTGCGCGAAAGCCTCGATGGGAGTGGGAGTCTGGACCTCGCGATCCGCGAGGATCACCTCGTGCTCACCGTGAGCTACGAGGGAGAGAGCAGGGTGCTGGATGCCGAGGACGCCGATCATCTCAGCGACGGCATGGAGCACGCCGTCACGGTGACCGTCGGCCCCACGGGGACGCGCCTGTACCTCGATGGCTACGAAGTCTTTTCCTCCACCTCGGTGCTTCCACTGCCCGCCCCGTCGGCCTCGCGTCAGGTGCTCGGGGCGCCCGGCTCCCCCGTCGTGGACGGGCTCGAGGACGCAGCGCTGGAACTCGGTGGAGAGGCCATCCTTGCCGCCGTGCCCGCACCGGAGCCTTTCGTCGAGTTCGCTGCCGCGTTCCTCTCCCCCCGTGATGCGAGCCGCGTGGGCGCGCTGCCCAAGGGCTCGCTGCGCGCTCGGTTCCGCGTGCGGGGCGAGGGCCAGGGCGGAGTGATCGTGCAGGGCGCGAGCGCCGACGGCGCGCTCACCCTCGCGATCATCGACGGCAGCATCGACTACCGGGTGACGGACGCGACCGGGGAGGCGATGCACATCCTCGCCCCCGGCCGGTGGGACGATGGCAACTGGCACGACGTCGTGGTGACGAGCGGGTACGGCGCCACCACTCTCTACGTGGACGGTTACCAGGTGGGACGCGCCGCGGGCGTCTGCTTCTTCGCCGACGCCGGTGCCGTGGATCGGGTGAGCGTGGGTCAGGACTGCGAGGGCTCGCGCCTCTTTGGCGAGGCCCACGTGGCGATGATCTTCAGCGACGTGCTGTCGGAGCGTCACGTCAAGCGCATGGCCGGGGTGGCGCCGCTCGCCTCGACCGCCCTGTTCGACACCGGGTTCGAGGGCTCGCGCAGCTACCGCATCCCCTCCCTTCTCACGACCGCGAGCGGCGTGGTCATCGCCGGTGCCGATCAGCGCACTTCGATTGCCAACGACAGCCCGAACCACATCAACTTCGTGGTGCGTCGAAGCCTCGACGGCGGCCACACCTGGGGGCCCCTGCAGACGGTGATCTCCTCCGTGGGCAGCGGCGCCAAGGGCGCTTCCGTGATCGACTCCCTCCTCGTGCAGGACCGCGACTCGGGACGCATCATCGCGCTCATCGACCACTTCCCCGGCGGCGTCGGCCAACCCAACGCCTCCGCCGAGATCGGTACCGACGAGGACGGCCGCCCCGTCCTGTACGACCGCGACGGGGCCCGCTACACGGCGCAGGCCGACGGCTCGATTCTTGACGCCGACGGGGACGAGACCGCCTTCACGCTCGGCGCCGACGGCATCGTGCGCGAGGGCGAGCGCGACCTCGGACACGCGGACCTCTACCCGCTCGCCGACGGCGCACCGCCCCTGACGAGCGCCCCCACGAGCTACCTGTGGATGGTCACGAGCGACGACGACGGCACCACCTGGTCGGATCCCGTGGACCTCACGCCCTCCCTCAAGCTGCCGTGGATGCGCTTCTTCGGCACCTCCCCCGGCACGGGCATTCAGGTGCGCGAGGGCCGCTACGCGGGCCGGATCGTCATGCCGATCTACTACAACCGCGAAGAAGGCGTCACGTTCTCGTGCGCCGTCGTCTACACCGACGATGCGGGCGAGACCTGGCACCTGGGCGAATCCCCCAACGACGGCCGAGCGCTGGGCGGCAGCATCCTGCACTCCCGGACCCTGACCGACGACCAGGCGTCCCTGCACGAATCCACGGTCGTGGAAACGGGCCCCGACGAACTGCTCGTGCTCATGCGCAACCAGCACGTCTCGGGCCGCGTCGCGGTGGCCCGCAGCCACGATGGCGGCCACAGCTGGGGGCCCGTGACCTTCGACGAGGAACTCACCGAGATTTTTAGCCAGCCGAACGCCATCGAGGTCGAGTTGACCGGCGGCGAGGGTCGAGCCATCGTGTTCGCCAACGCCTCCCAGATGCTGCCCTTCCGCGGATGCGGGGTGCTGCGCATGAGCAAGGACGGCGGCCACACGTGGCCCCATAACCGAGTGTTCAATCCTCGCCACTACGTCTACCAGTCGATGACTCAACTACCCGACAGCTCGATCGGGCTGCTGTGGGAGCGCGAATGGCACGGCCTGTTTTTCACCGCGGTACCGCTCGCCTGGCTCGAAGCCTCGCAGAGCACCATCAGCTAGTCCGTTGATTCGGACCTGACGACAGCACAGGAGTACATCATGGAGATTTCCCGCCGACGGTTCGGTTTCCTTGCGGGGGCCGGATCGGTCACCGCCGCGGCAGTGGCCGCGAGCCCGCTCCCCGCCCACGCGGCACCCGGGACGCTCGCGCTCGCTGGCCCCTACGTGCTCGATGGCTCCGCTGCTCGTCAGGTCGACGACCTGGGTGCCCTGCGTGGAGCCACGCGCGGCACGCTGGGTCTGCGGTTCAGTGCCACCCGTGGGACGGGGCGGCAGGTCCTGCTGTCGCTGCGGTCCCCGTCCACGGGCAAGGGCCTCACGTTCGGCCTCGAGAAGGGAAACCTCTTCGCTGCGATCGATGCTCCGGACGGCTCCGCCCCCACTCTCACGTGGCCGGTACGCTCGGACCGCGAGGGCGATCTGGCGGATGGCCACCCGCACTACGTGGCCTGGTCCGTCGGGGACAAGGGAACCGAAATCTCCGTGGGTGGCGTCCCCGTGCATTGGGGAACGTCGCAGGCGTTCTTCGACCAGGTTCCTGCCGACGCCGTCCCGCTGCTCGGGGGCGAGCACGATGGGCAGGCGGTGACGTCACTGTTTGCCGGCACGATCGATCAGGTGTCGTGGAGCGATCACCAGCTCTCCGAAACGGAGATCGCCGCCCTGCATCCAGCCCTGGACACCGCTGAAAAGTGGACCCCGATGACCGCCTACGCGCCCTCCACGGCGCTCAAGAACCGTCTTCCGGAGGTTGCGGGGATCGAGGCGTGCGCCGAAGGGACCGTCCACGCCGAGTTCCAGACCACGCACACCGGCCTCAACACGATCCTCAGTGCAGGTAATACCGGGGCTCCGTCGACCAACTTCACGGTCGCCGTCAAGGGCGGCGCCCTGCTCGTCGAGGTCCGCTCCAACGGCACGAGCTTCGCGAACTTCTCCGTACCGGGGCACTGGAATGACGGCAAGCGGCACACCGTCACCGTCACCGTGTCCGCCACCAAGGGACTCGTCCTCTACGCCGATGGCTCACAGCTCGAACGACACACCAAGGCCCCGTTCTTCGCCTCGCTTGCCGGAATGAACGGCCTGTGGATCGGTGGAAATCGCGACGATTCCGGCGACCAGTGGCAGTTCACCGGCCAGATCGGAGGCGTGAAGCTGTTCCGGCACGGCCTCCTCGAGCCGGAAGTTCGCCGCTTGCACGGCCCGGCACCCACGACAACCCGCGCCCTCTTCGACATCGGCTACGCGGGCTCCGCCAACTACCGGATTCCCTGCCTCCTGCGCACCTCGCGCGGGACCCTCATCGCCGCCGCGGATCAGCGGCGCGCAAACCCGTACGACAGCCCCAACGACATCAACCTGGCCATTCGCCGATCCACGGACGAAGGCCGCACCTTCTCCGACGCAGATGTTGTCCTGGACTACCCCGGAGAAGGCTACGACGGGGCATCGGTGATCGATAGCGTGCTCGTCGAGGACCGCGGACGCGGATCCATCGTCTGCGTCGTCGATCGTTTCCCCGGCGGCGTGGGTCAGGGACAGGCCGTGACTGGCACGGGCTTCACGAGCGATGGCGAACAAATCCTGAAGGACAACTCAGGCGCCTCGTTCCTTCTCAAGGCCGACGGCAGTGTCACGACCGACGCTGGCACGCCCACGGATTACACGGTGGGGGCCGACGGCGCCGTCACCAAGGCAGGGGCTCCCGCGGGCAATATCCACCTCAAGGCGGGGACCGACCCCCAGCAGAGCCTGCTCGAGGCACGCACCTCCTACCTCGTGATGGTCCGCTCTACCGATGACGGACAGACCTGGAGCGCTCCGAGCGACCTCACCCACCAGGTCAAGGCCGACTGGATGCGCTTTCTCGGCACCGGCCCAGGCAGCGGCATTCAGTTGCGTCACGGCGCGCAGGCGGGGCGACTCCTGGTTCCCGTGTACTTCAACAATGAACGGGCCAGTGCCGGCATCTACTCGAGCGCGGTGATCTTCTCCGACGATGGCGGCGACACCTGGAAGCTGTCCACTTCCCCCAACGACGGCCGGACCCACAACGGGGTCACCTACACCTCCCGCACCCTCACCGTGAATGCGCTGGCCACCCACGAACCCACGGTGGCCGAACTGAGCGATGGGCGCGTGGTCATGCTCATGCGCAATCCCTCCGGACGTATTCTGCGTTCGTTCAGCGCCGACGGTGGCTCCACGTGGTCCCTGCCTGATCGCCTCGAAGCGGTCCCGGATGTGTTCTCACAACCGAACGCCCTGACGTGGGATCCGGACGGCGATGGCGAGTGCCTCCTGTTTGGCAATGCCAGCCGCCGGTATCCCGGCCGCGACGGGCGCAATGGCCGCGGCACCGGCGTGATTCGCCGCTCCTACGACGGCGGCGATACGTGGGACCGCAACCGGGTGTTCCGCCCTGACTGCTACGTCTACAACAATCTCGCGCAGATGGGCGATGGGAGCATCGGCCTTCTGTGGGAGCTGGAGTGGGATGGCATCTACTTCACTCAGCTGCCCTGGTCGTGGCTCGAGGACTACGGCGCCTGACAGCCCGCCACAAACGCGCGTTCGTCATGGTCGGTCATGGTCGTGACGGGCGCGGCCTGACCTGCACGCCACGCCTGCTGATTCCTGCTCCTATGGGTGCGGTACTCAGTTGAGGGATGTCAGCAGAAGTTGCGTGAGGTCGAGGTAGCCCCGAGGGGCAGGTCGAGGACGGCGTCGGCGAGGAAACTCACCACGCCGTCCTCGTTCTTTTCGACGATGCCTCGCAGGCGCACGGCGGAGGCGCTTCTCAGCAGGATCCGGTGGGAGCGCCAGAACCCCACCGAGCACACAACGTTGAGGATGCCCGTTTCGTCTTCCAGCCCGAGGAAGGTGACGCCCGAGGCGGTGGCGGGGCGCTGGCGGTGAGTGATGATGCCCGCGCTCCAGACGCGGGTGCCGTGCGCGATGTTTGCCAGGTGTGCGATGGGCTCCACGGCGTCCTCGGTGAGGCGCTCGCGCAACAGGGCCATCGGGTGAGCCTTGGCGGATACGCCCGTGGCCCACGTATCGGCGGCCATGAGTTCTGCCGCGCTCATTCCCGGCAGGGTCGGGGCCGTGTGGCCCACGTCGATGCCGGCGATGGTGCCGGGCGTGTCGCTGCGGGCGGCGCCCGCGGCCCACAGTGCGGCCCGTCGGCCCTGCGCGAGGCTGTCGAGAGCTCCGGCGGTGGCGAGTGCCTCCACCTGGCGTGTGCTGAGTCCCGTGCGCCGGGCAAGATCGGGCACCGAGGCGAACGGTCCGGAGGCGGCGCGGTCGTTGACGATCGCGTGCGCCAGCTCCGTGGAGATGCCCCGCACGGAGTCGAGACCCAGCCGGATTGCCGGCCCAGCCTCCGCTTCACGCCCGCGCACCTGCACGGGCGTGCCGCCGTCGGCTCCGGCGGCTGCTGCGCGAGAGGCGAAGGTGGGGGCACTGCGGCCGTCACCGAGTTCCAGTCCTGCCATCGCTGCGCTGTGGGCGATGTCCACGCCGAGCGTCGTGACGCCGTGCCTGCGGGCATCGGCCACGAGCGACTGCGGCGAATAGAACCCCATGGGTTGACTGCGCAGGAGCGCGGCGGTGAAGGCCGCGGGAAAGTGGCATTTGAGAAAGGCGCTGGCGTAGACGAGGTAGGCGAAGGAGTAGCCGTGGGACTCGGGAAAGCCGTAGCTGGCGAACGCCAGGATTTTGCGGAAGATCAGTTCGGCCTTCTCCCCCACGATGCCGTTGTTCGCCATGCCCGTGAACATCGCCTCGCGCATGTCGGTCATTTTCTGGGCGGATCTTTTCGATCCCATCGCGCGCCGCAACTGGTCGGCCTGCGCGGGCGTGAAGTCGGCAACGTCCACCACCATGTGCATGAGCTGTTCCTGGAACAGGGGCACGCCGAGGGTGCGGCCCAGTGATTTTTCGAGCAGCGGATGCAGGTAGGTCACCTCTTCCTGCCCGGAGCGGCGCCGCAGGTAGGGGTGCACGCTGCCGCCCTGAATGGGGCCGGGGCGGATGAGCGCCACTTCGACCACGAGGTCGTAGAACTTTCGCGGTTTCAGCCGGGGCAGGGTCGCGATCTGGGCGCGGGACTCCACCTGGAAAACGCCGACGGCATCGCCCGCGCACAGCATGTCGTAGACCGCCGGGTCCTCTTGCGGCAGCGTTGCCAGCGTGAAGTCTTCGCCGTGCACCTCCCGCACGATCCGCAGGCAGTGATCGAGCGCGGTGAGCATCCCGAGCCCCAGGAGGTCGAACTTCACGAGCCCCGCGTCCGCGCAGTCGTCCTTGTCCCACTGGATCACCGTGCGCTTGTCCATGCGGGCGTGTTCGATCGGCACCACATCGATCATGGGCCGATCACACAGCACCATGCCTCCCGAATGAATCCCCAGGTGGCGCGGGGCATCGCGCAGTTGGAAGGCGATGGAGGTGACGTCGTCGGGCAGGTCGGCATCGCTCAGGGCGGTGAATGAGCGCTCCACCCTTTTCGCGTAGGCGTCCTGCTGCCCCACGCTGTAACCGAGGGCGCGGGCCGCGTCGCGCACGGCGAGCCTCGCCCGGTACGTGATGACGTTGGCGACCTGGGCGGCGTTCTCCCTGCCGTACTTGTCGTACACGAACTGGATCACCTCTTCGCGCCGGTCGGAGGCGATATCGATGTCGATATCGGGAGGCCCGTCCCGCTCAGGGGCGAGGAAGCGTTCGAAGAGCAGCCCGTGAAACACCGGATCCACCGAGGTGATGCCCAGGCAGTAGCACACCGCGGAGTTCGCGGCCGACCCCCGCCCCTGGCACAAAATCCCCTGCTCCTCGCAGAATGCAACGATGTCTTCCACGATGAGGAAGTAGCCGGGAAAACCGAGTTCTTCGATGACGCGCAGTTCGTGATCGATCTGCGCCCACGCTCCCGCCACACGCTCGCTCTCGCGGGGCCCGTACCGCTCCTCGGCTTTGCGGTAGGTCATTTCCCGCAGCCACGTGGCCTCGGTGTGCTCTGCGGGCGTGGGAAACGGGGGCAGTGCGGGCGCCGACAGGGAGAGGTCGAACGCGAGCTGCGTCGCGAGGCGCGCGCTGGTGGTGACCGCGCTCGGGTAGCGGGGCACGAGGGCGGCCATGTCGGTCCCGGAGCGCAAGTGGGCAAGGCGCGAGGCAAGAAACGGGTTGGCATCCCCAAGGCTCATCCGTGAGCGCAGCGCCGCGTGAACATCGGCGAGCCGCTTCTGGTGCGGCTGCGCGTAGTGGGCGTTGGTCGTGGCCACGATGGGGAGCTGGTCGCTGGTGTAGCCGTCCTCTTCGCGCACGATCCGCGCGCCCTGGGTGAGGGCATCGTGCAGTTCCGATTCGAGCGCGTCCCCGGTCAAGGGCAGTTCGACGACGACGCGAGGGGCGCCGTCCTCACGCGCGCGGGCACCGTCCGTGAGGGTGAGCAGGGCGCGGATTCCCCGGGCCGCGGCGTGGGCGGCCTCCTCCAGGTCTCCGCTCTCCAGCGCGGCGATAACGCCCCGGTGGACGGCCGATTTTCTGCAGCCGGTGAGCGCCACGAGGTGCCCGGAGCGGGCCGCCTGCGTGAGCCATGCGCGTCGGTACCGCGGCTGCCCCTTGTCCGGGCCATCGAGGTGGGCGCGCGCCATGAGGGCCGACAACTGCCGGTACCCGTCAATGCCGCGCGCCAGCAGGAGCAGGTGCTCCCCGTCGGGATCGCCCTGTCCGGTGCGCGGCTCGGCGCTGGTTTCTGGCCCGTCGGCCCCCAGCGCGGTGCCGAGCGTGAGTTCGGCCCCGTAGACCGTCGCCATTCCCGCCTGTTGGGCCGCTTTCATGAACCGGATCGCGCCGTAGAACCCGTCGTGGTCCACGAGCGCGAGGGCGGTGAGGCCGAGCCGCGAGGCTTCCTCCACCATCTCTTCGGGGCTTGCGGCGCCGTCAAGGAAGCTGAAGTGGGAGTGGGCATGGAGTTCCGCGTAGGGGATACGCGGAGCATCCGGCCCTTCGCCGCCGGGCTCGGGGCCCTGCGTCGGGCGCGGGATCCCCGTGTGTTCAACAACGACGGGTGGGGCCACCTGCACGGGGCGATCGCTGAGGACCGCTTCAAGGTCCCGCCACGAGGGCGGCCCCAGGAACCAGCGGCTCATTCGCGCTCACCCCTCGCGTTAGTCATAGCAGCCCTCCACGCTCCACTGGCCCGCGTCGGACAGCAGGACGAGGCCGTCTCCGCTGTCCAGGGCGATCTGGAGGCGCGCCCCGCGGTGGGCGGAGGGCTGCGTGGGCGCCCACCATTGTTGATCGAGGATGACGGGGGCGCTGTGGAGCGCGATCTCGAGGGGCCTTTCACGCGGCAGGTGGGCGAGCGCGGCCGGCAACGGGTGCTCGCTTTCGCGCACGAGGACGAGCGTGGCGGGGGCAGCATTCATGAGGCCCCGCGCCTCGACGTGCACCGGGGCGCCATCGCTATCGAGGAGGCGGGCCGCGGGCCTGCGCGCAAACACCGTGGTGGGCAGGGGACGCGGCAGCCGGCCCGGCCACGGCCCCGCGGGTTCGTGAGGCTCGGTACCGGAGCGAAACGGCACGGTGCCCGCTGCCTCCGCGAGGAGTCTGCCGCCGCCCGTCGTGGGTACGAGGACGGCGTTTTCGCCCGCGAGGGACTGGATGCGGGTGAGGGCGCGCGCCGCCCGCACGGCCATGCTGCCCGCCTGCCCCCAGAGCGCGGGAGCGTGCAGGCTCGCGCTCGCCAGCTGGAGCGGAATGAGCTGCAGGTGCGTGATTGCGCCCGCCTCTCTGCCTCGGGCCGTCCTTGCCGCGGTGGCCGCTGCATTCGCGGTCCCCGCTCCCCCGCCCTCGCGTGTGCCGCGGGCGGCCACTTGCATGGCGCTGATCCAGCCGTCGCACTGCCAGCGCACGCGATCAACGATGTCGCTCGTGCTGAGCGCGCCGTCGTGGCGCCACGTGCGCTCCACTTCGTCGCCGTGCTCTGTGCGCGCCACGATCCGCAGCCGCGTACACGCCGCGCCCCGTTCGCGCAGCACCCGGTCCAGTTCTTCGGCCATGGGCCGCGCCACGAAGGCCGCCTGATCCATGCGTTCGAGTGGCGGATCGAGCGCGCGCTCCACGAGGATCGGCTGCGGCGGGCGAATGCGCGGCGGCTCCGCGGGCTCCTCCCCGCGGGATAGAAGGTGCAGCAGCGCCACCTCCGCACCGAAGCGTTCCTGCACCGAGGCGGCGGGAAGCGCAGCGAAGTCCCCGAGCGTGGCAATGCCGAGTCGCCCCAGCAGGTCAATGACCTCGGCCCGATCCACGGGCGCGTGCGCACCGCGCCGCGAAGGCGTCAATCGCGCGCTCTGACCCACGGGGGCGTGGGCGAGCGCGGCGATGGGATGCGGGGCCAGGAAGCGGGCCGAGGCCCCTTCATGGATGCGCCTGCCGGTGAGGGAGGCGAGAATGGCGGCAAGGGGGCCGTCGGCGATTCCCACGGTGCATTCCCACCCGGTGAGATCGGCAACGGCATCCACGAGAGCCTGGGCGAGCAGTTCTTCCCCACCGGCGTGGCGCGCGGGGCCGCGCGCGTGCATGAGCAGCATCCCGGGCGCGAGTGCTTCCACTCCGGAGGCGACGGTATCCACGGCGGCAGCTACGGCCTCGAAGATCACCCATTCGGTATCGCGGTCGCGTTCGGCGCGCATGAGTCCGGGGCAGAGCGCTTCGGCGCTGCGTTTCTTCATCCCCACCTCGACGCCCGCGGCGGCAGCGGCCGCGGAGACGGCGATGATCCGGTGGTTCTCGATCACCGCAAACTCCTCGGGCACGGTCTCATCCGCGCGCTCGCGCGCCTCGATGGCGGCCACGAGCGGCCACGCGGGCACGCGCACGCACGCCGTCCGGGTCGTGGTGGCAGCCGTAGCCTCGGGCGGCGCCATCACTTCCCCCTCACGAGGGTGAGCGGCGCAGATGCGGGTGTAGGTGCAGATACCGGCACGGGCGAAGTTTCGGGCACGGGCACGAGCGTGAGGGCGGGGCCTCGCGAAACCACATGATCGACAGCGGCGACAGGGGCCACCCCGCGGGTCGGCAGGGAACGCACGGTTGCGGGGGCGGGCGCGACGGATGCCAGCATCCCCGTCACCGTCGGCAACCGCACATCAATGCCCGCCTGCCCCGGCGCGACCGCCTTGCCCGCGCTCGTGAGGTGCACGCGGCGAAAGCGGATGCGCCCGCTCCCGCACGCAAGACCGCCCCACGCCACATGGCGACTGGAGATCTTCAGATCGGAGCGCTCGTCACCACTCGTGGAGGCCATGCGCACGAGCAGCGATCCCTGGGTGCGTGCCCTCGCCGTGACGGAACGCCACAGGGCGGGCGGCAGCTCCATGTCTTCACCCATGACCACCACGTCGATACCGTCCACGAGGGCGGAGAGGGCCGCGCCCGCGTGCGCCCCCGGCGTGGGAACAAGCACCGTTCGGGAGGGATCAATTCCCAGGTCCCCGAGCACGCCAATCCCCACGTGGGGCATCCCCACAAGCGCACACCACGACTCTTCCCCCATCGCCGCGCCCGCGAGGCTGAGCGCCACCGACGTGCGGCAGGCCCCGGCAATGCCCACGCTGCTGCCGGGCCTCAGCCCCCGCTCCGGCATGATCTGGGCGA
The DNA here is from genome assembly GCA_030538475.1 of Dermabacter sp. GTDB lineage: Bacteria > Actinomycetota > Actinomycetes > Actinomycetales > Dermabacteraceae > Dermabacter. The sequence continues at coordinate 80,862 of JAUNTX010000003.1, forward strand.
GCGGCGCAGGAACGGGAAACCCCTGCACCTGCAGGGCATCGTCGCGAGGCTGCGCCGGGGCGGAGGCGCTGCGTGCCGTCTTTTCCTCCGCCCGCCCCAGAACCTCCTGGGCCAGCGCCAGCCGCTGGGCACGCACATCGATAGCAGCGACGCTCATCTGCCCCACACCTCCCCTCACACGATCCGAACACGTGTTCGAACATTAGTGCGACGAGCGGGTCAAAATCAAGCAGACCGTTCGCTCAGACACCGTGGTCGAACATCTGTTCCCAGTGTGGTGAGGGGGTGAGACATTTAAAGTCAGCGCCGGAGGGGCACTGCGGCGCTCTCGTGTTCAGGGGCATGGGCGCGGCACGCCAGCGAGATCGATGACAGCGCTGGCGTCAGCTCTCCGGCTCGTCACTTCCCGCGCCAAGCCCCCGGAACCTCTCGAAGAACCTGGAGAGCGCGTCGACGACCCGTTTCTTCTTCTCGCCATGACCGGCCTCGCGGTTGAATCGTGACACGGGTGGCAGGATGCGAGTGATCTCGGTGCCCGTCGTGCGCAGTTGACCATCGCGGAAGGCCGCATCGATGAAGGCTCGAGCCTCGTCAGGCTTGAGGTTCTCGGCTTCGATAATCGCCGTGAGCTCCGCGGCGCGTTTTGCCGCGACGAAAGCCTCCCACTGTTCGTCGACGCCGCCGAGCATTGAGACCGACTCGACGAAGTCTTCGACCAGGTCGCGTTTGCTACGCAGGCCCGGGCTGGCGCTGACCGCCCGAGAGATCTCGGCACGGATCTCCTTGTCGTCGCCGTCGCCTTTCTCGGAGCGCAGCTTCTCCACGAGCATCAGGATGTAGTCGACGTTGATCTCGACCTGCTTGACGAGTTCGATCTCGAAGACCACGTCCTCGTTGATAGGCGCCTTCTCACCGTCGTGCTCGCGAATGAACTCGTCCCGCAATCGCAGGTAGATGCTCGTGTAGTCCTGCCGCTGTCGCTCGGTGAGCGGATCGTTGTCGGCGAACTCATCGAATGAGGTCAGGATGTTCCGCAGGCGCAGGATATGGCCGAACAGCTGGATGAAGTCCTTCTTCGCCTGCTCGCTCACGATCGGCTCGCCGATCGGAAAGTGGGTCAGCAGCTCCTGCACCTTGCCCGTGTAGGTGCCGTAGTAGTCGTCGTACGGCTTGAGCAGCACGACACCTCGAGCGTCTTTGTTGCCGAATAGCTCGAGCGCGTGGTTGGTCTCCTCCTCGAGATCTCGGAAGGCAACGATGTTGCCGTAGGTCTTGACCGAGTTGAGGATGCGGTTCGTGCGCGAGTAGGCCTGGATCAGGCCGTGTGCGCGCAGGTTCTTGTCCACAAACAGGGTGTTGAGCGTCGTGGCATCGAAGCCGGTGAGGAACATGTTCACGACGATCACGAGGTCGATCTCGCGGTTCTTCATCCGCTGTGACAGGTCCTTGTAGTAGTTCTGGAACCGGTCCGCGCTCGTGTCGTAGCTGGTCCCGAACATCTCGTTGTAGTCCTGGATCGCGTCTTCGAGGAACGTGCGGGTGTCGCTCGTGAGCGCTTCGGTGTCGAACGCTTCGTCGTCGAGGATGCCGTCGGCCTCCGCCTCGTTCGCACCGTAGCTGAAGATCAGGCCGATCTTCAGACGCTTGTCCGGTGGCAGCTGTTCCATCTGCAGCTGGAAGTGGTTGTAGTAGGTTCGCGCCGCATCGATTGACGCGGTCGCGAACAGCGCGTTGAAACCGCGAACACGCTTCTGCTGCTTGATCGCTTCCGCCTGGCGTCGACTCTGCACCGAGTCGGCGACGTTCGTGACGACGCCGTGCTCATAGCTCGAAGTGCGCTTAGTTTTCTGGTCGAAGTGCTCCAGGGTGTACTTCACGATCTCGCTGATCCGGCGCGGGTCCAGCAGCGCTTTCTCCCGGTCGATCGCTGTCACCTGCGCATCGTCGGGGGTCCCAATTTTCACAGTGTTGACGTAGTCGATCCGGAACGGGAGCACGTTCTTGTCCGTGATCGCGTCGACGATCGTGTAGGTGTGGAGCTTCTGACCGAAGGCCTGCTCGGTTGTCCGCAACTGCGGGTTGCCGCCGGTGCTTGAGTTCGCGGCGAAGATCGGTGTCCCGGTGAAGCCGAACAGGTTGTACTTCTTGAACGCCCGTGTGATGTCGGTGTGCATATCGCCGAACTGCGACCGGTGGCACTCGTCGAAGATGATGACCGCGTGCCCGGAAAACACTTCATGGCCCTTGTTCGACTTGATGAACATGGACAGCTTCTGGATCGTCGTGATGATGATCCGCGCGCCCGGGTCTTCCAGCTGCTTCTTGAGGATCGCCGTGGAAGCGTTCGAGTTGGCCGCGCCTTTCTCGAATCGGTCGTACTCGCGCATCGTCTGGTAGTCGAGGTCCTTGCGGTCAACGACGAACAGCACCTTGTCCACGCTCGGGAGCCTGGAAGCGAGCTGCGCCGACTTGAACGAGGTGAGGGTCTTGCCCGAGCCCGTCGTGTGCCACACGTAGCCTCCGGCAGCGACCGTTCCGAGGGTGCGGTAGTTAGTGGAAATATCGATTTTCTGCAGGATCCGCTCGGTCGCGACGATCTGGTACGGACGCATCACCAGCAGATCGCGGTCGGCGGTGAGCACGCAGTACTTCGTGAGGATGTTCAGCAGAGAGTGCTTCGCGAGAAACGTGCGAACGAATGCCGTCAGCTCGGTGATCGGCTTGTTGGACGCATCGGCCCACCAGCTTGTGAACTCGAAGGAGTTGCTTGACTTCTTCCCCCGGCCCGGACTGGTTGCCTTCTGCGCGTCTTTCAGGTGTTTTGCGCGGGTGCTGTTGGAGTAGTACTTGGTCAGGGTCCCGTTGCTGATCACGAACAGCTGAACGTATTCGAACAGGCCGGAGCTGGCCCAGAAGCTGTCGCGCTGGTACCGACGGATTTGGTTGAACGCCTCACGGATGTCGACGCCGCGGCGTTTCAGCTCGATGTGTACCATCGGCAGACCGTTCACCAGCACGGTCACGTCGTAGCGGTTGGCGTAGTTCGCGCCGCCTTCGCCCCGGTCGATCTCGTACTGGTTGATAACCTGCAGGCGATTGTTGTGGATGTTCGACTTGTCGATCAGCGAGATGTTCTTCGTCGAACCGTCGTCGCGCTTCAAGATCTGAACGTGGTCCTCCTGGACACGCACGGTTTTCTCGACGATGCCGTCGTTCTTTCCGGCGATCTTCGTGGTGAAGAATGTTTCCCACTCGGTGTCCGAGAATGTGATGCCGTTGAGGTGCTGGAGCTGGGCACGCAAGTTCGCGACCAACTGCGCCTCGGATGTGATCGACAGGTACTCGTAGGCCTGCGACTCCAGGAGACGAATCATCTCCCGCTCGAGCGCTGCTTCCGACTGGTACGCCTCAGCCTCAACAGTGTCCGAGACATATTCGGCGACAACCGTGCTCTCCGACGAGATCGCGATCGGATCGTACGTGCGTGCCTGCGCGTCACTCATGCGGGTAGCTCCTTGAACGTCAAGAGAAGATCACGGTAATACTCGTACTGCTTGCGGCGAGCGTTGAGCTCGGCCGGGAGGCCGACGCTAAGGTCGTTGACGAGCGTGTGGAACCTGTCAAGGTCATCGACGATTCGGTTCTGCTCATCGAGGCTCGGAACTGGAATCATGAGCCCCGTTACCTGACCCTTACTCAGATGGGTCTGGTCAACTCCGTTATCGTATTTAAGTAGCCCACGATTACGGTCGAGCAGAAAGTGAAGAAACTTTGGATTGAGCTGCGACGGATCCTTCACTGTAATCCGCGCTACCCGCTGGTTGATTGCATAGCCGTCGTCGCGATCAACAAAAAAAGTCCGTGCCAGTGCCCGCCCATTCGGCAGGTCACTAAGCACCAGCGCAACATCGCCAACCCGCCCCGGTGTGAGCACATCCTCAAGCGGAACATACCGATTGGCTTCACCGTTGCGTGAGATGAAACGTGCCGTCACGAGTGGAATTTCTGCACCGTCTAGAACAAGCTTCTCGTGAGCCTTGCCATTAGCATAAAAGGCAACTTTGTCCAAACGGTAGTGGGGAACCTCTTTGCTGAATGCCAGAAACTCGGCACGATAGTGCTCGTACTGGCAGCGCCGCGCCTGTAGCTCTTCCTCTAGCTCCGCCTCCAGTTCTGCTTCCAGCTTAGTGAACTTATCCAAGATTCGCACGATTTCACGCTGAACTTCAAGCGGAGGAACGGGGAATTTAAACTTCTTGAATCCAGACATATCCACGCTGGCAAAACTTGACGTTGTTGTGTTACGTTGACACCACTCATCGAGCACAAAGCAGTAGTAGAAGATGAACTTAATGTCGAACCGGGCCGCAAAGTCTTCCTTGATGGAGAGCGAGGTGAATCTTTGATTGGAGAGGTGAGGCACAGCTATCAAGGCATGTTCTCCAATGGTTGCCGAGGTTGCCACGAGAATCGAATTCGCCGGAAACAGCCTTCCACCCTTCACAGCGCTTTCGTTGATGTACTGTAGCGACTCGTCGAGCAAACGACCATTCTCGCGAATGTCCTCCATTCGGAACCATGGAACAGTGCCGTCTGCCCAAGCCGTCGGGTCACTCTTCGAAGGCGTATAGCCACCTTTTATCGAGAAAATTTCTCGCAGCTCGTAGAACTCCACCCCATCCGGGCACAGCTCCTGGATCAGTTTCTCGATGCGGTTCATGCGAAGAAGTCCTCGTCGATCTCAACAACCTTGTAGGTCTCTTTGACCTGTACGCCGACGCCGTAGCGGATCATGAGTCCGGTGAGCCGGGCACCATCGATCAGGATGATGCGTGTTGGCACGTTCTCGGCGTAGAGGCGCGCTCCTTCGGAGAACCGGCTCGTCGTAATGAAGACGCCACTGTCTGCTTTACCGCTGAGTGCTCCGACGAACGCCTGCAGGTCGGGACGGCCCACGGAGTTGTCACCCTTGTAGCGCTTGGCCTGGATGTAGACGCGGCTGAGGCCCAGGATGTCCTGGTCAATCACGCCATCGATGCCGCCGTCGTTACTGATCTGCGTGACGCTACCGGCCCCGGTGGTGCCGCCGTAGCCCATTGCCAGCAGCAAATCCACGACTGCCTGTTCGAAGAAACCCGGATCCTTCCCCTGGAGCCGGGCAAGTAGCTCGACCGCGACCTCGTCGTGGATACGTTCAACGCCGCTCTGCACCTGCTCGATGGGCGTCATCGACGATTCTTTGGCCGGTGCGGTCGATGCAGACTCAGCCGTCTTGGGGTCCGTGGATGCCACGTACTCGCGGATCGGCGAACGGGGGTCTGCACCGAGCGCCTTGATATCGCGCTCCTTGGCACCGTTCGGAAACAGTTCGATGAGCTGCCTGCCCGCATCGGTGATCTGGTAGTGACCGCGCCTCGGTCGCGTGAGCGCACCAACATTCGTCAGGAACGAGACACCCCAGCCGATCCGATTCTTGTACTTCTCCTGACTTCCCGACGGGAGCAACTCGCGCCGCTGTTCATCCGACAGTCCAACCTCGTCGGCGGTCATTGGCTGCAACTCGCGCGAGTGCCGCACCACGCCGTCGCTCATGACGCGCAGCGTCGGGATCATGAAGCCTTCCCAATTGGGCATCTCCGTCATGACCGCGTGCCTTCCAGGTCTGCCACAATCGCGTCGATAGCGGTACGAAGCTCAGCCTGGCGCGCCACGATGCGCGCGATCTCCGCATTCAACTCCGTGATGTCGACTTCTTCGCGGGTGTCCTCGGCCTCGACGTAGGAGGACACCGCGATGTTGTAGTCGTTGGCGGCGATAGCCTCGTTGCTCACGAGCGCCGCGAAGTAGTCCTCGGGCTCGCGCGTCGTGAACGCTTCAAGGATTCGCCCCTGGTGCTCCTCGAGCAGCTTGTTCTTGTTGCCCACCCGCGTGAACTCGGCCGATGCGTTGATGAACAGCACGTCACTGGTCTTCTTCGACTTCTTCAGCACAAGGATGCAGGTGGCGATCGTGGTCCCGAAGAACAGGTCAGCCGGAAGCTGGATAACGGCGTCGACGTAGTTGTTGTCGATCAGATACTGGCGGATCTTCTTCTCCGCTCCCCCGCGATACAGCACGCCGGGGAACTCAACAATCGCCGCCGTGCCGTTGACTGCCAGCCAACTGAGAATGTGCATCGTGAAGGCAAGGTCGGCCTTCGACTTCGGCGCGAGGACACCGGCCGGCGCGAACCGCTCGTCGTTGATCAGCAGCGGGTTGGCATCGCCCTCCCACTTGATCGAATACGGCGGGTTGGAGACGATCGCCTCGAACGGCTCGTCGTCCCAGTGCTGGGGGTCGATCAGGGTGTCTCCGTGGGCGAAGTTGAACTCGGTGTAGTTCACGTCGTGCAGGAACATGTTGATCCGCGCGAGGTTGTACGTGGTCAGGTTGATCTCCTGACCGTAGAACCCTCCGCGAACTTTATTCTCGCCGAGTACCTTGTTGAACTTCAGCAGCAGGGATCCCGAGCCGACCGCCGGATCGTATACCTTGTTGACCTGCGTTTTGCCGACCACCGTGATGCGGGCCAGCAGCTCGGAGACCTCCTGCGGCGTGTAGTACTCACCACCGGACTTGCCCGCGTTTGCGGCGTACATCTGCATGAGGTACTCGTAGGCATCGCCGAACAGGTCAATCGAGTTGTCCTCCCAGCGCCCCAGGGGCAGGTCACCGATCGCATCGAGCAGCTTCACCAGCTTCTGGTTGCGCTTGGCGACCGTCGAGCCCAGCTTGTTGCTGTTCACGTCAAGGTCGTCGAACAGCCCCTTGATGTCGTTCTCGCTCTCGGTGCCGACCGCGGAGCCCTCGATGTTCGTGAACACGCGCTCGAGCGTCTCGTTGAGGTTCTCGTCCCGCGCCGCGCGCTCCCGCACATTGGCGAACAGGTCGGACGGCAGGATGAAGAAGCCCTTGTCCGCGACGAGCCCATCGCGAGCGAACTCCGCCTCTGAGTCGCGCATGCGCGTGTAGTCGAACCACGTTTCACCGGCCTCGTGTTCCCCCTTGTTGATGAAGGCGGTGATGTTCTCCGAGATGAACCGATAGAACAGCATCCCCAGCACGTAGGACTTAAAGTCCCAGCCGTCGACGCTGCCGCGCATGTCGTTGGCGATGCGCCAGATCGTCTTGTGCAGCTCGGCGCGCTGCGCCTCTTTGGTGCTCGGTGCCATTAGGGCATGTCTCCTTCGCGCCACGGCGCGCTCACGGTGTTAGCGGGTTGATACTCAAGGGTAGTGGGCGCCAGTGGCACTGGACGGGATGCGGGCCCACGAGTCCGACGCGCGTCGTCCGCACCGCGCGTCGGGCGCCATGTGCGCTCACCTCGTCACATAGAACGCAACAGCCGAGGAGGCCGCGACGTTGAGTGAGTCCACGCCACCGGCCATGGGGATGATGACGCGGCGATCAAGCATGGAATCGGCTCGCTCGCTCATGCCGTGGCCTTCGGTGCCGACCTCGAACCCGATGGCCCCTACCGAAACCACACAGCACCACCCCTGTGCGTTTTGAGCGTTTGATGGCGTAGAATGGAGACATGGCTGGAGCAATCACGCAAGACAAGGCATTGCGGCTGCGCGAAGCGGTAGACGAAGCGCTACGCGTCGCGCCGGAGATCACGGACAGCGCCCGCGCAGCGTTCGCCCGGCTGGTCGACGTGCTCGAGACCAGTGACGACGCGGTCGTATTCCCTGCCGAAGCGACGATTTCCACAAGCCATGCGGCCGCGCTGCTCGGCGTCAGTCGAATGACCGTGGTGCGGCTGGTCGACCGTGGCGAGATGCGAGCGCAGACCAGCGCCGTGCACCGGCGGATCCCGGTGGCAGAGCTGGCGCGCTACCAGGCAGAGACTCGAACGCGGAGGCGCTCGGCGATGGCCGAACTCGCCGGCGACGTCACCGAGGACACCCCCGCGGACCGGGTGATCGAGACCCGGTGAGTGACACAGCAGGGAGCACCCGAGTCGCCATCCTCGACGCGTGCGTACTGGTGCCGATCAGACTGGCGACAACGTTGCTGTGGCTATCCGAAGCCGGGATCTTCGAGCTGCTCTGGTCGGACCGTATCCTCGATGAGGTGCAGCGCAACCTCCCGAAGCTCGGCATCAGCGAGGAAAAGGCTGCCCACCGAGTGCGCACGATGCGTGTCGCCTTCGGGGAAGCCGCACTCGTCGACGACTTCGACCATCTGATCGCGGACATGACCTGCGACCCGAAGGACCGCCACGTGCTCGCGGCCGCCGTGCGTGCTGAAGCCCGCGCGCTCGTGACGTTCAATCTCAAGGACTTTCCATCAGATTCGACGAGAGGCTGGCAGGTCGATGCCGTCCACCCGGACACGTTCCTGACCGGCTTGCTCGCCGAGGACCCCGTCGGGGTCGTCGAGGCCCTGCGTCGGGGTAGCGCCGACCTGAGAAACCCGGCGCAGACGGCCACCGAGTTCCTCTCCTCGCTGGCCGCGACGGTGCCGATCTTCGCCAACCTGGCCACCGAGCACATTCGCTCCCGCACGTAGAGCCCCGATGAGCAGCGCTCCTCTCCGGTCGCAGCGCTTGTCAGCGCCGACCAGGACGAGGCCTTGGCCACGCTCACACACAAGGGCGGTGACTCGGTGCACGGTAAAAGACCTGGCAATGCATGGGGCTGTGATGATGCCTGAAGCGACAAGGGGAAACTCAGCGGTCGCTACATGTCCATGAGACCCAGGATTGAGTGTCGGAGCGAGCGGAGTCGAACTCCAGCCAAGAGCCGGGATCAGGTTTCGTCTCATTCAGAAGTTGTCAACAAGACGCCTGCCGAGGTCGGCTCACCCGCCCGGCCCTTGCGTACCCGGACGAGCCGGGGCACGAGTCGGACGAACACGACCATCGCGACGAGCTCGACCATCGTCTGCGTGACCACAACCAGCGGTGCCAGGTCGAACGCCGCGGGCAGGGCGAGGACTAGCGGGAGCACGACCAGCGAGTTCCGGGTAGCGCCGCTGAATACGATCGCGCGTCTGCCGGGTACATCGAGGCCGGCTACACGGCTGGCAAGCATCCCCACCGGGACCATGACGGCGGCGAAGAGGACGAAGACCGGCACCGCCAGGAGCAAGGAACCGAGCCGCGCTCCCACTCCAGCGACCTGCGAGGCGACCACGACCGCGAGAGTGGCGATCATCAGCGGCACCATCGCGCCCATAACGACCGGCTCGGCCTTCCGCCCGTGCCGGGTCCGAGCAGCGGCGAGCTGGGTGAGCCCGGCGGCGACCAGGGGCAGAGCGATGATGAGAACGAACGCCTCGACGAACGGGGCGAACTCGACGGAGCCGACGACCTCGGCCCCGACGAACAGCCACAGGTAGACCGGCAGCAGGAGCATCTGCGCGACCATCAGCAGCGGCACAGCCGCGAGGAGCCGCTCCTCGTCGCCGCCGGCCAGTCCCGAGAAGACGATGACGTAGTCGATGCACGGGGTCAGCAGTACGAACAGCACTCCGACGAGCAGCGCCTCGTCGTGCGCGACGATCCGCGACAGCAGCCCGACGAGCAGCGGCACCAGGACGAAGTTGAGGACGAGGACGGTCGACAAGAAGCGCCAGTCCCTGAACGCCTGCCCAATCCTGGCGAAAGGGATGCCGACGAACGTGGCGTAAAGCAGCAGCGCCAGTACGGGGTGGATCGCGATCTCGGCCGGTTGGGCGACCGCGGGCCAGGCGAGCCCGGCGACGGCCCCAAGTGCCAGCCCGGCGACGTAAAGCGCCACCTGATGGCGCTCCATCCATTCCACGATCGGTCGCGCGCCGTACCCTTCAGCCGCAGGTCCCCCGTGGTCGCGTCGACGCAGTCCACGCCGAATTCGAGGCTCACCGCGTCGCATAAAACGCAACAGCCGAAGAAGCCGCGACGTTGAGTGAGTCCACGCCACCGGCCATGGGGATGGTGACGCGGCGATCAAGCATGGAGTCAGCTCGCTCGCTCATGCCGTGGCCTTCGGTGCCGAACACGAGGGCGAGCCGCGGGTGGTCCTCGGCGACCAGCTCATCGAGGGTGATCGCTCCCTCACCGAGGGTCATCCCGGCCACGACGTAGCCTGCCGCCTGGAGCTGGTCGATGCCGCTTGGCCACGGGTCGATCCGGGTCCAGGGGACCTGGAAGACGGTGCCCATGGAGACGCGGATGGAGCGGCGGTAGAGGGGGTCGGCGCAGCGCGGGGTCACGAGCACGGCGTTGATGCCGAGGGCGGCGGCGGAGCGGAAGCAGGCGCCGACGTTGGTGTGGTCCACGAGGTTTTCGAGGATGACGAGGCGGGAGCGGCCGTCGGCGGCGTCGGCTGCGTCGAGCAGGTCTTCGAGGCTTGGCTGGGGCGGGCGCTGCATGGAGGCGAGGGCGCCGCGGTGGACGTGGAAGCCGGTCGTGGTTTCGAGTTCGGCCTCGCTGGCGACGAACACGGGCACGTCGGGCGTGCGGGTGAACAGGGGCGCGAATTTGGTGAGCCACCGCTCGCTCATCATGAAGGAGCGTGGGGTGGCGCCTGCGGCGAGGGCGCGGTCGATCACGTTGTAGCTTTCGGCCATGAAGAGGCCGCGTTCGACTTCGAGGGTGGTGCGGAGTTTGACGTCGGTCATGGCGACGTAGTCGGCGAGCAGCGGGTGTTCGGGCTCGTCGGCGAGGTGAATGAGGGGCATGGACCGAGCTAGCCCAGCTCGACGGCGCGGGCGAAGAAGCGCTCGCCCGCCGTATCGAGGACGAGGGGCAGGCCGAAGGTGCGCGTCAGGTTTTGCGAGGTGAGGGTGTCGCCAATGGGGCCGGAGGCCACGACGGCGCCGTCGCGAAGGAGCAGTGCGTGGGTGAAGCCCGGCGGGATTTCCTCGAGGTGGTGGGTGACGAGGACGGTCACGGGGGTCGCGGGGTCCTTCGCGAGTGTGGCGAGCGAGCGGACGAGTTCTTCGCGGCCGCCCACGTCGAGGCCGGAGGCCGGTTCGTCCAGGAGCAGAAGTTCGGGGTCGGTCATGAGGGCGCGCGCGGACAGCACGCGCTTCTTCTCACCGGTGGAGAGGGTGCCGAAGGTGCGCTCGGCAAGGTCCGCAACGCCGAAGGCGGCGAGGAGCCTGTGGGCCCGCTCGAGGTCTTCGGCCTCGTAGGTCTCGCGCCAGCGGCCGACGACGGAGTACCCGGCGGTGACCACGACATCGAGGGCGGTTTCCGAGGCCGGGACGGAATCGGCGAGTTCCTGACTCGCGAGGCCGATGAGGGGCCGAAGCTCGAAAACATCGACGCGACCGAGGGTTTCGTCGAGGATCTGCACGGTGCCGCTCGTGGGATGCAGGCGCGAGGCGAGCAGCCGCACGAGGGTGGACTTTCCGGCGCCGTTCGGCCCGAGGATCACCCAGCGCTGCCCCTCGTCGATGCGGAGATTGACCTTGTCCAGCAGTGTCTTGCCACCGCGCCGAACCACCACATCGCTCATCTGTGCCACGCAAACCATGCCCACCAGCCTACGGCAGCTTGACCGCGCGCACGCGCAAAGGCACAGGACACGCAGCCACCTGACCGCTCACGCCTCAGTACACTGCACACAGCACGCGATTTTCGCGCGCACCCGAGCCGAAGGAGCCCTCGTGAGAGCACGTCGCCTTGCCCTTGCCCCGCGTCCCGGCGCCGATTCGCTCCCCACTCCCCTCGCACCCATCGCGGCGCGCATCGACGCCCTCGTGCAGGACTCGGATGCCCGCACCGAGTTTCCCACCGAGGCGCTCGCCGAGACGGCCCGCGCCGTGGACACGTGGCGCGAGCGGGCGCGGACGCACGTGGATCTCACGGATATCGAGTTCGTGACGCTGGATCCCGCGGAGTCCACCGACCTGGATCAGGCGGTCCACCTGGAACGCACGGCCGACGGCTACCGGGTGCGGTACGCGATTGCCGACGTGCCGCTCTTCGTTGAGGCCGGTGGCGCGCTCGATGCGGAGGCGCGGATGCGGGGCTTCACGATCTACCTGCCGGATCGGCGCGTGCCCCTGCATCCCGAGGCGATATCGGAGGGAGCGGCCTCGCTCCTGCCCGGCCAGGTGGCTCCGGCGTTCGTGTGGGACATGGAGCTCGGGGCCGACGCTCGCGTGCGCGAGGTGTCGCTCGTGCGGGCGCTCGTGCGTTCGCGAGAAAAGCTGGCCTATGACGCGGCGCAAAAGGACCTGGATGCGGGCAATGGACACCCGCTGATGGAACTGCTGCAGGAGGTGGGCGACGCACGCGAGCTCCTGGAAGCCGAGCGTGGCGGCGCCTCACTCGGGGCTCCCGAACAGCGAGTACAGATCGACGGCCCGCACCTGAGCCTCGCGTGGCGCGAGCAGCATCCGATCGAGCGGGCCAACGCGCAGATCTCGCTCATGACCGGGATGGTCGCCGCCGAGATCATGTGCGAGGCAGGCACGGGAATCCTGCGCACCATGCCGCCCGCACCGCCCGAAGCGGTTCAGCGGTTTCGTCGCCAGGCGGCCGCGCTCGGCGCGCCGTGGCCCGAGGACATGGCCTATGGCGATTTTCTTCGCACCCTGGACTGGACGAAGGGGCGGCACATGGCGCTCATCAACCAGGCGGCGAGCCTGTTTCGCGGCGCGGGCTACGAGGCCTTCACGGACGGGCAGGTGCCGGAGAACCCGATCCAGTCGGCCCTCGGGGCGCCGTACGCGCACACGACCGCGCCGCTGCGGCGGCTCGTGGACCGCTTCGTCCTCGCCCTCTGCTTCGCCCACACATCGGGCGAGGCCGTCGACCCCGACCTGTTGGCGGCCCTCCCGCGCGTGCCCGAGCTCATGGCGAGCGCGGCCCGCGTGGCCGGAGCGCTCGAACGCGAGGCGCAGGAGATCGTGGATGTTGCTGTGCTCGCCACCTATAGCGGCGAGCGCCTCGGAGGGACCGTGATCGATCATCGCCCCGCCAAGGGCTCGAACGGCCAGTCCTCCGGTCCCCGGATCGAGGTGCAGTTCCGCGAGCCCCCGCTGAGTCGCTGGGTGCGTGCGGAGGCCGAGGTGGGCACGCGCGTGAGCGCGCTCGTCGCCCAGGTAGATACCGACGCCGGCACGACCGAGTTTTCGGACGTGCGCCCGGAGCCGGACCACCACGCCGGGCCCGGGACCGTGGGCTCGGCCCCGTTCAACTCCGAGGGGCCGACGGCTGCCCGAACCTAGCGCCCGCGGGCCGCGAGGACCTGCCGGTACACCTCCATGGTGCGCTCACCGATCGAGTCCCACGAGAAGTGCTCGCGGGCCCGCTCCTGCGAGGCGACGCCCCAGCGCCGCGCCCGCTCGGGATCGCGCACCATGTCGTTGAGCGCGGCCGCGAGATCAGCCACGAAAGCCTCCGGGTTCACGGGGGTGCCGGTGCCGTCGCTCACCTGTTCGATGGGGACGAGGATCCCGGTCTCGCCGTGGACGATGACCTCGGGGATCCCGCCGGTGGCGGTGCCGACGACGGGGATGCCGCATGCCATCGCCTCGAGGTTCACGATGCCGAGCGGCTCGTAGATCGAGGGGCACACGAAGGTTGTGGCGTGCGTGAGGAGCTGGGTGAGTTCGTGGCGGGGCAGCATCTCGGAGATGAGGAATACGCCGTCGCGTTCGCCCTGGAGGTCGGCCACGAGGCCTTCAACCTCGGCGGCGATCTCCTTCGTGTCAGGCGCGCCCGCGCACAGCACCACCTGGACGCCCGCATCGAGGTCGCGCAGGGCGCGCAGCAGGTAGGGCAGGCCCTTCTGGCGCGTAATGCGCCCCACGAAGATGACGGTCGGGGCGCCCGGATCGATCCCGAAGCGCGCGTGCACATCGGTGGCCGGGTTCGGCGCCCACTGCTCAACGTCGATCCCGTTGTGGACCACGAAGACCCGGCTCGGATCAACGTTCGGGTAGGAGCGCAGGATGTCCTCGCGCATACCGCCCGAGACCGCGATGATGCCGTCGGCGTTCTCGTAGGCGGTCCGTTCGGCGAAGGAGCTGAGCTGATAGCCGCCGCCGAGCTGCTCGGCCTTCCAGGGGCGCAGCGGCTCGAGGGAGTGGGCGGAGACCACGTGCGGGATGTCGTACAGCTGCGAGGCGGCGAAGCCCGCGAAGTTCGCGTACCACGTGTGCGAATGCACGAGGTCGGCGCCGCCGCAGTCCTCCGCCATCGCCAGATCCACGCCGAAGGTCTGGAGGGCGCCGTTGGCCTCGGCGAGGGTTTCGGGCACGGGGTAGGCCTGGACGCCCTCTTCGTCCCGTTCGGCGCCGAAGCAGCGCACGCGCACGTCGGCGTGGCCACGCAGCACGCGCGTGAGTTCCTCGACGTGGACCCCGGCACCGCCGTAGACCTCGGGCGGGTACTCCTTGCTCAGAATGTCGACTCGCATGTTCACGTGTTCCACCTCTCCGGGGCCGCTTCGCGGGCCTCGTGATCCCGCCACCACCCATCGTAGACATCGCGCCGCGGGCCTGCTGGGACCGCCGGAACCGAGCGCCTTCCAACGCTCGGTCTCCTGCTGCCCGTCCAGCCGGTGAACAACGGGACTCTCGATTAGTGATGAACATTACCTTTGGGCTATTCTCGCAGGTATGGTCGCAACGAAGGTCCTCACAATTGTCCTCGCCGGCGGAGAAGGCAAGCGCCTCATGCCGCTCACGCTCGACCGCGCCAAGCCAGCGGTCCCGTTCGGCGGCTCCTACCGCCTCATCGATTTCGCCCTGTCGAACATCGTGAACTCGGGATACCTGCAGGTCGTGGTCCTGACCCAGTACAAGTCGCACTCGCTGGACACGCACATCGCCAAGACGTGGCGCATGAGCTCCCTGCTCGGCAACTACGTGGCCCCCGTGCCCGCCCAGCAGCGCATGGGCAAGCACTGGTACCTCGGCAGCGCCGATGCGATCTACCAGAGCCTCAACCTCATCCGCGACAACAAGCCCGACTACGTGGTGGTCGTGGGCGCGGACCACGTGTACCGCATGGACTTCTCGCAGATGGTGGAGGACCACATCGACTCCGGCCGCGACTGCACGGTGGCCGCAATCCGCCAGCCCATCGAAGAGTCCGATCAGTTCGGGGTCATCGAAGTGGATCCCGCCGATCCCACGAAGATCGCCCGGTTCGTGGAAAAGCCCACTGACACCCAGGGCCTCGCCGACGACCCCTCCTCCGTGCTCGCCTCCATGGGCAACTACGTCTTCACCGCCGACGCCCTGGTGAAGGCCGTGACCGAGGACGCCGAGACCGAGGGCTCGAAGCACGACATGGGCGGCGACATCGTCCCCTATTTCGTGGATCGGGACAGTGCGGGCGTGTACGACTTCATCCGCAACGACGTGCCGGGCTCGACCGACCGCGACCGCGACTACTGGCGCGACGTGGGAACGCTCGACGCGTTCTACGACGCCCACATGGACCTCATTTCGATCCACCCCGTGTTCAACCTCTACAACACGGACTGGCCGGTGTTCACGGAGTCGCGTTCGGCGCTCGCTCCCGCGAAGTTCGTCCACGCCGGACCGGGGCGCGTCGGCACGGCCGTCGATTCCATCATCTCCGCAGGCGTCGTGGTCTCCGGCGCCCAGATCTCCAACTCGGTGGTCAGCCCCGGCGCCCAGTTCCACTCGTGGGCGTCGATCTCCGACTCGGTGATCATGGACAACGTGATCGTGGGCCGACACTCGCAGATTCACCGCGCCATCATCGACAAGGACGTGGTGATCCCGCCGCGCACCCAGATCGGGCTGGACCGCGAAGCGGACCTCGCGCGCGGGTGGACCGTCACGGAGTCCGGCATCACGGTCGTGGGCAAGGGAACGATCATCGAGCCGCAGTAACGCTCAGTCGCCACAGCACCGGGGCTGCCCGGCTACGCTGGATGCCGTGACTTCTTACCGCGGCCTGCTCGCCTCCGATGTTGATTCGACCTTCCTCACGCAGGAGGTCATTGAACTCGTCGCCGATCACGCTGGCGTGCGCTCTAGGGTCGAGGACATCACGACCCGTGCGATGCGCGGCGAACTTGACTTTGCCGCCTCGCTTCGCGAGCGCGTCTCGCTGCTCGCGGGGCTCGACGCCGGGCTGCTCGATGAGGTTGCCGGGAAGCTTCAGCTGCGCGACGGCGCCCGCGAGGTGGTCGAGGCCGCACACGCCGCGCACTGGCGGATCATGCTCGTCTCCGGCGGCTTCACGCCGATCATCGCGCCCCTTGCCGCCTCCCTCGGCATCCACGAGGTCGTGGCCAACGAGTTCGAGGTGAAGGACGGCCTGATCACCGGGAAGGTGTCAGGAAGGATCGTCACGGGCGAGGTTAAAGCGGCCGCCGTCGCCTCCGCCCAGCAGCGCTACGGGATTGCGCCCGAGCGCACGATCGCAATGGGCGATGGCGCGAACGATGCGGCCATGATGGCCCATGCCGCGGTCCGCGTCGGCGTGCTGCCGAAGCCCGCGCTGCGACCGCACCTCACCATGGAGGTCGGCGCGTCACTGCGGCCCGTGGCGGATCTGATCGCTCGCCTCGGACACTGATGGCGCCCGGGCACTAATGACGCACGCGCACTAACGGCGCACGGGGACCAGCAGCACTGGGGCGCTAACTGCGCACGAGGGTGTGCAGCACGAGCGAGGCCTCGTTGAGGTCCTGCCACGAATCGGCACTCGAGGTCAGCACGCTCATGGAGCCTGTCGGCACCCCGATCCGCACCTGAGCCAGCGAAGAGGTCTCCGAGGCATCCTCGTTCGCCAAGAAGGCGGCCGCGCGGCTCATCGTCGGCTCGTGCGCCACGACGAGCACCACCCGATGCTGATCGTCCACCTGGCGGATCGCCTCGAGGGTGTCGCCAAGGCCGCCCAGATAGAGGTCATCGAGGATCGAGACGTCGGCGTCGGATTCGGCGAGCGTCTCCTGCAGCGCCTCCCACGTTCCCCGGGTCCGGGCCGACGGCGAGACCAGGACCTTGCTCGGGTGAATCCCCTGGGAGGCCAGGTATTCGCCCACGAGCCGCGCCTGGGTGACGCCGCGGTCGGTGAGCTCACGCTCACTATCGGTGCTGCCGGCCATGTCTGCTTTGCCGTGCCGCATGAGAAGTAGGAGCCGACTGGGAGGTTCCTCGTTCACGAAAGTATTCACCGTGCCTGGGTAGTACGAATCAGAAGGTCGAGCGCGAAGCGGTGGCCCTAGTGTCCCATCCCCAGTCCGCCATCCACGGGAATGACGGCGCCCGAGATGTACGCGGCATCATCACTCGACAGGAAGGCGGCCACCTTGGCCACTTCGAGGGGGGCGGCGAAGCGGGCGGCGGGAATGGAGGAGAGGTACTGCTTCTTGAGGCCGTCGTCGAGGGCCGAGGTCATTTCGGTCTCGATGTAGCCGGGCGCGATGACGTTGGCGGTGATGCCGCGCGAGCCGAGTTCCCGGGTCAGCGCACGCGCCATGCCGATGAGGCCAGACTTCGAGGCGGCGTAGTTGACCTGGCCGGGCGATCCGTACAGCCCCACGACGGAGGAGATGAGAATGATGCGGCCCTTCTTCGCCCGCATCATCCCTTTGATGACGCGCTTGACGGTGCGGAAGGTGCCGCTGAGGTTGGTATCGACCACGTTCGTGAACGAATCGTCGCTCATCCGCAGCATGAGCTGATCGTCGGTGATGCCCGCGTTCGCGATGAGGACCTCGACGCTGCCGTGCGCAGCTTCGATCTCCGCAAAGGCGGCGTCGAGCGAGGCGCCGTCGGTGACGTCGGCCTTCACGGTGAGGGCGCCTTCCGGGCCGCCGGTTCCCGAGCGCGAGGTCACGGCAACCCTGTCCCCCTGGGCCACAAAATATTCGGCGATCGAATACCCGATGCCTCGATTACCGCCGGTCACCACGACGCTCCGTGCGCTCACCGCATTCCTCCCACGCTAGGTCAACAAGGTTGTTACCGCTCACTCTATCGCGGCGCGCGGACGCGGGGCCGACGTACGGGCTGGCGAGCAGCGGGCACGGCCGGATCCGACTCGCACGGCGCTCGCCAGGGTGGGCAGGAAGCCCCATCGGAGGGCCTGGAAGCCACCCGCCGGATGAAATACGATGGTCATGTTTCCCACCACAGGCGCATTCCTCCTACGGGTCCCCAGTGCCCGCACCCCCGACCGTGCGCCGCTTCCACAAAGGACTGTTTTCATGGCCTATCGTTTCAATCCGCCGCCGAACTGGCCCATCCAGGAGCCGGGCTGGACTCCCCCGGAAGGCTGGCAGCCGGATCCCGCATGGGGCCCGGCCCCGCACGACTGGAACTTCTGGCTGGACGATGACGGCTCGGCCGCCGCCGACGCCCCCGGAATCGAAGGCCCCGGAGGCGCCGACATCGCCGCGGCAGGCTCGGCGGGCTCCCTCGCCCCCTCCGCCGGGCTCCCCGCCGCTGCCCCGGCAGCGCCGTCGTCCTACGACTACGGTTCGAGCGAGCCCCGCCCCGCGGGCGGCGCCGCCGCGACGCAGGAGTATTCGGGAAGCGCGCCGGAATACAGCGCCCCGTCGGCCCCCGCGAGCTACTCGGCCTCCGGCCCGGGCAACGGACAGGAGCCCCCGAAGGGCTGCGTGGCACGCTTCTGGTGGCTCGGCTGCATCATTCTCGCCGTGCTGGCTCTCATCGTTGGCGGCATCGGCCTGGTCACGGTCATGCTGCTGAACAACGGCTCCTCCACCGAATCGGATCCCACCCCCTCGGCCGGAACGCCGACCGCGAGCCCCACCGCTGACCCCAGCGGCTCGAGCGCCCCCACCGCCGCCGCACCGGCCGACGGCTCGGCGACCAGGGATATCTACAACTACCGCGGCAAGGGCAAGGTCACGATCACGACCGAGTGGATTTCGAACGATAACCTCCCGGCCTCGAGCTACGACGGCACGATTGAGCCCGCCACGAGCGGGCAGTACCTCGCGGTGACCGCGACCGTGGAAGCGACCGAGGGCGAAGTCTTCTTCAACCCCTACGAAATCGAGGTGAAGACCCCCTACGGCGGTCTCCTCGATCTGTCCTCGAACTCCTACTCGCAGGCCGACGGCGGCCTCGGCGGCACGGTCGACTACCTGCAGCCGGGCACGACCGCCACGATGCGGGTGCTGTACGACGTCCCCGTCAACGGCGGCCTCGTGGTGCAGTGGGACGGCGACGACTCCGGTCAGACCTGGGAAGTTCCCGTTCCTTGACCTCTCGTTACAACCCGCCACCTCACTGGCCCGAGCCTCCGAGCCCCGGTTGGCAGCCCCCCGAGGGTTGGCAGCCGGGGCCCGGCTGGCGTCCGGCGCCTGCGGGGTGGCGTTTTTCGTGGGACGCTGACGCCGAGCCACCGGCCCCGTCGGTGGCCGTTACTCCCACGGAGTCGATGAGGGCGACGTCGTCGGCGCCCGTGCGCGCGGCCGCGTACCCGGTCACGGTTTCCCTGCCCGGCGTGCTCGAGGCGGGAAGCGTGGCCAAGGACACGTACGGTTTCCCGCCACCCCCGAAGCGTGAATCCTCCCCTCGGTGGCGGCGTGCGCTCACGTGGATCGCGGCGCTCGTCGGTCTGGTCATCGCCGCGGCCACGATCGTGCTGTTCGTGTGGCTGTACCAGTACGCCACGTCATCGCTGCCCAGCCCGGCGGCAGCCTCGGTGCTGTCGCTGCCCCACGCCGCTGCTGGCGCCATCGGGTCCACCCCCGGTGGATAGCGGCCCCGCTGTTCCTTCGCCCCCTCCCGGATCCTTCGATCCCGGCGCTCCGCCGCGCCCCCGCAGCGCGGATATTTCGCGGCGCACCCGCAGCTACCTCATCAACATGTCGATCCGCCTCGCGTGCCTAGGCCTCATGCTCGTGGTACCCGGCGGGTGGAAGCTCGTCATGCTCGCGGGCGCGGTCATCATCCCCCTCATCGCCGTCCTACTCGCGAACGACCCCGACCTCCACGGATCCGGGCAGCCCTCCTTCGCGGGCGGGCGCGGCGAGCTTGAGGCGCGCGAGGTGCTGACAATTCAGGCCGATCCCGACCGCACTATCGTGGTGGAGCCCGACGATATCCCCACCGAGGAGCCCGAGAGTCCGTGACGCCCCGTCAAGTACTGCTCACGCCGCGCTGGGCCGCGGCCGCTGGGCTCGTGATCCTCGCCGTGGCCCTGTGCATCGTGCTGGGCCTGTGGCAATTTCACCGCTTCGAGGATCGCAGCGAGGGCGTCACCACCATCGCCCGCAACTTCGATGCGGCGCCCGTGGCGCTCAGCACCGTCCTGCCCACCGCCAACTCGGCACTCACGGCCGACGACGACTACCGAGTGGTCGAGGCACACGGCACCTATTGCGCGAGCGAGGACTGCGTCCTGTACGTCCGCAATCGGTCCCTCGGTTCCTCCGTGGGCTTCTGGCAGGTAGCGCCGTTCACGACCGACGACGGCATGACCGTGCTCGTCGTGCGCGGCTGGGTCCCGGCCTCGTCCACGGAATCGGCGCCGGGCGCTCACCCCGAGATTCCCGAGGGGCCGATCATCCTGACGGCCCGGCTGCGGCCCGCGGAGCGTCAGCTGACCGATCGGGACCAGATCGACGGCCAACTCCAGTCGGTCAACGCGGCCGACGTGCAGGCGCAGGTCCCCGACCTGCCGCACCTGGCCACCGGCGCCTACGGAATCATGGCAGACGAGAGCGGCCCGGGCACGGGCGGCATCGAGGCGCCCCAGGCGCTCGCCCGCCCGGAGACGACGCGCGGGCCGCACCTGTCCTACGCATTCCAGTGGTGGGTCTTCGCGCTGTTCTTCCCCATCGCCCTCGTGGTCACGGCGCGGCGGGCGCTCGCCGATGCGCGCACGAGCGACGAGGAGACACCGGCCACCGCGCGCGGCTCGGAGCATTCCGCACAGGTGCCGACCGAGCAGAGTGGACATCCCGAGCGCCGGGCCTCGCAGCACGGGAGACCCCAGCGTGAGAGCTCGCAACGTCGGGCTCCGCAGCGCCGCGCCCGGACCCGCTCACGCGATGAAGAAGACGAAGACGCGTTCTTGGACGAACGCGAGCACCTCTGATCCCCGCGAACATCACCCCTCCACCCCGGCCTCCGGCCCCACGGCCCCATGCCCCTTCGATCCTGGAAGCACAGATGACACCTCCCGAGCGCCCGACAACTCCCCAGCGCCGCTACTTCCCCGGGCCCGTTCCGCGCGCCCTCGCCCATCGCGGCCTCGCCCTGCAGGGCGAAGAAAACACCCTCGCCGCCTTCCGCGCCGCGATCCGCGCGGGCGCCCACGTGATCGAGACCGATACCCGCGCGAGCGCCGACGGGGTGGCGCTCACCTTTCACGACGCGATGACGGGCAGGGTGTGCGCGGAGGACCTCGAGGTGGCCACGACGCGGGCGGCGACCCTCACGCGGATGCCCGTCGGCCAGTCCTTTGCCGATGACGCTCGCATCACCCGCCTGGACGATGCGCTCGCCGCGCTGCCCACCGCGCTTTTCAATATCGACGTGAAGGACGCCCGGGCCATCGAGCCCACCATCGAGGCGATCGCCCGCGCCGGGGCTGAGGCCCGCGTGTGCCTCACGAGCTTCAGCCCCGCCATCGCCCGCGAGGCCAGCAGGGCCCTCGCCGCGCGCACCGGCCACGTGCCCGTGCGCAGCGCGTCGGCCGATACGGTCGCGCTGTTTCGCCTCGCCGTGAGCGCTGGCGCCCCCGACGTTGCTGTGCGCCGGCTCCTCTCGCCGTTCGCGGCGCTCCAGATCCCCGTCGCCCACCGCGGGATCCCGCTCGTCTCCCCCCGCACCATCGCCGCGGCGCACCGCGCAGGCTGCGAGATCCACGTGTGGACCATCGACGAGGCGCCGCACATGCGGGCCCTGATCGAGATGGGGGTCGATGGTATCGTTACTAACCGCGTCGATGTGCTCGCCGACGTCTGCGCCCGGGCCTGGGAATAAGGCCCGCGCACTCGCGCGTTAACCGCACACGGGCCATAGACCGCCCAGACCGCTTGACCTTGGGAAGAAGGATTCGTTCATGAACTCTCGCTCACTGCGAGGAACCCGTCTCGGTTCGCTCTCGATGGAAACCGACGAGGGCGTTCTTGCCGCGCCGCGGCAGGAAGCGAAGTACGACTGCCCGAACGGCCACACCACCATCCTCCCGTTCTCCGTGGAGGCCGACGTCCCCCTCGTGTGGGAGTGCCGCTGCGGGATGACCGCCGTGCTGCGCGACCACGAGAAGCCGGACGACAAGCCGGGCAAGCCGCAGCGCACCCACTGGGACATGCTGCTCGAGCGCCGTTCGGAAGAAGACCTCCAGGTGCTCCTGGATCAGCGCCTCGAGCTGCTGCGCTCAGGCCGCCTGCACTCCAACCGTCACTTCCTGTGATCGGCTAGTCTCGGTCCCCATCGGGACCAAGAACGTCGCCCTCGAGAACCGGGGGCGGCGTTTTTTGTTGCGCGCTTCCGGGGGCCGACGATCCCGGCGCGCCCGTCCCGGAGGTGCCAGTGGCGGTTCCGGTGGTTCCGGGGCGCGGCGCGCCCCGGGTGCCCGCATCGGTGGTCGTGTCGATGATGATCTCGCCATCGATCACGGGCCTGCGGCCCCCGAAAACGATGCGCCTTCTCCCGGCGTCCTGGCCAAGCCCGCTCTTCTTCACGGCTTGGCGCTGCACGGGAGTCAGGAGCAGGATCAGGCCAGCCACGTCGGTGATGAGGCCCGGGAAGAAGAACAGGAGCGCGGCGAGCATCGTGAACGCGGGGCGCGACATGTGCTGCTTCATCTCCCCGCGACCTGCGACGGCGCGATACACGGAGACGAGGCGCGTGATCGACTGCTGGCCAGCGGCAATGACGAGCGCGAAGCCGATGATCCAGCCGATCACGACGGCGAGGATCGCCCACCAGACGCTCGTCTGGACGGCAATCGTGATGAGCAGGGCCAGTTCGAGGATGCCGAGCAGCAGCACGCCCGCGGGAAGCATCCACGCGCGCCACAGGCCGCGGGGTGCCTTCTGGTTGTCCGGTGTGGTCATGAGCGTCCCTTTCGTCCCAGGGCCGTCAGTTGCGCGATGCGCCGCTGAAAGCCCCACATGCTGATCTTCACCATGGCCTCCGTGACGATCCCCCCGCTCATCTTGGAGTAGCCCTGTTCGCGTTCGTCGAAGTCGATCGGCACCTCTCGAATCCGCAGTCCGGCTTCGGCGGCGCGCCTCGTCATATCGACCTGGAAGCAGTAGCCCTGGCTCGCGATGTCCCCGTGCCGCATGAGGCTCCGCAGGGCGTCGGCCCGAAACGCGCGATAGCCAGCGGTGGCGTCGTGCACCGCAATGCCGAGCGCGATCCTCGCGTACATGTTCGCACCGCGGGAGAGCAGCGTGCGGCGCTTCGGCCAGCGATGCACCGCTCCCCCGGGAATCCACCTCGAGCCAATCGCGAGATCGGCGCCGCGCTCAACCGCATCGAGCAGGCGCGACAGCTGTTCGGGGCGATGTGAGGCATCGGCGTCCATCTCGCACACCACCTCAAAGTCGCGTTCGAGCGCCCATGCGAATCCCGCGAGGTAGGCGGGGCCGAGCCCGGCCTTCTCCGTGCGCTCCAGCAGGTGCAGTCGCTCGTCGGCGCGTGCCTGCTCCGCGACCCACGCGCCCGTGCCGTCGGGAGAGCCGTCATCGACCACGAGCACGTGGACCTCTGGCTGGGCGGCAAGGAGCCGGGCCAGCGTTCGGGGCAGCGCCTCGCGTTCGTTGTAGGTGGGGATCACGACGAGGACCGTCATGGGCGCCTTCTCTCATCGTCCATCCGGGCCCGCGTGGCCACGGCGCGGGCCAGGGCCGCCACGGCGATGACCACGGTGATCAGCGAGATCAGCTCGCCGTACCGCATCGCCGGGGTGATGCCGGAGCGCAGCGGAACGTCGGCGCTCATGGTGCCCGCCGTCCAGTGGTCGAGCGAGTCGAGGACGCGCCCTTCGGGGGTGAAGATCGCTGAGTGGCCGACGGTCGAAACGTGAACGATGCTGCGCCCGGAAATCACCGAGAAGACCCGGGCCTGGGCGAGTTGCTGGATCGCCTCGTGGGAGGAGCCGAACAGCGCGTTGTTCGACTGCACGACGATGACCTCGGAGCCCTCCTGGACCGAGGTGCGCACGAGGTCTTCGTAGGCGATCTCGAAGCAGATGAGGACGCCCACCTGCACGTCATCCACGCGGATATCGCCCACCTCGGTACCGGCTGCCATATCGACGGAGACGAGGTCGGTCTTGTCGGTCAGGCGCGAGAAGAAGTCGCGCGCGGGAATGTACTCGCCAAACGGCACGGGGTGCTGCTTGGCGTATTCCTGGCCCGTAAGCCCCTCGTCCGAGACGAGGAAGGACTTGTTGAGGCGCTCGCCCTCGCCGTGCGGCACCTGGCCGCCGACCAGCAGCGGCGCCCCCGCTTCACGCGAGAGGCGTTCGAGCACCGCGAGGCGCGCGGGGTCCTCCGGCAACGCCCAGCCGGTCGAGTCTTCCGGCCACACGATGAGGCGCGCGGACGGATTCGTGGCCACAAAACGCTCGGTTTCGGCCGCGTGGTTGGCGAACATCGCTTCCGGCAGGTAGTAGGAGCCGGGCGGGGGCGGCTCGACGTTGCCCTGCACCGCCGCGATGGCGAGGCTCTGCTGGTGGGCGGGCACCTCGTTCGACGGGCGGGGCGTGAGCACCGCGGCGAGGACGATGGCGACGATCACAGCCGACGGCCACACGGCCATGACGCCGTTGCGCCCGCGTCGGCGGCGCACCCCGAGGGCCATGAGGACCGAGAAGACGTAGGCGCCGAGCAGGCCCGTGACCACGCCGAGGCCCACCGTGCCCACCCAGGGCCCGAAGTTCAGCAGCGGTGAGGACTCGTAGGCGAAGGCGCTGATCGCCCAGGGAAGGCCGCCCCACGGCAGCGTCGAGCGCGCGAGCTCGATGGCTGCCCACACGAACGCGGCGCCGAGCGCGCTCCAGAATCCGATGCCGTGGCGCACGTAGATGAGGCGCACCACGATGGCGTAGGCGCCGAAGAACAGGGATTCGAGCAGGGCGAGGGCCAGCCAGGGCGTGAGCCCGGCGTAGATGTTCGCCCACTCGAACAGCGGCACGAAGGCCGCGAGCCCCGCGATGATCCCTGACAGTCCCGCGGTCAACCAATGCCGGGTGAACGCGGCGATGTTCAGCAGGCCGAGCGCGAGCGGTAGGAGAAACCAGAGCCCATACGGGGGAAAGCCGAGCATGTAGAGGGCGCCCGCGACGGCGGCAAGGAAGAGCGCGAGCGGCCACGGCGTGAACCGCTCGCCATCAAAGCGCGGCCGCACCGTGGCCGCGGGCGTGGTCTTGACGCTCACCGAGAGGACTCCCCCGGCCCGCCCGCGACCTGCGCGAGCAGGGCGTCAGCATCGTGCAGCACCCGCCCCTCGTGCAGGGTCAGCACGGCGCTCGGAAAGCTCCCGCCGGTGAGGTCGGGAAGCATGGGTGTGCGCGAGCGGGGATCGGTGGACCACGTTTGGATGCGCTCGTCGTTGCCGCGCACCACGAGGTCCCACGGCTCCCACACCACGAGGGAAGCGGGCGCGCCGGGATTGAGCGAGCCGGGATGGTCCTCGCCGCGCAGTCGGCGCGGAGCGCGGGTCGAGGCGAGGAAGGCCGCGCGGTCGCTCATGCGGCGCTCGCTCGGCGGCGCGTAGGCGGCGGCATACAGCCACGCCCACGGGCTCGCTTCCGAGCCGCCGGAACCAAACGCGAAGGGCGTGCCGCTCGCGGCGAGCGCGAGGAAGTCGGTCTCGGGCGCGCTCTCGGGAGCCACGAGGACGGGTGGGGCCGACGAGTCCGCGAAACGCCCGCTACGAGCGTCCTCGCGGGAGGTGATTCCGCGGGCCGCCGCGTCGGCGTCGCCTTCTGGACCGGCGCCGCCCTCAGTGCTTGGGCCCGCTTCCGGGGCCAGCAGGTCCACGAACGAAGGGGTGATGAGGTGACCGTCGAGGTCCACGCGCACGAGAGTCGGATCGTCACCGAACAGGGTGAGCGCGGAATCCGTGGGACCGATCCACGTCACCTCGTTGCCGGTGACGACAAGGGCCGAGGCCCCGGGATCGGCGGTGCTGTAGACGGTGGCATTCACGAAGAGCACCTGCGGCGCGGGGCTCATGGGGCAACTCCTTCGAGAACTGGGACGGGCGCGACAAGCGCTCTACATATCCTGGGCGATGATCCCGCGTAAAAGCTGAAGGCGAGCCTTCCTCGCGGTCGCGGCCACCGCCTGGTGCTCGCTGCCGCGCAAGTGGGCAATGTGGTCCAGCAGATCCACCACGCTGCGCACGTGGCGCACGAAGTCGCCGGGGGCCACCGGCTCCCCCTGGAGCGCGTCGGCGAATCCCGCGCCGCGGGCCCAGCGGTACACGGGGGCGGCAAGCCCCGGATGCGGCGGCGGGCTCAGCTCGAGCCCTGCGCGCCGCTCCACGGCATTGACCTCGTCGGTCAAGACGTCCAGGGCGTGCAGGGTCCGGGCGAAGGCCCGGTCAGGAATCTGCTCGGGGCTCACCGATTCGCGGCGCGGCTCGAAGCTCAGCGCGCTCGCCACCGCCGCGAGCGTGGCGGGGCCGAGGTCGGTGAGGGCCCCGTCGGTCAGTGCCCCGCACACGATCAGGTCGCGGTCGGAGTAGATGCGCTGCAGCACGTGCGCCTTGTCCGTGAGCTCCGCGTAGCCGTCATCCGTGGTGGGGCCCAGGTAGCCGAGCTCGCGCAGCACCCGGATCACCGCATCGAACTGGCGGCCCAGGAACGAGGTGCGCTGCGCGATGGCGCGTTCGGCCCGATCCCGCTCGCGCACCGCCTTGCGGTAGCGGGACATCCAGCGCATGTGGGCATCGCGCTCGGGGCACGCGTGGCACGGATGCTCCCGCATCCGCTCCCTCAGCGCCAGCAGCTGGGCATCGCTCGCGGCGGTGCTCGGGGCGAGCGAGCGCGAACGCTCGCGCACGGTATCTTTCGCGGAGGATTCTCCCGCGAGGCGCCCGCGGAGGGCGGCGGCCGTGTCGCGGCGCACTTTCGCGGCGCGGAGCCTGTCGGCAGAGGGCGTACGCATCGTGTCCAGCACCATTGGCGTCGCCGTGAAGTCCCGCGCCCCAAGCTCCCGCACCTGGCCCTCGGTGGTCACGACCGTGACCTGGGGCCCGCGCACCGTAGATTCGTGGGCGATGACCACGGCAAAGCCCTGGCGGCGCCCGCCCGGGATCGCCACGATATCGCCGCGGCGCAGCTTGCCCACGGCCGTGGCCGTCTGGTCCTGCTGCCGGTGCGAACGCTCGCGGCTGAGCGCCTTCTCCCGCTCGGCAATGGCCTCCAGAATCTCGGCGTATTCCTCGATGTCCCCGGCCTCGCACGTGAGCGCGCCGCGGTACTGCTCGACCGTCTCCTCGAGCTCGCGCACCTTGCGCGCCTGGCTCACGACGGAGCGATCCGTGTGGAACTGAGCGAATGAGCTTTCCAGCGTGGTGCGCGCTTCCGCGACCGTGAAGCGCTCGAGGAGATTCACGGTCATGTTGTACGTGGGCCGAAACGCCGACTTCAACCGGTACGAGCGCTTCGAGGCGAGACCGGCGACCATGCGGGCGGTGCCCGCGTCGTTCACAACCGCGACCGCGTGCCCCTCAACGTCGATCCCGCGGCGCCCGGCACGGCCCGTGAGCTGCGTGTACTCCCCCGGCGTGATGTCGGCGTGCTCGACGCCGTTGTACTTCGTAAGCTTGTCGAGCACCACCGTCCGCGCGGGCATGTTGATGCCGAGCGCGAGGGTTTCGGTGGCAAAGACCACCTTGACGAGCCCCTCGGAAAAGAGCTGCTCGATCACCTGCTTCACGGCGGGCAGCTGCCCGGCGTGGTGAGCCGCGATCCCGTTCATCGCCGCCCGCTCGATCTGCCCGAGGCCGAGCGCGTCGGCATCCGCGTCGCTCAGATCGGCAAACGCCGCCCGAAAGGCCGTGCGGATCCGCGACCGCTCGGCATCGTCGGTCAGGCGCACGTGGGCGCGCATGAGCTGGCCGACGGCCTGATCGCACCCGGCGCGCGAGAAGATGAAGAAGATGGCGGGCAGGAGGGCTTGCTTCTCGAGCAGGTGAATGACGTCGGCCCGGCTCATCGGCCTGGGCCGCATCACCTGGTCGTGGCGCTGATCCCGTCGGCCCCGGTAGCCGCGCCTGCCGCCCCGCTCCCGCGGGCCCTTCGCGGCGCGGGACCGCTCGTCTTTCCCGCCCCGGACCTCGGCGAGGGCGGGGTTGATTTCGCGGTAGCCGCTGCGCGAGCTCGGCCCGTGGGAGGGCACCGCCTCGCCGTCGAGCCCCACGAACACGTCCATGAGTTCGTGGTCCACGAGCACGTGCTGCCACAGTGGCACCGGGCGTCGCTCGGAGACGATCACCTCGGTGTCTCCCCGCACCTCCGCGATCCACGCCCCGAACTCCTCGACGTTGGAGACGGTTGCGCTCAGCGCCACGATCCGCACGGAGCGCGGGAGGTGAATGATGATCTCTTCCCACACCGGGCCCCGCAGGCGATCGGCCAGGTAGTGCACTTCGTCCATCACCACGGAGGCGAGCGAGTGCAGGGTCGGGGAATCCGCGTACATCATGTTCCGCAGGATCTCCGTGGTCATCACCACGACCTCGGCCTCGGGATTGATGCTCACATCCCCCGTGAGCAGGCCGACGCGTTCGTGGCCGAGCCAGTCCACGAGCTCGCGGTACTTCTGGTTGCTGAGCGCCTTGATCGGGGCCGTGTAGAAGACCTTCTGGTGGGCCTCGACGCCGAGGTGGACGGCGTATTCGCCGACGATGGTTTTGCCCGCCCCCGTGGGCGCGGCCACGAGCACCGAGCGCGAGGCATCGAGCGCGTCCATCGCCGCCAGCTGGAAGGGATCCAGGGGGAAGTCGAAGCGGGAAAGGAAGCGGGTGCGCGTGCTCATGATCTCCGTCAGGTGGCCGGTGGTGGAGCCAGGATACGCACGGCGCCTGGGCACACCGTGGCGCTCACGGGTAGGGCGAAGCGCGCCTCGCCGTCGCTAAAGGCGAGGAAGTGGCGGTCCTCGTCGAGGCCCACGCGGACGCTGTGCACGCGCCGCACCCGAAACTCCGGGATCCGCACGTGGGTGCCGCGAAAGACCCGAGGAAAGATGCCGAGCAAGCGCGCGCGGCTCACACCGGCCACGCTCACGAGCTCCAGCTCGCCGTCTCGCGGATCGGAGGAGGGCGAATAGCGCATGCCACCGCCGAAGACCCCGGTATTGCACACGGTCAGCAGGGAGGCGCGCAGCCTTTCGCGCGGCCCACCGTCAACTTCCATCCAGTAGCGGCGGGGCGTGAAGTGGAGGACTTCGCGCAGCAGCGCCCCGACGTAGCCGTAGCGCGAGCGATTGGCGCGCGCGTTGACCAGGGCGTCGAAGCCGAGCGCCACGTTGCCGAGCGCGAGGCACGTGCTCGTGGAGCCGTCCGGATTCTCGCGCGTGACCTCTATGGCATCGACGCTCTGCACGGGGCGCGAGAGGGCCTCGACGATGATCCGCACCGCTTCGTCGGGTTCGTCGATGGGAAGGTCGATGGCGCGCGCGAAGTCGTTGCCCGAGCCCGCGGCGACGATGCCGAGCCGCACTGGGGTGCCGGCGACGATGCTCGCGCCGAGGGCAACGGTGCCGTCGCCTCCGACAGCGACGAGGGCCGTGAGGGTCGAGACCACATCGAGGGCCCGAGCCCTCGCCACGGCAGCATCGGGACCGGACACGTCCACGACGGACAGTCCCGCCGCGGTGAGAAGGGTGCTCACGTACCGGCCCGTGGCGTGAGCCGATCCGTTCGCGGCAGCGGGGTTGGCGAGCAACCCCACCCGCAGTCGTCTCATCGATCCTCCGAGTAGTGGGAATCGATAGACGAGGGCAATTCGATGGGGGCCGGGGCATCGTCGATCTGACTGGCCTCATCCACACTGAGCGCGCCCTGCTCCTTCACGCGCTTGCGCTCGCGCCGACGCTCGAAGACGTAGCTCACGCCCACCGCACCGAAGAACAGGAGGATGAACGGCGAGGTGACGAGGAACAGGGTGATGGGTTCGGGAGTGGGCACCATGACGGCGGTGAAGACGAAGCTGAGGAAGATCGCCCAGCGCCAGCCCTTGATCATCTTCTTGACCGGGAGCATCCCCACCATGTTGAGGCCCACGAGGAACACGGGGTAGATGAAGGCGATGCCGAAGATCATGCAGGTCTTGACCACGAGCTCGATGTAGTCGCGGAACTCGACGAGCTGGTAGACGTCCTTGTTCGGTCCGAACGTCATGAGGATAGGGATCGCTCGCGTGATGGCGTAGTAGCCACCGAGGATGCCCGTGAGAAAGAGCGGGAAGGCGGCCAACACGTAGCCGAGCGCGTACTTGCGCTCTTGCGCGTGAAGGCCCGGCATGATGAACAGCCACGCTTGCAGCATGATCATGGGGATGCTGAGCGCCACGCCGATGTACGCGGCCAGGCGCAGGTGGGTCTCGAAGCTTCCGCCGACGCCGCCGATGTTGATCTGCACGTTGTAGCCGGTGATGCGCAGTTCCCTGAACGGAACTGCGAGCAGCTCGTATACCGGGTAGTACAGCCACCAGCCCGCCACAGAGAACAGGACCACGGTGATCGCCACGATCACGAGGCGATTGCGCAGCTCGATGAGGTGGTCACCGAGCGTCATCCGCCCTTCACTGTTCTTGGGGGTGCGCTGCTTCTTTTTTCTTGCCACGGGAAGTGCCGTCCTTCACCTGAGTCCCGGCCCTCAAGGCATGAGGACCGGGACGCGTGTCACCACGGAAATGAATGAGGGGTGAAGCGGATCAGTCGCGGCGGTAGCGCTCTTCAGCATCCGCGTCGCGCACCGGTTCGGCCGGGCGGTCATCGCGCGGATCGTACTGACGATCCTCGCCCGCGCGGGGCTCCACAGCGCCCTCGTCCTTCGGATCGTCCTTGCGCATTTCCTGAACCTCGCTCTTGAAGATGCGCATCGACTGCCCCATGTTGCGGGCCAGGCCCGGAAGCTTGTTCGCGCCAAAGAGCAGGATCACGAGAACGATGAGGAGAATGATCACCCAGGGCTGTCGGAAAAAGTTCATGCCTGACCACCATTGATAGAAAGTTCGCTAGGCGGCCGGTCCAGAAGTGACCGGCCACGGATTCATGGTGCCACACGCGTGCCGCCTTTGGACGGCGCTCGGTGGCCGCCCCAGCCTACTCCTGATCGGTGAGGATGAAGGTCTCAGCCACGCGGTGCACGGCGCTGCGCAGCGGCGCGGGCGCGATCACCCGGGCGCGCGAGCCAGTCTCGAAGATCGCGGCCACGAGCGCGTGCGGGGACCGGGAAGACACCCGCGCGTAGGTGAGTCCCGTGCGCGAATCGTAGCGGGTGCCCGCGCTCGAGAAGGCCTCCAACAGCCAGTGCGCGCCCGCCTGGACCTCGAGCAGGACGCTCGAGGTATCGAGCCCCTGGAGGATCGACGGCGAGGTGCCGTCACCGCACGCGGGAGCAGACTCATCGCCCGGCGCCCACGCCGCGACGATCCGGTCCATGCGAAACTCCCGCACATCGCCCGCGAGGTGGCACGTGGCCTCGACGTAGACGGTGCCGTACATGCTGAGCATGCCGCGCGGGGACACGTCGCGCACGCTCACGCCCGGACGATCCGGCGGCGAATACATGATGCGCACGCGCGTGCCGCCCTGCAGAGCGTCCTCGATGAGGCGGGGAATCCTCGCCTCCGTCGGCTCCTGGCGGGCGGGCTCCTCGTGCCCCGTACCGTCCTCGGCGGCGCTGCGCAGGCGCTGCTCCCCGAGGATCCCCGTGAGGAGCGTGCGCACGTTGAGCAGGGCCGACGGGGAAAAGAGATCATCGACCGGTCCGAGCGCCTCGATGCCGAGCAGCAGGGCGCTCGCCTCCGAGGGCGTGAGGGTCAGGGGCACGGCCAGGGCGTCGGCCCCGCGGATGCTCACCACGCCGCCTTCCCACTGCGCGTCCACGAGTTCGTCGATCCCCGAGGAGTAGTCCCCCGCCATGTAGAGGGTGCGCAGATCGCGGTCCAGATCGTCCGTGGAGATGCCGAAGTGCGCGGCCATCTCCTCGAATCCCACTTCGCCGTGCGCATACACGTAGGCAATCTCCGCGCTCAGGCGCGCCAGGTCGTCGTCGCCGCGACCCACGTCCCTCGGCTTGGCGGGGCGGGCGAGCGGGAGGCGGGCCACGTCATCCTCGCTCACGTCGGCCTCGCCCGTATGGGCCTCGCGCACGCGCTCGCGGATGCGGCGCCACTCATCGACCACGAGCGCGTCGCCCTCGAGCGCGACCCACATCGGCTCCGCAAGGGCAAGGGTGAGGGCGCGCGCGTGGGCCGCGGGCGGGATCTCGAAGGCGTCCTCGTGAGCGCCGACGCCGCACTGGGCGCGCAGGGCGAGGGCCTTGTAGGGCTCGACGCGTGCCGCAATGGCCGCGTGGGCGTCCGTGCCCGCGGCCTCGGGCCCCACGAGATCGGCGAAGGAGTTCACGGCCTCGCGCGGGTGCGTGGCGGCCCCGGCGTCGAGCGGCGTGCTTTCGATGCGGCTCACGCGAAAGAGCCGGGGAGCCTCGCGCACGAGGTCGAAGCCGTACACGTACTCGCGGCCCTCGTGCGTGCCTACCTTCCACGGCTCGACGTGGCGCTGCTCGGCCTCGCGGCCCGGCGCAGTGCGATAGGTGAAGGTCACGGCGCGTGTGCCCGCGTAGGCCTCGAGGAGCGGGCTGAGCGCCGCGGAGGCCCCGAGCCTGCCGAGAGAGCCCCGCCCGTTCGTCGTAATCCCTTCGGAGGCGAGCTTGGCGCGCACCCTGGCCCCGAGTCCCGAGCCGCGCTCCGTGCTCCACATCGCCGCCGCGGCGGCCAGCACCGCGCGCTCTTCGGGGCCCGCCTCAAACGTGCGGCCCGCACCGTCCGAGGTCACGAGGCGGTAGCGCGGCGTCTGCGGATCCAGCGGATCGGGCTCGGTACGAATATCGAGGCCGAGCTTGTCGAGGCGCGCCAGATCCCGCACGAACTGGCGACGCTTGGTCGCCGCACCGCCCTCCCCGTAGCCGGGCACGAGGTGCAGGAGTTCGCTGCGGCTCAGGCCGCGCCGGGTCGCGGCGAGCGTGAGCGCGAGGCTGAGGAGTCGTTCAACATTCTGCGTGGGTGGCACGGCTCCACACTAGTGCGCGGTGGCGAATCCGGCGCACCGCAGCGCCTAGGCTGGTGGCCATGATTCGTCTCGAAGTGGCGCGCGTTCAGCAGATGCGCGATGTATGGCCGGGCGTCACGCGCGCGTGGGTGACAAGCGAGGCCGACGGCGCCCGGCTGAGCGCGCTCGCCTACACCGCTATCGTCGGCGAGCTGAATCTCGGCGATCTGGTCCAGGTGAACACGAACGCGCTGCGACGGGGGCTCGGCACGGGCGGCGATGCCTTCGTGGTGGCGCGCGTTCCCAGCCCCACGGGAGGAGATGCTGCCGACGCAGCTGACGAGCCGCGCGGGCACATGATGAAGGCCCGATACACGCCCCAGCAGATGCTCGTGGACGCCCTCGACGATCCGGCGAGCCCGCACCATGGCATCATCGATGCGGCGCGGAGCCTCGACGCCTTACCCGTCGTGGTCGCCGACCTCCATTCCTCGCTCGGATCTATCGCGGCGGGGGTGCTCGCCGAGCGCCCCGGCGCCCGCATCGTCTACCTGCACACTGACGGCGCCGCCCTGCCGGCGGCCTATTCGCGCCAGAATGCCGCGCTTCGCGACGCCGGAATCCTTGCCGCGACGATCAGCACGGGCCAGTCGTTCGGTGGGGATGCGGAAGCGGTCTCCACCCCGTCGGCCCTCATGGCGGCCCGCCACGTATACGGGGCCGACGTCGCCATCGTGAGCCAGGGCCCCGGCAACCTCGGCACGGGCACCACGTGGGGATTCTCCGGCGTCCAGGTGGCCGACGTGCTCAACCAGGTGGGCGCGCTCGGAGGGGTACCCATCGCGGCCCTGCGCGTCTCCGAGGCCGATCAGCGTGCGCGCCACGCGGGGCTCTCTCACCACAGCGCGACGGTCCTCGAGACCCTCACCTACCCCTCGGTCCTGCTGCCCGTGCCGGAGGCCGAGCTCACGGCCGTCGATGCCGAGGTACGAGACGCCCTGGTCTCCATCAACGCTCGTCGCGTGGCGGCGGGTCGCCCGGCGCACAGCTTCCAGCCAACGCCCAGGGGCGGGCTCCTGGAGGCGATTGCGGCGCTCCCGAGCCCCGTCAGCACGATGGGTCGCGGGCTCGACGAGGATCCGTCGGCCTTCCTCTATGCCGCCCTCGCGGGCCGGGCTGCCGCACGGGTCGCCGCGTAGGTCGCCGAGGATCCGGGCGCGGGGCCTATTCGGGCTCGGCCGGGGAGGCCGGTCCCTCGCTCGTGCCGTAGCGGGCGATGAGGGCGTTGAAGGCGCGCGCCTGCGCCACCCCGTAAGCCCCGTCGGCGCGCTGAAGCGCCATGAGCGCCACCGTGTCGCCGTTCGCGAGGTCCAGATGCGCCCACGGGTCGCCCTCTGGAAAACTCACCGCGAAGAGCTCGGGCCACGTGAACCGCGCGGTCGAGAACAGGTTCTTTACCCGCACGCCCTCGGGCGTAGCCGCGATCTGCACGTCGGCCTGCCGGTGGCAGAACCACGCCACCACCGCGCCAAACAGCAGAAACCCGAGGCGATCGCTCCAGTGCGAGTTCTCCGCGGGCAGCACGACGGCCATGACGATCGATGCGGCGAGGACCAGGGCGCCGATGCCGAGCGCCCAGCGCCTTGCCACCCGCGGCCGAAACAGCGCGGGCAGATGAGGCGCGGGCGCCGTCAGATCCGACATGCCTGAATGTCCGTCACGATGATGGCGCGCGCCCCCGCCTCGTACAACTCGTCCATGATCCGGTTCAGGTGCGTGCGCGAGACCATCGCGCGCACCGCGTACCAATCGCGGCCGTGCAGCGGCGAGACCGTCGGCGACTCGAAACCGGGCGTGATCGCGACCGCGCCCTCCATCTTCTCGGCCGGAATGTCATAGTCCAGCAGCACGTACTCGCGGGCCACGAGCACGCTCTTGAGGCGGCGAATCATGACGTCGAGGGTGTGCTGGGCATCCTCGGCCAGCACGAGGCCGGGCCGGGAAAACAGCACCGCTTCGCTGCGCATGATCGGCTCGCCAAACGTTTCCAATCCCGCCGCGCGCAAGGTCGAACCCGTCTCGACCACGTCCGCGATCACGTCGGCGATCCCGAGGCGAATGGAGCTTTCGACCGCGCCGTCGAGGTGCACCACGGACGCCTCGATCCCGTGCCGCTGAAGGTACTCCCCCACGAGTCCTTCATAGCTCGTCGCGATCCGCGCGCCCTGCAGGCTCGAGCGGTCGCGCTCCACGCCCGCGGGCGCGGCGAAGCGGAACGTGGACAGGGCGAAGCCGAGCTTCATAATGATCGTCGCGGGCGTGGCCGCATCCAGGAGCATGTCCTCGCCAGTGATGCCCACGTCGACCGTGCCGGTGCCCACGTAGACGGCGATGTCTCGCGGGCGGAGGAAGAAGAACTCGACGCCGTTGGCGTGGTCAACGAGCACGAGTTCCTTGCTCGAGGAACGGCGAACATAGCCGGACTCGGAGAGGAGTTCCGAGGCGGGCTCGTGGAGCGCGCCCTTGTTGGGGACCGCAATGCGCAACATGGCAGGTGACTTTCTGTAACGACGGACGGGGGTGCGCGGGGCGCAGGGATCGGGGTCGAGGCTTGGGGTCTGGGCTTGAGCTGGGGCTACAGCTTGGCGTAGATCTGGTCGAGCGTGAGGCCCTTCTTCACCATCATCACCTGCACGTGGTAGAGCAGCTGGCTGATCTCGAGCGCGGCATCGTCCTCGCTCTCGTACTCGCACGCCATCCACACTTCGGCGGCTTCCTCCACGATCTTCTTCCCGATCCCGTGGACCCCCGAATCCAGCTCAGCGACGGTGAGCGATCCCTCCGGGCGCTGCTCGGCCTTGGTCTGAAGTTCCGCGAAGAGGGCATCAAAAGTTTTCACACCGCTACCGTAGCCGGGAAGGATGGGAGGCGGGCGGCGCGCTCACATCCCGAATGCCGCCCGCGGGTGCGCCCGCGGGACGGACGGGGTGCTCAGTGCCGGTGGGCGGTAGCCAGCGCCCGCAGGGTCTCGATCTCCTTCGCCGCATCCGGCGCCTTGTAGATCGCGCTTCCTGCCACGAACACGTTCGCGCCCGCATCGGCCGCCCGCTCAATCGTGGACGCCGAAATGCCACCATCGACCTGGATCGACACGTCGAGGTGCGAAGCGGAAATCGCCGAGCGTGCCCGGCGGATCTTCGGCAGCATGACGTCGAGGAACGCCTGGCCCCCGAAGCCCGGTTCGACGGTCATGATGAGCAGCATGTCGAACTCGCCGATGAAGTCGAGGATCGGCTCGATGGGGGTGGCCGGGCGCAGCGCGAGCCCCACGGCCACGTTCTTGCGCCGCAGCTCACGCGCCAGGCGAATCGGCGCGGCGGAAGCCTCGAGGTGGAAGGTCACCGATTGCGCACCCGCCTCCGCGAACAGCGGCGCCTGCGTATCCGCATTCTCGATCATGAGGTGGGCATCGACGGGGATGGGGCTGCGCCGCACGATCTGCTCCACCATCGACGCCCCAAACGTGAGGTTCGGAACGAAGTGGTTGTCCATGACATCCACGTGCGCGGCCTGGGCCGTCGCGATGCGGTCCAGTTCGGCACCGATCTGCATGAAGTCGCAATTGAGGATCGAGGGGTGAATGGCGGTGGCATCGGTGGAATACACGGCGTCTCCTGGTGTCTCGCGCGAAAATCTCGGGGGCTAACGGGGATGTCTGTGCTGTCGGGAATATTCGGTGCTGTCAGGCGGTGGGGAGCTTGCGGAGCAGGGCGAGGAACATCGCGTCGGTCCCGTGCACGTGCGGCCATAGCTGCACGTAGGGGCCGTCCCCGAGGTCCATCTCCGCGCCGGGCCGCACGCCCTCCATGAGCGGCGCGCGCGCATCGAGCACCTCGATATCCGTGCGGCGGCGCAGAGCGTCCTTGATCACGAGCATCGTTTCAGCCACGTGCGGGGAGCACGTGACGTAGGCGATCACGGCACCGTCGGCCGCGGCGTCTATGGCGCTTGCGAGCAGCGCGCGCTGCACCTGCCCGAGCTGGCCCAGATCGCCCGGCTGCTTGCGCCAGCGAGCCTCTGGCCGACGCCGAAGGGCACCAAGGCCGGAGCACGGCACGTCGGCGAGGACGCGCGAGAACTCACCGGGGAAGCGTTCGCCGAGGGCGGTCGCGTCCGCGGTGAGGGTGTCGATCTCCGCTCCGGCTTCGGCGAGGGTGCGCACGGAGCGCTCGACGAGGCGGGTGCGGTGCTCTTGCAGTTCGACGGCGAGGACCTCGGCGTCGCGCTCGATGCTGAAGCCTGCCAGGAGCGCGGTCTTGCCGCCCGGGCCCGCGCACATGTCGAGCCAGCGGGCGTCGTCGGCCTGGACGAGCGCGTCGGCACCGATCGCGAGCGCGAGGGCGACGAGCTGCGAGCCTTCGTCCTGCACCGCGGCGCGGCCTTCGGCCACGGGCGGGATCTGCCCGGGATCGCCCGAGGGCCACGTGGCGCCCACAATCGAATATTCGGCGGCGCCGGCCCCGAACTCCTCAAGTTCGGAGGCATCGGTGAGGCCGGGGCGCATTACGAGGCTCACGCGCGGGGCGCGGTTCTGGGCGGCCAGCAGGTCCTCGAGTTCTTCCGGGGCGCGCCCGTGCACCTTGAGCGCGTCGCGCAGGGCCCGCACGATCCACACGGGGTGCGAATACACGAGCGCGAGGTAATCGTCTTCGTGGGTGGCCCGATCCGGGGCGATGATCTCCATCCACTCCTCGAGCGTGTGCTGGCCCACCTTGCGCAGGACCGCGTTGACGAGCGAGGCGGAGCCCGCGCCCGTGACATCGCGGGCAAGACCCACAGTTTCGGAGGCCGCGGCGTGCGGGGAGACTGCCATGTCGAGCAGCTGGTAGGCGCCGAGGCGCAGCACGTTCAGTACCGACGGCTCGATTTTTGCCAGTGGCCGATCCACGCATTCGGCGAGCACCGCGTCCAGGCGGCCCTGGGCGCGCAGGGAGCCGTAGAACAATTCCGTGGCGAACGCGGCGTCGCGCCCGCTCACGCGGTGCTTGCGCAGCACCGTGGGAAATACGAGGTTCGCGTAGGCCTCGTTCTCGGTTACCTCGCGGGTGGCCTCGTAGGCGGCTAGGCGCGACGGGGTGGTTTCGCGCCGACGCTCGCTCGGGCGCGCGCTTGAAAATCCCTTGCGGGAGGCGCCGCGACCTCGCGAGCCACTGCGTTCGTGGCCCGCGCTGTTGCGGTGGCGCTGCGTGTGGCCGCCCCGGCTCCGGCCCTCGCTCCCGCCTCGTGCGTGCTCGCTCATGCGTTCTCCTTCGCTGCTGCTGAATCGATGCGGTCCCCGGTGCTAAGGCGGGCGCCGCGCGCGAAATCGGCGGCGGCCATCTCCTTCTTGCCCGCGGGGACCACGCGCGTGATCTCAAGCGGTGT
The DNA here is from genome assembly GCA_030538475.1 of Dermabacter sp. Taxonomy (GTDB): domain Bacteria; phylum Actinomycetota; class Actinomycetes; order Actinomycetales; family Dermabacteraceae; genus Dermabacter. Next base: position 119,483 of record JAUNTX010000003.1, read on the forward strand.
GGTGGCGGTGCCGAGGAACAGGTACTTCTTCGTCACGCCCAGCTCTCCCGGAGCAAGGCGCATGTTGTCCGGCGCGGCCTCGAGCCCCACGCCGGTGAGACGAACGCGCACCCCGCCGATCTCAACGAAGGCGCCCGGGCTCGGCGCGTGCGCCGCGATGTGGGCGCGCACCGCTACGGCGGGGCGTGCGGGATCGACCGGCAGGTCGCGGGCATTGATTTTCGTGGCGTAGCTCACGCCCTCGGTGCTCTGCTCCGTCAGCGTGAGCCGCCCGGCCTCGAGGGCATCGAGCACCTCGACGAGCACTCCGGCACCCAGCTGGGCCATGCCCGCAAGCGCCTCTCCCGCGGTCTCGGTCGCGCCGAACGTGTAGGGCGCCACCTGCGCGAGGGGGCCGGTGTCCATGCCTTCATCGAGGCGAAAGACGCTCACCCCCGAGGCGGTGACGCCCGCTTCGATGGCCCGTTGCACCGGCGCGGCCCCGCGGAAGGCGGGAAGCAGGGAGAAGTGCAGGTTGAACCAGCCGCCGGGCACGAGGTCGAGGACGGCGCGGTCCAGGAGCTGCCCGTAGGCCACGACCGGCGCGGCCTGCACATCGAGGGCAGCGATCTGCGCCTTCGCCTCGTCGCTGCGTACGCGCACGGGATCAAGGATTGGGACGGACCGCTGCGCCGCCCATGCCGCGACGGGCGAGGGTTGGAGCGTGCGGGAGCGGCCCCGGCGGGCGGGCGGCTGGGTGAGGACGGCCGCCACCTCGTGCCCGGAATCAGCGAGGGCATCGAGTGCGGTCACGGCAACATCGGGGGTGCCGGCAAAAAGTACGCGCATGATGCCAGCCAGTCTATCCGCCCACCCGGCCGCACCTGTGGGCTGCCGGGCGGTTGCGTGTGTCCGCAGCGACGGCGCTGATCAACGCTCCGCGGCGTCGATCATCTCGGTTGGTTCGTCGTCGATCACAACATCAGCGTCGACGATATCCTCGTCTTCCGCAGCGCGGTGCCCCGGCTTCGTGAGCTCAAGGCTCGCCAGGTGCTTCTGCAGCCGCTTGGACATGGGAAGAAAAGTGCCGAGCGTTAGACCGCCAGAAACCACCGCTCCGAGCACAGGAATCGCCTTCGCGACTCCACCAGCGAAGAGCTTCTTGGTCATGCTGACCCCGAGATAGCTTGCGACCTTCTTAACCACCGGATAGAGCACGCCCTTTGTGAGAGCCTTCTGGGGTAGCTTCTTCGCGACATTGGCAGCGATCATGGCAGCTACCTTCGTCACACCGTTCTGCGCGATTTGCACGCCGAACATGACGCCCACAAAGAGGGTCAGCATGCTCTCTGTGGCTTCGTCCATCTTGTCGCCGTCCTCTGCGAAGAGGTCCGGCCAGCCGTAGATGTAGGCGAGCTTCTGGGAGATCCGCAGCATGTGGCCGATGTACTGAGCGAGGTCCGCGGGCACCGTGCCGATCATGGCGAATCCGCCGGGAATCCCTGCGAGCGCGGAGAGGCCGGTGACCTTGCTCGTCTCGTACTTGATCGCAGTGTTGGCGATCTCGTTGAGGGAGCTTAGCGGAATGTTGGCCGCGGCGGGGCTCTCTGCGATTGCCCGCTCGATCTGCTGTTCGGTGCAGTGGCGCTCTAGTGCTGTGCGTAGGTAGGAGGCTCGATTGATCCTCACGCCGGGCAGCCTTGCTGCTGCGTCCAGCACCTGTGAGAACTTCGAGCCAGGGTTCTCGATCTGTTGGTGTTCGGTCATGGGGTCATACTACTGGGGAGAATCAGACAGTGAGGGCGAGTCGTGACGCGAGAACACGCCACGGGCGCGAGCGAGGAATTGTCGCAGTCATCACCGAACCATCCGACCAACACCACCACCGCAAGCATCGCGGCTGCCGGGCGCCGCGAAGGAGCTAGAACACGTGCGGCGGATCCACCTGGATGCGCAACTGGCCCGGAATCTTCTTTGCGCTGTGCACGAGCGCCGACGCCCGAACGGCGGCGACGAGCGCGGGCGCCTGATCGATCGGGGCGCGCACGATGATGCGGGTCCGCGCCTCTCCCCCGTCGCTTCCCTCCGCGTCCATCTCGGTGGGCCCAAAGATCCCCACCTCACTGCCGAGGTCGGCGTGAGCCAGCCACCTCTCGCACGCCTCGCGATCACCGCTGACCTCCACAACCTTCGTGGTGGGCGGAAACATCAGCTCGGCCCGCTGGGTGAGCACAGCATCGATGAAGGCGAACGAGCGCGGCTGCACGAGCGAGCGCAGCGCGGGATGCGGGGCGCGGCACAGCACGAGCACCTGCCCCTGATCGGCGAAGGTGCGGGTTGCGGCGATGACGTGGCTGAAGCGCCGCACCGCCTCGGTATCGGCGTCGTAGGTGGCGCGCGCGAGCGATTGATCGGCGTCCACGATGAGCGCGGCCGCATACCCGGCCTCCGGCAGCGGTTCGGCCCCCGGGGTCGCCACGACGATGGTGCCCGCGCTCACCTCGGCGTCGGGCACCACCCCTTCCGCGCCGCCGGAGACCAGCAGGCGAGCCTCGGGGAAGGCGCGGCGCAAATCCTCCGCGGTGCGCGAGGAGCCGAGGACGAGGGGGCGAAACTCCGTGCGGGCGCACTCGGGGCAGCGATAGGCCGCGTGCGAGCGCGAACAGACGCGGCACGTGAGCACGGCCTCTCCCCTGCCGCGGCTGGGCAGGAGCGCGTGGCAGGTCAGGCACGAGGCGCGCGTGCCACAAAACGTGCAGGCGAGCGACGGCGCCCATCCGGAGCGAGGGACGTGAACGAGCACGGGCCCGAGCCGGAGGCCCTCGCGGATGCGCTGATAGGCCAGGCGCGGCAAGCGCGAATACCCGGCGGCGCCCTCGCGTTCGCGCAGGTACTCGTCCATGAGCTCCACGCGGGGGTGGGTTGCGGCATACGGGTACGGGCCGGTGCGCGGCACCGGACGCGCGGGCAGGCTCACGAGCGTGCCGCGGTGCTCGAGGGAGCGCAGGAAGGCCGACGCCGTGGGCGCGAGGAACAGCACGCCCGCGCGCTCCAGGTAGCTGCGGCTCAGGGCCACGGTGCGCGCATGCGGGTAGGGGGCACGCGGCTCCTCGTACAGATCGTCGTCGGGGTCCCACACGAGGATGAGGGCGAGATTCTTGACCGGGGCGAAGGCGGCGCTCCTGGTCCCGATCACCACGCGCGCGCGGCCATCGAGGATCGAGAGGAACGCCGAGTACCGACGCTGGGGGCCCGCGGCGCTCGAGAGGGTCAGGGCGTCGATGCCCGCGGCGGCGAACGCGGCCTGGGCCCGTTCCACGTCCCGCTGATCGCTCGCGAGGATGATCGCCCCCTGGTCGGGGTTCAGCGCACCGACGGCCTCGACGGCGAGCGCGCACCACGCATCCACGGGATCCAGCACAATCGAGGCGCGCGGGGTGGCCCCCTCGCGACTCGTCGCGTGGCCGAGGAAGGCGGCCAGCCCCGGGTACTTGGTCGCGTACAGGCGCTCGGGAGCGGGCGGGTCTTCGGTTTCCGGCGCGTCTTCGCGAGCGGCGGCGTCCTCGCTCTCGGCGTCCGCCACACTGTCGGCGTCCGCGACGGCCTCCGCCCGATCCTTCTCGCGCCGCGCCTGAGCCGAGGCTTCGGCGGCGGCGCTGCGCGGGGGCACGGCGAGGCGCAGCACGTCGGTCACCGAGCCCGCGTAGCGCGCGGCCACGTCCTCGCACAGGCGAAACATGGACTCGTCGATCACCACGTCCTCGCTCACGAGCGCCTTCAGGGGCGCGAGCGGCCGCGTGGTCTCGGGCAGGGCGTGGCGCGAGCGGACGAGCGCCTCGCGGTCGCGGCCCGAGAACTGGACGCGTACCCGCTGACCGGGGACCACGTGCGCGAGCGAGGCGGGCACCGCGTACTCGAACAGCCGGTCCAGGTGCGGCAGCACGCCAAACACGTGGACGCGCGCCACCGGATCCACCTCGGCCACCTCAAATCCGGAGGTGAGGGCAAACGGCGGGCCACTCGGCTCCCCGTCGGCCCCGCCCGGCGGGAGTGCCGGGTTCGCGGCACGCGAAGCGGCCCCTTCCACGGGAGGGAAGAGGCCGTCGTTCACGGTCGGTGAGGGCGTCAGCGCGAGCTCACACCCACGAGGTCGCACACGAACACGAGGGTTTCCCCGCCCTTGATGACGCCGGGAATCCCGCCGGGACCGTATGCGAGGGTGGAGGGGATCTCGAGGCGGCGGCGGCCGCCCACCTTCATGCCCTGCACGCCCTGGTCCCAGCCGGGGATGACCTGGCCGACGCCGAGGGTGAAGCGCAGCGGTTCGCCGCGATCCCACGACGCGTCGAACTGGGCGCCGTCGGACAGGGCCACGCCGACGTAGTGCACATCAACGACGTCGCCCGCGCCTGCTTCGGGGCTGTCGCCGATGGTTTCGTCGATGATGACCAGTTCGGTGGGCTCGCTCGTGGATTCCACGCTGACCTGAGGCTTGCTCATAAGGGTTCTCTCCTGGGGTGGTGAGGGGTTGATGGTGGTGCGGTTACTGGACTTCGAGGGCGCTCGGGGAGGCCACGTAGAGGACGTCGGCGACGAACAGGAGGGTCTTTCCGGCCAGCTCGCTCGTGCTCTCCCCCTCGTTGCCGTAGGCCACGGCGGGCGGAAGGGCGAGCACGACCTGGCTGCCCGCGGCGACGCCCACGAGGCCCGAGTCCCAGCCTTCAATGACCTGGCCCTGACCGAGCACGAAGCTAAACGGTGTGCCCCGGCCCCACGACGAATCGAACTCTTCGCCCTCCCAGGTCCAGCCCCGGTAGTGCATGACGAGGGTGTCGCCGACGGCAGCCTCGCGGCCGCTGCCCCGCTGAGCGAGCGCGGTGATCTGCGCGGTGGGGGCCGGGCCCGTGGGCGGGGCATCGAGCGTGGGGCTGCCGTCCTCGCCGAGCGTGAAGGAGGGAAGCTCCGGGGGCAGGGGCTCGGCGGTGCCGTCGGCCCGCTGGAGTGCGACGCCGTCGATATCGCCCACCTGGATAACCTGCTGGCCGCCCGCCTCTCCCGCCATGAGGAAGCGCGAGCCCGCCGTCTTGTCGACGAAGAAGGTCGCGGCCTCGGGGCCGATTGTCTCGGCGTTCACCTGGAACACGCCGAACGCGGAGGAGGCCCACTGGGAAGCGAGCAGGTCCCCCGTGGAGGGGTCAAAGAAGGCCGAACGGGTGATGATCGTGGAATCCTCCGTGACCACAGTTCCGCTACCGCTGCTCACGAGCGCGGAATGGGAGCCGGTGAAGCTCAGCGGCGCGGACAGCGCGATGGACGGCTCCTGGCCGACCTCGCCGCTGACCGTGACGCCCGAGAGCACCTCGGCTGAATCCTTGGCCGCTCCCCCATCCGATCCGCCCGCGTCAGAGGCAGGGGACGTTGAGTCCGGGGATGAGCACGCCGCGATGGAGGCGGCGGTCCCGGCCACGAGGGCGGCGCCCATGAGGCGTCTGCGAGAAATCACGGCAGTCCTTTCCACCCGGCATCGGATGCCGGGGCGTCGGAGTTCAGGGTAGCCAGCAGCTCTGAGACCTCGCTGTTCTCGGTCTCGAAAGGATCGAGCAGTGTGATGGGCCTCGCGCCCGCCACGTTGAGGCGCAGGGTGGTCCAATCGGCCACCACGTCGGCCCCCGCGGCCCGCGCGGCCCTCAGCACCTGGGAGCGCAAGTGGGCGCGGGTCGTCTCCGGCGCGTGGGCGCGCGCGTGCGCGACCTGCTCGTCGGTCAGGACCTTCGGCGCGAGGCCGCGGCGCTGCAGCGCGAAGAACACGCCGTTCTCGGGATCGATGTCGTGGAAAGCGAAGTCAAGCCTGCGCATTTGCGGATCGTCAAGGCTCACCTGGCGCCGGGCCGCGACCGCGGTAAACAGCTCGTGCTTGATGGCCCAGTCCAGTTCCCGGTTCACGAGCGAGAAGTCCTGCGACTCGAGGGCGCGAAGCCCCCGATCCCACAGGTCCACGAGCTCGGGCGCCACATCATCGAAGGTGCCGGTGACGGCCTCGAAGTAGCGGCGCTGAATCTCGAGCGCCGTGGTGAACGAGCCGTCCTCGAGAAGCAGCGGCGTCGAGCCCGTCAGATCGCGGGCGATCGTGCGAATGTCCTTGATCGGATCCGCCAGCTCGATCCCGCTGAGCCCGCGGCCCTCCTCGATATAGCGCAGAACCTGGCTCGTCATCTCGAACCGCAGCCACGTGGAGATCTCGCTCATCGTGGAGTCCCCGGAGATGACGTGCAGGCGCCTAAAGCGCGACGGGTCGCCGTGCGGCTCGTCGCGCGTGTTAATGAGCGGGCGGGCCCTCGTGGTGGCCGACGAGACGGTCTCCCACATGTGATCGGCGCGCGGGGAGAACCCGAAAACGGGGCCGTCCTCCGTCGGCAGCACCCCGCCCGAGCCCGTAAGGATCTGGCGGGTCACGAGGAAGGGAATGAGCAGGCGGGGCAGGCGCGTGAACTCCCCGCGCCGCTCCACCATGTAGTTCTCGTGGCTGCCGAACGAGTTCCCGTCCGAATCGGCGTTGTTCTTCACGAGGTGCAGGCTCGCATCCACGCCCTGCTCGGCGTAGTGCGCGTTCGCGCGGCGCGTGAGCTCGCGCAGTTCGGCCTCCCCCGCGCGCTCTTGCGCCACGATGTCCCACGAAGCATCGCATTCGGCGGTCGCGTATTCGGGGTGGGAGCCCACGTCCAGGTACAGGCGCCCGCCGTTGGGAAGGAACACGTTCGAGGAGCGCCCCCACGCCACGACCGGGCTAAACAGCTGCCGAGCCGCCACCTCGGGTTCGAGCGCTTGCGTGCCGTCGGAGGCAACGGCGACGAGGCCGTATTCGGTTTCGAGTCCCGCGACCCGGCGCTTCATCGACGCCCCTGAGCACCGCGCGGCTCTGCGAACTCGTTCACTCGCCGCCCTTTTGCACGAACGACTTCACGAAGCTTTCGGCATTGGATTCGAGCACGAGGTCGATCTCATCCAGCAGGTCATCGCTCGTGGCGATGGAGGCCTGAATCTGCCCCGAGCCCGCAGTGGTCTCCGGCTCGCTATCCTCGCCGTCGCGGCGGCCCGGGCCGTGAATCTGAGACTGCGACATGGCGCCTCACCCATCCTTTTCTCGATCGTCTACTTCTTGCCTCTACCGTACGCCGGTGCCACCCGCCGGGCGAGCACGGCGCGCACCGCCAAGGCTCAGGTCCTCGAGCCGAGCGCCTCGGCCGCTACGGCCAGCTCCTCGATACTGCTCGTCGGGTCGATCCCGTGCGCCGCGCACCACGCGGCCGATCCGAGCGCGGGGTCCGCGAAGCGCAAGCGCAGCGCCGACCCGCCGTGACGCAGCGTCACCGCGTCCCAGCCCGCCGAATCCAGATCGGAGCGATGCTCGCGCACGAGGTGACCGCGCAGGTAGGCGCGCGTGGAGACCGGCGGGACGCTCATGGCCTCCCGCACTTCTGCGGGACTCACGAGGGTGTCCACGCGCGAGGCGCCCTTGAGTTTTTCCACGAGCGAGCGTTCGGGCCGCAGGTCGCTGAACGTCAGGTCCAGAGCGCTGAGGCGCGGATCGTCCCACTCAAGGCCGTGGCGCGTGCGGAACTGATCGCACAGCACCCACTTGCCCACCCACTCGATCTGGGCGGCCGCGCTCGACGGGTCCCGCTCAAGCCGATCCAGGAGGTCCTCCCACAACTCCAGCGCGCTCGCGGTCTCCTCATCCGGGGAGGTGGCACCATCTGACGGCCCCGCGCCGAGGCACGCGCGCACCGCGGCCAGGTAGCGCCGCTGAATCTCGATGGCCGTCAAATCTTCGCCCTCGCGGGTCGGGTACCGGGCCGTCAGGCTCAGGTCGTGGGAGATCGCCCGCACCGCCGCCACCGGGTCCACGAGCGTGATCGCGGGCAGCAAGCGCTCGCCGCTCTCGTGCTCTCGCTCGGCGACCGCGAGCACGAGCGAGGTCATCGCGAGCTTGAGGAACGTCGAGGTCTCGTACAGGTTCGCGTCGCCGATGATGAGGTGCAGGCGGCGATAGCGCGACGCATCCGCGTGCGGTTCATCGCGCGAGTTCACGATGGGCCGATTCAGCGTGGTTTCCAGACCCACCTCGGCCTCGAAGAAGTCCGCGCGCGACGAGATCTGGAAACCTGGGGTCTCGGCGCGCGTGCCGATCCCGACGCGCCCCGCGCCGACGAGGATCTGCCGCGTCACAAGGAACGGGATGAGAATCTCGGTGAGCCGCGCGAACGGCACCTGGCGGTCCACGAGGAAGTTCTCGTGCGTCCCGTAGCTCTGCCCCTTGCCGTCCGTGTTGTTCTTGAACAGGGCGATGTCCGGGACCCCGTCGGCCCCCGCCACGCGGGCCATCGCCCGGCGCGCAATTTCTTCACCGGCGCGGTCGAACACCACGGCCTCCCGGGCCGTCATGACCTCGGGCGAGGAATACTCCGGGTGGGCGTGATCCACGTACAGCCGCGCCCCGTTTCGCAGCACGGCGTTGCCGATGGCCCGCCGTTCGGCCACGTGAATCGTCGCCGCGTCGTCCAGATCCGCGGGAATGTCATCGCCCACGGCGAGGGCGTGGGACAGTTCGACGCTCGGCACGTGCGCATCCTGCACCGTATCGGTGAGTTGCGTGGGGTGGGCCGACGCCCGCTGAATCTCGAAACCCCGCGCATCCCGCAGGGGGGACTCGTCGCCGTAGTCCCACCGCACCCGCTCGTGAGGAGAATCCTCGAGCAGGGCGTAGGCGGCCACGGCGTAGTGGGAGAGGCGGATCGACGCGCTCGCGCCCGCGCGCCCACGCGCCTCATCATCGGCGTGGACGATCCCGAACTCGGTTTCGATGCCCATGGGACGCCGGGTGCTGATGCTCATGCCGTCTCCGCGCCTGCATCGAGCAGGAGGTCGCTCGGCGCCAGATCGAGCCCGGCGCGCGGCTGCATCCGCACGATGCGCTGGCCGCGGCGGCCCGCGACGCGCGCCCACTCGTCCGGGTTCGCGTTCGAGGGCAGGTCCTCGTTTTCGCGGAACTCGGTGAGGATCGCGTCGGCCAGGTGCTCGCGGCGGATACCGGAGCGGCCCTCCTTGAGCACCGACTTCACGGCGCCCTTCTTGGCGCGATCCACGATGTTGCGCAGCATGGCGCCCGAGACAAATTCGCGGAAGTACAGCACCTGCGTGCTGCCGTCGGCGTACTCCACGTCCACGTACGCCATGGCCTCCGTGCGGGCGTAGATGGTGCTCACCGCGTAGTCCACGAGGTCCTCGAGCGGTTCGGCGAGCGGAACCGAGCCCGTGAGATACAGGGCCAGGATTTCCCGCGCGGCCTCTTCGTTGGGGCGCTCGATGCGGATCTTCACGTCGAGGCGGCCGGGGCGCACGATGGCCGGATCGATCATGTCTTCGCGGTTCGAGGCCCCGATGACGATGACGTTCTCAAGCCCCTCCACGCCGTCGATTTCGGCGAGCAGCTGCGGCACGATCGTGGATTCCACGTCGCTCGAGACTCCCGAGCCTCGGGTGCGGAACAGCGAGTCCATTTCGTCGAAGAACACGACCACGGGGTTGCCGCTCGTGGCCTTCTCGCGCGCGCGTTCGAAGACCAGACGGATCGAGCGCTCGGTCTCGCCCACGTACTTGTTGAGGATTTCCGGCCCCTTGACGTTGAGGAACCACGAGCGCCCGAGCACCGAGTCCGGATCCTCCCCGCGCTGTTCGGCCGCCTTGAGCGCGAGCTCGTGCGCCACGGCCTTCGCGATCATGGTCTTGCCGCACCCGGGCGGGCCGTACAGCAGCACGCCCTTCGGGGGCCGCAGGCCGTACTCGCGAAAGAGTTCCTGGTGCAGGAAGGGCAGTTCCACGGCGTCGCGGATCGCATCGATCTGCGCGCTGAGCCCGCCGATGTCGGTGTACTGGACGTCCGGCACGTGCTCGAGCACCAGGTCGGTGATCTCCTTGCGCTCGAGCCGCTCGAGCACGAGCGCGGCCTTGGCATCCACCATGAGGTGATCGCCCGGGTTGATCGGATCGGTGCCGACGGCGGGGCTCACCTGCATGACGCGCTGCTCATCGGCGTGGATCTGCACGAGCACGCGGGAGTCGGGTAGCTGTTCGACCGCGGCGGCCACGCTGCCCACCTCCGCCTGCGCGAGCGCTTCGACCGCGATGAGGTTCTCGTTGAGGCGCAGCTCCTGCCCGTGCTGGAGGGCGTCAATCGAGACGCTCGGCGCCACGAGGACCCGGAGCTTGCGACCGTTGTGCAGGATGTCCACCTGATTCTCACCCGCGCGCGCCACGAACGCGCCGAACGAACTGGGCGGGTCGCTGAGTGATTCGAGATCGCTGCGCAGCTGCACGATCTGCTCGCGGGCACGCTGGAGGGATTCAACGAGCCGCTCGTTGTGCGAGGCCAGCCGCGACACGTCCTCGTTCAGTTCCTGATAGGTCTTCATCGGTTCCTCCCCTGGCGAATATCGCGCAGCGCGCGCTTGATCTTGCGCGGGGCCACGCCCCGCTCCCGGAAGTCCTCGGGCGTCCACTCACTCGTGGAACCGCCGAAGCCGTCGTTGTCGGGGTGCTCGAGTTCGGCCGCGTCCCGCGAGCCGGGCGCGGGCCGCTGCTTGCGCTGGAGGGCGAGCGAACCCCGGGCGGTGCGGCGCGAGGTGACGAGGAACCCGGTGTGCGCGTTCATGCGGTGCTCGGGACGCACGGAGAGTCCGTCAAGATGCCAGGGCCGCACGAGGGCCTCCCAGGCAGACGGTTCCACGAACTCGCCGTGATCGCGCAGCGCCTCGACGGTACGCGAAAGCTGCGTGACGGTCGCGACATAGGCGAGGAAGACGCCGCCGTCTTCGAGCACCCGTCCCGCCGCCTCAATGCACTCCCACGGCGCAAGCATGTCGAGCATGACCCGATCCACGCGCTCGCCGCGCTCGGCGATCTCGTCGGCCCCGTCCTGGAAGTCGCCGACGCTGAGCCGCCACCACTCGGGCGCCTCGCCGAAGAAGCTTTCCACGTTGGCGAGCGCCACGTCGGCGAAGTCCTCACGGCGTTCGATCGAGTGCAGGGAGCCGCCCGGGCCGATCGCGCGCAGCAGGGCAATGGTGAGCCCGCCCGATCCCACGCCCGCTTCGAGCACGCGCGAGCCGGGAAAGATGTCCCCGTACATGAGGATCTGCGCCGAATCCTTCGGGTAGATGATCGCCGCGCCGCGCGGCATCGCCATCATGTAGTCGTTGTAGAGCGGCCGAAGCGCCTGGAAGGGCACGTCCGCGCTGTTCGTGATGACCGTGCCGTCGGGCTTGCCGATGAGGTCGTTGTGCTGGATCATCCCGCGGTGCGAATGGAAGACGCCGTCCTTCTTCAGGGTGATCGTGTTCAGACGCATCTTCTGGTCCTGCAGCTGAACCTTGTCTCCTTCGATGAAGACTCCGGTGCGGTCCAGGTGCGGGGTGGGGCTATCGGTCATACCTTCCAGTCTACGGGCCCTGACCTGGCCGTGAACCGGCGCGCCCTGGTGCCGCTGCTCTCACCGGGGTGAGCTGAGCGCGGCCTGCAGATCGCTTCCAAGCAGCGCGCCGACAACGGCGCCGCTCGCGTCCTGCAGCAGGTAGGCGTCGGCGGGACGGGCCGCGATGGCGCCGAGCAGCGCCCCTCCCGTCAGGGACGCCGGAAGCCGGGCGGGAACCGGTCCCACCATGAGGGCCGACGAAAGCGGTAGCTCGGTCATCGACGGCTCACTCGCGCGGGCCCGCAGGGTGGGGTCGGGAAGCAGAAGCGTGCCGTCGGAGCGCACGTAGAGCCCGCCCGCATCCAGGTGCGCGGCCTCGCTGCCGAGGCGCATGGAGTCGTGGAGGGGCCGCACGGGGCGGGCGAGGGCGCCGAGCGAGAGGGCCTCGGCGCGCTGAAGCACGCGCGCGTGGCGCATCGCCTCGCTCGCTCCCTGCCAGAGCATCCCGGCGATCACGAGGCCGAGCACGAGGACCAGCAGCGAGGGCAGCTGGCCGGAGCTGAGCGCCCGCCAGGCGGGGATGAGGACGACGAGGACGGCGACGGCCCGGCCGATCCAGCCCGTGAGGAGGGTCGCGCGGACGGCAGGGACGCCGAGGCCCACGAGGATCGATTCGAGGGCGCGCCCGCCGTCCATCGGCAAGCCGGGAAGGAGGTTGAAGATCGCGAGCGCCCAGTTGAGGGTGGCGCTTGTGGCGGCGATGAGCACGACGGCGCTCCCCCACGCCGCGGGAAGGCCCGCGGAGATGAGCAGGCTGCCCGCGACGCCGCCGAACGTGCCGAAGCCGAGTGCGAGCACCACGTTGGTGAGCGGACCCACGAGCGAGATACCGGTCGAGGCCCAGGGGCCGATCCCGGACGAGGTATAGCGGGTGTGCCCGCCCATAAACGTCAGGGCGATCTCGTGCACGTGGCCGCCCGCGGCCCTCGCGGCGAGCGCGTGGGCGAGCTCGTGCGCGGCCACGCTTACGAGCATGAGCAGCGCGACGATGGCCGCCGCCACGAGCGCGGCGGGGCCGGGCAGCACGCGGGTGAGCGCGGGCGTCACAAGGACCATCAGGACGGGGATCAACAGGAGCGTCCCGCTGCCCACCCGGATCCGCGGGAGGGACGAGCGCCCACGGGGCGCGGCGGTTCTCACAGCGCCTCGTCGCGCGCGAGCGTGATCCCGGTGAGGGCGTCGAGGGCCGGCGCCATGCCGCGCCCTCCCCCGGCCTCGGCCCACGCATCGAGGATCTCGAGCACGCGCGGGGTGTCCAGGTCCTCTCGCAGCGCGGCGCGCACCGCCTCAACCTCCGCCTCATCGTCCCGAGTGCTGAACGCCGCGGCCCGGTAGGTCTCGAGGCGATCATTCGCCCGCTCGAGCGCGTCGTCGGTCCACTCCCACGCCGTGCGGTAGTGATGAGCCATGAGGACCAGGCGGATCGCCATCGGATCCACTCCCCGGGCCGTGAGGCGAGAGACGAACACCAGGTTGCCGAGCGACTTCGACATCTTCTCGCCCTCGTAGGCGACCATGCCCACGTGGCAGTACAGGCGCGCGAACTCGTCGTAGCCGAGGCCCCGCGCGTGGGCGTGGGAACCCTCGTGATGCGGGAAGATCAGATCGTCCCCGCCGATCTGCAGATCGATCGGCAGGCCGAGGCCCCCGTCGGCAATGGCCACGCACTCCACGTGCCAGCCCGGGCGCCCCCGCCCGAGCACGCCACCGTCCCACGCGGGCTCCCCGGGCCTCTCGGCCTTCCACACGAGCGGGTCCAGCGGATCGCGCTTGCCGGGGCGTTCGGGGTCTCCCCCGCGCTCCGCAAACACCGCCTCCGCGTCGGCGCCCACCATCGCCTCGCCGCCGAAGCCGCCCGCGCGGCTCATGTCCTGATACCAGTCGCTCGTCCCGTCACCGTTGGGGACCGAGTAGGCGATGCCTCGCTCGCGCAGCTGATCGACCATGCGGATGATGCGCGGCATGGCCTCGGAGACCGACTCGAAGTGGTCGGGGGCCAGGATCCGCAGCGCCTCCATGTCGGAGCGAAACAGCGCCACCTGGTCCTCGGCGAGCCATTGCCAATCCACGCCGTCCCGCGCGGCGCGCTCGAACAGCGGATCGTCGACGTCGGTCACGTTCTCCGCGAGCAGCGTCGGCACCCCCGCATCGGCCACGATCCGGCGCATGAGATCCGCCGCGTGATAGGTCATCGCGTGGCCCATGTGGGTCGAATCGTAGGGCGTAATCCCGCACACGTAGAGGGTCGCCCGGTCCGGGTCGTGCGGCGCGAAGTCCTGCACGCTGCCCGTGCGGGTGTCGAAAAGCCGGGGCCACTGTCCCGACGGGGCAAGCGGGGGAACGGGCGGGCTCGGCCAGGATTTCACGAACGGCTCCTCGACTGCGGGTGGCAGGACTAGCGGGTGGCAGGTGGATGAGTCGGGCCCTCGGCCCGAGCGCGAGGCTAGGCCCCGGGCGCCGACCCCGCGAGCGGGTCAACGACGCCGAAGAGCAGCAGGAGGAACAGGAGCGTGCCCGCGGCGAGGCGGTACCACACGAAGATCGAGTAGCTGTTCGTCGAGATGAGCTTCATGAACCACACGATCACGACGTAGCCGATGACGAACGCGACCAGGGTCGCGACGATGATCGCGAGGATGCTCGGCTCTCCCGCGGCGGCGGCCGCGGCCCGCCCGTCGGCGGTCAGCAGCACCGGGACCTCCTTGACGGCCTTGTAGAGGCCCGACGCGAAGACCGCGGGGATAGCGAGCAGGAACGCGTAGCGGGCGGCGGCCTCGCGGGTGTAGCCGAGCAGCAGGCCCATCGTGATCGTGCCGCCCGAACGGCTCACGCCCGGGATCAGGGCGAGCGCCTGGGCGAGGCCGTAGAGGATGCCGTCGCGCAGCGTGAGCTGCTTGAGCTCCTTCGTCTGGCTACCGCGCGCATCGGCGAAGGCGAGCAGGACGGCGAAGAGGATGAGCATGGTCGCCGTGATGTAGAGGTTGCGCAGCGAGTGATCGATCTGGTCCTCGAACAGCAAGCCGAGGATGCCGATCGGCAGGGAGCCGAGGATCACGAGCCACCCCATGCGGGCATCGGGATCCGAGCGCGGGATCTTCCCCGCGATCGACAGACCCCAGTGCTTGATGATCCGCACGATGTCTTTCCAGAAGTAGATGAGGACCGCGGCCTCGGTGCCGAGCTGGATGATGGCGGTGAACGCCGCGCCGGGCTCGCGGCCGGGCATGAGCAGCTCCCCCACGACCCGCAGGTGGGCGCTCGAGGAGACCGGAAGAAATTCCGTGAGTCCCTGGACGATGCCGAGGATGATGGCGTCGAAAATGCTCATTGAGTCGTCCTCATCGGTTCATAGGGCCGTGGGTCGCACGGACCGGCGGCGCACCGCACAGCGCCGGGTGCAGAAAAACACTACGCGGCGCCCCCGCACTTCGGGAGCACCGCGCCGTGTGACGTGTCCTAATCCTCGCCGCAAGCAAAGGTTTTTACTCGTCGTTGTCCTCGTCGTCATCATCCTCGAACTCGTCGTCCTCGTCATCGAGGTCGTCTTCCAGTTCGTCGAAGTCCTCGAAGTCCTCATCAAGGTCTTCGTAGTCATCGTCGTCCTCGAAGATAACGAAGGGGGTGGCGACGCCGTAGGCGTCAAAGAGAGCGTCGTCGTAGCGTTCGAAAGTTTCGGAGAGCTGATCGGTGGCGCCTTCGAGGAAGGCGCCGTCGTCGCCGTCCGATGCCACGGCGGCATCGTAGTGACGTTCGAGCGCGGCAATGAGGGCGGTGAGGGCGGCGCGGGGATCTTTCGTGTTCATGGCCCGAACATACCGTGAACTGGGCCCCGGTTGAAGTCCCAGGCGGCTGCGCTTCCGAAGTTCTCCTCTTCTCACCCCCGTCGTTTCCCGCGTGTTGCCGTCGCGCATGCCCCGAGTTATGCCCAAGGTCCCCGCGGGGCCCGTGCCCGAGGCCCCCATTCGTGATGAGATGGCGGCGTGAGCATCCCTCTTGTCCTTGCCGTCATTCTCGCGCTCGTCCACCTCCCCTTCGCCATCGGCCTGTCGTGGGTGGATGCCCGCGAGCACCGGCTCCCGAACCTCGGCGTCCTCGCGATCACGGGCGCCGTGGCCTGCGCGGGCGGGACCTACGCGCTCCTTGTCCCCGAGTTCAGGCAGCAGCTGGCCCTCGCCCTGACCCTCGCGTTCGTGGGCGGCATCGGCGCGATCATCCTGGCGCTGGCCATCCCGGGCTCTATCGGGATGGGCGATGCCAAGGTGTTCCCCTCCACCCTCGCCGCGGCGGGGATGCTCGGGCTCGGGCCGCTCGTCGGAGCACTCGCGTGGATCTGCATCGTGGGAGCCGTGTGCTCCGTCATCGTGCTGCTCGGCACGCGCGGCAACCTCAAGGCCCGCTTTGCATTTGGTCCCGTGCTGCTCAGCGCGCCCTACGGAGGCGTGGCCCTCACGGCACTCGGAATGCTGTAACGCACGCGGTGTGCGCGGTGTGCGCGGAGTCCGCGCGCGTCAGGCGGGCGTACCGTCGACCGCCGCCCCCTCGAAGCCCAACTGTCGCCACGCCTCATACACGGCGATGGACGCGGAATTGGCTAGGTTCAGTGAGCGCCGCCCCTCGAGCATCGGGATGCGCACGGCGTCGGTGATGCGCGGATGCCCGAGCACCCAGTCGGGCAGCCCCACGTCTTCGCGGCCGAACAACAGGATGTCCGAGTCCCGGTAGTCCACCTCGACGTGTGGCGTCTGGGCACGGCCCGTGAAGGCGAAGACGCGCGCGCCGGGCAGCGCGTCCATCGCCGCCTCGAAGCTCGCGTGCCGCGTGGTCACCGCCAAGTCGTGATAGTCCAACCCCGCCCGCCGCAGGTGAGCGTCCTCGAACCCAAAGCCGAGGGGTTCGATGAGATGGAGGTGCGCCCCGGTCACCGCGGCCAGCCGGATCGCGTTGCCGGTGTTGCCCGGGATGAGGGGCTCGAAGAACATGATCTGGACCATCCGGGGAGTGTGTCATGAAACGACACGAATGGTCGATTTCTCAGGTGCAGGCAGATAGGGTGACCAAAGTACGACGCATCACGTATCGCCGACACCGGGAGGCCCAGTGGGGAACGCACTCACGAACGAGGTCCGGCTCGCCTCACGTCTGGCCACGAAGGCCCGCACCGAGGCCATTTCCACCCCGACGCCCGCCACGCTCACCGAGCTGGCCCGCCACCTGCGGGTCCTGGCAGCGCTGAGCGATGACGAGATTCGCAGCATCGACGACATCTCCCGCCTGCTCGCCGCCGCGTGCCTCGACGATCTGCGGGACGCGCTCACCGAACGCGACCTCGACGAGCATCGCGACCTCATGGCCCGGGCATCACACCGGCTCACCTCCGCCCACCCGCCCGCTCCGTCGGAAGGGCCGGACTCGCACGTCCCGCGGGCCCTCGCCGCGTAGCCGACGTGATTGTCTTCACGAATGCCCGCCGCGGGCCTGCGCTGGTTTCTACCCGTGCCCAAAGCCTGCTAATCTCAATGAGTCGCAACGAGAGAAGCGGCAAACACCCTGTCCGGGTGGCGGAATAGGTAGACGCGCTAGCTTGAGGTGCTAGTGCCCGTATTAGGGCGTGGGGGTTCAAGTCCCCCCTCGGACACAAAAGTGGTCCCCCTCTTCACGAAGGTGAGGAGGGGGACTTTTTGTGCGCGTGAGGCGGCTCGCGTTACTCGCTCACGTGCCCAAAGGCTGCCTGCTCCATTGCCTCAACGGGCGCCACGTCGATCCCGAGCATGAGTTCCACTTGCCGCGCCGACTGATAGGTGAGCATGTGCGCGCCCGTGGCGAGCGCGGGGGCTTCGGCGCCGAGGGTCTGAGTCAGCAGGCGGTGGGTGCGGGTGAGTGGCGTGGGATGTGGGGCATACAGCACGTCGAAGAGCACCCGGGGCGCTCGGTCGAGGGAGCTGACCGCCGCATTCAGGCGCTTGGCGAGGTGTTCGGCGCCGCCGAGCGCGAGCGCGCTGCCCACGACATCCGAGGTGAAGCCCTCGGGTGCCCGCTCCCAGTCCAGGACCCGAGTGCGCCGCCCCCGCGCCTCAAGAAGCGCCACGAGCGGCGCCAGTTTGTGGGGTGAGCGGGCGCACAGCGTGAAGGTGGTGCAGCCACGTTCCATGAGCGCCGTAGCGAGCGAAAGCGCGGTGGCGCCCGAACCGTAGATGGTCGCTCTCTCGGCACCCTCCAGCCCCGCGCGCTTGAGCGCCTTCACGATCCCGTATATGTCCGTGTTGAATCCGGCCCACCTCGTCACCGCTCCCCGTGCGGCGCCGAGCGGCACGAGCGTGTTGGCAACACCGAGGGCGGCGTGTTCGTCGTGCACGGACGCGAGGGCGAACGCGTGCGCCTTGTGCGGCATCGTCACACTCAGCCCATCGAACCGGGGCGCCTGCTCCCGCGCGAAACGATCAAAGCCGTCCGAGGCCACCCGCACGCGCTCGTAGCGCGCGTCCGCGATGCCGAGCGCGCGGTAGGCGGCCTCGTGCAGCGCGGGAGAGATCGAATGCGCAATCGGGTCGCCGATGACGGCGAAACGCCGGAGCTCGCTCATCTATTGCGGGCCCATTCCTGCCATTCGCGCACGTATTCATCGTGCTGCGCGCGGGTTTCCGAGAACTTCGTTTCCCCGGTTTCCGTGTTGACCGTGACCCAGTACAGCCACGGCCCCTCGGGCGGATTGAGAACCGCATCGATCGTGGCATCGCCCGGGTTAGCGATGGGGCCAATCGGCAGGCCCTTGTGCATGTACGTGTTGTACGGCGAATCGGTCGCGCGCTGCTCGGGGGTCGTGGAGACGGACTCGATGCCGTGGAAGTAGGCAATCGTGGAGTCCAGTTGGAGCGGCATGGGCACGCCTCCGGCCTCGCCGACGCCCTCGAGCCGGTTGTTGAGGGTGCGCACCACCTTGCCGAAGTCCTCGTCGGTACGCGCTTCCTTTTCCGCGATGGATGCCATCGTGAGCGTCTCGTGCCAGCGGTCCTCGGGGATGCCCTTGCTCGTGAGCTTCCCCTTCATCTGTTCGACCATGATCGACAAGATGTCTTCGGCGGTCTGATCCTCGCGGAAGTCATACGTGCCGGGCCAGAGGTAGCCCTCGATGGACTGCGCGGGATTCTCGGGAACGCCGCGCGCCGTGTAGTCCTGGCCCGCCTGGCGGAACGCCTCAATGTCGATGCCGGTCGCGGCGCTCAGGCGCTCGTAGACCTTTTCCGCGGTGATCCCCTCGGGGATCGTCACGCGGATACCCACGTAACTCGCCGGGTCCAGGAGCAGCTTGAGGGCCTCGGCCGACGACATCTGTTCGCGCAGCTGATAGCTGCCGGGCGTAATGTTCGAGGCCGCGGGGTTCGCGGCAAACGCGGCGATGAACGGCCCCTGGGTCTTGATGACCCCCTGATCGACCATGGTGCGGGCAATATCCGTGCCGGTATCGCCGTCGTTAACGACGATCGTGACCGAGCCCGTGCCCTCCCCCTCGAAGTCATCGGACTCGCGGTCCAGGCTCACGTTCTGGGTCACCCAGGAATAGCCGAAGTAGCTGCCCGCACCGAGTCCCGCGAGCACGAGAATCACGAGGAGGGCGGGAAAGAGGCGCACGAGGAGCGGCTGCCGCTTGGCGGCGCGCCTGCGACCGTGGCCGGGCTCCCTGGACCCCGAGTCGGGGGTGCGTCCCATGAGGTCGTCGAGCGACGAATCTGCCACCGTTACTCCTTGATTGTCGGCATCGGTGTCCACGGCTCCCCCGCTGCCGTGCCTCGACCGCGCTCGGTCTCGAGCGCGGTCTGAAGAATCATAACCGCCGCTACCTGGTCTACAACCGACCGGTGGGTACGGGTTTTGCGGCCGGAGGCGCTCAGGGCGCGGTGCGCGTCAACGGTCGTGAGGCGTTCGTCCACGAAGAACACCTCGTACTCGCCTTCGCCCTCGAGCGGCTCGAGCGCCACGAGTTCCTCGACGAACGCGCGGGCCTTCTCGGCCGCCGCGCCCTCGTGACCGGCGAGCGAGCGGGGAAGGCCGACGTAAATCCGCTCTGCCCGTTCCTCGAACATCAACGATTGCAGCTCACGGGCCGCCTCCGCACGCGGGAGCGTCCGCACCGGCGTGGCGATGAGCCCGTCGAGGTCGCTGCGGGCGATGCCCACGCGAGCATCACCCACATCGACGCCGAGGCGCACGAAGCGCTCGCTCAACGAGCGGCGCCCTCTGCCGCGGCCCGGCGGACGACGCCGAGCGCGTCAACCTGGGCACCCGGCGTTCCGCCGCCGCCCTGGGCGAGATCGTCCTTGCCGCCGCCGCGGCCGCCCATCGCCTGAGCGGCATCGCGCAGGATCGCGCCCGCCTTGAGCCCGATCTCGCGCGCGGGAGCGTTCGTCGCGACAACGAGGGAGACACGCCCGTCGGCCTCACCGGTGACGGCGACGAGGCTTGGGGCCGCATCGCCGAGGCGGGTGCGCAGATCGGTGACCAGCTGGCGCAGATCGTTCGCGCTCACGCCGTCCCCCGCGTCGTGCACGAGCACGCGGGTCCCGGCGACGTCCACCGCCTGATCCACGAGGGCGCCCGCCTGGGCCTGCAACTGCTGCCCGCGCATCGCCTGGAGGCTCTTTTCCATGTCCTTGACCCGCTGCGTGAGGGCGCGCACCCGCTCGGGGATGTCCTCGCCGGAGACCTTGAGGATCTCGGAAAGCTGGGACACGAGCGCGTGCTCCTTCGAGTGGAAGCGGTAGGCGCTATCGCCCACGAGCGCGTCCACGCGGCGCACACCGGAGCCGATGGAGGCCTCGGAGAGCAGCTGGACGGAGCCGAGGGTGCCGGTCGAGGCCACGTGCGTGCCGCCGCACAGTTCGCGCGACCAGTCGCCGCCGATGGAGACCACGCGCACCACGTCGCCGTACTTCTCGCCGAAGAGTGCCTGGGCGCCGATCGCGCGGGCCTCGTCGATGGGCATCTGCTGATCGGTGACCTCGAGGTTGTCCTGCAGGAGCAGGTTCACGCGCCCCTCGACCTGCTCGAGCGACGTGGTGGGCACCGCGCTCGGGAAGCGGAAGTCGAAGCGCATCCGGCCCGGCGAGTTCTCCGACCCGGCCTGGACCGCACTCTCGCCGAGTTCTTCGCGCAGCGCCTCGTGCACCATGTGGGTCGCGGTGTGCGCCTTCGCGATCGCGGTGCGGCGCTCACGGTCAATCGTGGCGACCGCGCTTTCACCCGCGGCCACCTCACCCTCGATGAGGCGCCCGCGGTGCAGGCTCAGGCCCTTGACCGGCGCCTGCACGTCGTCCACCTCGATGATGCCGCCACCGGCAAGGCTGATGGTGCCCTGGTCGGCAAGCTGGCCGCCCATCTCCGCGTAGAACGGGGTATCGGCGAGGATCACCTCGACATCGGCGGGCGCCGCAGCGGACGTGACGAGCGCACCGTCCACCAGAACCGAGCCGACCGTCGTAGCCACCGTGTCCTCTGTGTACCCGAGGAAGGTCGTGCGTCCCTGCTGCGCGAGGACGTCGTGGAGCACGGCGGTGTCCGTATGGCCCACCTTCTTCGCTTGCGCATCGGCGCGGGCACGCTCGCGCTGCTCCTGCATCGCGGCGCGGAAACCGACCTCGTCCACCTTGAGGCCCGCCTCGGCGGCCATCTCGAGCGTGAGGTCAATCGGGAACCCGTACGTGTCGTGGAGCGTGAAGGCGTCGGCCCCCGCGAGCACTCCCTGCCCCTCGCGCTTGAGGCCCGCCGTCACCTGATCAAAGATCTGCGTGCCGTGGCTCAGGGTGCGGCGGAACGCGTC
The DNA here is from genome assembly GCA_030538475.1 of Dermabacter sp. Taxonomy (GTDB): domain Bacteria; phylum Actinomycetota; class Actinomycetes; order Actinomycetales; family Dermabacteraceae; genus Dermabacter. Next base: position 140,800 of record JAUNTX010000003.1, read on the forward strand.
TTCTTCCCCGTAGAGGATCGCCTCGATGCCCGAGAACTGGGTCTCGAGCACCGGGTAGGAGGTCGCCATCGCGTCCTTGGAAACGGGCAGCAGCTCCGGCAGGGCAGGCTTGTCGTAGCCGAGCAGCCGCATCGAGCGCACGGCGCGGCGAATGAGGCGCCGCATCACATACCCGCGACCCTCATTCCCGGGGCGCACGCCGTCGGAGGCGAGCATCATCGCGCTGCGCACGTGATCGGCGACCACGCGCATCCGCACGTCGGCATCCACATCCCCGGCGTTGTAGGTGCGGCCCGTGAGCTGTTCGGCGGCCGCGATGACCGGGAACACCTGGTCCGTCTCGTACATGTTGTTTTTGCCCTGGAGCAGGTAGGCGAGGCGCTCCACGCCGAGCCCGGTGTCAATCGACTTCTGCTCGAGCTCGCCGAGCAGCGGGTAGTCCTTGCCGGAGCCCTCCCCGCGCAAGAACTGGTCGAACACGAGGTTCCAGATTTCGAGGTAGCGGTCCCCGCCCGGATCGACGGTGCCGCCGACGGCCTCGGGGCCGAACTCGGGGCCGCGGTCATAGTGCCACTCGGCGCACGGCCCCGCGGGACCGGGCTGTCCCGTGGACCAGAAGTTCTCTTCCTTCGGCAGCCGCACGATGTGACCGGCGTCGATGCCGATCTTCCGGGTCAGCACATCGAAGGACTCATCGTCGTTTTCCCACAGGGTGACCCACAGCCGGTCGCCCTCGAGGCCGTAGCCACCGCGCTCCTGGGGCGTGGTCAGCAGCTCCCACGCGAAATCGATCGCGCCTTCCTTGAAGTAGTCGCCGAAGCTGAAGTTGCCGGCCATCTGGAAGAAGGTGCCGTGGCGGGTCGTGCGCCCCACGTTCTCGATGTCGTTCGTGCGAATGACCTTCTGGACGCTCGCCACGCGCGGCCACGGGGCCGTGTCCGTCCCCACGATGTAGGGAATGAAAGGAACCATGCCCGCGACGGTGAAGAGGATCGACGGATCGGAGGACACGAGCGAATCGCTCGGAAGAATCTCGTGATCCTTGGTCCTGAAGTAGTCGAGCCACCGACGGGAAACTTCGGACGTCTGCATGCGTGGGTCCCTCCTGCGGGCATCGGCGCCGCGCGGCGCCGGGGTCGTCTTGGAACGCGAACGCGGCCCCGCCCAAGTGTACGTGGCGTACGGGGCGAAGCCGCGAGGCGGAGGCGGTGCCGACGGCACTGCCCGGGGTGCTGAAAAGGTCAGCGAGCGTAGTACTCGACCACGAGCGACACTTCGCAGGTCACGGGGACCTCGGAGCGCTTCGGGCGAGCCACGAGCTGCGCCTTGAGCTGGTCGAGCTCCACGGAAAGGTACGAGGGCACCGACGCCTGCACATCGGAGTTCGAGCCACCGGCGGCGAGCTCGAAGGCCTCGAGCGACTGCGAGGCGGGCTTGACCTGGATGGTCTGGCCCGGCTTCACGCGGTACGAGGGGATGTTGACGATCTTGCCGTCCACGAGGATGTGGCGGTGCGAGACGAACTGGCGGGCCTGCATGATCGTGCGGGCGAAGCCGGCACGCAGCACGAGGGCGTCCAGACGCATCTCGAGCAGCTCGATCATCGACTCACCGGTGAGGCCCGGAAGCTTCTTGGCTTCCACGTAGGCGCGGTGCAGCTGCTTCTCGCGAAGCTGGTACTGGGCGCGCAGACGCTGCTTCTCGGTCAGACGAACCGCGTAGTCCGAGTTCGAACGGCGGCCACGACCGTGCTGGCCGGGCGGGTACGGGCGCTTCTCGAAGTACTTGACGGACTTCGGGGTGAGCGCAAGACCGAGCGCGCGCGACAGGCGCGCGGTACGGCGGGCTTTGGTGACACTGGTCACGGAGGTTACCTCAATTTCGATGCGATGAATCCATTTGGGCAGCCGCGGATTCAGCGCACAACATTACCGGGCTGCTGGGGCCCGCTCAACCGCGGCGCGGCAAACTCGCCCCGTCTCACCCTGTGTTATCCCTCACCACCGCCGCGGGTGAGGGAGCGCAGGATCTCGAGCGACTTCTGAATCTGCGCTTCGCGGCCCCGGTCGGTGGGCTCGTAGTAGTCCACGCCCACGAGGTCGTCGGGCGCGTACTGCTGGGCGGCCACGGCGTGCGGGGCGTCGTGGGCGTACACGTAGCCCTCGCCGTGGCCGAGGCTCTTCGCCCCTGCATAGTGGCCGTCGCGGAGGTGATCGGGAACGAGCCGCCCCTTGCCCGCCCGGACGTCGGCCATCGCCCGGTTGATGCCGAGGTAGGCGGCGTTGGACTTCGGCGCGGTCGCGATGTGCACGACCGCTTGGGCGAGCGGGATGCGCCCCTCGGGCATCCCGAGCATCTGCACGGCCTGCATCGCGGCCACCGCGACCTGAAGTGCCGTCGGATCGGCCATCCCCACCTCTTCGCTCGCGGCGATGACAACGCGCCGGGCGATGAAGCGGGGATCTTCGCCCGATTCGATCATGCGCGCGAGGTAATGCAGTGCCGCGTCCGGGTCGCTTCCGCGCATGGACTTGATGAAGGCGCTGATGACGTCGTAGTGCTGATCGCCCGCCCGGTCGTAGCTGAGGGCCGCCTGGTTGACGGCCTGGGAGAGCAGGTCCGGCGTGATGGTCGCTTCCGGGCTCGCGAGTGCGGAGGCCGCGGCCGCTTCGAGGGCGGTCAGGGCCTTGCGGGCGTCGCCACCGCTGAGGCGCACGAGCGTCGAGCGGGCCTCGTCACTCAGGCGCACGGCCCCGCCGAGCCCGCGTTCGTCCTCGAGGGCCTGCACGATGACCGCCTCGATATCCGCCTCCGTGAGCGAGTTCAGCGTGAGCACGATGGAGCGCGACAGCAGTGGCGTGATGATCGAGAAGTAGGGGTTTTCCGTGGTGGCGGCCATGAGGGTCACCCAGCGGTTTTCGACCGACGGCAACAGTGCGTCCTGCTGTGACTTGTTGAAGCGGTGCACCTCGTCCACGAAGAGGATGGTTTCGCGCCCGGTGGTCCTCAGTCGAGAGCGGGCGGCGTCGATCACCTGGCGAATGTCCTTGACGCCCGCGAGGACCGCCGAGACCTCGACAAATTCGCGGTCCCCCGCCTGGGCCACGGCGTAGGCAATCGTGGTCTTGCCCGTGCCGGGTGGTCCCCACAGGATGATCGAGCTGGGGGCCGTGCGCGCATCGTCGGCGCTGATGAGGCGCCTGAGCGGGGAGCCCGCGCTCAGGGCCTCGGACTGGCCGAGCACATCGTCGAGGGTCGCGGGCCGCATCCGGGCCGCGAGCGGGGCGCGATGGTCCACGTTTCGGTCGGCGAGGGTGCGCGGGGCGGGCGCCTCGGGCTTGAGAGAGAAAAGGTCGTCGTCCACTCCCCCAGCGTAGTCACCCGGCTAGGCGGCCAGCAGCCGGGCGAGGTCGCGGTGCACGCGGCCGGGCCACGCGGGCCCCTCGTAGATCATCGCGGTATAGCCCTGGACCAGGTCGGCGCCGAGGCGAAGGCGCTCGTGGGCGTCGGCCCCGGTCACCACCCCGCCGCACGAGATCAGGGCGAAGGTGTCCGCGCCCGCGAGACCCTCTTGACGCGCACGCTCGCGCTCATCCGCGAGCAGTCCCAACACCTCAAGCGAGCGCTCACGCAAGATGGGGCCGGACAGGCCCCCGGCGCCGATGCCCTCGATCGTGGCCGACGGCGCCTTGAGGGAGGCCGGGCGGGCGATGGTCGTGTTCGTGGCGATAACCCCGGCGAGCCCGAGCTCGAGCGCGAGGCGCAGGATTTCCCGTACATCGTCATCGTGGAGGTCCGGGGCGATCTTGACGAAGACGGGAACGCCCGCTGCATTGAAGAGCGTGGCTTCCAGGATCGGCCGCAGCTCGCTGGCCGCCTGGAGCGAGCGGAGGTTCGGGGTGTTCGGGGAGGAGACATTGACGGCGAGGTAGCTGGCGTGCGGGGCGAGGACCTTCGCACACGTCGCGTAGTCGGCCGCGGCGTCCTCGAGCGCCGTCACCTTGTTCTTGCCAATATTGACCCCGATGATCGCGCTCCGGCCCGCGCGGGTGCGGCGCACGCTAGCGAGCCTCTGGGCAACCGCCTCGGCGCCGTCGTTATTGAAGCCCATCCGGTTGATGAGGGCGCTATCGCCGACGAGCCGGAAGGAGCGCGGCTTGTCGTTTCCCGGCTGCGGCTTCGGGGTGATCGTCCCGACCTCGACGTGCGTGTAGCCCATGTCGATGAGCGCGACGGGAATGTGCGCGTTCTTATCGAATCCGGCCGCGAGACCGAAGTGCCCAGGAAAGCGGAGCCCTGCAACGACGGTGGGGCGGCTCGTGGTGCCGCGGCCAAACAGGGTGCGCAGCGTGGCGGGGCCGATCACCGGGATCGCGTGGAGCAGACCGAGGGCCTTGACCGTGGCCTCGTGGCAGAACTCGGGATCGAGTCGGCGAAGGACGTGCTGGAAAAAGGCGTGGTAAACGGTCACTCGGCCATTGTACGAAGGCGCGAGCGGCCCACGAGTACCGACGTCCCGGCGATGAGGGGAAGGGCGAGGGGAACGTAGCCGTAACCGGCGCCGAAGTGCGACCACACGGTGTCGTCCGCGAAAAGCTCGGGGTGGGTGATGCTCAGGGTGCCGACGACGAGGACGCCCGCGAGTTCGAGGCCGACGAGGGCGAGGATCCAGCCCGTTTGGGGGCGGCGCCTCGCCAAGAGCACGGTGAGGGCCAGGTAGGTGAGGGCGGCGGCGCACGACAGGGCGTAGGCGAGCGGCGCGGCGTCGAAGTCCCGTACGATCTGGACGAGCGAGCGGGCCGTGGCCGAGAGCGCGAAGATGCCGTAGACCGCGACGAGGACGATCCGAAAGCCGCGCGAGGCGGGGGCGGCGGACGAGGCGGGCACCGGTGCCGTCGGCCGCTTATCAGCGCGACTCGTGTTCTCGGCAGCACTCAAGTTCTCAGCGCCGCTCATGCGAAGCCTCCCGCCCAGATCTGCGGCAAGCGGTAGGCGAGCACGAGGGACGTGGCGGCGATGAGCCCGATAGCGAGCGAGCCCCACCGGGTGCGTTCAATGAAGGAGAGGTAGATCCCGGCAATCGGCAGGGCGATGCCGGTCAGCAGATAGCCCCAGAAGGTCACGGCCTCGGTGGGTCCACCGGAGACGGCGGCCTTGACGAGCAGGGCGAGTGCGGCGAGCAGCCAGGTGGCCGACAGGGCGGCGGCGCCGCCCATGAGGAGGAGATCGGCGGCGAGCGAGCGCACGACGTAGACGAGGGCGAGGGCCACGAGCGCCCCGCTCACCAGATACAGCGCCACCATGACGATGCTCATTCGCGCCGATTCCTTCTTTCTTCCCAGTTCAGAGTGTGCGTCCAGCCATGCGCGGGCACTCATGGACCCCCAAGACACCTCCCCTACGATAGGCGCATGACAGATATTTCTCTCACGATTGCCACCGTTGAATCAGTCACGGCCGATGTCCTGGTCGTTCCCCTCCTCAAGGGTGAGGATTCCGCCCCCGCCAGCCCGGTGGGCCTGCCGTCCCTCGCCGACGCCTTTGCCGCCGTGAACGCCTCCGGCGGCAACGGTTCCGTCGCGAAGATTCCCGCCCCCTCGAGCTTCGGCGTGCCGGTCATCCTCGGCGTGGGCCTCGGCGAAAGCACGCTCGAAGACGTGAGCGTCGAAAGCATCCGCACGGCCTTCGGATCCGCCGTGCGGGCCCTGCAGGGTGTCGGCAGCGCCGCCCTCTCGTTCCCGGCAGCCGATGCCGCGCAGCTCGCCGCCGCCCTCGAAGGCGCGGCCTTCGGCGCGTACAACTACCTCGAGCACAAGTCGAAGGCGACCGAGAAGAAGACACCGCTGCAGAAGGTGTCGCTGCTGGTCGCGGACAAGAAGGAACAGAAGGCCCTCGCGCCCGCCCTCGAGCGCGCCCGCCTGCTGGCCGAGGGCGTACACCTCGTGCGCGACCTCGTGAACACCCCCTCGAACCTGCTGTTCCCTGAATCCTTCGCGCAAAAGGCGAAGGAACTGACGAAGAAGCTGCCCATCGAGGTCGAGGTTCTCGACGAGAAGGCACTGACCGCCGGTGGGTACGGCGGCATCGTCGGCGTCGGGCAGGGCTCGCACCGCGGCCCCCGCCTCGTCAAGCTCACCTACTCGCCCCGCAAGGCGTCGCGCCACGTGGCGCTTGTGGGCAAGGGCATCACGTTCGATACCGGCGGCATCTCCATCAAGCCCGCCGCGGGCATGGAAGACATGACGATGGACATGGGCGGCGCCGCCGCCGTGCTCGGCGCGACCGTCACCGCGGCCGCGCTCGGTCTCGATGTCAAGGTCACGACCTTCCTGGCCCTGGCCGAAAACATGCCCGGCGGCGGCGCCCAGCGCCCCGGCGATGTGGTGACGATGCGCAACGGCACGACGGTGGAGGTGCTCAACACCGACGCCGAAGGCCGCATGGTCATGGCCGACGCCCTCGTGGACGCAGCAGCCCTCGAGCCCGATCTCCTCATCGACGTGGCCACTCTGACCGGCGCAGCGATGGTGGCCCTTGGCTCGCGGACCGCGGCGATCATGGGCACCGATGAAGCGCGCGCGCTCGTCGTGGAGGCTGCGGAGGCAAGCGGCGAGGCCATGTGGCCCATGCCGTTCCCCTCGGAGCTGCGCGAAGCGCTCGATGGCCGCGTGGCCGATCTGCGCAACATCGGCGACCGGATGGGCGGCGCGCTCAGCGCGGGCATCTTCCTGTCCGAGTTCGTCGAGGACGTGCCGTGGGCCCACATCGATATCGCGGGCCCGGCCTTCACCTCGAAGGCCCACGGCTACACCCCCGTCGGCGGTACCGGCGTGAGCCTGCGCACCCTCGTCGAGGTCCTTGAGCGCGAAGCCGGCAAGTAGCACAAACTCGTGGCGGCTCCCGGGACTCTAGGGAACTGACCACACTTTTGCACCGGGGCACCGAGCTGGAGCAGCATTCCAGTTCGGTGCCCTAGCATGTGTACGTGCACGGCTTTCGCGCTCCCGCCTTGAATCGCGGGCGTTGCCGGTCGTGACGTCGATCCGCGGAAACTTCGCCGTTCCCGCGAGGCATCCACACCAGACGAAAGCTAGGGAGCTTAACGTGGCGGAATCCTCCACTGACCAGAAGTTCGACATCGTCATCCTGGGAGGTGGCAGTGGCGGCTACGCGGCCGCTCTGCGCGCGACCCAGCTGGGCAAGCGCGTTGCGCTCGTGGAAAAGGACAAGGTGGGCGGCACGTGCCTGCATCGCGGCTGCGTCCCCACGAAGGCGCTGCTGCACGTGGGCGAGATCGCCGATACTCCCGCCGAAGCGAAGGCCGTGGGCCTCGAGATGTCGGTGAGCGCGATTGACGCCGCGAAGATGCTGGACTTCAAGGACAAGATCATCGGACGCCTCTACAAGGGCCTCCAGGGCCTCGTCGGCGCGAGCGGCGCGACCCTCGTGAACGGCTTCGGGCGTCTGACGAGCCCCACCACCGTCGAGGTGACGGGCGAAGACGGCCAGAAGCAGACCCTGACCGGCGATCAGATCATCCTCGCCTCCGGCTCCGTGTCGAAGACCCTGCCCGGCCTTGAGCTCGGCGGCCGCATCATCGACTCGGAGATGGCGCTGCAGCTGCCCGAGGTTCCGAAGCGTCCGATCATCCTCGGCGGCGGCGTCATCGGCGTCGAGTTCGCCTCGGTGTGGAAGTCGCTCGGCGCCGAAAAGGTGACGATCATCGAGGGCCTGCCCCACCTGGTCGCCAACGAAGACGAATCGCTCTCCAAGGCTCTCGAGCGGGCGTTCAAGAAGCGCAAGATCGACTACTCGCTCGGCGTGTTCTTCGAGAAGGCGGAACAGACCGATTCTGGCGTCACGGTGACCCTCGCCAACGGCACCCAGTACGAGGGTGACTACCTCCTTGTGGCCGTGGGCCGCGGCCCGAACACGAAGGACATGGGCTACGAAGAGCAGGGCATCGAGATGGATCGCGGCTTCGTGCTCGCGAACAAGGAGACCCTGCAGACCAACGTGCCGAACGTCTACGCCGTGGGCGACATCGTTCCCGGCCTGCAGCTCGCTCACCGAGGCTTCCAGCAGGGCATCTTCGTGGCCGAACACATCGCCGGCCTGAACCCGCAGCCGATCGTCGAGTCCGGCATTCCCCGCGTCACCTACTGCGAGCCGAACGTGGGCTCCGTGGGCCTCACGCAGAAGCAGGCCGAAGAGAAGTACGGCAAGGATGCCGTGGCCACCTACGAATACAACCTTGGCGGCAACGGCAAGTCGCAGATTCTCGGCACGCAGGGCTTCATCAAGCTCGTGCGCGAGAAGGACGGCCCCATCGTCGGCATTCACATGATCGGCTCGCGCCTGTCCGAACAGATTGGCGAGGCGCAGCTCATCGTCAACTGGGAGGCGGAGCCGGAGGATGTGGCGTCGCTCATCCACGCCCACCCCACCCAGAACGAAGCCATGGGCGAGGCCGCGCTTGCGCTCGCCGGCAAGCCGCTTCACGCCCACGCCTGATCCCAGGAGGAACACTTCATGTCTGAAATCATCAAGATGCCGGCTCTCGGCGAATCCGTCTCCGAAGGCACCGTCACCCGGTGGCTCAAGGAGGTGGGCGAAAGCGTCGAGGTCGATGAGCCGCTGCTCGAGGTCTCGACCGACAAGGTCGACACCGAGATCCCCTCCCCCGTGGCTGGCGTGCTCGAAAAGATCATCGTGGGCGAAGACGAGGACGCCGATGTTGGCGCCGACCTTGCCGTGATCGGTGACGGCTCCGGCGCCGAGTCCTCGGACGCCCCTCAGTCCTCCGAATCCTCGGCTGCCGCGGAAGAGTCCGAGGCACCTGCCGAGGATCTCGCCTCGGACGAAACTGCTGCCCCGTCGACCGAACAGTCCGCTCCGCAGACCGACGCTTCGGCGTCCTCCGCGAGCGAAGGCAGTGGCGACGGCGAAGAGATCACGATGCCCGCCCTCGGCGAGTCCGTCTCCTCCGGCACGGTGACGCGCTGGCTCAAGGAGGTGGGCGAAGAGGTCGAGGTCGATGAGCCGCTGCTCGAGGTCTCCACGGACAAGGTGGATACCGAGGTTCCCTCCCCAGTGGCCGGTGTGCTGCAGAAGATTCTCGTGAACGAGGACGACGAAGCCGACGTCGGCGCTGTCCTCGCGATCATCGGCTCGGGCGCTCCCGCTGCCTCGAGCGACGAGTCCGCCCCGGCGCCGAAGGAAGCTCCGGCTCCCAAGGAAGCCCCCGCACCGTCGGCCGCACCCGAGGCACCTGCCGCGGCTCCCGCTCCGGCGGCATCCACGCATGAGGCGGCCAGCGAGGCCGTGTCTTCGAGCGACGACGCGAGCGCGTACGTGACGCCGATTGTGCGCAAGCTGGCCAACGACAACGGCATCGACCTGTCCGCACTGTCGGGCTCCGGTGTCGGTGGGCGCGTGCGCAAGCAGGACGTGCAGGAGGCCATCGAGAAGAAGAAGGCCGACGTGGCGAAGGCGGCCGCTCCTGCGGCGGCGAGCCCCGCTCCCGCGGCAGCGAAGAAGGCCGCCCCGACCGTCGAGGTGTCCGCCCTGCGCGGCACCGAGGAGAAGATGACGCGCCTGCGCAAGATCGTGGCGTCCCGCATGGTCGAGTCGCTTCAGACCCAGGCGCAGCTCACGACCGCGGTCGAGGTCGATATGACCCGGATCGCGAGCCTGCGCACCAAGGCGAAGGACGAGTTCGCGGCCCGCGAGAATGCGAAGCTCACCTTCCTGCCGTTCATCATGCAGGCGGCCGTGGAGGCGCTCAAGGCGCATCCGAAGCTCAATGCCGAAATCGCGGGCGACATGATCAAGTACCACGGTGTCGAGAACATCGGCATGGCCGCTGACACCGAGCGCGGCCTCGTGGTGCCGGTCATCAAGAACGCGGGCGATCTCAACCTTGCGGGCCTCGCACGCCAGATCGGCGAGCTGGGTGCTAAGGCGAAGAACAACAAGCTGGGCCCGGACGATCTGCAGGGCGCCACGTTCACGATCACGAACACCGGTTCGGGCGGCGCGCTGTTTGACACGCCAATCGTTCCGAACCCGCAGGTGGGCATCCTTGGCTGCGGCACGATCGTGAAGCGCCCGGCCGTGGTGCGCGATGCGGACGGTAACGAGACCATCGGCATCCGTTCGATGATGTACCTGTTCCTCAGCTACGATCACCGCCTCGTGGACGGTGGGGATGCGGCTCGCTTCCTCACCACCATGAAGAAGCGCCTCGAAGACGGCGCCTTCGAGGGGGACCTCGGACTGTAAGGCCTTCGGGAGACCTGACACTTCTTCGGGAACCCCGACTCCTCCCTCGGGAGCCTTGTCGATCACGGCCCCGTTCGCGGCATCTCTGGATGCTCGCGGGCGGGGCCGTCTTCGTCTGCCCGCGAACCGCCGTCGGCCCTGAGGCGTCACCAGCTCACTCCACGTCTTCGGTGTGCTCAGCATCCTCGGCTCGCTCCACGTCGCTAATCTGCCACGTCTCACCGCTGCGCTCGAGCGTGAGGACGATGGTGCGCTCGGCGCCCGCGGGGATCGGGGTGGACTCGGCGCCCTCGACGGTGAGGGAGGCGGCGGATTCGGACACGCGGGCGCGCACCGTCGCGGTGGCGCCGGTCAGGCTGAGTACCTCGGCGTCGTGGACGGTGGTGCTGCCGCCCGTGAGGGTGCCGTGGGCGTAGGTCTCGCGCAGGGCGGCATCCTCCCTCGCGGCGGAGGATTCGGGCACGACGGCCTCGTTCGTGGCGGCGTCTCCCACGAGGTAGTCGTGGCGGAGGTCGGCGAGGGCAAGGAGCGTTCCCGTGGGATCGGCCAGGTGGGGATCGGCGAGCGGGTCGGCCTCCGCCGCGCCGCGCTGGCCACCCGCGCCACTCTGCTCTCCCGCACCGCTCTGGCCACCGCCGTCGCTCGCGGCCGCTTGCGTCGCCGCGCCCGCGGAGCGGGCCTCGGCCTCGCCTCCGCCTCGAAGATCCCCGACGCCGAGCGCCCACGCGGCGAGGACAGCGATGAGGGCGACGGGCACGGCAATAGCGAGGGCCCGGACCCATCCCCGCCGCAGCAGGGAAGGCGCGCCAGCACCGACGGGCGCGCCGCCGGAGCGGGCCGTCTCGGCGCGCACATCTGCCGCCTCGCCCACCATGCCCGGGCGCGTGATCTTTCTACCCGCGACGGGCGCGTTGTGGCCCGCCACCACCTGATCCACCCAGCGCGTGTCGGCTCGCACCTTCGTGAAGGATGCGGCGCTGATGTGGGAGAGGTCGGTGACGACCACGCTGCCGTCGGCCCGAAAGCCCACGCCCCTGCTGCCCGCGAGGTTGAGGGTGAGCGAGCGGGTGTGCAGTTCGGAGAGCAGGTCGAGCAGATCGGCCCGCACGCGTTCTTTCGCGGTGAGATCGGCGGCGCCGAGGTGGGGGTCGTCGCCGTCGGTGGGGGCGCCGTCGATGCTCATGCGCCGACCGTAGGAAAACGACAGTTCGTGTGTCTGCTCGATGCAGTAGCTCGCGAAGGAACGGGAGAGCAGGCGTGGGGCGGCGCTGATGGCGTCGTCTTCCCACTCGCGCATGAGCGCGGCTTCGCGCCTGAGCGCCTGCCACGCGGAGAGGTTGCGCGCCCTCACGCACAGACAGGCCTGGCCGTCGGCGTCGATTCCCTGCCAGACTTCCCGCCCGCCGTAGGAGCGCACGAGGGCCCGCAAGCGAATCGGGGTGCGCAGGCGCGAGCCTGAATGCGATGAGCCGATGCGGGGAGCGGATCGTGTGCGTGCCATGCCTTCATCATGGGCCCCTCGCGCCCCCGGTATCCGAGGCGCCGGAAAATTGTGGATAACCGACCTCGCACCCGAGGAACTTTCGGGCCGCTCCAGTACTGTAGAGCGGTGCTCGACATCATTCGCCTCGCCTTCTCCCCCGATTCTGGCATCGCTTCCGCCCACGCCGATTTCGGCCTGGATCCCGGACCGCTCGAATATCGGCGGGCATGGGACATTCAGCGCGAGATCCACGCCGATGTCGTGGCCGGGCGCCGCCCAAACACGCTGCTGCTGCTGGAACACGAGCCGGTTTATACGGCGGGCAAGCGCACCGAGGATGCCGAACGGCCCCGGGACGGCGCCCCCGTCGTCGACGTGGACCGCGGCGGGAAGCTCACGTGGCACGGGCCGAATCAGCTCGTCGGCTACCCCATTGTTAAGCTCCCCGCCCCCATAGACGTGGTGGGCTTCGTGCGCGGCATCGAGCAGGCCATCATCGACGTGTGCGCCCAGCAGGACGTGCACGGCGAGACGGTCGAGGGCCGCAGCGGCGTCTGGGTCAAGGACCCCCTCGGCATCGAAGCCAAGGTCTGCGCGATCGGCCTTCGGGTCTCCAAGCGCTGCACGATGCACGGCTTCGCGCTCAACTGCAGCAACGATCTGAGCTGGGCCGGCAACGTGATTCCGTGCGGCATCAACGACGCCGGAGTCACCTCCCTCAGCCACCTCACCGGGCGCACCGTGAGACCCGCCGACGTGATCGATGCGGTCGAGATGGCGATGCGCGCACTCGAGGCCGAACGCGGCCTCGACTGACCCCTGTGGCCCACACCACCGGCCCCTCCGGGCGGCCAATGACCACCACCACACGGCCCGAGCTCTGAGAGGCCCCGCCACGGGGCCCCGCTCTAGACTCGAGGCACACCAACTGCAAGGAGGCTTCCTGTGACGCTGGCACCGGAGGGACGTCGTCTACTGAGGGTCGAGGCCCGTAACGCGCAGACGCCGATCGAGCGCAAACCGAGCTGGATCAAGACCACCGCGCACATGGGTCCCGAATACACGGACATGAAGAAACGCGTGCACGGCCAGGGCCTGCACACCGTGTGTGAAGAAGCCGGATGTCCCAACATTTTCGAGTGCTGGGAAGACCGCGAAGCCACCTTCCTCATCGGCGGCGACACCTGCACGAGGCGCTGCGACTTCTGCGACATCGCGAGCGGCAAGCCGCAAGCGATCGATCCCGCGGAGCCGTTCAAGGTGGCCTCCTCGATCAAGGAGATGGGCCTCAAGTACGCGACGGTGACCGGCGTGGCGCGCGATGACCTGTCCGACGGCGCGGCGGGCCTGTTCGCCGAAACGTGCCGCCAGATTCACGCGATCAGCCCCGGCACGGGCGTGGAACTGCTCATCGATGACATCAAGGGCGACCCCTCGGCCATGCAGAAAGTCTTCGATGCGCGCCCCGAGGTGTTCGGCCACAACCTCGAAACGGTGCCCCGAATCTTCAAGCAGATCCGCCCCGCGTTCCGCTACGAGCGCAGCCTCGAGGTGATCCAGAACGCCAAGGACAACGGGATGATCACCAAGTCCAACCTGATCCTCGGGATGGGCGAAACCACGGGCGAAGTGGTGGAATCGATGCAGCGACTGCGCGATTCCGGCTGCGACATCCTCACCATCACCCAGTACCTGCGGCCCTCGAAGCTGCATCACCCCATCGATCGCTGGGTCAAGCCGCAGGAGTTCCTGGAGCTGTCGGATATTGCCGACGACATGGGCTTTCTCGCGGTCATGGCCGGGCCGATGGTGCGCTCGTCGTACCGGGCCGGCAAGCTGTGGGCGCAGGCGATGACGAGGCTTGGCCGCGAGATCCCCGAGCACCTGGCTCACCTCAGCGCGGAGGCCCCCGCGACCCAGGAGGCGGCGGCCGTGGTGGCGCGGGAGAAACTGCGCGAAAAGCGCGATGCTGACCGCGCCGACAAGCGGGCTCAGCGGATCGGTTCCGTCCCGTCGCTCGCACGGTAAACTATGGGGGCTTCTCACCCCGTGAGCGGCTCTTCCGATCGTAGAAAGACCCATCGTCATGGCACGCACCCCGAAGGCCGGTACCGACAAGGCTTCGCCCGCACGCGGAGCCGACAAGGCCCCTGCCGCGCCGAAGAAGCCCGGCCGCATCAAGCAGATGGTCGAGGTTTACAAGCAGACCCAGGCCATTGATTCGAGCACCCTTCCGTGGATGCTTGCGGCGCTCATCGGCCTCACGGTGCTGTTCAGCGTCGTGCTCTGGCTCATCTTCGACGCGCCGGTCTACGGCGCGTTCCTGGGCCTCGGTTTCGGCATCCTCGCCGCGATGATCATCCTCGCCCGCAAGGCGCAGCGCGCGATGTACTCGCGGATCGAGGACCAGCAGGGCGCAACCCTCGCGGTCATGCAGCAGATTCCCCGCGGCTGGAACGTGGAAAGCGATCCTGCGGCGTTCGATGCCCGCAGCCGCACCATGATCTTCAGGGCCAGCGGCCGCGCGGGCATCGCGCTCGTGGCCGAGGGCTCGAGCGCCGCCGCTCAGCGGCTCATGAGCAAGGAAGTCTCGCGCATGAACCGCATGTTCCCGAACGTGCCCGTGCACGCGATCCACGTCGGCCGCGGCGAGGATGAAATCCCGCTGCCGAAGCTCAACTCGTTCCTCACGCGAATGAAGTCCACGCTCACAAAGGCCGAAGCGGGAGAGATCGGTCGCCGCCTTCGCGCCCTGCCGAACCCGATCCGGCAGGCCATCCCGAAGGGGATCGATCCGATGCGGGTGCGCCCGAACCGCAAGGCGCTCAAGGGGCGCTGAGCCCGGGCAGCTGAGCCCCCGCTCACCATCGACGCGAGGCTCGCGTGCATCTCACCGATGCGCGCGAGCCTTTGTCGTGCAGGGGCGGTGCCGGGGCGGTGCCGTGTCAGGCGCGCACCACGGCGGTCCCGGCCGCCATGTCGTGCAGGGGCTGGAGGTCGCGTGAGCGCACGAGCGCGCTGATCAGGGTGAGCATGACGAGGCTGCGGATCGTGGCCCGCGCGATCATGGGGAGCTGACCGGTCACGGGCCGCACGCGCAGGCCCGTGATGAACTGGCCGATGCTGGCCCCGAAGAGGGTCTGCATGAGGATGAGCTGCGCGACGAAGATGAGCAGCGTGGCGAGCGCGTCGGACTGAAAGACGAGGGCGGATAGGGCGAGCGAGGCGCCCCAGTCGAGGCACAGGCTGATAAAGCGCCTGCCGTAGCCGGCGACGGATCCGGGACCCTGCTGCGGCAGTCCCCACGTGGAGCCGGGAACGTGGGCGGTGTCGCGCGGCGGCCCGTCCAGCCAGCCGGCGAGGTCTTCGCGAGTGCTCATCGTCTCAGCCTACGGGCGCGCGCCCTCGCATTCAAAGAGGCCCCCGGCTGCGTAATAGACTGGGATGAGCAGTGACCGCATCGCCCCGAGGGGTGCCAGTGATCGTGCGCGGCTGCGCACGGATGGAGGACATGTGTTTAGCAATCCCAGCGAGGCAGTGACATTCATCGAGGAAGAGGACATCAAGTTCATCGATGTGCGCTTCTGCGATCTGCCCGGCGTGATGCAGCACTTCAACGTGCCCGCGAAGACGTTCGATGAAGAGGCCATCGCGACCGGTCAGCTGTTCGACGGCTCGTCGATTCGCGGCTTCCAGGCGATCCACGAGTCCGACATGAAGCTGGTCCCGGATCTCAAGACCGCCTATATTGATCCGTTCCGCGAGCAAAAGACCCTGGTCATCAACTACTCGATCGTGGATCCGTTCACCGACGAGCCCTACAGCCGCGATCCGCGCACGGTGGCGGCGAAGGCGGAGGAGTACCTGCGCTCCACGGGCATCGCCGACACCGCCTTCTTCGCCGCCGAGGCGGAGTTCTACATTTTCGACGACGTGCGCTACAGCACGGAGATCAACGGCGCGTTCTATCAGATCGATTCCGACGAGGCCGCGTGGAACACGGGCCGCGAAGAAGAGTTCGGCAACCAGGGGTACAAGACGGCCGTCAAGGGCGGCTACTTCCCCGTGGCGCCCGTGGATCAGATGGCGGACCTGCGCGATGAGATGTGCCGAGTGCTCGACGAGGTGGGCCTCGAAGTGGAGCGCGCCCATCACGAAGTGGGCACGGGTGGCCAGCAGGAGATCAACTACCGGTTCTCCACGCTGCTCCAGGCCGCCGATGACGTCATGAAGTTCAAGTACGTCATCAAGAACGTGGCGTGGGAAGCGGGGCGCACGGCGACCTTCATGCCGAAGCCGCTGTTTGGCGACAACGGTTCGGGGATGCACTGCCACCAGTCGCTGTGGAAGAACGGCGAGCCGCTGTTCTACGACGAGCGCGGCTACGGCGGGCTGTCGGACGTGGCCCGCTGGTACATCGGCGGTCTCATCGAGCACGCCCCGGCGCTGACCGCGTTCACGAACCCGACCGTCAACTCGTTCAAGCGGCTCGTGCCGGGCTTCGAGGCCCCCGTCAACATGGTGTATTCGGCACGCAACCGCTCCGCGGCGATCCGCATTCCCGTCACGGGGAACTCCCCGAAGGCGAAGCGCATGGAGTTCCGGGCGCCCGATCCGTCGGCGAACCCGTACCTCGCGTTCGCGGCGCAGCTCATGGCGGGAATCGACGGGATCCGCAACCGCATCGAGCCGCCCGAGCCGATCGACAAGGACCTCTACGAGCTTCCCCCGGAGGAGCACGCGCAGATCAAGCAGCTGCCGTCCTCGCTCGAGGAAGCCCTCAAGGCCCTCGAGGACGATCACGACTTCCTGACCGAGGGCGATGTGTTCCCGCCGGACCTCATTCAGACCTGGGTCGCGTACAAGCGCGAGTTCGAGGTTGAGCCGTTTAGGCTGCGCCCGCACCCCTACGAGTTCGAGCTCTACTTCGACCTGTAGGCCGTCGGCCCTGGCGTCTTTGTAGGCCCATCGTCCCAAGAACGGGGTCCTTCGCGTCCGACATACGCGACGGGCCCCGTTTCTGCTGCGCCCGATCACCCGGGCGGCGGGTTTCGTTGCTACGTTCATGGGGCATCGTTTTTCATCTCATTGTCGAGAGGACCCATTCCCGTGTCGCACAAACCCGCCCACGAAACTGATCTTCGTGCGCAGGACACCCCCGCCGTTGGTATCCCCGATCAGGATCCCAGCGTCACCGGCAGTGCCCGTACCCGTCTCAACATTTCTTGGGCCATCAGCCTGTTCGGCACGGCCGTGGGCGCCGGCATTCTGTTCTTGCCGATCAACGCTGGCGCGGGCGGCCCGTGGCCGCTGCTGCTCGTCACCCTCCTCATCTGGCCGATGACCTACCTGTCCCACCGGGCGCTGTCGCGCTTCGTGTGCGTCTCGCCCCGCAAGGGCGAGGACATCACGGTGGTGGCCGGGGACTACTTCGGTAAGGCGTGGGGCATGGCTATCACGCTGCTGTACTTCCTCGCGATCTACCCGATCGTCCTCATCTACGGCGTGGGCATCACCAACACGGTGGATTCGTTCATCGTCAATCAGCTGGGCGGGCCGGAGCTTCCGCGGCCGCTGCTGGCCATCGTGCTCATCGGGCTCATGATGCTCGTCATGGTGTTCGGCGAAAAGGTCATGCTGCGCACCGCAGCGATCCTCGTGTACCCGCTCATCCTGCTGCTGCTCATCCTCTCGATCTACCTCATCCCGCAGTGGGACCTCTCGGTGTTCACCGAGTCGCGCCCGTCGGTGGGGGCGTTCTTCATGTCGGCATGGCTGATCATTCCGGTGCTCGTGTTCGCGTTCAACCACTCCCCCGCCATTTCGCAGTTCTCCCTCGCCATGCAGCGGGCGTATGGACGTGACGCGGTGCAGGAGGCGTCGAAGACGCTGCGCCTGACCGCGACGCTGCTCGTGGTGTTCACGATGTTCTTCGTGTGGAGCTGCGTACTCGCGCTCGGGGCGGATGGGCTGGCCGAGGCGCGCGAACAGAATCTGCCCGTGCTGTCCTACATCGCGAACGTGACGAACACGCCGCTCGTGGCGTGGCTCGCGCCGCTCATCGCCATCGCGGCGATTGGCTCCTCGTTCTTCGGGCACTACCTGGGCACCGCCGAGGGTGCGAGCGGGATCGTGCGCCAGGTTCTTCCCGGCGTGGCTAACAGGCTGGGCACGAAGGGCATTACCATCGCCGTGGCCGCGTTCATCTACATCACGTCCGTGATCGTGGCGATCATCAACCCCTCGATCCTCGGCGTGATCGAATCGCTCGGCGGCCCGGTCATCGCGGCGATCCTCTACATCATGCCGATTGTCGCGATCTACACGGTGCCCGCGCTCGAGAAGTACCGCCACCGCTGGTTCACGAACGCGTTCGTGGTCATCATGGGCCTCGTGGCCATCGGCGGAATCTTCTTCACCTTCATCCGCTGATCCACCCGCCGGGCCCCGGCCATGGCCGGGTGCGAGTCCCCCTCAGAGCTTCGTCGTGAGAACCGACAGCAGGAGCTCTTTGGGGGACTCCGCTTTGTCCAGGGCGCACGTGTCGGGAAGGAAGTCCCACGAGCGCCGCAGCGAGGTGAACACGTCCCATTCGGCGTCGGAGGTCCTGAGCGGCACCGCGGCGTACCCGCCCGCCTCGGGCAGGTGGATGACGAACGCGCCGGTGATGTCGGGCATGGGGCGCAGGGTGCCGTCGTTATCGAGCAGGTGTTCGGCCCGCACCACGGCGACGCCCTGGAGGGCGTAGTCGCCGCGCACCTTCTTCGAGGTCTTGATATCGGCGCTGAGGATCGTGTTGCCGATCTTCACGATGGCATCCGTGGTGCCCGCGTAGCCGACGCTCTGGTTGACCACGGTCTGTTCGATCTCGAGGAACTCGGGCTGGAAGTCCTCGAGGAACCCGGCATAGCCGTCAAGGCGAATATCGGCCCGCTCGACCAGGGCGCCGAGGTTCGTCTCGAGGCTCAGCAGGTCGCTGTCGTGGCGCAGCTGCGTCGCGAGATCGGAGATGTCCGTGGGGCTCGGCCTCGTGCCGCTGCGGCTCCAGTTTTCGCACAGGGCGTGCACGAACGTGCCGAAGTCGGCGGCGGTCTTCGTGTAGTCCTGGGCTGCGGCGGCGATCCGCTTCTGCGTGGTCCACTTGTCGCGCGAGACGCGACGAATCTCGTCCATCGCGCGAGTGGGATGGCGGTCGAGGTAGGCGAACATGTCGAGGGCCCGCTGCGAGGCCATCCGCGCGTACCACTCGTTGAGGTGATCCTTCGCGCGCATGCCCGCCACCGTCGTGATCGAGGGGTGCACGAGCTTGCCGCCGGGTTCCATGCGGTACATGCGTCCGCGCGAGGTGGATCCGCTGAGTTCTGGAGTTGTCATAGCCGCTCCAGGCTACTCGCCGAAGATCTCCCGTTCGGTGATCGCCCGCGCGTGCCGGGTCACTTTGAGGTATCTCTCCTCGATCTCGCGTGCGCTGGCCGACGGGCCGTCCACGAGGGCGGCGATGGCGCGCAGGTCCACGTGGTCGGTGGGCAGTACGTCCTGCTCTCTGCCGCGCCACAGGAAGAGGGCGCGGCGCAGCGACCAGGCGAGGGACCACGCGGCCGCGAGGTCCTGGGCGTCCCTCGCGCTGAGGAGGTCGAGGTCGGCGAGGCGGTCGATTGCGGTGAGGGTTCCGCTCACGCGGAGGCTCGGGTGGGCGTGTGCGTGGGCGATGAGGAGTTTTTGCACGACCCATTCCACGTCGGTCATGGCGCCGCGGCCGAGCTTGAGGTGCCGGGTGGCTTTCGCGCCGCGGGGCAGGCGTTCGCCCTCGATGCGGGCTTTCATGCGGGCGAGGTCCCGCATCCTCGTCGCGCTCAGGCCGTCGGCCGGGTAGCGCACCCGGTCGAGCCGCTCGGTGAGGGTCGCGGTGAGCTCAGGGGGGCCGACGGCGATGCGGCCGCGCACGAGGGCCTGCTTTTCCCATGATTCGGCGTGCGTGGCGTAGTAGTCGCTCCAACTCTGCAGGGTGCGCACGAGGGGGCCCGAGCGGCCCTCGGGGCGTAGGTCGGCGTTGACCTTCATGTCGATGCCGGAGGAGGGGGCATTGAGGATGCGCTGGAGGGCGGTCGCGACGGCGGTCGCGCGCTCGAGCGTGTGGCTGCCCGCCCCCGCGTCGGCGGCCACGAACTGCACGTCGGCGTCGGAGGAGTAGCCCATTTCTTCGGCACCGAAGGATCCGAGTGCGATGATCGCGATATCGACGCCGAGGTCGTCGAGGCCCAGCTCAGCGCTCACGCCGCGGCGGGCGCTTGCGAGGGCGGCGGTAAGGATGACGTCGGCGAGGCTCGTGAGGGCGGCGGCGACCGCGGCCGGGGTGAGGGCACCCGTGAGGTGGGCAAGGGCGATGCGGGTAATCTCGCGGCGGCGGATCTCGCGAATCGCCTCGATGGTGGCCTCTTCGCGAGTGCTGCGGGCGGCGACGGCCTGAAGTTCGGCGCCGAGCGCCTCCCGGCTGACTGGCCGAAGATCGGCGTCGCGCGCGAGCCAGCGCACCGCCTGCGGGAAGCGCTCGAGCTGTTCGCCCACGTAGCGCGAGGAGGAGAGGATGCGGGTGAGGCGTTTGGCGGCCACGCCCGAATCGCGCAAGAGGCCCAGGTACCAGTGGGTCGAGCCGAGCGTGTCGGAGAGGCGCCGAAACGCGAGCAGGCCCAGGTCGGGGTCGGTGCCGTCGGCAAACCACTCGAGCAGGCTCGGCAGGAGCTGGCGCTGGATCGCGGAGCGTCGGCTGAGGCCCTGGGTGAGGGCGGCGATGTGCTGGGTGGCCTTGGCGGGGTCGCGGTACCCGATCGCGGCGAGGCGCGCGCGCTGCGACTCGGGGCTAAGCGTGATCTCGCCGTCGCTCAGGCGCGCCGAGGTGGCCAGCAGCGGCCGGTAGTAGATCTCCTCGTGGAGTTGACGCACGCGCCGACGGGTCCGGTCGATTCCGGCGAGGAAGGCGTCGGGCGCTTCGCGCATGGAGCGGGCGAGGCGGCGCTGGTCGGCGGGCGCGCTCGGGATCACCTGGCTGCGGCGCAGGCGGTGGAGCTGAATGCGGTGTTCGAGGGCGCGCATACGCCGGTAGGCGAGGTCGAGTTCCGCGGACTGGTCGCGGCTGACGTAGCCGCCGTCGGTGAGGCGTCCGAGTGCCTCCAACGTGGAGCGGACGCGCAGGGTCTCATCGCCGCGGCCGTGGACCATTTGCAGCAGTTGGATCGTGAACTCGACATCGCGCAGGCCCCCGGGGCCGAGCTTGAGATTGCGTTCGGCTTCGCTTTTCGGGATGAGCTCCACGACGCGGCGGCGCATCGCGCGGGTGTCCTCGACGAAGCCCTCGCGGGTGGAGGCCTGCCACACGAGCGGTTCGGTCAGGGCCGCGAACTCGGCGCCGAGCGCGGCGTCGCCGGCCACCGCGCGCGCCTTCAGCAGCGCCTGGAACTCCCACGAGTGGGCCCACGTGCGGTAGTAACGGCGGTAGGAGTCGATCGTGCGCACGAGTTCGCCGTCTTTGCCTTCGGGCCGCAAGTTGGCATCCACCTGCCACAGCGCCCCCTCGGAGGTGCGTTCGGAACAGATGCGGGCAAGGTCGCGCGCGAGCGCGCTGCCGAGGCGGGCCACCTCGTCGGCGCTGACGGACGGATCGCTCGGCTCGGCCACGTACATGACATCGACATCGGAGATGTAGTTGAGCTCCCCCGCCCCGGTCTTGCCCATCGCGATCACCGCGAGCCGCACCCGCTCGTGGTCCTCGAGGCCCGCGCGGGCGAGGGCGAGGGCGGCGTCGAGCGCGGCGGCCGCGAGCGCGCTGAGGGCCCGGGAGACGGCGGGCTGCACCGCCGCGGGATCGGCCGCCATGATGTCCGCGATGGCGATGCGGCAGAGCGCGTCGTAGTAGTGCACGCGCAGGGCGTCGCGGTGTTCGGTGGGGTGGGCGGCCACCGGAATCTCGGCGGCGGGATCGGCGCCGACGGCCTCGAGCAGGGGCGCGCGGAAGTCGGGGGCGGGGGCCTCGAGGTCGACCGGGGAGCGCAGGATGTGGGCTGAGCGCTCGGGGTGGCGGGTGAGGAAGTCGCCGAGCGCGACCGAGGTTCCGAGTAGGTGGACGAGGCGCGGGCCGCGTTCCTCGTCGCTCGCCGCCTCGCGCACGGCGCCGCCCACTCCGGCGGCGTCGGCTGCCTCGACGAGGCGCAGCAGCGCAATCATGGCCTCGTCGGGATCCGCCGCCGTCCCCATCGAGCGCACCGTGGCGGGGGTGAGGAAGGCGAGCGCGTCATCGCTCAGGAAGCGGGCGCTGCGTTCGGTGTGGACGAACCCGAGGCGCGCCAGCTCGCTGTGGCCGAACGCGGCCTGCTGGCCGTCGTCCTGCAGGGCGCGGATGATCCGGGTCTCGAGCGCCATGACTAGATCGCGTTGAACGTGGAGCGCAGCTCCGTCTCGGTGATCTGGTAGCGGTAGTCGTGCCACTCCTGGCGCTTGTTGCGCAGGATGTACTCGAAGACCTGCTCGCCGAGGATGTCGGCCATGAGTTCCGAGCTCTCGAAGCATTCGAGGGCCCGAAGCAGGTCGGAGGGCAGCGGGTCGATGCCCATGGTGCGCCGCTCCCGCTCCGTCAGCTCCCACACCGTGTCTTCGGCGCCTTCGGGCAGCTCGTATTCCTCCTCGATCCCCTTGAGTCCGGCGCCGAGCAGGACCGAGAGGGCCAGGTAGGGGTTCGCCGCCGAATCGAGGCCGCGGAACTCGACGCGCGAGCTCGTGCCCTTCGTGGGCTTGTGGAACGGCACGCGCACGAGGGCGCTGCGGTTGTTGTGGCCCCACACGACGTAGCTCGGGGCTTCCTGGGCGCCCCACAGGCGCTTGTAGGAGTTGACGAACTGGTTCGTGATCGCCGAATACTCCCGGGCGTGCACAAGCAGGCCGGCGATGAAGTGGCGGGCCGTCTTGCTGAGGCCGTACTGCGCGCCCGGCTCGTGAAACACGTTGGTGCCGCCCTGGAACAGGGAGAGGTGGGTGTGCATGCCGTTGCCCGGCTGGTCGATCATCGGCTTCGGCATGAAGCTCGCGACCTTGCCCTGGGAGAGCGCCACCTGCTTGACCACGGCCCGCAGGGTCAGGAGGTTGTCGGCGGTCGTGAGGGCGTCGGCGTAGCGCAGGTCGATCTCGTTCTGGCCGGGGCCGCCCTCGTGGTGGCTGTATTCGACGTGAATGTTCATCGATTCGAGGTGCTGGATCGCGATCCGGCGAAAGTTGTTGCCGTCGGCGCGCTGCACGTAGTCGAAGTACCCGCCCTGATCCACGGGGCTCAGCGGCGTGCCCTCGCGGTAGCGCTCATCAAACAGGTAGAACTCCACCTCGGGGTGGGCGAACAGTTCGAGGCCCCGATCCTCCGCGCGCGAGAGCGCTTCGCGCAGGACCCGCCGCGGGTCGGAGGCGGCCGGTTCGCCGTCGGGCGTGTGGACATCGCAGATCATGACGCCCGTGGGGCCGTAGCCGCGCGAGTCCTGCATGACCCGGTAGGTCGAGGGATCGGGGCGCAGCAGCATGTCCGATTCGTAGGCGCGCGTGAGGCCCTCCACCGCGCTGCCGTCGATCCCGATCCCCTCATCGAAGGCCTGGTCCAGGTCCGTGGGTGAGATGGCGACGGATTTGAGCCGCCCCACCACGTCGCAAAACCAGAGGCGAATGTAGTCAATGCCCTGCTCTTCGACCTGGCGCAGAACCGAATCCTGTTGGCGTTCCATACACGCCATTGTGCCCCACCAGACACCGCCCGGCCCTGAGCGCTAGGCTAAAGAGGCATCGATGCCGGCACGCTTCAAGGAGAACTGCTCGTGACCCACACGCCCCTGACCCCCGCCCGAGTGCGGACCCACACGCTCACCGCGTTCAAGGAGCAGGGTCGCAAGATCTCGATGCTCACGAGCTACGACTCGTTCACCGCCCGCATCTTCCAGGACGCCGGAATCGACGTGTTGCTGGTCGGCGATTCCGTCGGCACCACGGTGCTCGGTTACGACTCGACGGTCTTTACGCGCCACGAGGACGTGGTGCTCTTCACCGGCGCCGTGGCGCGGGCGACCACCCGGCCGCTGATCCTTGCCGACATGGCCTTTGGCACGTATCAGTCGGGGCCGCGCGACGCGGTGCTGCACGGGGTTGAGCTGATCCGCGCGGGCGCTCACGCGGTCAAGCTCGAAGGCGGACGCGACATCCTGCCCCAGGTCAAGGCGCTCGTCGAAGCCGGCATTCCCGTGTGCGGTCACCTGGGCTTCACCCCGCAGTCCGTCCACCAGCTCGGCGGGCACAAGGTGCAGGGCCGCGATCACGTGCTCGCCGATCACATGGCCGACGACGCCCTCGCGCTCCAGGAGGCGGGCGCGTTCGCGATTGTCCTCGAGATGGTGCCCGCGCAGCTCGCGGATCGGATCACTCAGGTGGCGACGGTGCCGACCATTGGGATTGGCGCGGGCGTGCATTGCGACGGCCAGGTGCTCGTGTGGCAGGACATGGCGGGCCTCAGCGACTTCGAGGGGAAGTTCGTGCAGCGCTTCGCGAATCTACGCGATGACCTGGGACGGGCCGCCTCCGACTACCGTTCGGCGGTCGAAGCAGCCTCGTTCCCGCGGGCCGAGCACTCGTTCGAGTAGGCTGCCCGGCTCAGTCCTCGTCCCAGGCGCGGTCCTCTTCGTCCCACTTCTCGTTGCGCTCCTGGGCGATCTCGAGCGCGCGGCTCGCGTCCTCGCGGGTCGCGTAGGGGCCCATGAGGTGATCGGCGGGGCTGTGGGGGCCTTCTTCCACCTGCGCGGTCTGCACGTTGTAGTAGTACTCGGTCATGGCCTGCTCCTTGAGTGAGACGGAAATGCGGGCGGCGGCGGGGCCGCACCCGCAGCGTGCTGGCTGGTTTCGCATCACGCTACCGGACCTGAGACACTGGTAGCCATGAGTGACGACAACTGGCTGAGGCCTGAAGGCCGCGATGCCCTCACCCCCGGAGTGGTGTCTGCGCTGCGCGCGGTGCCCGCATCGATTGCCCAGCCAGAATACGTGTTCAAGGACCACGCCGCATCCGATGATGTGGGTCCGTACGTGCAGAGCCCCGAGGTCATCGCGCGGGTGCGCCGGGCCTCCAAGGTCGCGGCCATCGCGCTGCGCGAGGCGGGCCACATGGCCGCGCCCGGCGTCACGACCGACGAGGTGGATCGGGTGGTGCACGAGGTGCTGCTGGATCACGGCGCCTACCCCTCGACCCTCGGCTACCTCGGGTTTCCGAAGTCGTGCTGCACGAGCCTCAACGAAGTGATCTGCCACGGCATCCCCGATTCGACCGTCATTGAGGAGGGCGACATCCTCAACGTGGATGTCACCGCGTACCTCGATGGCGTACACGGCGATACGAACGCCACCTTCTGTATGCCGGGCACGGCCGAGCCCGCGCGCCTCCTGGTGGAGCGAGCGGAGCAGGCGATGTGGCGCGGGATCCGCGCGGCAAAGCCCGGGCGCGAGGCCAACGTGGTGGGCCGCGTCATCGAGACGTACGTGCGGCGCTTCGGCTACGAGTCCGTCCGGGACTTCACGGGGCACGGGATCGCCGAAGGTTTCCACAACGGGCTCATCATCCCCCATTACGATTCCGCCCCCCAGCACAGCGACATCATCGAGCCGAACATGATTTTCACTGTCGAGCCGATGGTGACGCTCGGTTCGCAGGACTGGGAATCGTGGGACGACGGCTGGACGATCCTCACGAAGGACGCCTCCTTTACCGCCCAGTTCGAACACACCTTCCTCATCACCGAGGACGGGTACGAAGTCCTCACGGACCCGGACGCTCCGCTCTAGTCTTCCCCGCACCACCTCATTTTTTCCCCTCACCCGGCACAGAAAGAACGGCATCAGAATGGGACAGCTCGCATTCGGAATCGACATTGGCGGCAGCGGGATCAAGGGCGCCCCCGTCAACCTCAAGAAGGGGGAGCTGGCCGCGGACCGCGTGCGCATCCCCACCCCGCAGCCCGCGACGCCCGAGGCCGTGGCGCAGACGGTCCGCGAGCTCATCGACTCCTTCGATGTGCCGGCCGACATGCCCGTGGGGATTACCTTTCCCACCGTGATTCAGCACGGAGTGGCGAAGACCGCGGCGAACGTTGATGAGTCGTGGATCGGCACGGATGCCGATGCTCTCTTCACCAAGGCCACGGGGCGCGATGTCTTCGTGGTGAACGACGCCGACGCGGCCGGGATCGCCGAAATGGAGTTCGGTGCGGGCAAGGGCAAGAACGGGCTTGTCATCATGACCACGCTCGGCACCGGGATCGGTTCGGCCATGTTCATCGACGGCAAGCTCATCCCGAACTCCGAACTGGGGCACCTCGTGCATGAGGGTCGCAGCATCGAGAAGTTCGCGGCGAGCTCCGTGTTTGAGCGCGAGGGCCTCACCTACCAGGAGTGGGCCGAAAAGCGGCTGCAGGTGTTCTATTCGCAGGTCGAGTTCCTGTTCAGCCCCGACCTGATCCTCGTGGGCGGCGGCGTCTCGAAGCAGGCGAAGAAGTTCCTGCCCTACCTGACGCTCGAGACCACGATTGTGGCGGCGAAGCTGCGTAACGAGGCCGGGATCGTGGGGGCGGCCGCGCTCGCGCACGCGAACAAGAAGCGTGCCACGAAGAAGCTGGCCAAGGCGAAGAAGAAGCGCGACGCCGCGGATCTCGCGGCGGAATCCACCGCGGACTAGGGCCTCGTCCCGGGGCCCTTCAGGGGAGCCGCGGAGGGGACCAGCCAGCCTATAAGCCGGGTTCTGTGTTCGACAGTCATCTATCTAGGATCATCGTTGCCGATGACCTCGAGCGGTCTACCCGGAAGCTGAGCCTGGCACTCGTCGCGCTTCCTGTCTGACCTTGCTCCCGGTGGGGTTTACCCTGCCAGCGCCGTCACCGGCGCCGCGGTGGTCTCTTACACCACCCTTTCACCCTGACCGGCCAAAGCCGGCGGTCTACTTTCTGTGGCACTGTCCCGCGGATCGCTCCGGGTGGGCGTTACCCACCACCGTTGCCAGGAGGAGCCCGGACTTTCCTCGGGGCGCTTGAAGAAGCGCCACGCGACTGTCCGGCTGACTGGTCCCCCGATACTGTACTCCACCCATCCCCGCCCCTTCCTCCCCCGCGCGAAAGGCCCCCGAATCCATGCTCATCCTCGTGCCGCCGTCGGAGACGAAGACTCGACCCACGGCAGACGATGCTCCCACCGTGAGCTACGGCAGCTTCGCGGGCACCTCGCTCGTGAAGGATCGGCGCACGATGCTCGCGGCGGCCCAGCGCACCGCGACGGGAGCGAGGGCCGCGGATCGGCTCGGCGCTCCCCCGTCGGCCCCCGAACTCGTGACCCGCATGGCGCACCTAGACACCGAGCCCGCGGGAGCGCCGCTCGAGGTGTATTCGGGGGTGCTGTATGACGCACTCGGGACGATCTCGGTGCCGGAGGATGCGCGCCTGCTCATCACGAGCGCGCTCGGCGGCGTCGTGGATGCCGCCCTCGATACGATTCCCGCCTACCGGCTCTCGGCGTCCTCGGATGTCTCGCGCCTCGGCAAGGTGAGCGCGTGGTGGAAGCCGCGCCTCGAGGCGACAGCGCGGTCCCTCACGGCCGCGTCTTCGGTGATCGTGGACTGCCGCTCGGGCGCCTACACGCAGATGATGCCGCTCGTGGGCAACAAGGTGATGCGGGTGGGCGCGGTCGCGGTGCGCGACGGGCGCCGCAGCGTGGTCAGTCACGACGCGAAGCGCTACCGCGGCCTCGTGGCCCGCGCGCTGCTCGAGGAGCCGGTGCGGGCCCGCACCGCCGACGAGGTGGTGGACCAGCTGCGGGCGAGCCTCAGCCCCGGCCTCGATGTCGAGTTCGAGCGCGGGGCCCGCACGCACACGCTCACCGTGGTCGATACCTGGAGTGCGGAGCGCTGAGGCGCCCGGCGTTTAGCCGCGCCCGAAGTGCGCCGTGACGGTGGCGCGGCCGGGATCGACGGTGATCTGGCCGCCGTACGGAAGGATGTACTGGGGTTTCGTGTGGCCAAAGGGCAGGCCGACGCACACGGGCAGGGTGGGGGCGTAGCGAGAGATTTCCGCGAGGGCGTAGTCGCGCTGGGCTGCCCGCCGCTGGGCCCGCTCGGCGGGGCTGAGGGGGCTTTCGCGAATATTGACGACGGGGCGGGCGAGGACGAGCCCCGCGGCCACCTCGAGGTAGCCCCGCTCTCCCATGCCCCGCATCCAGCGCCCTACGAGGTCGGGGGCCGGGAGCACTTCGGAGGTCTCGAAGATGAGGATGGCGCCCTCGAGGTCCGCCGCCGGGGGCAGCAGCCCGGCCCAGGCCCACTGATCGAGCACTTCGAGGCAGCCGCCCCACGTGGCGCCGCGGACGGGGCCGGTGGGGCCGAAGAACTCGAGCGGGACGGCCGGCTCGCGGGGCGCGGCCTCGGTGAGGGTGGCCGGGTCGGCAAAGTCGAGGCCGAAGTCCTCGGAGCCGTCCGGCAGCGTCAGTTCGAGGTCTCCGGTGCCAAAGAGCGCCGCGCGAAGGGAGGTGAGATGCTGGGTGTCCGGGCGGGGTCCGGGACCCAGGTGCACCATGGTGGAGCCGCCGTGGAAGGAGCCGACGCCGTGGGAGAACAGCCAGGCGAGGATGTTCGTGTTGTCGCTGTAGCCGAAGAAGGGCTTCGGATCGGCCTGCGGGAGCGACGGGTCCAGGTGCGGGAGCACGCGGATCTGGTCGTCTCCCCCGATGCTCGTCAGGATGGCCCGGATCGAGGGATCGGCGAAGGCGGCGTTGACATCGGCGGCCCTGTGCTCGGGGCTCGCCCCAAGTGCCCGAGTAGTGGGGTATTCGACCACCTCAAGGCCCAGGCGGTCCTCGATCCGGCGCATGGACTGCGCGTGGAGCTCGGGGAAGTACGCCGGGGCGGCCCACGCGGGCGACAGCACCGCGACCTTGGCGCCTGCCGGGACCAGGAGCGGGGCTTTCACCGCGCGCATGCTCAGCGCACCGCGCCCGTGAACGGATCGCTCGAGCGATCGCTGACCTCGATCCTCAGGTGGGGGAAGCGTTCGCGGAGGAGCCCCGCCACGTGCGGGAGGTAGAGGAACTCGCTCGCGTAGTGCGGGAGGTCGATGAGGGCGGGGACTCGGGCGGGGTCGGCGGCGCTTTCGAGGTGTTCGAGCGCGGGATGATGGCGCAGGTCCGAGGTGATGTAGGCATCGGCCCCCGCGGCAGTGGCGGCGTCCAGGAAGGAGTCTCCCGCCCCCGGGCAGAGCGCGACGCGCCGAACCTCGCGTTCGGCGTCGCCCGTGTAGAGCACGCCCTGCGCGGTGGAGGGCGCCACCTGAGCCACCTGCCGGGCGAGGCGCTCGACGCTCACCGGGGTGGGAAGGGTGCCAACGGCCCCGAGGCCGAACGGGGTCTCGCTGCCCTCGCCGCGTTCGGCGGGGGCGACGAGGGGGCACGCGTCCTCCAGGCCGAGCGCCCTGATCCAGGCGCCGACGGTGCCCTCGAGCGAGCGGTCGGTGTTCGTATGCCCACACCACAGGGCGCTTCGGGCACCGATGAGGTCGGTCAGGATGCGACCCTTGCCGCTCGTGGTCGCCACGAAGCTCGCGCCGCGCAGCAGCAACGGGTGGTGGGTGATCAGCAGGGTGCCAGGGGATTCGGCGGCGATCCGGGCCTCGGCAAGAGTGGGATCCACGGCGAGGCGAATGCGGTGGATTCTCCACTCGGGATCGCCTGCCACGAGGCCCACGCGGTCCCAGTCTTCGGCCCAGGAAAGCGGGAATAAGTCCTCGAGCGCTTCGGTCAGGGCGCCGAGCCTTTCGCCGTCCCCCGTGCTCATCCCTTGGACTCCTGACGCTTCGCGAGCGCTTCGGCGAGCGCCGCCTGGTACGCCTTCCACGGCATGAGCACGCACTTCACGCGGCCGGGGAACTTCGCGGCGCCCACGAGCGCGACGCCGTCGCCGATGATCTCCTCATCGCCCTCTTCTTTGCCTCGCTGGTGCATGAGGTGGTCGAAGTAGTCCCAGGTCTGGGCGGCCTCGGCACGGGTGTGGCCCGTGAGCAGTTCGCTCATGATGGACGCGGAGGCGCGGCTCATGGCGCAGCCGGTCGCGTCGTAGGAGATGTCGGCGATGGTGGGGTTATCGGCATCGCCTTCGAGGTTCAGGCGCAGGGTGATCTCATCGCCGCATGTGGGGTTCACGTGGTGCACTTCGGCCTGGAACGGCTCGCGCAGGCCCGCGTTTTGCGGCCGCTTGTCGTGCTCGAAGATGAGCTCGGAATACAGGGCGGTGAGGTTCATCGATCAAATCCTTGAAAGAAGGTGATGGTCTCGCGAAGGGCCGCGGCGAACGCGTCCACCTCGGCGTCGGTCGTGTACACGCCGAAGCTCACGCGGCTCGTGCCGGGCAGGGCGAATCGGCGGTGCAGGGGCCACGCGCAGTGGTGGCCCACGCGCACCTCGACACCGTAGGAGTCGAGGACCTGGCCCACGTCATGCGGGTGGCGGCCCTCAAGCGCGAAGCTGACGGCGCCGGTGCGCGAGGCGCCCTCGGTGGCCCCGAGCACGCGCACCTCGGGAAACTCGGCCAGGTGAGCGAGCGTGCGCTGGGTGAGGCGCTGCTCGTGGGCGGCCACGGCGTCCATGCCGAGCGCATCGAGGTAGTCGCACGCGGCGGCGAGCCCCACCGCCTGCGACACCATGGGCGTGCCCGCCTCGAAGCGCGCGGGCGGCTCGGCGTAGGTCGAGTGCTCCATGAAGACCTGCTCGATCATCGAACCGCCGGTCAGGAACGGGGGCAGCTCGGCGAGCAGTTCGTAGCGCCCCCAGAGGCCGCCGATGCCGGTGGGCCCCAGCATCTTGTGGCCGGAAAACGCCGCGAAGTCCACCCCGAGCGCCTCCACGTCCACGCTCATGTGCGGCACGGACTGGCAAGCGTCCAGCACGGTCAGGGCGCCTACCCGGCGGGCGGCGTCCACGAGGGTGCCGACGGGGTTGATCGTGCCGAGCACGTTGGACTGGTGGGTGAACGCCACCACCTTCGTGTGCTCGTTGATGAGGGAGTCGATGTCGGTGAGGTCGAGCGTGTAGTCGTCGGCCACCGGGAAGTAGCGCAAGCGCGCGCCCGTGCGGCGGGCCAGTTCTTGCCACGGCACGAGGTTCGAATGGTGCTCCATCTCGGTCACGACGATCTCATCGCCGGCCCGCACGCGTAGGCGCTCGGGTGTGGAATCGTCGCCGTTGCCGAGGCTGTAGGCCACGAGGTTGAGGGCTTCCGTGGCGTTCTTCGTAAAGATGAGCGAGCGCGAATCCCGGGCCCCGATGAAGCGGGCCACGCGTTCGCGAGCGCCTTCGTAGTGTTCGGTCGCGGCTTCGGCGAGCTGGTGGGCACCGCGCTTCACGGCGGCGTTCGCGGTGGCGAGGTAGGCGGCCTCCGCGTCGATCACCTGGTGGGGGCGCTGGCTCGTGGCCCCGGTATCGAGATACACGAGCGGCCGTTCATCGGCGAGGGTGGTGGAAAGGATGGGGAAGTCCCGGCGCACCGCCTGGACGTCATAGCTGGGCGCTGCCGCCTTCTGGGTGGCCATGCGGCACTCTCCTCACGGATCCGATTTTTGCGACTCAAGTATAGGAATATTTCCCTGGGCACCGACCGCGTCTGTGACGGGGGCGTCACGTGTCTTCGCGGCGCTCCTCGTCGGCCAGCACAATATCGGGGCTCTGGTGCGGAAGCGGGGTGTGCTTCGCGCGCCGGGCGGGCTTTCGCAGCGACAGGTTGACCACGAGGATGTTGGCGAGCGAAATGACGACGAGACCGGCGATCTCGAGCGGGCCCAGGCGTTCCCCGAGGATGATCGCGCCCCACAGCACCGCGGACGCGGGGTGCAGGCTCATGAGGTTCGAGGCGACGTTCATGGGCAGGCGGCGCAGCGCAAGCAGATCGGCCGCATACGGGATGGCGGAGGAGAGCAGCCCGGCGATGAGGCCGATCACCACGACCTGCCACGTCCACTCCACGTGCCGCGACGTGGCGATGGTGAGGGGAATGAGCACGGCGAGGCCGACGAGCGAGGCAATGGCGAGCGGCAGCAGTCCCGGCAGCTTCTCCCCCGCCTTGCGGGCCGCGACGAGGTAGAGGGCCCACAGCAGCGCGGCCAGGAGGGCGAGCCCGATACCCACGGGGTCGCTCGCGAACGTGGGTCCGGTCACGAGGACCATGCCGCCGAACGTGATGAGGCTGAGCAGCCACCCCCAGCGGCTGCGCGCGGTGATAATCGCGAGCAGGATGGGGCCGATGAGCTCGATGGTCACGCTCAGGCCGACGCCGATGCGGGCAAACGCCGCGTAGATCGCGATGTTCATGCCGAGCAGCGGAAGCGCCACCACCACGCCCCACCAGAGACTCCTGGCGGGCACGCTGCGCACGTGCCGAATCGACAGGGCGCTGTGCATGATCGCCATGACGCCGTAGCGAAACAGCAGCGCCCACCACAGCCCGAGGATCGGCATGATGCTCGTGGCAAGGGACGCCCCGAGCTGGATGCTGAGCGCCCCGAACACGAGGAGCAGGATCCCCGTCGTGGCCGGGGAGATTCGGGGAGTTGCCGGTGCGGAAGAGGGCATCTCCACACCCTATAGAACGGACGGGCGACCACGGCAACGCCAAGGAGAACAGTGAACGGAAAGGACGAGCCGAGCGCGGCGAAAAATACGTGGACACGGGCCGGATGGGAGGCTGTGATGGGAGCCATGCACACCACAGCACCCTCCCCCTCCCTTGCCCGTGATCCCCTCCCCCTCGCGGGCCGCAGCGCGCTCGTGACCGGCGTGAGCCGCCGCAGCGGGATCGGCTTCGCCGTCGCGTGCCGGCTCGCCGCCTATGGCGCGAACGTCACCTGCCATCATTTTGGGCCGCACGACGCCGAGCAGCCGTGGGGTGCGGACAGCATCGACGCCGTCCTCGCGGGCGTCGCCGCCCACGCCGCGCCGGGCGCCCGCATTGAGGGCATCTTCGCCGATCTTGCCGACCCGGATGCTCCCGCGCGGGTAGTGCGGGAGGCCGAGGCCGCCGTCGGCCCCCTGTCCGTCCTCGTCTGCAACCAGGCCCTCTCCGGTTCCGACGGGCTTCTTGCCGAGGTGGGGGCCGACGAACTGGATCGGCACTGGGCCGTCAATGCTCGCGCCTCGATCCTCTTGGCCCGCGCCTTCGCCGGATCCGGGAGGCGAGGGGCCGACGGCGATGCAGGCCGCGCGATCACGTTCCTCACCTCCGGGCAGATCGAGGGACCCATGCCACACGAGGTGGCGTACGTGGCGTCGAAGGCTGCGCTCGCGGGCCTCACGCCGACCCTCGCGGATCAGCTGGCCGATCAGTGCATCCGCCTGAACACCGTGAACCCGGGTCCGGTGGATTCGAGCAGCTATATGACGGACGCGCTCAAGGCCGAGCTTCTGCCGCGGTTTCCGCTCGGCAGGATCGGGCAGCCGGACGATCCCGCGCGCCTGATCGCGTGGCTCAGTACGGACGAGGCGGCGTGGGTGACGGGCCAGGTCATCAGCACCGAGGGTGGCTTCCGGCGCTGAGCCGCGCGGCCGGCTTTTAGAATGGGGGCATGAGCCTTCGCGTCGCTTTCGTGTCCCTGCATACCTCGCCGCTCGAGCGGGCGGGGACGGCCGATGCCGGGGGCATGAACGTTCTCATTCTCGCGCTCGCGCGCGCCCTCGCCCGGCGCGGGGTGCACGTGGACTTCGTGACCCGGCGCACCAGCCCCGCGCAAGCGGAGGTCGAAGAGATCGAGCCGGGGGTGCGCCTACGTCGGCTCGCGGCGGGGCCTGCCGCGCCACTTCCCAAGAGCGAGATTGACGCGCACATCGAGGACTTCCAGCGCCACCTGGCGGAGCTTCAGCCCTACGACCTCTACCACTCCCACCACTGGATGTCGGGGGTCGCGGCCCTCCCCGTGGCCCGCGCGGCGGGGGCGCCTCACGTCACGACCTTTCATTCGGTCGCGGCGCACCCGAACGCCCCGCTGCGCGACGGCGAGCCGGCCGAATCCCCCGCGAGGCTTGACGGCGAGATCGTGTGCGCGCGCGAATCCGACCTCGTCATCGCCGTCTCCCACTACGAGGCGGCCGTGGTGATCGGGCGGCTCGGCGCGGATCCTTCGCGCGTGTCCATCGTGCGCCCCGGCGTCGATGTGGAACTCTTTCATCCCGCCGGTTCCGAGGAGGCCGGGTGGGCCCCGGCCGGGGTGCGTCCTGGCTACGCGCTGTTCGCCGCGCGCCTGCAACCGCTCAAGGGTCCCGATCTCGCGCTGCGCGCCCTCGCCGAGGTTCCCGCCAATGTTCGGCCCGACCTCGTGCTCGTCGGCGAGGCCTCCCCCGATTTCGCGGGATACGAGGCCGAACTCCACGCGCTCGCGGAGGACCTCGGCATCGCCGATGCCGTCACCTTCCTGCCCGGCCAGGACCGGGCGTCCCTGGCCCAGCTGCTCCGCCACGCCTCGGTGGTGCTCGTGCCCTCCCACTCCGAAACTTTCGGCCTCATCGCCCTTGAGGCGTCGGCGTCGGGTGTGCCGGTCCTCGCCTCCGCCGCGGGCGGCCTCACCGAGGCGATCTGCAATACCCACACGGGCCTGCTCATCCCGAGCCGCGATCCCGCCGCGTGGGGCGAGGCCCTCACCGCCCTGCTGTCGGATTCCGCCGCCCATGCCGCGATGGCCGCCACCGCCCGCGAGCGCGCCGAGTCGATGTCGTGGGATGCGGTGGCCGACGACACGCTTGCCCACTACCGTCGCCTCATCCAGGAGGGCTAAAGCCTCGTGAAAATCTGTTTCGCCCATGCCCATCCCGACGACGAAACGCTCGCCTCGGGCGCCCTCATCGCCGAACTGGTCGATGCGGGCCACGACGTCTCCGTCCTCACGGCCACGCGCGGCGAGGAGGGCGACGTGGTGCCCGGTCCCCTCAGCCCGCTCGCGGGAACCCCCGAGCTGGAGCGGCACCGGGAACGGGAACTCGCTGGCGCCCTCGTCGAGCTCGGGGTCAGCCGCCACGCCTTCCTCGGGACTTCTCCTGCTCGAGCTTCGGGCCCTGAGCGTCGGTACCGCGATTCGGGCATGCGGTGGATCCGCAAGGGACTCGCGGGGCCGGCCGACGAGTCCGACGAGCGCAGCCTCTGCGCCGCCGATCAGGACGAGGCTGCCGCGGACCTCGCCGCGTGGCTTCGGCACACGGGGGCGGAGCTCGCCGTCAGCTACGCGGCCGACGGCGGCTACGGGCACCCCGATCACGTGCGGATGCACCACCTGACCCGCGCCGCCGCCGACCAGTGCGGCATTCCCTTTGCCGCGCTCATCCACTCCCCCGGCGACGGCGTGCGCTGGTTTCCGCTCGAGCATCAGCTGCCCCGGGTGATCCGGGCGCTCGGGCATCACCGCAGCCAGCTGACCGTTCACGGCGACCAGATCACCCACTCGGGCGGCCAAACCGAACCCGTTACGACCTCCGTCGGCCTCACCGACGGCGAGTGGGCGGATGGCCTTCGCCTGCCCTCCACGCCGGCCACCGATTCCTAGGAGATGACCATGCCCAGCACCACCGCAGATTCGACCCACCCCCGTACCTACGTTGTGACCGGCGCTCGCGCTGGTATCGGGCACGTCACCGCGCGGCTTCTTGCCGAGGCCGGTCATCGCGTGATCGGCGTTGGTCGCCGCGATACGGACATCGTGGCCGATCTGGGAAGCGCCGCCGGGCGCGCGGACGGGGCCCGCGCCGTCGTGGAGGCCGCAGGAGGCACGATTGATGCCGTCATCGCGTGCGCGGGCAACACGAGCACCAGCGCCACCACCGTGTCGGTCAACTACTTCGGCGCTACCGAGTTCTTGGAGGCGCTTCGTCCGGCACTGGCCGCCTCGCCCGCCCCGCGCGCTGCGGTGGTCACGTCGATGTCCGTCATGCTTCCCACCGATCGGCGCCTCGTCGAGGCCATGCGCTCGGGCGATGAGAGCGGGGCGCGGGCGATTGCCGAGGCCCTGGACGCCGATCGCGCCACCCGGGCGCTCGTGGAGCCGTCCTCAAAGCGGGCGCTCGCGCGGTGGGTACGCGCCTCGGCTCCTACGAGCGCGTGGGCCGACGAGGGCATTGCGCTCAACGCCGTCGGCCCCGGGGTTGCCCTCACCGAGGACTCCCTCGCGCTGCTCGCCGAGCCCGGCGCCGGGGACTACGTGGACGCCATGGTGCCCATGCCGCTCGGGCATTACCAGCCGCCCGAAGCCATCGCCCACCTGCTCATCTGGCTCACCTCCCCCGAAAACACGCATACGTCGGGGCAGAACATTTTCTGCGACGGCGGGGCCGACGTGACGATTCGCGGGGAGGACATTTGGTCGTGGAACGAGGCCGCCGCTACCGCGCGGATCAAGGAGATTGACGCGCGATTCGGTTCCGACGGCGCCGCATAGTGAATCCCGCAGCGCCGGGAGCGTGGGCTCGTGGGCGCTGCGGGATCCAGGATGAGACGGCGGTGATCGCTAGGAGGCGAGGTCCTTCACGGCCTCGTCGATAAGGTCCGCGATGGCGCCGGGCTGCGAGGCGAGCGACGCGTGGCTCGCGTCAAGTTCGATGGTCGAGCGCGTGCCCATCCGCTCCGCCATCCGACGCTGATTCTCGGGGTTCAGCATCCGATCACCCGCAGAAATCTGGTACCACGTGGGCTTCTTCCTCCACGCGGGATCGGTCACGGCGTCGCCGAACGTCGAGGCGCGCGGCGCCTTCTGCGTGACGGCCATGACGAACGCTTCGTCCTCGGGCAGGTCCTGGCAGAAGCTCTCCCTGAACTTGTCGGCCTTGATCCACAGGTAGCCGTCGGAATCGGGAACGATGTTCTCGAACGCCACCGGCGGCACCTGCTCGCTGATCTGGCCCGCGCTCTCCCCGGCATCGGGAGCGAACGCGGCAACGAACACGAGGCCCACGACGTTCGGCATATCGCCCGCTTCGGAGAGGACCGCGCCGCCGTAGGAGTGGCCCACGAGCAGCACGGGGCCATCCACCTGGGCAACCATCGTCCGGGTGCGCTCAGCGTCGTCGGCTAGCGAGGTCAGCGGGTTCTCCACGGCCTTGATCGCCGGGTAGCCACGCTTCTTCAACTCCAGGATGACCTTGCTCCAGTGGGCGGCGCCGCCCCAGAATCCGTGAACCAAAACGATGGTGGGCTTGTCAGACATTTGATGCTCCTCTCGGGACCGCCACCTCAGCAATGAGGCTGGCAGTCGTACCGCAGCACAGTTGTGCGGATCACCCTGAACCTACCAGGACGGCGGCGCCGGACTCTGGGGTTACGCGGCGCTCCCTCAGCTGTGCAGTTGGAAGCCCTCGCCCCACTCGGGATGTTCGGTATCGGGGCCGGTGTATGGCAGGTCCCCGTATTGGGTTTGTAGCCGTGCCAGCTCTGCTTCCAGCTCCACCTTGACCTCCGCATAGGCCGGATCGTCGATCACGTTCACCAGTTCGTGCGGATCGGCCTGAAGGTCGAACATCTCCCACTCGTCCGGGGTGAGGTGTTCGGAGGATCCGGGAACCCCGAGCGGGGCGCCGTAGTAGCGGATGAGCTTGTAGCGGGAGGTGCGCACCCCGTAGTGCGCGGGGACGTGGTGATGCGGATCGTCGTGCTCCCAGTAGCGGTAGTACATCGAGTCCGGCCAGCCCGGCACCTGCTCGCCGCGCAGCCAGGGCCGCAGACTCCTGCCCTGCTGCTGCGGGAGCGCAGAGTCGGGATCGATGCCGCACATGTCCAGCAGCGTCGCCGCGAAGTCCACGTTCGTGCTCATCGCTTCGCAGCGGGTGCCCGCGGGGATCTCCGCGGGCCAGCGGATCACCACCGGCATCTGCAGCGACTGTTCGAACATGAGCCGCTTATCGAACCAGCCGTGATCACCCAGGAAGAATCCCTGGTCGGAGCAGTACACGACGATGGTGTCGTCGGCCAGCGCTTCCGCGTCCAAACGGTCGAGCAGGCGCCCCACGTTGTCGTCGATGGCCTGCACGCACTGGAGGTAGTCCCGCATGTAGCGCTGATACTTCCAGCTGGCGCGCTCACGAACCTTCTCGGGCCCTTCCAGTTCAGGCGGCGTGGGCTC
This sequence comes from Dermabacter sp., assembly GCA_030538475.1. Lineage (GTDB taxonomy): Bacteria > Actinomycetota > Actinomycetes > Actinomycetales > Dermabacteraceae > Dermabacter. The sequence continues at coordinate 178,747 of JAUNTX010000003.1, forward strand.
CTTAATGTCCCGCTCGGTCAAATCGTCGGCGATGCTCATCGTCAGCTGCTGCACGGCTGAGGACAGCCCCGAGTGATCGTCAAAGAACGTCTCGGGCTCGGGAATAGACCCCGCCGGATACAGGTGTTGGTGCTTGCTATCGGGAACCCAGGGCCGGTGCGGGGCCTTGTGGTGCACGAGCAGCGCGAACGGCTTCTCAGGATCTCGCCGCTCCAGCCAGTCCAGGCTCAGGTCGGTGACGATATCCGTGGCATACCCGTCCACCACGCGCTCGCCGTCGGGCCCGATCATCGCCGGGTTAATGTACTCGCCCTGGCCAGGAAAGACGAGCCACTCGTCAAAGCCTCGCGGTTGCGCGCTCGCCGACTCCCCCAGGTGCCACTTCCCGAAGATCGCGGTGGAATACCCCGCATCGTGCAGGGCATCGATGAAGGTGGGCACCCGATAATCCATCTCGGCGAAAATGCCCGGCACACCGTTGACGTGCGAATAGGTGCCGGTGAGGATCGTTGCCCTCGACGGCGTGCAGATCGAGTTCGTGCAATACGTGGAGGCAAGGAGTGCGCCTTCTTGCGCCAAACGGTCAATCTGGGGCGTGGAGTTCACCGCGCTGCCATACGCCGAGATCGCGTGCGGGGCGTGATCGTCCGCCAGAATGAAGATCAGGTTCGGGCGTTTCATGCCTGTATTTCCTCCCATATCGGCCGCGCGATCGTCCCTCACGACGCGGCGCTTCCCGCGGGCAGGGCCGCGCGCAATTCTTCAGCGGTGGTTTCGAGCCAGCCGATATACAGGGACGTGGATTGCCAGCCCCGGGCATGCGCCAGATAGTCGATGCGGGCCAGCCAGGCGGGATCGATCTCCGGGATCGAGGCGCCGCCGTCCGTCGCGAGGACACCGAACGTTTCGGCGGCGCGCTGCCGACGCCGGTAGGCCAGTTCGGTCTCAACGATGCGCAGCGCCACGTCAGGGCCGAGTTGCCCCGCGAAGTTCAGCCTGACGATGAAGTCGGGCGACATGGGCCGCGGCGCGGGTTCGTACTCGCTGCGAGCCCAGGCCACGAGCGCCTGCCGTCCCGCGTCGGTCAACGAATACACCTTGGCCACCGGCGCACCCTCGCGGGGTTCCTCGCGGTAGGTGATCCACCCGAGGTCATGCAGATGGCCCAGCGCCCGGTAGATCGGCGTCATGGATGCCGAACGGCCCATGAAGATGCCGTCAGTCTCGAGCCACTTGCCCAGGTCGTAGCCGCTCGCGGGCTTGCGGGCGAGTTGCCCGAGCAGTGCATAGTCAGGTGTCATCTTTGGCCCCTATCTCCAGTTGGGCATAAGCATGGCCGACGACGGCCGCCCTGTCAACTGTCAGGGCAGATGAAGGCTATCCCCACACGGCAACAGTCAAGCAGTGAGCACCCAACCATCCACGCACACGGATCGCATTGCCGGTGCTACGCAGCTCAGCCGGTGCGGCGCCCTATTCCCAACCGTGGAGGACGATCTTGCCGAGCGTGCGGCCGGATTCGATCAGCTCGTGTGCCGTGCGCAGATTCGCGGCGGTGATGGGGGTGAGGGTGCGGGTCACGGTGGTGCGCAGCTTCCCGTTATCCACCAGATCGGCGACCTGATCCAGGAGCCTGTGCTGCTCGATCATGTCCGGCCCCTGGTGAACGGGACGCGTGAACATGAACTCCCAGTGCCACGTGATACTCCTGGACTTGAGCGGGGAGATGTCGCTCGGGCCATCGTCGATGGCGGTGATCTGGCCGAAGGGGCGGACGATCGTCGCGTAGAGAGGGATCTGCCCCGCGGAGTGAGCGGTGAACAGCCAGTCCACCCCGTCGGGAGCGATTGCGAGGACCTGTTCGGTGAGGTCGCCGCGGTGGTTGACGACGTGCTCGGCGCCAAGGCCCCGCACCCAGTCCTCACGTTCGGGGTCGGAGGCGGTGGCGATGACGCGCACCCCGGGCAGGAGGGCGTCGGCCAGCTGCAGCATGACGGAGCCAACCCCGCCGGTCGCGCCAATCACGAGGAGAGTGCCGGTGCTCTGCGAGGTCAGACCGAACCTGTCGAACAGTGTTTCCCAGGCCGTGATCGCGGTGAGCGGAAGAGCCGCGGCCTGCTCGAAGCTCAGCGTGCGGGGTTTGCGGCCCACAATCCGTTCGTCCACCAGGTGCACGCGCTGGTTGGTGCCGGGCCGGTCGATGCTGCCCGCGTAAAACACCTCGTCGCCCGGCTGAAACAGCGTCACCTTCTCCCCTACCCGCACGACGATTCCAGAGGCGTCGAAGCCGAGGACCCGAAACCCGCCGGAATCGACCCTTGTGCGCTGCTTGACATCCACGGGGTTGACGGAGACGGCCTCGACCTCAACCACGTGGTCGTGCGGCCCGGGCTCCGGCACCTCCACGACCCGCTCCACGAAGCTCGCGGGGTCAGCGGAGGGAAGGTTCTTCTCATAGCCAATGGCGCTCGAGGTTCTCATCACACCATCATGGCCGACGGGCGAACGCTCCCGTCAAGAGCGGATCAGCACCGCGACGAACGTTGGCACCGCTCGCGGCGCGGCCAGCGCCTATCTCATCTGCACTACGCGATCGCACCGCTTTGCTATCCGATGATCGTGCGTGGCTATGACGATGCCGCGCCCGTCGGCACGGAGCCCGTCCAGCACACCGATGACATTCTCGGAGGCGGCAGCGTCGAGGGCCGCGGTGGGTTCGTCGGCGAGGATGATCTGCGGTGAGTTGATCGTGGCCCGGGCGATAGAGACGCGTTGACGTTGCCCGCCGGAAAGATCCCGCGTCCGGCGATCAGCAACATCAGCGATGCCATACCGACCAAGTTCGTCGATGGCTCGGCGTCGACGCTCCGGCGCGACACCCTGGTCTCGCCGTACTCGAGCGGCAGAGCGACGTTTTCCCACACGCAAAGGTCCTCGATGATCGCGTACTCCTGGAAGACGAATCCGACGTGACGATTCCTCCATCGCGCCCTGGACCGCGCATCGCTGGGCGCCGCCGATCCATCGACGAGGATCTCGCCCTCGTGAATGGTCCGCATGAGTCCGAGAAGGAGGAGGACGGTGGACTTTCCCGACCCGGAAGGCCCCATCAGGGCCACGGATTCGCCCGCATTGAGCTCGAAGGAGAAGCGGTGAAGTGCACGAACGTCCTCCACCCGGGTCCGATACGTGTACGAGACCTCCCTCATCTGGACCAAGGGATTCATGCGAGGCCACCTTCCTTTCTGACCGACCGTAACGCGCTCGCGGCCAGGGCCAGATATATGAGGACGATCATCAGGGCGATCACCGTCGCCCCGCTTTCCACAGGAGGTCCGGTGAGCCATAGCGCGAGGCACACGACGAGCGGACACACCAGGGTTGTGAGGGCTAAGAACACGAGCATGCGTATTGCAAGTCGCTCGGTCGAGGCTCCACACAGCCGACGAATGACGAAGGCTCGCGCTTCTTTTCTGACGATCTCTCGTATGACCGCGCCGTAGACAAACAGTGCCAATGCTCCGAACGCGGCGAGCGCCATGACCTCCAGCGCCGCCCTCGTCATCAGGTTCGACAACCGCGCGTCGTGATCGTCAGCAACATCGCTTGGAACGAGATAGAGCCCGCCGTCCTTGGCGGCCTCAATGTAGCGTCCGAGGACATCTGACGGCGGTGCCAAGAGCACAGCTTTCGTCAGGAGTTCTTCTCGCTCAAAGTCGTCGAGCGCGGTGAGGTGCTGAGCGTCGAGCACGAGGACCTGGTGCTCATCGAGGTTCACTCCGGCCGCGTTGGCGTCAAACCACACCGCCCCCTGCGGCAAAACTCCTCCGTCCGAAAACTCGACTCCTCAGTAGAGCACCGAGCCTGCCGACGGGGGGAAGAAGCGCCCCGCGCAGCACGCACGGCGCCGGGCATCCCGGCCCAAGGCTGGGAAACATCTCGAACGCCACGTCTCCGGCGACGAGGATGGTGGGAGTCTCGCCGAATGCGTCAGGTTCATCGAGAGCCAGGTTATTGATGACGGCGCCGTAGGCCTCCCCGCTGGCGACGTGATCGCCCAGCACAGTCACGGTGTCATCACTCGCCTCTGACACCGCTCCCGGAGGGTAGACCGGCGTGAAAACCACCGCATGCGCCTGCCGGAGGTTCGTTCCGCCCCTCAGCGCTTCCGCCTCTGTGAGAACGTCACCCACGATCAGCGACATCACAAGGCCGACGGCGGCAAAGATGAAAGCGGAGGCCAGGCTGAACTTCCACCGTCGCGCAGCCAGAGAGAAGCCTCCCCGAATATCGGACAGCATCACACCCTCCTCGTCGCGTTCCAGAGACCGAGCGCGAGAGTCGCCGCATAGACCACCGCAAGCACAGAGCCGCACAGCACGGCCGCAGCAGCAAGCGGCCAGAGCATCTCGCCTGGAACGGCGGATCCGCTGATATATCCGACAATCGGGACCGACGCGGCGACCCCTCCACAAGATCCGAGCAGTACCACCGGGATCGCCGATGCCGCACGCTGGCGGACCATCTGCATGGGTGTGGCGCCCACGGATCGCCTCACCAGGAACTCTGCCTGGAGGCGCGCATTGCGCATCGCCCAGGACACCGAAACGAACGATAGTCCGACGGCGAAGAGTCCGACGGATACGGCCACAAGCGGGTCCCGTGGAAGTTCACGCCAGAGTGGGGATACCGGCGGAGTGTCGACGGTGAAACCATGCCGTCTCAATACGTCGGCTATCTCCGAAAGATCATCGTGGTCGCGCGTCGTGACGACTACTCGCTCGGCGTTGAGAGTCAATGAATCACCAGGAACAACCGCGTATTGGTAGTAGCCCACTCCCGCTGGTGCGTCGGTAGCGGCGACCACCGTGCCGTCGGGCGGCACAAGCTCGCAGGAACCGGTTTCCTCATATCGCTCTGCGCAGTAGGTGCCGTCGAACAGGTAGACCGATGATGCCTCACCGCGAGCAGCAGCAGCACGAACGCCACTCATCCACGGCAGCACCCCGTGAGGATCGAGAACCACCAGTCCGGGTATGCCATCACCCTCGCCATCAACGATGAGGGCCAGGTTCCGATCTTTGAGAATCCCATCGAGGTCCGCATACAGCTCACCCCGGTCATACTCCTGACCCGATGCCCTGATCAGCATCTCGGAAGACTCGGAGCCCGAGCCAAACATGTGTGCTTCGCGCGCCTCCAACGCCCACACGAGGGACCACGCCACGAACGATGCGAGAATCCCCATGAACAGCACAAGGGTGGCATCGGCACGGCTCGCCCGGGTCACGGCCGTGATTCCCGCCAGCAACTTTCCATGCCTCATGGCAAACCCTTCGATCATCATTGAGCATCGTGAGGTCGGGTTACCGACGCCTGGCATGTCGTCAGATGAGCGTTTCGACCCCTGGTGATCCCGAGTCTACTGCGCATACTCCGCTATGCTTCGATATCTGAATGCCCCCTGTTCGGGCCCGCCCTTACACGTTTCGCTTCACCACCATCCATAGGGCCGCTGCCGCCGGACTCGCCATGCGCCCGGCCAGAATGTAGTGCATGAGGTGACCACCATGACTCGACGCTCCATCGAAGAGATCAAAGCTCGTGCAGACGAATTTGCCGACGCCTTCGAGAACTACGACCCGAAGCCCGGCGACCAGGATGCACCCCTGCCGTCCGCGGTGGCGGTGAGGCTCGTCGCCTGGCGGCGCGATACCGCCAAGAAATAGCGTGCCGAAGCAGTTCACACCGCACGCCGGATTAGAGTGGCGGCAGTTCGATCTCAGTGTGAGGCAATAACTTCCGATCCATCGGCGGTGACACACAACGCCTGGTCGTCGTGCAGCATCAGCAGCGGGAAGCTGTCGCCGTAGGTCGAGACGATCCGTTCAATCAGGTCCGCCGGGTAGGGCGGGAGCTTGCCGTCTGCGTGTGGGATCACGACGTGGTCGATGAGGTTCAATCCGTCGTCGCTGCGTAGCCCCGGTGCGCTGTCTCGGTCGTCCATCAGCTCCGCTGGGGTGATCGACGGCCCGGCGATGATCGACCCTGCGCTGCACCCGATGTATGGCAACCCGGCACGCACGCGTTCAGTGAGCACATCACCCGTACCATTCGAGCGCAGCCCTTCGAGGAGCGCGAACGTCTCTCCGCTGGCGACATAGACCGCATCGAGCGAGTTCAGGACTTCGGCGAACGCTTCAACATCGGTGTCGCGGGCGCGAATCTCCACTTTCTCGTAGCCGAACGCCTCGATCCCGGCACGCTCAACGGCCGCGAACGGCATACCCTCGGCAGCGTCGGAGATGTACCCGAGTCGGAGCGGCCGATTGAGGTGGCCCGTGCACTGATCGAGGAAGCCAGGTATCGCACCGGGGTTAATCGAGAGCAAGAGCAGATTCATGCGCCAACGCTACCAATCGCCCCCGACGGCCTCGGCCTGATGACAGTCCGGGTGCGGAATTATCGGGCTCGTGTGCTGAGAATGGTGGCGGTCACCTTCGGAAAGGTTTGCTCGATGCGCTCTACAGCCTTATGCGGTGTAAGGAAGCGCAGGCACGTGCGAAAGACCAACGTGGGTGGTCCTCCGTAGGTGCTTCTCAAACCCCCGCAAGCCCCTGCGTTCGCTGATTTCCCGTGTTCACAAGGCATCGCGGGCTCGCGGAGCGGGTCGTCCGGCGACCCAGCGGGCCGACGCGCGGGGGCCCGTGGTCGAAAAATCGCGTCAGTCTCAAACTCGTTTGAATGCCTCGAATCGTGCGGCGCTGCTGGATTCCTACGCCGCGGAGGTGCCCGTGCAAGAGCTGGCAGACCGCTTTGGCGTGCATCGCTCGACCGTCAGTGAGCTGGCGCGTCGGGCAGGCGTACCGGCCCGGAGTCCGGGGCTTCCCGAGAGTGTCCGTCGTGAAGCTGCGCGTCTGTACGAGGAAGGGTTGACCTTGCCGCAGGTCGCGGCCCGCCTCGGCATCAGCAACGACGGTGCCCGCGCAGGGATCGTCGCTTGTGGCGGCACGATCCGACCGCGCGGCCGTCAGCCAGCACGACGCTGAGTGTCCGACGTGGTCCATATCCTTGAAGGCATGAACTTCACTGCACTTCACCGCGCCGCCGGGGCTGGACCCGGACCGCTGACCGAGGCGCTACTGGACGCGGCCGTGGCCGTGGGTGCGGTGGAGACGAGCGACTTGGATTGGAAGTCTGAGTTGCCGCCGGCCAAGGGGCTGCCACAGACGGACTTCCCCAAGGATGTCGCAGCGATGGCCAACAGCGGCGGCGGCGTGATCGTCTTCGGCGTGCGCGAGTCACAGAAGGCAGCGACCGAGCGTGTCGATGTCGGCGAGTGCGACGAAGCCTACGAGCGGACCTTGCGCAGCGCCGCGATCACCGCCATCTCCCCACCCGTGTTCGGGCTGAATGTCTACCGTCTCGGCGATGGTGCCAAACGTGCAGTCGTGGTGGAGGTTCCAGCAAGCATCGACGGCCCGCACCTGATCTACCGCAACGACTACTTCGGTGCCCCCATCCGGAACGACTCAGATACCGTATGGATGAAGGAACGACAGATCGAGGCGATGTACCGGGCGCGGTTCGATGAACGGCGACACGCCACAGAGGCGCTGGACAACCTGTTCACCGAGACAGCCAGTGGCCGCGACACCAACAAACGAGCCTGGTTGATTGCTGCTGCCCATCCGCGCGTGCCGCGCTTCCGGGATCGGCTGACTCGCGATCAGGCCCGGGAAGTGCTGTCCAAGACAGAGGGGCTTGCTCTGACCTACGCCGGTCGAGGAGGGATTCACCCGCTGGAGAGCGTGGACAGGCACAACCCTCGCCCGGGCTTGCGACGCTGGGTAGCGGTCAATACCGCGACTGGTGACCGCTCGACGTGGAAGGAGGCGTGGCTGAGCATTCACCACGACGGCTCGGTCACACTGGCAGCCGCAGTCGGCGGGCATCGCATGAGCAGCGACGGCTACTTCGAGGGCTCACAGGTTCAGTCGGCCGCGATCGAATGCGCGATCGCCGACCTCATGGGACTGATCCGCACCACTGGCGAAACCACCGGGAACGACGAGTACGACCTGCGTGTTGGCATCGACTGGACCGGCAACGAACCGCTGATGATCCTCACGACCGACAACCACGGATTCACGTATGACGGCGTATCAACCCCGCTGCATCACTACACAGCCGTGGAAACAACCGTGAACGCGGCGGAATCAGCTCTTGACTTCTACTGGCACGTTCACGACCTCGCCCAAGACTGCATCAACCAAGGCGGCGTCTCGAACGTGAGGATGATCCGACCGCCGGATCGAGACGCATAGAGGGGAAGTCGGCGCGAGGTCAAGAACCCTTGGACTGAATCTTGCGAGTCTCGGCAATCTCGCTCCTGCACTGCTGGGCTCGCGATTCCCCCATGTCTTGCAGCGTGAATCTGATGAGCAGTTGGCAGAGCTTGTCCACATCCGGCGGGTCGCGGTGCTCCGCTCGGACGGTGAGTACTCGATCCTCCCGACGGCGCCGAGTGGTCTTCTTCACATACTTGCGGGCCATCACGCGACCCCGCTTCCCACGAGTGCATCCTGGTTGCGGCGGGTGGCGCGGCGAGCAAGGCGTTCCTGGCTCCTGACACGGAGCAGCAAGACGATGCTGACGGGACCGATCCACAGCATCTTGAAGCCGCTCCACGCGCAGATGAGAACGACCAGGTTCAGCCAGCCAGGGCCGCCGGCGCCGATGATCGTGGTGCACCAGTAGGCGGCGCCGAAGTACAGAATCGCGAGCAGCATTGCTGGCACGCCCCACTTGAGGCCGACGCGGGTGCGGATGAGGTCGAGCACGATGTTGCTCGGCATGTAGCGACGCATGAAGTCGCGGATATGGATGCTGGCTGCCAGCAATAGGCGGATCATGGGATGGCCCTCTCTTCACGCGCGAAAACGTCTGTGAGACGGTGCGTTGAAGAGTGACCCGAAGGTCTGCCGCGAACGGCCCACTGTGAAGGAGGAAGCCGCCTCATCGGTCAGTCTACGTCCGGCTCGCCACGAAGGGAACCGGTTGGTCGATCCCAGAGTGATAGCCCCGCGCAGGGACAACCTCAGACACACCCCGTCGGTCTCCGGAAGCTGTACCCTCTTCGCTCATCAGCTCCTCCGTTACTCACTCACTTAGCGGAGGTATCAATGGTCTGTACAGCCTCCCGACCTGGATGATGGACGGTCGGGACTGTTGGGTGGTCGTAATCGAAGTCGAGCTGCGCGTAATCTCGGCGGTAGGTAGCTGGTAGTTCGTTGTCACCGACGATTACCTGCACCCGGCCCTCCGCCGCATCGGCCATAGTGACCAACTTCCGGTAGAGAGCCGCGGACAGATCGTCGTTGTCGTTGAGGGAAGTGCGGGGGCTATCCATCAGGAGGAACGCAGGGAAGTGTGTGTCGCGGAGGCGCAGCGCCACATTCATGAGCGATATCCAGTACGCAATCTGTGTTGCGGTTCGAACGCCGCCGACGGGACTGAACTTGTGGAAAGGCTTGCCGTTCAGGACTGGCAGGTAACTCTTGCGGTCAACCGTGGCGGTGCTGACTCCAGGCACGCCGATCGTCCCGACAAGTTCGGCGAACTCGCTATCAAGTTCATCGAAGACTTCAGTTCGCCTTCTCTCCAAGAGTCCTTCCTGGTCCCTGAGCTCCAGTTTTAGGGCTTCAAGCTGCTCCTTCAGGGCGGTCGCGTGTCGTTCGAGGTCATCTGCTCGATCCCACTGAAGGAGGGTCTTTTCGAGCTCTTGCTGGAGGGCTTGTGACTGAGCGGACTCCGCGGTGGCATCCGCGTAGGCCTGAAGCTGTGGGGTGATGCGCTCCCTCGTGCGAGTCTCGATGTTCTGGGTAAGGTCGGATATTAGGGCTTGGCGACTATCCATTGATTGAGCCGCGGCAGCAATTTCTAGCGACAATGCCGCGATCTGATTGTCGATCTCTTGTGCTTGCGCCGTAATCTGTTCCTGCTCGTAGGTTGACGCTTCGTCAGATGAGCGGGGTTGGACAGGATCATCTTGGAGGCAGACCCGACACGTGTGAGCAGGGACAGACCGGTTCTTTAGGCTCTGAAGACAGCGGGGGCACACGGCGAACTCGATCTCTGCAAGCCGCTCTCCGGCTGATTGCATTCTCGCGAGTCGCTCGATGTCCTGTGACAGCAGTGCACGCTCACGCGAGTAGTCTGATTTCTGCTGCTGTAGTAGCGCAAGGGAGGTCTGAGCCTCCGCGAATGACCTCTCTGCCTCGCCGAGAAGTTGGCGAAGGGTCTGGGTTTCCCGGTCGATCGCCGGGCCTGTCATTGAACGTATAGAGTCCAATGTGCGCTCTGCGCGTTGGAGTTGGTCAACCGCCGCCAGTTGGGCACGTTCGGCATCAATTCGGCTTTGAGTTCTGCTGTCGGCTAGAAACTGAGTGACCACGGCGAAACTGCGATCTGCTTCCTCCCAGTCCGCGCGAGTCTTTGCCACTTGAGACTGCAACTCCAGAATCTGAGGATTCGTGATATCGAATAGTACCTCAAATACCGCCTTTCGCTTCGGCTGGTAGTACGAGTCGCCACTTCCGGCGATTTGCTTGTTTATCTCTCCTTGCGACACGTACATGTACTTGATGATGTCGTTGAAGGTTATCCGCGCACCCTGGTTAGTGCTTCCGTTTGCCTTGGCCGCTGCCCGCATGTCGTCGGGCAAATCCATCGCCGCGAGCAACAGGGAACTCAGGGAGGGCTCTTGGCGATCAACGAAGTGATCCTCAAGCTGCACCTGCTCTTGCAGGTCATAGACACGTACGCGATTCGAGTCGGGTGACGAAGTGCTACGTGTCAGCGCAAGCTCGCGGTCGCCGATCTTGATGTCCAGAGTCACCGCTGTGACGCTGGTATCAACAACATCGGCAAGCAGCGCATCACCGCCGAGTCCGTGTTTGACGAGCTCGAAGAGCGTGCTCTTGCCAACCCCCACGCTGCCGGCCAGAACCGTGAGCGCTGATGGGAAGGAGTACTCGACCGGCCCGCCGACAGTTGCCAAAGCGACCCGGTTGATCCGGAATGGTGTGCTCATTTGATCAACTCTCGGTGCGGGCGGTCCATCAGGGCAGGAAGGCGGCTATAGATCAGGTTCTTTAGCGACGACCCATTGAGCCCTGCTGATGCTTCTGCAATCGCGATGCAGCGGTCTCGGATGTCTCCCCACTCCGCTGAGGTGGCCAACTCGGACGCAAGTCGCTTCCCGGCGGGAGTGGGACTGAGTGCGACGCTGCCTTTGCGTCCTTTCACGTACCGAAGTAGGCCACGTCCTACGAGCGCCCCAATAACTGGGTAATAGCGGTCATCCCACGGGCCGTACTTGTACCGGGTCATCGGCGCCTCTACATCGGTCGCGGTCAGACTGGAGGCTTGGTTTAGGTGGAGGCGGTGGTCATTGGCACTCAGCTGATCGAGGACAAGCGGCCCCAGCGCAGGATACCGGGCTAAGAAGTCGAGTTTCGCGAGCTTGGTCAGCCCATCCAGTTTTCGGTTGTGCCCCGGTGTTGCTGTGACGGCATCGACCAGGAGAAGCACGCGAGTCTGGTGATAGGCGAGGTCTGCTCGCAGTTCCTCCAGATGCTCTGCCAAGAGGTCACGATCCATCCGAGGCACCCCCTGGTGCGACCGACTTGGCGATTTCCGATTCCACGTCGAACTTGTCGCTGAACCATACGTGGCAGCGGGCAGTCAGTTCACAGATTCCTCCGAGCCCTAAATCGCCGTCGAGCTGAAATGGAGATAGCTCGGTTTCGGACTCCTGTAGTCGAGTTGAGAGCGCGGCCCAGAGCTCAGCACCCCACTGGCCCGTAACACTACGGTTGCGGTGGGTCTCCTCATCGGCGATTCGGTGGAGCGTCCGCTCAAGTCGATTTACTTCGGCTAGGCCGCCTGGTGCACTGTTGCGCCGTTCCCGACGGTATCCGGAGTATGCGAGTCGGAGCCGTTCGGCGCGTTCAATACTTGTTTCGGCGCACCCGCCGTGTGCCATCTTGGCGCTGAGCTTCGTTCGTCGCGGGGGTGTGGAGATAGGTTGATACGCGAGCGGATGGGTGACCGCAGCTGTTATCGCAATCTCGATATCCGCCAAGGTGACGGTGCGTTCTTCCACCGTCGTAGATGAAGGTGATGAACTCGGGGCAGAGGCGCCCACTATGGGAAGGCCACCTCGCTCGGTTGTTCCACCGGCTCGCATCCGAATTCTGAAGACTTGGAGTACGGCCTGCCAGACGGCCACCGAGACAGCCGCAGGTTGTCCAAGCTTTGCAACCAGAGGCTGGGCATACAGGCTGGGAGCCGCGTGATTGGTCATTGTGCGCCCAGGGCGTCCTTGATCAATTCTGAGGACGAGTAGGAACTCCCGCGCCTTGGCGCGATGAGAATCGGAGATGGTGAGGTCTTTCGAACGTGCACCTGAGGCTGCTTGCCATTCGCTTGGCAGGTTCTTCCTGTACATCATCAGTGCGCGGCAAACGGCGTCTACGCACTTCGTTAGTTTCTGTTCTTGTTCCGGTGAGAGAGTGCCACCAGACGCAAGGGAACATAAGAAGTCGCGGCAATTAGCCAGGTCTGTCGCCTCGCCTGCGGCGGTGGCTGCATTGGTGACCAGGCGGGCCGCGGCCTTACATCCCACCATCAGCCAACGCGCAAAGAGGTGTCCTATGCCGCCGTCGATGACGAGACTCGAAATGTCCTTCCACGGCCCAGACGCGGGTTCTCGATGTTTGGCCGACACGAGTTCGGCTTCGGTGCCGAGTCGAATGACCCAGTCTTCGTGGTACTCGCAGATGATCTGTATCTCCGAGCTGTTGAGGTTGCTCCACTCCCCATTGCAGCGCTGCAGGTGGACTGCGAGTCCGTCGGCCGCACCCATCGCGGCTTGCCACTCGTAGCGGTCGGCCGTCTGTGCGCCAGCATCGTCCGTAGGGGGCAAGTTCAGGAGCGTGTCGATCGCTGTCAGTGACGAGCCTGCGCGATCGAGGTCGGGGCCGGACTCTGAGCGGGTCTCCGCATCCTTCGCCTCAGGAACACCGTGCTCATTCGCTGAGGTTGTAGACACGCTCACCTCCTCGTCCGAGTGTCACATGGCCCCAATCCTATGAGACGACGCGCCCAAGTATCGCGATCACGGCGGCGCGGGTCGCGCGCAGTTGCTCGCGGCGACGGCAGATTGCCGCGTACCTCGTGGGTGACCGTCGAGCGAGAGGGCACCGACCATGACGACGCTGGCAGACCAGATTCAGGGAGAGCGGATGGCGCGAATCGCGCTGTCGATGATGGCCGAGCCCAACGACGCAGCGACCGGGCATATCCTCGCCCACGTCGGTGGGATCGAGACGTTGCGGCTGATTGAGTCCGACGATCCGGTGCCTGGTCTTGCTCGTGCCGACGTGCTGATGTGGCGTGAACGCCTCACTGCACGGGTCACGCCGGACCTACCCCGCCAGGTCGCCGAGGCTCAGGACGGTGAGTTCGGCACGCTTATCCCGGCAGACAAGGACTGGCCTACTGCACTGGATGACTTGGGCGACCGTGCCCCGTATCTACTGTGGACTCGTGGAGCGACCTCGTTCCTGACAACGGCCCTGAGTGATCGCGTCACGATCACCGGCTCCCGCGCCTCGACTTCCTACGGCGAGCACGTCACCCGCGAGCTGGCGGCAGGCATGGCCGACGAAGAACGCATTGTCATCGCTGGCGGTGCCTACGGGATCGAAGCCGCGGCGCATCGGAGCGTGCTCACCGCGGCGGGCCAGACCATCGCCGTGCTCCCCAGTGGCCTGGATCGCCCCTACCCGGCTGCACATGCGGACCTTCTACGCCAGATCGGCGAAGTGGGCCTGCTGGTGAGCGAGCTGCCGCCAGGGACAACGCCGACCATGCACAGGTTCACCGCTAAGAACCGGCTGATGGCTGCACTCTCGGGCGCTTCGATCATCCCGGAGGCCGGCGTGCGGTCAGGGTCGAGAACCGTCGTTCTGACCGCCCGCAACCTCGGCCGAGGAATCGGCGCGGTGCCCGGGCCGGTGACCAGTGCCGCGAGCAGCGGGCCGAATGAACTCATTCGACAAGGCTTCGCGATCCTCATCGCCCAGACCAGCGACCTCATTTCCCTGCTCGATGCGGATGAGACACCGGCTCGAACCATCGGACGGTCCAGTCTTGACAGTGAACTGAGCCACCGGCGCTCTACGCCGGGTTCAGAGGCCCGCTCGATTTGACCTCTCTTACGCATCGCCTGATAGGGCGGCGGGTCGGTTACAGGCCGCGGGCCGGGGTGATGCCGCTGGGGCGGACCTGCTCCGTTGTTGGGTCGTCGCTGGCGATGGACTGCGCGCGGTCGAGTGCAGCGCGTGCTCGTGCGGCATCGATCTTCTGGCCGGTGCTTTCTGGCGCCGGACCAAGTGGTGCCCGCTCGTCGGTGATCTGGTAGCGGTCCCGATACGTCGCCACGACAGCGGCGACGCGACGCCACGCCTTTCGTTGGTTCAGGCCTTTCGGTTCGGGGCCAAGTTGTGCCGTCCAGGGTGCCTTGTCGGCGAGCGCGCCGGTGAGTACGGCCTCGGCTCGGGCTTCGATCAGTTCGTGGCGGTCGTCCAGGGCTTGGCGCATCTCGTCGGCCATCGGCCCGCCTGCGTATGGAACGAGGCCGGCGATGAGCCGAGGCGGTTTGCGGGTACGGCCGGACCCGGCCGGCCGGCTGGTGGCACGGGTGACGCGGGCGTGGATCACCGATGCGATGTCGTCGGCATCGTCCAGCCCGCGTGCGGCGATCAGGCGCGGCAGCAGGGTGTCAAGGTCGTGGTGGTTGGCTTCGGCGTGCCGTAGCTCAGCGGATAGGGCTGGGTAGGCGTCGGAGTTGAGCACGGCATCGACCTGCTCGCCGGTGAGTCCAGCAGCGGTGAGCAGGGTGGCCCAGCGGTCGTGTTGGGCGGCTTGGGCGATGGTTTCGTACTCGGCGGCGAGCTGGCCGATGTTGCTCCACCGTTCCTGTTCGGCGGTGATCGTTTCGTGCGCGGACAGTTCGGCGCCGATGTGTTGGATCACGCCGTAGAGCACCGACCGTTCGGTGGCGTCCGGGTTGTCGCTGGGGTGCGGCACCTTGTGGCTGTCGTCGGGCCGGTCGAGGACGACGTAGGCGTAGTTTCCGTCCGCGCCGCGGGTCATGGCGACGTAGAAGTTCTCCCGCGTCGTGGTCGCGGTGGCGATGACGTGCGCGGTATCGGTGGTTACGCCCTGGGCGCGGTGCGCGGTGATGGCGTAGCCGAGGTCGAGGTGTTCGGCCACGTAGTCGGCGGGCAGGACGATCCCGCCACGGAGTCGGCGACCGATGGGGCGGATGCTGACCGACCCGTCCGCGTGGACGCCGGTCACGGTCCAGCGGTCGCCGTTGCGGACCCAGGATCGGCCGTTGCGTAGGCGGCGGTCGTTGTGGCGGGTGATGACCAGATCGCCTTCGGACACGGCGGTGCCGTCGTGCAGCCCGACTTCACGGGTGCCGTGCACGGTGCCGTCGATGATTCGGTCTGCTCGTGCGCGGGCGTTGAGGGCGGTGACGGTCTCGTGGGTTTCGGCGACGAGGATCGACGCTCGCCCGGTGGCGAGGTCGTGCCGCCATGCGGTGTAGGCGGCGTCGATCATGGCTTCTTGGTCGCCGCCGGTGATGCGGTCGTGGTCGATGAGGGTGTCGATCGCCTCGGGGCGTCCGTGGCGGAGTTGGAGGGAGGTGGTCTTCTCCCACTCGTGGGTGAAGCGGTGGATGTCGAGCAGTTCGGGGGTGTCGTCGCGGGCGTGGACGAGCATCGAGAATGCTCCGCCGGCGTCGACCGATTGGAGTTGTCCCCAGTCACCGACCAACAGGACTTTCGCGCCGGTCTGGTCGGCTTCGGCGGTGATGCGGTCGAGGGAGGCGGTGCCGGCCAGGGATGCCTCGTCGATGATGACGAGCTGGCCCGCCTCGAACGTGGTTCCGTGCATGAGGTGGTTCTGCCACCACTTCGCCGTGTTCTCCGTGACGATTCCTAGATCGTCGGCGAGGACCTGCGCTGCCACGGCGGAAGGTGCGAGTCCGACGACCGAGCCGGGGCCATGCTCGTGCTCCCACGCGCGGCGCAGTGCTGACATAGCGGTCGTCTTGCCCGCACCGGCTGGGCCGACCAACACATCGAGGGCGCGGCCGGAGACAGCGATCGCCGCCAGGGCTTCGGCTTGATCCTCGCCGAGCATCCGGCCTCGCGCGTCGGGGCGGCTGGTGATCTGCTCGACGGTCTCCAACGACACCACCGGCCCAGTGATCGACTCGGCGCGGGCCAGGAGTCGGTCTTCGGCGGCGAGCAGGGCTTCGGACGAGAACAGCACGGAGGCGTGCGGCCGGAACCGTGAGGTGCCATCGGCTCGCCGGAGCTGCACCGGGCTGGACGCGAGTTCGGGCGGGGTCAGGCGCAGCGAGGCTTGTTCGGCGGCATCGACCACGAGCCCGGTGATCGCCTCCCGATCCAGCATCGAGGCGAACCGCCAGCCCATCAACTGCCGGGATGCTTCGGCGTGCAGGTTCCAGCGCGTCCACGTCGACCGCTTCTCACTCACCGTCGCCATCACCGACAGGCCGACCTCACGCACGACATCCAGCGGCACGTCGTCAGCCCGCAACACCCGAGCCGGTGCATCTGCTGCCTGATGGGTGAGGGCGCGTGCCCAGCCCGTCGCATCCTGCCCGAGCACCCGAGCAGCGCGCTGCCGCCATTGGCGGGTGAGGACCGCGAGCGAGTGGATGTGCTTCTCAGGCCGAGTCGCCAAGGTCGCTTGGGCACGGAGCTTCAACACGACCCGGGCCGAAGGCTGCCTTCCGTGCGTGGCGACGTACTCGGCGATGAGGCGATCCTTCTCAGCCTCAATGTGCCGTGACCGGGTGGAGAACTCACCGATCAGTTCTTCGGCGACGCCAACGAGTTCCCAGGCCGGGTTGCGGTCCCGTCCCCGGTCACGGGTCTCCCATTCGACGCCGAGGGTGCGGGTGAGCTGGTCGGCCAGGGCGGCGTTGTAGAGCTCGGAGACCGCAACAACCGCGGCGTGCATCGGCCGCCCCGCGAGGGCACGCCACTTCCCGTCTTGGGCTGTCTTGACCTTGTTGCTGATGACGACGTGGGTGTGCAACTGCGGATCGCCCGCCCGGCTGTCGTAGTGGTCGAACGCGGTTGCGGCGACGCCGAGGACATCGACGTGTGCAACCGTGCCCTCGGGGCCGTCCGCGCCGGTGCGGGTGACTGCAACCTCGCGTTCGAGGAACGCAACCAGTTCGGCAACCGCCGCATGATGTGCGTCCGCGATCAACGCTTGCGTGCCTGCGTCGGCAACTGCCCACAGCGCTGACACGCTCTTTGGTACCGAGAAGGTGAAGTCGAAGCCTGCCACCGCACGCCGGGTTCCGCGTTCGGTTTCCTCGGCCTCGATCCGTGCCGTCTCGACCGCCCGCGCCGCCGGTCCCAGATCGGCGTCGAGGGCCTTGACGCGGCGTTCGATCCGCTCGGCCACGGGTGCGAACGTCGGGTACGCCTTGCCGAGTGGGTCGCCGGTGATCGGATCACGACCGGACCCGATCAGCAGCTCGAGTTGTGCTTCGGAGACCTCTGAGCCGGTCGTCAGTTCGCCGTGCCCGAGGGCTGCGAGGCCCTGGCCGATCCAGAAGCCGGGAGGGTTCCCCGCTTCGGCGTAGTAGCGGGTCAGCGGGGTTGAGAGGGAGCGGTCACCGTCGCCGGCCGCGACCGAGCGGAGCAGGTACTTGTAACCATCCCCGGCCGTCATCACGCGCATCGAGACCGTCACCAGAGCCTCCCTTCCGTGCCTGCAAGGTGGGTCGGAGGCCGCCGCTCTCGGCCGCGTCAACGCGGGGTCGTGCCTCTACAGAAAGACGTGTGGTCACGTGATAGGCCGGAAAGAGTGACGTGATTGAGCGGGCAGAAGCTCAGTCCGATGAACACGCTTTCCGGCTCAAGTCGAGGTAGTCCGCGTCACTCCTACTGACCTGGGTGGAAGCCTTTCGCATCGCATGGCCTCGGAACCGTAGCGGTTGCTCATCGTATTCCTCCTGAGCGTGCGCTATCCAGCCAGCGGTGCGAGCGATGGCGAAGATGGCCGTGGTCGATCCAAGGGGCATCCGCGCTACGAAGGCCAGTGCGGCGAGCGCAAGATCGACATTCACTGCCGGGCCAAGCTCCCGCGCAAACAGCTCGATCCTTCGCCTGTCGTTCACTGACGCTATGGGCCAGACAGCGTCGAGCAGGATTGATGTGCGCGGATCGGCGCGGTGAATAACGTGCCCGGAGCCGACCTGACTTTCCTCCCCTGCTCTCGGCACACCGCGAACAGCCTGCAACCGGCTGTGCAAGATTGTGCTCGCCCTCCCATGCAGGGTCCCGTCAAGAGCAGCCAAGCCCGCGACTACGCACATCTCGGGACGTGCACGCGCCGACGCCGCAACGCGCGCCGAAATGGTCGAGAGAGCGAGTTCATGTTCCGCGAGCAGAACCAATGCGGTGTTTACGGCCCGCACACGCGCTGGAGTCAGACTAAGTGGTGACCACTGCGCCCAAAGTCTGCTGGCGACGCGATAGGGGCTCACGGCGGTTACACGATTGCCGCGCACATCGCGCCGGTCCCTGTCCTGCACGCCATTGAGGCTCAGCATTGCAGCAATCGCGCGCTGGCCCGAAGCCGTGAAGTCGGCAGCTTGCTCCACACGATGAACGTCCGTCTGAGTTCGATTGATTGCTTCTATGAGCTGCGGCACGATCGAGCTGGCACCCCCAGACGTATCCAACTCACGAGACGCGAGCGCGGGCAAGCTCCACTCAGCGTCCGCTTGGAACTCGGGTGCCCGCCAAAGCAACCCTGCAACGCTCTCGAACGAGAGCCGCTGATTGACAAGCTCCGCGACTTCGACGCCGCGGTAGCGCACTACCCCGTCCGTGACCGTGCTGACGGCGGAGGCAACGAGTAGGTCGATGCTAGCGGCAGCGCGCTTCTTAGTGCGCGGTCTAGAACGAGTCGCCAGCGCGTCAACCTCATCGGTGTCATAGAGACTCGTCCGACCGTCTGGACCAGGCACACGACGCAACGCCCCGCGGCTGACGTAGGCGTACAAGCTGCTCACGCTGATGCGAAGCCGTGAGGCTGCTTCTCGGGCGCCAATGAGTTCTCCCATGTGGACAGACTAGTCAACATGATTGACGAAAATCAATCTTGATTATTGTGATTGATCGGTCGACCATCGACGTATGAGCAGCATCTCCACAAACTTGATTCAGCGCCTCTGGGACGCGATTGACGACGGCATCCCCTTCGATGGGGGCCCATTCCGGCTAGACGGACCTCGCATCACACTCCCCGCAGCCTTCGATGTGACGGGCCTCGCCGTTGGTGCCGTAGGCAGCGCCTACCTCGCCACTGCCCGCTTGCTCGCCGCCAGACGGGGCGCCAGCACTGTCCCTGACGTTCGGATCGACAGCCGCGAAGCGTCAACTGCGTTCCGCTCCGAGAGTCGCTTCACTCCGGTGGGATGGGAACGACCGCCGCTGTGGGATCCTATCGCTGGCAACTACCAGACCGCGGACGGGTGGATTCGTCTTCACACCAACTACCCGTATCACCGCGCGGCCGTCGAGTCACTGCTCGATGCGACGGATCGCAACACCGTGCAGAAGCGGGTAGCCACATGGACCTCTGTGGAACTTGAACAAGCGGTTGCGGAGGCTGGGGGCGCTGCGGCAGCAATGCGCACCCGCGAGCAATGGCTGGCAATGGAGGCGGGCACAGCCACCATAGCTAAGCCCGTGGTGGCGACTACGTGGCGAAAGACCGCGACCGGAGCGACCTGGGCGAACAATGCTCAACTTCCGTTCGAGGGGGTTCGCGTCCTTGATCTCACCCGAGTCATTGCCGGCCCCGTCTGCACGAAGTTCTTGGCCGACTATGGGGCAGATATCCTACGCATCGACCCGCCCGGATTTGAGGAAGTCGCCTCGCTTCTTCCCGAGACAACCGCTGGCAAACGAAGCGCCGCCCTAGACCTCAACTCGGCAGAAGGCCGAGCACGGTTCGACGCCCTGCTCGCTGACGCTGACGTACTGGTGTGTGGGCTGCGGGCAGATGCACTAGATGGGCTCGGCTACAGCGATGCACAACTCCGTACCCTAAACCCGAACCTCATCATCACCCGCTTCAACGCCTATGGCTGGGACGGGCCCTGGCGCAATCGCCGTGGTTTCGACAGCCTTGTTCAACTCAGCAGCGGAATCGCAGCACACGCAACAGATGAAGGGTCGGCGCCTGCCTCCCTGCCTGTGCAGGCTCTCGATCATGCAACGGGCTGGCTGCTGGGGGCGGCGATAGCACGCGCTCTCACAAGGCGTCTCACGGATAGCCAGGTAGCCACCATCAACGCATCCCTGATTGGAACGGCCAATCTTCTGTTCTCACTCCCTCAACCTGAGGACGAACCCCAGCCGGAGTCACTGGACGAGATTCCAATGGTCGAGCGATCGACAGCGTGGGGTCTTGCGAGAGTCGTTGGTCCGGCTGGGCACATCGAAGGCGTTTCCCCAGCGCCGAAGTACAAAGCAGGGCCGCTTGGCCGACACGAAGCACGCTGGTAGGGCAGAAACCGATGCGCCATGCAGGTCTATCAACCACTTCTGGCGCGAAGCACGACCATTCACGGGCCAATCCACCCTGTTGCCTACGACTGCGTGAAAGTGATCGTGGTTCGAGACGGCAGCGCGATCCTGTTCTCGGAGTTCGGTCAAACACCTGTGAGGTTCGGAGACGTGATCTTGCTCGGTGCGAACACGCTCTGCGGGTCCGAGCCCGAGGGTCACATCACAGTCACGACGGTCTACTTGGACACCGCCTATGTGATCGATCAGGTGTTCTGGCAGTATGCCGGCCTGCTGACGGATCGGCTCGACGCCCAGGGGTTCGCCGAATCCATGTACACCGAACCGGCCCAGATACTCCATCTCGGTGAGCAGCGGGCAGGGATGCTGATGCCGTGGCTGGACGAGTTGGCGACGTTGAGCCTCGACGGGGGCTTTGTCCGTCACTTCTACCGGATGCAGGCGCTCTGGTTCTCGGTTGCGCATGTCATCGTGCCGTTCATCAAGAACTCACCGATCCGCACGACGCCATCACAACGGGCAACGGCCTGCCCGACCCACCCACGACAGCGCCAGTTCGCGCCGCTACGCCATGAGGCCCGCCGAGCTGCTGAACTGCTCCGGGCCGATCCGGTGCGGCACTGGTCGGTCGGCGATCTGGCGAACGAGTTGCATGTGTCGAAATCACAGATAGCGCGCATCTTTGTTGATGCGTTCGGGAAGTCGCCGATCGCGTATCTAACGATGTTGCGGACGGAGCGAATGGCGGGTCTTTTGCGCACGACGGACACGCCGATCGCGGTGATTGCGCGGGAGGTGGGTTGGGGTGATCCTGATTTCGCGGCGCGTCAGTTCCGCCGTAGTGTCGGTGTCACGCCGCGCGACTACCGGATGATGGTCCGTTCTCGCCTCTCGCAGGCTTCCGGGTGATGCGCGCAGATTTCCCGGTGTTATCCGCAGGCTCGACCCTTCGGGGCGATGTCGCCCGATCGGGTCGTGTAATCCGGTAGGGACTCGTCGGGTTCGTCTCGATCCCTGACGGTCTCCGTCTCGTTGCCCGTCTCGTCTTCTTGGCCTTCCCGGCGTACCTCACAGTCGCACGGTCACTCCCGCCCTCGGGAGCGACCCCCGGCGAAGGGAGGTCCAGCGATGGCGACGACGGAGGAAGCGCGAGCTGCGCGTGATGCGAAGCTCGATGAACTGCACGACAAGCTGACGGGTGCGGTCGACCAGCTCGTGTCCGGGAAGGACTGGGCGCGCGCGTTGGCATTCGCCGCGAGGTTCCGGAGCAGGTCGTTCAACAACACGCTGCTGATCTGGGTTCAGCATGAGGCGGCGTTCGAGGCCGGCCGGGTGTCCGAGCCGGTGCCGTCGTATGTGGCCGGCTACAAGCAGTGGCAGCAGTTGGGTCGGCAGGTGCAGAAGGGCCAGCCGGGCTACATGATCTTCGCCCCGGTCACGGGCCGCTTCGCCTCGTCCAATCCGTCTGATCCGTCGTCGTGGCGACGATTGGGGCCGCGGGAGAAGCACAAGGTCAACGAGGTAGTGCGCACGAAGCTGGTTGGTGCGCGACCGGCGTACGTCTGGGATGTCTCCCAGACCGCTGGCGATCCGATCCCCGAACCGCCGTCGCCGAAGCTGCTGGACGGCGAAGCCCCGGCCGGGTTGTGGGAGGGCTTGGCTGCGCAGGTCGAGGCGTTGGGGTTCGAGGTGCTGCGGGTGCCGGATGCCGGGCAGATCGGCGGCGCGGACGGCCTGACCGACTACACGACTCGGCAGGTGTCGGTACGCACCGACGTGACGGAGGCGAATCAGGTCGCCACGTTGGTGCATGAGCTGGCGCATGTGCTGATGCACGACCCTGCCGATCAGGAGGTGCGGCAGCATCGCGGTATCCGTGAGGTTGAGGCCGAGAGCGTCGCGTTGATGATCGGCGCCGCGCACGGAATGGACACCAGCGGATACACGATCCCGTACGTCGCCGGGTGGGCATCGTCAGTGAAGGACACCGAACCGGGCGAGGTCATCAAGGCCACGGGAGAACGGGTGCGCAAGACCGCTCTGGCGATCCTCGACCAGCTCGACACTCACCAGGCCGGGAGCGGCACCCCGCCGGGACTCGAACGCGACACCCCGACTCGGGATGCCCAGGCGGAACCCATGCGAGCCGCGCCGATGCCTGAGCGCGGCGCAGCCGGTGTGCCCGTGCTGGCGGGACGGGGGCTGTGATGCCCGACCCATTCGATGTACTTGCAGCGCTCATCCGCGTGGATGCCTCACCGAACCTCGCGCTGGCGGCGCGCAACCTCGCCTCGGCTGGCGTGCCCGTGTTCCCGTGCCTGCCCGGCGGGAAGCGTCCGCTGACCCGTCGCGGGTTCCTCGACGCGAGCAGCGACGCTACGCAGGTTGCCGCGTGGTGGTCGCGGAGGCCGAACGCGAACATCGGCATCCCGACCGGCGCCGCATCTGGCGTCGTCGTGGTGGACGTCGATGTCCACGGCCCTACCGATGGCCGCGTGGCATGGGAGCGCGCCGCCGACGCTGGGCTCGTCAGCGGAGCCGGTCTGCTGGTGCGCACCCCCACCGGCGGCACGCACGCCTACTTCCCGGAGACGCCAGGCACGGAGCAACGCTCGTGGCAGGCCGCCGCTGCAGGGGTCGATTTCCGGGGCGACGGTGGCTACATCATCGCCCCTCCCTCCCAGCGACTCATCGACGGCAACACAAGGCTTTACAGGGTCGCGGACATCGCCGCGCATTCGGTCGGCCCTGTGGACGCGGGCCAGCTTCGGGACTTCCTCGATCCACGCCCTGAGACTCCCGAACGTGCGAGCGGCGGCTCGATGGCCGTGGATGCTGAGCGGTTGGCGGCGTGGGTCTCCGGGCGCGGTGAGGGCGAGCGGAATCGTTCGCTGTTCTGGGCTGCCTGCCGCCTGGCCGAGAACGGCGTACCGGCTGCTGAGGCTCGGGATGTTCTGGTGGCCGCCGCCGGACAGCCGGGCTTCGATGAGCGGGAAATCACCCGCACCGTGGACAGCGCCTACCGCCGTGTCCACGCCGGAACACCGACCCGCGACGACCGCGACTCGTTCCCCTCGCCTCGTGACAGCCGGCCGCGTGCCTCGGCTCGGGGGCTGACATGACTGGGTGGCGGGGGCGCAGGTGGGCGGTCATCACGTCGGTCGTCGGGACCGTGTTCATCGCGGCCGGCGCGTTCTGGTTGAGCTTCACGGCGTTGGCGGATCTGGCGCGGCGAGCTGGGATCGGTGCCGGGCAGGCGTGGGCGTGGCCGCTGATCGTAGATGGCGTGATCGTCGTCTCGACCGTCGCTGTGGTCGCGCTCGCTGGCGAGCGGGCTGCCTGGTATCCGTGGACGCTGTTGATCGGCGGGGCGGCGGTGTCGGTGACCGCGAACGCGCTCCATGCGATCGTTGCCGCTGATGCCGACGTACCCGCCGGGCTCGCGGCGGCGGTCGCGGCCGTCCCTCCTGTGGTGCTGTTGGCCTCGACCCATCTGACCGTCGTTCTCATCCGCACCACCACCCAGCCCGCTACCGGAGCCGCCAGCGTTCGTGAACCGGTCGCGCTCGAAGCCGCGCCGACGGAAACGCCTGTCGTGGCGTCGCCAACCCCCGAGCTGGCGCGGCTCGTTCCCGCCGAGGTGCCGGATCGTCGCGTGCGGGCGGCGGAACTGCGGGAGTCGGGGTGGTCGAACAAGAAGATCGCCAGGACGCTCGATGTGCACCCCTCGACGGTGGGCCGCTGGTTCGCCGGCGCGCACCAACCTGATGAGCCCGAGCAGCCACGCTCTGAGGCCATCTTGGAGGGAGCGACACCATGAGCACCGACGACCTGATGCGCGAGCAACCACCCCGCCGCATCGAACCCGAACAGGCAAAGAAGCCCGATACCGAAGCGGCTGAGCTGGCGGGGACGCCGGATGCGGTCAAGCAGGAGACAGCCCGCCGGCAGGCGGTGCGGGAACGGCTGGATCGGGTGCGCGGCCGGGGCGTGGAGTGGGTGCGCCCGACCGATCTGCTCGTGCGTTCCAGCGGGACTCTGGCGGGGCGTGGGATCGAGTTCAACAGCGAACAGGGCCGCCGTTTCCGCTCGACCCTGGCGGGTGGGGCGCGGTCGGTGTCGGAGCGGGCGAGGCGGTTGCCGCCGTTGTCGGCGTTCGGTCGTCGCGGTCAGCACGTCGAGGGGCCGGCACGGTCCGGGGTCGGGATGAGGTAACGGGGTGGTGATGAGTCATGGACACCCAGCACGGCGGGGTGACGGTCGCCAGGGGCGGCCGGCGCACCTGCCTGCCAGGAGGTGCCTTGACCATGACCACGACGACAACGACGGCGACCGATCCTGCGGGTGAGGACTACACCAGCGGTGAGGGCCTGCGCGCCCTGCTGAACCGGCTCCACGACGCCGGCCCCGGAGCGTGGGAGCACGACCCGGTAGCCGCTGAGCTGATGCAGTATGCGGTGCGGAAGTACACGCCGCTGGCGCGCAAGCACGGCCTGGACCCGTGGGAGGCTGCATCGGCGGCGTTCGAGGTGATGCGCACCCGTGCCGCCCGCGAGGCCGACGACCCTTGGGGCGTTGTGACTCATGCGGTGCGGATCACTTGCGTTGCCGAAGAGCGCGGCCAAGGGCTGCTGTGCTCGGTGCATCAGGCGAGGCGTCCGCATGTCTCCTGCTTCCACGACCCCGAACGGCTCTCCGAACGCGAGAACACCCTGTCGGACTACCACCCGGCGTTCCACGTCACCGACCCCCACCACGACGACGAGGTGGATGCGGATGCGGGTGAGCCGGCGTCGGTCACCGGCGCTGTGGAAGACGCGATCTTGTTGTTCATGCTGCTGGGCTGGCCCGAGGGCACCGCCCGTCCGGCGATCGAGCACGTCTGCGAAGCCCTCGGCCGGGTCGGGTCACGCACCGGCACCTATGAGGCGTTGCGCCGCGACCGGCACGCCCGCGCCCTGCTCGATGTGCCCGCCGCCTCGTGGACGGTGCTGCTGCGGGTGCTGCTGGGCCGCACCACTCCCGGCTACGGGGCGACCGGCGAAGGACGCGGCATCCTGCTGCGGCTGCTGATCGGCGAGGGCCTGCCCGTGCTGCTGGGCGATGACGGGCTCGTGGCGACCATCAGTCACGCTGCACCCCACACCCGACGCAGGGGTGCCTGATGAGCGCGGCGACGGGACACATCGAACTCGACCGGACCGTCGAGTCGATCCAGGTCGGACGCCGGCACCGCCAAGACCTCGGTGACCTCGACGCGCTCGCCGCGTCGATCGAGCGCGATGGGCTGCTGCAACCCATCACCATCACCCCGGACGGGCTGCTGGTGTGCGGGGTGCGGCGGCTCGCTGCGATCAGACAGCTCGGCTGGCGCACCGTCAGCGTCTGGGTGCGCTCATCCATCTCGGACAGGTTGGGGCACCTGCTGGCAGAGCAGGACGACAACCAGCTCCACAAGACTCTCTCCCCGCTGGAAGCCGCCGGCCTCTACCGCGAAATCAAGGAACTCATGACCGAGGACGCTGCCCGCCGCGATCAGGCGACGCAGTTCTCGACGGAGCATCAGCCCCGGTGGAACGGGGGTGGAAACTTTCCACCCCCGTTGACCCCGCCGGGCAAGGTCCGCGAGCAGGCCGCCGCGATGATCCCTGGCGCCCCGTCGTACAAGACGATGGACAAGATCGGCTACCTGCAACACCTCGCCACCGACCCCGACGCTCCTGTCTCGTTGCGCGCGGAGGCGCAGGCGGGGTTGGTGAAGATCGAGGCCGGCGGGCCGGTCGATCCGGTGTATCAGCGCATCCGCGACATTCACCAAGCCAGCGACGACGCGCATCTGCACGACCTGGCCGAACAAGCCCTCGCCCGCGTGGACGCCGAGACGAAGAAGGGCAAGAAGAAGGCGAAGAAGCCCCAGCCTGTTGCGCCGGTGGTGCCGGACGCCCGGTATGCGGTGCGGGCGTTCGTGCTGACCTGGACCGAACTCGATTCGTGGTGGCTGCACTACGACCTGGACGAGCTCGCCGCTCAGCTCACCGACGAGCAAGCCGAAGCGTTCTACGCGACCGCCGAAGGCACCCGCCAGTTCGCCACCGACCTCCACGCCGCACGCGAACAAGAGTCACAGGTTCCGCGCCTACGCGCACTCTGACCTTCTGCGCCGGGATCGTGGTCGGTCGGGGTGCACCTGACGGGCATGAAGACTTCTCCCTCTCCGTCGTTTCCGCGTGGCCGCCTGATCGCGCTGATCGCCGCCGGCCTCGTGCTGCTGATCCTCGCCGGTGTCGGCATCTACGGCCTCATCCTCGGCCCGCGCACCACCAACAACCCGACCCCCGACCCCGCGCCGTCACCGTCTCACACGCTCATGCCGCCCGGACCATCCTCGCCGCGGCTGCCGGTCGTGCTGCGGTCGGCGGACCCGGAGAAGTTCGCCCGCAACGTCGCCGAGGCGATCTTCGCGTGGGACACCACCAGCGGCCTGATGCCGCTGGACTACACGGCCGCGATCCTCGATGTCGGTGACCCCTCCGGCACCGAGCAGGCGGGCCTCGCCTCCGACCTGGCGATGTATCTGCCGACGCGGGAGGCATGGATCGAACTGCGCAAGCACGAGACCCGCCAACACCTCGTCATCGACCGCGCGGTGATCCCGGAAGCATGGGATGACGCGGTGGCGCAGGCGCAACCCGGTCAGATCGCGCCCGGGACGGCCGCGTACACGATCGAGGGCACCCGGCACCGCGACGGCCTCTGGAACGGCGAGCCCGTGTCCAGCGAGCACGCGGTGTCGTTCACCGTGTTCATCGTCTGCGCCCCGACCTATCCGACCTGTCACCTGTTGCGGCTGTCCCAGCTCGACAACCCGCTGCGATGAGGACGGGCCTGTCGTGTTCAAGAAGTTCGCTGTCCTCGCGCTCGCCGCGCTGTTCTTCGGCCCGGCGATGCTGCTACTGGCGATCGGGGTGCTGATGAACCCCGCCGCCATCGCCGCCTGCACCACCACCGGCACGCTCTCGGTCGGTAACGTCCCCGACAGCCTCCAAGTGACCACCGCGGGCGGCTACACCTTCACCCTGAACAAGCGGCAACTCACCCATGCCGCGACGATCATCACGGTCGGCGGCCGGATCGACGGCGTGGGCCGGCCTGGGGTGAAGGTCGCGCTGACGGCAGCGCTCACTGAGTCCACGCTGCGGATGCTCAGCAACACCAGCGCCTACCCCGAGTCCGCGAACTATCCCAACGACGGCAACGGCGGCGACCACGACTCCCTCGGCCTGTTCCAGATGCGCCCGCAATCCGGGTGGGGCACCGTCGCAGAGTTGATGGACCCGAACTATCAAGCCGCCGCGTTCTTCGGCGGCCCGACCGGCCCCAACTATCCGAGCCCGCGCGGCCTGCTCGACATTCCCGGCTGGGAACGGATGGACCCCGGGGAGGCGGCCCAGGCGGTCGAGGTCAGTGCGTTCCCGGACAGGTATCGCAACTACGCGCCGGTCGCTGAGGCGATCCTCGACACTCTCACCCGCACGGGCGGGCGGGGCGGCCCCGTCGTCGGGGTGGCGGAGTCGTCGCGGGTGGTGTTCCCGCTGCCGGAGGGGACGTGGGTCAAGACCGACGACTTCGGGCCGCGTATCCACCCGATCACCGGGCAAGAGTCGTTCCACACCGGCCTTGACCTCGGCGCGGCCGACGGCACCCCGATCCTCGCCGCCGCGGACGGCACCGTCACTGTCGCGGAATACAGCGGTGGCTATGGCGGCCTGATCGTCATCGAGCACACCATCGACGGTCAGACTGTCGCGACGGCCTACGCGCATATGTGGCTGGGCGGCATCCACGTTCACGTTGGCGATCGGGTGAGCGCCGGGCAGCACATCGGTGATGTCGGCTCCTCGGGCATGTCGACCGGAGCGCATCTGCACTTCGAGGTCCGCCCCGGCGGCACCAACGGCGAAGCGATTGACCCGGCGAAGTGGCTCAACGACCACGGCGCCGCGAACCTCCCCGAAGCCGCCACCGGCCCCGCCGCAGGCTGCCAGACCGGCACGGCCGGCGCGCCGACCCCGTTGACGGGTGACCCGGATCAGATGGTCGACGACCCAACGAGCAACGGGCAGATCACCGCGCGGCTCGCGCACCTCATGGCCCAGACCAAAGCGGCGTTTCCCGAGACCGGCTGGGGCTGCTACTCACCGAGACCGGGCACGAAGTCGGAGCACCCGCTCGGACGGGCGTGTGACATCACCTTCGGCAACGCCATCGGCCACTACCCGACACCGGCTCAGTTGGAGGTCGGCTGGAAGGTCACCAACTGGATGAAGGACAACGCCGACGCCCTCGGCGTGGAGTACCTGATCTGGCAAGGCAAAATCTGGTCCGTCGCCCGCGACGATCAGGGATGGCGACCCTACAACGGCGGCGGGATGCACGACCCCGGCAACGTCACGGGAGGCCACTTCGACCACCTGCACGTCACCGTGAAAGCCGGTGCCTGATGGACGTATTCCCCGACTTCGACGGCCTGGCCGGGATCGGCGATCTGAAACAGGTCGTCGGTGCGCTGTTCATGTTCGTGCTCATCATCGCCGTACTCATGCTGATCGTCTCAGCGGTCTGCTGGGCGATCGCCGCCGCCCACGGCAACTACTCCGCAGCCGCCAAGGGCAGGGTGGGCGTGCTGGTCGCCCTCGGCGCCGCAGTGCTCGCCGGCGGCGGAGTGGCGTGGATGAACTGGCTCATCGCCCTCGGCCAACGACTCTGACCCCCTCATCCATCTGGCCCGCCCCTCGGGGCGGGCCTTCGCCATGTCTGGGCGGGTGCTGGTGGGCGGGGTGCACCTGTGGGCAGAAGCAACCCTCAGCGTGAATGGAGAACCGTCGTGATCGACATCGACCCCAATGGCACCGGCCTTCCCGGTATCGAACAGCTCCGCACCATCGTCGGTGCCGTGATGACGGTGGGCCTGATCCTCGCCGTTCTCGCCCTGATCGTCTCCGCGGTCGTGTGGGCCTACGGCGCGAACAGCTCCAACGCGCATCTCGCCGGGCGGGGAAAGGTCGGCGTCCTCGTGTCCTGCGGTGCGGCGATCATCTGCGGCGCGAGCGTCGCGCTCGTGAACTTTTTCTGGGGCGTCGGCCAAGCCGTCTGATTCGCAACGTCCGCGAGGAAGGCAGGTCTTGTCATGGGCATTTGCGATGTCCCGGTGATTTCCACCGTCTGCGACGTGGCCGGCGAAGCCGCCGCCACGCTGGTGTCGGCCCCATTCGACTGGCTCGCCAGCGCGATGGGCGGCGCTGCCGGGTGGCTGTTCGAGGCCGTCTGGTCGGTCTTCGACACCACCACGCTGGTGGACGTGCAACGGCCCGGATTCGTGTCGGTGTTCAACCTCGTGTTCGGCATCGCCGTGTTCGTGATGCTGCTGTTCTTCGCCCTGCAGCTCATCACCGGCATGATCCGCCGCGACCCCACCGCCCTCACCCGGGCGGCGCTCGGCCTGGGCAAATCGGTGCTCGGATCCTTCGTGGTCATCACCCTGACCGCGCTGCTGCTGGAAATCACCGACCAGCTCTGCGTCGGCATCATCCAAGCCGCCGGCGAAACCACCGAGACGATGGGCGACAAGATCGCCGCGCTCGTCCTGGCCCTGTCCGGCCTGTCCATCGCCGCACCCGGTGTCGGAGCGATCATCATGATCTTCCTCGCCGGCCTGGCGATCGCATCAGCGGCGATCGTGTGGCTGTCGCTGCTGATCCGCAAGTCGCTGCTGCTGGTCGCGGTCGCGCTCGCCCCGTTGGCATTCTCTGGCTCGTCGTGGGACGCGGCACGCGGCTGGGTCGGCAAGTGGGCCATGTTCGTCATCGCCTTGATCTTGTCCAAACTCGTGCTGGTCGTAATCTTCCTCGTCGCGATCACCCAGGTCGCCGCACCCATCGACCTCGACCTGGCCTCGGTATCCGATCCGCTGTCCGGGATCGTGCTCATGGCCTTGGCGGGGTTCGCCCCGTATCTGACGTATCGGTTCCTCGCGTTCGTCGGCACCGACTACTACGGGCAGGCCGGTGCCGAGGACGACGC
The DNA here is from genome assembly GCA_030538475.1 of Dermabacter sp. GTDB lineage: Bacteria > Actinomycetota > Actinomycetes > Actinomycetales > Dermabacteraceae > Dermabacter. The sequence continues at coordinate 209,556 of JAUNTX010000003.1, forward strand.
CAAGCGGGCACTGAACCGGCCCATCCCCGTTCCCTCCAAGCCGTCCGGCGACGGACCGAAGAAGGTCCTCGACGGCCAAACCAACGGCAGCGGCAGCGGTGGCGGCGGCGGCACGGGTGGAGGTGCCGGTGCACCGCCGAAGCCCACCCCGGCCGCCGGAAGTGGCGGCGGCGCAAGTGCTGCCGGTGCAGGAGCTGGCGCGGGCGGAAGTGCCGGAGCTGGAGCCAGCGCGGGCGCCGGAGCCGGGGCGGGTGCTGCGGCTGCGGGTCCGGCGGCGGCGGTCGTAGTCGGTGCGCAGGTGGTGAAGGGTGCCGCCACGGCGGGGCCGAAGGCCGGGACGGCGCTGGCGGGTGAGGCCGAGACGACCGCCGCCGGGGCCGGGCAGGCCAGCGCACCGCCACCGCCCTCGACACCTGTGCCGACCGCTCCACCGAGCCCGCGCCCGGCAACCCCGACCCCACCCGCGCCCAAGCCGACGAAGGAATGACCGATGGCCAGTCACGCGAAACAGACCGCCGAGCCGGGCGAGCTGGTGCCGGTGAAGTTCAGCCGCCTCACCCGCCGGGGCGTCCTATTGGGGTTGTCGGTCGCGCAGCTCGTCACCCTCGGCATCGGCGGCCTGACCCTGATCGGCGCGTTCTACGCCGGCGGCGGGATGCTGCTCGCCTACACCGCCCCTGTCTGGGTGCTCTGCGCCGCCCTGACCTGGATACCTGTCGGCGGGCGTCCGGTCGTGGAGTGGCTGCCGGTCACGTTCTGGTGGCTGTGGCGGGTCACGGGCGGGCAGTTGCTCTACCGCCGCCGCATCGTCCGGCCCCGCCCCGTCGGCACCCTCGCGCTGCCCGGCGACGTGGCGAGGCTGCGGGAGTACGCCGACCCAGAGAGCGGGGCGTGCATGATCCACGACCCCCACGCCGCGACCCTCACGGTGGTGTGCGAGGTGACGCACCCCGCCTTCGTCTTGCTTGATCCGGGCGAGCAGGAGCGCCGTGTCACGACCTGGGGCCGTGCGTTGGCGACGGTGTGCCGCTCGGGGAGGATCGCGACGCTGCAAGTCCTCGAACGCACCCTGCCCGACTCGGGCACGGGGCTGGCGGAGTGGTGGACCACGCATGGCACCCCGGACGGCTCGTGGGCCGCCGATACCTACGCCGAGTTGATCGAGCGTGCCGGCCCGGCCGGGGAACGGCACGCCACCACCATCAGCCTGTCGCTGGACATGAAGGCCGCCTCCCGGCAGATCAGGACCGCCGGCGGCGGCATCAAGGGCGCCGCCGGAGTGCTGCGGCAAGAGATGTCCACGCTGGTATCCGCGTTGCGGTCGGCCGACCTCGCCCCGTCCGGCTGGCTCGACGCCGGCCAGATCGCGGTCATCCTCCGCTCCGCCTACGACCCGGCGGTCGCCTCCGCGTTGGAGCGGCACGGGCAGATCGGCCGTGACCTCGCCACTGCCGGCCCGGTCGCAGTCACCGAAACGTGGGGCAACCTGCGCACCGACTCCGCCCACCACGCCGTGCTCTGGGTCTCCGAATGGCCCCGAAGCCTTGTCTATCCCGGCTTCGCCGCCCCGATCCTGCTCTCCACCGGCATCCAGCGGGCCGTGTCACTGATCTACACGCCGATGCGCTCCGACCAGGCCGCCCGCGACATCCGCCGCAAGAAGGTCGAATACATCTCGGACGCGACCCAGCGTGCCCGGCTCGGGCAGATCGAGGACGCCGCCCAATCCGCCGAGTTCCAAGACGTGCTGCAACAAGAAGCCGACCTCACCGCCGGGCACGGCGTCCTGCGCGTGACCGGCCTCATCTCGGTGTCGGCACCGAGCATCGACGACCTCGAAGCCGCAGTCGCCGCGATCACCCAAGCCGCCATCCAAAGCTCCTGCGAAACCAGGCGGCTCGTCGGCCAGCAAGCCGCCGGTTTCACCGCAGCTGCTCTGCCGCTGTGCCGGAGGGTGTGACAGTGTTCACCGCTGAGCGTGATCATCCGCGCCGACTCGCTGCGGCTGTCAGGTGAAGTGCGAGAAACTTGGGGGTATGAGCGAGATCAACTTTGCGCGGTACCGGGCGTATGTCGACGCGCGGGTAGAGGCGAACAACGCCATGATCGCTCTTCTTGCAGGCTCTCGGCTGGCCGCGCACAACCTCCAGCTGCACAGCGGCTCTCCCCATCAGCTCCCTGGACTCTTTCCAGCCGTGAACGACATCGACCGTTTCAACCTGCTGCCGGACAGGGCATCCCAGCTCCTACTCGACGCCGATGCGCACCTCGCGGCAGTGGCGATTCCATACGCACTGGCGGTCTATGAGGCCTTCGTCAAAGACGCGATCGCCATGCTGAGCGATGCAGGCTACGCAGTGTCACAGTCTTGGGGTGCCTTGAACGCCGGACGCATGCGCAAGACCTTCTTCGACGCCGCCGGCGTCGAAGAACCAGCTGATGTGATCCCTCTCTTCCACGTACTTCGTTGTGTTCGGAACGCCCAGATTCATCACGCAGGCCACGTGACAGCGGAAGTGACTGAGGTACTGGACTCGTTGACGGATGCGCAGCGCGAGCGATGGGAACAACTGACAATGGCGCCGCTCAACTCGATGATGAAGGAGGGAAAGCTGCACTTCACAATCGGCCACTTGATCGCTGCGTTCGCCGTCACGAAGGAGGGGGCGCGGCGCCTAAACGAAATTCTGGGGCAGAAGTTGAGCAGAGAGACCTGGGCCGGGATCGCCGTTGCCGATTTCGCCGAATCTGCCGAGCACCCACGCAATAGCAGGCAATGGAAACGCGGGCTCTTGGGGTTTGCACGATTCCACTACCTTGGCGGACTAAATCTGAGCGGGGAAGAACTCGAACTAGCGGCAAGACAGTCAGGGTACTGGACCGCGACATCGTGGTGAAAAGAACACGGGGGCTCTGTACCCATTGAGCTACATCCGGCTTCGCCGGAGCCAGGAGTCGAACCTGGATCTCCACTGTTTTTGTGCGAACCGAGGTTATGATCCTCCAGCCCATCAATGGCATCCGCTACGTAGACGACACTCTACCACAGGCCTGGGTGCGCACCTCCGAGTAACACGACTCAGGAGGTCCGCCATGCCGACGTTCTTCGATTCGACCGCCGACGCCGCTGAGGCGTCCGAGGCGCTGCGGGGACTGGCTCACGCAAGCCGAGGCTTCGATCAACCCGCGGAGATGTACGGGGCTATCGGTGACCTGTCCTCGGGGATGCGCTCGCTCCGGCAGGCACTCGACCAGATCGCTGATGCCCACGAGAGCAAGGCCGCGCACGCCTTCAACGATGACGGAAGTCACGAGGCGGGAGCGCGGGACGCGCTCACTGCGGCGGAGGAGTTGCACCAGGCCGCGAACCTCATCGACCGGGCCTATGACCGGCTCGCGGAAGGGTTCATCGCTGCGGGGCGGATCGCCTGGCACCCCGACCCCGCTGTCGAAGAGGCTGAGCTGTCGCGGTGGATCAATGTGGTGTTCTTACAGGGCGATGAGGCCGACCGGCCACTGCGCATCCTCGGCGAGCTGGGGCACGTCGACGCGGTGGACTTCCTCGCCCAGTGGGACTACGGCGACGAGACCACCGACGCGGCGATGGAGAACGGATACGTCTACGACGAGCCCCCGGCCGGCCAGTACGACAAGGTGATGCACTCCGGCGACTACGCCCTGGTCGTCAACCCGCACCTCGGCTACGTCTCCCTCCTGCGCCGCCACACCGAACCCGGCCCCGAGACCGACGAGCGCGAAACCCCAACGCCCACGCAGGGCGGCCCCGAACTGCTGGTGTCGTACTCGTCGCCGGGCGCGCCGAAGCGGACGACTACGCCGCCGAAGCAGGAGCCGTCGTGGTTCGAGCCGGCCAAGATCACGGCCGTCAAGCAGGCACGAGGTCTGTGACCATGAGCGCGGAGCGAGAGAAGCTGCACACCTCGGTGCTCGTCGCCCCAGCATCAGAGCGACGCAAGTACCGCAAGCAGCGCCGGCAGGCCGCCGCCCGACTGGTTGCCGAGCAACGCCGTGCCGAGGTCGAAGCAGCCAAGGCGAAGGCCGAGGCAGAGCGGGCGGAGCGGCGGGCCACGACGTATCTGCCGAGGTCCGGCGAACCCGGCCCGGCGGCGCTCAGGACACCGGGCCGGTTCCGGCTTTCGCGCCATCAGGACACCAGTGCGGTGCTGTCGGCGCAATATCCGTTCCTCGCCGAAGGCGGCCTGGGCAGCCAGGGCGTGTTCGTCGGGCAGGACATGTACTCCGGCGGGAGCTTCGTCTATGACCCGTGGGAGTTGTACCGGCGAGGCGTCATCACCGCGCCGAACATGATCCTCGCCGGGATCGTCGGCTCCGGGAAGTCCAGCCTCGCCAAGTCGCTCTACACCCGGTCGTTGCCATTCGGTCGCAGGGTCTACGTCCCGTGCGACCCCAAGGGCGAGCACACCGCCGTCGCGGAAGCGGTCGGCGGAAAGGCCATCGTTCTCGGCCACGGGCTGCGCACCCGGCTGAACCCGCTCGATGAGGGCCACCGGCCCTCGGGCCTGTCGGATCGGGAATGGGCGTCCACGTTGGCGTCGCGGCGGCGTGAGCTGCTGGGCGCGCTCGCGGAGACCGTGCTCGGCCGGGGTTTATCGCCGTTGGAGCACACCGCCATCGACACCGCCCTCACGGCGGCGGTGCGCGATGCGGAGGTGCCGATCCTGCCGATGGTCGTGGACCGTCTACTCACCCCAGCACCCGACGTTGACCAGGACGGGCGGCTGGCCGAAGACGGCCGGCTCGTCGCTCACGCGCTGCGCCGCCTCGTCGGTGGTGACCTGGCCGGCCTCTTCGACGGGCCATCCACGGTCCGTTTCGATCCGTCCCTCCCGATGGTCAGTCTCGACCTCAGCCGGGTCGCGGAGAACGCCGCCCTGCTGAGCGTGTTGATGACCTGCGCGTCGGCGTGGATGGAAGCGGCGCTGATGGACCCCGATGGCGGGAAACGCTGGATGATCTATGACGAAGCCTGGCGCCTCATGGCCCACCCCGCGCTGCTGCGCCGGATGGATGCGCAATGGCGGCTCGCCCGCCACTACGGGCTGGCGAACATGCTCGTCTTCCACAAGCTCTCCGACCTCGACAACGTGGGCGATCAGGGCTCGGCCATGCGCTCGCTGGCGAACAGCCTGCTCGCCAATGCCGAGACGCGCGTGATCTACCGGCAAGAGTCCGACCAGCTCTCGCTCACCGCCAAGACCCTCGGCCTGACCGGCACCGAACAGCACCTCCTGCCCGGACTCGGCACCGGGCAAGGGCTCTGGCGCATCAAAGAACGCTCCTTCGTCGTCCAACACCAGATGCACCCCGATGAGTTGGCCTTGTTCGACACCACCACCCGGATGATCTAGCGATTCGGTGGGTGCACCTACCGGGCATGAAGCGAAGCGAACCCGACCAGCCGCCCGTCAACATCCCGACCGTCGTTCTCACGGTGCACGAGGACGGCATTCTGACCGCCACCCTCGACGGCGCACCCTTGACGCCGCCTCAGTGGGCGCCGCCGTGGCGGCGTGAGTCGTTCCCGCAGATCATCGACCAGGCCAGCAACGACCGCACCCGCCCGATCCGCGTCGAGGTCCGCGAAGCAGACGGCTCGGTGTTCACCGACCTCATCACCGCACGACCCCGCCGCGCCCTCCCTGAACCGGAGCCGACGGTCGAGGCGAAGCCCACGTCGGCCCTGCCGGTGTTCCATCAGGTCGAGGGCGACGGGTTCGTGCCCGGTGAGGATGTCGCGGTCGCGATCATCACCGGCCACACCGACGCCGCACACACCGGCACCGCCCGCGCCCTCATCGACCCCACCAACCCGATCCCGGAGCAGACGACAGGGCGATTCGAGGTGCTGCTGCTCGGACGTATCTCGGGTGCCACGGTGATCCGGCGGCTGCCATGACCGGTGAGGGACGGCAGACCGGATCGTTCGGGGACGAGCTGACCAACGCCGCCATGATCGGCCTGGTCGCCCTCTTCGGAGTCGCGCTCGTCCTCCGCGCCGCCGGCACGATCACCGCCTGGCTCACCGGCACCCCCCAACCCGAAGGCGGACTCGCGGCCGGGGTCGGGGTGCTGGTGCATCCCGGCGACCCCGGCAGCGCGCTCGACGCGGACGGGTTGAACCCGGTCGTCTACTGGGTCGTGACCGGAGCCATGCTCGCGCTCCTCATCGCACTCGTGGTGTTCGCGTGGGTGCGGGTGCGTCGCTTCACGCACCGGGCCGAGCAAGACCCGCGCCGGATGGCCGGGATCGCGACCCGCCACGAAGTCGCCACCGCGGCATCGGAGAAGGCGCTACTGCGACGCGCCGGGAACCTCCGCCCCGGCCTGGCCGACCCGAAACCAACCGATGTCGGGTACCGACTCGGTTCCTCGAAAGGCGTAGGGGTGTGGGCGTCGGTGGAGGACTCGATCATGGTCATCGGCCCGCCCCGCTCCGGCAAGGGCCTGCACCTGGTGATCCCGGCGATCCTCGACGCACCCGGCGCCGTCGTCGTCACCAGCACCCGACCCGACAACCTGACCGCGACCATGCGCGCCCGCCGCCGCATCGGCCCTGTGGCGATCTTCGACCCCCAGCACTTGGCCGAAGGGCTGCCCGCCGGGCTGCGCTGGTCACCGATCCGGGGGTGTGAGTCGCCACAGACCGCGATGATCCGCGCCACGGGCCTCGCCGCCGGCACCGGCCTGTCCGCCGGCGGGGTCGATAGTGGCGGGTTCTGGGAAGGGAAGACGAGAGCCGCATTGCAGGCTTTGCTGCACGCGGCGGCGATCGACAACCGGCCACCCGCCGAACTGTTCCGCTGGACCCTCGACCCCACCGCCGCCGCAGATGCGGTGGCAATCCTGACCGGCTCCACCCGCGCCGCGACCGGATGGGCCGAGTCCTTGGAGGCGATGATCGACTCCGACCCCCGCACCCGCGACTCCATCTGGCAAGGCGTCTCCCTCGCTCTCGGGTCACTGGCTGACCCGCGAGTCCTCGACGCCGTATCACCGGCCGAGGGAGAAGGGTTCGACCCCGAAGCGTTCATCCGCGACCGCGGCACCCTCTTCCTGCTGGCGACCGGCTCGGGTGCCGGAGCATCTGCGGCATTGGTGGCTGCGTTGGTGGAAGACCTCATCGAGACCGCCCGCCGTCTCGCCGCACGCTCACCCGGTGCCCGGCTCGATCCGCCGATGCTGCTGGCGCTGGACGAGATAGCCAACCTCTCACCCCTGCCGTCGCTACCGACGCTGATGGCCGAAGGCGGCGGGTCGGGGATCACGACCATGCCCGTCTTGCAGTCGCTCGCGCAAGCGCGGGACAAGTGGAACGAACACCAAGCCAACGCGATCTGGGACGCGAGCATCGTGAAAGTCATCCTCGGTGGCGCGTCCAACTCCCGCGACCTGCAAGACCTGAGTGCCTTGGTCGGGGAACGCGACGAGTACACCGACTCGGTGACACTAGGCGATCACGGCACCCGCTCCAACCAGCGATCCGTGCGCCGCGTCCCGATCTTCCCACCCGACCGCATCCGCCGACTGCCCTTCGGCACCGGGGTCGTCCTGCTGCGCTCCGCACCACCCATCGTCACCGACCTGCACCCGTGGCCCAGCCGCTCAGACGCCGGGCAGCTCGCCAATGACCGCAAGGAGATCGAAGCCCTCCTGCGTCGCACCGAGAGCTGACCCGGAGGCGATCGCGCACCTTCCCGCCACAGCGGTCCAGCGAGACGGGCTGCGTGAGCAGATAGGAGCACTCCGATGTCGATTCAGACTCAGCAGGCCGTGTCCGGGTTCGTCGCCTCCGAGCCGCAGTTGAGCTTCACCGAGAAGGGTGATGCCCGGCTCTACATGAAGATCGGGCTGGAGCACTACCGGCGTGAGGCCGACAACTCGTTCACCAAGTTGGAGACCACCTTCCACGACCTGATCGCGTTCAAGGGCGCGGCCGAGTTCGGGCACCAGAAGCTCGCCAAAGGCGACAACTTCATCGCGGAGGGCCGCGTGCGCAAGTATTCCTACGAGCGCGACGGCCAGCGGCGCGAGGGCGAAGAGTTCATCGCGACCCGCCTGGGTCACGACTTGGCCCGCACCCGCTACGAGGTCGACCGGACGCCCCGTCGCAATGCCAGCGAGCAGGCGGCCCCCGCGCGGGATGCCTCGGCGTTCACCAGCCCGGAACCGAGCCGGCCGGCGACCACTGCCCCGGCAATGGGCATGTGAGGGGAACCGTGATGACCGCCATCGACAAGCCCGATCCCACGACAAGATCGGAAGCACCCGACGAGTTCGATGACCGTCCCGCATTCGACGCTGGCAACGATCTCCCCGGCCCGCCCCGTCCGATCAACTGGAACCTGCTGTCGGCTGGCGATCTGGAAGCCGAGCTGCTCGAACTGAACCGCTGGGTCGATTGGCTCCGCCACACCTACGGCCTGTCGGCCAGCGTGATCCCGCCGATGTGGCACCGCCACCCAGAACTCCTCTGGGAACTCTCCGCGCTGCACCTGCACTGGCTCTGCGCCTACGACCCCGAGCAGAACGGCTCCGCACCGCTGGGATGGCACCGCGACTTCGCCGACGCCCGACAGAGGCTCCGCGATTGGGTAGCTACCAGCGGCACCCGCTTGGACCGCGACCGCCCCACCCGCCAGACCACCTGGCCCGGCGAAGCACCGGCCGAACCAGTCGAGGAAGTGCCGATCACTGACCGCGACGAAGACTTCGTGCGCTACGTGCTCGATGAAGTCGCCAGCAGGCAGGCCGCCGAGGACGCCTTCTTCGCTGGCGTCGATCTGACGACAGGAGAAGTCCGGTGAGCAAGCCCCGCAAGTCCCCGCCGGCCCGGATGCGCACGTACCGTATCGAGGCCGAACCGCGCGCTACGCCCGATCTACACAAGCTCGCGCAACTGTTCATCGGCATGGCCTTCGCCCGCGCCGACGCCGAGCGCGCCAACCAACAGACATCACCGTCGAGCCCTCGGCACGAGACCGGCCGCGAGGTAGAATCGTAGAAGTACCAAGCCAACGGTCACACCGGATGTGGCCGTGGTGCGCAAGTCCTGTTCGGCCTTCGAGGCTTACCCAGGGTGCTCCGCTCGGAGCGTCCGGGTCGTGTTTTCCAACGAGTCGCACCGCGCGAGCGGTAGCCGCCGCTCGTGTTGGCCCCACCTGTTGGGGAAGGAAACACGGAGCCATGACCATCACCCAAGTCGCGCCACCGGCGGCACTCGCCCATGTGGGCGAGACGACCTGCCTCGCGGTGTCCTACCTGCGCGTCTCGACCAAGGAGCAAGCCGAGCGCGGCGGACGGGACGAAGGCTTCTCGATCCCCGCCCAGCGTGAAGCGAACCTCCGCAAGGCCCGCGAGCTGGACTCGATCATCACCGAAGAGTTCGTTGACGCGGGAGAGTCCGCTCGCAAGGCCGACCGCCCCGAACTGATGCGGATGATCGAGTACGTCAAGAGCCACCAGGTCGCCTACTGCATCGTCCACAAGGTCGACCGGCTCGCCCGCAACCGAGCCGACGACGTGGCAATCCACCTGGCCTTGAAGGAGGCCGGCGTCGTGCTGGTCTCCGCGACCGAGAACATCGATGAGACGCCCTCCGGGATGCTGCTGCACGGGATCATGTCCACCATCGCCGAGTTCTACTCCCGCAACCTCGCCAACGAGGTTGCTAAGGGCATGAACCAGAAGGCCATCGGCGGCGGCACCAACGGCAAGGCGCCCATCGGCTACCTCAACGTCCGCAAGCGAGACGAGCTGGGCCGCGAAATGCGGGTGGTCGAGCCCGACCCCGACCGTGCGGCACTGGTCAAGTGGGCGTTCGAGGCCTACGCCACCGGGAACTACTCGACCATCGCCCTGCACGAAGAACTCATCGACCGAGGCCTGACGAGCGTGCCCACACCGAAGCGTCCGTCGAGGGCCCCGGCGCTGTCCACGATCCAGAAGATGCTCACCAACCCCTACTACAAGGGCCAGGTCAGCTTCCGGGGCGCGAGCTACGACGGACTGCACGAACCACTGGTCGCCACCGAGGTCTGGTACCGCGTCCAGGCCGTCCTCACCGCGCACCAGACCTCCGGGGAGAAGACCCAAGCCCACGACCACTACCTCAAAGGCAGCATCTTCTGTGGCGAGTGCGGCTCGCGGTTGATCCTGTCCAACGCCCGCAGCAGCCAGGGAGTGATCTACCCGTACTTCCTGTGCGCGGGCCGGCACTCCAAGCGCACCACCTGCGAACGCAAGTCCATGTTCGTGCCCGACATCGAAGCCGCCGTCGAGGACTACTACCGACGCGTGCAGATTCCCGAGCACATCATCACCGCGCTCCGCGAGTTGGTCACCGGAGAGTTCGACCGGCTCCACGCCACCGCCCAGCGCGAACGCCACGCCTACACCGCCGAACGGGACGCTCTGCGCGACGAGCGCAAGAAGCTGCTCCAGGCCCACTACGCAGGCATGATCCCGCTCGATCTGCTCGGGGAGGAACAAGAACGCATCGCCCGTCGGCTGGCGTTCCTTGAAGCCCAGATCAACGCCGGAGACATCGAGTACGACCAAGCCAAGGCCCACCTCGAAGACTGCCTCGCCCTCGCCGGGGACTGCCACGCGATCTACATGAGCATTGATGACTCGCTGCGCCGTCTGGCCAACCAAGCCTTCTTCGACAAGCTCGTCGTCCTGTCGGACGACACCGTGGATGGGCAGCCTGGGGAACCGTTCAACATCCTGTTCGACCCGGACGTTCAGCGCACCGCGCTCGCACGACAGCAGGCCGCGACAGAATCTGGATCTCAAACCGGAAACGTCGTCGGTTTGAACAACGACGATCTGGTGGGTCGTGAGGGACTCGAACCCCCGACATCCACGGTGTAAACGTGGCGCTCTAACCAACTGAGCTAACGACCCGAACCGGGAAATCCTCACACGGGATCTCCGGTGGCGGCAAACCGGATGCGGGTGGCCGTCGGCCTCTTCACATTCCCGGCGGCCGGGTGCTGTTTAGACGCGCGAGGCGAGGCGGGTGCCGGACCAGTCTTTGGCGAGGGAGACGGCGTTCATGGCGCGAAGGCCCGCGACGCTCGCTGCTTCCATGATGTCGGCGGGTTCCACGTGGCCGGGGCGGCCGGGCTTGGGGCTGAGAACCCAGACGGGGCCTCCTGCCACGAGGGTGGAGAGGGAGTCGACGAGGGCGTCCACGAGGTCGCCGTCGCCGGCGCGCCACCAGACGATGACGCCGTCCACGATTTCTTGCGAGTCCTCGTCTTCCAGGTCGGCGTCGATGAGGTCTTCGATCCCGTCGCGCAGCGTCAGGTCAACGTCGTCGTCGTAACCGAGCTCTTGCACGAGCTGACCTTTGTGGAATTCGAACACCTCGGCGAGTTGCTTCTCGCTCAGGGCTTCAGCCGGTGACAAGGACTCACTCCTTTACGGGGTTGGCGGCAGCGGGCCCGGGTTGGGTCCCGCCGCCACTGTAACCGAGAAGTGTTTCGCATGTCACTCACGGAAAACGGTGCCTCCCGACGCGGGGCCGCGCGGGCCCGGGGAAGTGGCACCTCTCACCCGTGCGCCCCCGGTTCGTTTCAGTTCCAGGGACTACCCTGGTGGAACCGAGTGCTGCGAGGCCCGAAGTCCGTGATCCACGGATGCGCGAGGTCGCGAGCCCTTCGTCCCATCGCTCACCATCTGAGGGAGAAATTCAGCGTGAACTCCAACGACATTACCGGTCGCACCGGCATCGGACTGCCTAGCCATGCGAATGACGTGGACCCGGAGGAGACCCGGGAGTGGCTCGATTCGCTGGACGCGGTTGTCGAGAACAGCGGGGAAGAGCGCGCGTCGCACGTGGTGCAGAACCTCATCACGCACGCTCGCAAGTCCAACATTGATGTTCCCAGCGTGGAGAACACGGACTACGTGAACACGATTGCCGTGCGGGATCAGCCGGAGTACCCGGGCGATCTGAGCGTCGAGAAGTCGATCCGCCGGGCCGTGCGCTGGAATGCGGCGATGATGGTGCATCGCGCCCAGCGTCCCGAGATCGGGGTGGGTGGCCACCTGTCGAGCTACGCCTCGATTTCGACCGTGTACGAGGTGGCGTTCAACCACTTCTTCCGCGGCCGTCAGCACCCCGGTGGTGGCGATCAGGTGTTCTTCCAGGGCCACGCCTCCCCCGGCATTTACTCGCGCGCGTTCCTCATGGGGCGCCTGAGCGAGCAGGACCTTGACGGGTTCCGTCAGGAGAAGTCGAACCCGCACGGGATGCCGAGCTACCCGCACCCGCGCGCGATGCCGGAGTTCTGGCAGTTCCCCACCGTGTCGATGGGTATTGGCCCGGTCAACGCGATCGAGCAGGCCTCGATCAACAAGTACCTTCACAATCGCGGCCTCAAGGACACCACCGATCAGCACGTGTGGGCGTTCCTTGGCGATGGCGAAATGGATGAGGTGGAGTCGCGCGGCGCGCTCCACATTGCCGCCAACGAGCAGCTGGACAACCTCACCTTCGTCGTGAACTGCAACCTGCAGCGCCTGGACGGCCCGGTGCGCGGCAACGGCAAGATCGTGCAGGAACTCGAGGCGCAGTTCCGCGGCGCCGGGTGGAACGTCATCAAGGTGGTCTGGGGCTCGGGCTGGGATCCGCTGTTCGACGCGGATGCCGACGGCGCCCTCGTGGACCTCATGAACACCACCCCGGATGGCGACTTCCAGACCTTCCGCGCCGAGTCGGGCGGCTTCATCCGCGACAACTTCTTCGGGCGCGATCCGCGCACGAAGGCGCTCGTGGAGAACATGAGCGACGACGACATTTGGTGGGGCCTCAAGCGTGGCGGCCACGACCCGAAGAAGATCTACGCGGCGTTCAAACAGGCGATGGACACCAAGGGCAAGCCCACCGTGGTGCTTATGCACACGATTAAGGGCTACGTGCTGGGCAAGAACTTCGCGGGCCGCAACGCCACGCACCAGATGAAGAAGTTCACCCTCGACGATCTGAAGCAGCTGCGCGACACGCTGCACATTCCGTTCACGGACGCGCAGCTCGAGAAGAACCTCTACGACCAGCCGTACTACGTCCCCGAGGCCGATTCGCCCGAGATGCAGTACATGCAGGAGCGTCGCGAGGCCCTCGGCGGCGTAGTCCCGGACAATCGGCACAAGAAGTCCACGTTCACGATTCCGGGCGAGAAGGCCTGGTCGGTGGCCAAGCGCGGTTCGGGCAAGCAGGAGATCGCCACGACCATGGCGCTCGTGCGGCTCATCAAGGACCTCATGCGCGATAAGGAATCGGGCAAGTACTGGGTGCCGATCATTCCCGACGAGGCCCGCACGTTCGGCATGGACTCGCTGTTCCCGACCGCGAAGATCTACAACCCGCGCGGCCAGAACTACCTGTCGGTGGACCGCGACCTGCTCCTGGCATACAAGGAGTCGGCGCAGGGCCAAATCAAGCACATGGGCATCAACGAGATCAGCTCGACCTCGGCGTTCACCGCCGCGGGCACGACGTACTCGACCCACGAAGTGCCGCTCGTGCCGCTGTACATCTTCTACTCGATGTTCGGTTTCCAGCGCACCGGCGACTTCTTCTACGCGGCCGGCGATCAGCTCACGAAGGGCTTCGTCATCGGCGCGACCGCGGGCAAGACCACCCTGGCGGGCGAGGGCCTGCAGCACATGGACGGCCACTCGCCGATCCTCGCGTTCACGAACCCCGGCGCGGTCATCTACGACCCCGCCTACGGGTACGAGATCGGGCACATCATCAAGGATGGCCTGCAGCGCATGTACGGCGAGGACGAATCGCGCGAGCAGGAAGTGTTCTACTACCTGACCGTGTACAACGAGCCGATCGTGCACCCGGCGGAGCCGGAGAACCTCGATGTGGACGGCATCATCAAGGGCATGTACGTCATCGACGAAGCCCAGGATGGCGACGGTCCGATCGTGCAGCTCATGGCGTCCGGCGTGGCCGTGCCGTGGGCGCGTGAGGCCCGCGACCTCCTGCTGAACGACTGGGGCGTGCGCTCGAACGTGTGGTCGGTGACATCCTGGACCGAAATGCGCAAGGACGGCCTCGCTGCCGACAAGCACAACTTCCTGCACCCGGACGAAGAACCCCGCAAGGCGTGGATCACGGAGCGCCTCGAAGGCGTCGAAGGTCCGTTCATTGCGACCACCGACTTCGACTACCTGCTCCCGGATCTGATCCGGCCGTGGGTTCCCGGAGACTTCGCGGTGCTCGGCGGCGACGGTTGGGGCTTCTCCGATACCCGCGCGGCGGGCCGCCGCTACCTCCACATCGATCGCGAATCCATGGTGGTGCGGGCGCTGAAGTCCCTCGCCGATCAGGGGAAGCTTGATCGTTCGGTGGTGGCCGAGGCCATCAAGAAGTACGACCTTCTCAACGTCAACGCCGGAACCACCGGCGGTGCGGGCGGCGACGCCTAAGACACCCCAGGTGCCCATGTCCGCCCCGCGCGGCATGGGCACGCGCGGTTGGTCCAGCGGGCGCAGAGTGAACTGGCCGGGCGATTGGCCCGGAGGGAAGGAAGGGTGATGGAGAGGCCGACACCGCTGCACACGCTTCGCCTTGACCCCGATTCCCCGCTCGCTGCCTCGCAGCAGATCCACGAGCAGGTGGCCCGGGCCGCACTGACGGGTGAGCTCGCGCCGGGCACGAAGCTGCCCGCGGTGCGCGTGCTCGCCGCAGAGCTCGGGATCGCGCCGGGCACGGCGGCCAAGGCGATCAAGTCCCTCGAGGCCGCCGGGATCGTCAGCACTCACGGGCGCCACGGCACACTCGTCGAGGCTCCCTCCCGCGCGCTCCACAGCGTCCAGGGCGCGGCCAGGCACCTGGCCAGCGTCGCTCGCGCAGCGGGCATGGACACCGAGGAGGTTCACCGCATGGTGGACGCCGCCCTTGCCGCCCAGGTATCTTCAGCCCATCCATCGACGTAGAAAGAGGCATCGATCGTGCTCGTCATCGCTTCGCCCGGCCAGGGCGCCCAGAAGCCGGGGTTTCTTGCCCCGTGGCTCGAGATTGATTCCATCCAAGAGCTTGCCGCGCGTCTCAGCGATGCCGCGGGCGTGGACATTGCCCGCCACGGCACCACCTCCGATGCCGAGACCCTGCGCGATACGGCGGTGGCGCAGCCACTGCTGGTCGCTGCCAGCATCATCACCCACAGCGTCCTGTTCGGCGCGCTCGACATGCCCCGCCCGGACTTCTACGCCGGGCACAGCGTCGGCGAAGTGGGGGCCGCGGCGCAGGCCGACGTCATGAGTGAGGTCGAGGCGATGCACTTCGTGGCGCTGCGCTCGTCGGCCATGGCCGACGCCGCCGCGGCGAGCGAGACCGGGATGCTCGCGGTGGTCGGTGGCGAGCGCGAGGACGTGCTGGGCGCGATTGAGCGGGCGGGCGCGACGGCCGCCAACATCAACGGCGCCGCGCAGGTGGTGGCGGCCGGCTCCACCGCCCAGCTGGCAGCGCTCAAGGATGCCCCGCCCGCGAAGGCGCGGCTCATCCCACTCCAGGTGGCGGGCGCTTTCCACTCTCCCTTCATGGCTCCCGCCCGGGACGCCCTCGCGGCGAAGGTGGGTGCCTTCTCGGTGCAGGATCCGCAGGTCCCGCTCATCTCCAACGCCGATGGCGCCATCGTGCGCAGCGGCGCGGCTTTCCTCGACTCTCTCGTCTCGCAGGTAGCGCGCCCCGTCAACTGGTTCGCGTGCATGCAGACCTTCGAGCGCGAAGGCGTGACGGGAATCCTCGAACTCGCCCCCGCGGGCACCCTCACGGGTCTCGCCAAGCGCGATGCCCCCGGCCTTGACCGCTTGTCCCTCAACACCCCAGATCAGCTGGATGAGGCCCGCGCGTTCGTGCGTGCCCACGCCGGCGTGGCCCCGCAGGAGGCGTAACACCATGGTGACTCTTCGACCCACTCCCCCGGTTCCCGGCTCCCAGGTGCTCGCCTACGGTGGCGCCCGCGGCGATCTGGTCGTGACGAACGACGACGTGGCGGGCCCGATCGATTCCTCGGACGAATGGATCCGCCAGCGCACCGGCATCATCACCCGCAAGCGTGCGAGCGCCGGGGTGTCGGTCCTGGACCTGGCCCGCGAGGCCTCCACGGACGCGCTCACGAAGGCGAAGCTCGACCCCGAGGCGATCGATGCGATCATCGTCTCGACCATCTCGTTCGAGTACCAGACCCCCTCGCTCGCCACCCTGCTCGGGGCCGAACTGGGGGTCAAGGACGCGGTGGCCTACGACATTTCCGCCGCGTGCGCTGGATTCTGTTACGCGATGGGCCAGGCCGACGCACTCGTGCGGGCAGGCACCGCCACGAACGTCCTCGTGGTGGGCGCGGAGAAGCTGAGCGACCTCATTTCGCCGACGGACCGCTCCATTTCGTTCCTGCTCGGTGACGGTGCGGGCGCCGCGATCGTCAGCGCGAGCGACTCACCGAAGATCGGCCCAACCGTGTGGGGCAGCGACGGTGAGCACTGGAGCACGATCCGCATGACCCACTCGCTGCTCGAGTATCGGGACAACCCGGAGCTGGGATTCCCGACGCTCGAACAGGATGGCCGCACCGTGTTCCGCTGGGCCGTGTGGCACACCGCCGATATTGTGCGCAAGGCCCTCGAGCAGTCCGGCCTCGGCGTCGAGGACATCGACGTGTTCGTGCCGCACCAGGCGAACATGCGCATCATCGACGAGCTGGCCAAGCAGTTGAAGCTGCCGGACTCCGTGGTGATCGGCCGCGACATCGCCGAGACCGGCAACACGTCGGCGGCCTCCGTGCCGCTCGCCGTGTCGAGGCTGCTGGACGAAGGCGCCGCGAAGAGCGGCGACGTGTGCGTCCAGATTGGCTTCGGCGCGGGCCTCGCCTACGCCGGACAGGTGGTCATCCTGCCCTGAGAACGGCAGTGGGTGGGTTACTTTTCGGTAACCAATGCCCGCATGACACTCATCTACTTTTGCCCGATCTTCCGGCGCTGTCCGGCCGGGTGACTGTAGGCTGAGATCGCTGACTATTTATTTCACGCACTAAGGAGAGCCTCCATGGCACACACCGAAGAAGACATCCTCGCCGGCCTCGCCGAGATCGTGAACGAGGAGACCGGTGTTGAAACCGCTGACGTTCAGCTCGAAAAGTCCTTCACCGACGATCTCGACATCGACTCGATCTCGATGATGACCATCGTTGTGAACGCCGAAGAGAAGTTCGATGTTCGCATCCCCGACGAAGAGGTCAAGAACCTCGTGACCGTCGGCGACGCCGTCAAGTTCATCGCGAACGGCCAGGCCTGATCATCCGCGTGCGCCCGTCTCGATCCTCGAGTCGGGCGCGCGCTTTTTCCCCTCCCCTTCATGCGCGCCTTCCCAGGCTCGGTTTCTGTTCCTAGGAGATCACATGAGCGAGAACGCTCCCCGCGTCGTTGTTACTGGCCTCGGTACGTTCAACCCTCTGGGTTCCGATGTGGAAAGCACCTGGGCCGCGGCCCTCGCAGGTGTCAGCACGGCGCACACCCTGGATAACGACTGGACCGAAAAGTACGGGCTGGCCGTGAACTTCGCCTGCACCGTGGCTGGCGATCCCCTCGACTTCATGACGCGGCCCGAAGCCAAGCGCTTGGATCCCTCGGGCCAGTACGCGATGATCGCCGCCCGCGAAGCCTGGAAGGACGCGGGCGCCCCCGAGGTTGACCCGCTGCGCCTCGGCGTAGTGGTCGGCACCGGCATCGGCGGCGCCTGGACCATCCTCGACCAGTGGGACATCGTGAAGGAAAAGGGCGCGCGCCGCGTCAGCCCCTTCACCGTGCCCATGCTCATGGCGAACTCGTCGGCCGCCCACATCGAAATCGAACTGGGTGCGAGGGCCGGTGCGCACACGCCCGTCTCGGCCTGCGCGTCCGGCGCCGAAGCCGTCGCCCACGGCTTCGACATGATCCGCCAGGGCCGCGCCGACATGGTCGTCGTGGGTGGAACCGAAGGCTGCGTGCACCCCCTCCCCCTCGCCGGATTCTCGAACATTCGGGCGCTGTCGAACCGCACGGACTCCCCCGAAACCGCTTCGCGCCCCTACGATCGTGACCGCGACGGCTTCGTGCTCGGCGAAGGCGCGGGCATCATGGTCATCGAGACCGAAGAGCACGCGAAGGCGCGCGGCGCAAAGATCTACGCTTACGTCGCGGGACGCGGCATGGCCTCGGACGCCCACCACATTTCCGCGCCGAGCGTGGAAGGCCAGTCGCGGGCGATGAAGGAGTCGATCACCGACGCCGGGCTCGCCGCCACGGACATCGTGCACGTCAACGCTCACGGCACCTCGACCCCGCTCGGTGACCTCAACGAACTGGAGTCGATCACGACGGCGCTGGACGGCCAGACCGATCACGTGGTCGTGACCTCCACGAAGTCCATGACCGGGCACCTCCTGGGCGGCGCCGGGGCCCTCGAATCCATCTTCTCGATCCTGGCTCTGCACCACCGCCAGGTGCCGCCGACCATCAACATCGAGAACCTCGACGAGAACGTCAGCATGGACATCGCGAACGGTGCCCCGCGCGCCCTGCCCGCGGGCGACATCGCAGTGCTCAACAATGCCTTCGGCTTCGGCGGCCACGACATGTCCGTGGTGTTCACGAGCGCCTGAGAGGGCCGGGCGGGGCGTGACTGCGCCGCGCCGCACTTCTTCGCTGCCCCTCACACGGCCTCTCGACCGCACGGGGATGACGGGGTTCGCAGCTACGCCGAGGTCACGAGCATGAGGCGATGCTGCGCGTCGCTGTCGCTGCCTTCCCTGAAGTGCTCAAGCTCAAGGTCCCACGCTTCGCCGAGGGCCTTGCCCAGTTCGTCGGCGATCCGGGCGGCGCTGCCCGCCCCGAGGGCGAGGCAGTGGCGGATGCGATCCTCGGTGAGCGTCGCGTTGCCTTCCGCATCTATGCTCGCGTGGTGAATGCCGAGCGCGGGCGTGCACATCCAGCGGGAGCCCGCTTCGGCGGCGCTCGCCTCTTCCGTCACCTCGAAGCGCAGCGAATCCCAGCCCCGCAGCGCCGTCGCGAGACGAGCGCCGGTCCCCGATGGGCCGTGCCAGCCGATCTGGGTGCGCACCAGGTGCGGCGCGGCCGGTTGCGGCCTCCACGCGAGGCGTGCGGGCGCGTCAAGAACTCCGTTGACGGCCCATTCGATATGCGGTGCAAGGGCGCGCGTGGCGGAGTGAACGATGAGGGTTCCCCGGGTCATGGCTCGCCTTTCTGATCATCGAAACGTCTTCCCCACGGATCGATTCATCAGGGTGCGCCGCGCGTGACCGGGCGGTTCTCCTTGCGGGAGCGCCGCTCCCGCAAGGTCCCAGCTTAGAGCGTTTCGCGGATCGCGCGCAATGCCTTCTTCTTGACGGCCCGCTCGAGCCCGTCAATGTAGAGCTCGCCGTTCAGGTGTCCCACCTCGTGTTGGATGAGCCGAGCGGTGATGCCATCGCCTTCGAGCACTACCGCCTTGCCGTCCAGGTCGATGCCTTCGCACGCGGCCTCGGCAGCGCGGGTGCGGGGGAACCAGAGCTGCGGGACGGACAGGCAGCCTTCGTCCCCGTCCTGGGTGTCCTCGGACAGATAGGTGATGACGGGGTTGATGATGTAGCCGAGTTCCCCGTCGATGTTCCAGGAGAAAGCGCGAGAGGCCACCCCGATCTGGTTGGCGGCCAGCCCCGCCCGGCCCTCGTCGTTGACGTTTTCGAGGAGGTCCTCGATGAGCGCCTTGACGCCGGGGGTGATCTCACGGATGGGGTCGCACTCGGTGCGCAGCACCGGATCGCCCACCACGCGGATGTCGCGATGGGTCATCGCTCCTGCCCTTCGGCCTCGGTGCCCGCGTCGCTGCCCTGACCGGCGGCGTCGATGAAGGTGTGGTGCACCTCGGCGCCCGGCACGACCGTGCGCTTGACCGTGCAGGCGGCATCGATCACGCGGTCGATGACCGTGGCGAGCGCGGCGCGCTCCTCATCGCTCAGGTGATCGATGTCGAGCTGGATCTCCTCGTCGATGCGGAAGTAGCGATCCTCGGCTGCGTCGGCAAGCCCGTGAGCGAAGATGCGCATCGCGAAGTCAGGGCCCAGGCGGCGGGCGGTGCTGTGGTCCATCGACATTCCGGCGCAGCCGATCAGGGCGAGCTTGAGAAGTTCTCCCGGGGAGACACGGCCCTGCTCCATCCCGATGGGGATTTCCACGCCGCGCTGGTTGTAGCCCACGAGCTGGCGCGTGGCTACGCGATCCACCCACACGGTGCCTTCACCAAAGCTGTCCGGCCGTTCAAAGGATTCGGGGGATTTCACATTCACGACTCGCTCGCTTTCCATGTCGGGACACGCCACGCCCCGCTGCCAGAGGGGCTGCGGGCCGGATAAAGAACAGCCCTCCACCGCGAGCGGTGGAGGGCGAACGTGGCTCCCCCAATTGGACTTGAACCAATAACCCTTCGATTAACAGTCGAATGCTCTGCCGATTGAGCTATGGGGGATCGAACAGAGAAGACTCTAACAGAGCGCTGGCCGCGCTCGCCACTTCGCGGCGGCCCTGCGGCGAGGATGTGCGCCATCCCACCACGCGCCCAGCCAGGGGCGTTTCGAAAGGGCCGTGGGAGGCCCGGAATCGCACCGAAACGTGAAGCGCGCGGTGGAGGAGATGGCGCAGGGGCCGCCCTCCACATGTGAGAAGCGGCCCCTGAACTGGGGGAAGTAGGCCCGGTGGGGCTTGAACCCACGACCAACGGATTATGAGTCCGGTGCTCTAACCGACTGAGCTACGGGCCCGAGAGTGCGCCATGAGCGCATCATCCATTATCGCCATACGTGGAGCTTCCGGCGACATCAGCGGCGGCTCAGGCCTCGGCCGTGAGGGCGCGTCGGCGCACCTGGATCTCGGCGAGCCGCGCCATGACCTGCTGGTAGTCGTCGGGATCGGTCGCGGGGTTCAGGCGCCCGAGCTTCCGGCGCAGCTCGGAGTATTCGTGGGTGAGGCTCAGTTCGCTGAGGCGGCTCATGAGGGAGGCGGCGAGCGCGCGCGTATCGGCCTCGGTGCGCACGGGGAGCGGGGTGGAGGCGAGTTCCGCGACCAGGGGGCGCACGGTCTCCCCCGCGATCTCGAGGACGGTCTCGACGAACACGCGCGGGCTCACGCCGCCCGCCCCCGCGCCATCGAGCATCCCGGAGGCGAGGATGCAGTCCCACACGCTCTGCAGGACGGGGGTGCGGAAGGCGTCGTCGGGAATCGCCTCGATCGCGCCCTGGGAGAAGGCCGCGGGCGCCTGGAGCATGAGGGCGAGGGACTGGACTTCGACCTGGACGACGGGATCGCGGGGCTGGGTGATGTCCGACAGCCGGATGGGCTGCATAACGAGCTCCGGCCCCGCCTCCCCGTCGGTGCCCGCGTGGGCCTCCGCCCCAGCCTGCCCGGCTCCGTGGGCGCCCGGCGCCTCCCCGGGGCGCTCGCGCGGCTGCTCGTGCTGGGCCTGGGCGATCTGGCGCCCGGCGTCCTGGACAGCGCGGGCCACGGTGCGCTCATCGAGGCCGAGCCAGCCGGAGAGCCGCCGCGCGTATTCGGGGCGCAGCGCGCGGTCGCGGATCTGCGCGACCACGGGCGCGGCCATGCGCAGTCCCGCGACCTGCCCCTCCGCGGTATCGAGGTTCACCTGGGCGAGCGCGGATCGGATGGCGAACTCGAACATCGGGATCCGCCGCTCGACCACGTCGCGCAGGGCCTGATCGCCCCGGTGCAGCCGGATATCGCACGGATCCTGACCCTCCGGGTCCACGGCGACGAACGTCTGGGCCACGAAGCGCTGGTCCTCGCCAAAGGCCTTGAGGGCGGCCTTCTGCCCGGCGGCATCGCCATCGAACGTGAAGATCACTTCCCCGCCCACGGACGCGAGCGAGCTGCCCGGTGCGCCGCCGAGCCGCATCGCGCTCATCGCGGACGTATCGCCCATAATGCGCCGCACCACCGTCACGTGCTCGGAGCCGAACGCCGTGCCGCACGAAGCGACCGCGGTGGTGATCCCAGCCTCGTGCGCCGCCATGACATCGGTGTAGCCCTCCATGACCACCACCTGACGGGCGGAAGAAATGGCCTTGCGCGCCACGTCGAGGCCGTACAGCACCTGCGACTTCTTGTAGATGGGCGATTCGGGGGTGTTGAGGTACTTCGGGCCCTGATCGTCGTCGAACAGTTTGCGCGCCCCGAACCCGATGGTCTTGCCGGTCACGTCGCGGATCGGCCACACGAGGCGCCCGCGGAAACGGTCGTACACGCCGCGCTGGCCCGTGGACACGAGGCCGCCGTCGGCCAGCTCCTTCTCCGTAAACCCGCGCCCGCGCAAGTGCCGGAGCAGCGCGTCCCATCCCTGCGGGGCAAAGCCCACCCCGAAGGTGTCTGCGGAGGCGCGCGTGAAGCCGCGCTCCCCGAGGAAGCGGCGGCCCGCTTCCGCCCCGGGAGTGAGCAGCTGTTCGCGGAAGAACTCTTCGGCCACCTCGTGCGCGGCATACAGGCGCTGGCGGGAGCCGAAGTCCGAGCGCGGGCCCTGCGAGGAGCCGGGGTTTCCCGAGGCGTCCTCGTAGCGCAGCTGCACGCTGTAGCGGCCCGCGAGGTATTCGACGGCTTCGGCGAAGCTCAAGTGCTGCATTTTCTGGACGAAGGAGATGACATCGCCGTCTTCGCCGCACCCGAAGCAGTGGTAGCGGCCCACGGCGGGCCGGATGGTGAAGGACGGGGTTTTTTCGTCGTGGAAGGGGCACAGGCCCTTCATCGAGCCGAGACCGCCCGAGCGCAGGGTCACGTGTTCGGAGACGATCTCCTCGATCCGGGCACGCTCTCGCACAAGCTGCACGTCCTCGCGCCGGATCAGGCCCTTGTTCATCCTCGTCCTTCCTCGTGAACGCGTCGCGACTGCCGCATCGGCAGCGCGACGGTTCGGCGCCGCTCAGGCTTCGTGCCCCTACAGTTCGGGACCGAGGCCCGGCAGTGGCACGTCGCCCGCGAGCGCCGCGGCATTGGAGCCGGAGAACAGTGCCCGGTGCAGGCGCGCGGCCGACACGTCGGTGAGCGACGCGATCTGATCCACGATAACGCGCTGCCTCTGCACCGCATTCCCGGCCTGCTCCCACAGGGCGCGAAAGAGCGGGTCCAGGTGGCTGCTGCCGGTGCGGGTGAACAGGGCGTAGAGGTCGGTGAGGACCCGTTCTTGGCGCTCGTAGACGGGGCGCTGTTCGGCGCTGCTCATGACGTAGGCGGCGGCAAGTCCCTTGAGGACGGAGATTTCCCGGACGGTGGCCTCCGGCACGACGACGTGGCCGCGGTAGCGACTCAGCGGCGCGCTGCCGTGGGTGGTGCGCGTGGCCTCGACGACGGAGCCGACGAAGCGCCCGATGAGTTGACTGCTCATGTTCTTGAGCGCCGCGGCCGAGGCGGGATCGCCGGTCATGGCGAGCACCCAGATGCTTTCGCTTTCGAGCCGCACGAGGGCTTCGTCGAGGTCGGCGATGTCGAGGTGCGGGGTGTACCACTGCTGGACGACCCCGAGGGCCCGGCGCCGCTCGGCGGGATTGGCGAGGGCGGAGAGGTCGAGCGCGCCGCCCGTCATGGCGTCTTCGATGTCGTGGACCGAATAGGCGATGTCGTCGGAAATGTCCATGACCTGCGCTTCGACGCACTGGCGGGCCGATGGCGCGTCGGCCCGGGCCCACGCAAAGGTGTCCAGATCGTCCTCGTACACGCCGAACTTTGCCGACTCGGGATCGGGGCCTTCGCCCCGCAGCCACGGGTACTTGATGGCGGCATCGACGCTCGCCCGGGTGAGGTTGAGCCCGCGGCCGGTGAGGCCGTCGAGCACCTTGGGTTCGAGGCGCGCGATGAGGCGAAGGGTCTGGGCATTGCCCTCGAAGCCCCCGATGTCGGCCGCGAGTGCGTTCAGTACCTTCTCACCGTTGTGGCCGAACGGCGGGTGGCCCAGATCGTGGCTGAGGCACGCGGCATCCACCACGTCGGGGTCGCACCCGAGTTCTTGCGCGATGTCGCGGCCCACCTGGGCCACTTCGAGGGAGTGGGTGAGGCGGGTGCGGGAGAAGTCGTTGGATCCGGCGCCGAGCACCTGGGTCTTGGCGCCGAGGCGGCGCAGGGCCGAGGAGTGCAGGACCCGCGCGCGGTCCCGCTGGAACGGCGAGCGGGTCTGCGACTTCGGGGCCTCGTGGAAGAAGCGTTCGGTGTCGCGCGGCGTGTAGCCCGCGGGGATGCCCGGCAGTGAGGTCACGGCGCTAGCCTCCCGAGATGGAGAGTTCGGCCTCGTGGAGGCGTTCGCGGTGCGCGGCGGTGAGCTCGCGCGAATCGAGCCAGCCGTCGGGCATGTGGGTGCGCTTGGGCCGGCCCGAGCGCCCGCGGGGGCCTTCCACAGGCTCGCCCGGGTAGGGGGCGTCCCAGTTGAGGCGGGAGAGCTTGGCTTCTAGGTCGGCGAGGGATTCCATGGTGGCGAGGCCGTGTCGGGCTTCGCCGCCCACGGGGTAGCCCTTGAAGTACCAGCCGACGTGCTTGCGCAGGTCGCGCACGCCGCGGCCCTCGTCCTCGAAGAACTCGATGAGCAGTTCGGCGTGGCGGATCATGGTCTGGGCCACCTCTCCGAGCGTGGGGCGCACCCGGTCTTCGATGCCGGCGAATCCGGCGGCGAGGTCGGCGAACAGCCAGGGCCGTCCCTGGCATCCGCGGCCCACTACGACGCCGTCGCAGCCGGTGTCTTCGACCATCCGCAGGGCGTCTTCCGCGCTCCAGATATCGCCGTTGCCGAGCACGGGGATGCTCGTCACGGCCTCCTTGAGCCGCCAGATGGCCTCCCATTGGGCCTCGCCCGAGTAGTGCTGGTTGGCGGTGCGCCCGTGCAGGGCGATGGCCGCGGCCCCCATCTCCTCGGCGATCCGCCCGGCATCCAGGTAGGTCAGGTGCTCGTCGTCGATCCCCATGCGGGTCTTCACGGTAACGGGCACGTCCCCCGCGGCACGAACCGCCTGGGCGACGATCTGCGTGAACAGCTCGGTCTTCCACGGCAAGACAGCGCCGCCGCCGCGGCGCGTCACCTTCGGCACGGGGCAGCCGAAGTTGAGGTCGATGTGATCGGCGAGGTCTTCCTCGAGGAGGATGTCGATGGAGGCGGCAATCGTGGCGGGATCCACCCCGTACAGCTGGATCGAGCGGGGCTTTTCCCGCTCCCCCATCGTCACGAGCCGCATGGTCTCCACGTGGCGTTCCACGATGGCGCGGCTCGTCACCATTTCGGAGACGTAGAAGCCGCCGTCATTATTCGAGTACCGGGCGCCGAACTCGCGGCACAGAAGCCGGAACGGCTTGTTCGTCACGCCCGCCATGGGCGCGAGCACCACGGGGGTATCGACCGTGTGCGGCCCGATGCTCAGGGAGCGTCGAGCCGCACCGGCGGGGGCCTGGTCCACTGCTAGCATCCGGCGAGGCGCGCGGCCAGGTAGCCCTTCACCTGCGACAGTGCCACCCGCTCCTGGGTCATCGTGTCGCGGTCGCGCACGGTCACGGCCTGGTCCTCGAGGGTGTCGAAGTCAATCGTTACGCACAGCGGCGTCCCGATTTCGTCCTGGCGGCGGTAGCGTCGGCCAATCGCGCCGGAGACGTCAACATCGATGTTCCACAGCTGGCGCAGCTCGTCGGCGAGGGCGCCGGAGACGGCCTTGAGGTCATCGCTCTTGGACAGGGGAAGCACGGCCACCTTGACGGGGGCCAGGCGCGGATCGAGCTTCAAGACCACGCGGGTGTCCACGCCGCCCTTCGTGTTCGGCGCCTGGTCTTCGGTGTACGCATCGACCAGGAAGGCCATCATGGAGCGGGTGAGGCCGAAGGACGGTTCAATGACGTACGGGGTGTAGCGCTCGCCGCTGGCCTGGTCGAAGTACTGCATCTTCGTGCCGGAGGCGTCCGTGTGGCTCGAGAGGTCGAAGTCGGTGCGGTTCGCCACGCCCATGAGTTCGCCCCATTCGCTTCCCTGGAAGCCGAAGCGGTACTCGAGGTCAATGGTGCCCGCGGAGTAGTGGGCGCGCTCGTCTTCGGGGACATCGAAGCGGCGCACGTTGTCCGGGTTCAGCCCCAGGTCGAAGAACCACTGTTCGCACGCGTCCACCCAGGTGCGGAAGCTCGCGTCGGCCTCTTCGGGCGGCGTGAAGTACTCGATCTCCATCTGCTCGAACTCGCGCGTGCGGAAGATGAAGTTGCCGGGGGTGATTTCGTTGCGGAAGGCCTTGCCCACCTGGCCGATCCCGAACGGGGGCTTCATGCGCGAGGAGTTCACGACGTTGAGGAAGTTGACGAAGATGCCCTGGGCAGTTTCGGGGCGCAGGTAGTGCAGCCCGGCCTCGGAATCGACGGCGCCGAGGTAGGTTTTCATGAGGCCCGAGAACTGCTGCGGCTCGGTGAACTCGCCCTTGGTGCCGCAGTTCGGGCACGCGATCTCGGCGAGCCCGCCCTCGGGTGCGCGACCCTTACGTTCGGTGAAAGCCTCGATGAGGTGGTCCTCGCGAAAGCGGTTGTGGCACTTCTTGCACTCGACGAGCGGGTCGGTGAAGGTGGCGACGTGGCCGGAGGCTTCCCACACGCGCTTCGGGAGAATGATCGAGGAGTCCAGGCCCACCATGTCGGCGCGCGAGGTCACGAAGGTGCGCCACCACTGGCGCTTGATGTTCTCCTTGAGCTCGACACCGAGGGGCCCGTAGTCCCACGCCGAGCGGGTACCGCCGTAGATGTCGCCTGCGGGGAACACGAATCCGCGCTTCTTGGCGAGGGCGATCACCTGATCGAGTGTCGACGGCTGGGGCTTGGCCACGGTTCCTCCTGGAGGCTCGCTCACCGCGCATGGCTTGCGCGGGATGTGGCCTCCAGCGTACCGAGCACGCGCGTGCCGGGTGCGAATTAGCTCCCATCGCGGGCCGGAGAAGTTGCCGGACACCACACCCGGATTGATAATGATTGTCATGAAGACCCCCATGACTGCTCGCACCGCCCTCTCCCGCCGCTCCTTTGCCCTCGCCACGGGCGCGGGGCTCCTCGCCACGCTCGCGGCATGCAGCGGCACCACAAGCGGTACGGGGGCTGCCTCTGACGGCGCGGCCTCCGACGGGGGCTCGAAAGCCGGCGCGCTGCGCGTCATGGTCACGACCTACCCCACGCACTACCTCGCCGCGAGCATCGGCGGCAGCCTCGTGAGCATCGAGAACCCGGTCAAGCCCGGTGTGGACCCCCACGGGCTCGAACTGTCCGTGCAGCAGGTGGCGCAGATGAGCACGGCCGGCCTCGTGCTGCAGATCGAGCACTACCAGAGCGCGGTGGACACCGCGATCTCCTCGCAGCACCTCACGAACGTCCTCAACCTCAACGAGCACGTCACGCTTCTGCCCGCGTCCGCCGCGGCCGAAGACGAGACTGACCACGACCACGACCAGGCCGAGGACGACCACGATCACGATCACGATCACGGCGACATCGACCCGCACTTCTGGCACGACCCGCTGCTCATGATCGAGGCGGCCACGGCGATTGCCGCCCGGCTTTCCGAGATCGCTCCCGAGCACAAGGACGCGTTCGCCGAGGCGCTCGCCACCCTCACCGCCACGCTCACCACGCTGGATGAGGAGCTGAGCGCCGCCTTCGGCGCCGTGACGAGCTCGAAGGAGTTCATCACGAGCCACGCGGCCTTCACCTACCTGGCCCACCGCTACGGTCTCACGCAGATCGCCATCGCGGGCATCGACCCCGATACCGAGCCCTCGACGCAGCGCCTTCTGGAACTGTCCCAGCTCGTGCAGAGCAAAGGGCTGAGCACCGTGTTCTTTGAAACCACGGCCTCGCCCGCCGTGGCCGAAACCCTCGCCACGCGCTCAGGCGTCAAGGCCGAGGAACTCGACAATCTGGAGACCCAGCTGGACCCGACGAAGGACTACGCTGAGGTGATGCGCAACAATTCCGTGAAGCTCGTGGCGAGCTGGGCCTAATGGCCGCATCCCCCTCGCTCGACGCGGCCACTCCCCCACCCGAGACTCCCCCCGCCCTCGAAGTCCGCGAGGCCACCCTCATCCGGGGCGGTTCCGCGGTCCTCAAGGACGTCTCAACCCGCATCCTCGTGGGGGATGTGACGGCCATCCTCGGCGCGAACGGCTCCGGGAAGTCCACGCTGCTGCGGGCCATGATCGGCGTGCTCCCTCTCTCGAGCGGGCAGGCGTTCATCCTCGGCACGAACGCGCACCGACGCGGCGTGCACGACGCGATTGGCTACGTGCCCCAGTCTGCGATCTTCTCCGGCAATATCGCCGCGACCGCCCGCGAAACCGTGGCCAGCGGGCTGCTCACGAGCCACCGCCTCTTCGTGCGGGCCCACACGGCCCGCATCGACGCCGCGCTCGACATGGTGGGCCTTGGCGCCCTCAAGAACCGTGCGATCACCGAAATGTCCGGCGGCCAGCGCCAGCGCGTCATGATCGCCCGGGCTCTCGTGCGCCGCCCCCGCATCCTCGTGCTCGACGAACCCTTCACCGGGGTCGATGCCGAGACCCAGCGGCAGATCTCCCAACTCATCGCCACCCTGCACGCACAGGGCACCACCGTGGTCGTGGTCCTGCACGACCTGGAACCGCTGCGCACCCTCATCACGCGCGCCATCGTCATGGACGACGGCCGCATCGTCCACGACGGCCCGCTGCCCGACGACGACCCGCACGCGGGCGTCAGCGAGAGCGAGGACGGGCGCCACCACGTCGCCACTTACCTGGAGCAGTGCCTCGGGCACGAGATTCACCCATGAGCCCCCTGGAACTCCTCGCCTCCCCCATCGTGCGCTACCCGCTCATCATCGCGATCCTCGTGGGCCTCACCGCCCCGGTCGTGGGCACCTACCTCGTGCAAAAGCGGCTCTCGCTGCTCGGCGACGGGCTCGGTCACGTGGCCCTCACGGGCGTCGCGCTCGGCTGGCTCACGGGCGCCCTCCTGCAGCTCACCCCCGTCGACACGCTCGCCATCCCGGGCGCCCTCATCGCCTCCGTGATCGGCGCGGTCCTTATCGAATACGTGCGCGAAGTGGGGCACACGAGCCGGGACACCGCGCTCGCGATCCTCTTCTACGGCGGTATCGCGGGCGGCGTCGTCATCATTCAGCTCGCGGGCGGCACCTCCCAGAGCCTCATGGCGTACCTGTTCGGCTCGCTTGCGACCGTCACCGCGAACGACCTCTGGGTCGCGGGGGCGCTGGCCGTCGTGGTCCTCATCATCGGCGTGGGCATGCGCCCCCTCCTGTTCGCCGTCACGAGCGACGAAGAGCACGCCCAGGCCATCGGCCTTCCGGTGCGGCTCATCAACGTCCTCATCGCGATCATGGCGGCCCTCACGGTCACGCTCGCGATGCGGATCGTCGGCGCCCTCATGGTCTCCGCCCTCATGATCGTGCCCGTGGCCGCCGCCCAAATGTTCGTGAAGGGCTTTGCCCGCACCATGAGCATCGCGATGGGGATCGGCGTGCTGTGCGCCGTGGCGGGCCTCGTCATCACCATCTACGTTGACCTGCCGCCGGGCGGAGTGATCGTGCTTCTCGCGGTCGGAGTCTATATTCTGGGTATTCTTACCCGCGCGCTCACGTCGCGTCGGCGCACCCCGAGGACCACGTTTGAGAAGGCATGAACACACCAATTCTGCGCACCACCCGGCAACGCACCGCGATCCTCGCCGCGCTCGAACAGGCGGCCGATTTCATGACGGCTCAGCAGCTGCATGACCTCCTGAAGGCCGACGGCGAATCGGTGGGGCTTGCCACCGTGTATCGCAACATGCAGCCGCTCGTGGATGCCGGGCTCGTGGACGTCATCATCACCGATTCCGGTGAGGCGATCTACCGCCAGTGCGAATCCACTGACCACCATCACCACCTCGTGTGCCGCGAATGCGGCAAGACCGTCGAGTTCCTCGCCCCCCAGTTGGAGCAGTGGGCGCACTCCATCGCGGCGAAGAACGGGTTCACCGGCATCTCGCACACCATGGAGATCTTTGGCCAGTGCCCCGATCACCCGGCGAAGGACTAGTTGCCGCGGTGTTCGAATGGATTCAGTCCCTTCCCCTGGCTCCCGCGGTGGCCTTCCTGCTGGTGGTCATCTACCTGCGCGCGGGCGGCACCTACCTCCTGGGCAGGCTCGCCTATCGGCTCGCTGATCGCGGCCGCTTTCACGGCGTGCTCACCTCGCCCCGCGTCATCAAGGCCACCCACACCGTCAACCGCTACGGCGCCCCTGTGGTCGCCCTCAGCTTCCTCACCATCGGGTTTCAAACGGCGGCGAACCTAGCGGCAGGCGTCACCCGTATGCCGCTTCGGCACTACCTCCCGGCGCTCGCCATCGGCGGCTTCGCGTGGGCGCTCATCTACGCCACGATCGGCCTCGCCGCCTTCACCCTGTGGTGGCAGGTGGCGCTGACGAACCCGGTGGTGGCCGCGCTCATCGCCGTGGCGGCCGTCGGCCTGCTCACGTGGGCGATCCTGCGCAGGCGCCGCGCCCGGGCCGCCGACGAGCGCGACGAGCGCGAAGACTCCGTCTAGGCGTCCGGCGCGGAGGTCACCTGATCCACGGCCCCGCCGAAACGGCGGTCCCGCCGGGCATACTGCTCAATCGCGCGCCACAGGGTGCGCCGGTCCACGTCGGGCCACAGATCGTCGATGAAGAGCATCTCCGCGTACGCGGCCTCCCACAGCAGGAAGTTCGAGGTGCGCTGTTCACCCGAGGTGCGCAGGAAGAGATCGACGTCCGGCATCTGGGGGTCGTACAGGTAGCGCCGCAGCGCCTTCTCGCTCACCCGCGAGGGGTTCAGGCGCCCGTCGGCCACATCCCTCGAAAGAGCCTGCACCGCGTCCACGATCTCGGCCCGCCCGCCGTAGTTGACGCACATGTAGAGGGTCATGCGGGTGTTGTGCTTCGTCAGCTCTTCGGCCTCGCGCAGCTCCTTGATGACGCTCGGCCACAGGCGCTGCGAGCGTCCGATCCACACGATCCTCACGCCCCACCCGTTGAGCGTGTCCCGCTGACGGCGCAGCACCGAGCGGGAGAACCCCATGAGGAAGCGCACTTCGGACGGGGAACGCGACCAGTTCTCGGTCGAAAAGGCGTAGGCGCTCAGGTGCGTGACGCCCACCTGCAGCGCGCCCGCCACAACATCGAGGAGGGCGGCCTCGCCCGCCTCGTGCCCCGCCGTGCGCGGCAGCCCCCGCTGGTTGGCCCAGCGGCCGTTGCCGTCCATGACCACCGCGACGTGCGCGGGCACCGCGCGGGGATCGAGCGCGGGCGGCGTGGCACCCGAGGGGTGCGGGGCGATCTCACGGGGCGCTGTCACGGGTGTCTCCTGGAGCTAGGGGGCCTGCGAAGGGCGTTCGCTCCACCAAGTCTAGGGCGCGCAGGGGCCGCTCCAGGTGATACGTGAAGAGCCGCGCAATGAGCGCCCCCGCCTCCGCCTGCGCGGACGGCTCGCTCTCGAGCGCGCTCGGCCAGTCGCCCGCCAGCAGGAAGATCATGTGCTCGGTCACGGCCGGGCGCGCGGCTATCGCCCCGCCCGCGCGGCACGAGCGGCACACGACGCCGCCCGCGGCGATATCGAGCGCGTAGTGGGGACCGTCGGCCCCGCACACGGCGCAGCGGCGCAGTTCGGGCGCCCAGCCGGCGAAGGCGAGGGAGCGAAGAAGAAACGCGTCGAGGATCAACACGGACGGATAACGCGCATCGGCGAGCGCCTGGAGCGCCCCGACGAGCATCATGTAGTGCGCGGGCCCCACGTCCACGCCGTCGCGCGAGAGCCGATCCACGGCCTCGAGCATCGCGCCGGCCGCCGTGTAGGCGCCGTAATCGGCAGAGATCTGGGACGCGTACGGGGTGATCGTCACCGCTTGCGAGACCGTATCGAGACTCCTGCCGCGGTGCAGCTGCACATCGACCCGCTGAAACGGCTCGAGCCGCGCCCCGAAGCGCGAGGAGGTCTTGCGCACGCCCTTGGCCACGGCCCGCACGGTGCCGTGGGACTTCGTCGCAAGGGTGATGATGCGATCGGCCTCGCCCAGATCCTGGGTGCGAAGCACGATCGCATCATCGCGATACAGACGTGAGCTCACGAAGTGCTCAAGCGGCGCGACCCGCGCGCTCGGCCCGATTCAGGGCGGAGACAAGCGCGAGCAGCGAGGCGCGCGTGATCGAACCGTCGATCCCCACGCCCCAGAAGATCGCATCGCCGATCTCCGCCTCGATGTACGCGGCCGCGAGCGAGTCATCGCCCTCGGTCAGGGCGTGCTCCGCGTAATCCAGGATCCGTACGCGCACGCCCTTGGAGTCCAGGGCCTTGACGAAGCCGTCGAGCGGGCCGTTGCCAATCCCCTCCACCACGTCCGTGTGCCCATCCACGCTGAGCTCGACCGCGATCCTGTCGGCCCCGTCGCCCTCGGAGAACTGCTGGACGCTCGAGAAGCCGAACCGCCCCCACCGCTTCGCCGGATCGGGCGCGGGCAGGTATTCGTCCACGAACACCTCCCACAGGGTCTCGGCGGAGATCTCGCCACCCGAGGTGTCCGTGTGCCGCTGGACGAGCCCGGAAAACTCGATCTGCAGGCGGCGCGGGAGGTCGAGCCCGTGCTCGGTCTTCAGCAGGTAGGCGACCCCGCCCTTGCCGGACTGGGAGTTCACGCGGATCACGGCCTCGTACGAGCGGCCGATGTCCTTCGGATCCACCGGCAGGTACGGGACGCGCCACACGAGGTCGTCCACGCTCCGGCCCGCCTTGGCGGCATCCTCGTGCATGCGCTCGAAGCCCTTCTTGATCGCGTCCTGATGCGATCCGGAAAACGCCGTGAACACGAGGTCGCCGCCGTAGGGGTGGCGTTCGTGGACCCGCAGCTGATTGCAGTGCTCGACCGTGCGGCGAATCTCGTCCATGTCCGAGAAGTCAATCTGCGGGTCGATGCCCTGACTCGCGAGATTCATGCCGAGGGTCACGAGGTCCACGTTGCCGGTGCGCTCGCCGTTGCCGAACAGGCAGCCCTCGATCCGGTCGGCGCCCGCGAGGTAGCCCAGCTCGGCGGCGGCCACGCCGGTGCCGCGGTCGTTGTGGGGGTGCAGGCTCAAAATCACGCTCTCGCGATTGTTCAGGTGCGTGCTCATCCACTCAATCGAGTCGGCGTACACGTTCGGCGTGGCCATTTCGACCGTGGCCGGAAGGTTGATGATGATCTTGCGCTCGGGCGTGGGCTGGATGACGTCGATGACCGCGTTGCACACGCGGGCCGCGTATTCGAGCTCCGTGCCCGTGAATGATTCCGGGGAGTATTCGTAGGTGATCTCGGTGCCCTCGAGCGTCTCCTCGTACTTTCGGGCGAGCAGCGCCCCGCGCACCGCGATGTCCAGCACCTCGTCCTCGTTCGCCCGAAACACCACGTCGCGCTGGAGCACGGAGGTGGAGTTGTAGAAGTGGACGATGGCGCGCGAGGCTCCGTGCAGGGATTCAAAGGTGCGCTCGATGAGGTGCTCGCGGCACTGGACGAGCACCTGGATGCTGACGTCGGCCGGGATGCGATCTTCCTCGATGAGGGTGCGCACGAAATCGAAATCGGTCTGGGAGGCGGACGGGAAGCCCACCTCGATCTCCTTGTAGCCCATGCGGACCAGGAGGTCGAACATGCGGAGCTTGCGCTCCGTGTTCATGGGGTCCACGAGCGCCTGATTGCCGTCGCGCAGATCGACCGCGCACCAGCGGGGGGCGCGGCGCACCACGCGGTCCGGCCACGAACGCTCGCTCAGATCGACCGCGATCTGCTCGTGGAACGGGAGGTACTTGTGCACCGGCATGCCGGAGGGCTGCTGCGGGGCATCCCCCTGCTGTCCCACAACGGGGACCTGGGGGTCGGTGGTGGCGGCAACGACGCCGGGATTGTTCGTCATGTCCTGGAGGCTTCTTCCTGCACTGACGGCCCGAGGGCCGTGGGATCGATGTGTTCGCCGGCACCGAGAAACCCGCGGCGAGGACCCGGCGATCTAGGCCTCGACGCGGCAGCTAAGGAGAAGGCTCACGTGCGACATGGCCCTCACCCTACACCTGGTCGGACGCTCGGGGCCGACGGGGCCGCGGCGTGGACAGGTTTAGAACCCGAGGCGGCCTAGCTGCTTGGGATCGCGCTGCCAGTCCTTGGCCACCTTGACCCGGATCTCGAGGTGGACGGGGCGGCCCAGCAGGGCATTGATCCCCTTGCGGGCCCGGGTGCCCACCTCCTTGAGGCGCTGGCCGCCCTTGCCGATGATGATGCCCTTTTGGGAATCGCGCTCGACGAACAGGGACACCCGCACGACGAGGCGGCCCTCGCCCGGTGCGACCTCCGCGAACACGTCGCCGTCGAGGCTCTCCTCGACGATCTCTTCGACCACGACCGCGAGCGAGTGCGGAAGCTCGTCGTGAACGCCTTCGAGCGCGGCCTCGCGGACCAGTTCGGCGATCCGATCGGCGTCGCTTTCCTCGGTCAGCTGGCCATCCGGGTAGAGCGCGGGCGATTTGGGCAGCAAGCCCGCGATGACGTCTTCGAGCACGGTGACCTGGGTGCCCTCGAGCGCGGAGATCGGCACGATGGCGTCGGCGTCAATGAACTGTTCGACCGCGAGCAGGTGAGCGCCAAGCTCCTCCTTGGTCACCGTGTCGGACTTCGTCACGATGGCCACGAGGGCGGGCTTGCCGCGCTGGCCCCGAAGTTCTCGCAGTTCGTTCGCGATGTAGGTATCGCCGGGTCCGAGCTTCTGATCGGCCGGGAGGCAAAAGCCCACCACGTCCACCTCGGAGAGGGTGTCGCGCACGAGGTCGTTGAGGCGCTTGCCCAGCAGGGTGCGGGGGCGGTGCACGCCGGGGGTGTCCACGAGCACGATCTGGTCATGTTCGCGCGTGACGATGCCGCGAATCGCGCGCCTCGTGGTCTGCGGCTTGGAGCTCGTGATCGCCACCTTGTCGCCCACCATGCGGTTCGTGAGGGTGGATTTGCCGACGTTGGGGCGGCCGACGAGGGCGACGAAGCCGCTGCGGAAGGTCTCGGGCGTGGTCATGGGGTGCTCTCTTCGTGGGGCTCGGGGGCGGCCAGTTCCGGGTCGGAACTCTCGCTGCGGGGCGTGCGGGTGATCAGGAGGTGGGAGACCTGCTTGCGGCGCCCGCTCGTGCGGTCGGCGATCATGTGCAGGCCGTGGGCGTCCCCTTCGGAGCCGACGATAGGCACGCGACCGAGGGTCTTGCCGAGCAGTCCCCCAATCGTGTCCACGTCCTCGTCGTCAATATCGAGCTGGAACAGCTCGCCCACCTCGTCGATGGGCATGCGGGCCGGAACGCGGAACTCGCCGTCGGCCACCTGTTCGGCGCCGTCTTCGCGCCGGTCGTGTTCGTCGGCGATGTCGCCCACGATTTCTTCGAGGATGTCCTCAATCGTGATGATGCCGGCCACGCCGCCGTATTCGTCCACGACGATGCCCACGTGGACGCGCAGGGCCCGCATCTGTTCCATCACCTTGTCGGCTTCGAGGAACTCGGGGAAGAACGTCACCTCGCGCATGATCTCCGTGACGGGGCGCTGCCCGCCCGGGTTCCACGGCGAGTGGATCGCGCGCATGACGTCCTTGAAGTACAGCATTCCGCGCAGGTCATCCACGCCATCGCCGATCACGGGGATGCGGCTGAAGCCCGAGCGCACGAACAGGCGCATCGCGGAGGTCGCGGTCGCGTCCGCGTCGATGGTCACCATGTCGGTGCGCGGCACCATGAGTTCGCGGATGCGGGTGTCGCCCAGATCGAAGACGCCCTGGATCATGTCGCGCTCGTCGTCCTCGAGGGCCTCGCCCTCGCTCGCGCGGTCCACGAGCTGACGCAGTTCGGACTCCGTGGCGAACGGGCCGCCGGTGATCTTGCCGCCGGGGGTGAGGGCGTTGGAGATGTGGATGAGCACGCGGGCGGGCAGGCCGAGCACGACGCGGGCCGTGCCGATCAGGGGACCGAGGCGGATCATCGTGGCCTCGGGATAGCGGCGGCCCAGGGTGCGCGGGGAGACCGAGGCGCCGATGAACGAGACGAGGCCCGTGAGACCAATCGCGAGCAGGAGCGGCACCCAGAGGCCGTCGATCCGCTCGAACATGTACGCGGTGATCGCCACGGCGTACGTGGTTTCGGCGAGCACGCGCCCGAGCGCGAGCACGGCGAGGGTGCGGTGGGCATCGTCGTGATAGGTGAGCAGGCGCGTACGGCGCCTCGCCGGAGCATCCTCGAGCGCGCGCTCGAGCCCCGCCCGAGAGAGCGACATCATCGCGGAGTCCGCGGCCCCGAGGGCTACGGCGAGGAAGATCGCGACGAGCGCGACCGGCAGGAGGAAGTCGAGGGGGCTCACGCGCCGCCCTCGCCGGTGTCCTCGATCCGGGCCGTCTCGCTACGCGTGGCGAGGAAGGTCAGCAGGAGCTTGCGCTGGAGCGCGAACATGACCTTCTCTTCGTCGGGCTCCACGTGGTCGTAACCCAGCAGGTGCAGCATGCCGTGCGTGAGCAGCAGCAGCATCTCCTCCTCCGCGCTGTGGCCCGCGATGCGCGCCTGGGCGGCGGCCACGCTCGGGCAGATGACGATATCGCCCAGAAGGCCCTCTGGCGCCACCTGGTGTTCGCTGCCTTCGCGCAGTTCGTCCATGGGAAAGCTCATGACATCGGTCGGGCCTTCGAGGTCCATCCACTCCTCGTGCAGGGCGCTCATCGCGTCCTCGTCAACGAACAGGATCGAAAGTTCCGTGGCGGGGTGCAGGTAGAGGGCGTCGATGACGTAGCGGGCAAGATCCACGAACTCGCGCTCGTCGAGCCGCGTGGTGGTCTCGTTGTTGACTTCGATGCTCACTTCTTTCCCCTCTTCTCACGCGGGGTCATCTCCGCGAGGTCCCACCGGGCGTAGG
Source organism: Dermabacter sp. (assembly GCA_030538475.1). GTDB lineage: Bacteria > Actinomycetota > Actinomycetes > Actinomycetales > Dermabacteraceae > Dermabacter. Next base: position 246,613 of record JAUNTX010000003.1, read on the forward strand.
CGTCCACGATGTCGCTCACGAGGCGGTGGCGCACCACGTCCTTGGAGCTCAGGTGGCAAAACTCGATATCGCCCACGCCCTTCAGCACGCGTTCCACCACGCGCAGGCCGCTGCGGGTGCTGCCGGGCAGATCCACCTGCGTGGCATCGCCCGTCACGACCATCGTGGAGTTGAAGCCGAGGCGCGTGAGGAACATCTTCATCTGCTCGGGCGTCGTGTTCTGGGCCTCGTCCAGGATGATGAACGCATCGTTGAGGGTGCGCCCGCGCATGTAGGCCAGCGGCGCCACCTCAATGGTGCCCGCCCCCATGAGGCGCGGGATCGATTCGGGATCGAGCATGTCGTGCAGCGCGTCGTACAGGGGCCGCAGGTAGGGATCGATCTTCTCGTTGAGGGTGCCCGGGAGGAACCCGAGCCGCTCCCCCGCCTCCACGGCGGGGCGGGTGAGGATGATGCGGTTGACCCGCTTCGAGAGCAGGGCCTGCACTGCCTTCGCGACGGCGAGGTAGGTCTTGCCGGTGCCCGCGGGGCCAATCCCGAACACAATCGTGTTCTCGTCAATCGCATCCACGTAGTGCTTTTGGCCGACGGTCTTCGGGCGGATCGTGCGGCCCCTCGCCGACAGCACGGCGTGGCTGAGGATCTCGGAGACCTGGGCGTCGCGGCGGCGTTCATCGCCGTACAGTTCCGCGGCCCGGTGGACGGCCTCGCCGGTCACCTCGTGCCCATCGGCGGCAATCTCGATGATGGCGTGCATGATCGCCGCCGCGCGGTCGAGCGAGGACTCGGGCCCGCGCAGCGTGATGCGGTGGCCGCGCATCGAGACATCGACATCGGGGAGGATTTTCTCGATGACGTTGAGGGCCTGATCGTTGGCGCCGAGCACCGCGATGGGGCGCAGGTGATCGGGGATGGCGACGTAGCGTTCGTGCAGATCGCTCACGGTGATGTCAAGTCTCCTTCGGTGTGTGGCGCGCCGGCGAGGATGTGGCCGTGCGCGTGAAAGACGGTCTGCCCGGCGTCTGCGCCGGTGTTGAACACGAGGCGGAAGTCGCCGCCCGCCCGCTCGGCGGCCACGGTGCCCGCGGCGTTCACGACGGCGGACAGCAGGGCGGGGTGGGCGGCCAGTTCGACCACGTCGGCCACGTGCGTTTTCGGGACGGCGAGCACGTGGACGGGGGCCTGGGGGTGGAGGTCCTCGAAGCAGATCACCTCGGCGTCCTCGTAGACCACGCTCGCGGGAATCTCGCCCGCGACGATGCGGCAGAACACGCAGTCGCTGTCGGTCATGATTGCCTCCTGATGCTGGTGCGGGCCGGGAATCCCGCGAGAAGAATCGTCTCCCGACATTCTAGGTGCGGCGCCTGGAGGGCGCCCCGCGCGCCCGGTGGCGTGCGGATGGGCGTGAGGTCAGAGCACGGGCGTGGGCGGTTACCAGCGGCCGACGGCGGCGGCAAGCGCCGCGAGCGCCGCGGGCCCGGCGCTTGAGGCGCGCATGATCTCGGTGCCGAGGCGCGTGGGCGTGGCACCGGCCCCGCGAAGGGTGCTCACTTCGCTCTGGCTCACCCCGCCCTCGGGCCCGACCATCACCCAGACTTCGGGCGGTAGCGGCCTCTGACCGGTCGAGAGCGCGGCGATGGTTCCCGAGAGGCCGTCGGCTGCTTCTTCGTGCAGCAGGAGCACGAGCGCCCCGGCGTCCACGCGCTCCCGGATCTCGGCCGCGAGCGCGGGGGTGGCGAGGGCTGAGCCGACGGAGGGAATGGTGGCCCGGCGCGACTGCTTGACGGCGGCGTGGACGGTCGCGGTCCATTTCTCGCGCCCACGTTCGGCACGCTCCCCCTTCCACTGCACGATCGCGCGCTCGGACTGCCACGGCACGATGGCATCGACGCCGAGTTCGGTCGCCGTTTCCACGGCGGCGTCGTCGCGACCGCCCTTCGCGAGGGCCTGCACGAGCACGAGGCGGGGCGAGATTTCCGGCGCGGGGGCGCTCGGGGCCGAGAGCCGCACCGTGAAGGCGCCGCGGTCCACCTCGATCACCTCGGCGGGAACCTGGTGGCGGTGCGTGTCGGTCACAAGGATCGATTCGCCGGTGCGCAGGCGCATGACCCGGGCGCCGTGGTGCCCTTCGCTGCCGTCGATCCGCACCCTCGCCCCGGCGTCGAGCCCGGCGAGGGTGCCCTCGAGCAGCAGGAAGTTCTTCAGGCTCACAGGTCGCGGAGCTTGTCTCGCAGCTTGGAGAACATGCCGCCGTCGGCCCTCGAGGGCGCCTTGACGGGGTCTTCGCCGCGCAGAGCAGCGAAGCGTTCCAGCAGCTCGCGCTCCTCGCCGGAGAGCTTGGTGGGGGTTTCCACCTGGACTTCGACGAGGATGTCGCCGCGGCGGTCGCTGCGCAGGGCCGTGACGCCGAGGTCGCGCAAGCGCACCACGTCGCCGGGCTGCGTGCCGGGCTTGACGACCACTTCGCGCGGCCCATCGAACGTGTCCAGATCGACCGCGGTGCCGAGCGCGGCCGCGGCCATCGTGATGGTCAGGCGGGCGATGAGGTTTGTGCCGTCGCGGTGGAAGATCTCGTGCTCGCGCACGCTGATCTCGACGAAGAGGTCGCCCGAGGGGCCGCCCGCTTCACCCACTTCACCTTCGCCGCGCAGCTGGATCCGGGTGCCGCTGTCCACACCGGAGGGCACGCGCACCCGGATGGTGCGCTCGCTCTGCACGCGGCCGTGGCCGGAGCATTCGGAGCAGGGATTGTCGATGATGTCGCCGTGCCCCTGGCAGACCGGGCACGGGGTCAGCTGCACCATCTGCCCGAGCAGGGAGTTCACGGTGCGCTGGACATGGCCGGAGCCGTGGCAGGTGCCGCACTCGCTGATGGAGGTGCCCGGCTCCGCGCACGTGCCCTCGCAGCGCGAGCACAGGCTGGCCGTGCGGAACTCGACTTCCTGGTCGCTGCCGAAGATGACATCGGCGAGGTCGACGGTGAGGCGGCGCAGGATGTCGTTACCGCGGCGCTGGCGCGGGATGGGGCCTCGGCTGCGGCCACCCATGCCGGAAGCTCCCGCGAACGCATCGAAGATGTCGGCGAAGTCGAACGTGGCGCCGCCGCCAAAACCGCCGAAGCCACCGAATCCGCCCTGGCCGCCGCCCATGTCGTACATACGGCGCTTCTCGGGGTTGGACAGCGTCTCGTAGGCGAGCGAGACCCGCTTCATTTCTTCGGCCGCTTCCGGGTCGGGGTTGACGTCCGGGTGCAGCTTGCGGGCCTTCTTGCGGTAGGCCCGCTTGATTTCTTCGGCGTCGGCCTCGCGGCTGACGCCCAGAATCTCGTAGAACTCGTCGTTCACCTAGGTGTCCTTGTTGATTGGTGTCCTGGATTCAGGACATGAAACGGGAAATATAGCGGGCCACGGCGGAGACCGAGGAAATGGAGGTGACGTAGTCCATCCGCGAGGGCCCCAGGATGGCGATGCGGGAGCCGGGGCGCTCCCCCGGCGTGCCGTCGGTGTAGGCGGTGCCCACGAGCGCGGCGCGCGCGAGGGCGTCGTTGGCGAGTTCTTCGCCGATGAGCACGTCCACCTCTCCCTGCTGGGCGGTCATCTCGCCGAGCAGGCGCAGCATGATGAGTTGTTCTTCGAGCACGTCGAGCATGGGTTCGACGTCGCGCGAATACTGGGCGCCGCGGGCCAGGTTGGCCGCGCCGGCCATGACGATGCGGTCTTCGCGCCGGGCATCGAGCAGGTGACGAACGGCGGCGAGCACTTCGCCCGTCGCCTCGCGCTCGTGGGTCGCGGCGGCGCCTTCGAGGGCGCCGAGGTCGGCGCCGAGCGCGGTCACGGCTTTGCCCGCGGCCACGCGGTTCACCCGCGCCCGCAGGTCCTGGTAGAACGCCTCGCTCTGCGGGTGCAGGAGCGTGATCGTGTGCTGGTTGACGAGCCCCGAGTCGGTAATGAGGACCACGAGCAGGAGCGTCTCGGCGACCTTCACGAGTTCGACGTGGCGCACGTGCGCCTGCCGAAGCGCCGGGTACTGGACCACCGCGACCTGCTGCGTGAGCTGCGAGAGCAGCCGCACGGTGCGCGAGAGGAGATCGTCGAGGTCGTGGGCGCCGTCGAAGAAGCGCTGGATGGCGCGGCGTTCGGGGGCCGACAGGGGCTTGACCTGGGCCACGTGATCCACGAAGACGCGATAGCCCTTGTCGGTGGGGATGCGGCCCGCGGAGGTGTGGGGCTGCATGATGAGCCCCTCGTCCTCGAGGACCGACATATCGTTGCGCACCGTGGCGGCACTCACCCCGAGATCGTGGCGCTCGAGGAGGGATTTGGAGCCGACGGGTTCGCGCGTGGCCACGTAGTCCTCCACGATGGCTCCGAGGATGCTGAGCTTGCGTTCGTCCATGGCTCACTCACCGCCCTTTCGCTCCCGGCCTCAGACTCGCGACGCCCAGATCGTTAGCAGTCTGCGCGCCCGAGTGCCAATACTACGGGGCCGATGCACCCTCGCGCATGGTGTGGCGGTGCCCTGTGAGCGAACATGCCTTTGGTAGGTTCGGTGACCGTGACTCACGATCGCTACGGCAACGATGTGCTTTCCGGCTCCGCCGCCCCGCGCCACCACCGCACCCGCCCCACCTCCCGCGATGTTCCCGCCACGCCCGGCCTCGTCGTCGAGGATGCGCAGACCGGCTGGGTCGGCGCCGTGATCCGCGTCGAGAAGTCGGGCGGGCTTCAGGTTCTGGAACTCGAGGACCGGCGGGGTAACCGTCGCAGTTTCCCGCTCGGGCCGGGGTTCCTCATCGACGGGGCGCCCGTGCGCCTCACCGCCCCCGTCGCCGCGCCCCCGGCCTCGGCTCAGCGGCTGCGCAGCGCCTCCGGCTCCGTCTACGTGGCCGGTCAGCGCGCGAGCGTGGCTCGCGGAAGCCGCATCTGGGTCGAAGGCAAGCACGACGCCGAACTCGTGGAGAAGGTCTGGGGGCACGATCTGCGCATCGAGGGCGTGGTCGTGGAGATGCTCGACGGGGCCGACAACCTGGCCGAGCGGGTGCAGGGCTTCCAGCCGGGGCCCGGCCAGCGGCTCGGCATCCTGCTCGATCACCTCGTGCCCGGATCGAAGGAGACCCGGATCGCGAACGAGGTCATGGCGCTCCCGGGGATCGGCCACCACGTCCTCATCCTCGGGCACCCGTACGTAGACGTGTGGCAGGCGGTGAAACCGGCACGCGTGGGCCTCGCCGCATGGCCGCACGTGCCCCGCGGCACCGACATCAAGGTGGGGTCCCTGCGCGCCCTGGGCCTTCCCGCTGCGTCGCAAGCCGACATCGCCGAGGGCTGGCAGAAGATCCTTGCCCGCGTGCGCTCCTACGCGGACGTGGAGCCGACGCTGAGCGGCCGCATCGAGGAGCTCATCGACTTCGTGACGACCGACCCTGCCTCATGACGGCGACGAGGAACCTGAGGATCTACTGGGCCAGCAGGCTCATCGCCGGGGCCTCGGGCACCGCGGCGCCGGTGGTCCTCGCGGTATCCACGCTGAGCGCCTCGGTCGGGGCGAGCGTGCTGGCCCCGATGCTGAGCGCGCAAGCGGTGGGCCAGCTCGTGGCGCTCGCGACGGCGGGCATCATCATTGATCGGGTCAACCGCCAAGCCTTCCTCGTGTGCGTCCAGATGCTCGCGGGCCTCACGTGGGCCGCGTTCGCCCTGCTGCTGTTCACCGATGCTCACAACCCCACCCTCTGGATCGGGATCGGGGCCCTGCTCGGGCTGCTCGCCGGTCTCAACGGACCGGCCACGCACAGTCTCCTGTCCTTCCTCGTGGATCGCGACGCGATGAAAACCGTCGTGGCGAATATCCGCATCTCCCTCAATATCGTGGCCCTCCTTTCGCCCGTCGTGGCGGGCGCGGCCATCGCAGTCCTGCCACCCGGCGTGGTCCCCCTCGCGATGGCGATCTTCATGGCGGTCTCCGCGCTCACGCTGTGCGCGCTGCCCGCCATGCGCTCGCGCGCGAGCGAGGGACCGGAGCCGAGCGGCCTGCGGGACATCCTGCAGGGCTGGTTCGTCATCATCGTGCTCACCACCTCCGCGATGAACCTGCTCTGGGCGGGGTTCTTCCAGCTTCGGGGCCCCATCGCTATCGCGGGCGAGGGCGGCACGGGCGCCGCCGAGTGGGGCATCGTCTCGGCGTCGTTTGCGGCGGGCCTCATCGCCGGGGGTGTCTACTACCGCCGCGCGACGTTCCGGGATCCCGTCGGCACGCCGCTCCTGCTGCTTGCTCCGAAGGCGCTGCCCATTCTCGTGATCGCCGTCTACCCCCACGCCATCGTTCTCAGCATCGCGGCCGCGGTGGCCGGGTTCTTCCTCGAAGCCTTCGCCGTCAACTTCGCCACGCAGATGCAGCTGCGGATGCCCCAGCACGCGCTCGGCAAGGCCCTCTCGCTCGACGGCTTCATCGGCATCGGGCTGCTCCCGCTCGGCTATGCGGCGGCCGACGCGACGGCGCGCGCGGGAATGACCGAACTCAGCGGCATCCTCGCGGCGGTGGGCACCCTCCTGCTCGCCGTGTTGGGCTGGGCACTCCTGAGGTGGCGCGGCTCACAGCGTGGCGCCATCGGGAGTGCATAGAATCGCCGCATCACCCGCTCCTCACCCTCGTGAGGGACCAGCGCGGCGGCTCGGCCGCCGTGACCGGGGGTGCCCCGCGACCAAGGAGCGTGCCGGATTCTCATGAACGATGTCATCTCTCTGCTTCCCGGAGTCCTGCTCCTCGTGTCCATCGCTGCCGCTGGTGGCGCCGTCGCCGTGAGCCGCTCGGGCTCTCGCACGCGCCTGCCCCGCGTGCGGGCCCTGCTCCTCGGCTCGGTCCTCGCCGGTGCCGCGAGCCTCGCGACCTACGCCGGTATCCGGGGCGAGCTCGATGTGTGGGACTTCTACGCCACATTCATCTGGATCGCGTTGATTCCCATCGCCGTCTCGGCGATTTGGCTCTTCCGCCTGGAGGCACCCGCTCCCGCCGCACGGGAGCGCTCTCTCGCGCGCGAGGGTTCCGCGCGGAGGGATTCCCTGCACGTCTAAGCCCACCGCCGGGGCACGGGCGCTAGTCGAGGCTCGCGAGGTCGCGGACGATGGCGTCGGCCATGAGCCGTCCCGCCTCACTCACGCGCACCCGCCCCGCGCAAAGCGCGTCGGCATCGACGAGCCCGCGGGTGGCGTAGGAATCGAGCACCCGCCGCGCGGCGGGCGTGGACAGCAGCTCGATCGCGTCAAGTGCCATGCCGTCCCGCAGCCGCAGCTCGAGCATGAGGCGCTCCATCGCCCGATCAGCCTCGCTCACCCGCTCGCTCTCCTGCACCGGCAGTAGGCCGTCGGCCAGCATCCGCGCGTAGCGACTCGGGTGCTTGACGTTCCACGCGCGATAGCCGTCACGGTGACGGTGAGCGCCGGGACCGATCCCCCACCAATCACCGCCGCGCCAGTACGCGAGATTGTGGCGGCACCGGGCATCCTCGGTGCGGGCGAAGTTCGAGACCTCGTACCACTCGAGGCCGTCGGCGCCGAGCGTGGCAGAGATCAGCTCGTACGCGTCGGCCATGAAGTCCGGGTCGGGCTCCTGGATCTCGCCGCGGCGCAGCTGCCGCGCCATCTTCGTATTGCCCTCCACGATGAGCGAATAGGCGCTCACGTGATCGGGAGCCATCGCCGTGATCGCCGCGAGCGTGGCCTCCACGTCGGCGAGGGTTTCCGTCGGCGTCCCGTAGATCATGTCGAGGCTCACCTGGAGCCCGGCCTCGCGGGCCCTCTGGACGGCGCGCGGCACGGACTCGGGATCGTGGGTGCGATCCAGGACCGCGAGCACGCGCGGCACGGCCGATTGCATCCCGAAGCTCACGCGGGTCACTCCCGCGTCGGCGAGCCTCGCGAGCGAGGCACGGGTCACGGAATCGGGGTTCGCCTCCGTCGTGATCTCCGCGCCCGCGGCCAGGGGGATGAGGGAGGTGAGGTGCGCGAGCATCCGCGCCTGGTCCTCGGCGGGCAGGAGCGTGGGGGTGCCGCCGCCGAAAAAGACCGTCCCGATCTCGTCATAGGTGACTCCGGAGCGGGCGTCGTCGGCGAGGGTGAGGTCCATCTCCCGCATCGCGTTCGCCGGGTATTCGGCCTGGCTTCCCCCGCCCCCGAGTTCGGTGGCGGTGTAGGTGTTGAAGTCGCAGTATCCGCAGCGCACGGCGCAAAAGGGCACGTGAAGGTAGACGGAGAGGCGGCGGGGATCGTGCACGGTCAGTGGCCGCGCCCGTCGGTGCGCAGCTGCGCCGGGAAGTCATAGGCGATGCCTGCGCGCTCGAGGGTGAGCAGGCACGTGCGCGCCATCGACTCGTACAGGGGCCGCTCGGCGGCCCGCGCCCAGTCCAGGAGCGCGGTCGCCTGCGCGGGTTCGAGACCTCCGCTGAGGCCGCGGAAGAACGCTCCCACGCTCACGCCGTGATCGGGCACCTCGGACACCTCGATCGCATCGCCCGCGCTCACCTCGCCCGGCTCGTGCACCCGGAAGTACGCGCCGCACTTGCCGAACTCCATGAAGCGGCGCGGCCAGGCCCGATCGCCCATCCAGGTGGCGAACGTGCGGCACGGCGTGCGCGGCACGGTCGCCTCGATGACGGCTGTTCCCACGCGCCAGCGCGTCCCCACGATGACCTCGTCGGTATCGATCCCCTCGGTTACGAGGTTTTCGCCGAAGAATCCGTCGGCCAGATCCTCCCGGCCCTCCCGCCGGGCCAGCTCCTCGCGCGTCTCTCGCGCGAACGCGTAGACCGCCTTGAAGAGGCCGCCGTGATGCTCGCGGTCCCCCTGCACGTCGCCGAGCACGCCGTGGGGCAGCAGGCGCACGGGGGTGGAGCGGGGCCGCTTGTTAATGCCGGACATGAGGCCCACGGCCGGAACCGGAAAGAGCTCCTGAACCGTACACACCGCCGCGATCTGGCCGCTCACTTCTTCTTCGCGTCCTTGCCGTCGGTATCGGAGCGCAGCGCCGCGATGAACGCTTCTTGCGGAACCTCGACCGAGCCGATGTTCTTCATGCGCTTCTTGCCCTCCTTCTGCTTCTCCAGCAGCTTCCGCTTGCGCGAAATATCGCCGCCGTAGCACTTGGACAGCACGTCCTTGCGCATCGCCCGGATGTTCTCGCGCGCGATGATCCGCGAGCCGATGGCCGCCTGGATCGGCACCTCGAACTGCTGGCGGGGAATGAGGGCCTTGAGCTTGCCGGACATCTCCACCCCGTAGTGGTACGCCTTGTCGCGGTGCACAATCGCGCTGAACGCATCGACGGGCTCACCCTGCAGCAGCATGTCTACCTTCACCAGATCCGCGGCCTGCTCGCCCTGCACGTCGTAGTCGAGCGAGGCGTAGCCCTTCGTGCGGCTCTTGAGCTGATCGAAGAAGTCGAACACGATCTCCGCGAGCGGCAGGAGGTAGCGCAGCTCCACGCGGTCCTCGCTCAGGTAGTCCATGCCCTGCAGGGCGCCGCGCTTGGACTGGCACAGCTCCATGACGGTGCCCACGTAGTCGCTCGGCACGAGGATCGTGGACTTCGCGACCGGCTCGCGGATCTCGTGCACCTTGCCCTCGGGGAAGTCGGAGGGGTTGAGCACTTCGATCTCCGTGCGGTCCTCCATCGTCACGTGGTACACCACGGACGGCGCGGTGGAGATGAGGTCCAGGCCGAACTCGCGCTCGAGGCGCTCGCGCACGATTTCCAGGTGCAGGAGCCCCAGGAAGCCGACGCGGAAGCCGAAGCCGAGCGCGGTCGAGGTTTCCGGCTCGTAGTTGAGCGCGGCATCGTTGAGCTTGAGCTTGTCGAGTGCATCGCGCAGCGCGGGATAGTCGGAGCCGTCGATGGGGAAGAGACCCGAAAACACCATCGGCTTCGGATCGGAGTAGCCGTCGAGCGCCTCGGTCGCGCCGCGCACCGCGGTGGTCACCGTGTCGCCCACCTTCGACTGGCGCACGTCCTTGACGCCGGTGATGAGGTAGCCTACCTCGCCCACGCCGAGGCCCTTCGTCGGCACCGGCTCCGGGGAAATCACCCCGATCTCGAGCAGTTCGTGCGTGGCGCCGGTGGACATCATCGTGATCTTGTCGCGGGGCCGCAGGTGCCCGTCGATCACGCGCACGTAGGTGACCACGCCGCGGTAGGTGTCGTACACGGAGTCGAAGATCATCGCGCGGCAGGGGGCGTCGGCGTCCCCCACCGGCGGATCGATCGTGCGGACCACGTGATCGAGAAGTTCCTCGACCCCGGCGCCGGTCTTGCCGGACACCCGCAGCACGTCATCGGGTTCGCAGCCGACGAGCTGCGCGATTTCCGCCGCGTACTTCTCGGGATCCGCCGCGGGCAGGTCGATCTTATTGAGGACGGGAATGATCGTGAGGTCGTTCTCCATCGCGAGGTACAGGTTCGCGAGGGTCTGCGCCTCGATGCCCTGGGCCGCGTCCACGAGCAGGATCGCGCCCTCGCACGCGGCGAGCGAACGCGAAACCTCGTAGGTGAAGTCCACGTGGCCGGGCGTATCGATCATGTTGAGGGCGAACGCCTCGCCGTCGAGCACCCACGGCATCCGCACCGCCTGGCTCTTCACGGTGATGCCGCGCTCACGCTCGATGTCCATGCGGTCGAGGTACTGGGCGCGCATCGCACGCGCGTCCACCACGCCGGTCAGCTGCAGCATCCTGTCGGCAAGCGTGGACTTGCCGTGGTCGATGTGCGCGATGATGCAGAAGTTGCGGAGACGATCCACCTGGGTCGAGGCGGGGTCAATCAGAGACATATCTGCGGCAGGGCCGTTCGTGGGCACCGATGCTTCCTTCCATTGGCGCGCGCGAGGTGGCGCGAGGGATCGGTCCATGCTCTCACGGAACCCGCCGCCGACCCGTGCCGCGAGGCCGAAGGCGCGGTGGCGAGTGAAGGGAATAACGGGCGGCGGCACCGGCGGGCGCCGAACGGTTGATACGGTCGCCTCATGCGCGTGATCGACTCCCTCCTGAATCTGCTGGGCCGCCTCTCCCGCGACCCCTCGGTGCGCCGGGCCACGCGCGCGGTCGTGAAAGAGGGCGTGCGCCGCGCGCGAGGCTCTCGCGGCGCGTCCACCGGAGCGTCCAGAGGCGCCCCATCCGCCGGCTCCTCCTCCGCACGGGCCGACGGCAGTGGCTCCTCGAGCCCCGACGAGCGCGCAGCCGCACTGAGCGACCGCGACTCGCGCAAGCCGCTCACGATGACCTACGACGCGACACCCGATTCCCACCCGGACCCGGGCGAAATCGTGTGGGCCTGGGTGAGCTTCGAGGACGATCCAAGCCGCGGCAAGGACCGCCCGCTGCTCGTCCTGGCGGAAGAATCCGGGGCCGACGGGCCCGTGGTCGTCGGCCTCATGCTCTCTTCTCGCGACCGCGGGCGGGGCGATCACACCGACGCCCACGGCAACCGGTGGGTCGATATCGGCACGGGAGACTGGGACCGGAAGGGGCGAGCTTCCGAGGTGCGGATCAACCGCCTGATCCGGGTCCGCGTGGCCGACGTGCGCCGCCCCGGCGGCGCGCTCGACCGGGCCCGCTTCGAGTCGGTGGCCAACGCCACACGTGACGCGCACGGCTGGTAGGCCCCGTGGCAGCCTCGCGCGGCCGGGGCCCTGGTAGGGTGGTCGGCTGTATGTGTGAACATACCGCGTGCATGCGAAGCGAGTGCCCCTCCCGTGTCTGGGACACCTCGTGGGCTGCAGGGCACGCGTGTTGTTGATCGTGTAGCGCACCGCGGACGTCTCCAGGCGACACCCCACCGCCGGTCCCCGCTTGCGTGTGCGCCCTCAGCACGATCGACGTTCCACCACCATCAAGACCAGAAAAGGCACCACGTGGCAAACATCAAGTCCCAGATCAAGCGCATCAAGACCAACGAGAAGGCTCGCGAGCGCAACAAGGCGTACCGCAGCGAACTCAAGACGTACGTGCGCAAGGTCCGCACCGCCGTCGCCGCGGGCGACGCCGACGCGTCGAGCACCGCACTGGCCGCCGCGAACCGCAAGCTCGACAAGGCCGTCTCCAAGGGCGTCATCCACAAGAACCAGGCCGCGAACCGCAAGTCGGGTCTCGCGAAGCTTGTGAGCACGCTCAGCAAGTAACCGAGTCGAGCGTTATCGCTCGCTCCCGGCGCGCCCTCACCGATGGTGGGGGCGCGTTGTTGTGCGCGCGGGAGATCACGCCATCGCGTGCGTGACCTGCACAGGTGTGCCGCGCCAGGCGCGTGGCCCGGTGACGCACCGGTTCACGTGCGTGGCGCCCGCCAGCACGCTCATGCAACAATGTTGTCCTTGTTGCGGACCACGCGGTCCGCCCCTGCTGCTCTCCTCAACATCCATGCCCCGCAGTGTCGCGGAGACCGCGGGACATCACGCCCATACTGACTGACCCCTACTGTGAAGAGAGCCAGCCCATGAGCGCATCCTCCTCCCCCGCTGCCGAGCCCGATCTCGGGCCCGCCAAGAAGCGGCGCGGCATTTTCCAACTGTTCCTGGACATCATCGAAGTGGGCGGCAACAAGCTGCCGCACCCCGCCACGCTGTTCGGCCTGCTCGCCGTCGCGGTCGTGCTCGCCTCGTGGCTGCTGTCCACCCTCGGCGTCACCGCGGTCGACCCGAGCGATGGCAGCACCATCGAGATCACGAACCTGCTCGAGCGCGAAGGCGTGCAGTGGATGTTCACCTCGGCGGTCGCGAACTTCATCAACTTCGCTCCCCTCGGCGTCGTGCTGGCCACGATGATCGGCATCGGCATGGCCGAACAGTCCGGGCTCATCGGCACGGTACTGCGCTCGTTCATCCTCGCCGTCCCGAAGCCGCTCGTGACCCTCGGCATCGTCTTCGCCGGCGTCATGTCCTCCGTCGCCTCCGACGCCGGATACGTGGTCCTGCCGCCGCTGGCCGCCATCTTGTTCATGGCCGTCGGCCGCCACCCCCTCGCGGGTATCGCCGCCGCATTCGCGGGCGTCTCCGCGGGCTTCAGCGCAAACCTGCTGCTCTCCGGCACCGACGTCATGCTCGGCGAACTCACCATCGAGGCGGCCGCGACGGTCGATCCCGCCTACGCGGCGGGCATGAACCTCGCGATGAACTACTACTTCATCATCGCCAGCACCTTCCTGCTCACCATCGTCGGCACGCTCGTGAGCCAGTACATCGTGGAGCCCCGCCTCGGCCCCTGGAAGGGCGAGGGCCTGATCGACCAGAGCGATAGCGAGGCCATGGCCCTGACCGCGACCGAGAAGAAGGGCCTCACATGGGCCGGGATCTCGCTCGTCATCACCCTCATTGCCCTGGCCCTGCTCATCGTGCCGGAGAACGGACTGTTGCGCGGCGAGGGCGGCGCGGTGGTCCAGTCGCCGTTCATGAGCTCGCTCGTCATCATTATCATCATCGCGTTCTTCGTACCCGGCCTGGTCTACGGCATCGTCACGAAGGTGGTCACGAACGATACCGATGCCGTGGACCTCATCTCGAAGACCATGGCGGGCATGTCGATGTTCCTCGTGCTCGCCTTCACCGCCGGTCAATTCATCGCCTACTTCAGCGAATCCGGGCTCGGCAAACTCATCTCCGTGCTCGGCGCGAACTTCCTCGACTCGATCAGCCTCACCGGCATCCTGCTCGTGCTCGTGTTCATGGGCTTCGTGGGCGTCATCAACCTCTTCGTCGGCTCCGCCTCGGCGAAGTGGGCGATGCTGGCCCCGATCATGGTGCCGATCATGATGCACCTCGGGATCTCCCCCGAGTTCACGCAGGCCGCCTACCGCGTCTCGGATTCGGCCACGAACATCCTCAGCCCGCTGCTGACCTACTTCGCGCTCATCATCGCGGTGGCCCAGCGGTATGACAAGAAGATCGGCATCGGCTCGATGATCGCCACGATGCTGCCGTACTCGATCGCGTTCATGGTGGCGTGGGCGCTCATGACGCTCGGCTGGTACGGCCTCGAGTTGCCGCTCGGCCCGAACTCGCCGGTGCACTACACCCCGTAATATCCCGGGCGTGCACCCCGGTGATGCGCCGGGGCGCGCCCCGTGAAACCCCAGGTGCGCGGCCGCTCTACAGCAGGCCGCGCACCTGTTCCACGAGCGTTTCGAGCAGGAGCAGGACCACGAGCAGGGTCATGAGGGAGATGGCGACGGCCCAGATGATCCGGCCGGTGCGGTTGGGAGTCATGGTGTTCCTTATCCGTGGTCTCAGCGGGCGCGTCGGGCGCGCACGATCTCAACGATCAGGCGCTGCAGCACCCATTGCGGGTCCCGTTCCTGGCCTTTGACGCCCGCATCCGCCCGGGCCACGGCCTCGAGCGAAGCGGCGAGCGCACGATCAGTGAAGTGTCGGGCCTCGCGGGACTGGTTGCGGAACATCCACTCGGGCATCCCGAGCGAACTCGCAGTGGCGCCCGGGATGGAGACGCGGGCCAGCTGGCGCATCTTGGAGGCGAAGGTGCCGACGAGCGCCGCGGGGGCGATGCCCGCGAGTTCGGCCTGGCGCAGCAGCGCGAGAGCGTCCCGCTCGCGGCCCGCGAGGGTGGCGTCGGCGACGGCGAAGCCGGTCGTGTCGGCGCGGCCCGCCGTAAGGGCGTGCACGTGCGCGAGAGTGATGGGGCCCGCGCTCGAGTCGTCCTCCGGGGCCGTGTCGGCCATGAGCTGCTGGCACGTGGCGGCCAGTTCCATGAGGTCGCTGCCGAACGCTTCCACGAGCGAGGTGACGGCATCGGAGTTAATGCGCCTGCCCGCGCGCGAGAACTCGCTCATCGCGAACGTGGCGATGTCCTTGGACTTCTTGAGCGGCGCGGCGCTCACCCACGGGTAGGACGACTTTTTCACGGTGTCGATGAGTTTCTTGCCGCGCGCATCCCCGCGGTGAAGGAGCACGAGGCTCACGTCGGGCTCGGGTGAGGCCACGTAGGCGATGAGCGCCTCGATGAGCGGATCGCCGCCCTTGGCCACATCGTCGATGAGGACGAGCCGGGGTTCGCCGAACAGGGAGGGGGCGCTCACTTGCGCGAGGTCGTATTTCGAGGTTTCTTGCGCCGCGAGGTCGTGGATCTCGAGGTTGTCGTGGGCGGCGCGGCTGAGGTCCTTGAGGCGCTGCACGACCCGCTGCGCGAACAGCTGCTCCCTTCCGGTCACCAGGACCACCGGCGCCGGCGCCACGCTGTGCCACTGAACCTCGCTCATCGGGCCCTCTCGTTGATTCCCGGGGGCGCCTCGGCGCCCCGCTGGCCGCCCCAGTCTATTCGAGAGCGGGACCGCCGAGCAGCCGCCACTGCCCGCCGTCGATCTTCAGGCGCACCGTGCCGTGCTCGTCCGTGCGCAGCACCCGCACGCCCTGGTTCTCGAGCATCCGCAGGGCGGTGGGGTGCGGGTGCCCGTAGGAGTTGGCGCCCACGCCGATGAGGCCCACGCGGGCCCGGGTCAGCGCGTATAGCTCGGGGAATTGCCTGCGGGAGCCGTGGTGCGCGACCTTGACCAAATCGGCCTCGGGGACGTCGCTTGCCGCTAGTGCCTCTTGCGCGAGGGGTTCGAGGTCTCCTAGCGTGAGGACCGAGAGCCCGTCGGGCCCGTCGATGTGGACGGCGAGGGAGCAGTCGTTGAGCGCGGACTCGTCGCTGCCCTGCTCCGCGGCGCCCATGCTCCGGGCCACCTCTGCCGACGGGGGCCACAGCACCGTCAATCCGAGCCCGCCGAGGTGCTCGGCGTGGCCCGCGAGCGGCATGGTCACCGAGGTCGAGGGCGGGAGGGAGCGCGCGGTGGAGTCATCGAGCGGGCACAGCCACGCCTCGCGTGGTGCGAGCGGCCCGGAAAGGACCTCGAGGGCTCCCACGTGATCGGCGTGCGGGTGCGTGAGGATCGCGAGGTCGATCCGCTGGACGCCGAGGGCGCCGAGGCACGTCTCGAGCACCCGGGGATCGGGGCCCGTATCGACGAGGATGGTTGGCGCCTCGGCGCTCGCCTGTTCGCGCACCACGAGGGCATCGCCCTGGCCCACGTCGCACATCGCGACCTGCCAGTCCTCTCCGGCCCCGCTGCCCGCGCGCACGCCCCACGCGGCAAGGACGAGCGCGAGGCTCGCCGCAAGCGCCCACCGCACGATTCGGTTCGAGCGCAGCCGCAGCAGGGCTATGCCCGCCGCGATAGCGAGGGCGGCGAGAACCACCCCGCGGGCGCCCGCGGGAAGGGTGACGTGGGCGCCGGGAAGGGACTCAAAGACGAGGGCGATGAGGACGAGGACGTGGGCGAGGGCGCCCGAGGCCCACAGGGCCCAGGTGGCCGGGAGGGGCGCGATGGGCACGAGGATGGCGCCGACGAAGCCGAGGATCGTGGCGGGTGCGACAACGATTTCCGCGAGGATGTTCGCGCTCACGGACCAGATGGAGAGTTCGGGGCGCAGCAGGATGAGCACGGGAGTGCAGGCCACTTGCGCCGCGAATGGGACGGCCAGCACGAGCGCGAGGCGTTCGCTCACGCGCTTCCCGCTCGCCTCGTGCAGGAGCCGGGCGAGCCAGGGGGCGAGCACGAGGATCGCGCCCGTGGCGAGGACGCTGAGCACGAAGCCGTAGCTCGCCGCGAGGGGCGGCTCGATGATCGACCACGCGAGGACGGCGAGGGCGAGGGCGTTCAGGGCAGGTGTGCGCACGCCGATGAAGCGGGCCACGAGCAGCGGGGCGGCCATGGTGGCCGCCCGCACCAGACTGGGCTCCGGGCCCACGACGAGGACGTAGCCGAGGATCGCGAGGCCCGCGAGCGCCACGCGCACGCGGCGGCGGACGCCGAGATAGAGCAGCGGAATCGCGACACTGGCGTAGACGAAGGCGACGTTCGCGCCGGAGACGGCCACGAGGTGCGTGAGGCCGGAGACCTTCATCGCCTCATCCACCTCGGCGCTCATGCCGGAGGTGTCGCCGATGGTCATGCCGCGCACGAGCGCGGCTTCGTCCGGGGGCAGGAAGGCGGTGGCCTCGCGCAGCCGCGCGTGGATAGTGGCGCGCCACGCGGGGCCCTCCCCCGCCCCGGGCGTGGGAGCTGTGGATCGGGACAGGTCGGTGACGGTGACAAAGAACGTGCTCCCGTCCCGCTCGAAGCGTCCGCTCACGCGCACGGCGTCACCGGCGGCGAGCGCGGTCGCGTCCTCCGGTCCGATTCCACGCGTGGACTCGTCGATGCGCAGCACGAATCGGCTTCCCGCGGGCAGCGATACGGTGTGGCGTCCGATGGTGGCGTCGGTGCCGAGCGGCACGGCGGAGGCGCTCAGGTGCGCCGTACGCCAGGGGGCGGCGCCGGCTCTGTGTGCAGGTGAGGCGGGTGAGGAGGTGAGGCGCACGTCGGCGGTGATGCGTGCGGGGCCGACGGCGGCCGCATCGACCGCGGCGCGGTCCGCGTGAAGGCCGGAGAGCACCGCGCCAAGGGCGAGGCCCGCGATGACGCACAGCGCTCCGTGGGCGCGCAGGCGCCGCTCGGGGACCATGAGGGCGACGAGGCCGGGTAGGACGGCAATGAGTGCGGCGGACGCGCCCACGGCATTGCCGACGATGGCCGCGATCCACACGAGAATCGCGGCGGGCACGAGCCAGAGGCCGCGGGGATCAGACGGTGATGCGGTCACGGAACTTCCCGAGCGTCGCCTGCCCGATGCCGGACACATCGGTGAGCGCCTCGACGGAGCTAAACGGCCCGTTCGCCTCCCGGTGGGCGATGATGCGTTCGGCAATGGCCGGGCCGATGCCCGGCAGTTCTTGCAGATCGGTCGAGCTCGCGGTGTTGACGTTGATGAGGCCGCCCGCTGCGGCGCTGCCGGACGCGGCGCCGGATCCCTGCTGGGCACCGTCAGAGTCGCCGCCTCCCGCACTGCCCGAAGCACCCCCACCGCTCACCCCGGCGCGCGGATCCTCCCCCACGGCGGGCACGTAGATCTGCTCGCCATCGCTCACGGCGCGGGCCAGGTTCACCGCCGCGGGGTCGGCGTCGGCTGTCAGGCCGCCCGCGGCCTCAATCGCGTCGGCCACGCGGGCATCGGCGCTCAGGTGCACCACGGCAGGCTCGACCACCTGCCCGACCACGTGGACCCGCACCTGCGTGCCCGCGGTTCCCGAAGCGGGGTCGCCCGGCTGGGCCGGTGCGGCGCCGGGCTCGGCGGCGGGCGGGGCGCTCGCCATGGGCGCCGAGGAGGAGGCATCGGCGCCGCTGGCCGCCTCGGGCGTCTCTGCACTGGACGTGCCTGCGGTCGGCTCGGTGATCGCCTGGTCGCTCACGGTCATGGAGGCCGCCATGTGGATGCCGCCGCCCACGAGCGCGAGCGCGGCGATGAGGCCCACGAGGAAGCTCGGCTCGCGCAGCGCCGCCCAGCGGATGCGGGAGCGGGCAGGGGCGCTCTCGCGCGCCCACGCTTCGACCTCGGCCCACGAGCGTTCACGGTCGGTGGGCGCGGACGGCCCGTCGCTATCCGCCGCGGCGGGCGGCGGTGCGGGCGGTGAAGGAAACTCTGCGCGATGCCTCATGGCACCACGCTAGGCAGGGCGATCAGCGCGTGCGGCGCACGGCGAGAGATGGGGATAACCGGCCCCGGGGGCCGAAAAATGGGGCGTGGAGAGCGCGCCTTAGCGCAGGCCGAACATGACGAGCCACTGCTCGAAGAACACGACGATGGCCGCGACGATGACGAGGAGGTACCAGGCGAGGCTCAGCGGCACCCAGGCGCGCATGAGGCGCCGGGCGGTACCCGAGACCTGCAGGACATCGGTTTCGACGAGCCGGGCGAGCATGACGAAGAACATCGGGGCGCTCACGGCCCAGACCACAAGGCACCACGGGCACAGGGCGTGGATCGCGAATAGGGCGTTGAGGGCCAGCCAGTGCACGAACGCGAAGGAGAACACCACCCCGCCAAACGCCGCCCACACGAACCAGCCCGGCAGCTGAACCCGCGACAGATACAGGGCGCCCACGACCCCCATGATGGAGAAGCCCGTGAGTCCGATGAACATGTTGGGGATGATGAATGTGCTCGCCTGCCACGTGCCGAGGAAGGTGCCGCACGAAATGAAGGGGCTGATGTCGCACGCGAGCGATGCCCCCGGATTCTCCAGGAGCGCGAGCTTGTCGAGGCTCAGCGCGAGCGAGGCGATCCAGCCGAGCGCGCTGCCCACGAGCAGCACCCAGCCGACGGTACCTGCGCCCGCCTTCGGCCGCGCCTCGCGCTCCGCGCGCAGCTCGGCGTCAATCTGGGCAATCTCCGCGGCCTCGAGGGCCGCGTCATTCGTCGCGTCAGTCACGTCGCTCATCGTAGTACTGCGTGAGGCGCGCAAAGCCCTCATCGAGGCTCACCTCGGGGCTCCACTGGAGCCGCTCGCGGGTGCGCCGCTGGTCAAACCAGTGGGCGGTCGAGAGCTGTTCGGCGAGGAACTCGGTCATCGGCGGCTCGTCGTAGCCGGGGCGGATCTCCCACACCTTTTCGATGACGCGGCCCGCGAGGCGCACCGCGCTCCCGGGCACCTTGAGGGTGGGGCGGCGCACCCCGGCGGCGTCGCAGAAACCCACGATGATGTCGCGCACCGTGCGCGGCTGCCCGTTGGAGACCACGAACGATTCGCCGTGCACGTCCTCGATCCGATCGAGTGCGGCCACGATGGCGTGCGCGGCGTTGTCCACGTAGGTCGTGTCGATGAGCGCCATGCCGTTGTCCAGCAGCGGCAGGCGGCCCGACGCGGCGCGCTGCACGATCCGCTCCACGAGCTGCGTATCGCCGGGGCCCCACACCACGTGCGGGCGGATCGAGGTGACGAGCACGCCGTCCACGCCGTCGGCCCCCATCGCGATGAGTTCCGCGGCGGCCTTCGTGCGGGCGTACGGCCCGCGGGCCCGCTCCGGTTCGGGAGCTGTCGCATCGAGCCCCACGATGGCGGAGCCGTGGTGGGCCACGGACGGGGAGGAAATGTTGACGAGCTTGCCGCCGCCGCGCGCTCGGAGCGACTCGACGATGCGCCGCGTGCCCTCGATGTTCACGGCCCGGTATTCCTCTTCGGGACCGGAGATCGAGACCTTGGCGGCGAGGTGCACGACGCCGTCATTCTCGCCGATCGCGCGCCGCACGTCCTCGTCGGAGCTGAGCGAGCCCTGCACGTCCCGCACCCCGTGGATGCCCGCGGGCCTGCGCTGGAACGCGCTCACCTCGTGGCCCTGATCGCGCAGGATCCTTGCCACGGCGCCCCCGAGCATCCCGGAGGCCCCGGTCACGAGCACCTTCACAGCGCGCTCTTTTCCCCGGCGAGCTCGCGAGCGGCCCAGGCCGCCAGGCGCGCGCGGTCGATCTTCGAGTTGTGGCGAATGTCGGTGGGCAGCGACCGCGTCTCGAACACGGCCGTGACCTCGACCCCGGTGCTTTCGGCAACCGCCTCGCGCACGAGCGCTTGCAGTTCGGGGCTCGCCGCGACGGGGGTGGTGGGCTTGCCCGCCCGGTAGGAGGTGGGGCGCTCCACGATCACGATGACCTGTTCGGTGCCCGCCGGGCCCACGCCCGCCACACCGGCGCGGCGCACCTCATCCAGGGATTCCGCGGCCTTTTCCACCTGGACGGGAGTCACGGGTCCGTGGGCGGTTGCGAGCACGTGGGCGAGGCGGCCCTCGATCCAGAGCCGGCCCTCGGCATCGAGCTGTCCCACGTCACCCGTCGCGTGGTAGCCCTCGAACCGCATCGATTCGTCGGTGGTGCGCCACAGGTGCAGGTAGCGATCGCGCACGTGGGGGGCGCGAACGAGGACCTCGCCCACGACCCCGGGCTCGGTCGTGATCTCCTCTCCCGTGGTGCCGTCGGCCAGAAGGGGCGCGATGGCCAGCTGGACCCGAGGGACGGGCGTGCCGACGCACACGCCGCTGCCCTCGCCCGCCGCCTCGATCCCCTCGAGGTCGATGGCGGCGACCGCGAGGCATTCGGTCATCCCGTAGGGAGAGAAGGCCTGCGCGTTCGGCATGAGGGTGCGCAGCTGGCGCAGCAGAGCGGCCGGAATGGGCGCGCCCGCGCTAAAGAAGCTGGGCACGCGTGCGAGCGCGGCCCGCTGGCGCTCATCAAGACCATCCGCGGTGTCGAGGATGTTCTGCAGGGCCGCGGGGGCGGTGAACACGGCGGGCGAGCCCAGCTGGTCCACGGCATCGGCGAGGGCCCCGGCGGTCAGTTCGCCCGGGCGGGTGACATCCATGTCCGGCACGATGGACGGGGCGCCGAGGGCGGGGCCGAGCAGCGCGAACGGCGCGAAGCCGGCCACGAGGCCGCGCTCGGGGCGCAGATCGAGGGTGTCGCCGACGGCGGAGAACATCGCGCTTGCCTGGCGGTGCGTGTAGACGGCGCCCTTCGCGGGCCCGGTCGAGCCGGAGGTGAACAGCACTAGGGCGTCGGCATCCGGGTCCGGCGCGGGGATGTCCGTCTCGCCGCCGAGCGCGCGCACCTGGGCGCCTTCGCGCACGAGCTCGTCAATCGACGTGCTCACGCCGAGCACGGTGCGGTCGAGCGTCGGCAGGGTCCGCACGGAGATCCGCTCGCCCGGCCAGCCGAGGGTGCGGGCCGCGGTGAGCGCGGTGGGGATACCGATGATGTAGTCGGGGTGGCTGCCGACGACGGCGCGCGTGAGGCCCTTGATGCCGAGGCCCGCGTCCGCGATGACGGCGACCGCGCCGATGCGCAGGCACGCGTACAGCACGGCCGTGAGATCGGCGCCGGGCTTCACGAGGACGCTCACCCGCTGGCCGGGGCGCACGCCGTGGGCGAGCAGGCCCGTGGCCAGTTCCGCGATGCGTCGCTCCAGGAGCGCCCACGTGATCGTGCGCGGCCCCTCGGGCAGCATCTCGACCACGGCCGCCTCGCGGCGCGTCGCGGGATCGAGCGCGCGTTCGGTCACGAGCGATCCGAGGCGGCGATACTCGCACTGCTCGGCCGCGCTCGACACGCTCGGGCGGGCCTCGAGGCTCGAGGCCGCCGACGCGACCTCGCCGTCGCCGAAGCGGCGCCGAAGCCACGTGGCAACGATGTCCGCGACCGGGGCGTCGTCCCACACGAGGTGGGAGGCGCCCTCCACCCGGTGCACATCCGCGTGGGGGACGCGGTCGATGAGGTCGCGCAGGTAGCGGTCGGAGAACACCACATCGCGCGGGCCCCACACCATGAGGGTGGGCACTTTCATGGTGCGCAGGCCCTTCGCGAGGCGCTCGAGGGTGGCGCGCGAGGGGTGGTCCGCACCGGCGGGAACGTCCGCGACGAAAGCCTCGATGCCGCGGCGGCGGGCCGCGCCCTTGTACGGCGCGTAGTAGCCGTGCTGCACCTCGGGGCTGAGGCGCGGGCGGCTGAGGTTGACGGTGGTGCGCAAGAACGCATCGGTGGAGGACGTGGACAGCGGCAGGAAACCGGGCGCGGTAGCGAGCTGAAGGGAGGCGGGAAGCGATTCCCCGAGGCCCTGGTAGATCGCGGTGTTCGTGAGGATCATGCCGATCACGTCGTGGCGATTATCGAGCGCCCACCCAATCGACACGATCCCGCCCCAGTCGTGGCCCACGGTGATGACGGGCCCGCGCACGTCGAGCGCGTCGGTGAACAGGGACAGGTCCGTGATGCGGTCCTGGAGGCGGCGCGTGCGCTCGGTGCGCTCCGAGTAACCCATCTCGAGCTGATCCACCGCGATGACGCGCCAGTCGATGCTGTCGCGGTACAGGGAGCGGAAAAGATAGGACGACGTGGGGTTGCCGTGCACCGCGAGCAGGGTGCCGCGCGGCGTGATGCCCCGTTCGGCCAGCAGGTCGGCGTTGTCGAGGTAGTGCCAGCGCCGCGCCTCGCCGAACGAGTCGTTGACCACGCGCGTGCGGTGCAGCCGCGGATCCACCCCGTCCAGATCGGGAACCTCGATCACGTCTGTGAATCGTGCCGCCATCACCACTGAACCTCCATCATCGCCGTATTGAGGCCGGAGCCCACGCCGAGCAGGAGGATCCGATCCCCCCTGCTGAACTTGTCCTGGTGCAGCCCGATCGTGAGCGGGACCGCTTCGGCGGCAATGTTGCCCAGTTCGGGGAAGGTGACGGGGATCCGCTCCATGTCCAGGCCCATCGCCTGCGCGAACGCCCGCGTGTACACCATCGAGACCTGGTGGGTCACGAAGAAGTCCATCGAGGAGTAGTCCCGTCCCGAGGCCTCCCCCGCGCGCCAGGTATCGGTCACGAGTTGGAGCCCGTTTTCGAGCAGGCCCGCCGTGTCGGTGCGCATATCGTCCATGTCGCCGATGCACAGTTCGTGGTGCTCCGTGCCGGCCCGCGTCTGGGTGTGGAGGATCCGGTGCCCCTCGGGGTGCCGGTCCGCGCGGCCGATCACCGCGGCGGCGGCCCCGGAGCCGAGCGTGAGGGAGGCGAACTGGTTCGTGAAGTCCTCGCGCGTGGCGGTCTTCTGGTTGAGGCGATCAATCGTGCGGCGCTGCACTTCCTCAACGTCTTCGGCGCCCACCACGAGCGCGTAGTCCACCTGCCCGGCATCGATGAGCCCGGAGACCATGGTCATGGCGTTGACGAAGCCGAGGCACGCGTTCGTGATGTCGAAGTTCATGCACGAGGCGGGCATCCCGAGCGCCTGGTGAATGTGGGTGCTCATCGCGGGCTCGAGGTGCTGACGGGACACCGACGCATTGATGAGGATGCCTACCTGATCGCGCGTAATGCCTGCCTGGGCCATGGCCCGTTCCGCGGCGAGCACGACGCCCTGCTTCCAGCCGTTCTCGCGGTCCTTCCACCAGCGTCGCTCATACACCCCGGCTACGCGCTGCAGAGTCCCCTTGGGAAGCCGCAGGCGCTTGCGGGCGGGTGCGAGCATGTCGTCGATTTCGTCCGAGGTCACGGGGACCTGAGCTTCAACGGCGGTCACGGCGAGGATCGCCGCGTTCGCGTGCTCAAACGCGGTGTTGGGAATGAGTGCCATGTGTCTTTCCAAGTACGGGTGCCGCCCGCTCAGGCGCGGGCGAGGTGCCCGCCCATTGTTCCACCGGAGGGCTGGAACAAACGTGACAATCCGCTGCCACAAAGCCCCCGCTAGAGCAAATGGTGACCCAACTCGCGCCGCGCGAACGCGAGGGACCGGCGGATATCGGGCAGTTTCGCCGACAGCGAGCGCGACTTGCCGGTGGCGATCTCCACCACAATCGATCCGTGCCAGCCTCGGCGCACGAGCCGCTGCAGGATTTCCGCCGCGGGCTGATTGCCGTCGCCCGGCACGAGGTGTTCGTCCTTGAGCGTGTTGCCGCTGCCGTCGGTCAGGTGCAGGTGGGCGAGGCGATCCCCCACCCGGTCGATCATGACGAGGGCGTCATCGCCCGCGGTCGAGGCGTGCGAGAGATCCACCGTGACGTGCCGGTAAGCCTCGTCGGTCGGGTCGTGGTCCGGGAAGTACGGCAGCGCCTCGCGCACGCCGAGGCGCCACGGGTACATGTTCTCGACCGCGAGTTCGACCTGGTACTTCTCCTCCAGTTCGGCCACGGTGTCCACGAAGCGCCGGGCGTAACTGCCCTGCCAGCGAAACGGCGGGTGCGCCACGACCGTCGGCACCCCCAGGTCCACCGCGAGCCGCATCGTGTCCTCAAGCTTCTTCGCGGGGTCCAGCCCGCCGAGGAACTGAAGGAAGAACAGGGTGGGCGCGTGCAGGGACAGGATCGGCTGTTCGTAGGTCAGCACGTGGGAGCGCAGGGTGTGGGCATCGCGCGTGTCCTTGCCGACGGAGACCATGACCTCGACGCCGTCGTACCCGGTTTCGTGGGCGGCCTGGAAGCAGCGCTCGAGCCCGAGCGGGAAGACGGAGGAGGTGGAGAGGCCGACGGGGATGCGGCGCGTGACGTCGGTCTGATTGAGCTGCAACTGGGCCGCGGTGGGGCGGGAGTTCCACACCTTCGAGGAGCGGCGCGCGCGGTTCTTTCGGGTGAACTTCTTGCGCGCCGGGATCGCCCCGAGCTCGGACGGAACCGGCGGGCGGCCGGGCTCCTTGGCGCTCTGATCGGCGCTCTCAACGTTGCTCTTCACTCGGCCCACGTTAACAAGGGCGGTTGCGTTAAGGTTGTGTGGACTCGGATAACTCCCAAGGAAAGCACGGGTGCGCGTGGCGAAGCTACATTTCAAGTACGGGGCCATGAACTCCGGCAAGTCCGACACCCTCATCAAGACGGCCTACAACTACGAGGAGCGGGGCCTTGCCACCGTGACCGTCAAGCCGGCCGTCGATACGAAGGGCGAGGACTGGGTGGTGGCGCGCGGGGGCGCCAGGCGCCGGGTCGATGTCCTCATCGAGTCCGGGCAGGATCTGCGCCAGGCCATCGCCGACTTCGTGGTGACGCATCCGGCCGAGCACGTGCACTGCGTGCTCGTGGACGAATCCCAGTTCCTCGATCCCGAGCAGGTGGATCAGCTGTTCCTCGTGGCCAAGCTCGATGGCTACTCGGTGATCTGCTACGGCCTGCGCACCGACTTCCTCACCGCGCAGTTTCCCGGCAGCGCGCGCCTGTTCGAGCTAGCCGACAACTTCGAGAAGCTGCCCACGATGTGCCGCTGCGGTTCGCAAGCGGAGTTCAACTGCCGAACCGTCAACGGACGCTTCGTGTTCGAAGGCGAGCAGGTGGCGATCGACGGCGCTGGCACTGTGGGCTACGAATCGCTCTGTGGCGGTTGCTACCTGGACGAACGCGGCCGCGCGGACGCTCCCGCACTGTTCTAGAGCGCGGGGCGCGTGGCACAATGTGCGAGTGAAAATTCTGTCGATTCAGTCAGCCGTGGCCTACGGCCACGTCGGTAATTCCGCCGCCGTTTTCCCCCTCCAACGCCTCGGCCACGAGGTGTGGCCGGTCTACACGGTGAACTTCTCCAACCACACGGGCTACGGCGCCTGGCGTGGCCCCATCATCGACGCCGAGAGCGTCAGGGACGTGATCGTGGGGATTCAGGAGCGCGGCGCCCTCGCCGAGGTCGACGTGGTGCTCTCCGGTTACCAGGGTTCCCCGGCGATTGCCGAAGTGATCCTCGAGGCCGTCGAGCGGGTGCGCGCCGCGAACCCCGCGGCCACCTACACCGCCGATCCCGTCATGGGCAACGCGCTGTCCGGCTGCTACGTGAATCCGGAGATTCCGCCGCTCATGCGCGAGCTCGTGATCCCGAAGGCCGATCTGGTGACGCCGAACCAGTTCGAGCTGTCGTTCCTCACGGGTGAGAAGACCGAGACGCTTGAGCAGACCCTCGATGCCGTCGAGGCGCTCAAGGCCCAGGGCCCCACGACCGTGCTCGTGACCTCGGTGTTGCGTCCCGAGACTCCCGCTGATCGCCTCGAGATGCTCGTGAGCGACCCGAGCGGCGCGTGGATCGTCGAGACGCCTCGCCTGCCGAAGAAGATTAACGGCTCCGGCGATGTGACGGCAGCGCTGTTCACCGCGCACTACCGCAGCACGGGCGATCCGCGCCTCGCGCTCGAGCGCACCGCCTCGAGCGTGTTCGACCTCTTGAAGAACACGCAGGATGCGGGCTCGCGCGAGCTGCTGCTCGTGGAGAACCAGGATCTGTACGTCGATCCGGCGATGCAGTTCACGGCGACGGCCATCGGCTGACGTGCATTCCGCCGCGTCTACGCGGCAGGGGAAACGGGGGCGGCGCCAGGTGCGCCGCCCCCGTTTCCATGTCAGGGCCGCCCGATCCGGGGTGCCGGGTCAGGACCGCCCGCTCAGGTGATGGCGCGCTGCTGGGCCAGCTCGCTCATGTGTTCGAGGACGCGAATCACCTGGGAGGAGTAGCCGAACTCGTTGTCGTACCAGACGTACAGGACGATCCGTGCGCCTTCGGTGATGGTGGCGAGGCCGTCCACGATGCCCGCGCGCTTGGAGCCCACGAAGTCGGTCGAGACCACTTCCGGTGAGGCGATGAAGTCGATTTGGTTGCGCAGCTTGCCCGTGAGGGAGGTCTGGCGCATGAGGTCGTTGAGCTCTTCGCGCTGAACCTCGCGCCCGAGGGTGAGGTTGAGGATTGCGAGGGAGACGTCCGGCGTGGGGACGCGGATGGCGTTGCCGGAGAGTTTGCCCTGGAGTTGCGGGAGCGCCTTGGCCACGGCCTTGGCGGCTCCGGTTTCGGTGATGACCATGTTGAGGGCGGCGCTGCGGCCCCGGCGCGGTCCCGTGTGGAAGTTGTCGATGAGGTTTTGGTCGTTGGTGTAGGAGTGCACGGTCTCGACGTGGCCGTGCTCGATGCCGTAGGTGTCGTCGAGGACCTTGAGGACGGGCGTGATCGCGTTCGTGGTGCAGCTCGCGGCGGTCACGACGCGGGTGTCGGCGGTGATCTCGGTGTGGTTGATGCCGAACACGATGTTGGGCAGGTCGCCCTTGCCGGGGGCGGTGAGCAGCACTCGTTCGGCGCCGCGTGCCTCGAAGTGGCGCGCGAGCGACGCTTCGTCGCGCCAGCGTCCGGTGTTGTCCACGATGATGGCGCGGTCGATTCCGTAGGCGGTGTAGTCGATCTCCGAGGGGTCGTTCGCGTAGATCACCTGGATGCGGGTGCCGTTTGCCTCGATGGTCGAGGTGTCGCGATCCACGGAGATGGTGCCCTCGAAGCTGCCGTGCACCGAGTCGCGGCGCAAGAGGCTCGCGCGCTTGGCGAGGTCGCCGTCGCCGTTTTTCCGCACGACGATAGCGCGCAGGCGCAGCCCGAGGCCGCTGCCCTGGTGGGCGATGAGGATGCGCGCGAGCAGGCGGCCGATGCGCCCGAAGCCGTAGAGCACCACGTCGGTGGGGTAATCGGCCTCGGTCACGGTCGCGGTCTCGAAGAATGCGCGCGCGGCATCGAGCACGTCCACGTCTTCTTCGCGGGCGGTGCGGGCGACGTGCCCGAGGTCCAGGGAGATGCCTTCGACCCCGCTGTCGTCGGCCAGGCGCAGGATGGCGAGGGTTTCCGTGAGCCGGGCGTTGTCGCCGTGGGTGATGCGCCGTGCCCAGCGGTGCGCCTTGATGATGTCGATGGCCGATTTGTTGACCAGGGTGCGGCCGAAAATATGGGGGACCACGCTGCGTTCCCGATACAGGCGCCCGATGAGTGGAATCGCCTCCTCGGCTACCTGGACCTTGCCCAGCCACTCGGAATGGATGTCATCGGCCGTTGTCCGATGGATATTCACGCCTGTTCCTCCTTGAACCGTTGTCGCTGTGAGGCGGGTGCGGCGGCCGCGTCGGTGCGGGCCGTGCCTCAGCCTCTACGATCCTGCCGGAGTGCGGCGCCTGGCGTGGGGTTTTAGCGAAACTCGCATTGTGGAACCAGCCACATGAGGGGGTAGTTTGGGAGGTGCGCACCACCCTCGCGCTCACCCCTGTGGACCACCACCCCTGGACACGCACCAAAGGAGACGACACCGTTGTCGCACCACGATCAGTCCCCCGCCCCCTCGCCCTCTCCCGCCCCATTCCAGGGCGATCCCGCGCAGCAGGCCACCTCCGCCGCCGTCCGCGCCCAGGTGCGGGCGTGGGTCGAGGAATCCTCGCACCTGCCCACCCCGCGGCAAGCGCGCATGCTGGCCGACGTTCTCAAGGATCCGGCGGGGCTCGAGTTCACGGTGGGGTTCGTGGATCGGGTGGTGCGGCCCGAGGATCCCGCCGCGGCTGCCACGCATCTGCGCACGCTGGCCACGGATCCGCCCGCGTTCCTTCCCGCGGCCATGCGCCCGCTGCTGGCCGTCGGCTCCGCCTCCTCGAGGGCGCTACCGCGCCCGGTGATCGCCACGGCGCAGGCGGCCATGCGCTCCATGGTGGGTCACCTGATCCTGGATGCTCGCGATCCGCACTTCGCTCGCGCGCTCGCGCGCTATCGAAAGGCGGGGGTGCAGCTCAACGTCAACCTGCTGGGCGAAGCGGTCCTGGGCGCGAAAGAAGCCGGTAAGCGGCTTGCCGGGGTGCGCTTCCTGATCGAGCGGCCCGACGTGGACTACTGCTCGATCAAGGTCTCCTCGATTGTGGACCACATGAGCCTGTGGGGCGCGAAGGAGACGGTGGAGATCATCGTCGAGCGGCTCCTGCCGCTGTACCGCCTGGCGGCCACGCAGGCGAGGCCCACATTCATCAACCTGGACATGGAGGAGTTCAAGGACCTCGAGCTGACCGTCGAGGTGTTCGAGCGGCTGCTTCGCCGCGACGAACTGCGCACTCTGTACGCGGGCCTCGTGCTTCAGGCATATCTGCCGGATGCCGAGCGGATGATGGAGCGCGTGCAGCGCTTTGCCGCGGCGAGGGTCGAGCGCGGCGGCGCCCCCGTCAAGGTGCGGCTCGTCAAGGGGGCCAACCTGGCCCTCGAGCGCGTGGATGCGTCGCTGCACGAATGGCCGCTGGCCACGTTCGGCTCGAAGCTCGAGACCGATGCGCACTACAAGCGCGTGCTCCGGGAGGCCCTCACCCCCGAGCACCTGAGTGCAGTGCACCTGGGCATCGCGGGCCACAACCTCTTCGACATCGCCTACGCCTACCAGCTCATGCAGGAGCGGGGAATCCCGGTGGCGCGGCGGGGCGAGGCGGCGCCGCAGGTCGAGTTCGAGATGCTCGCGGGCATGGCGCCCGCCCAGCAGGAGGTCATCTCGCGCAGCGTCGGCCCCATCCGCCTCTACGTGCCGGTGGTGAGCCCGAAGGAGTTCGACGTGGCCGTCTCCTACCTGGTGCGGCGGCTCGAGGAGAACGCTTCGAGCGAGAACTTCATGTCGGCCCTCATGGAGCTCGAGGAGCGCGAGGACCTGTTCGCGCGCGAGGCCGAACGCTTTGATCGGGCGCTCGCGGAATCGCTCGCGCGCGGCGCCGACACGACACACCGCACGGGTGATCGCGGGGCCGAAGCGAACGGCGAGATCACGCTCGGCTCCCCCACCCTTCCCGCGCGTCCAGGCCGCTTCGTCAACACCCCCGATACCGACGTGTCGACGGCCGCGAATCAGGAGTGGGCAGCCGGGGTGCGGGAGCGAATCTCGGCGAGCACCCTCGGACTCGCGGAGGCCGACGCCGCCCGGCTCGAGAGCGTCCAGGAGGTCCAGGACGCGATCGCCTCGTGCCTCGAGGGCCAGCGCGCGTGGGATACCGCGGGGGCGAAGGAGCGCGCGCGCATTCTGCGGGACGTGGCCGTCCACCTCGCGCACCACCGCGGCGCGCTGCTCGAAGTGGCGGCGAGCGAGACCGGGAAGATGCTCGAGCAGGGCGATGCCGAGGTGAGCGAGGCGATTGACTTCGCGCTGTACTACGCCGACAGCATCGAGGCCCTCGCCTCCCGCACCGACGTGGTGCTCGAGGCGCGGCCCCTCACGCTCGTGACGCCGCCGTGGAACTTCCCCATCGCGATCCCGTGCGGTTCGATCCTTGCGGCGCTCGCCACCGGCAGCGCCGTCATCGTCAAGCCCGCGCCCCAGGCCCGGCGCACCGGCGCCTACCTCGTGCGCCTGCTGCACGAGGCGGGCATCCCGCGCGACGTGCTGCGGCTCGTGGACGTGCCCGAGAACGAGGTGGGGCGCGCCCTCATCGCCGATACGCGGGTGGATCAGATCATCCTCACGGGCGCGTACGAGACCGCCCAGCTGTTCGCGTCGTTCAATCCCACGACCGCGATCAAGGCGGAAACGAGCGGGAAGAACGCGATCATCGTGACCCCGCACGCCGACCTCGATCTCGCGGTCAAGGACATTGTGGCGAGCGCGTTCGGCCACGCGGGTCAGAAGTGTTCGGCCGCGTCCCTGATCGTCACGGTCGGCTCGGTCTCCACCTCCCGACGTTTCCACGCGCAGCTCGCGGACGCCGTGCTGAGCCTCGACGTGGGGCACCCGACCTCGCCGCGCGCCACCGTCGGCCCCGTCATTGAGGAGCCGGAAGGCAAGCTCAAGCGCGGCCTCAGCGTGCTCGGCCCCGGCGAATCGTGGCTGTCCCGCCCCCGCGCCCTCGATGCCACCGGCCGTCTGTTTTTCCCGGGCCTGCGTGCCGGGGTGAAGGAAGGCAGCGAGTTCCACCTGACCGAGTACTTCGGTCCGGTGGCCGGCCTCATGCACGCCGACACGCTTGAGGATGCGATCCGGATGGTCAACGGCACCGACTACGGGCTTACTTCCGGCCTGCACAGCCTCGACGAAGCGGAGATCGAGACCTGGCTGGACGCCATCCAGGCGGGCAACCTGTACGTCAATCGCGGCATTACGGGTGCGATCGTTCAGCGCCAGCCGTTTGGTGGCTGGAAGCGCAGCGCCATCGGGCAGACCGCGAAGGCGGGCGGCCCCAACTACCTCGTGCACCTCATGGACGTGCACGACGTGGATCCGGGCGCCGCTCGCACCGATGCGTGGCTGCGCAGCGCGATGGATTCCGATACGGGCGAATGGCGCGGCTTCTTCGCGCCGCGCGACATTCAGGGCCTGCACGGCGAAATCAACGTGCTGCGCTACCGTCCGGCGAGCGTCGTCGTGCGGGCCGCGGCAGGTGCTCACCCGCGGGACGTGGAGCGCGTGCTGCACGCCGCCCAGGTGGCGGGGGTGCGCTCCGAGGTGTCCGTGGCTGACGCCGATGCCGGGGTGGCGGCGCGAGCGGCGGGCCTCACGGTGATCCATGAAGACGCCGCCCGGTTCGCCTCGCGCCTGTCGGCCCTCGCCGTGGACCGCGTGCGCGCCATCGGCGGCGTCGAGCCCGAGCTGCGCGAAGCCATCGTTCAGCGCCCGGAGGTGGCCCTGTTTGACCGGCCCGTCGTGGCCAGCGGGCGGATCGAACTGCTCACGTTCGTGCGCGAGCAGGCGGTCAGCGCCACGAACCACCGCTACGGCAACCCGCTGCCCTACGGCCTCGCTCAGCTCATCACGGGCCTCGGGGCCCGGTAGGGCGAGGTGTGAGCGTAGATCCGGTGGTGGGCGCGGCGATGAGTCGGGGTTTCATGAATCGGAGTGACCACCCCACCTGATTCGCAAGGACCTCGCCGATGCCAGAATTTACTTCCGGACGCCGTGTCGCCGGTAGTTACTGTCAATGCGACGACCTTCAGGTCGACGGTCCGAGACTCCATGTGATCCCATTTGAGCGCAGTGATGCTGGGTTGCGGATTGCCAGGCCGGTAGCGATGAGTTGCCCTACTTGCGGAGTAATCGTGCAGTGCATAGTAGGCAGACCCTAGGGTTGATCCATGCGCCGCACTTCGGGGCACCGGTCAAATTGTGGTGGCGCAAATGGCGCTGACTCTGTCCGGAACCGGCCTGTCCGGTGAACTCGCTCATGGAGCAACACCCCACCGTCATGCCATGGAGAGTGTTGCCTACAATTCGCGCCACTTTGTGGGCAATCCAGCAGATGCGACGCGAGAACGCCTCAGTTCATGGCTTAGCCCAGTAGCTGGGCTACCACCCGGCCAACACTGTGGCAGCCATCAAACCGGTGTTGGAAGCCACTGCGTCCGATGAGTCCCGCTTCGCGGACACCGCTATCTTGGCGTCGGCGAGTGTGCATCCGGCACCACTTCTCCACCAAGCTCGTGGATCAATGCAGGCGCGGATCCAACGAGTGCACCGGACTAGTCGACCTCACTGGGGACAATCACCAACGCGTATGCGCCATTCTGCTGGACCTCGCCCCAGGCTGCCGCCTCAGCGGGGTCTCCAACTTGGGTGCCATCCCACGGCTACGAGAACGCAATCGAAGACCAGCTTGAGGCTGGCGTGACTGACTCCGATAGATTCCATGTGGTCCATCTCGGCACCGTCACTGTTGACAAGGTCCTCCGCCACATTCAACAGGAAATCCACGGCAACCGCGACCGAAAGGCCAACCCGCCGTAGCAGTTCCGCAGCTTCCTGCGAGCCGGACAAGAGCGACTCACCGATCGCCGACGGACATGTCTAGAATCCGCGTTCAGCTCAGATGAGTGCCACATCGAGGCCGAATTCGTGTGGCGCCACTCCCGATCAACTGCGTTCAGTCTATCGCCGATCCAGCAACGCGGGCGGCCTACGCACCTAACCCCAAGCGGGAGTACGAAGACCCTCAAGCGGGTCGCGCACTAGACAGTATGTCACCTCGCGTCGGCATTCAACGCTCTTCTTGCTTATCTCTCCAACAGATCATACTTGACCTCATACTCAGCAACTGTTACCGTTCGATTACAGAGACTAAGAAGGAGACGAAAAAATGACCACACCCTGGATGGTAGCGATTGGTTCTTGGGTCGTATACCTCGCCTGCATGCTCCAGTCGGCTGACGCCCTGAGAAAACCGTGGGCGTGGCTCGCCGTGGCCCGATCCAAAGACTCCCAGAACTACCGTCGGGCTACGTCGACTTCGGTGATTCGGACGCCATTTATACGCGCTATATCCGGAGTGGCAGACCAGTCCGCACTGGGGTGGATCCCTCGCTCGGTCGAATTGGAGAACTACAACACCCGCGCCTGGAACTGGTTGCTACTCTCGACCGGGTCCTGCATCTCCGCCATAGGGGCCAGCTTGGCAGCGATGGGGAAGCCAACGATTGACATTGATCCCAAGAATCCTGTGTCGGACATACTGATCGTGGCGCTCACTCTTGCCGTCCCACTTTTCGCGGCCTGGAGGTCAGAGCCCAACCGCAAAAGGGAGGAGAAGAGAGCGATGGATGAGTACAGCAGGACACATCCCCAAGGCTAAACGTAGTCGATATTCACGCTTCACGCTCAACGGAACCATGCGCCGATGCTAAATCAGGCTTAGTGTGCCTTTATTTATCGACATCTCGAAGTTCCGGGCTAGCCCGCAGGTCCTTCGCGAATTTCGACAATAAACGATACGCGTTGGCTTGCACAAGAGGTTCGCCTGCTCAACCATTCTGCCCAGCCGGAGATATGTGTACCACTCGAATCTGATTCATACATATGCACCGAGCTTCTTCCCCTTATTGAAAGCAAGGTCGTCAGCAGCCCCAATCACGAACGACAAGCAGGGAGAACCCGCGCAATATACCTCTGTAATGCGCCGGAACGGGCCGGGTTTCTAGCCCTCGAGCCGTGTCCCGGCGAGAATCCGGCCGCCCTCCTCGCCGAGGGTCACCTCGCCGTTGACGCTCACCCCTGCTCCGAAGAACCAGTCGCCTTCAACGCTGAGCGTGCGGGCGTTCCTCAGGCTGGGCGGCCCCTCGGGAAAGTGCGCCTCGAAATCGTCGACGAGCTTGTAGGGGGCATCGGCGAGGCGCACGAGCGGCACCTGATCCACGACCCGCTCGAGCGCGAGCGTGTCGGTCAGGGCGTAGGCGTCCGAGCGCACGAGCAGGAGGTCGCTCGTTGCCTTCACGGGCAGGAAGCGGGAGCGATCCACGGCAATCGCGGTCGCGCCCTCGAACACCTCGATGGCCGCGCCCATCGCCGATTCGATCTGGACCACGGGCGTGCTCGTCTTGTCCGCGGGATCCACGGTCTTCTCGTTGCGGATGAGCGGCAGGCCCATCACGCCATCGCGCGCGCTCAGGATCTCCTTGAGCGCCACCAGATCGAACCACAGGTTGTTCGTGTGGAAATAGGGGTGGCGGTGCTCGTCGGTGAAGAAGTCCATCTCCTCCGGCGGGGTCTGCGCGGTGTCGCGCAGGATCAGGCGACCGTCGGCCTTGCGCACCGCGAGGTGCCCGCCCTTGCGGTCGGCGGCGGTGCGGCGGCACAGTTCCGCCGCGTACGGGGCGCCGGAGGCGGCGAACCAGCCCGCGATCTCCGGCGAGGGCACCGCGCCGAGGTTGTCGGAGTTGGAGACCGACGCGTAGCGAAAGCCCGCCTCGAGTAGGGAATCGAGCACGCCGGAGCTGAGCAGCGCCGTGTAGATATCGCCGTGGCCCGGCGGGCACCACTCCAGCTCGGGATCCTGCGGGAAGCTCACGGGCTCGAGGGTGTCCCGGCGCAGCTTCGGCTCCTTGTTCTGCAGGAAGTCCAGGGGAAGATCGCCGACGGGAAGCTCCGGGTAGTTCTCGAGCACGCGAAGGGTGTCGGCGCGCGTGCGGAAGGAGTTCATGAACAGCAGCGGCAGTCGCGCACCCGTGCGCTCACGGGCAGCGAGGACCTGCTGGACGATGATGTCGAGGAAACTGCGCGAATCGCGCACCGTGAGGAGCGACTTGGCCCTATCCATCCCCATCGACGTGCCAAGCCCGCCGTTGAGGTTGATGACGACCAGCTGATCGAACGCGGCCCGCATCTGCTCGGGATCGGTCTGGACATCGGCGAGCTGCGGCACCTCCAGCAGCGGGGAAATCGTGTCCTCGGGGATCGTCCCCGTCTCACCTGCGGCGAGCTGGTGGAAGAAGTCGCTGAAGACGCGGATGGCGGCGTCGGCCACCCCCGCCTGCCGCATCTTGTCCTGCGAGAGGGTGAGTGGGTGGGCTTGATCATTTCGCGGATCGCTCATGGCACCAGCATAGGCAACCAGACGCCGGGTGCCGCATAGAATGGGCAGCTATGAGCACTGTTCTTTCCGCCGTTGCCTGGCCGTACGCCAATGGTCCCCGCCACATCGGTCACGTGGCCGGGTTCGGCGTTCCTTCCGACGTCTTCTCGCGCTACATGCGCATGGCGGGCCACGATGTCCTCATGGTCTCGGGCACGGACGAACACGGCACCCCGATCCTCGTGGCGGCCGACGCCGAAGGCATCACGGCCCGCGAGCTCGCGGATCGCAACAACCGCGTGATCGTCGAAGACCTCGTGAACCTCGGGCTCAGCTACGACCTCTTCACCCGAACCACGACCCGCAACCACTACGCCGTGGTGCAGGGCATGTTCGAGACGGTGCGGGACAACGGCTACATGATCCAGGAGCGCACGCGCGGGGCCATCTCGCCGTCCACGGGGCGCACCCTTCCCGATCGGTACATCGAGGGCACGTGTCCGATCTGCGGCGCCCCGGGCGCCCGCGGCGATCAGTGCGACACGTGCGGCAATCAGCTCGATCCCACCGACCTCATCAACCCCGTCTCCCGCATCAACGGCGAGACGCCGGAGTTCATCGAGACCACGCACTACTTCTTGGACCTGCCGGCCCTGGCCGACGAACTGGGCCGGTGGCTCGACGAACGCGAAGCCACGGGCCTGTGGCGCCCGAACGTTATCCGGTTCAGCCAGAACATCCTCGAGGACATCCGGCCGCGCGCGATGACGCGCGATATCGACTGGGGCATCCCCGTGCCGGGCTGGGAGGACCAGCCCACCAAGCGCCTGTACGTGTGGTTCGACGCGGTGATCGGCTACCTGTCCGCCTCGATCGAATGGGCGCGGCGCAGCGGCGACCCCGAGGCATGGCGGGCCTGGTGGAACGATCCCGAGGCCCTGTCCTACTACTTCATGGGCAAGGACAACATCGTCTTCCACAGCCAGATCTGGCCCGCGGAACTGATCGCCCAGAACGGGAAGGGCTCGCGCGGAGGCTCGAGCGGCGAGCTGGGCGAACTCAACCTTCCCACCGAGGTGGTGAGTTCGGAGTTCCTCACGATGGAGGGCAAGAAGTTCTCGAGCTCCAAGGGCGTCGTCATCTACGTGCGCGACGTGCTCGAGCGCTATCAGGCCGACGCCCTGCGCTACTTCATTTCCGCGGCAGGCCCCGAGAACCAGGACGCCGACTTCACGTGGGCGGAGTTCGTGGCGCGAACGAACAACGAACTGGTGGCCGGGTGGGGCAACCTCGTCAACCGCACGGCCGCGATGATCGCAAAGAACGTGGGAGAGGTACCCGCCCCGGGCGAGTTCGAGGAGATCGATACGGCGCTGCTGTCGGCCATCAACTACGGCTTCGAGACGGTGGGCACGCTCATTCGCACCCACCACCAGCGCGCCGCGATCGCCGAAATCATGCGCCTCGTGGGCGAAGCGAACGCCTACGTGTCCCGCACCGAGCCGTTCAAGCTCAAGTCCGAGGATCAGCGCCCGCGGCTTCTGACCGTGCTGCACGTCCTCGCCCAGGCGGTCACCGATCTCAACACGATGCTCGCGCCGTTCCTCCCGTTTTCCGCGAACGAGGTGGAAAAGGCACTCGGCGGCACCCGCGTGATCGCGCCCATGCCGCGGATTGAGGAGGTCGAGGATCTGGACGGCGGGCCCGGCTACCCGATCATCACGGGCGATTACACGGAAGCTCCCGCGTGGGGCCACCACGAGGTCGCGGTGGGCCGCCCGGTCGTAAAGCCCACGCCGATCTTCCGCAAACTCGATCCGGCCATCGTGGAGGACGAACTGTCCCGGCTCGGCATCTCGAGCGCCGAGTAGGGTCGATTCCATGACCTCCCCGACAGCCCCTGCCCTCATCGGTATCGCCCACGGGAGCCGCAATCGCTCCTCGTCCGAGGCCACCGAACAGCTCGTCCACGCCGCGGGGAAACTCCTGCAGACCGCGAGCCACGCCGCCTACTTGGAGGACTTCGCTTCGCCGTCGATCCCCCAGGTCGCCGCGCAGCTCAGCGCTGACGGCCACGCGCGGGCCATCGCCGTGCCGCTCCTGTTCACGAGCGCGTATCACGCCACGGTCGATGCCCCGGGCGGGATTCGGGAGGCAGCCGAGCAGCACGCAGTCGCCGTGACCCAGAGCGACGTGCTTGGCACGGGCGACGACATGCTCGAGGTTCTGCTCACGCACCTGGCGACCCACGAGGACTCTTCACTGGCCGACGCTCGAGGGCAGGTCGTGCTGTTCGCCGTGGGCTCCTCCCGGCCGGGCGCGAACGAGGCCGTCACCGACCTCGCCGAGCGTCTCGCGGAGGCGACGGGTCGGATGGCGTGCGCGCGCTTTGCCACGTGCGCCCCGCGCGCGAAGGACCACCTCGAGGCCGCGACGGCGCCGGGGACTTTCCTGCCGCTGTTCACCGCGCCGGGGCTCCTGCTCGATTCCCTCGCGGCGCGCGCGGAGGCGGCCGGATGGCAGGTGCTCCCCCACCTCGGGACCTCGCTGGCCCCGCTGGTTGCCGCGCGCTACCGGGCGGCGCTGTAGCCGGAGCCGAGTTCGGCGGCCATGAGCCGCAGCATCGCCCCGAGCCGTTCACGTTCGGGATACAGCGGCTCTATCGAGAGGTCCACGAGCGGTTCGGCGGTCACGTGGCCGACGGCAACGGGCCGCACGTCGCGTGCGAGCGCCTCGATCATCTGGGGCGCAAGGTCCAGCTCCGTGGCCACGTCCACGAGCGCGAGCACGGCGGGGGCTGCCGTGAACGTCACGGCATCGACCTCACGCGCCACGATTGACCGCACGAGGTCCTCAACCGCGCGCCGATCCACGGCCGGCTCCCAGCGATAGGGCGCCACCACGAAAAGCTCCCGCTCGCCGAGCGGCGCGAGGGCCGCGTCCGGTACGTAGCCGTGGCGCTGGAGACCGATGGGGCCGTCATCAATTCCCAGGTCCAGGGCGAGCTGCACCATCGAGGCGCTCGTTTCCGCCTCTGAACTGGGCGCATCGGGCAGGCCCCACTTGCGCACAACGCCTCGCCCCTTGGCGCCGCGGCAGATGATCTGCGTGTGCCGCAGGTAGTCCATGACCCGCTCGCGCAGAGGTTCATCGATGATGGCGAGCCACGAGTTCATGCCCTGGCCCGTCGTCACGAAGAAGGTGGCCGGGGCGGCCTCCAGGAGCGCGTGGGTTTCCTCGATGAGGTGGGTATCGTCCTCGACGGGAACGATCCGCATGGTCGGGGCGTGCACGGTGCTTGCGCCGAGGCGCTCGAGGGCGCTGACCTGATCCTCGGCCCGGCGCGCTGCGGTGACGGCCACGCGGAGCCCTTCAAGGGGCCGCTGCCCGGCCGCGGCATCCTGGCTCTGACTCTCTCCTGCCCGGGAGGCCGGATCGTGCAGGCCGCTCTCGCGGGCGGCGGGTTGGGGAGTGCTGTCGCTGGTCACGGGCATCTCATCTTTCGGTCTTGGGGCAGTGGGCAGCTCTGGGCTACGGCTGGTCCAGCGCGGCAGTGGGTTCGCGACGGTTCACGACCTCGCCAATCGCGATGATCGCCGGATTCTTCACCGCGCGCGCCCGGGCGTCCTCGACGGCCGTGCCGAGGCTCGTCATGGTGTGGCGTTCGTGCGGCGTGAAGCCCTGCTCGATGAGCGCCACCCCGGTCTCGGGACTCATGCCTGCCTCCAGCAGGGAGGAGACTGTGGACTCGAAGGTGGCCACGCCCATGAGGATCATGATCGTGCCGCCGAGGTCCACGAGCCCGCGCGCTTCCTTCTCGCTCAGGACCTCGTGCGCGGAGATGATCGTGACGGTGCGCGTCACGTGCCGCAGGGTCGCGGAGATCCCCGCGTGGGCGGGTACGGCGAGCGCGCTCGTCACACCCGGCACGATATCGACCGGGATGGAGCGTTCGGCCAGGTAGCGCCACTCTTCCCCGCCGCGACCGAAGATGAAAACGTCGCCGCCCTTGAGGCGCACCACGTGGGCACCAGCCGCGGCCAGCTGATACATCTCCTCGTTGATCCGCTCCTGGGCCAGGCGGTGCCGGCCCGGGCTCTTGCCCACGTCCACGATGATCGCGCCGGGCGCCAGGTCCAGGGCCTCGAGCGCGATGCCGAGCCGGTCCAGGAAGATGACGTCGGCGTGGGCGATCTCGGTGAGGGCCTGGAGGGTGAGCAGCGACGGGTCACCGGGGCCGCCGCCCACGAGGCTCACGCGACCGACGGCGCTCTCGTCTCGATACTCGATGTCGGGCCCGTGATTCCCGTCCGGTACATCGACCAGTTCCACGGGGGCAGCGGCGAGCTCCGTGGGAATCTCCGCGGCCGATTCCACGAGGAGGCCGTGCGCCTCGCTCCCCCGCTGGATCACGAGGTCACCGAGACCGCGGTCGCTCAGGAGGGACTCGAAGGCTTGCAGGCGTTCGCGGCCCGGGGCGCCTCCCACGATGACGGTCGCGCCGTCGTGGGCGAGCGCGCGGGCGGCCCTCCACGCGGCGGCGCCGGGCAGATGCCTCACATCGAAGACTCGGCGCCGCACGTCCGTGGACAGGTGAAAGTGAGTGGCCCTCACAGGTCGGCAGGATTCAGTTCCTCGCCGCGCGCCCCCCGGAAAGCGATCGTCGGCCCGTTGATGAGCACCTGCTGGCGCTCCTCGAGCGTGGCCGGGCGGTTCTGGTCGCGTTCGGGCATGCGGGCGAAGAGCGGGTCTGCCGCCTCGGGTGCGTTGATGAAGGAACGGAAGCGAGCGAGCTTCGCGGGGTCCTTCATCGTCGCGACCCATTCGTCCTCGTGGCCGTCCACGAACTCCTGCATTTCCGCCTCGAGTTCGTCGGCAATCCCGAGCGAATCGTTGACCACCACGTCGATCACGTGGTCGATGCCGCCCTCGAGCGAATCCATCCACGCGGCCGTGCGCTGCAACTTTTCGGCGCTGCGGATGTAGTAGCCGAGGTAGCGGTCGATGTAGCGCACGAGCGTTTCGTCGTCGAGGTCCTGGGCGAGCGTTTCCGCGTGACGGGGCGTGAAGCCGCCGTTGCCACCCACGTACAGGTTCCAGCCCTTGTCGGTCGCGATGACCCCGATGTCCTTACCGCGCGCCTCCGCGCACTCGCGGGCGCAGCCCGAGACGCCGATCTTGAACTTGTGCGGGGAACGCAGGCCCTTGTAGCGGTTCTCGAGGTGGATCGCCATGCCCACCGAATCCTGCTGGCCGAAGCGGCACCACGTGCTGCCCACGCAGCTCTTGACCGTGCGAAGGCTCTTGCCGTACGCCTGACCGGACTCGAAGCCCGCGTCCACGAGCCGCTTCCAGATGTGCGGCAGCTGTTCGAGCCGGGCTCCGAAGAGGCCGATGCGCTGCGCGCCCGTGAGCTTCGTGTAGAGATTGAAGTCGCGTCCCACCTCGGCGATCACGCCGAGCATGTCGGGCGTGATTTCGCCGCCGGGGATGCGCGGCACCACCGAGTATGTGCCGTCCTTTTGCATGTTGCCGATGAAGCGGTCGTTCGTGTCCTGCAGGCTGCCGAGCCCCTTGTCGAGGATGTAGCGGTCCCGCTGGGAGGCGAGGATCGAGGCGACTGTGGGCTTGCAGACGTCGCAGCCGTGACCCACGCCGTGCTTCTGAATGATCTCCGGGAACGTGGTGAGCTTTTCCGCCCTGACGATCGCGTACAGCTCGCTGCGCGGCATCTCGAAGTGCTCACACAGGGCCTTGGAGACGGAGATGCCCGCCTTCGACAGCTCGTTAGCGAGGATCTTGCTCATCAGGGGGATGCACGAGCCGCACTGGGTGCCGGCCGTGGTCATCGCCTTGAGCGTGGCAATGTCCTGCGCGGGCTGACCGAAGTCGCCTTCGCCGGCAATCGCTTCCTTGAGGGTGCCCGCGGTGATGTTGTTGCACGAACACACCACCACTTCGTCGGGGAAGTCGCCCGTGTCGGGCGCTTCGGCGCCCGAGGCGGCGAGGTAGGCCGACGGATCGCCGGGAAGCTCGCGGCCGATGTAGGCGCGCAGGGTCGAGTAGTTCGAGGCGTCGCCCACGAGGATGCCGCCGCGCAGCGTCTTCGCGTCGGGGCTCAGCACGAGCCGCTGGTAGATGCCGCGAATGGGATCGGCGTACACGACATCGAGCGAGTCCTTCTCCGCGCCCTTCGCGTCGCCGAAGCTGGCCACGTCGATCCCGGACAGCTTGAGCTTGGTCGAACCATCGACCTCACCGAAGAGGGCCTTG
Source organism: Dermabacter sp. (assembly GCA_030538475.1). GTDB lineage: Bacteria > Actinomycetota > Actinomycetes > Actinomycetales > Dermabacteraceae > Dermabacter. Next base: position 288,315 of record JAUNTX010000003.1, read on the forward strand.
CCACCCAGCAGCCGGTCCGCGACCACTTCGGCCATCGTGTTCGCCGGGGCCACGAGGCCAATCGTGACGCCCTCCATGGCCGCCACTTCGCCAATCGCCCACACGTTCTCGTGCGAGGTCTTGCAGTCCTGGCCCACCATGATGCCGCCGCGCGGGCCCATCTCGAAGCCGTTGACCTTGCCAAGTTCGTCGCGCGGGCGGATACCCACGGCGAGGCACACGAGGTCGGCGTCGAGCTTCGTGCCGTCGGACAGGGCCACCCCTGCCACGTTCGTGGGGGAGCCGTCGTCGGCCTCTCCCCTGCCCTTCTTCACGCGGGGAAGGACCTGCTCGAGGCTCACTCCGGTGTGCAGGATGATGCCGCGCTGCTCGATGAGGTGGTTGAGGAGGTTGCCGCCGCCTTCGTCGAGCTGGGCGGGCATGAGCCAGCCGGCGAGCTCGACGAGGTGTACTTCGTAGCCTTCGGCGGCGAGTCCGCCCGCGGCTTCGAGGCCCAGGAGGCCGCCGCCGAGCACGACGGCTTTGCCGGTGCGCTGGTCGTCGTCCTTGAGCGCCTCGACCGTGGCGCTCATGCCGTCCACGTCGTCAATCGTGCGGTAGACGAAGACGCCCTTGGTTTCCCAGCCGTTGATGGGCGGGGTGAAGGCGTTGGAGCCCGTGGCGATCACGAGCTCGTCGTACCCGTAGATGGTGCCGGACTGGGTGCGCACCGTCTTTGCGTCCAGATCAATCGAGTTCACGCGGTCCGACAGGTGCAGATCCACGTGGGGCTCTTCCCACAGGGTCGGATCGCCGAGCGTGAGGTCGTAGTCCTTATCCCAGCGCTTCGCCAGGTTCACGCGATCGTAGGGGGCGAGCGCCTCCTCAGAAATGACGGTGACCTTGTATCGACGTTCATCGTCGCGGCGATGCAGGGTTTCGGCGAAGCGATGAGCAGCTGGACCGCCGCCGATCACCACCACGTGCTTGACCTGTGCTTCTTCGACGGGGGCATTCGCGTTGGCAACGCTCACGGCAGCTCCTCCAGTGGGGCAACTTCTTGGACATCATTGAACGTACCCTGGCATTCCTAGTGTTCTATGGGACGGGCGTCCTCAGCTGGGCCGATAGAATGAGCGTGTCCGTGAGCAATGCCGTGAAGGTGACGAACGAGGTATCGATGATGAGCGACGAGAACTGGCAGATCGTATGCAAGGTGGCCGATCTGGAGTCGGAATGGGGCGAAGCGGCCCTGTTTGGCACCGAACAGATCGCCGTGTTCAAGGCGTGGGATGACGCCATCTACATCACGTCCAACATTGATCCGCGCACCGAGCAGGGAGTGATGAGCCGCGGCATCGTGGGCGATCACGAGGTTGATGGAGAGCGCCGCCCCACCATCGCGAGCCCGCTGTATAAGGAAAGCTACGACCTGGCCACGGGGCACTGCTACACGACCTCGAACTTCCGCCTGCCCGTGTACGCCTCGCGCGTGAGCGAGGACGGCGTTCTCGAGGTGGACCTCAACTCGAAGACCGACGCCGTATCCAAGGCGCTTCCCCAGCGCTGATCCGGCTTCAGCCCGACGCCACGGCAGGGCCGCGGCGCATTCCCCGGTGACATCTCCGGGGTATCCCCGGTAGCACGTCAGCGGGCGCCGAGGGCCGAGGCGTTCTTCGTGCCGTCGGGCGCGAAGATTCCCGAGCTTCCCCGGCGGTGCGAGCCGACCAGGTGGGTGTCGTACAGCCCCACCGCTTCCATGAGCGCGAAGCATGTGGTGGGGCCGACGAAGCGAAAGCCGAGAGCCTTGAGGTCCGTGGACATACGCGTCGAGACCTCATCGCGGGAGGGGACGTCGCTCGGGGTCTGGGGAGCGTAGGTTCGCTCCGGAAGATACCCCCAGATCACCTCGCCCAGGTGCGTGCCCCGCTCGCGCAGAGCGAGGGCCGCCCGCGCGTTGGTCACGGTGGCCTCGATCTTTCTCCGGTTGCGCACGATCCGCGGATCGGCGAGCAGCCGTTCGATATCCGGCACCTCCATCGCCGCCACGGCGTCCACATCGAAGCCGTGGAATACCTGTCGAAAGGCGTCCCTCTTGGCGAGGATCGTGGACCAGCTGAGGCCGCACTGGAACGCTTCGAGGCTGAGGCGTTCGAACATGGCGCTCTCGCCCACGACCGGCATGCCCCACTCGGTGTCGTAGTACTCGCGTAGGAGCGGCGAGGCGTTCGCCCACGCGGGTCGGATCAGGCCGTCGGCGTCCTCAAGTTCTGGGTTCGTCATGCCTCCACCCTAGGCTCGCGGATGCTCTCGCTGGAAGCCCAGAGCACGGTGTGGATACCTAAGCGCGCCGCCGACAATCAGCACCGCACCCTGGCCGACTACTCGATGCGCCTCAGGCCCCAGCGCCCCCGGCGGGCGCGGCATCGGCATCCTCGTCGGGATCGATCTGCCCGATGGGCTCGCGCTTTTCCGCCTGGAACTGATCCTCGATACGGCCGAGCGCCCAGTAGGCGGAAATGGAGATGTCGCGCTTGGCGATCCCGAGGTCCTTGACCAGGTAGCGGCGAAGCTCCTTCGTCAGGGCCCGCTCGGCGTGGCAGAACACCTGCACGCCGCCCTCCTCGATGAGGGACGCGGGAAGGTCGAAAACTCGGACGGCCTCGAGGAGGTCGGAACGCTGACCGACAACCCAGGTCACCTCGACGCCCGCGGGGTGGCTGAGGTCCAGGAGGCGATCCGCAGCATGCTCCACGTGAATGAAGGTGTGCCCCCGGGCCGTGGGCGCCATCGCTTCGAGCGCCGCGGCAATGGCCGGCAGGGCGGCGAGGTCGCCGATGAGGAGGTGGAACGGCGCGTCGTCGCGCGGCGAGTAGCCGCCTCCGGCGCCCATCATCGCGATCTGGTCACCGGGCCAGGCGGCGTCGGCCCAGTCGCTTGCGATCCCGGTCTGTCCGGGCTGCTTGTGGATCACGAAGTCGATCCAGATCTCGTTCGCTTCGGTGTCCCAGCGGCGCACCGTGTAGGTGCGCTTGGAGGGCATGGATTCCGGGTTTTCCTTGCGCAGACGGTCCATGTCGTAGGGCGGGAGCAGATCGCCGCCCGGCTGCGGGATGAGGAGCTTGACGTAGCGGTCCGTGTGATCGTTGTAGCGCAGGTCGCTCACGCCGTCGCCGCCGAGCACGAGGCGCACCAGGTGTTCGCTCAGTTGCTGCTTGCCGCGGACGGTGAGGACGGCTTGGGACTTCTTGGAGCGAGGACGATCATCCTTAGTCGTGGTCATGGCTCACCAGCGTACGCGGAATCTCTGAATATTGCGCCGCACGCCTTGCAAAAAGCTCGCCGCGCAACGAAGACGAGGGCGGGCGCCGATAATCGGCACCCGCCCTCGTTCACGTGGCGATGATTCAGGCCTTGGCGGCCTTCTCCTTCGCTTCGGCGTAGGCCTTGCGCACCTCGTCCATATCCAGGCCGCGCACCTGGGAGATGAGGGAGTCAAGATCGGCCTGGCGCAGCGCGCCGGGCTGGCCGAAGACCGGGATGCCTTCGCGGTAGGCGACGATGGTGGGGATCGAGGTGGCGCCGTACTGCATCTGCAGCTCGGTCTGGTCCTCGGTGTCCACCTTCGCGAACGTCACGTCGGGGTTTTCTTCGGACGCCTTCTCGAAGATCGGGGCGAAGCGCTGGCACGGCCCGCACCAGTCGGCCCAGAAGTCGATGAACACGATGCCGTCCTTGACGAGCTCGTCGTGGTTCTCTTTGGTCATGGTAATGGTGGTCATGGCTGGATAACTCCCACTCTCTGCTGGCTATTCCGTGTCCGTATCCCGGGTGGCGCGGACCACACGGGCGTGGCGATCCTCCGCGGGCGGCTCCCACGTGTCGCAGTGCGCGCTCGATTGTTCCCCGCTGCGGATGTCCTTGACATCGCCCGTGAGCGGATCTTCCGCCGCCGGGAACCACACGTAGGGAATGGATCGCCGATCAGCGTACTGGATCTGCTTGCCGAACTTTGCCGCCTTCGGCGCCACTTCCGTGTTGATGCCGCGGGCCCTGAGGCGACGGGCCACCTCGACGCTCACTTCTCGCTCGGACTCCGAGGCCACGGCCACGAGGATTGCGGTGGGGACGGGGCGCGTGGCCTCCACGAGCTTTTCCCGCACGAGGCGAGAGACGAGACGGGACAGCCCGATCGAGAGGCCGACGCCGGGGTAGGTGTGGCGATTGTCGGCCGCGAGCGCGTCGTAGCGCCCGCCCGAGCACACGGATCCGAGGTCTTCGTGACCCTCGACGAAGGTCTCAAAGACGGTGCCCGTGTAGTAGTCGAGGCCGCGGGCGATGGAGAGGTCGGCAACGCACGCGCCGGGCGCGGAGGCGTTGACGGTGCGCACGACGAAGGCGAGGTCCTCGACGGCCGCGGCGATCTCGTCGGAGTGCACGCCGAGGCCCGCGACCTGCGGGGCGAGGTCCGCGTCGGTGGCGCGAATCGAGGCGAACGCGAGGCATCCGCGCGCCTGCTCCTCGGTGGCGCCGGCCTTCTCGATGAGCAGGCGCTGCACCTGCTCCTCGCCCACCTTCGCGAGCTTGTCCAGTTCGCGCAGCACGGCATCGATCTCGGTGAGGCCGAGGGCGCGGAAGACCGCCTCGGACAGGCGGCGGTTGTTGACGCTGATGGTGAAGCCGGGGATCGGCAGGCGCGTGAGCACGTCGGCCATGACGATCGCGACATCGGCGTCCATGTGTGCGGGCAGTGCATCGAGGCCCACGATGTCGATATCGGCCTGGTAGAACTCGCGGAAGCGGCCGTCCTGGGGGCGCTCGCCGCGCCACACCTTCTGCACCTGGTAGCGGCGGAAGGGGAAGGTTAGCGCGTGCTGGTTTTCGAGCACGTAGCGTGCCAGCGGCACCGTGAGGTCGAAGTGCAGGCCGAGGCGTCGGTCCTCGCCAGCGTCGGCCGCCTCCGACTGCTCCCCCTGATCCGCGTGCAGGCGGGAGATCACGTACACCTCTTTGTCGATCTCTCCCTTGCGCAGCAACTGGCTCATGGGCTCGACCGCTCGGGTCTCGATCCCGGCAAAGCCGTGCAGTTCCGCGACCTCGCGGAAGGTGTCGATGACGTACTGTTCGACGGCGCGTTCGGCGGGCAGCCATTCGGGAAAGCCGGACAGCGGCATGATCTTAGCCACGGGGACTCCTAGCGGGGTGAGGTGCCCGAGTGGGGGCACGTGAGGTGAGGCGGGTGGGACGAGGCGCGAGGGTGACGCGCGGGGTGGGGTGAGGGAACCGGGCGCTACGCCGACGGCTGCAGGAAGGGGTTCTGCACCACTTCGTCGCCGAGCGTGGTGACGGGACCGTGCCCGGGCACCACGAGCAGGTGCGGGTGGGCGATGGCAACCTCGCGCAGGCGCCCGAGCGAGGCCCGCATCTGGTCGGCGCTGCCGCCGTGCAGGTCCGTGCGGCCGATCGTTCCGGCAAAGAGCACATCGCCCGTGAACATCACGCCACCCACCTGGCGGGCCGACGGTGCGACCCCCACGCGGGGCCGCACGTCCACCTCACCGTCATAGGTGTAGAGGGTGGAGCCCTCCGTGTGGCCGGGCGCGGACATGACGCCGAGGTGGAGGGAGCCGAAGGTGAGGTCGTCGCCGTCAGTCACCTCGATGATGGCGGGCGGGGCGCTCCAGCCGCGAGCGTTCCACACGGGGGCGATCTGGGAGGTAAAGGCCGACGGAAGCTGACCCAACGGATCGTCGAGTCGGTAGCGGTCGGCGCTGCCCACGGCGACGGGGATCTCGAGCTCGCGGCCAAGAATGCTCGCATCCGCTACGTGATCCAGGTGGCCGTGGCTCACGAGGATTGCGCGCGGGGTGAGGCCGTTATCCGTCAGGTGTGAGCGGACCTCATCCGCCACGTCGAGGCCGGGATCCACGATGATGGCATCGGTGCCGAGGCTCAGGATGCTGCAGGTGGCCCCGAGGAACGGCGAGACGATGAAGGTCAGGGTGGCGCGCTCGGTACTCATGGCTCCAGCCTAACGCGCACGGGCCCGCTGCCCGGCTGCCCATCTGCTCATCTGGACAGGGACGATAAGAATTCCGCACCCCGTGTGGGACGCGATACAGTTTTAGGGTTATGCGCGGCAGGTCCGCGAATGTAGGTGCGAAATGGCCCCATTTCGCCCCCGGGACGAGGCGCCAGGCGGCGGCCTCGACGACGAGGAGCGTCTTCGTGAATTCCAACGAACAGACCACTGACCAGGCTTCCACCACCCCTCCCGCTCCCGAGGTGAGCGACGCGGCGCCCGCCACCGAGGACCACGCCGCGAGCGAGACGGCCCCCGAGGCATCGGCCACGCCGGAGGCAACCGCGACGCCTGCGGCGCCCGCGACTCCCGGCAAGGTCCCGACGCCGAGTGCTCTGCCGAAGCCGGGTGGCCTTCCGAAGCCCGGAGGCCCCGGCGCGCGCCCGTCGGTCCCCTCCCCCGCCAAGTTCGCGGGCAAGGCGCCGAGCGCCCCGCTGGTCCCGGCCGTGCCGCTGGCCACCTCGTACGACGATGACAAAGTGGCGGAGGCCCGCACCTTTGGCAGCGTGAAGGACGACGGCACCGTGAGCGTGCAGGACGGCACCCAGGTCCGCGAGATCGGCACGACCGAGCACACGGGCGATGCCGACAAGGCCCTCACCCCGTTCGCTCATGCCTACCTGGATCTCGTGGCGTTCCTCGATGTGATCGAGAAGAAGCTCGAGGTTCCCGGGCTCACCCAGGCCGATCTCAATCGGATCCTCGAGCAGATGCGCAAGAACATGAAGGAGCCGAAGGTGGTGGGCGACATTCCCGCCCTGCGCCAGCGCTCCCAGGCCCTGCGCGAGCGTGCGAAGGAGATCATCGCTGAACTCGAGAAGGCGCGCATGGCCGTGCGGGAAGAAGCGACCGCGAAGCGCACCGCCTTCGTCGAGGAGATCGAGGCCCTTGTGGCGACCGATGCTCACCGCATGTCGTGGAAGGTGGCCGCCGAGCGCATGCGGGCCATGGTGAGCGACTGGAAGGCCATGCAGAAGGCCGACACCGCCATCGAACGCGAGACGGAAAACGCCCTGTGGAAGCGCCTGAGCACGGCGCGCGCCGAGTTCGACCGCAAGCGGCGCGCCCACTTTGCGCAGCTCGATGAGCAGCACGGGGAGGCGGAGAAGATTCGTTCCGCGCTCATCACCCGCGCGGAGGCCATCAAGGATTCGGAAGATTTCGGCCGCACGGCGGGCGAGTTCCGCGAACTCATGGCCGAATGGCGGGCCGCTCCCCGCGGCAATCGCCGCAAAGACGATGCCCAGTGGGCGCGGTTCAAGGCAGCGCAGGACGCGTTCTTTGAGCGCCGCAATCAGGATCTCGAAGCCTCGGACGCCGAGCAGAAGCAGAACCTTGCCGTCAAGGAAGAACTGCTGACCAAGGCGGAGGCGCTGCTTCCCATCACGGATCTTGCCGCGGCCAAGAAGGCATTCCGCTCGATCGAGGACTCCTACGAGGCCGCGGGCAAGGTGCCGCGCGGCGCGATCCGCCGCGTGGATGATCGCCTGCGCGCGGTGCGGGAGGCAATCTCGAACGCGGAAGATGCCGAGTGGCGCCGCACCGACCCCCGGACCAAGGCGCGCGTCCAGGGGGCCTCCTCGCAGTTGCAGGCGGCCATCGCGAGCTACGAAGAGGATCTGGCGAAGGCCAAGGCCTCCGGCGATCAGCGACGCATCGACAAGGCCCAGGCGGCGCTTGACGCGCGGCGCGAGTGGCTCGAGGTCATCGAGCGCAGCGCCAACGATCTCGGTTAGCCGTCGGTTTTTCGTGCCCCCGCCTACTTGTCCACAATCGCGGCGGGGGCATTGCCGTGTCCGCTCGAATCGAGCACGCTCGATCCATGACCCTTTGCCCGCCGTCTGCCCCGCCAGCCATACCCGAGCGCACCACGTCGGCCCCGCCCGCCTCACCGGCGCGTGAGGCCCGCCTGCACCCCGCCCACCTCGCCACGTGGTCCCCTCACGCGAGCGACATCGCCTCCGCCGTGACCGAGCACGTGAGCCTCGATGTCCCCCGCCTCGCCCCCACGCCCACGCACCTCAGCCTGCTGGGCCGCGACGCCCCCACCACCGCGCTGAGCCCCGAGGTTCACCTCGTCTCCCACGGCACGCTCGGGGTCCGCGAACGCGCCGTCGCCGTCGGCCTCGCCCTGCACCCCTTCGCGCTCACGCCGGAAACGGTCATCGCCGATCACACCGCCGCGTGGGTGTGGTGCGGCGGCCGCTGCCCCGACACCCTCACCGTGAGCGCCCACAGCCGGCGTCGGCCCCCGCCCGGGGTGGTGTCACGCCAGCTCACGCTCTTTGCCGGGGATGTGCTCACGCTCGCCGGCTGCCCCGTGCTGGCCCCGCATCGGGTCTTTGCCGAACTGCTCGCCGGAGAGCCGAGCGTCGAGGATCAACGCTGGGCCAGGAAGCTGCTGACCGATGGGTGGCTGAGCGTCGAGGAACTGCGCCGACTCTCCCGTCAGCGCAAGCGGCTCGCGCGCGAGCTTCCCGACGGGCGCCGCAGCGGCGCGGCCCGCTATCGACGGCTCGCTCGCCACGCACGGCGCCTTACACAAGGCGAGGGCCAGGCGGTCAGGTGTTCATGACCTTGCCGTCGGAGGTCACCCGGTAGGCGTCATACACGCCGGAGACCTTGCGTACCTGCTTGAGCACGCTCTGCAGGTGGGAGGGATCGGCAAGCTCGAACGAGAAGTAGGCGGTCGCCAGCCGATCCGGCCGCGAGTGGCAGGTGGCCGACAGTATGTTGACGTCCTGATCCGAGACCTGATTGGCCAGATCGGTCAGCAGCCGCGAACGATCCAGCGCCTCCACCTTGATGTGCACGAGATACGAACTCGACGTGTGACCAGACCAGTGCACCGCCACGAACCGATCCGGCTGCTGCTCCTGCATCTGCTTCGCGTTCGTACAGTCCACGTGATGCACCGAGACGCCCGAACCGCGCGTCACGAAGCCGACGATCTTATCCCCCGGCACCGGCGCGCAACACTTGGCGAGCTTCACCCAGAGGTCCGACTGGCCGTCGACCACGACACCCTGATCGGTGTGCGAGGAACGCCGCGGCTTCGCGAGCACCTTCGACGGCAGCACCGCCTCCGCGGCGTCCTCCTGGGAGCCTTCGACCCCGCCCACTTCGGTCACGAGCCGCGCCACTATGTTCTCCGCGCTCACGTGGTGTTCGCCGATCGCACTGTAGAGCGTATCCACCGAGTCGTAGTTCAGCTCCGCCGCCACGTTCGTCAGCATCTCGTGCGTGAGCATCCGCCGAAGCGGCAAGTTCTGCTTGCGCAGCTGAAGCGCCAGTTCGTCCCGGCCCCGCTCGAGCGCCTCTTCGCGCCGCTCCTTCGAGAACCACTGGCGGATCTTCGTGCGGGCCCTCGGGGAGCGCACGAAGTTCAACCAGTCGTGGCTCGGGCCCGCGCCCTCCGCCTTCGACGTGAAAACCTCGACCACATCGCCGGTCTTCAACTCCGCCTTGAGGGAGACGATCTTGCCGTTCACGCGCGCACTCATCGTGCGGTGGCCCACCTCCGTGTGGACCGCGTACGCGAAGTCAACGGGCGTGGCGCCCTGGGGCAGGGCCATGACATCACCCTTCGGGGTGAAGACATACACCTCTTGCGTGGTCATCTCGTAGCGCAGACTGTCGAGGAACTCGCCGGAATCGGCGGTGTCCTTCTGCCAGTCCAGCAACTGGCGCAGCCAGTTCATCTCGCCACCGGCCAGGTCGTTGCCGGCGGCGGATTCCTCCACGGCCTCGCCGCGCGCCACGCGCGCCTTGTACTTCCAGTGCGCCGCCACGCCGTATTCCGCGCGCCGGTGCATTTCCCACGTGCGGATCTGGATCTCGACGGGCTTGCCGTCGGGCCCGATCACCGTGGTGTGCAGCGACTGGTAGAGGTTGAACTTCGGCAGCGCGATGTAATCCTTGAAGCGCCCCGGCATGGGGCTCCACCGGGCATGCAGGGTGCCGAGCACCGCGTAGCAATCGCGTACGCTGTCCACGAGCACGCGAATCCCCACGAGGTCGTAGATGTCGGCGAAGTCGCGGCCGCGCACGATCATCTTTTGGTACACGGAGTAGTAGTGCTTCGGGCGGCCCGTCACGGTCGCCTCAATGTTCGAGGCCGCGAGGTCCTCGTGGATCGCATCGGTGACCCGCCCCAGGTACTTCTCGCGAGCGGGCGCGTGCTGGGCCACGAGCGAGACGATCTCGTCATACACCTTCGGATACAGCACCTGGAAGCTCAGATCTTCGAGCTCCCACTTGATGGTGTTCAGGCCCAGGCGGTGCGCGAGCGGCGCGTAGATTTCGAGGGTTTCCTTGGCCTTGCGCTCCGCGCTCGAGCCGGACACGTACTTCCAGGTGCGGGCATTGTGGAGGCGGTCGGCCAGCTTGATGAGCAGCACGCGAATATCGCGGCTCATCGCGATGATCATTTTGCGGACCGTTTCGGCCTGAGCCGCCTCGCCGTAGGTCACGCGGTCCAGCTTGGTGACGCCATCGACAAGCACGCCAATCGTGTCGCCGAATTCCTCGCTCAGGGCCTCGAGCGAATAGTCCGTATCCTCCACCGTGTCATGCAGCAGCGCGGCGGCAAGAATCTCATCGGGCGACCCCATTTCCGCGAGAATGGTCGCGACCGCGATGGGGTGGGTGATGTACGGTTCACCGCTCTTGCGCGCCTGACCCCGGTGGCAGCGTTCGGCCACCTCATAGGCGCGGAAAATGAGCGCGAGGTCATCGTCGGGCCGCTGAGACTCAATCGCCTCGATCAGCGGGCGAAGAAGCGGATCATCGGGGGTGCCGTGCAGGTGCTCCGGTCGAATGTCGCGGACTGCATCACTCATGGCTTCTCCTTACCCCAAAACACCAGTGTAAAGCGAAACTACCGTGAGCGCGGTACGGGAGACTAGTTGGGAACGCTCCACACGGTGTGCACGTCGGTGCCGTGCAGCTGATCGCGGCCCCCGAGGCCCACCAGTTCGATGAGGAAGCTGGCCGCCACCACGTCGGCCCCGAGCGACTGCACGAGCTTGATGGTCGCCGCGGCGGTGCCGCCCGTAGCGAGCAGGTCGTCGAGGACGAGCACCTGCGAACCCGGGTCAATGGCGCCTTCGGCGATCTCGATGGTGGCCGAGCCGTATTCGAGGTCGTAAGACAGCGACGTGGGGCGCCCGGGCAGCTTCCCGGCCTTGCGCACCGGCACGAAGCCGAGGCCCATCTCGTAGGCGAGCGGTGCGCCGAGCACGAAGCCGCGCGCCTCGGTGCCCACGATGATGTCCACGTGGCTCGGCACCGTGCTGGCCCAGTATTCGATGACCGTGGCCATGGCCTTCGGGTCCCGCAACAGCGGGGTGATGTCGCGGAACAGGACGCCGGGTTCGGGCCAGTCGGGAAACAGGCCGATGTGGGTCCGCTCAATCTCCGCGATCTCGGGCGGGCAGGTGGCCTCGCCGTGGTCCAGGGTCCGGGAATCGTGTGTCATGCGGCGCTGCCTTCCGAAGTCCGCGCGCGCTCAAGCGCGGCAGTGTGCTGGGTGATGTCGTCCTCCGAACGCCGCAGGTCCACGAGGAAGCCGGGCGCGAGGAAGATGGAGGAGAAGGTGCCCGCGATGATCCCCACGAACAGGGCCAGCGAAATGTCCTTCAGAGTTCCGGCGCCAAGCAGGAAGGCGCCGATGGCCAGAATCGACCCGACGGGCAGCAGGGCCACGACGGAGGTGTTGATGGAACGCACGAGCGTCTGGTTCGCCGCGAGGTTGACGAGTTCGGCGAACGTCCGCTCGCTCTGTCCGGTGAAGCCGTCGGTGTTCTCGCGCACCTTGTCGAAGACCACCACCGTGTCGTACAGGGAATAGCCCAGCACGGTGAGGAAGCCGATGACCGTGGCGGGGGTGATCTCGAAACCAATCGCGCCGTAGGCCACGATCGTGAACACGAGATCGTGCATGAGCGCCATCATCGCCGCGATGGACGCCTTGATGTTGCGGAAGTACAGGGCCATGACCACGGTCACGAGGATCATGAACACGATGACGCCCTGGATGGCCTTCTGGGTGACATCGCCGCCCCAGTTGGGTCCCACGAACGAACTGGAAACATCGGCGGGGCTCACCCCGTAGGCCTCGGCGAGGCGCGCGGCCATGGCGTTCGTATCGTCGGTGCTCAGCTGCTCCGTCTGCACTCGCAGGGTCGAGGCCCCGAGTTGGCTCACGCGCGGCTCGTTGCTCGGCACCTGTTCGCGCACCACGTCGCGTGCGATGGACTGATCGGCGTTCTGGACGCCCGCGATCTGGAACTCGCTGCCGCCCGTGAACTCCATGCCCCAGTTGAGGCCGCGCACGCCGGTGATCGCGGCGAGGGCGATGATGATGACGGCGCTGATGAGGTACCAGGTGCGGCGGCGAGAAACGATGGGCACCGAGACGCGCCCCGCGTGCAGGTCATTGCCCAGCTCGGAAAATGTGCGCATTAGTTGTCCTCTCCCGCGCTCTGGACCGGGCCCGAGGGTGGCGATCCCGGTTCCTGCCGCCTCTGGTCGGCCTCGCGAGCCTCCCTGGCCTCGCGGGCCTTGCGTTCGGCGAGCGTCTCCGCGGGGGCCGCGCTCGGACTTGACGAGCGGCGCGGAAGCGGCAGAGGGCCCCGACGTTCGCTCTCGCTGCGGAAGCGGGCGCGCCCGGCGTACGCGGGCACGTTGCGGCCCAGCTGCGCGGGATCAAGACCGCTGAGCGGGTGCCCCTTGCCGAAGAAGTTCGTGCGTACGAGCGACTGGAGCAGCGGGTGGGTGAATAGGAACACCACGATGAGGTCGAGGAGTGTGGTGAGGCCGAGCGTGAACGCGAAGCCGCGCACCGATCCGGCGCTCACGAGGTAGAGCACGATGGCCGCGATGAGGTTGACCGCGTCGGAGGCGAGGATCGTTCGCTTGGCGCGATCCCAGCCGTGATCGACTGCGCCGACGATGCCGCGCCCCTCGCGGATTTCGTCGCGCACGCGCTCGAAGTAGACGATGAACGAGTCCGCGGTGAAGGCGATCGCGACGATGAGGCCCGCGACGCCCGCGAGGGAGAGCCGGTAGTTCACGTCCGGCAAGTTCGACATGATCGTGATGATCGCGTAGGCGAGGCCGCCCATGAGGATGAGCGACGTGATCGTGACGATGGAGAGGACGCGGTACTGCAGCGCCGCGTACGCCATGACGAGGATGAGGCCGATGAGGCCCGCGATGAGGCCGTTGCGCAGCTGATCGGAGCCGAGCGTGGCGGAGATCTGCTGTTCGGACTGCACCGAGAACTCGAGCGGCAGTGCACCGAACTTCAGCTGGCTTGCGAGTTCCTGGGCCCGTTCCGCCGTGAAGTTGCCGTTGATCGAGGAGCGCGTGCTCGTGGGAGATTCCACGACGGGCGCGGAGATCACGAGGGAGTCGAGCACGATGGCGAACTGCCGGGTGGCGCCGTCTCCTGAGTACAGGGCCTGGGACATCGTGCCGAAGGTTTCGCCCGCGGCGGCATCGAACTCGAGGTTGACCACGTAGAAGCCGGTGGCCTGGCCGGCGGGCGTGGATTCGGGGCTCACGCTCGCATCGGCCACGTTTTCGCCCGTGACGACCTCGGGGCCGAGCACGTACTTCGCCGCGCCCCCGGGCGCACACGCGACGACGGTGTCCGTGGGTCGGGAGTTGACGTCGTGGTCCTGAAGGACCTGGGGGTCGGTGCAGTTGAGCGCCGCGAACTCTGCCTCCACCTGCGGGGTGAGACGCTCCGCGCTCCACGCGAGCGGCCCGTCAGCCGGCACGGCGCCCGAGGATCCGCCGTCGCTCGCCTCGGCGCTCTGGCCCTCCTGCGCCCCCGAGGTCACGACGGGGCCAAACGCGGAAGGATCCTGGAGGACGCCGTCGGAGGCGCCGCCAGCGTCCGAGGCCGTGGCCTCGGGAGCGCCTTCGTACAGGACCGGCCGAAAGCTCATGGTCGCGGTGCGGCGCAGGGCCTCCGAGGTGCGCTCGTCGATCTCGCCGGGCACGTTGACCACGATGTTCGTGCCGCCCTGGACGCTGATCTCCGTTTCGGCCACGCCGAGAGCGTTGATGCGCTGCGCCATGATCTGCCGCGCCTGATCCATCTGCTCGGCGGAAATCGGCTCCCCCGTGCGCGAGGAGGCCTGCAGGATCACCTGCGTGCCGCCTTCGAGGTCCAGGGCGAGCTTGGGCTGGGCCTGCCACCCGTTCTGGGTGACGCCGACCCCGAGGATGGATCCCAGAAGGATGACGATGAGCGCGATGCCCGTGAGCGCTAAACGACGTGCTGGCATGAAGTTCCCTTGATGATGACCCCGATGATCGGCGAGGCAGTGGGCCGCCCCGGGCGGCGCCCTGCCTCGCCGCAGAGCACGGGCGCGCACCCCGGAGGTTGCGCGCCACGATGCGAGAGAGTTAGCGGTCCCGGCCGGTGTCCGAGGAGTCCACGGTTACGCCCGAGATGGTGCCGTTCGCATCCGTCACCGGCGCGTCGTCGGAGGAGAGCTCGGTGTCCTGGCCGTCCGCGGTCTCGCCGTAGGAGGCCACGCGCTCGGCGATGGACTGGCGGGCCCACTTGAGCTGGGCGCCGGATTCGGTTTCGAGAATGAGGGCATCATCGAGTTCTTCCACGACCATGCCGTAGAAGCCGGAGTGCGTGCGCACTTCGTCCCCCACGCCGATGGTCTTGAGAAGTTCCTGATGCTGCTGCATCCGCTTGCGCTGGCCGCGGCTCATGAGCCACATCGGGATCATCATGACCAGGAAGAAGATGATCAGGAGCATAAGAGGGTCCACGGGGGATCCTTTCGTCGATTCACGAGAGACCTGTTCACTGTACCGGGCCGTCCCTGGCCATGGGGGCTCAGGCGCGCCCTATGCCACATTGCGGCCCTACGGCACGAAGCGCCCCTGATCCTCACCGTCGAACAGGGTCGCGGCGCCGGGGGCGGGGTGCTCGGGGGCCGGATGCCCCAGGTGGGCCCAGGCAGCCGGGGTGGCGACGCGCCCGCGGGGGGTGCGCCCGAGGAATCCTTCGCGCACGAGGAACGGTTCGACCACGGATTCGACCGTCTCGGTCTCCTCCCCCACGGCGATGGCCAGGGTGGACAGGCCGACGGGCCCGCCCGCGAACTTCATGCACAGGGCGTGCAGGACCGCGCGGTCGAGCCGATCCAGGCCCCGGGGATCGACCTCGTACACCTGCAGGGCCTCCATCGTGGCCGTCAGGGTGACCTCGCCGGTGCCGCGCACCTGGGCGTAGTCGCGCACGCGCCGCAGCAGGCGGTTCGCGATTCTTGGGGTGCCGCGCGAGCGCGAGGCGATCTCGCGGGCGCTCACCGGATCGATCGCGATGTTTAGGCGCGAGGCGCTGCGGGTCACGACCCGCGCGAGCTCGTCGGCGGAGTAGAAGTCGAGGTGGCCGGTGAAGCCGAAGCGGTCCCTGAGCGGGGAGGGCAAGAGGCCCGCGCGGGTGGTGGCGCCGACCGCGGTGAATGGTGGAAGCTCGAGCGGGATCGCGGTCGCGCCCACGCCCTTGCCCACCACGACGTCCACGCGGAAGTCCTCCATCGCCATGTAGAGCATTTCTTCGGCGGGCCGCGCGAGGCGGTGAATCTCGTCGATGAACAGCACGTCCCCTTCTTCGAGGGAGGAGAGGATCGCCGCCAGGTCCCCCGCGTGCTGCACGGCGGGGCCCGACGTGATGCGCAGCGCGGCGCCCAGTTCGTGAGCGATGATCATCGCGAGCGTGGTCTTGCCGAGTCCCGGAGGCCCGCTCATGAGGACGTGTTCGGGGGCCGCGCCGCGAGCGCGTGCCGCATCGAGCACGAGCGAGAGCTGTTCGCGCACGGTGGATTGCCCCACGAACTCATCGAGCTGGCGCGGGCGCAGGGCGCCTTCGGCGGCGCGGTCGATAGCGCCCGCGTCGGCGCCGATGATGCGCTGGAAGCCTTCGTCGTCGGCCCCGGGCGCGGGCGCCGCGGCGGCGTTGTCGGAGCGTTCGATCACTGGCGGCCTCCCAGGTGGCGCAGCGAGAGCCGGAGCAGGGTCGCGGCATCGCCCACGCTCGCGCCCTCCCCCGCCTCTTCGGCGTGCGCCTCGAGGACGGCGCTGACGGCGCCTTCGGCCGGGCGCTCCGCCCATCCGAGGCCGACGAGGGCCTGCACGACGTCGGCGGCGTGGGGGTGGCGCTGGGCGAGCGCGTCTGTCTCGTCGTCGGCGTCCGCCCCTTCGGCTGGGGGCACCACCGCCGCGTCCTCGCTCGCGGCGAACGGCGCGACCTTGTCCCGCAACTCGAGGGCGAGCCTCTTCGCGCCCTTCGGGCCGATGCCCGGGACGGAGGTGAGGGTCTTGAGGTCGTCGGCGATGACCGCGCGGGCGAACTGGCCCGGGGTGAGCACGGCGAGGACGGCCAGCGCGATCCGCGGCCCGATCCCGCTCACGGACTGCACGGTGCGAAACAACTCGGTCTCCTCGGTCGAGAGGAAGCCGTAGAGGGTCAGGGAGTCCTCGCGCACCACCATCTCGGTGTGCAGGCGAATCTCCTGGCCGAGCCTGGCAGACGTCAGGGTTTGGGGGTGGGTGCGCACGAGGTAGCCGATACCGGCCACCTCGAGAACGAGGGAGTCGAGTCCGATGGCACCGACGGTGCCCTGAAGCGAAGCAATCACGCGGACCACTCTAGAACATGTGTACGATCACCAGCGGGAGGTGGACTGTTCCTTGGCGCGTCGAGCCGCCCGCTCCGCTTCTGCCCAGCGCGTCTGCGCGCTCGTGCGGGCACCGCCTCCCGCGTCGAGCTTCACGGTGCCGACCCCTCGCCACAGCTGGGTGATCGCGATGGCGAGTGCGTCGGCCGCATCGGCGGGGCGGGGCGGGGCGTCGAGCACGAGGAGCTTTTGCACCATCGCCTGCACCTGCGCCTTGTCGGCGCGCCCGTTTCCGGTGATCGCGAGCTTGACCTCGCTCGGGGTGTGCATGTCCACGGGGATCCGACGCTCCGCGGCGAGCACGAGGGCGAGGCCGGAGACCTGCGCGGTCCCCATGACGGTGGAGACGTTGTTGTGGCTGAAGACCCGCTCGATCACCACCATGTCGGGTGCGTGCGTCTCGATCACGTGGATGAGGCCCCGCTGGATTTCCAGGAGCCGTTCGGCGATCCCGTTGTCGCGGTGCGAGGTGATGACCCCGACATCGACGAGCCGGGCGCTGCGGGCCGGGCCGCCGTCCACGACGCCGAAGCCGCAGCGGGTGAGCCCCGGGTCGATCCCGAGGACCCTCACGAGCGCCCCAACCGAGGCGCCGCGATGGCCGACTCGCCTGTCACGACCCTACTCGGCATCCTCGAGCTGGCGCGCCACATCGTCCGGGATATCGAGGTTCGAGTAGACGTTTTGCACGTCGTCGCTGTCTTCGAGCGCGTCGATGAGCCGCAGCACCTTGTGGGCGCCGTCGAGGTCCACTTCGGTCTTCATCGAGGGGACGAACTGCGCTTCGGCGGCGTCGTAATCTACCCCGGCGTTTTGCAGGGCGGTGCGCACGGCCACCACGTCGGTGGCTTCCGAGAGGATCTCGAACACGTCGCCCTCGTCGTTGATGTCTTCCGCGCCCGCATCGAGGACGATCTCGAGCAGCTCGTCCTCGGTGTGCCCGGCCTTCGGCACGGTCACGACGCCCTTGCGGGTGAACATGTAGGCCACCGAGCCGGAATCGGCCATGTTGCCGCCGTTGCGGCTGAACGCCACCCGCACTTCCGAGACGGCGCGGTTCTTGTTGTCGGTCAGGCACTCCACGAGCAGCGCCACGCCGCCGGGGGCATAGCCTTCGTACATGAGCGTTTCGTAGTTGACTCCGCCGCCATCGAGGCCGCCGCCGCGCTTGACGGCGCGGTCGATGTTGTCGTTCGGGACCGAGGACTTCTTCGCCTTTTGGATCGCATCGAACAGTGTGGGGTTGCCTGCCGGGTCGGGGCCACCCACGCGCGCCGCTACTTCAATGTTCTTGATGAGCTTCGCAAAGAGCTTGCCACGCTTGGCGTCAATCGCCGCCTTCTTGTGCTTCGTGGTGGCCCATTTGGAGTGACCTGACATTGGGGTCCCTTGTCCTTAGTCGTCGTGCGGGGTGATGGCTCCCCGGGGCGGCGCGGTGGCCGCGTGGGGCGCCCGACCATTGTACGCGCCGCCCGCGACCTGCAGCGGAACCACCGGCAGGGTGAGGGCGCTCAGGGTCCGACGGGCCGCGGTGAGGTTCTCGAGCAGTTCGGCTTCGGTCGCGCGGATGCGCGTGGAGGAGCCGCCGCTGAGGGCGGCCTGACGGTGCGCGGCCAGCCGCAGGGCGGTGCGTTGAAAGTCCTTCATGGCCCATCCTGCGACCGCGCCGTAGGAATCGGCCCAGTGCTGGGCGGTGCGGCGCGAGCGCAGCCGTTCGAGCATGTCGACCTCCGCGGGGGTGAACCAGCCGGCCCTGCCGTAGTCGCTGAGGCGCCGACGCACGATCACCCGCTCGCGCAGCCGGAGCCCGATGAGGACCGCGCCGAGCACGAGGAAGATCGGCACCTCGACGATGAGGTAGTAGATGTAGAACATCGCGCTTCCGCCATCGGGGTAGGCCATGCCCACCCACATGCTGCCGCCGTTCCACAGGGCGTGTAGCGCCATCCCGGCTCCGAGCCCGCCGAGGCCGAGCGAGGCGTACAGCAGGAGGGAGCGACGCTCCGCGGCGATGCCCAGCCCGAGCCCCACGAGGGCCGTGAAGCTCGCGTGGGCAAAGGGCGACATGACGCCGCGCAAGAAGAAGACTTCCCAGAACTCCCCCGCCGCCCCGGACGTGTGCGCTGCGGCTAGCGCGCGCGAGAAGTAGGTGATGTTCTCGGTGAACGCGAAGCCCGCGGCGATGAGCATCGCGTAGATGACGCCGTCGATGGGGCCGGAAATGTACCGGCGGCCAAACAGCAGCAGGAGGACGAGGCCGAAGGCTTTCGTGGCTTCTTCGACGATCGGGGCTTGCACCGCTATCGAGAGAAAGAGCTGCGCCGTGGGGTCGTCGGTTTGGAGGGAGATGACCAGGTTCGCGACCGTGCCGAAGGCGAGGGAGAGGGCAATCGAGCCCACCGCTCCCCACGTGAATGCATAGACGAGGGTGATACGTGGCTGCGGCGTGTAGCGGTCGAGCCACCAGATCGCGGCCAGCACGACGAGGAAGGGCACGAGGGCGGCGGTACCGGCCACGAGGACCGTGCCGACGCCGTAGGGCTGGATGGCGTAGATCCACACCGCGAGCGCGGTGAGCGCGAGAATCCCGAAGACGCTCCCGAAGATTACCCAGGTGCGGATCGCGCCGCGTGGGCGCTTCGCCTCCGCGAGGGCAGGTCCGGGCGCGGGGCGAATCTGCGTGGGCTGGGGGCGCGGGACGTCGTAGCCGTAGGCATCCGTCGGCGCCTGCTGTGAGGGCGCTGCGTTGGCGGGCGTGGCGGGCGTCGGCGCGGCTGGGGGGCCGACGGCCCTCGTCGTCAGGATCGGCCCCTCAGTCATGCTCGCCTCCCGTGGCCCCGGGCCACGCCTCGGCAAACATACGGCGAGTATCGCCGAGCAGGTAGGGCAGGGCCTTCGTGCGCCCGATGATGGGCAGGAAGTTGGCATCGCCGTCCCAGCGCGGCACCACGTGCTGGTGCAGGTGCGCGGCGATGCCCGCGCCCGCGACGGCCCCCTGGTTCATACCGAGGTTGAAGCCCGCGGGGCGGGACACCTCGCGGATCACCCGCATGGCGGTGCGCGTGAGCTGAGCGACCTCCGTGTATTCGGCCTCGGTGAGGTCCGTGTAGTCGCTCACGTGGCGGTAGGGGCACACGAGCAGGTGGCCCGGGTTGTAGGGGAAGAGGTTGAGGATCACGTACGAGCTCCGGCCCCGATGGACGATGAGCGAGGCCTCATCGTCGGCGCCGGGGGCCGCGCAGAACGGGCACTGCTCCCCCGCCTCCGACGTGGCGGGCTTGCCTTCGCCCTGAATGTAGGCCACGCGGTGCGGGGTCCACAGGCGCTGCAGAGCATCGGGCGTCCCCGCGAACGCGTGCGCACTCTCGAAATCCTCACCGAAGCGTTCGGCCTCGTCCCCTCCCTGCACCCGGGCACCCATGGGCCTACACCTGCGCCTTCGTGCGAATGGCCTCGAGGATGCGGGCCACGGCGTCATCCACCTTGATCCCGTTGTCTTGCGAGCCATCGCGCATCCTAAAGCTCACGGCGCCATTGGCCTGATCCTCACCGCCCGCGATGAGCAGGTAGGGAACCTTGTCTTTCGTGTGCGTCCGAATCTTCTTCTGCATGCGGTCATCCGAGGCATCGACCTGCACCCGCACGCCGTGCGCGCGGAGCTTCGCGGCGACCTCTTCGAGGTAGGGCACGTATTCGGCGGCCACGGGGATCCCCACGACCTGCACGGGCGCGAGCCACACCGGGAACGCCCCCGCGTAGTGCTCGGTGAGCACGCCGAAGAAACGCTCGATGGAACCGAACAGGGCGCGGTGGATCATGACGGGGCGCTGGCGGGTGCCGTCGGGCGCCGTGTATTCGAGATCGAAGCGCTCCGGCAGGTTGAAGTCGAGCTGAATGGTCGACATCTGCCACGTGCGGCCGATCGCGTCGCGCGCCTGCACGGAGATCTTCGGGCCGTAGAACGCCGCGCCGCCCGGATCCGGCACCAGGTCCAGCCCGGAAGCCGTCGCGACCTCTTCGAGCGTGCGGGTCGCCTCCTCCCAGGTGGCGTCGTCCCCGATGTACTTGTCCGGGTTCTTGGTGGACAGCTCGAGGTAGAAGTCATCGAGCCCGTAATCGCGCAGCAGGTCCAGCACGAACGTCAGGAGGGTGGTGAGTTCCTCGCGCATCTGTTCGCGCGTGCAGTAGATGTGGGCGTCGTCCTGGGTGAAGCCGCGGGCGCGCGTGAGGCCGTGGATCACGCCGGACTTCTCGTTGCGGTACACGGCGCCGAACTCGAAGAGCCTGAGCGGCAGGTCGCGGTAGGAGCGCCCGCGCGAGGCGAAGACCAGGTTGTGCATCGGGCAGTTCATGGGCTTGAGGTAGTACTCCTGGCCCTGCTTCGTCACGTTGCCTTCGGCGTCGCGTTCCTCATCGAGCCGCATCGGGGGGTACATGCCGTCGCGGTACCAGTCGAGGTGGCCGGAGGTCTCGAAGAGCTGCCCCTTCGTGATGTGGGGCGTGTTGACGAACGAGTATCCCGATTCGATGTGCCGACGGCGCGAGTAGTCCTCCATCTCCATGCGGATCATCGCGCCCTTCGGGTGGAACACGGCGAGGCCGGATCCCACTTCGTCGGGGAAGGAGAAGAGGTCCAGTTCGGCGCCGAGCCGGCGGTGATCGCGGCGCTCCGCCTCCGCGACGCGCTCCTGGTAGGCCAACAGATCCTCCTTCGTGGCCCACGCGGTCCCGTAGATCCGCTGCAGCATCGGGTTCTTCTCGCTGCCGCGCCAATAGGCGGCGGCGCTGCGGGTGAGGGAGAAGCCGTTGCCGATGAGGCGCGTCGAGGGCAGGTGGGGCCCGCGGCAAAGATCGGTCCACACCACCTCGCCCCGGCGGTTGACGTTGTCATACATGGTGAGGCCGCCCGCGCCCACTTCGACGCTCGCACCCTCGGCGGCGTCGCTGGCCGAGGACTTCAGCCCGATGAGCTCGCGCTTGTAGGGTTCGTCGGCCTCTTCTGCCCACGCCTCTTCGTCACTCACCTCGCGGCGCACGAAGCGCTGGTTCTCCTTGACGATCCGCGCCATGTCCTTTTCGAGGGCCTTGAGGTCCTCGGGCGTGAAGGGCGTTTCGACATCGAAGTCGTAGTAGAAACCGTCGGTGATGAAGGGGCCGATGCCGAGCGTGCTGCCGGGGAAGCGCTTCTGCACGGCCTGGGCGAGGACGTGGGCGCTCGAGTGGCGCAGAATGTCGAGGCCGGCCTCGCTCGTGATGGCCACGCCCTCCACCTCGTCGCCGTCCTCGAGCACGGTGTCCAGATCGCGCAGGTGACCATTGATCTCCAGGGCGATGATCTCGCGCTGGTCCTGGAACACCTCGGTCCCCGTGGTCCCCGACTCGATGCTGGTGGGCGAGCCGCTGAGGACAATGCTGATGAGGGACACGGGTGTACTCCTTGGGTGGTCGCGGGGATCCGGCCTACTGTGCCGCATCCTGCCCGTCAGTCTACGGGGGCACCGTGCTGTGTGCGCCCTGCACTTTCTCAACGACGGCCTTCCTGGAGCCCGAGGACCTGGTAGAACGCCTGGTCGTGGAAAGATGTCCCCATGTCTGCTTCAGGGAACCGATTCGCTGCCGTGGGTGCGTGCGCCCGTCTCGCCGTGGCCGGAGCCATCGTGGCGGCGCTCGTCACGAACCTCCTGACCGCCCTCGATGAGGGCACGGGGAGCTACCTGATCGGGTACTTCACGAACCAGGCGAACGCCGCGTTTGCCGTGGTACTCGTTCTCGGCGTGATCGCCCCTCGGCTGCCGGAGTGGAAATACTGGGACAGCATTCGGGGCGCGATGGTGCTGTATCTCGTCATGACGGGGCTCGTCTACGCGCTCCTCGTGGCCCCGCCCGCCGAACTACTGAGCTGGGACCTGGACTGGCAGGGCATCGTGTTGCACAGGCTCGCCCCGCTCGCCGCGGTGGCCGACTGGCTCCTTGCCCCGCAGCGGGACCGCTCGTCGGCCGTCCGCATTCTCGCCTGGCTGATCTACCCCGCGATCTTCCTCATCATCACGTGGATCCGAGGCGCCATCGAAGGCTGGTACCCCTACGAGTTCCTCAACCCGGGCGCCGCGGGGTGGCCGACGGTTGCGCTCACGACCGCCGTGGTGCTCGTCGGTTTCGCGGCCGTGGCGAGCGGGGTCCACGCGGTCGGCAATGCGCGCGCCCGCCGCTTTGGGCTGAAGGTCAACAGCGGCCACCCGGGCGCCGGGCTTTCTGGCTGAGCGCGTAGGTCTCGGGCCAGGTGCGCGGGTTTTAGGCGAAGAGGCCGAGCTTCTCGAAGGCGCCGACGAGTCCGGCGCGCCCGGGACCGGGTACCACGAGCGTGGGGCTTTGAACCTCGCGCGCGGCGCTCGAGCCCTCGATCACCACGGAGGCCCCGGCCGCGCGCAGCATGTCCACGTCGTTGAGGCCGTCGCCGCACGCCACGGTGTCCTCCATCGGCACGCCGAGGTGGCGCGCCACGGCCCGCACGCCGTCGATCTTGTCGACCGCCCACAGCTGCAGTTCGCCCGAGTTCGTGCCGTCACTCGCAATCGAGTTCGGCATGGGGCGCACGTCGGGGGAAATCTCGTCGGCCAACTGTTCTGCGGGAACGTGGGATGCCCACATGACCGCCTTGGCGAAGCTCACGTCGCTCAGCGATGCGGGGGTGCGCACGGCATCCAGGATGTCGGGGGCGCCGCGACCCAGCGATCCGGGCACCACCTCGGCGCCGTCGAGGCCGAAGGATTCCATGAGCAGGTGCAGGCGCTCAGTGCCGTCCGGCGTGCCGAAGGCGCCGTCGGGAGATTCGAGGACGAAGGGAACATCGTGGCGCAGGAGGGCCTCGAGTGTGCGGGCCGCAATATCGTCGGGGAAGCGAATGTCCTGGAGAACCTCGCCTCCCACCGTGATGTAGCAACCGGCCGATCCCACCACGCCGTCCAGGGCCGCCTGAATATCGGCGGGCACCATCGAGATCGGGCGACCGGTGCACAGGAAGACCGCGTGGCCGTGCGCGCGAGCGTCGGCGATGGCCTGGACGTGGGCGGGCGGCACGACGCCGAACTCGCCGAGGGTGCCGTCAAAGTCGAGAAATACTGCGCGGCGCGTGGTCATGCGTGAGGCTCCTTGGGACGATGAGGTGGGGTGAGAGAGGGGGCGGGCACTCGCGTGTTCTCGGCGAGGGCCACCTCGCGCGAGGCTTCCACGAGCGCCCGAAGCGCGTCGAGGTCGATGCGGGCGAGCCGCGTGATGTAGAGGCAGGCCGTGCTTGCCCGGTGGGGGCCGAGTCGTGCGAGAATCTCCGGCCACCGCTCGGCGAAGCCGCTCGTAAGGTAGATGGTGTGCCGGGCCGGACCGGGGGCGAACGCGATGAGAGGCATGATTCCGCCGTGCCCGCTCTCGTACCGATACTCGAGGGTGCCAAAGCCGATGATGCGCCCCGCCCACACCACGGGTTCCTCGCCGCTCAGCTCTCGAAAGAGGGTGAGGAGGCTATCGGCCTCTGACCGCCGCGGCCCCGTGGCTCGATCCAGCACGTCCGTCACCGGGGTGGAATCCGGAGACATTGCCGGGCTCGTCCGAGCCATGGTCCTCCTCGAAGACGGCCGCCACCGAGATCAATCATCGGCGGCGAGGGCGGGGGTGGTGGGCGCCAAAGCACTGGCTTCATCGTATCGCGAAGCACCACCCCCGCCCGGGAACGACGAAGGCCCCGGCATGTGCCGGGGCCTTCCTTCGTGGTGGGCGATACTGGGATCGAACCAGCGACCTCTTCCGTGTCAAGGAAACGCGCTACCACTGCGCCAATCGCCCATATGCGACCCGAGGGCCATGTGTGCGGAAGCGAAATGCTTCCTGCGAGGTGGGTACGGGATTCGAACCCGTGTACACGGCTTTGCAGGCCGTTGCCTCGCCTCTCGGCCAACCCACCGCGGGGGATAAACCTTCTATCCCAGAGCGGATGACGGGACTCGAACCCGCGACCCTCACCTTGGCAAGGTGATGCTCTACCAACTGAGCCACATCCGCACGGCGCCCCGGCGGATGCCAGGCCAACGAGAAGACAGCCTACGACACCCCGCCCGGTGAACCAAACCGGCACCACCCCCCGTGTGAGGCTCGCCGCACTCGCCCGTGCAGGCCAGGCCCCGTTTGTTTGGCTCGCGCCCACTCGTGTATTGTCTATCGAGTCGCTGAGCGAGAACTACTGGTTCACTCAAGCTCAAGCGGGCGATTGGCGTAGTGGTAGCGCGCTTCCTTCACACGGAAGAGGTCACTGGTTCGATCCCAGTATCGCCCACGCGGATGTGGCTCAGTTGGTAGAGCATCACCTTGCCAAGGTGAGGGTCGCGGGTTCGAGTCCCGTCATCCGCTCCATCCATAAAGAAAGCCCCGGTGAGGACACTCGCCGGGGCTTTTCTCATCCCACCACCAGGGCTTTTGCACGCGTCAAGGGGTCGGAGCGACTACCGTAGAGGCGTGTGTTCTTACAGCCGCGCCGCGGCTGCGCCCCGACGAAAGTGACGACCCGTGCAAATTTGGCCAGGTTCCCCCTACCCGCTCGGCGCAACCTTTGATGGCAGCGGCACCAACTTCGCCCTGTACTCCGAGGTGGCCGAGGCCGTCGAGCTGTGTCTGCTCGACGAGAACCTCGCCGAAGAACGAGTGGAGATGACGGAGGTGGATGCCTACGTGTGGCACATCTACCTCCCGTCGGTCCAGCCCGGTCAGCGTTACGGGTTCCGCGTGCACGGCCCCTTCGATCCTGAGAACGGGCACCGGTGCGACCCCACGAAGCTGCTGCTGGACCCGTACGCGAAGGCGATTTCCGGGATGGCGGGCACGGATACGAGCCTGCTGAGCTACGACCCCCTGCAGCAGGATCAGTTGAACGGCCTGGATTCCAAGGACCACACGATGCACTCCATCGTGGTCTCCCCCTACTTCGACTGGGGCAACGATCACCCGCCGGCGCACGAGTATCACGACTCAATCATTTACGAGACCCACCTCAAGGGCTTCACGGCGCAGCACCCGGAGATCCCGGAAGACATCCGCGGCACGTACGTGGGCATGGGGCATCCCGTGGCCATCGATTACCTCAAGTCGCTCGGGGTCACGGCCGTTGAGTTTTTGCCGCTGCACCAGTTCGTCCAGGACGGCCACCTCCAGGACAAGGGTCTGCGCAACTACTGGGGCTACAACACGATCGGGTTCTTCGCCCCGCACAACGAATACGCCTACGCGGGCCAGGAGGGCCAGCAGGTGCAGGAGTTCAAGCAGATGGTGAAGAGCCTGCACGCGGCCGATATCGAGGTGATCCTCGATGTGGTCTACAACCACACCGCCGAGGGCAACCACATGGGCCCCACCCTGTGCTTCCGCGGGATCGACAACAAGCGGTACTACCGGCTCGTGGACGACGACCGCGCGCACTACTACGACACGACCGGCACGGGCAACAGCCTGCTCATGCGGACCCCGCACGTGCTGCAGCTCATCATGGATTCGCTGCGGTACTGGGTGACCGAGATGCACGTGGACGGTTTCCGCTTCGACCTCGCCTCGACGCTCGCGCGCGAGCTGCACGAGGTGGATCGGCTCTCCGCCTTCTTCGACATCATTCAGCAGGACCCGATCATCTCGCAGGTGAAGCTCATTGCGGAGCCGTGGGACCTCGGCGAAGGCGGCTACCAGGTGGGCGGCTTCCCGCCTCTGTGGTCCGAGTGGAACGGCCAGTACCGCGACACAGTGCGCGACTTCCACCGCAGCGAGGCCGGGCTGCTGGGCGAGTTCGCGAACCGCCTGTCCGGCTCGAGCGACCTCTACCAGCACACGGGCCGCACGCCGATTGCCTCGATCAACTTCATCACGGCGCACGACGGCTTCACCCTGCGCGACCTCGTGAGCTATAACGAGCGCCACAACGAGGCCAACGGCGAGGGCGGGGTCGATGGCGAGAGCCACAACCGTTCGTGGAACTCCGGGGCGGAGGGGCCGACGGACGACCAGGACATTCGCGCCCTGCGCCTTCGGCGCATGAAGAACTTCATGGCGACCCTCCTGCTCTCGCAGGGCGTGCCGATGCTTCTGCACGGCGACGAGCTGGGCCGCACCCAGGGCGGCAACAACAACGTGTATTGCCAGGACAACGAGATTGCCTGGATGAACTGGGACATCAACGCCGCCCAGCAGGAGATGCTGGACTTCACGCGCACGCTCATCGATCTGCGTCGCACCCATCCCATCTTCCGTCGGCGCCGCTTCCTGCTCGGCGAAGTGCGCGAAGGCGCCGATTCGATGCTGCCCGACGTGGTGTGGCTCGGCGTCGATGGCGAGCCGATGGAGGACGGCGAGTGGGAGGATCCGCAAAACAAGTGCCTGGGCGTCTTCCTCAACGGTTCCGCGATCCCGGAGCCGAACGAGCGCGGTGAGCACATCGTCGATGATTCGGCGCTGCTCATGTTCAACGCCTCCGGCAACGGCGTGGACTTCACGGTGCCCCCGGCTGAGTACGGGGAGCAGTGGAGCCTCATCGCCGCGACCGCGGGCGGTCTCGAGGAGGGCGCGAGCATGGAGCCGGGCCAGGTACTCATCGTTCCCGAGTATTCGATGCTCGTGCTGGGGCGCGCCCCGATGGCGCCGCCGTCGGCCGAGGAGGATTCGTCGGCGCTGTCCACTCCCCTGACCCCGACCACCTCGGTCCTGTCCCCGAGTACCCCCTCGGCCGCGGCGTCCACGACCGAGTTCTAGTCCCGAGTACCCCCGCCTGAGCTGAGGAGACCCCCGTGAGTGTCGATCCCGTCCCCGCATCCGTCGCTCTCGACCGCGGCCAGGCCGCCTCGCCGGCGCCCAGTCGTCCCGTGCGGGCCACGTACCGGCTGCAGATTCACGGCGGCTTCACCTATGCCGATGCGGCGCGGCTCGTGCCGTACCTGGCCCGCCTCGGTATCAGCCACGTCTTCGTGTCGCCGATCCTGCAGGCGGCGCCGGGCTCGACGCACGGCTACGACGTCGTGGATCACGCGAAGGTGAGCGACGAGTACGGGGGCGAGGAGGGCCTGCGCGCACTCGCCGACGCGCTGCACGCGCGCGACATGGGGCTGATCGTGGACGTGGTGCCGAACCACATGGCGATCCCGACCCCGATCTGGCACAACCGGGCCCTGTGGTCCCTGCTCAAGCGGGGCGAGGCGAGCGAGTACGCGACCTGGTTCGATATCGATACCGCGTCGGACTATGGGATTCTCCTGCCGGTGCTGGGCCGCCCCATCGGCGCGGTCCTCACCGAGGGTGAACTGAGCGTTCAGCGCGAACAGATCCCGCAGGCCGACGGCACGATGGCCGAAGAGACGGTGCTGCGCTACTTCGATCACGTGTTTCCCGTGGCCGAAGGCACTGAGGACCTCCCGCTCATCGAGCTCGTGGAGGCCCAGGTGTACCGGCTCGCATACTGGAAGGTCGCGAACGACGAACTGAACTACCGCCGCTTCTTCGATGTCGAGACGCTGTGGGCGGTGCGCGTCGAGGACCCGGAGGTGTTCGAGGCCACCCACCGCACGCTACTGAGGTTGCAGGCCGATGGTGTGATCGACGGCTACCGGATCGATCACCCCGACGGGCTCGCGAACCCGCGCGGCTACCTGGAGAATCTGGCGACGGCCACGGGCGGGGCGTGGACCGTCGTGGAGAAGATTCTCGAGGGCGATGAGCGCTTGCCCGACGACTTCCCCGTTGCGGGCACCACGGGGTACGACGCCCTGTGGCGCGTGGGCGGGCTCTTTCACAGCGCGCACGGCGCCCTGGGCCTCACGCGCCTGTGGCAGACCTTCACGGGCGACATGCGGCCCTTCGAGGTGATCGCCGCGGAATCCGCCGAGGAAATCATCGATGGGAGCCTGTGGGCGGAGATCGAGCGCCTCACCTCGCTCGCGCGCCGCATCTGCGAGGCGGACATCATGCTGCGTGACACGACGGGCCGCCAGATCGAGCAGGCGATCATGGCGCTGCTGACCTCGATGGACCGCTACCGGGCGTACATCGTGCCGGGCGAGCGGGCCCCGGCGCGCGAGCGCGAGGTGATCTACGAGGCCGCGGCCCGTGCCGCGACCGCCATCGGGGAGGACGAGGATGACCTCGCGGCCCTCGATATCGTGGCCTCCCTCGTGCTCGGGGAGGGGCAGTTCCGGGACGACGGCGGCGTGATCGAGGAGCGGGCCGAGTTCATGATCCGCTTCGCCCAGACGTGCGGCCCCGTCCACGCGAAGGCGATGGAGGACACCGCGTTCTACCGCTACAACCGCTTCGTGGCGGTCAACGAGGTGGGGGCGAGCCCCGACCTCATCGGCGTGGGTCCCGAAGCGGTCCACGATCACTGCCTGACCATGCTGCGCACCTTCCCGCTGAGCATGACCACGCTGTCCACGCACGACACGAAGCGCAGCGAGGACGTGCGGGCCCGGCTCGCCGCCCTCACCGAGTCCCCCGCCGAATGGGCGGTCGCGGTCGCGCAGCTGCACGTGGCCACCGAGTCCGTGCGCGGCGAACGGGTGGATCCGGGCACGGAGTTGCTCGTGTGGCAGATCCTCGCGGCCCTGTGGCCCGTGCCGGGCTCGCGCGTGGACCTGATCGACGACGCCCGCCTCGTCGCCTACCTCGAAAAGGCGATGCGCGAGGCGAAGGTGCACACCGCGTGGGTGGACGGCGACGAGGAGTACGAATCGGAGATCATCGAGTTCGCGCTGGCCGCCCTGCACAGCCCCGAGGTCGCGGAGATTCTCACCGGCTGGACCACCGCCACCGCCACCTCACAGCGGGTGGCGATCCTGGGCCAGAAACTCATTCAGCTCACGATGCCGGGCGTGCCGGATATCTACCAGGGCAACGAGAGCATCGACCTGTCGCTCGTGGATCCCGATAACCGTCGGCCCGTGGACCACGCTCGAAACGCCGAGAGACTCGAGGCTCTGCTCGCGGGCGAGGCGCCCGAGGGGATTGCCGACGAGAAGCTGCTGCTGACCGCCCGCGCCCTCGAGGTCCGCGCGCGGTTCCCGGAGGCATTCATCGGCGAGGACACCGAGTATCGCCCGGTGCCGACCACGACCGCGCACGCCTTCGCCTTCGCCCGCGCCGAAGGCCCCGGCCTGCCCGCGCGCTCCGTGACCGTCGCGACCCGGCTGCCCCGCTCGCTCAGCGAACGCGGCGGCTGGGATGCTTCCCGCATCGTCATCGACGAAGGCTGCTGGCGCGACGTACTCACGGGGCGCAGCTTCCGCGGACCGGACGTGCCGCTCGCGGATCTGCTCGAGGCGTGGCCCGTGGCGCTGCTCGTGCGCGCGGACGACGCTGATGATACTGACGGCACGGGCGGCACGGGCGACGCATAGGACTTCCGCGCGCGGCTGGTGCGGGGAGAGCGAAGGGGAGGACTCATGAGGGCTGGCGAGATATTTCGGGTGTGGGCGCCGAGCGCCGTGCAGGTGGCGCTGCATCTGCGGCAGGAGGCGGGCGAGACGCGCGTGCTGCCGATGACGAGCGGCGCCGGGGGCTGGTTCGAGGCCGACGGCGTGAGCGCCCGCGCGGGCGACCGGTACGGCTTTGCCCTCGATGGGGCCTCGACCGTCCTGCCCGATCCGCGAGCGCTCGCGCAGCCGGACGGCGTGCATGCGCTGAGCGCGGTCGCGCCTGCTCTGGGCGAGGCGCAGCGCCCGGCGTGGTCGGGCAAGGACCTGCGGGGCGCGGTGACCTATGAACTGCACGTGGGCACGTTCGCGGCCGATCCGGCGCTCGGTGTGGCGGGCACGTTCGATTCGGCCATCGGGCGGCTCGATCACCTCGTGGCGCTCGGCGTCGATGCCGTGGAGGTCATGCCGGTCGCGGCGTTCCCCGGGGAGCGCGGCTGGGGCTATGACGGCGTGGGGCTGTTCGCGGTCCACGAGGCCTACGGCGGCCCCGAGGCGTTTGCGCGGTTCATCGACGCCGCGCACGAGCGAGGGCTCAGCGTGATCCTCGACGTGGTGTACAACCACCTCGGGCCCTCGGGTAACTACCTGGGGCACTACAGCCCCTACTTCACCGACACGCACACGACGCCGTGGGGCCCGGCGGTGAACCTCGATGCCGAGGGCAGTGAGGAGGTGCGCGCGTTCATCTTCGACAATGCCCGGCAGTGGCTCGTGGACTTCGGTGTGGACGGCCTGCGGATCGATGCCGTGCACGCGCTGCGCGATGATTCCGAACAGCGGGGAGGCCAGCACCTCTTGGCGGAGCTCGCGGATCGGGTGGCGACGTGGAGCAGCGAGAGCGGGCGTCCCCTCACCCTCATCGCGGAATCCGATCTCAACGATCCGCTCATGGTGACGCCGAGTTCCGAGGGCGGGCGCGGCATGGGTGCCCAGTGGGCCGACGACATCCACCACGCCCTGCACTCGTGGATCACGGGTGAGACGTCCGGCTACTACGTGGACTTCGGATCGGCCGCGACTCTGCAGAAGACCCTCACGTCGATGTTCGAGCATGACGGCACGTACTCGACTTTCCGCGGGAAGGACTGGGGCAAAGCCGTGGATCTGGACGGCGGGCTGTACGACGCGCACTCCTTCGTGACGTTCCTGCAAAACCACGATCAGGTGGGCAACCGGGCCGCGGGAGACCGCATCCACCACGCGATCACGCCCGACCAGCACGCGGCGGCGGCCGCCCTGTACCTCCTCGGCGCGGCCTCCCCCATGCTCTTCATGGGCGAGGAGTGGGCAGCAAGCTCCCCGTTCCCGTTCTTCAGCGATCACGACGCCGAGCTCGGGCCGCTCGTCACGGCGGGCCGCACGGAGGAATTCGCCCGGATGGGGTGGAGTGATCCGGTCCCCGACCCGCAGGCGCGCTCGACCTTCACGTCGGCTTTCCTGCCGTGGGACG
This sequence comes from Dermabacter sp., assembly GCA_030538475.1. Taxonomy (GTDB): domain Bacteria; phylum Actinomycetota; class Actinomycetes; order Actinomycetales; family Dermabacteraceae; genus Dermabacter. Next base: position 320,028 of record JAUNTX010000003.1, read on the forward strand.
AACGCGACCGGCAGCCGCACGCCGACATACTCGCCTGGTACACGCGCCTGCTGCAGCTCCGCCGGGAGTACCCGGACCTGCGGTCGCCGCGCGGGGCCGACATCGAGGTGACGATCCTCGGCGAGGACGCCGTGGTGATGCGGCGCGGTCAGTGCGGCGTGCTGGCGGCGCGCTCCGGCGTCCACACGCTCGAAGGCGTCCGCACGGACGCAGTGCTCGCCCACTGGGGCGAGGCGGGTGAAGCGGACGGATCCGGGCTTCGGCTCACGGGCGCGGGAGCGGCCGTCTTTCGCAGCGCCGCGGCCAGCGAGGACGGGACGGGACGCGAGGAAGAGGCGTCAGGCGGCGGCCCGGGCGCCGTCGGCCGCGAGCGCCCCAAAGCGTGAGAGGCACCGCAGGTACTTCTTCGCATACCCGCTCGCGAGCAATTCGGGCGAGAACAGCTCGCCCACGCCCACGCCGGAGAACGTGAGCGGGACCTTGCGGTCGTAAAGCCGGTCGATCAGCACCACGAGCCTGAGCCCCTGGTGGTGATCGCTCACCTGCCGCACACCCGTGAGGTACAGGTGGTCGATGCCCTCGACCAGCACGCCGTAGCGCGAGGGGTGCACGCGCACGAGGTGGGCGAGCACGTCATCGAAGGGATCCATGACCGCGCCCTCACCGGAGCGCTCCGCCTGGAAGGCTACGTCGTCGGCGCTGAAGCGCGGGGCCTCGGTAAAGGTGTCGCGGTGGCGGTAGTCGTCGCCGTCGATCCGCACCACCTCGAAGCGATCCGCCATCGCGGAGATTTCCCGCAGGAAGTCCTGGGCGGCGAAGCGGCCCTCGCCGAGCGCGCGCGGCAGAGTGTTGGAGGTCGCGGCGATGGCGACGCCGCGGTCGCTGAGTTCCCGGATGAAGCGGGACATGAGGAGGGTGTCGCCCACATCGTCGAGCTCGAACTCGTCGATGCACAGCAGCTGGGCGCCGCGGAACTCGTCGACCGCCTGCTGATAGCCGAGCACGCCCACGAGGTTCGTGTATTCCACGAACGTGCCGTACAGGGCACGCCCCGGCGCGAGGCGATACAGGGAGGTGAGCAGGTGGGTCTTGCCGACGCCGAAGCCCCCGTCGAGGTACAGGCCCGCGCGCGGCGCAGACGAGCGGCGAAGGAGCCGCCCGAGGACTCCCGAGCCGCCCTGGCGCCCGAGGCCGTCGGCAAAGCGGCGCACGCTCTCGAGCGCCGCGGCTTGCGAGGGGTACTCGGGGTTCGGGGTGTAGTTCTCGAGGCTCACGGTAGAAAACCGGGGCGGCGGCACGAGCGCCTCCACGAGCGAGGCGGGCGTGGGCTGTGGAAATCGAGAGGTGAGCGACGATGGCACGCCCTCCATCATAATGGGGGCGTGAGCACCCCGATCAGCAGCCTCGATGGCGCGCAGGACGACCAGCAGCCCGCGCTGCGCCACCTCGTGCGCTCCGGTGCGCCCGCCGCCGAACCGCCGATCCCCCTCACCGACGAAGGCGCGATCCGCCTCGCCTCCCTCCTTATGTGCGACCGGGATCGGGTGAGCGTGCGCTCGATGATGAATCAGAGCCTCGATGGCGCGGCCACGGGCGCCGACGGCACCTCGGCCTCCCTCGGCAATCCGACCGACTTTTTCGCCCTGACCGTGCTGCGCGCCCTCGCGGACATCATCGTCGTGGGCGCCGCGACCGTGCGCGCGGAAGACTATCGCCGCCCATCGGGCAGGGCGTGCGTGCGGGAGCTCGGGCTGCGCCCGTCGGGCCGGGAGTTTCCCGCGCTCGCGGTCCTCACGCGCTCGGGCGATCTTCCCCGCTCGCTCGATCCTTCGTGGCCCACCTATCTGCTCACCCCCGCCACCGAGCGGGATCGGGTCGTGGAGCGCTCGGGTTTTCCCGCCGCGCACGTTCTCGCGTGCGAGGGACCCGCCGATGCGGTCGGTGCCCTCGGCGCTGCCGGGTATCGGGCCATTCAGGTGGAGGGCGGCCCGTCGGTGCTGGCCCCGTGGCTCGCCGACGGGGTTGTGAACGAGCTCGTGTGGAGCACCTCCTTCGTCACGGTCGGCGGCGATTACTCCCGCATCAGTGCAGGTCAGGAGCATGAGCGGAGGTGGAGGCTCGAGGATCTGTTCGTCGGCCCCGACGCCATGGTTAGTCGTTATGTTCCGCGCACCACCCCGGCGGCCCCTGAGCCTGGACGCGCGTGAGGCGAAGGCGTACCCTCGCTGCCATGGGTTTTTCTCACGCCCCCGATTCTTCTCGGTCACCGCAGTTCGTGGTGCTCGCCGATACCCCCATTAACGCGGCCGATGCGATGCGGGCCCTGCAGTACCTCGGCCTCGATCCGGCCACCACGGACGAGGACCTCGCCGCGGCGGCCATCGTGGCGAAAAGCGCGAGCGGCAGCATCATTCTGGACACCGTCGGCCAGCTGGGCCTCACGGAGTTTTCCGAGCGCTGGACAGACGATCTGGACCGCCTCGCCGAACGCACGCGCGCCGCGGCGCCTGCCGACCCGGAGGAGATTCTCTCCTCCATCGTGGGCGCCCTCACATGCGTGGGGTGCCACGTCACGAGCAGCCACGTCACCGCGGCCCCGCTCGCGCAATGCCAGCAGGATGTCACGCGGTGCAGCGCCTTCACGATCGTGGTGTTCACCGACGCGAGCGACCCGAACCCCGAGTGCGCCGAGCAGTGGGCGCACGCGGTCGAAGACGCCGTGCAGGGCACGGTCATCCACCTCTATCCAGGCCAGCAGTAGTTCACCGCGGCCGGTCGTTGTTCACCGCGGGCGCCCGCCCGCAGCCGATGCAAGGAGCGCACATGTCCCATTCCATCGCCGATGGCACCTACCCCGTGGCCCTGAGCTCCGCCGAATGGCGCAAGCGCCTCAGCACCGATGAGTACCGCGTGCTGCGCAAGGGCGGCACCGAGGCACCCTTCACGGGAGAGTACGAAGAGGTGCGGCCCGCCGGCACCTACGCGTGCAAGGCGTGCGGCGCGGAGCTCTTCCGCGCGAGCGAACAGTTCGATGCCCACTGTGGCTGGCCCGCATTCTGGGCCCCGTCGGACAGCGACCGGGTGGAACTCATCGAGGACCGCAGCCTCGGCATGGTCCGCACCGAGGTGCGGTGCGCCAACTGCGGCAGCCACCTGGGCCACGTCTTCACGGGCGAGGGCTTCGGCACGCCGACCGACGAGCGCTACTGCATCAACTCCATCAGCCTCGTCCACAGCGACGACGCGTAACGCCAAGCGCGTCGGCACCTCGCGAGAGTCGATCGCCTCACGCCGCCCCTCCTCGCGGCGCGCCGCCGGGAGAAGTCCCCACCGCCCGGTTAGGGTTTTACCCGTGGCGATTCACGAGTTCCCCCAGCACCGCGAGGCCTTTGCCGAAGCGATCGACGCCCTGGGCTCCGCCCGGCTGCGCCCCGAGGTGCAGTGGCAGGAGATCCCCGCGCCCGGTCGCCTCGCGCCCTACGCGTGGGCGGCGGGGGCCGACGTCGTGCTGCACGACGAGGATCTCGCGAGCGGCAAGTTCATTGTGCTGTACGACCCCGCGGGCAAGGACGAATGGCAGGGCACCGTGCGCATCGTGACGCTCACGCAGGCCCAGCTCGAACACGAGTTTGCGGTCGAATCCATGCTCGGGGACGTGGCCTGGAGCTGGGTGACCGAATCCCTCGAACTCGCGGATGCCGAGGCCGATGCGCTCGGCTGCACCGTCACGCGCGTCGTGTCTCAGAGCTACGGGAGCCTCGCCGCTCGCCCCACCACCGTGGATGTGGAAATGCGCGCGTCGTGGACCCCCACCTCGCTCGACCTCGCCCCGCATTTCGGCGCCTTCAGCGCCATCCTGTGCGCGGCGGGCGGCCTGCCCCCACAGCCGCTCAGCGTGAGCGCCCTGCATCCCTCGCATCGGGCCCGTGCGCCGCGCTGCGATACTCCCACCAATGTCTGACAGTGAGTGAACCCTCGTCCCCGTGAGTACCTCCTCCCCCGCCCCCACCAGCGATCTGCCCCTGACCACCCGCCCCGCGGGCGGCACTCCCCCGCTCACCACGAGCATCCAGGGGGTGCTCGAGTGGTGCCAGAAGGTGGCGCCCGGCGAGGGCCTCGCGATTGATGTCGAGCGGGCCTCGAGCTACCGCTATTCGTCCCGCGCCTACCTCATCCAGGTGAAGTCGTCGAGCGCCGGGATCCTCCTGCTGGATCCGCTCGCGTTCCAGCTTCCGCAGACGTTCCGGGACACGCTCGGGACGCACGAGTGGATCCTTCACGCCTCGCGCCAGGACCTTCCCTCCCTCGCGATGCTCGATCTCACCCCGCCGTCGCTGTTCGATACCGAGGTGGCGGCGCGCCTTGTGGGCCTGGCGCGAGTGAACCTGGGCGCTGTCGCCGAAGAGCTGCTGGGGGTGCGGCTCGCGAAGGAGCATTCGGCGGCAAACTGGTCCACGAGGCCCCTGCCAGAGGCGTGGCTCGACTACGCGGCGCTCGATGTCGAGTTCCTCGTGCAGCTGCGCGAACAGCTGCACGAGCGGCTCGAGGCGGCGGGGAAGCTGCCGTGGGCGCTCGAGGAGTTTGCGTTCGAGAGCACCTTTTCCACCCCGGCTCCGCTCGAGGAGCCGTGGCGGCGCCTGCACGGCCTCGGGCAACTGCGCCACCCGAAACAGTTGGCCGTGGCGCGGGCCATGTGGGAGCACCGTGACGCGCGGGCCCGCGAGGCCGACGTGGCGCCGTTCATGATCGTGCGCGACCGCTACCTCGTGGCGATGGCGAAGGCCGCCTCCCGCGGGCGCGGCGAGTTCGAGGCGGCCGCTCCCCGCACCCTCAAGCACCGCGATCAGTGGTGGCAGATCGCGCGCGGCGCCCGGGACCTGCCCGCCGCGCACCTGCCCGCGCGGCAGGAACGCTCCGCGTTCCCCCATCACAAGCTCTGGGCGCGGAAGTTCCCCGAGGCGCACGAGGCCTACCAGAAAGTGCGCGAGGCCCTCGTGGCGCGCGCCGAGGAGCTGGAGATGCCGGTGGAGAACCTCATGTCTCCCGGGCACGTGCGGCACTGGGTGTGGCGGCACTTCGGGGACGAGGCGGGGCGGCGCAGCCGCGCGATGGACGAGGCCGAGGTGCGCGCCGAGCTGGAGGGCGTCGGGGCGCGGCACTGGCAGGCGGAGCAGGTGGCGCCCGTTCTCGTGGCCCTCTTTTCCCGCTAGGCGCTCTCGCGGCGCGCGCCGTAGGCGAGGACGGCCATGAGGAGCGTCCCGTTCGTGAGGCGCCCCTCGATGGCTGCGCGGTAAAGGTCCGCGAACGGCACGCGCGCCACGACGATCTCCGCCTCTTCGTCCTCGCGCGTGAAGTCCACGTCGGCATCGGGCGTGCAGTCGTAGCCCACGTAGAGCCGAATCATTTCGCTGGATCCGCCGGGGCTCGGGAAAAAGTCGAGCAGGTGCTCGATGGATCCGGCCCGGTACCCGGTCTCTTCGGCGAGCTCGCGCGCCGCGGCCGCGGCCTGGCCCTCGCCCTGGTGGTCCAGCAGCCCCGCCGGGATCTCCCAAAACGTGGTGCTCGCGGGGTGGCGGTACTGCCGCACGAGGATCGCGCGGTGCTCGGGATCGAACGCGAGGATCGCGACCGCTCCCGTGTGCTGCACGTACTCGCGGTCGAACCGCACGCCGGGGGCGAAGTCGATCGTGTCGCGCGCAATCGACCACACCATGCCCTCGTAGACCGTGCGGTGCGCCGCAACGCTCCGCGCGCCCGGCAGGTCCGCGAGTTCGCCGTCCATGAGGCCGCCGTCCGGGAGACCACCGGCCGGGTGGCCATCGCTCGCTGGGGTGGGCGCGGGTGCGGCTTTCGGGGAGGTCGAGGGGCGCGCTGCTGACTCGGCGCCCTCGCGCTGCTCGTGGGTGCTCATGCTCAGTCCTTTCACGGCGCCGTCGGGCGCGCGGTCGTCGGCGGTGGAGGCGGGTCGAGCCCGGGGATGAGGGTGGTCAGTTGAGCGGCGAGATCGTGCTCGGTGGGCAGGCGCCGAGCCCGCTCGCGCGCGAGGACGCTGAGGCGCTGACGTTTCTCGGCTCCCGTCGGCCCCGTGAGGTCTCGCATCGCGGCGGCGAGGGCGTCGGGATCGTGCGGGGGCACGAGCAGCGCGGCGTCTTCGCATACCCAGCGGGTGCCGCCCGCGTCCGTGGCGATGATGGGGCGCCCGGCCTGCAGCGCCTCCTGAATGGCGACGGGCTGGCCCTCCCACAGGCTCGGCTGGATCACGAGGTCCGCCGAGGCGAGCAGGGGCGCGGGATCGCTCACGTGGCCAAGCAGTGTGACGGGAAGGTCCTCGCTCCGGATCCGCGCGCTCAGGTGCTCCCGCAGCGGCCCGTCGCCCGCCACGAGCACGTGGAAGGGGCGCGCGCCGTCGTTGTCTGCGGCGCGTTCGCGCAGGAGGCCGACGGCATCCAGGAGCACATCGAGCCCCTTCTGCGGGGCCAGGCGCGCGAGCACGAGGGCGCTCACCCCGTCGTCTGTGGGCCCGGGCGTGCCCAGGTCCGCGGTGCCGGAGGCCGTGGGGGCCGGAACGAGGGCGCGGATGACGGTGCGGGCCCCCGCGGCGCGCGCCGCATCACCGAGGTCCGGGGAGACCACGAGCACGGTATCCGCGCCCCTCGCAACGATGCGCATGAGCAGCGCCCCCACGATCTTGCCCGCGCCGGAGGTGGGCATGCGGTTGTGCACCGTGACGAGGACGCGCGGACGCCGGGATATACCCGGGCGCTGAGACTGGCCCGAGCGCCGGGGCGCCCCAAGGAGCCGCGCGGCGAGGCACGCGAGCGCGCCCGCGCGCACGCCGTGGGCATGCACCGTGACGGGACCCCTCCCGCCGTCTTCGCCCGCGCTGAGGCTCCGCAGAAGCGAGCGCAATCGAAGGATCGACCGCGCCGCCTTCACCGGGTGTGCGCCCTCGCTGATGGGGACTTCGTGCCACGTCGCGCCCTCGATCCGTCCCGCGCTCGGCCCCGCGTCGATCACGGCGGCGCCGAGGGCGGCGAGCAGGCGCGCCTCGTGGCGCATGTGGGCGTGCAGCCCGCCCGTGGCGGGGGGCCGCGCGAGCACCACGGTGGGCGTCACGAGGAGCGCACCTTGCGGCGCAGGGCCCGCATGCGGAGCCGATAGATGAGGGTGCGCGTGTGCTCGCGGTCGAGCACGGCGATGAGGGCGAGGCACAGCGCCGCCGAGGCGAGGGCCAGCACGCCGCCGAGCACCATCGATGCCCACGGGCCGTGCATCCACCCCGCCACGAGGCGCGAGGCGAGGAGGCCGAGCACGGAGGCCACGGACGAGGCCGCGACCGCCGCGAGGATGCTGCGGCGCAGGGTCGCGGCATCGGCCGCGGTGAGCGCCCGCTCTTGCACAAGGGCGAGAGCCACGACGGCGCCGAGCAGCATGCCGAGCGCGATGCAGAGGGCGAACAGCGTGGCCGCCTCGGGGGTGCGGCGCGGCGCGGAGGTCAGCACGGTGATGACGATGAAGAAGGCGCCGAGCAGCCAGGGCGTGCTCCCCACGATGAGGGCCTCGCCCGCGCGCCGCTGCGCGTTGAGGATGCGGGTGGCGTGGGTGATGATGCCGAACGCGATGAGGCCGAGGGCGAGGGCCGCGGTGGCGGCCCCGACGCCGCGTACGCCCGTGCGGTCAATCGCCATGAAGAATCGATCCACGCCAAGGGCCGCTCCCCACAGGCCCGCGCCGCCCACGGCCGCGAGCACCACGACGCTCTGCATCGAGCCGCGCGCCATCGCGGAGAACTTCGCGCTCTCGCCCACGAGCCGCAGCTCGCTCAGGTGCGGGAAGACGCTCGTCATGACGGGCACCAGCAGGATCGCAAACGGCAGCAGGTAGACCGCCTGGGCGTACTGGAACAGCGGCAGGGTCCCCGTGCCACCGGCCCGCGCGGCGAGAACCAGGATCAGCGCCATGACGCCCTGCTGGGCGGCCACGGCGGCCAGTCCCGCACCCGCGAGGGCGAGGGCGCTGCGGGCAAGCCCGGTGGGCAGCCGCCACTGCCAGCGCCAGCGCAGCCCCTGCCGCGCCGCGGGCACGATCACCGAGACCGCCATCGCGACGACCCCGAGCGTGGTGCCCCACGCGAGGATCGCCTCGGAATGGGCGGGCAGCGTGGCCACGGTCAGCGGCGAAGAGGCCGTGGCGCGATACAACACGTAGGAGGCCATGACCACCAGGCTCGAAATCAGCGGCGCCACCGCGGGCCAGAAGAAGCGCTTGCGGGACTGCAGGTAGGCGCCGCACACGATCGTGATGCCGTAACACGGCAGTTGCAGCGCGAACACGCGCAGCATCCGTGCGCCGAGCGCGGTGAGCGAGGCCGATCCCGGGGCATCACCCGGGAAGATGAGCGCCGCGATGGGATCGGCGGCAAGGGCCAGGAGCAGGGCGAGGACACCCGTGATGGCGAGGGTCCACAGGCTGAGGACGGCCACGATGGATTCGGCGCTCACCTCCGTCGCGCGGCGCTCGAGCGCGCGAGCGGCGGGCAGGCCCGCGACGAGCGGAATGACCATGGCCGCGAGAGCTCCCCCGGCCGCGACCTCGAACATGACGCTCGGGACGAGGTTCGCGGATGCGTAGGCGGTGCCAATATCGCCCGCGCCCACGTTGGCGCCGAAGACGAGGTAACGAACGAACCCGGCAATGCGCGCGCACACGGTCACGAGCGCGATGAGGCCCGTGGCGCGGACGATCCCGCCCACGAGCGAGGGCCGGGCCGACGGGGCGGTGCGGGTGTCGGCGCTCACGGGCGCCGTCCCCACTCGTCGATCACGCGCAGCGCGGGGGTGGAGGAGATAACGGCGGAGAAGCTGACCTTTTCGCTCGCAAGGGTGAGGCCGACGATTCCGGCGGCGAGCAGCAGCCGGGCGCGGGGCCCGAGGCCGAGCGCGGCCCGGGCGCCGAGGCCCGCGCCGAGGACGTTGGCGCCCGCGTCGCCGAGCATGCCGCGAGCGTCGAGGTCGCCGGGGGCGAGGGCGAGGATGATGCCGCTCTGGGCTGCGGCGAGCACCTGCCCGGGGGCGCGGGTGTCACCGGGGCTCGCGTGGGCGCGTGCGGCCAGGTCAATGCTGGCGCCGAGGATCGCGGTGGCCTTGAGTGCCCGGCCGGGGCGCAGGTCCAGCAGGTTGATGAGGTTCGCGCTCGAGGCGATGAGGGTGGTGTCGAGCGCCCAGGCGCCGAGGGCGCCACCGGTGCCCGACGGGCCAGCCTGCCCCACGGCCCTCTTCCGGCGCTGGGTGCCGGCCTGGGCGGCGAGGATCGCCGAGGCCAGCGCGATGCCGAGGATCTTGACGTTGCCGGTCGTGAGCCTGCCGTCGGCGAGCGCTCCCAGGTGTCCGCGCAGCCCCTTCGCGGGGCGCTGCCCGTCGGCCGTGACGAGCGGCTCCACGATGTCGTCCACGAGGCCCACGGCGCCGACGATCCCGTGGGCGGCGGCGCCCGTCGGCCCGAGCGCTGCGGCTCCGGCGATCACGTGCCCGGCGACGGCCCCGACGCCTTCGCCGAGGCTGACCGTCTCGCCGCGAAAGTTCGTCCGCTCCAGGTGCGCTCGCACCCGCGCGGGAAGCCGCGCGGCACCCGCCGCGGCGGCGAGGGCGATGAGGCCCGCCCCGATGCCCACGGCGACACGCCTTTTCACGGTGGCGTTCATCCCCGGCCGCCGTCGCTCGCGGTGCCGGAATCCTGGCCGCCCGAGTCCTGAGAGCCCGAGTTTTGGGCGAGGCGGGCGCGAAGGTCCTTGGCCGACGGCAGGAGCGCGGTCGCGTCGTTCGCGGTGCCGAATGCGCCCGGCGTGCCCGTGAAGGCTTCGGCGAGGCCGAGGGTGATGACCGCCGGGGCGCTCGGGTTGTCCAGCCCGTCCACCGAGGCCACGCCCGCGAAGGTCTCGGTGGTCCGCACGGTACGCACGATCCCCTCGGAGGTGGCGGGCGAGGTCGAAGTCGAGGCTACGAGGGTCACCTCGGCCTGCCGGAGCGAGGCCGTGACGAGCGATTCCTGCATCTGCGTGAAGGCCTGGCTGCGGGCCGTGGAGACCTCGGGGGTGTCACTCGCGACGGTGCGCAGGGACGCATCGCCGCTCAGGTACGCGAGAGCGTCCGCGGCACGCACCTGGGGCACCGAGGCCGTCACGTAACCGCGGTCCACGAGCATCGCCGCGATCTCGGTGCGCTCCGCATCGGTCAGCTCGACGCTCGTGGCGGCGTCGGAGGCGCCGAAGGTCCGCGCGATAACGGCCGAAAGGTCCCCGTCGGCGACCTCTGGCGCGGTGATCACCGCGGGCCACGTGGCCTGGAGCTCGCGGGCCACGGTGCGGCGATCCTGCTGCTTCGCCGGATCCCACAGCGAGGGTTGCAGCACCACGATGTCCTGGACGCTGCCGCCCGCCGCGTCCACGAGCGTCTGCACCGCCTGGGCGTCTTCCATGAGCGAGTCGTGATCGAGGATGAGCGTGACGGAGGCGCCCGGCATCGTGCCGTACACGAGGTCCTCGCCCGAAGCGGCAATGTACGCCGTGAGGTCGGCGTTGTCGTCGGTCAGCTCGATGTTCTCGGTGCGCATCTGGTCGCGGTCCACGCGAAGCTGCTCGACCTGTTCGGTGAGCTGTTCGCCCAGGTTTTCCCGCAGCGGCCCGGCGCCAAGCACGATGCCGATGGCGAGCGCGATGAAGACCGCGACGAGGGAGACCAGGTGATAGCGAAAGTCGATCATGTGAAAAGTCCTTGCCCGAACGGCGCCCCCACCAGCGCCGATGTCCCCGAGGGCGCGGTGAACAGCGAGGTGAACCAGCTGAGCAGGTCATCCACGCGCGCCCCGAGGAGTTGAATCATCGTCTGGCCACCGGTCGTGACCGACAGTGCCACCACCAGGGCGGCAATCCCCGCCACCAGCAGCAGGCTGAGCTGGGCCGACGAGATGCGCTGGCGGTACAGCCGCGAGACGCCCTTCGCGTCCACAAGCTTCGATCCCACACGCAGACGCGTCAGGAAGGTGGAGCTCATGCCCGCGCGGCCCTTGTCCAGAAACTCTTCGAGGGTGCCGTGAGTGCCGACGGCGACGATGACATCGGCGCCCTTGTCGTCGGCGAGCAGCATGGCGATGTCCTCGCTGGTTCCCGAGGCGGCGAACGTGACCGCCCCGTCGGCGAGGCCCAACTCGCGCACGCGCTCGAGTCCCGGGGCGCGCCCGTCGCGATAGGCGTGCACCACGATTTCGGCGCCGCTCTTGAGGCAGCGATCGGAGACCGAATCCATGTCGCCGATGATCATGTCGAGCCGGTATCCCGCCTCGAGCACGGCATCCGCGCCGCCGTCCACACCGATGATGACCGGCCGGTTTTCCCGAATGAACGGCTGAAGCGCCTGCAGGTCTTCGCGGTAGTGGTAGCCGCGCACGACGATCAGCACGGGCCGGTCCTGGAACTCGGTCACCACGTCCGGCGTGCCCACGCCGTCGATGAGCAGTTCGCGCTCGCGCAGCATGTATTCCATCGTGTTCTGGGCGAAGGCTTCGAGCTGCTCGCTGAGGCCCTCGCGGGCCTGCGCGAGCTTGACCTCCACGAGGGCGGGCGTATAGACCTGCCCCGAGAGCCTCTCGCCCTCCGACGTCGAGACGGTGGGTCCCTCAATCGTGACGAGGCGACCTTCGCGCACCGTCTCCATGAGGTCCTGGTCCACGACATCGAGCACGCGAATGCCCGCATCGACCAGGATCTTCGGGCCCATGTTCGGGTAGCGGCCGGAGATGGAGCGGGCGGCGTTGATGACCGCGACCGGTTGGCGGGCCACGAGTGCTTCCGCCGCCACCCGGTCGAGGTCCTCGTGGTCGATAATCGCGATGTCCCCGGCCTGGATGCGGCTCGTGAGGTCCTTCGTTCGGCGTCCCACGCGCGCCGTCCCCGTGAGCGGGGCCAGATCCACGGCGCTCATGCGGCCCCCAGGGCGGAGCGTTCGAGCAGTTCCCGGGCGTGCGTGAGGGCGCTGTCGGATTCCTCATCGCCCGAGAGCATCCGCGCGAGTTCCCGCACCCGCTCCTCGCCGTCGAGCGGCATGACGCGCGAGGTTGTCTGTCCCGAATCCTCGGTGTCCTTGACGATCCTCAGGTGTGTTTGGGCGCACGAGGCCACTTGCGGCAGGTGGGTGACCACGATGACCTGGGCGCTCTCGGCGAGCCGTGCGAGCCGTTCGCCGACGGCGCGCGCGGCGCGGCCCCCGATCCCGGCATCGATCTCGTCGAAGATGAAGACGGGGTGCTGGCCGCCGTGGCGCTGATCGGCGAGCGCTGCCATGGCCACTTCGAGGGCGAGCATCACGCGGGAGAGTTCGCCGCCGGACGCGCCCGTGGCGAGCGGCAGAAAGTCCGCGCCGGGATGGGGCCGCAGTTCGAAAGCGACCGCGTCGGCGCCGTGGGCTTTGAGGGGAGCTTCGCTCACGCGGATGCGCACCGCGGCGCCCGGCATTTCCAGGGCTTCCAGTTCCGCCTCGATGCGCTCGGCCAGCAGCGTCGCCGCGTGGCGGCGCGCCTCGGTGATCTGTGCGGCGGTGCCGTCGAGGGACGCATCGAGCTGGGCGATCCGCTCCTTCGCGCTTGCGAGCCGTTCGGCCCCACCGTCGAGTTCTTCGAGTATCGCGATTCCGTGCTGCGAGGCCTCCAGAAGTTCGGTGACGCTGCGGGCCCCGTCGAGCTGGGGTCCCACCTCTCGCACAAGCACGCTCAGTTCGTGCAGGCGCTCGTTCGCCTCGGCCAGGCGGCCGGGCGATGCGGTGGAGTCGTCCCGGCGGAGCGAGAGTTCCCGGGCCACGTCGCTCACCTCGTCGCGCAGGGCTTGCACGCGCGCGGCGAGGCTCGCCCCGTCGGCTGCGGGCTGGGCGCTCGCGAGAGTCGAGATGGAGGTCATGGCGCTGAGCGCGCGGTCGGCGTAGGCGAGCATGCTCGCGCTCTCGTCGCCGACAAGCGCCATGAGCGCTTCGTCGTAGGCGTCCACTTCTTCGCCCGCGCGCGTGAGCTGCTCGATTTCCGCCCGCACCTCGTCATCTTCGCCCGGGTAGGTGTGCGCGGCCTCGAGCCGCTCCAGCACGTGCGTGAGCTCTGCCTGGCGCTGCTCCCTGTCCCGCAGCTGCTCGACGAGCCGGGCCACCTCCGCGGCGAGCGTCTCGCGCTCGGCGAAGGCCGCCGCGTGATCCGCGAGCACGCGCGCCTGGTCCTCGCTCAGCACCGCATCCAGGGCTTCCCGCTGCAGTCGGGGGTCACGAAGGCGCTGCTGATCGCTCTGGCCGTGAATCGTGATCTCGCTGCCCACCAGATCGGCGAGGGTTGAGACGGGCACGGGGACCCCACCCACGTGCGCGCGCGAGCGGCCGTCCTTGGTCACGCGGCGCACCACGAGGTATTCGCCGTCTTCGGCATCGGCGCCGAGCTCATCGAGCGTGCGGGCCAGCGCGGTGCCGTCGGCGGCCTGTACCCGCCCCTCGACGGTGCTCGAGATGCCCGCGCGGCGCGAGTCGAGCCGCCTGCCCATGAGCAGGCCCAGGCCGGTCACGACCATCGTCTTGCCCGCGCCCGTTTCCCCCGTGAGCGCGGTAAATCCCGGACCGAAGTCCAGGATGGCCTCGTTGATGACACCGATGCGGTGAATGGACAGTGACTTCAGCATTCAGACCTCTTGTGCCGCCTGGGCGTCGGCAAAGCGCGCATCGGGGCCTCGCCCGCGCCATCCCTGGACGGGAAGCCGGAACTTGTCCACGAGCCTCGTGGTGAACGGCGTCTCCTTGAGGCGCGCGAAACGCACACTGTTGGGTGAGAGCTCGCCTTCGACCCGCTGGCCGCGCAGCACGTCGAGGGTGCGGCGGCCATCCAGGGTGAGCAGCGCGTCGGCGGGCGATTCGGTGCTGACCTGGATTTCCACCTTGGAGGAGCGGCCCAGGACCATGGGGCGGGCAAAGAGCGCGTGCGCCGCGAGCGGCATGACGAGCATCGCGTCCACCTCCGGCCACATGACCGGTCCCCCGGCGGAAAACGCGTAGGCCGTGGATCCCGTGGGGGTGCTGAGCAGGACGCCGTCGCAGCCGAACTCGGAGACGGGGCGGGAATCAATGCCGACCACCACGTAGATCATGCGCTGGCGGTCCGCCTTCTCGAGGCTCGCTTCGTTGAGCGCCCAGTGGGTCGCGACCACGCGGCCGTCCGCGTCCATGATGTTCACGGCGAGCGTGCTGCGGTTTTCGAGCACGTAGTCGCCGTCGATGAGCCGGTGCACCGTGGTCTCCAGCTGCGCGACCTCGCTTTCGGCCAGGAAGCCCACGTGGCCCAGGTTCACGCCGTGCACGGGAATGTCGCCCGGGCGGGTGACCTCGAGGGCGCGCAGAATCGTGCCGTCGCCGCCGAGCACAATGCACAGTTCCACATCGCTCGGGATCTCCGGGCCGGTCACGATGTCCACGCATCCGCCCTCGACGAACCCCAGTAGGCCCTCCGGCACGATGCGGGGATCCGCCGCCCGAATCTCCTCCACTTGCGAGGCCGTGAGCACGGGGCGCACCGGCGTGAGCGACAGGTCTTCGGCCACCCGCAACAGCGCGCGCAGGGCGCTCTCGCGACCCGTATGCACGTACAGCAAGAAACGCCTCACGCTTCACCCTCTCGATGCGTCGGGGATCGGCCTTCGGCAACGGCCGCCCGCACTCCACGTGCGATCATGTCATACTCACTCGGGCCCAGCGGGCAGGGCGCGGATGTGCGCGTGAGAGCGAGGAAGAACTCACGGTTGCCGTCGGCCCCTCGGATCACGCTCGGGCGCAGGCCCGTGAGGGCGAGGCAATTCTCGCCCGCACTGGCAGCCACCGACTCCACCGCCTCGCGCCACAGCGCGGGATCGCTCACGACGCCCGAATTCGGCAGCCGGGACTTGCCTACCTCAAACTGGGGCTTCACCATGACGAGCGCCCGGGCGCCGGGGCGCATCACGCGCGCCATCGCCTCGGTGAGGTGGGTGAGGGAAATGAACGAAACGTCGGAGACCACGAGGTCGATGGGGCCCGTTACCTCGGGCGTCAGCGTGCGCGCGTCGGTGCCTTCGAGGCTGAGCACGCGCGGATCGCGGGCGAGGGAGTCGACCAGTTGGCCGTGGCCCACATCGACCGCGACCACGCTGAGCGCGCCCGCGCGCAGGAGGGCGTCGGTGAATCCGCCGGTCGAGGCGCCAATATCCAGGGCGCGCACCCCGCGAGCATCCACGCCGAGGTCCGGGTCCTTGAGGGCTCCCACGAGCTTGTACGCGCCGCGGGAAGCGTATTCCCCGCCGACGGGCACATCCTGGACACTCAGCTCATCGCCATCCGTCACCTGGGTGGAGGGCCGGGTCACGCTCTGGCCGTTGAGCCGGGCCCGCCCCTCGAGGACGATGCGGCGGCCGTGCGAGCGCGAGGAGGCGAAACCCGATGTCCACAGCGCAATGTCTATCCGCGTGGGCACCGGGACCTACCGAAACAGCGGCGGCGTCAGCTCCGACCCTTCGGCGCTCACCACGTCACCCGTGAACGCTTCCTCGGGGCTGAGCGCGCTCACGAGGGAGATCACGAGCTGCGGCACGCGCCAACTGGATGTCGCTCCGCTCACCTCGATGCGCTCCTTCGTGAATGTCGCGCTCACGTCGCCAAAGCGGGCCCACGAGCCCTCGATAACGGGGGACGTGGCCGGGCCCTGCAGGTGGGACAGGTCGGGGCGGATGAACGTGGGGCGCTGGATCGGCGGCGCGGCCACCGCATCGCGCCAGCTCGAGACGCCCGTGAGCGTGTGGAAGGTGGGGATTCCCGCCCGGTTGCCGCCCTCGAGGTCGGTGTCGAGTCGATCGCCGACGGCGAGGGGCCGGGTCGCTCCCGCGCGCTCGGCCGCCACGAGGAACATGTCCGGCTCCGGCTTGCCCGCCGACCGGGGCGTCACGCCCGTCGCGTGAGTCAGGGCGGCCACGAGCGAGCCGTTGCCGGGGGCGAAGCCCCGCTCGGTCGGCAGGGTGGAATCCACGTTCGTCGCCACGTAGATCGCGCCGTGGCCAATCGCGTACGCGGCTTCCGCAAGGTCGCGCCAACCCACCGTCGGCGCGAAGCCGTGCAGGACCGCTGCCACCTCGGGGGTGTCCTCGCGTACCGGGATGAAGCCCTGGGCGGACAGCTCCGCCAGGATGCCTTCTCCGCCGACGACGAGCACGTGCGAGCCGGGCTCAATGAGCGTGGCCAGCAGCGCCGTGGCCACCATCGGGGAGTTCACCACTTCATCCGGCTTCGCCTCGAAGCCGAGGCTGCCCAGGTGATCGACCACCATCTGCGGGGTGCGCGAGGCGTTATTCGTGGCGAAGCTCAGGGCGAGGCCGCGCGCCCGCGCCACCTCAACGGCCTCGACCGCGTGATCGATCGCGCGCGAGCCGTGGATGAGCGTCCCATCCATGTCCAGCAAGAGCGCGTCGAAGACATCGAGGAACGACGGCTGCACGCCGCGGTCAGGAACGATCATCATGGCTCTCCTCGTCGTCCTCAGTCACCGTCTCCTCGGGCGCCTGTTCAGGCGCCTGCTCGCGAGTCTCGTCCGCTGCCTCGGGCGTCTGGGCCTCGTCGGCGTCGTCGTCCAGATCAGCGCCGGCCGACAGCTCTGGCTCGGAGGCAGATTCGGATTCGTCTCCGTGATCCGCGGCGTTGGCTGCCGCTTCTTCGGCCATGGCTTCCTCGGCGGCCTCGCGCATGTATTCGGCGTACACGTCCACGACGCCGATCTGCTCGTCGGTCATGAGGCTCGGATCTTCGCGCTCGCGAGGTTCACGGCCCAGGCGCTCGCCCGCGTCGGTCTCTTCGTCAATGTCGGCGTCGGCCGCGAGCGTGACCCACTTGCGGGCCTCTTCGGCATGGCCCTGGGCCTCGAGCACGTCGGCGTAGGCGAGCCACAGCCGCACCTGCCACGAACCGTCCACCTTGTGCCGCAGCGCGGGGACCTCGAGCGTGGCCAGCGCGGTATCAAGGTCACCCATGTCGGCGTAGGCCCCGGCCACCACGATCATGAGTTCAATCGTCTCGACGTTGCTGAGCTTGCTCGCCTCGGGCATCTGCGCCACATCGAGCGCCTTTTCCGGGCGTCCGAGCCCGCGTTCGCAGTCGGCGATCATTGGCAGCAGGTCCACGCGGCCGCTCATGCGCATCGCCGCGCGCAGTTCGCGCACCGCGGGCTTGTAGTCACCCGCCTGGTAGAGCAGGGCGCCGTAGAGTTCGCGCACGGCGGGCACGCGGGCGCCGAAGCGCGCCGCCCATTTGGCGTGCTCCACGGCACGGGCCTCGTCGTCCTCTTCCGAGGCGAGGGCGCACGCCACGAGGTGCCGCGCCACCCGCTCGGCCTGTTCCTGCGTCAGGGCCTTGAGTTCGCCGCGCAGTTCACCCGGGAGTTCCTTCCCCGTGATCTCCGCAGGAACGTAGGGTTCGCGACCTTCGCGCAGGCGCTCTTCGCGATCCGCCGCGAAAGCTTCGGGGGTATCGAGACGCTCACGGGCTTCCTGGCGTCGTCGGTCGCGTTCGTCTCGCCCGCCGCCGTCACGGCCGCGGTTGTCCTCGCGGCGTCCGCCACCGCGTTCATCCCGTCCGCGCGGGCCGGAGCCTCGCGAGTCAAAGGAGCGTTCCTGGCCGCGCTGGGGTCGCTTGTCGCCCTGGCGTTCGCGGAAGCCGCCGCGGTCGTTGTCGCGCTTGCCCTGGTAGCCGCCCTGGCGGTTATCGTCCCGGCGACCCTGGTAGCCGCCTCGCGAGTCATCGCGGTTGCCGCGGTATCCACCCTGGCGGTCACCGTCGCGTCGGCCCTGGTACCCGCCACGCCGGTCATCGTCACGACGCCCCTGGTACCCACCGCGCGTATCCTCCCGATTCCCGCGGTATCCACCCCGCGAATCCTCGCGATTGCCGCGGTATCCACCCTGGCGGTCACCGTCGCGTCGGCCCTGGTACCCGCCACGCCGGTCATCGTCACGACGCCCCTGGTACCCACCGCGCGTATCCCCCCGATTCCCGCGGTATCCACCCTGACGGTCATCGTCTCGACGGCCCTGGTATCCACCGTGACGGTTGTCGTCACGGCGTCCCTGGTATCCCCCGCGCGAATCGTCCCGATTCCCCCGGTATCCACCCTGGCGGTCATCGTCTCGACGGCCTTGGTATCCACCACGCCGATCATCGTCGCGCTTGCCCAGGTATCCACCACGGGAGTCATCGCGGGTGCCGCGGTATCCACCACGGTCGTTGTC
>JAUNTX010000007.1 GCA_030538475.1 Dermabacter sp.
CACGCAGTGCGTGAGGTGCGTGTGCCTCACGCAGAGAGTGAAGGAAGCCCCGCACAGTGAGTGTGGGGCCTTTCCTGTTTAATTAACCAGCCCCGGACGTTGGCAGAGCAGGTTGAGTAGGCGGAGAGCCCAGCAAAAGCTCTGAAAGCACGCGACAAGTCCGCACTCTCGAGAACTCAGCGGGGGCAGAGCCCGCCCTACTTCCGGTACAGCTTCTTGGACTGATACACGGGCTCGCTCGTCACTTCGACGCCGAGGCTGCGGAACACGGACTCGTCGACGCTGCCGAGGATCGTCGTGCTGTGCGCGTCGCAGCCGTGAAGATTCTTGATCTGGTCCAGGGCGGCGCGGGCGCGCTCGTCGGACCCCGCCGAGACACTGAGGGCGATGAGCACTTCGTCGGTGTGCAGGCGCGGATTGCGCGAGCCCAGGTGATCGACCTTGAGCTCCTGGATGGGCCGGATCGCTTCGGGGGAGAGCAGCAGGGCGTTCTCGGGCAGAGCCGCGAGGTGCTTCAAGGCGTTGAGGAGCATCGCCGCGGACGATCCGAGCAGATCGGATGTTTTGCCGGTGACGATGCAGCCGTCGGGCAGTTCCATCGCTGAGGCGGGGGCGCCGGTCTGGGCAGCGATGGTGAGGGCGGGCTCGACCACCGGGCGAATGCTCGTATCGATCCCGATCTTCGCCATGACGAGCTTGATGCGGCTCGACTCGATGGGCGGCAGCTCGTCGCGGCGTTCGGCAGCGAGCGCCTTGTAGTAGCGCCGCACCACTTCCTGCGCGGCGGCCATGCGGCACGCCTCGTCGTCGCTGATGCACATGCCGACCATGTTGACGCCCATGTCGGTGGGGGACTGATACGGCGCTTCGCCCACGAGCTTCTCAAGCAGGAGCTTCAGCAGGGGGAAGACCTCGATGTCCCGGTTGTAGTTCACGGCCTGCTCGCCATAGGCGCGCAGGTGGAACGGGTCGATCATGTTGACGTCGTCGAGGTCCGCGGTGGCAGCCTCGTACGCGAGATTGACCGGATGATCGAGGGGGAGATTCCAGATGGGGAACGTTTCAAACTTCGCATACCCGGACTCGATGCCGCGCGCGTGATCGTGGTAGATCTGCGACAGGCACGTGGCGAGCTTCCCGCTCCCCGGCCCGGGCGCCGTCACGACGATGAGGTCGCGCGTGGTCTGCACCCAATCGTTCTTCCCAAGCCCGTCGGCCGACACCACGAGGTCCGTATCGGCCGGATACCCGGCGATCGTGCGGTGGCGCGACACGGTGAGACCCATGCGCTCGAGCCGCGCCTTGAACGTATGCGCGGCCTGATTACCGTCCTCGAACTGAGTGAGGACAATGTGCTCGACCAGGAAGCCGCGCTCCCGAAACACATCGACGAGCCGCAGCACGTCATCCTCGTACGTAATGCCGAGGTCGGCGCGGATCTTGTTGCGCTCCAGATCCTTCGTGTTGATCGTCATGAGGATTTCCAGCTCGTCACGCAGTTCCTCGAGCATGACGATCTTGTTATCCGGCGTGAACCCCGGCAGCACCCGAGCCGCGTGCATGTCGTCAAACAGCTTGCCGCCCATCTCCAGGTAGAGCTTGCCGCCAATCTGGGCGCGGCGTTCGGCAATGTGCTGCGACTGCAGGGCAATGTACGTGTCGCGGTCGAAACCGATTCGGCGTGGCATGCTGCCTCTCCTGGCGCCTGAGCGGCACGTGCGCGCCGCCCCCGGCAGGTTGATACGTGGGGGCTCTTCGCTCCCCGGGGCCGGGATCAGTCTAATCCGCGGGGCCGACGGGGACCTGCGGGCGCATCCAGCAGTCGGAGCCCGTCGGCCTGGGAAGGGGCAGGGGCGTGTTGGCGCCAGCCCTGGCAAAGGTTGGCCCGTCGGCCCGCCCTACCCCTTGACGGACCCGCTCATCATCCCGGCGATGAAGTACTTCGACAGGATGATGTAGACGACCAGGGTGGGGGCGGAGGCGAGCAGCGCGCCCGCCATGGACACGCCGTAGTTGGTGAGCAGCGCGCCGTTGGCGAGGTTGTTGAGGGACAGGGTGACGGGGCCGTTCATGGGGGTCGCGAAGAAGACGGCGAAGAGGAAGTCGTTCCACGCGGCGGTGAACTGCCAGATCATGACGACCACGAATCCGGGGATCGAGATCGGGAGCGCCACGTGCAGGAACGTGCGGATCATTCCGGCGCCGTCGACTTTCGCGGCTTCGATGAGGGAGGTGGGGACCGTCTCGAAGTAGTTGCGGAAGATGAGGGTGCAGATCGGGATGCCGAACACGACGTGGACGAGGATCAGGGAGGGGATGCCGCTGGCCACCGGCAGGGCCATGACGAGGGACAGCAGCGGGATCATGACGGCCTGGTAGGGCAGGAACATGCCGAACAGGATGAACGTGAAGACCAGATCGGCGCCCGGGAAGCGCCAGCGGGAGAGCACGAAGCCGTTCATGCAGCCGAGCGACGCCGAGATGATCGTGGAGGGGATGACGAGGGCGACGGAGCGGCCCATCGACGGCGCGAGCGCGTCCCACGCCTGCTTCCAGTTGTCGAGCGTCCACGTCGTCGGCAGTGCCCACGCGCGCGCGGCGGAGGCGTCACCGCCGCTCTTGAAGCTCGTGACGATGAGGACGTACACCGGGACGAGCACGACGAGGACTCCGGCAAGGAGCAGGGCGTAGCGCAGGGTGCGGCTCACGGGTGCGGGAAGGGTTCTCATTGCTTGCGCTCCCGATGCTGCTGGATGAGGTAGGGGACGATGAGGACCGCGACGATCAGCAGGAGGATGGTGCCGACGGCGGACGAGTTCGCGTAGTCAAAGCTCGACTTGTATACGAACATGTCCACGGCGGGGATCTTGGTCTGGTAGTTCGAGGGCTTCGAGATCGACATGATGAGGTCGAAGCTCTTGAGGCTCATGTGGGCGATGATGACGAGCGCACTCATGATGATGGGCGTGAGCTGCGGGAAGATGACGTGGCGGTACACCTGCCATTCGCTCGCGCCGTCCATGCGGGCCGCTTCGCGCAGATCGTCGGGCACGCCGCGGAACCCGGCGAGGAACAGGGCCATGACGTAGCCGCTGAGCTGCCACACGGCGGGCAGGGCGATCGCGGCGATGCCCCACGTGACGTTGTTCCACCAGGGGTTTTGGAGGAAGCTGAGCCCGACCATCTGGAACAGACGGTTGAGGCCGCTCGCCTGTTCGCCCATGTTGGAGTTGAGCAGCCAGCGCCACACCACGCCCGAGGCGACGAACGAGATCGCCATGGGGAACAGGTAGACGGTCTGGAAGATCTGCCCGCCCTTGAGGGGGCGATCCAACAGCCACGCCCACGTGAAGCCGGTGATCATGGCGCCGATGAGGAACACGCCCGTGAACACGAGGAGGTTCTTCAGGGAGTGCTGGAAGTCGGAGCTCGAGAGCAGGGCGATGTAGTTATCGAGCCCGACGAAGCTGCTCGGAGCCACGCCGTTGGCCTGCGCGGCCGTGTGATTGTCGGTCATGGACGTCCACAGGTTTTGACCCATGAGGACGTAGACGAAGATCCCGACGAGGATGAGCGAGGGGGATATGAGGAGCAGCGGGGGGCCGTATTTTTTCATGCGGGGTCCTCGGGCGTGGGGGAGTCAAGGGGCGTCGGCCCGCCCGTGGAGTGGGGGCGGGCCGACGCGGTGGGGCTCAGGCCTGGCCGGCCTTCGCGGCGGTGACCAGTTCGTCCTGATAGCCGGCGAGGTCGGTGGCGCCGGAGGTGAACTTGCTCGTGGCATCGGAAATGGCGTTGAGCCAGCTGACCGACGTGGCGGCGCCGTGGGCGATGGACGGGCAGATCTTGTCGCTCGCGAACGACTCGAGGGCGCTCTGCTGGTAGGGCGGGAACTTCGAGTTGTCCGTGTCCGTGCGCGCGGGGATCGAGCCCTTGGCGAGGTTGAACGCTTCCTGCCCCTCAACCGAAGAAATGGTCTGCAGCCACGCCTTGGTGTTGTCCGGGTGCGGGGCGCCGACGGGCATGGTGAACGAGTCGGCGAGGAAGCCGAAGATCTTGTCGCCGCTGCCGGCTGAGGGGACCTCGAAGTAGACGTAGTCGGTCTGGTCCTCGAGATCGGCCTCTTGGAACGCCGCGACGGCCCAGTCGCCCATGACGTTGTAGGCGGCCTTGTCATCGATGAGCATCGCGGTGGCCTCGGGCCAGTCGAGCGAGTCGCGGTCCGTGTTGGTGTACTCGATGAGCTTCTCGAAGGCGGCGAGGGCGTCGGTCACCTGGGGGCTCGACCACTCGGTCGTGCCGTCGAACAGGCCGTTGTAGGCGGTGCTGCCGAGCTGCGCCATGAGGACGGCCTCGAGGAGGTTCACCTGCGTCCAGGGGGCGGCGAGGGAGAGGGCGGTGAGGCCAGCGCCCTTTGCCTTGTCCAGATCGGCCACCCATGCGTCGTAGTCGGCAGGGATCTGGGTCGGGTCAATCCCGGCCTTTTCGAGCGCGGGGACGGACGCCCACACCACGTTCGAGCGGTGGATGTTGGAGGGCACCGAGTAGATCTTGCCGTCGAGGGTGAGCAGATCGACGAGGCTCTGCGGGAATGCGTCGGTGAGGCCGAACTCGGTGTACAGCGCGGAGACGTCCTCGATCTGACCGGCGCTGATGTAGTCGGTCAGTTCGGCGCCGGCGTGCGCCTGGAAGGTGTCGGGCGGGTTCTTGGTCTGCAGGCGCGACTGGAGCATGTCCTTCGCGGCGCTGCCCGCGCCGCCGGCCACGGAGCCGTTGACGAACTCGATGTCGGGGTGCTGCGCGTTGAAGACCTTGACGAGGGCGTCGAGGCCGGCCTTTTCCGATCCCTGCGCCCACCAGGTGAAGACTTCGACGGCGTTGTCGCCGACGCCGCCGGAGGACGAGTCGTTCGAACAGGCCGCCAGTGCGCCAAGCGCGATTCCGGCCGAGGACAGGGCAAGGAAATGCCTACGTGCGATCATGCTGTTCTCCTTTAAACATTCCTGGCATCATTACCAGCAGATCTTGGGCCGCTCGGTGCGGCGCCAGTGCTCACGGGTGCTACCGCTCACTATTGTTGCACTGTTGCGGAGCCCTACCGAACCACAAGTCAGACATCCGACCTCCGTCCCTGGCCAGGGTATTTATTCCCCTGCGAAAATTAGTCCGGGCCAGGGCCTTCCCCGGCCCGGAGGTCCCAAGGTTCGGCCTATACCATGGGACACGTTCGCTTCAGTCCCACACAGCCCGAACGCAGTCGTCGTGGCGTGAATGGAGAATCATGACCCAGTACACCGGTGTGGCCGTCAGCGCAGGCCGAGTCATTGATCCCGTCAAGGTGATGGCACCGCCCATCGCGGAGCCCGCTTCGGCCGCCCCGCTCGACGAAGGCGAGGCCCGCGAAAGCGAAGCCGCACGCATCGCCGCCGCTGCCGCGACCGTCAAGGCCGATCTCGAAGCGCGCGCCGAGCGCGCCACGGGCGACGGCCGCGCCGTCCTCGAGGCGACCGCGCAGATGGCGTCCGATCCCACCCTCGTCACGAGCGCCGAAGGCCTCGTGCGCTCGAACGGGCACAGCGCCGAACGCGCCGTGTGGGAAGCCGGCGACCAGGTAGCGCAGATGCTCGAAGGCCTCGGCGGCTACATGGCCGAACGCGCGGCCGACGTCAAGGACGTCCGCGCCCGCATCGTTGCCGAACTGCGCGGCGAACAGGCGCCCGGCATCCCCTATTCGGAGGAACGCTTCATCCTCGCCGCGATTGACCTCGCGCCCGCCGACACCGCGACGCTTGACCCGACCATCGTGTCGGCCCTCATCACCTCCGACGGCGGCCCCCAGTCCCACACGGCGATCCTCGCGCGCCAGCTGGGCCTGCCCGCCGTGGTCGCCGCCAAGGGCGTCGACTCGATCGCTCCCG
Source organism: Dermabacter sp. (assembly GCA_030538475.1). Classification (GTDB taxonomy): domain Bacteria; phylum Actinomycetota; class Actinomycetes; order Actinomycetales; family Dermabacteraceae; genus Dermabacter. The sequence goes on from JAUNTX010000007.1 coordinate 5,916, forward strand.
GCACCACGGTGTACGTGGACGGCGCCGCGGGCCTCATCACCGACGAGATCGGCGACCGCGAACGCGAACTCTCCGCCACCTGGTACGAACTCCAGAAGAACCCCCTCACCTACGACGGTGGCGGCGCCGAACTGACCGACGGCACCCGCGTCCCGCTGCTCGCCAACGTGGGCGGCGAAAAGGACGCGATCAACGCCGCGCAGAAGAACGCCGACGGCGTGGGCCTCTTCCGCACCGAGTTCCTGTTCCTCGACCGCGACGAAGAACCGACCGTGGACGAGCAGGCCGAAGCGTACGCCGCCGTGCTGCGCCAGTTCCCCGGCAAGAAGGTGGTCATCCGCACCATCGACGCCGGTGCCGACAAGCCCCTGCCATTCCTCACGGACGCCGACGAGCCGAACCCCGCGCTCGGCGTGCGCGCCTACCGCACCTCGTGGGAGAAGCGCTCCGTGCTCGAGAACCAGCTCGAAGCCATCCGGCGGGCGAGCGAGCAGACCGACGCCGACCCGTGGGTCATGGCGCCGATGATCTCCACCTACGAAGACACCGCCGACTTCATCGAGATGGCGCGCAACGTGGGCGTGAAGACCGCGGGCATCATGGTGGAAACGCCGAGCTCCGCCCTCACGAGCGATCACCTCATGGGCGTCGCCGACTTCGCGTCGATTGGCACGAACGACCTCACCCAGTACACGATGGCTGCCGACCGCATGCTCGGCTCCCTCGCCCGCCTCAACGACCCGTGGCAGCCCGCCGTCCTCGCCCTCGTGGGCGCGACCGCGACCGGTGCCCGCGTGGCCGGCGGCGATGCGGGAGCGTTCGGCGAAAAGGCGAACAAGCCCGTCGGCGTGTGCGGTGAAGCGGCTGGCGATCCGGCCCTCGCCGTCGTGCTCGTGGGCCTCGGCGTGAACTCGCTGTCCATGACGCCCCGGTCCCTGCCCGCCGTCGCGAAGGTGCTTTCCACCGTGAGCATCGAGCAGGCGCGCGAACTGGCCCGGATCGCCGTCACCTCGCCCACCGCGGACGCCGCGAAGGCAGCCGTGCGCGAGAAGCTCCCGATCCTCGAGGAGATCGGGCTCTAACGCGCTGCAGTCGCACAGAGGAGGGGTCGTTCCCGCGGGAACGACCCCTCCTTGCGTGTTGTTGAGGGAGATGTCGGGCCGTCGGCCCGTTGGCGTTGGGGCTGAGCCCCTGGCCCGGGACGCGCCCCAGACCTTCGGCCGTCGTCGGCCCTGGCCCGTCGGCCCCCGTCGGTGGCTCCGGGTCTAGCGCCCCAGGTTCGCCTCGCTCCACAGGGAGTGCCCGCGCGAGCGCAGCGTCTCCTTCGCGAAGTCGCGCCTGCCCCCGGGAAGCGGCGTCAGATCGCTCATCATCTGGCTGAACCCGGCATCCACGGCCAGCTCGTGACCCGTGGTCAGGCCCGAACGGGGCGACGCCAGGTACATGACGGCCGACGTAATATCGCCCGTGTCGCCCAGGGAGCGCGTGGCGAGCAGCCGCTCGCGCGCCTCCTCGACCTCGGCATCGGCGAGCACGCTCTCCGACAGCCCCGCCTTGACGTACACCGGCGCCACCGTGTTCGAGCGGATCCCATACGGGCCCCACTCCGTCGCGATCATCCGCGACAGCGAATCCACGCCCGCCTTCGACGGCGAATACGCCCCCGCATACGTCTCGGGAATGCCCGCGGCCTGCGAACTCACGTGCACCATCCGGCCCCCGCGATGCTCCAGCATGACCCGGCCAAACCGCTGCGAGGTGAGGAAATAGCCCGTCAGATTGACGCGCAGCGTCTGCTCCCAATCCTCGAGCGTCACGTCCTCAAGCGGCGAATACCGAACGATCCCCGCCGTGTTCACGAGCACGTCCACGCGGCCAAAGTCGCTCACCACGCGCTCCACCACCTGATCCACCCCGGCCTCGTCGGTAACGTCGGCGGCATAGCCCTGCGCGTTCACCCCCTGCGCCTCTTCGAGCCCGTACGCGAAATCGTCAATCCGCGCCTCGTCGAGATCCACCGCCGCCACCTGGGCGCCGTTCTTCGCGAACTCGCGGCAAATCTGCGCCCCAAGCCCGCCGAGCGCCCCCGTGACCACGCAGACATCGCCACTGAGATCAAGCCAGTTGTTCGCCACGGAACTCTCCAATGCACTCGGGGAAGAAAAGATCAGGCCCTCCCACCGTAAACCGGGCCACGCGGGCGGCGGCTCGACTTAAGTCACGCACCCGTGGGCAGGGGATATGCAGGCCGACGGGGCCCGCCCCGGGATGCGGGCTGGCGCGCGGCGCATGCGTGGGGACAGTCGTTCGTGGCGGCAGCCGCTCGTGGTGGCGGGGGCGCGTGGGGACAGCACAGTGGCCGGGCCCCCGAAGGGACCCGGCCACTGGTACAGCTCAGTGCTTGGGCTCAGGCCTGCGCGTCGAGATCCGTCTCGAGCAGATCGGCCAGGGCGTTCACCGAGGCCTCAGCGCCATCGCCTTCGGCACGAAGGGTCACTTCGTCACCGTGGCCAGCGCCCAGGGTCATGAGCATGAGGATCGACGACGCATCGATCGGGTTGCCGCCAGCCTTCTCGATCGTGACCTTCGCGGGCTGCTCACCGGCAGCCTTCGAGAAGATCGCGGCCGGGCGAGCGTGGAGGCCAGACGACGAAGCAATCTTGACGGTACGTTCTGCCATGGGTGTGCCTTTCCTACGTCAGAGCCGCCCGTGCGGCCCTGTGGAGACTTGGGGGAAATCGTGCATTAACTGTAACGAACTGCGGTGGTCGGGGTGTCCAGGAACGTCCCGACCACCGTGGTGAGGTCAGAATAGCGCCCGAGGCCGGGCATTTCTTCCGACTATCGCCTGCGTGGACGCTTTACCGCGATGCCTGGTGCCGCTCGATGATCTCGAGCAGGGCGGGATACAGCGGATGCTCCGGCTCGATACCGGTAATCTCCGTGACGATCTCGCGCGCATCCGGCCCGGCAAGAATCGCCTGCAGCTGATCCACTTCCGGGTCGCCCTCGGGCGTGAACGCCAGTGCCGCCTCGAACGCCCGCAGCAGCGAGCCGTAGTCGAGACCGCGCTCGGCGAGCTCCGCCGCCGGGCCAATGATCCGGTCGTGACGCGAGAGTTTCCGCAGCGGCGCTCGGCCCACGCGCTCCGCCGTATCCGGCAGGTGCGGGTTGGCGAAGCGGTCAAGAATCTTCGCCACGTACTCCTGCTGCGTCTGCACATCGAAACCGTGCTTCGCCACGAGCAGAGACGCCGTCTCGTTCAGCACCGCCACGACGCTCGGACGCACGTCCTTGTCCGTGATCGCATCCGCGATCTTCGACAGCCCGGCCTGGTAGCCGAACCACGCCGTGGCCGCATGGCCCGTGTTGACGGTGAAGAGCTTCCGCTCAATGTATGGCGACAGGTCCTTCACCCAGGTCACGCCCGGAATGTCAGGCTCGTTGCCCTCGAACGGGGTGCGATCCACCGCCCACTCGTGGAACACCTCGACCGTCACGTCCAGGCCCGCCTCCGGATCCTGCGCGGGCACGATCCGATCCACCGCGGTGTTGGCGAAGAACGCCCGCTCGTCCAGATCATCCCCCGCGTAGTGCTTGCGCACCTCCGCCTCGAGAATGTCCGTCGCATTGATCGCGTTCTCACACGCCATCACCGCGACCCGCGGCGCTCCCGCCGGTCGTGCGGCGATCCCCGCGGCGATGCTCGGCGCCACAAACTTGAGAATGTGCGCCCCCACCGCGGTGGTGATGAGATCCGCGTCGGCCAGCTGCGCCTCGAGCGCCTCCGGCTCCTTCGCCGAGTTCACGGCCGTGTAACCATCCACGACCGCCGTGAACGAGCCCGCGCCCACCGCGTTGACGGTGTAGCTCGGCGTGGCCTTCAACTGGTCGATCAGCGACTCGGCCACGTCGGCGAACACGATCTCGGCGCCCGCCTCGTGCAGCAACAGCCCCACGAAACCACGCCCAATATTGCCGGCCCCAAAATGAACTGCCTTCATCACAGAACCCCTTTCGTCCGAAAAATGCGCAGCCCCTGGCGAACCCGCCACGGCCGCGACTCAAGAAGATGTCAATGGCGCCCCGCCCCCAAGCGGAGACGGGGCGCCATCAATGGTGCGATAGAGCGAACGTACCCTAGCCGGCAGAGAAGATCGCGAGAATTTCGTCCCGCGAGCCCGCGGCACGCAAACGATTCACCTGCTCTTCATCTGCGAATACCACGGCGATGTTCTGCAGCAGCGACAGATGCTCGTCGCCCAGACCCGCAATCGCCACCACGAAGTCCACCTGCTGACCATTCCAATCCAGCGGCGTGGCGTAGCGGACCACGCTCATCGCCGTGCGGTGAATGGCCTCCTTCGCCTCGTTCGTGCCGTGCGGAATCGCGAGGCCATTGCCCATGAAGGTCGACACCGACGCCTCGCGCTCGTGCATCGCATCGATGTAGGAGCGGTCCACGGCCTCGGCCTCAAGAAGCAGGTTGCCCGCCTCTTCGATCGCCTCGCCCATCGAGCGGGCAACACCGTTGAGCACAATCGACTTCTCGCTGAGGATGCTCGCATCCCCGTCGGCCGACGGCTCACCCGAACCCGCGCCGCCCACCGGGGCCGCCTGCGCGTCCGTGCCCGCCGCGGCACCCGCCGCAGCAACACCCGCGGGAACAGGCGCTTCCACGCCCGCCGCGCGGCGCTCGAGCAACGCCACGACCTCGTCGTAGCGAGGCGAGTTCATGAAGTTATCCACCGCCACGTGAATCGCGCCCGGCGTGCGCGGATACGCACGATCAGCAAGGTCCTCGTGCGTGACGATGAGATCCCATTCGTCGTTCAGATTCGAGATCGCCTGATTGACCACCTCGATATTGGAGAACCCGGCGGCGCGCACCTTCTTGCGCAGCACCGAGGCACCCATCGCGCTCGAGCCCATCCCGGCATCGCACGCGAACACGATCTTGCGAATGTCGTTCGGGTGCTCCGCGGCGATCACCGCGAGCGAATCCTCATCGGTAGCAATCTTCTTGCTGCCCGTGAGCGCGCCCGCGACAGAGGACTTCTTGCCCTTCATGTCCTCCATCTTCTTCGTGGCCGCATCGAGATCGCCATCGCCACCCTTCGTGAACTTCAAGATGAGCGCGGCGACAGCGAACGACACCGCCGCCGACAGCGCGACCGACAGCAGCACGCCCAGGTGGGTACCGCGGGCCGCCTGCGCCATGATCGCGATGATCGAGCCCGGAGCCGCGGGAGCCACGAGGCCGGTCTGGAAGACCATGTTCGTGGCCACGCCCGTCATGCCACCAGCGATGGCCGCGAGGATGAGCATGGGGCGCATCAGCACGTACGGGAAGTAGATCTCGTGAATACCGCCGAAGAAGTGAATGATCGCCGCACCGGGGGCCGACGCCTTCGCCATCCCCACGCCAAAGAACGTGAAGGCCAGGAGAATGCCGAGGCCAGGGCCGGGGTTTGCTTCGAGGAGGTACAGGATCGACTTGCCGGAGACGGCCGACTCCGCCGTTGCCAGCGGCGTCAACACGCCGTGGTTGATCGCGTTGTTGAGGAAGAACACCTTCGCCGGCTCAATAAGAATCGAGACGAGCGGCAGTAGCTGGTTCTCGATCAGCCAGTCCACGCCGGAGCCCAGGATGTCCATGACCCAGTTAATGATCGGCGCGAGGCCAAAGAAGCCCACGAGCGCCATGAGGAACGAGAAGATACCGGCGCTGAACAGGTTCACCAGCATCTCGAACCCGGCGGGAATGTAGTCCCGCCACAGCGCGTCCAGCTTCTTCATCAGCCACGCTGCGAGCGGGGCCATGATCATCGCACCGATGAACATGTGTACCTCGGGAAGCGGGGCGGCATCCGCCGGCAGCGTCGCGTTGAACTCGGCAATCAGCCAGTCCGAGCCCGCGATCACGCCCATCGTGGATGCCACGCCCACAACGGCGCCGCGGTCTCCGTAGATCATCCGGCCGCCCGTGTTCGCAATAAGCAGCGGCAGCAGGTAGTGGATCATCGGGCCAACGATCGAGCTCAGAGACTCGTTCGGCAGCCAGCCCTTCGGAATAAACAGAGCCGTAAACAGGCCCCACGCGATGAGCGCGGGAATGTTCGGCATCACCATGTTCGACAGGCCGGTTCCGACCTTCTGCACCATGACGCGGGCCGAGCCGCGCTCCCTGGTTGCGGTTTCGCTCATGAGAGCTCCTTTAAACAATGAGGAGGGCGCCCGCACGGAATCCACGACCGGGGCGGTGAAGCTCGCAGCCCGCGCACGAGCCGAACCCGGCGGCGCCCATCCATGGGCGCTGCCAGCGCAACCGCTCCTACCGCGGTACTACATCAGCTTGCTCGCGGACCAACAGCCTCACCTGTCCGACCCGCACGAACCGCCACGTTCCAGGTTCTCCAGCACTGCGGAGAACTCCGGCGACAGCACGCACTGCGCCCCGTACGAACGCAAATGTGTTCACAAGTCTAAGACCACTCACCGGGACTTAGGGAACACCCACCGCCCGTACGTCACATACCGAAACGAGGTTGAGACGATCTGTCCCACGAGCGTCCCACTCACGTTGTCCGCCAGCACCGAGTCGAGCCCCAGCACGTACCGGGAAAATCCCAGGCAGGACAGCTGCAAGCCGCTGGCAACAAGGTTGACCAGCACAAACATCACGACCGACCGCACTGTCCGCGGGGCGGGCCGATCATTAAACGTCCACAGGCGGTTCCCCACGTACGTCAGCACGCTCGCCGTCGCAATCGTCAGCACCTTCGCCGTCACCGGATGCGCGTGCATCACGCCCGTGCCCCACCCCGCGGCCGGATCCCAAAACACCAGCAGGTTATACATCGCCGCATCGAAGAAGAACACGAGCCCGCCCACGATGAGGAACTTCGACGCCTGACCCGACTGCATCCGCGCGGCGCTGAGTAGCGCCCTGAGCGTCCGAGGCTTCCGCGCCGTCAGGGGAGCCTCATCCGCACCGCGCTCCGCAACCACCTGCGGTGCATCAGGCACGGCAGGAGCAACGGGAAGACGAGGCGGCACACTCACCCAGCGAGCCTACTTCGCTGCCGAACCCCCACGAAACCGGGACAACTCCCCGCGCTGGGGTCGTCGGCTTCCGTGCTCCTTCCTTCGCTCGCGTTCCTTACTTTCTTGCCGTGCTTCGCCCTTCCACCTCGTGCTGCTCTCTCTCATCTCCCCCCCCCCCCGCCTTCTTGCCGCGGCGACAATCGATGGCGACTGGGAGCCCGTGAGTCGCCATCCTTTGTCGCCGTGGTCGGAGGGCGAGACCCGTCGGCGACCCGTTGCCTACCACGGCAGCCTCGGTGCTCGAAAGACGTGGCGCTCAAGCAAACGACCTACAGTGGTGGCATGGGCCGAGTCACCACCTCAGAACGCATCACGTCCGTGCGCATCCGGGACGGCAGGCTGTTCCACTCGACGAAACCGGACGCGGTGGCGGTCGAGGAGCCGCTCGATATTCGGCTCAATGGGCAGCCCCTGTCGATGACGATGCGCACGCCCGGGCACGACACGGAACTCATCCACGGATTCCTCCACGCCGAGGGCTACATTCAGCACCGCGAGGACATCGCCAATGCCCGCTATTGCGACGGCGCCGTAGTCGAGGACGAGTCCGGCCTCGAGCGCAACACCTATAACGTCATGGACTTCACCACCCGCAGCATCACGGCCCTGCCCGTGATCCAGAAGCAGTTCCTCACTTCCAGCGCGTGCGGGGTGTGCGGAGCGGCTTCCGTGGATCACGTGATGCAGCGCGTACGCCACGACTTCCCGGTCACGTTCACCGTGGAGCCGTCGGCCCTGCTGAACGCTCATCGCGCCCTGGCCGATGGGCAGGCGACGTTCGCCAAGACCGGTGGCGTGCACGCGGCGGCGCTCGTGAGCCCGACGGGGGAGCGGCTGGTGCTGCGCGAGGATGTGGGGCGGCACAATGCGGTGGACAAGGTGATCGGGTGGGCGCTGATGCGCGATGCGCTGCCGCTGACTCAGGCGGTGCTGCTGGTGAGTTCGCGGGCGTCGTTTGAGATTGTGCAGAAGGCCGCGATGGCGGGGATCGGGTTTGTGGCGTGCGTGAGTGCGCCGTCGTCGCTGGCGATTGAGACGGCGAAGCGGCTGGGGATCACCCTGTGCGGGTTCGTGCGGTCGGGGGAAGGGGCCGACGGGCGCTTCAACGTGTATGCCGGGCTGGAGCGGCTGGCGCTCGCGGCCAGTGAAAGCTAGCGCAGAAGGAAGGCTAGTGCTGGGGGTCGGTGTCCACGAGCTGGTACGCCGAGCCGTCCGGCGTCCGGTGAAGAATCCCGCTATCGACAGCGTCCCGGCGCACGTTCGCGCAGTCGGCCGCGAACATGAGGATCGCAGCGTTGAGTTCGCCCTCTGTCAGAGATTTTGAACTGCCCACGCGCGCGTACACCAGGTGGACTATGGCGGCCGACGTGAGGCGGCGCTGATCGCTCGTTGATGGCAGTTCCGCCAGCCGGTCCACATGAAGAATCCGGTCCTCGGCCACGCATGATTCGAGGGCTGTGATCGTTGCGCGGAGGAGCGGAGTATCAACGTCGTTAGTGCTGTTGATCCAGTCGAACGGCATGGTTGCACCCGTGTCTGCGGGTGCGGGTTGTGTAGAGATTCGGGAGGCGAGACCTGCGCGAAGTTTTGGGGTGGCGAGCGCGGAAAGCACCATGCGCGCCCGACGGATGGCCTCGCCCGCGGATACGGTCACTCGATCATTCATCACGTACGCTCCGTCGATCATGGGCGCCGGGCTTTCGATGTCGGTTGGCGCCAGGAGAAGACTCTACCCACCCGGGCGGCGCCGCGCGGGCAATGGGTCGCGGGGCTGGTGGGCCCTCGGCGCTTCGTGCGGGCTGAGGTGGTGTCGACGCGCCTGTGTCGCTTTTTCGGCGCTGGGGCTGGTTGTCCACAAACTGGTGGTGGTGCTGGCGGTCACTCTGGAGATTGCTTACCCTGTGAGCACGAGTCTCGCGGCTGGCGCGGGGCGCAAGGGTGGAGCTGGTTGTAGATGGCGACGACGAACATGGGGCGGTCGACTCGGGGGGTCTGGGCGAGGCGCCTGGCCGCTGCGGTAGCGATAGCCGCGTTGGGGCTTACGGCGTGCAGCAACGACGCGGAGCCGGAGAAGTCGGCGGTCGAAACCACTGCGGAAAGCAACGAGAAGCCCGCGTCCGACAGCGGCGGAGACGACGCCAGCGACGGCGGCGAGGCGGATGGGTTCGCCATGCCGCCCGAGAACGAAGGACTCCTGCCGCCGGACCGCGCGAACTATCCGGGCATCGACTCGGAGACCGACGAAGGCGCCGAGCAGACGGTCAGGTTCTTCTTCGATGCGATGTACTACGGGTACGCGACCGGAGACACCGCGCCGTTGGAAAGCATTTCTGGCAAGAAGTGCATACAGTGCACTATTGCGATCGAGGATATTCGCGAGCGAGCCGAAGTTGAGGGAGCATTCCTTGTAGGGTACTCCCTTGAGTCTAAACAGCTGACGAAAATACCTTCAGATCGAGATGGCTTAACTGCCGTGTACTACGCATATCACGAAGGCGCCATGGATAAGCACTATAAAGATGGCCAAGTCGAAACATTCACACCCAGGAACATGCATTCATCAGTGTACCTTGCTTGGCTTGACAAGCGATGGCAAATTGTTGACATTGGCTGGGCGGAGGATCCCGGTGCGTAAGAAAATAACAGTTGTTGCTCTGCTGTGCTCGGTATCCATGCTTTTTTGCTCAATTAGTCCCGCCATCGCGAATAGCCAGGGAAAAAGAGTGGACGAGGGGCAGAGCACTCAAACTACGTTTGGTGTAGATAGCGCAAAAGAAGCTGCAAACCCTGACAGCTCTGGGCGTGGCATTACCGAAGGTAGTCGCACGCATACGCCCAGCAGGCCAGCAATTGAGACGGTGTGGGCGTCGGCGTCTGATCCTGACCGGGGCTGTAGCCTGATGTATAACGAGGAAACCATGGGTATACCGTGCCAGGCTGCCACTGTGGCCTGCACGGTCGTGGGTATTGTCTACGGCGATGGTTCGCGCCCTGTAGTGGGGCATCGTGCGAATAGTTCAACGGGGCAGAGGGTCGACGACTGGAACGAGTTCTCCTGCGTGAGGCCCGGCAACGGTGGTGCGGGTGGCGTCGAGGCCGCGCCCGTCGTCGTCACCGAGACGGAGTTCGCATCCCTGGGTGTCGAGCCGCTGGTGGCGCATTTGGGGCCGCCGGTGGCGATGCAGATCCCCACGAGTATGGACGTGATCGTGTGGGCTGAGCGCCGAGTGCAGGAACTCCACACCGAACTACTCGGTCAAGACGTAGTGATTCGAGCGACGCCCATTAAGTACGTGTGGACGTTCGGTGACGGCACCGAACTCACCACCTCCTTCGCTGGCAGGCCGTGGCCCGAGCGGGATATTTCGATGCGGTACCGCAATGAAGGCTGGTACGAACTGTCGCTGACCACCGAGTTCGCCGGTGAGTACTCAGTGGCAGGTGGACCGTTCGTGCCGATCGATGGGACGATCCACGTCACCTCTGAGCCTCGGTGGCTGTATGCCAACGTGATGAAAGCGCGCCTGGTGAGCGGGCCGGTGGATCCGGCGTTGAACGAGATCCCCGAACGCACCGAAGAAACTCTCGGCAAACCCAACCCGAAGGCGAAAAAGACAACCCTGAAGTACCCGGGACAGAACACGAAGAAGAAACGCCGATAGGGGGCCTGGCAGCCTCCCGAACGTGCGCGGGTGGTGGTCGTGTTGACGCGGAAGCATGGCAGGAGGGGAAGACAAGGTGAGAGAGAAACGAGGTCTGTGGCACTGTCGCGAACCGAGACAATGGAAGTTCCCCGTGCGCGCGGCTACCGCCACGCTCGTCGCCGCAGCGTTGGGCTTGGCGGCGTGTGCCGGAAACTCCGAGCTCTCCTCCATGCCGCCAAGCGCGAGCGATGGTGCACCAGTCAGCCCCGCAACGGCAGCGTCCGATAGCTCAGACGCGGCACCGGGGTCGAGTGACGGCGGTGGAAAGGCGGGTGGGTTCGTGATGCCGCCCGAAAACGAAGGGATCCTGCCGCCGGACCGCGCGAACTACCCCGGCATCGACACCGAAACCGACGAAGGCGCCGAGCAGACGGTCAAGTTCTTCTTCGACGCGATGTACTACGGGTATGCCACCGGCGACACAGTCCCCATAGAAAACGTGGCGAGCGAGAACTGCACTCAATGCATTGTGGCTATCAAAGATATTCGTCGGCGTACACAAGTGGATGGTACGTTCCTTGTTGGTCACAACAGCGAACCCCTAGAAATCCATGTATCGGCGCCGGAGAGCGATCAGCGAACAACCATTTACTACGCTTACAAGGAAGGTGCCGCGGCAGGAATCTCTCAAGATGGGGGCCAGCAGGTCTTCCTAGAAAGAAAAATGCATTCCGCAACGGACCTGGCATTCATAGAGGGTCGTTGGAGCGTCGTTGACATTGCCTGGGAGGAAAACCTACAAGAGTAGGTGCCATGTGGTGTGAGGGGCCTTCGATGCGATCAGTGGTGGCGGCGTCTAGGGATTCATGGGCCATAGGTGCTCATGGGACCACCGGCGGGCTGCACCGCCAGCAACCTCCAAAGCCCGTGGACACGGGTGGGCCGCTGGTGGGGCGTTGAGTAGACTGCCAGTGGTCCGTTCGGCGTTGAGGCGCGGGTTGCCTCTCAGTCGTCGGCTGTGGGACGCCCGCACTCGCGCACCCCGCTTACGAGACGTGAGGTCGCCCAGTGCGAGAAGACGCTTCATCGATCCCCAATCTCCCCACGCTTACCTCGGAGTTTCCGGTGGTGGGCGATGATCCGCTCATTGATGCACCGCTGCGCGCCACCGTGCGGCGGCTCTCCACCCTGCTCGGGGAGACGCTCGCGGATCAGCACGGCCAAGGGCTGCTGGACCTTGTGGAAGAGGTCCGCAAGCTGACGAAGCAGTCGAAGCAGTCGGGCTCTCCGGACGACACGATGCGGGTGCAGCGTCGCCTCGCAGAGCTACCGATTGAGCAGGCCACGGAGCTGACACGCGCCTTCACGCAGTACTTCCTGCTCGCGAATGCGGCGGAGCAGGCGTACCGGGTGCGCCATATTAAGAATCAGGGTGAGGATGCGGCGTGGTTGCCGCGCACGATTGCGACGATCGCGGCGGAGGCGGGGCCCGAGGAGTTGCAGGCAACGGTCGATTCGCTCGATACGCGCCTGGTGTTCACGGCGCACCCCACGGAAGCGTCCCGGCGGGCGGTGTTGACGAAGCTGCGCCGCATCTCCGACCTGCTGGACGTGGACACGGAAGAGGGGACCCGGGCGCGCCGGAAGCAGGATCGGAACCTCGCGGAGACGATTGAGACGCTGTGGCAGACGGACGAGCTGCGCCGGACGCAGCCGACGCCGCAGGACGAGGCGCGCAACGCGATCTACTACCTGCGCTCGATCTACGAGAACACGATGCCCGCACTGCTCGACGATCTGCGCGAGGAGCTGCAGGCGCACGGCGCTGACCTGCCGGATCGGAAGGTGCCGCTGCGGTTCGGTTCGTGGATCGGCGGGGACCGTGACGGCAACCCGTTCGTGACGGCCGACGTGACCCGCGAGGTGCTGCAGCTTCAGGCGGAAGCGGCGATTGATATCGCGCTCGGCTTCGTGGAGCGGCTCATCCTCGAGATCTCCGTGAGCTCGACGCTCGTGGGCGAGGACTCGGCGTTTGAGGCGTCGCTCGCCGCAGATAACGCCCTGAACGATTCGCTGGATCCGGTGCAGCTCGCCCTCTATTCCCACGAGCCGTACCGGTTGAAGCTCAATGCGATTCGCGCGAAGTTGGAGGCGACGCGGGCCCGCGTGCGCGGCGGCACGCCGCATGAGCCGGGTCGGGATTACCAGACGGGCCACGAGCTGCAGGACGATTTCGAGCAGCTGCGGGACTCGCTGCGTCGCCACCGGGGCGACCTCGCGGCCGACGGCACGATTGCGCTCGTGCAGCACGTCCTCGCGGGTGTGGGCCTCAACCTGGCGACGATGGACGTGCGCGAGCACGCCGAAAAGCACCACGAGCTGCTCGCCCAACTGTTTGACCGGGTGGCGGAGCTGGACCGGCCCTACGCCGAGCTGGACCGGTCGGAGCGGATGCGGGTGCTATCGCGCGAGCTGGCCTCGAAGCGCCCCCTCGCGGGCGCCATGCTCGTGGGCGACGAATCGCCGCTGGATGCGGGCAACCAGGCCACGTTCAACGTGTTCCGCGAGATCCGCGACGCGCACCGCACCTACGGCAACGAGGTCATCCAGACCTACATCGTGTCGATGACGAGGGGGGCCGACGACATCCTTGCCGTGGCCCTGCTGGCCCGCGAGGCAGGCCTCGTGGACCTTTCCGGCCAAAACCCTCGCGCCGACATCGGTTTCTCTCCGCTCCTGGAAACGGTGGAGGAGCTGCGGCACGCGGGAGAGATCCTCGATACGCTGCTGAGCGACCCGGGCTACCGGGAAATCGTGCGGCTTCGCGGCAACCGCCACGAAGTGATGCTCGGCTACTCCGACTCCAACAAGGAGTCGGGCGTGATGACGAGCCAGTGGGAGATCCACCAGGCACAGCGGCGCCTGCGGGACGTGGCGGCGAAGCACCACGTGACCCTGCGGCTGTTCCACGGCCGCGGCGGCAGCGTCGGCCGCGGCGGCGGCCCCACCTACGATGCGATCCTCGCGCAGCCGTTCGGCGTGCTCGAAGGCGAAATCAAGTTCACCGAGCAGGGCGAAGTCATCTCCGACAAGTACATGCTGCCGGTGCTCGCCCGCGAAAACCTGGACCTGTCGCTCGCGGCGGTCATGGAGGGTTCGGCCCTGCACAAGGAGCCGCGCACCACGCCGGAGAACCTTGAGCGGTTCGGCGGGATCATGCAGCGGATCTCTGACGCGTCGTTCAGCCGCTACCGCACCCTCATCGAGCACCCGGACCTGCCCGAATACTTCGTCACGTCCACGCCGGTGGAGCAGCTGGGGGACCTCAACATTGGTTCGCGCCCCTCGAAGCGGACCACGAGCGAAAAGGGCCTCGATGGCCTGCGGGCGATCCCGTGGGTGTTCGGCTGGACCCAGTCGCGGCAGATCGTTCCCGGCTGGTTCGGCGCGGGCAGTGGCCTCAAGGCGGCGCGCGAGGCCGGACTCGAGACGGACCTGCGGGAAATGTACGAGAACTGGCACTTCTTCCGCACCGTGATCTCCAACGTGGAGATGACGCTCGCGAAGACCGACATGGATATCGCCGCGCACTACGTGCATTCGCTCGCGCCGACGCGCCTGTGGCACCTGTTCGATGAGATCCGTGCCGAATACGAGCTGACGGTGGCGGAGGTGGAGCGCCTGACGGGCGTGCTGGACCTCCTGGACAACATTCCGGTCCTCAAGCGCACCCTCAACGTGCGCGACCGCTACCTGGATCCGATCAGCTACATGCAGGTGGCGATGCTGCAGCGCGTGCGCGCCTCGCAAGAGCGCGGCATCGAGATCACCGAGGATGAAAAAAGAGCCCTGCTCACCACCATCAACGGGGTGGCGGCAGGACTCAAGAACACGGGCTGAGACGCCCGCGGTGGCCCTTCGGGGCGGCTACTTCTGTGCCGCCTCGGAGGCGAGTTCCGCCTGCTCCTTCTTCACGGCGTCCTTGCGGTAGGCGAGCCAGAAGTAGGTGCCGACGAACAGGGCGCCGCCGATGATGTTGCCGAGCGTGACGGGGATGAGGTTGTTGACCCAGATCGACGTCCACGAGATCGAGTCGAAGTCGCTCGCGCTCACGCCAGCGTTTTGAATGGCCTCGCCCGCCCAGAAGGCGTCGTTACCGAACGTCTTGATGAGCCAGCCCATCGGCAGCATGAACATGTTCGCCACCGAGTGCTCAAAACCGGTGCCGACGAAGATCATGAGCGGGACGACGATGGCGAGGGCCTTGTCGAAGAAGCTGCGGCCCGCGAAGGTCATCCACACGGCCATGCATACGAGGGTGTTGGCGAGAATGCCGAGGAAGAAGGCGTGCCCCCAGTCGAGGTTCACCTTCGCTTGCGTGGTGTTGAGGACGACGAGGCCCCAGGCGCTCTTGTTGGAGGCGTGGGTGCCCGCGAGGAAGATGAGGACGGCGACGAAGACGGAGCCGATGAAGTTCGCCGTGTAGGAGATCAGCCAGTGGGTCGCGAAGCGGCCGGGGGCCAGGCGCTTGGACAAGAGCGGCATGACGGTCATAGTGGTGCCGGTGAACAGGTCCGAGCCGGAGTTGATCACCATGATCAGGCCCGTGGCGAACGCCATGCCGCCGATGAGGCGCGTCACGCCGAGGGGGAATTCGCCGGGGGCGCCCTGCTGGGTGGTGACGAACATGATGAACCCGAAGGCGATGTAGGCGCCGCCGGTCAGGCCCAGGAGGAAAACCTTCCAGGCGGGGTTCATCGCCTTGGCCAGCATGCCATCTTCCATGGCCTTCGCCATCACTGGCGGGGTGGGGATGGTGATCTTCGAGGAAAGATCGTTCATCGGGTGCGCTCCTTAGCGTCGCGGAGGAAAGGACCGGGTGCACGGCGCACCCGATCCATAACCTTACGCTTTGCGCAGCCCCAGGTCAGGCCCAGAAGGCCCAGGCGCTACTTCCAATCGAGGACTTGCCAGCGGTTCTTCTTCGCTTCCGCGTACAGACCGAGATCCGGGGAGATCGCGGCGGGGGTGCCGACGAGGGCGAGCCAGGCGGCGTCGGCGTGGGAATCCCCGTAGCCGTAGCTGATGGAGAGGTCCAGGTCCCACTTGTTCGCGTACTTGCGCAGCCAGTTCGCGCGCGCTTCGGCGACGACGGGCGGGGTGGCGAGGTAGCCGGTGAGGGTGCCGTTTTCTTCGTGCATGCGGGTGGCCACCACGTCGTCGAAGAGTTCGGCGATGGGTTCCACGAGGATGTCGAGTGCGCCGGTGACGAGGACGGTGCGGTGCCCGGCCGCGCGGTGCTCCTCGATGCGCTGGAGGGCGAGCGGCTTGATCTGTCGGCGGATCCTCTCGCCCAGCTCGCCGGACAGCACCGACTGCAGTTCTTCGGTGGTGAAGCCCCGGTAGCGGCGGTTGACGCTGCGAATGAACTCGGAGCGGTCGCGGGACTCCGCCCGCAGGTACTGGGGGAGGGCGCCCGCGAGCTTCGCGATCTCCGAAGCCCACTGGCCGCGCGGCCGGGTGGCCTTGACGATCGCGAGGTACTGCTGGACAACGTTCTGGGCGATGACCGTACCGTCGAGGTCGAACACGGCCACGGCGTTCGTGGCGGGCGTGAGCGGCGCGGGCGCGCGGTCCGCGCGGGCCTTGAGGGCGGCGCGCTGGCGCGAATGCGCCTTCGTCAGCTCCGTGATCGCCGGGAGGTGCTGTTCGCGGAAGTAGGTGTGCCAATCCACCGCGGTGATGTCGAAATCGTGGGTCGCGAGGAACTCCGCGGGCAGCTCGTCGCGCAGCGCGCGCGTGTTGGCGTCATCGAACACCATCTCGGTCTTCGTGTAGCTGCGGTACAGGTCCATGAACTTGCGCAGCATCTCGAGGCTCGCGACGCTCTTGTGCAGCTTGCCCGCCAGGCGGCGCGTGGTGGGGGTACCGGGCAGGCGGCCGACGGCAACCTGGGCGATCCCCGCGGCCTTGCGCGTGGCCCAGAAGCGGGCCTCCACGAGGTCCACGGACGGGAACGTCCATTCGGGCACGGTGATGATCGAGCCGTCGTCGTCCTGCAACGGGTGCTCGCTGAAGTAGTCGTGGACCACGCTCACCATTTCGTGCAGCGGCAGCGGGTTGGAGTGGCCGGATACCACCTGGAAGTAGGCGTCGTCGCCGCGGCGCTCAACGTCCTGGGTGGCGAGCGCGAGGATGACGTTGACAATGTGATCGACGGGGATGATGTCGAGGATCGAATCGGCGAGGCCGGGGAACTCGGGCAGGCGGCCCTTGCCGTAGGCCATGATGAGGGGATCGGCCACCTTGTAGCCGTCGATCCACCCGGGGAAGGGGAAGCGGACGGCGGATTCGATGATGGCGGGGCGGACGAAGCTGAGGCGGTGGCCGGTGTCGGCCCAGAGCTCTTCGCCGACGCGTTCGGCCATGGCCTTGGTGAAGGTGTAGATGTCGGTCCAGCCGAGCGAGTTGGCGCGGCGCAGGCCGTACTCCTGCAGGCGGGTGCGGATCCAGTCGCGCCGGTCCGCTTCCGCGACCGACGCGATGGCCTTCGGGCCCATCTTTCCGCTCTTGAGTTCGGCGGCGAGCATGTGCTTCTTCAGCACTTCGGGGGTGCGCGAGAGCTCGTCGACCTGGTGGGCGGCGGCGAGCGCGGCCTCGTATTCGTCGCGCCAGCTGACCTCGTGGGAGAGGCGCCCCTCTTGGCGCAGGCCCTTGGCGAGGCCGGAGACGTAGGCCGTGGAGACGTGGATGACGTGGGGATCCTGGCCGCCCTCGAGCGTGGTGGCGGAGGCGTGCAGGGCCTCGTAGAGGTTCTTGGCACCGCCCACGTTCGTGGCGAAGGCTTCGTTGATCGGCGGATCGAAGCTCACGGAGGATGCGGAGTGGATGACTACATCGAACGTGCGGTCCAGCTCCGGCATGTCGGTGAGATCGCCTTCGAGCACGTCGCAGCGCTCATCGAACGCGGCCCGCACCGCTTCCTTGGAGGTGCGTTCGGCCCACGACGTGAAGACGGGTTTGCGCAAGAGGCCCTCGAGCCGCTTCTTGCCGCTCTGGGTGCCCTTCGGGCGCACGACGGACGTGACGCGAACATCCGGATAGTGCTCGAGAAACGCCTGGAGAACGGCCTGTCCGAGGAAGCCGGTAACACCGGTGAGGAGGACTTCGCGATAGGGCCGGTCAGTGGTGGAAGAATCGGCAGTCATACAGGTCATTCCCCTTGATACGGCACGTAAGAGTGCCCGCGAGTGCGGCAAGGGCTAGTGTATCGTAGCCCCTATGCACAGGGCCCTAGTCACCGGCGGCACCTCTGGGATCGGGGCTGCATTTTCGGAAGCTTTCGCTCGGCGCGGAGTCGATCTCGTCATCGTGGCTCGCGACCGTGAGCGACTCGAATCTTTCGCTGCCTCCATCCGCGAACGCTTCGGCGTCCAGGTGGAAACCTTCCCAGCCGATCTCACCCTGCGCGACGATCAAGCTCGCGTGGTGCGCCGCATCGAAACCGATACCGCCGAACAGCCAGCGATTGACACGCTGGTCAACAACGCGGGCTTCTCCGTGCGCACCGACATCCTCGGCGACGATCTGTCCCTGCACGATGCGGGGTTCGAGGTCATGGTCCGCGCGGTCCTCTACCTGTCCGGCGCGGCGGGCCGCACGTTTGCCGCCCGCGGACGCGGCTGGATCATCAACGTCACCTCGTCCTCGGCCTTCGTGCCGCAGAACAACTACTCGGCGATCAAGGCGTGGGCCCAGACCTACACCGAGGCGCTCGCGGTGCGGCTCGCCGGGACCGGCGTGCAGGTCACGGCGCTCGCCCCCGGCTGGGTGCGCACCGAGTTCCACCAGCGAGCCGGGATCAAGGGCTCGAGCATTCCGGGCTTCCTGTGGCTCAAGCCCGAAAGGCTCGTCGAAGAGTGCCTGAGGGATGTGGCCCGCGGCAAGGTCCTGTCGGTCCCCTCGAAGCGCTTCAAGCTGATCGTTGCCCTGGCCCGCCTGGCGCCCCGTTCGCTCATCCACTGGGTGAGCGCGAAGCTCACCGCCCGCCGCAACCGCGAAAAGTAGGTTCCGACCCTCCATGAGTGCTTTCCACGATCCCGCGCTGTACAAGTCTCGCTGGCGCGCCTATGGCCGCGGTTTCCTCCAGCGCGGCCTGTTCCGCACGCTCGTGCGCCGGACGGTCACCCAGCACATCGACGTGGACCCGGGCGTAGCAGCACTCAAGGGAGCGTTCCTGCTCGTCGCGAACCATTCGAGCCACCTCGATGCCCCGATGCTCGCCCAGGGCCTCCCCTTCGCGCAGGGCAAGTACCTGTCCACGGGCGTGGCCCGCGAGTACTTTTTCGACGTCTGGTACCGCCGCATCTTCGTGCGCTCGATGTTCAACGCCTTCCCGATCGACCGCGATGGCTCGAAGCGTCACGCAGGCATCTCCCGCACGCTCCTCAAGGCGGGCGTCCCCGTCCTCGTGTTCCCGGAGGGGACCCGCTCGAAGACCGGCACGATGGGTACCTTTAAGCCCGGCGCGGCCGCGCTCGCGGTGGCCGAAGGTGTCCCCGTCGTCCCCGCCGCCCTCGTCGGCGCCCACGAAGCCATGCCGAAGGGCCGCAACTGGCCCGTGCCCGGGCGGCCCCCCGTCGGCGTCATTTTCGGCGCGCCCCTGTACCCCGGCGAAGGCGAAAGCGCCCTCGCCCTGAACACCCGCATCCGCGAGGCCGTCGTCGATCTCTACGACAGCAACAAGGCCCGCATCATGGGCGGTAGCGACCAGCACGAATGACCCATCCCGGCGCCACGTTGCCGGGTCAACGAAGGAGTACACGCATGGCAGTCCCGATTTCCGCACGTGAGGTCAAGCGCCACAAGTGGTGGGGGTGGGGACTGGATGACGTGGCGTTCCGCTGGGACAACAAGCCCGCCTTCCCTGATTTCGCGATCTCGAAGATCGGGGTCGATCTGCATGCCACGACCCCGAAGCCGGAGCCGCAGCTCGAGGAGCACGAGGTACCCGCCACGCGCCTTGACGCAGCGCAGCGGAACGCTCTGGCCGCCATCGTGGGGGCCGACAACGTCCTCGAGGACGACGAGTACCGGGTGGTCCATTCCTTCGGGCGCAGCGTCACCGATCTTTTCCGGGCGCGCACCGGCGACTTCGTGCGGCTCGTCGACGCCGTCGTGTACCCGGCAACCGAGGAGGAGGTGCAGCAGATCCTCGCGTACGTGGTCGAGCACGACCTCGTGGTGATCCCCTATGGCGGTGGCTCCTCCATCTCCGGCTCCGTGACGCCCAACCCGGCGGAAGAGCGGACGATCCTCTCGCTCAACCTCGGCAGGATGCGCAGCGTCCTGTCCATTGACGACACCTCGGGCCTCGCCCGCATCCAGGCCGGCGTGTACGGCCCGGACCTCGAAGAGCAGCTGAACGAGCTGGGGTGGACGATGGGGCACTTCCCCGACTCCTTCACCTACTCCACCCTCGGCGGCTGGACCGCCACCCGCTCCACCGGCATGCAATCCGACCACTACGGGGACATCGAAGACATCGTGCGCGGCATGCGCGTGGTGCGCCCCGACGGCATCGTGGAAACCCAGCCGATCCCCGGCCGCGACTCCGGCTCCAGCATCCACGAAATGATGCTCGGCTCCGAAGGCCGCCTCGGCGTCATCACCGAATGCACCGTCCGCGTGCACCGGGTCGCCGAGAACCGCGTGGTCATCGCCTACATGTTCCCCGACTGGGAGAGTGGCATCCGCGGCATGCACGCCATCGCCCGCAGCGAAGTGAACCCCGTGTTCACCCGCCTGAGCGACGGCCCCGAAACAGCATTCAGCCTCTCGATGCTCAAGGAGCCCTCCTCGAAGAAAAGCGAAGTGGCCCGCAAGGTTCAGGACGGCCTGTTCGCGTTCCTCCGCTCGAAGGGGTGGGATACCGAGAATGAAATGTGCATCAGCTACGTCTGCTTCGAAGGCTCGAAGGAGAAGATCGCCCGCGACAAGGCCGCGGTGAAGAGGATCGTGAAGCGCGCGGGCGGCATCACGCTCGGCGCTGGCCCCGGCGCCATCTACGACCAGAAGAAGTTCGACACCCCCTACCTGCGCGACTTCCTCCTGGGCCTCAACGTGTACGGCGACGTCTCCGACACCGGTGCCACATGGGACCGCATCAACGAAATGCACTCGAGCGTCTACGACGCCTTCTACCGCACCCTCGGCGACCTGGGCCTGCGCGGCTACTTCTTCTGCCACATGAGCCACAGCTACCACCAGGGCGCGTGCCTCTACTTCACCTTCGCCGTCCCGTACGCGAGCGACGACGTGATGCTCGAGCAGTACACCCGCATCAAGCACGCCATCCAGTCCGAGTTCCAAAAGCACGGCGGCACGCTCAGCCACCACCACGCGGTCGGCACCGAGCACCAGCCGTGGATCGAAGAAGAAATCGGCCCGCTCGGCGTCAAGCTCATGCGCGACCTCTACGACTCCCAAGACCCGGGGCACAACCTCAACCCCGGCAAGGTCGTGAGCTAGGGCAGGGGCCGACGGCGGCCCGCCCCGCCGTCGGTTCCAGGGCATGACAATGGCCCCTCACCTGGGGTGAGGGGCCATTCTCTGCGGCCTTCGAAAGAGGCTAGAAATCGCGCTCAGGTTGAGACTTCGGTGCTCTCATGAATGGCCGTGAAGGGTTCCTAGGAAACGGCTGAGCCACAGTGGCGTCGGCTCTGAGGAGTGGGCCACCCGGGTGGTGTCGACGAAGGTCAAGCGCCAGTTCCATCGCTGCGTCCGGCAAAGGCGTACGGAAGACGCGCAACCGCTGCACTGCACTCACCTTTTGTGCGAGCATCTCCGCGCTCTGTCGAGAACGACTCACTCCCTTGGTCCTATCGAACATGGCCGCCGCATAATCGCTCGGGACCCACCGGCCTCCCATGAGATCGCCTCTGCCGGCGAGGGTCTCCTGATACGCCTCGCTCCAGCGTTGCCGAATCCGATGCTCCGAGACGTTATGTGGAACATCGACACACACAACATCTACTGCGTAGCCAGCCTGGCTCAGCTGCTCCCCGGCGGCTATAGCCACTGCCGGGTTAGACATCACCCAGTCCAGGACCAGGTTGCGGTGCTCCCGGATCGCTTGGTTGCGAATATCTTCACCGATACTGACCGCTTCAACGTGCACCAACGCCGACAGTTCCAGGGGAAAGAACTTCTCGCCCTCAGCCTCCCATGACTTCACCTGACTCGGCTTCAGGAAAGACTCATAAGACCCATCGCGCTGCGCTTCTAGCAGCAACGTCCGCTTGATCTCATCCGGATCGATCACAACATGCCCGAGAATGTCGTTTGCCAGGGCCCCCGATCGAGCCGTGGACTTCCCGGCCCCTGGCGGGCCCGCCAGTATGAGCGCGTGAGGTTTCGGATAGTCTGCAGATGCCCCCTCTAGAGTCTCACGACGAATGTGAGCATGGAGTCGGCGACGGGCGCTCGTCGGCGCACTTGCAGACCCTCCGAGGAACCAGGCGGGATTATTGATTGACGCGTTGGGGCCGTGGGTGTCGAGTTCTCCTCCGCGCACCGTCGCCCTTCGAACATGGTCGATGTGGCGAGCCACCTCAGCGCTAGCGGTCATGTCGCAGGCCGGTGGCGAGCTTCGAGGATCTCCGTGTAGAGCTCGTCGTCTAGCATTCCTTCATCGGCTGCGCGCACAACTTCTTTCCACGACCCCGGCGGCGTCGGTGGGACAGCTGTATCCGGGTACGTCGGCTCGTATGGCTTGGGGTATTTCCACGCCACCAACTGACGCTTCAATTCCGCGCGGTCTATCATCCCCAGGGCATACTGCTGGATGATTTCGTAGGGGCCAGCGCCCGTGAACCCTTCTGGAATCTCAGGAAGGTCTTCCGCGTTCTTCAACGTCGAGTGAACGGACGGTTGCGTCACGCCGACGGCGCGAGCGATGTCGCTTTGCGAGAACCCGCTGCGGTTCGCATCCCGCACTTGCCGCCGGTACTCCAAGTCCGACAGTTCCCGACGAATCCGGGCTGCACGCACCAACGAAAGCCGATCACTCTTAGGGTTGGTCATCTGGGTTGTCATCACAACCACCTCCATCTATAGAGCATCCTATACCCCCGGGTCTTCCCAGTTCTACCCTTCGAGTAGGTGGGTAGCCAGTCACCCTCGGGCAGAGCCGTTGATTCGCGAGGGAGACTCTGGCGGGGCGGGCCAGTGATGAGCCAGAGGTAGGTGGTGGAGCGGAGAAAGGCGTTGACGCCCGGACGTACTGACCGTGCCGACGGCGGCCCGCCCCGTCGTCGGTTCCAGGGCACGAAAATGGCCCCTCACCTGGGGTGAGGGGCCATTTTCTGCGGCGCGCCCGGAGGGATTCGAACCCCCAACCTTCTGATCCGTAGTCAGATGCTCTATCCGTTAAGCTACGGGCGCTGGTGCCATCCGCTTTCTCAAGCCGACTCGAATAACTGTAGTGCAGAGCCGTTGCCCGAGGCCACCTGGGGGCGCGTGAGGCTAATCACGAGCCATTCTCAGTGTGCTCGCGGGAGGCGGAACCGGGCGGCATTCCCTGCCCGAAGACGGGCGAGGCCTCGGGTCGCTTCGGCAGCACGTAGTCGCCGGAAGACTGGCGGCGCAGGCGCCGCATGACCCACGGGCCCAGGTGCTCGCGGGCCCACACGAGGTCCTGCTGGGCGGCCACGCGCCAGTGGCGCGGCGGCTGCTCGCTCGGGTGGTAGTCGCGCAGGTCGTTGTCCACGTGAAGTTCGGCGAGGACTTCGCGGGCGATGGTGTGGTGGCCGAGCGGCGAGAAGTGCAGGCGGTCGTCGGCCCACATGTCTTCGTGGACGAGTTCGCGCATGGACCACAGGTCCACGATGGCAGCGCCGTGGCGCTTGGCGACGGTGCGCATGTTCTCGTTGTAGATGGCGGCGCGGCCGCGCACGAGGTTGAGCACGGGGGTGGAGCCGACATCGGGGGCGGTCCACATGACGATCGTGGCGCCGGTGTCGGCGAGCCTGCCGATGGCGTCGTCGATGTCGGCGGCGATCTGGTCGGGGTCGCCGCGGCGGATCACGTCGTTGCCGCCCGCGCAGAAGCTCACGAGATCGGGCCTCAGTGCGATGGCCGGATCCACCTGCTCGTCGATGATCGCGCGGTACAGGCGGCCGCGGATGGCGAGGTTCGCGTAGGCGAAGTCGGGGACGGTGCGGCCGAGTTCCTCGGCCACGCGGTCGGCCCAGCCGCGGTGCCCGCCGGGCACGTCGGGACTGGGATCGCCGATGCCTTCGGTGAAGGAATCGCCGAGGGCGACGAAGCGGCGCCAGGGATGCGCCGGGGAAGTCTCGGATTCGGTGCCGGAAGTGCCGGGAGTGCTGGGTGAGCTGGTCACTGGTCCTACTTCCATGAGGTGAGCAGCGCCCCGCCCACGAGAATAATGCCGAGGCCCACGCCGAGGTTCCAGTCGCCAATCGGCAGCGGCAGCGTGGCCTTCGTGATGTAGTACGTGACCAGGTACAGCAGGCCCACGATCAGCAGGGTGAGGGCGGTGGGCACGAGCCAGCGGGGGCTGCCCTGCTGGACGGCGGCCTCGCGGCGGCGGCTCGCGCGGGTGCCTTCAGCGGCGGCGCGCTGCTTGCGACCTTCGAGGGCGGCGGCTTCCGCGGAGGGGGAGGAGTCGTTCGTGGCCATGGTCAACCTTTCACACGATGGCGGGCACATATCAGAGTACCTCGCGTGCCCAGGCTGCGCTGGGCGTGAGCGTAGTACGGTGGGCGGGCACGAGACACAACGCGAGGCGGAAAAGAAGGTGGCGATGAGAGACGGCACGAGGCAGAGGCCAACACGGGGCCGACGCTCACCGCTCGCCGCCATCGCCGGTGTTCTGGGGGAACTCCTCATCACCGCGGGCGTGCTCCTGCTCCTCTTCGTCGTGTGGCAACTGTGGTGGACCGATGTCGTAGCCGGCGGGGAGCAGACCCAGATCATGCAGGAGCTCGAATCCGAGTGGGGGCCCGCGCCGCAGCAGGTGGCGCCCGCGGAAGATTCGGAGGCGCCGACGGTGGCCACGCCCGCCATGGACCAGGTGTGGGGAACGCTTCACGTGCCGAAGTTCGACCGCGTGTCTTCACCGATCGCCGAAGGCGTGAGCCTCGAAAAGGTGCTCAACGTGAAGGGTAACGGCCACTACCCGGACACGGCCATGCCCGGGGAGGTGGGCAACTTCGCCCTCGCCGGGCACCGCTCCACCTACGGCAGGCCCCTGCACGACATCGCCCGCCTCGAAGTGGGCGACCCCATCATCGTGGAGACGGCGGAGGCCTACTACGTCTACCGCGTCACCGAAGCGCACATCGTGATGCCGAACCAGGTCGAAGTGGTGGCGCCCGTCCCAAACGATCCGGGGGCCACGCCCACGCAGAAAATGCTCACGCTCACCGCGTGCCACCCCCAGTATTCGGCCCGTGAACGCTACATCGTGCACGCCGAATACTCGCACTGGGTGGACCGCTCCAAGGGCATCCCCGAAGAACTTGCGAAGGACTAGAGAGTGTACGCAGCCCTGTATCGCCTCATGCCCGGCCCCTGGTGGGTGAAGTGCCTGCTCCTGGCCGCCCTCGCCGTCGCTCTCGTGGCGGTCCTGTTCACGTGGGTGTTCCCCGCCATCGCCCCGTACATGCCGTTCAACCAGAACACGGTCGAAGAGGCGTTCGCGCTCGCGGGAGGGTAGGGGAAGCGGCACGAGAGGGCACCCGAGACGCGCGGAAAGCTCGCGCGCGTGAGGCCCGGAGGCCGACGTGAGAAGCTGCCGCGCGCGAAAGCCTACGCGCGCATGAGCGGGGCGAGGCCCCGAGCCCGCGCGTGTGCCCCCGAGCCGTCGCGCCCTTCGGCCAGCTCGAGGAAGAACGCGAGGATCGCGTGGCCGCCGGTGGTGAGCACGCTCTCGGGGTGAAACTGCACCGCGTGCAGCGGCAGGGTGCGATGGGCGAGCCCCTGCACGCTCCCGTCGGCCGCCCATGCCGTCACCTGCAACTGCTCGTCGGGCACCGTCTCGGGCACGACCGCGAGTGAGTGGTACCGGGTGGCGACGAGGGGTGAGGGGAGGCCCGCGAAGACCGAGGCCCCCTCGTGCGTGATCTCGCTCGTCTTGCCGTGCATGAGCTGCGGAGCGTGTGTGACCTTCGCGCCGTACAGCTGCGCGAGCGACTGGAGGCCGAGGCACACGCCGAACATGGGCGTGGCCGTCGCCGCACACGCGGCGATCACGTCGAGGGTGCGGCCCGCGGTCGAGGGGTTGCCCGGCCCGGGGGAGATCAGCACGCCGTCAACCCCGTCGAGGCGCACGCCGCCGCCCGCTTCCTCGGGCACGGCGTCGTTGCGCACCACGGTGCACCGCGCGCCCATCTGCTCGAGGTAGCCGACGATGGTGTAGACGAACGAATCGTAGTTGTCGATCACGAGGATCGAGGGACCGCTAGCCGCCATTGTTGTTGCCGGGGCTCGTGGTCTCTCCCGTCGGCGTCGGGCTCGGCGAGTTCTCCGGGCCCTTCGAGATGACGATCGTGACGGTCGCGCCGCGCTCCGCTTCCGCGTTCGCGCCCGGATCCGTGCGGATCACGCGGCCGGCGGCCACGGTGTCGGAGAACTCCTCCACCGGGGTGATGCCGAACCCGGCGGCGGACATGGCCTGCTCCGCGTTCGAGAGCGACTGGCCCGTGACGTTCGGGACGGTCACCGGGCCCGGCTCGCCCGCCACGACGATGCGCACGGTCGACTCCGGGTCCACGACCGTATCGGCCGTCGGGTTCTGTTCGAGCACGGTGCCGACGGTCTGGCCCTCTTCGTAGCGGTAGGTGACGCTCACGCCCAGGTTGACGCGGCCCAGTTCGTCGCGCGCGGCGGACTCGGTGAGGCCGCTCAGGCTCGGCACCTTGACGCGCCCGCTCGAGAGCCACGCGCTCACGGTATCGCCCTCGTTGACGGTGGCGCCCTGCGTGGGATCGGTGCGGCCAATCGTGTTGCGGGCCACGCCGTCGATGTCTTCGGTGCCCTCGATCTTGAGGGTGAGGCCCTGTTCGGCGAGGATCGCTTCGGCCTCCTCGCGGGTCTTGCCCGTGATGTCCGGCATCGTCGCGGCCTTCGGGCCCGTGGAGACCTGCACGGTGACCGTGGAGCCCGCGGCAACGGTGGTGCCTTCTGCCGGATCGGTCGAAATAACCTTGCCGTCCTCCACCTCGGTGCTCGGTGCCTGCTCGAACTTCGGTTCGAGCTTCGCCTCCGTGAGGATCGTGCGGGCTTCGGCTTCGGTCTGTCCCACCACGTTCGGCACCGCCACTTCGGCGGGGGCGCGATCGCTGCCAAAGAGGAGCCACCAGGCGGCCGCCGCCACGGCGAGCAGGGCAATCGCGGCGAGCACCCAGATGAGGATCTTCCCACGGTCCTTCTGCTCCTCCTCCAGCTCATCGCCCGGGCCGTCGGTGGCCGCGGGGGAGAGCGCCGTGGGCGCGAGGGTCGTGGTGTGGGTGGGGATGAGCTGCGTGCTCTGATCGCCCACCACTTCGGTGGGGTAGTCCGACGGGCTCAGCATCGCGGTCGCGGCCTCGTCGGAAGCCGCACCGGCCGCGAGGGCGAGGGGCTCGCGGCCCGCGGCAACGGCGGCGATATCGCGCGAGAACTCCGCGGCGCTCTGATACCGGTGATCGCGGTCCTTCGTGAGGCCCTTGAGCACCACGGCATCCATGGTCGGGGAAATGTTCGGGTTGAACGTCGAGGGGGCCAGCGGGGTCTCGCGCACGTGCTGGTAGGCGATGGACACCGGCGAATCGCCCGTGAACGGCGGGCGGCCCGTGAGAAGTTCGTAGAGCACCACGGCGGCGGAGTACACGTCGCTGCGCGCATCCACCTGCTGACCGCGCGCCTGCTCGGGAGAAAGGTACTGGGCGGTGCCCATGACCGCCTGGGTCTGGGTCATCGCCGCGGTCGATTCCGCGACGGCGCGCGCGATCCCGAAGTCCATGACCTTGACGGCGCCGCTCTTCGTGATCATGACGTTGCCGGGCTTGATGTCCCGGTGCACGATCCCGGCCTTGTGCGAGTACTCGAGCGCGCCGAGAACGCCCGCCATGATCTCGCTGGCCCGGCGCTCGCTCATCGGCTCCTCTTCGGAGATGTAGCTGCGCAGGGTCTCCCCTTCGACATACTCCATGACGATGAACGGGATCGTCACCTCTTCGCCGGTGGCCTCGGTGCGATGGTCTTCGCCCGTGTCGTACACGCCGACGATGGCGGGATAGTTGAGCCCGGCCGCGGCCTGGGCCTCGCGCCGGAACCGCTCCTGGAACTGTTCGTCGCGCGCCAGATCGGACCGCAGAACCTTGACCGCTACGGTGCGGTTGAGGCGCTTGTCGTGCGCCAGATAGACCTCGGCCATCCCGCCGCGGCCGAGCAGACGCCCGATCTCGTAGCGTTCGCCGAGGTGCATGCTGCCGTCGCTCACTGTCCCACCGTGCCCTTCGTTAAACCGGCCGAAGCCAGTGCATCGGTCCATACTATCGAGGGCGACGCGCTGCCCAGTGACAGCACCCCCGTCCCCACGAGGATCCCCACGACGATGGCGAGGGCCACCACGAGGAGAACAATGACGAGCGGCAGGCTCACGCGGCCCACGCTCTTACCCGTCGAGGTGCCCCGCCGCGCGGCAGGGGAATGCGGATCCGGCCTGGACGCGCTCGGGGCGCTCGCCGAACTCCTCGCCGCCGACTGAGCGGACGGGGCCGACGCCGACTGCGCGGACAGCGAGGATCGGATCGTGACCGGCTTCGAGGCGACACCCGCGAGCGGCATGGCCGCGGTGCGCGTGCCCGTCGGCGAAATCGGGTTCGCCGTGCGCGAGTTCGACCGGGCCGACGTGCGGGTCTTCGGTGAACGCGCCTGGGCATCGGCGACCTCGGCCCCGCCCCCGGGAGCGGCGCCCCGCGGCGTCGAGAGCGCCGGGATCGAGCCCGTGCCAAAGCGCGGCTCTTCCCCCCGCTCGATCGCATCGAGCACACGCGCCACGACGGACGCGGACCGGGGCCGGTTCGCGGGCGCCTTCGCGAGCATCATCATGATGAGGCGGCGCAGATCCTCCGAGATGGACTCGGGAAGCGGCGGCGGCTCCTCCTTGACCTGCGCCATCGCGATCTCCACCTGGCTCGTGCCGGTGAAGGGGCGCGAACCCGTGAGCATTTCGTAGGCCACGATCCCGAGCGCGTAGATATCCGACAGGCTCGTGGCCTGCTTGCCCATCGCCTGCTCGGGGGAGAGGTACTGGGCGGTGCCCATGACGAGCCCGGTCTTCGTGAGCTTGGCCTGATCGTTCGAGCGGGCGATCCCGAAGTCGGTGATCTTCAGCGCCCAGTCGTTAGCGTCGTCGATCAGCACGTTCTCGGGCTTCACGTCGCGGTGCACAACCCCCTTGACGTGCGCCGCATCCAGGGCCTTCGCGAGCTCCCGCACCACGGAGACCACGCGCTCTTCGGGCAGCCCCGCCGGGTTTTCCTCAATGATGTCCGACAGGGGACGGCCCGGCACGAGTTCCATGACGATGTAGGCGCGCCCGTCGAGCTCGCCGTAATCGAACAGAGCCGCAATCGCCTCGTGGGCAAGCGCCGCCGTATGCCGCGCCTCCGCCCGAAAACGCTTGAGATAGCCTTCCTCGCCCGCGTATTCCTCCCGCAGCACCTTGACGGCCACGGGGCGCTCCAGCTCGAGGTCGCGCCCCTCCCACACCTGGCCCATGCCACCCGTGGCGATGAGGCGGAGCAGTTCGTAGCGGCCTTCGAGGACCAGTCCCTTGCGTGTCTTCATCCCTATTCCTCGATCACTGCCTGCATGACGCTGCGCGCGATGGGTGCGGCGACGGCGCTGCCGTATCCGCCTTCTTCCACCACCACGGCGACCGCGACCTTCTTGTTGCCCGACATCGCATAGCCCACGAACCACGAGTGCGCCGTGGCACCCTCGGCCCATTCGGCAGTGCCGGTCTTGCCGCCCACCTCGACGCCGTCGATCCGCGCGTTCGTGGCCGTCCCATCGGTCACCGTCTTCACCATCATCTGCCGCATCTGGGCGGCATTGGTGGCCGACAGCGGCTGCGAGCGCCGCTGGGGAACGAGCGCCTGCACCTCGTTCAGATCGCTCGTGCGCACCGACTTGATGAGCTGCGGTTCCATGACCACGCCGTCGTTCGCGAAGCTTCCCGCGACCATCGCCATCTGCAGCGGGGTCACACGATCCTCGTACTGCCCAATCGAGCTCGTGGCCAGCTGCGCATTGTCCAGGTCCGTGCCCATCGTGGACGGCGTGACGTTCATGGGGATCTTCATGGAATCCCCGAAACCGTATTCCTCGGTCTTCTTTCGCAGCGCGTCCTCACCGAGTTCGACGCCGAGCATTGCGAAGGAGGTGTTGCAGCTCTTCATGAGCGCGTCTTCGAGCGAGGAGACATCGTTCGGCCCGCACGGGGTCTGATCGCCGCCCGGGTGATTCGACATGACGTTCGTGGACTGCGGCAGCTGGTAGGCGCCGGGCCCGGGAATCTCCGTGGCTGCTGTGTACGAGCCCGTATCGAGCGCCGCGGCCGCCACGAGGAGTTTGAAGGTGGAGCCCGGCGGGTACAGGTCGCCCGCAATCGCCCGGTTCACCATCGGCCGGTTCGAGTCGGCATTGAGTTCGTCCCACGCGGCCGTGACATCGCCCGTGGAGTGGGAGGCCAGGCGGTTCGGATCGTAGCTCGGGGTCGAGGCCATCGCGAGGATCGCGCCCGTTTCCGGATCGATCGCCACGGCGGCGCCCCGGCGGTTGCCGAGGGCCTCGTAGGCCGCCCGCTGCGCCCCCTCGTCGAGCGTGAGCTCGACCGTGGCGCCCTGGCCCTTGCGGCCGGACAGCAGGTCCGAGACGCGCTGGTAGAACAGGGAATCGGCATCGCCGGACAGCACGTCGTTCATGGACCGCTCGACCCCCGCGAAGCCGTACACGACGCTGTAGTAGCCCGTGGAATGGGCGTACATCTCGGGGTTCGAGTATTCCCGCTGGTAGCCGTAGCGATCATCGGATTCGACCGAGCTCGCGACGGCCTGGCCGCCGACGACGATGGGGCCGCGGTTCGTGCCGAACTCGTTGTAGATCGTGCGCGCGTTGCGCGAATCCGCGTTCAGTTCGTCCGCCTTGACCACCTGGAAGTAGGTGGTCGAGCCGATCAGCAGGAGCAGCAGGCACGCGAGCACGAGCGAGACGTGGCGCAGGGGCTTGTTCATGCGGGAACCTCCACCTCTCCCGGGCCGGGGGCGGCCTCGGTGCGGGACGCGGCGCTCTGGCGGGCGCGCGACGTCGAGGCCGTCTCCCCGAGCGTGCGGGCGGCGGGCCTGCGTGCGGCATCGCTCAGCTTGACGATCAGGCCCACGATGATCCAGTTCGCCACGAGGCTCGAACCGCCCGCGGCCATGAACGGCAGGGTAAGCCCGGTGAGCGGGATGACCCGCGTGACGCCGCCGATGACGATGAAGACCTGCAGCCCGATGGTGAACGAGAGCCCGGCGGCGAGCAGCTTGCCGAAGCCGTCGGAAATACCGACCGCGGCACGCAGCCCCCGCTGCACGAACACGGCGAACAGCAGCAGAATCGCCACCATCCCCACGAGCCCCATCTCTTCCGCCATCGACGTGTAGATGAAGTCGGACTGCGCGAACGGCACCATGTCCTGTCGGCCCTGACCGAGGCCCGTGCCCACCACGCCGCCGTTGGCGAGGCCGAAGATGCCGTTGTTGACCTGCCCGCACGCGGAGAAGTTCGCGCTGCTCAGGGGGTCCAGCCAGCACTCGAAGCGGCGCTGGACGTGGCCGAGGCGCAGCACGTAAAACAGGCCTGGCGGGATGAACATGATCGCGCCGATCACGAACCAGCTGAGGCGGTCCGTCGCGGTATACAGCATGACCACGAAGAGGCCGAAGAACAGCAGCGACGTGCCCAGATCGTTCTGGAACACGAGCACCGCGGTGGCGCCCGCCCACGCCATGATGATGGGCCCGAAATCGGCCCAGCGCGGCAGCGTAATGCCCAGCACGCGCGGCCCGGCGAGCGCGAGCGTGTCGCGGCGCGAGACGAGAAAACCGGCGAAGAAGATCGCGAAGCAGATCTTCGCGATCTCCGCGGGCTGGAACGAATAGGAGCCCACCCGGATCCAGATGCGCGCCCCGTAGTTGGCGGAACCGAGACCGGGCACGAGCGGCAGCAGGAGAAGGACCAGGCCGACGGCGCCGGTCACCCACGTGTAGCGGCGCATGACGCGGTGATCGCGCACAAAAATGATGACGACGGCGCACGCGACAAGCCCGATCATCGCCCACATGATCTGCCTGCTCGCAAAGCCCGAGCCCCACGACGTGTAGAGGTCGTAGGCGATGTCCACGCTCTTGATGGAGGCGAGCCCGATGAGGTTGAGCAGGAGCGCGATGGGGATGAGCAGCGGGTCCGCGTAGGGCACGCGGATGGTCGCCGCGATGTAGACGCCGAGCGCGATGAGGCCCACGCCGCCCACCTGCCACCAGGTGTCCGGCGCGATCTGCTCGGTGCGACCGAGGTCTACGAGCAGGTTCGCGCCGAGCCCCACCGCGAACGCGATGAGGAGCAGGACCAGGTGCACGGTGCGCCTGGTCCGTGCCTGGTAGCTGATGACGGTGGCCACTTACTGCCCGCCGTCCGAGGCGCCGGAGCCGTTGCCGTTGGCGCGTACTTCCGCGTCGAGCCGGCGAACGATCCGCTCGGCGTCGTCGCGGCTCGAGGCAGAGATCGTGTCGGTCACCTGCGTCTGCGTGACGGGCTGGAGGGAGGAGACCTCGATGGTTGTGACCTCATCCTCCGTCGAGAGGGAGATCGGCCCGAGGTCCTGCGCGATGCCGCGGTAGATGACGACGTACTCGCCGTTGCTGCCCACGTAGTACTGATCCTGGGTCCAGCCGTAACCGAGCCACGCCCCCGTGCCCAGCAGGGCCGCCAGAAGGAGCAGCGCCACGGTGACGGGCCACGGGCTGCGCCGCGGGGGCACCTCCTCGTAGTCCTCGTCCTCGTACGGCTTGTCGTCGCGCGTGAGGGCCGCGGCGCGGGCGGCGGGGCCGGTGGCCTGCGTGGGCCGGTTGCGGTCCTTCGCGGCCGCGCCCACGACGATGCTGCCCGTGCTCGGCTTCGGCGCTCCCTGACCGCGCTGATCCAGGTCGATCACGTCGGCGATCACGCACGTGATGTTGTCGGGTCCGCCCGCCTTGAGGGCCAGTTGAATGAGGTGATCGGCGCACTCGTCGGGATCGTCGATCTGCTGGAGCGATTCGCTGATCGTCTCGAGCGATACGAGGCCCGAGAGGCCGTCGGAACACAGCATCCAGCGGTCGCCCACGATCGCGGGGCGCAGGCTCACATCGAGCTCGGGATCCGCATCCACGTCGCCGAGCACGCGCATGACCATCGAGCGCTGCGGGTGGCGTTCCGCCTCCTCGGGTGTGAGGCGCCCCTCGTCGATGAGGCGCTGCACGAACGTGTGGTCCTTCGTCACGAGCGTGGCCTGGCCATCGCGCACGAGATAGGCGCGCGAATCGCCGATGTGCGCGAGCGCAAACTTGTTTTCCGTGCGCAGCAGCGCGGTCACGGTGGTGCCGAGGCCCGCGAGCTGCACGTCTTCGCGGGCGCGCCGCACGATGGCCTCGTTGGCATCGAGCACGGCGTTCTCGAGCGCCGCCACGATGTCGGTCGCGGGAGTGTCGGATTCCAGGAGGGCCAGGCGGGCAATCGCCACGGAACTGGCCACATCGCCGCCCGCGTGCCCACCCATGCCGTCGGCCACCACGAGCAAGTGCGGGCTCGCGTAGCCGGAA
This sequence comes from Dermabacter sp., assembly GCA_030538475.1. Classification (GTDB taxonomy): domain Bacteria; phylum Actinomycetota; class Actinomycetes; order Actinomycetales; family Dermabacteraceae; genus Dermabacter. The sequence goes on from JAUNTX010000007.1 coordinate 39,580, forward strand.
TCCTGGTTGTTCGAGCGCACGAGCCCCACGTCGGTCTTTGCGGCATAGCGCAGTGCGATGGTCATTTCGGGCCTCGCCTCAATTCGATCTCGGTCGTGCCAATCTTGATGCGCGCCCCCGGCTTGAACGGCACCGCCCTGCCCGTGATGTCCTTGCCCGACAGCAGCGTGCCGTTCGTGGAGCCCAGATCCTCGACGTACCACTCGCCATCGTGGGGGAACACGCGCGCGTGCCGGTTCGAGGCATAGTCATCGCTCAGCACGAGCGTGCATTCGGGCGCGCGGCCAATGAGGATAGGGGAGGCGGCCAGGCGAATCGTGGTGCCGCGCAGTTGCCCCGCCGTCACGACCAGCTGCGTGGAGACCGCTTGCGGGTCCGTGCGCATGTTCTGGATGGCCGACGGGTCGCTCACCGTGCGCTTCTCCTGCTGCCCGGCGCGCTTGGATCCCGCGCCGCCGCGCGTGATGACCGTGGTGCCGAACAGGTCGTTGCGCAGCACGATGAGCGCCACGATGACGAACAGCCACAGGGCCAGGACGAACGCGAGCCGAAGGACGACAATCGTTAATTCACTCACGCGGCTCCCATCACCACTGGCTCGTGGTGCCCGAGGGCAGGATCACCGTGAGTCGGGTGCGGCCGAGGCGCACGGTGGCCCCGTCGGGCAGCTGGGTGGGGGTCTTGATGCGCTCGCCGTTGACGAACGTGCCGTTCGTGGAGCCGAGGTCGGTGGCCACCATGTTCGTCCCATCCACGCGCAGCTCCACGTGGTGACGACTCACGCCCGTGTCGTCGAGGATGATGTCGCTGTCGCCGCCGCGGCCCAGCACCGTCACCGGACCCGTGAGCAGGTACTGCTGGCCGTCGATCTCGAGGATCGGGTGGAACCCTTCGCCGCCGCCCGTCGCGGGCGCGAGCGAGGAGCGTTCGGTCTTCGATTCGGTCTCGAACCGGCCCGCCTTCACCTCGTCGTCCCGCTCGAGCGAGACGCTCACGTTGCCGACGAACAGATACTTCTGCTTGTCGGCGTGATCCACGAGGATTCGCTCGAGTTCCTCCACGAGGGTGTCTTCCCACGAGGCGAAGCGGTCGTAGTCCACCGAGTTGAGGTAGACAATGAACGTGTTCGGCGCCAGGGTGCGGGAGCGATCGAGCACCTGGATCTGGTCATCGCATTCGCGTTTGAGCCCCTGGGCGAGGTCCAGGGGCTTGATCTGGCCACTACCGCGCGAAAAAACGCTCGATACGCCGCGGTCGAGGGTCCGCTCGATCCGATCCAGAAAACTCAACGTCGCTCTCCTTTGTAGAGTCCGGTCAGGGGAATCCTATCTCTACGCCGCCTCCGGTCCCCCAGCGAGGATGTAAGAAAGTGGTGGAGGATTGGCGCATGAGTGACGCACACGCCCAGATCGAGTCCCTTCTGGCCTCCCAGCCCTTCGAGTCCGCCGTCGGCCTTGTGACCTCAAGCGGCGCCCTCGTGAGCGCTCACGGGGACCTCGACCGGACGTTCGATCTGGCGAGCGTCACGAAGCTCATCACCACCTACGCGGCCCTCGTCGCCATCGAGCGGGGCGCGCTCGCCCTCACTGATCCGGCGGGTGAGGGCACCCCGGACGGCTGCACGGTCGAGCACCTGCTGAGCCACGCCGCGGGATACGCGTTCGACGATGCCCAGCTGCTCGCCGCCCCCGGCCAGCGCCGCATGTATAGCAACGCGGGCATCGAGCACCTGGGGCGCCTCGTGGAGGCCGCCATCGGCACGGACTTCGGCGCCTTCGTGCGCGAGGCCGTTCTCGAGCCCCTCGGGATGGAGGGTGTGGAGATCCAGGGATCGCCCGCGAAGGACTACCGCGCGAGCCTCGAGGACCTCCTGCTGCTCGGGCGCGAGTTCCTCCGCCCCACCCTGATCTCCGCCGCGCTCGCGGACAGCGCCCACCGCGTCCACTTTCCCGGCATCGCGGGGGTGCTGCCCGGCTACGGCAGGAAACGCCCGAACGATTGGGGGCTCGGCCCCGAAATCAAGGGCGACAAGGCCCCCCACTGGACCGCGACGGGCAACTCGGCGCGCACCTTCGGGCACTTCGGGCAGGCCGGATCGTTCCTGTGGGTGGACCCCGACGCGGACCTGGCGGCCGCCTTCCTCTCCGACCGCCCCTTCAGCGACGCCCATATTCGGCTGTGGCCCGAACTCGGGGACCTGCTGCTCGCCGCGGGCCGGGAGGCCGCGTGAGCGGGCAGCGGATCATCGTCGCCGGTGGCGACGGCTTTTGCGGCTGGCCCACCGCCCTGCACCTGAGCCGCCGCGGCCACGACGTCACGATCGTGGACTCCCTCGTGCGCCGCGAGATCGACGCCGAGCTCGGCACCGCCTCCCTCACACCGATCCTGCCGCTCATCGAGCGCGTGCAGGCGTGGGAAGAGGTGAGCGGCCGCACCATCGACGTGCGCGAGGGCGACCTCCTGGACTGGGACTTCCTCAGCTTGCTCATGCGGGACGTGCGCCCCGACGCGTTCGTCCACTTCGCCGAACAGCGCAGCGCGCCCTATTCGATGATCGACCGGGCCCACGCGCAGTACACGCTGCGCAACAACACCGAGGGCACCCTCAACGTGCTCTACGCGATCAAGGACCTCGCACCGGGCTGCCACCTCGTGAAGCTCGGAACGATGGGGGAGTACGGCCAGCCGAACATCGACATCGAAGAGGGCTGGATCGACATCACGCACAGGGGCCGCACCGACCGCCTGCCCTTCCCGAAGCAGCCCGGAAGCTTCTACCACCTCACCAAGGTGCACGACAGCGACACGATCATGTTCGCGTGTCGCACGTGGGGCCTATCCGCGACCGACCTCAACCAGGGGGTCGTCTACGGGCTCGACACGGCCGACACCCGCTCCGATCCCCGCCTCGTCAACCGCTTCGACTACGACGCCGTCTTCGGCACCGCCCTCAACCGCTTCCTGGTCCAGGCCGCCACCGGGCACCGGCTCACCGTGTACGGCGACGGTTCCCAAACCCGCGGCTACCTGAATATTGAGGACACGGTGCGCTGCATCGAGATCGCGTGCGGCCACCCGGCCGCGCCCGGCGAGTTCCGCGTCTTCAACCAGTTCACCGAAACCTTCAGCGTGCTCGAGCTCGCCGAGCGGGTGGCCCGCGTGGCCCGCACCGCCGGGTATGAGGCGTGCATCGAGTACCTGGAAAACCCTCGCGTGGAGAAGTACGGCCACTACTACAACGCCGTCAACACCTCCCTCGTGGACCTCGGCCTCACGCCCCACCTGCTCACCGACGACGTGCTCGCCCAGATTCTTCGCGTGGCGAGCGACCACCGCGAGCGCGCCCGCGCCACCACCATCCGGCCCCGCGTGAGCTGGCGGGACTCGCCCGCCTGAGCAGCCCGTGCGCATCCTGATCGTCACCGAAACCTTCCACCCGAGCATCGACGGGGTGGTCACGCGCCTCAGCCACCTTCTCGCCTACCTGCGCGCCGCCGGTCATGGGGTGGAGGTCGTGGCCCCCGGTCCCGGGAGCACTCGCTACCCGGTCCCGACGGGAGGCGAGGGGGTGAGGGTGCACCGGATGCCGAGCGTGCGCGCCCCGTTCTACGCGGGACGGCCCCTCAGCCTGCCCGGCCCGCGCACCCGCGCCCGCCTGGTCCGCATCGTGCGCGAGTTCCGGCCCGATGTCATCCACGCCGTCCAGCCGATCCTGCTGGCGAGCGCGGGGGTGTGGGTCGCGAGGCGCGCGCGGATCCCGCTCGTCGCGAGCTACCACACCCACCTGCCCGCCTACCTGTCCCGCTACCCGGCCTGGGCCTTCAGCGCGCCGTTGATCCGCTGGGCCACCGCCCGCCAGCACGCCCGGGCCAGCGTCACCGTGGTGACCAGTGAGGCGATGCGGACCGTCCTTTCCGCCGACGGCATCGAGCGGCCGGAGCGTCTGGTGGTGATCGGTCGAGGCGTCGATGCGGCGCTGTTCAGCCCGGCTCGTGCGAGCACGGGCATGCGGGCGCGGCTGCTGGGGGATAGTGGGGCCGACGGGCCGCGCGAGCAGAGCCCCCGGGCGCGGGGCCCGCTCCTGCTATACGTGGGGCGCCTGGCCGCAGAAAAGGACCTCGAATCGCTCGCGGGGCTGCTCGGCCGTCGGCCCGATATCCGGCTCGCGCTCGTGGGTGACGGCCCGCACCGCCCCCACCTCGAGAGGGCCTTCGACGGGTGCGGGGCCGTGTTTCTGGGCGCGCTGCGCGGCGAGGAACTCGCCGCGGCGTACGCGAGCGCGGATGCGTTCGTGTTCCCGTCAGTGACCGAGACGCTCGGCCTCGTGCTCCTCGAAGCAATGGCCTCCGGCCTGCCCATCATCGCGGCCCGCTCGGGGCCGACCGAGGAACAGATCGCGCACGGAGACACGGGGCTGCTGTACGCGCCGGGCGGCCTCGAGGCGGCGGTCGATGCCCTTCGGGATGAGGCGCTGAGGGCCCGGCTGGCCCGCGCTGGCCTCGCCGAGGCCGGGCGGCATTCGTGGGAGGCGGCCAGCGCCGACCTGCTCGCGGTGTACGAGAGCGTGGTCTAGCCTTCGGCGCGACCCTCGCGCCAATAGCCCATGAAGCTCACCTGGGTGCGATCCACGCCCACGTCGCGCACGAGGTAGCGGCGCATCGTCTTGATGATGCCTGCCTCGCCCGCGAGCCAGGCATAGAACGCGGTCTCGGTGCCGGAGCTGGTTTCCCACAGGATCTGGGTGTCGATATCGACATCCTCGGGCTCGGTTCCGCGGTCGATGAACGGGGGAGGGGCCACGACGGATCGTACGGCGGCGTCCAGGAGGCTGCCGAGGGCGGCCGGCGCGCCGTGCGGTTGTTCGTCGCGGGGCAGCCACGTGAGGCTCACGCGCGATTTCGTGAGGGTGGGCAGGGCGTCGGCTGCCGTGGGGATCTCGATGAAGGCGTGGCCTGAGAACGATGCGGGCAGCGCTTCGAGGATGGAACAGATGGCGGGCGCGGCGGTTTCGTCGCCCGCGAGGAGGACGCGGCGTGCGAGGCCCGGGCGGAACTCGATGCCGCCATAGCCGGGAGCGGCCAGGTGCCTGTTCGGGCCGATGACGCTCACGGTGTCGCCCACCTGGGCGGCGAGGGCCCAGTCGGCGGCCTTGCCGCCGGGGTGCGCCACGAAGTCGATGTCGAGTTCGGGGTGCTCGGCGATATTGCCCGGGTGCCCGGCGCCGCGGAGTTCGCGCACGGTGTAGGTGCGCATCCAGCCGCGTTCTTCTTCGGGGTGGGCGAGCCACCTCTTGTACCACTCGGCACCCGTGCCGTCGAGGTCGGCGGGGTCCATGGGGCGCTCTGGCCCGAGGTGCGCGAAGTGGTCGACCGTGCCGGGGATGATGACCTTGATGCGCATGTCGAGCGGGTGGCCGCCCGTGCCGAAGTGCGCGAGGTCCGCGCCCGTGAGGGTGAGGCGCACGAACGTGGGTGAGAGGCGTTCGGTGCGGGCGATCTCGAGACCGAAGGCGAGCAGCGGCATGAGGTCCCGTGCGCGGACGGGGGCGGGAGCGGCGTCAGACATGGGGCACACAGTAGCCCAGGTTGCCGACGGCCCACGGAGCCCCCGCGCACTACTTAGGCCAGCCTCACCTGAGCGTGTGAGGAATCTGACCCGTCGGCCTTTCGCAACACGCGGCTTGTCTTTTCCGCTGGTACTTTTGGGGCGTGGTCGTGACACCAGCGAAGCGAGGGTCGGCCCTCGCCGTGACGGTCGGGGGCCTTATCCTGCTTGCCGCGCTCTTCGTGGCGAGCCTCTACCTTGGCTCGGGCGATCTCAGTGCCGCCCAGGTCACCCGCACCCTCGGCGCCTGGCTCGGCGGGCAAGCACCCAGCGACACCACGAGCCTCATCATCCTCGAGCGCCGCGTCCCCCGCGGGATCATCGCCATCACCGCCGGGGCGGCCCTCGGCCTCGCGGGCACCCTCATGCAGGCCCTCACCCGCAACCCCCTGGCCGATCCTGGGCTGCTCGGCGTCTCGGTCGGCGCCTACGCCGCCATTGTCGTGACCAGCGCCTTCATCGGCGTGTCCGTGGCCAGCACGCACGTGTGGGCCGCGATGATCGGCGCGCTCGTCGTGGCCGCCCTCGTCTACGCGATTGGCACCACCGGCCCGATGGGCGGCAGCGCGGTCAAGCTCGTGCTCGCAGGCGTCGCCGTCGGCGCCGTCCTCCAGGGGCTCAGCGCCACGATCTCCCTGTCCATGCCCGAGGTCTTCGACCGCGTCCGCTTCTGGGCCGTCGGCTCCCTCCAGGGGCGCACCATGAACGACGCCGCCGTCACCCTCCCCTTCATCCTCGTCGGCGCCCTCATCGCGCTCGTCCTCCAGCGCTCGCTCAACGCTCTCGCGCTCGGCGACGACAACGCCATTGCGCTCGGCTCCCACCCCACCCGCACACGCATCGTCGGCCTCGTCGCCGTCACCCTCCTCACCGGCGCCGCCACGGCCGCCGCGGGGCCGCTGGCCTTCGTCGGCCTGATCGTCCCCCACGCCCTGCGCATGCTCGTGGGCCCCGACCACCGGCGCCTCATCCCGCTGTCGATGATCGCCGCCCCCGTGCTCCTCTTGAGCGCCGACATCCTCGGCCGCCTCGTCCTCTCATCCGAACTGCCCGCCGGGACCGTCACCGCGATCATCGGTGCGCCCGTGCTCATCGCTCTTGTCCGCTCGAGGGCGGTGAAGGGCCTGTGACCCGCCGACGCGCGATCCTCGTGACCGCACTCGTCTTCGCCCTCGCCCTCGCGGCGGGCGCCTGGTCCATGGTGATCGGCAGCGCCCGCATCGGCGCGCCCGAGGTGCTGCAGGCGCTCGCAGGCCAAGCCTCCGCGGGGGTCGAGCGCGTGGTGATCGGCTGGCGGCTGCCCCGCGTGCTGTTCACGCTGCTGGGCGGCGCCGCCCTCGCCATCGCGGGCGCCATCTTCCAGTCGCAGACCCGCAACCCGCTGGGAAGCCCCGACATCATCGGCTTCACCGTCGGCGCGTACACGGCCGTGCTCGTCGCCTCAATCCTGGGCCTTTCGGGGATTTGGCAGACTCCGCTCGCTGCGATTGTGGGCGGGCTCGCCACCGGCGTCGCCGTCTACCTGCTCGCGTGGCGCGGCGGCGTGAGTGGTCTGCGCATCATCCTCGTGGGCATCGGCGTGAGCCTGTTCCTCAGCTCGATCAACACCTACCTGCTGCGCACAATGCGGCTCGAAGAGGCGATGTCGGCGGCCGTGTGGGGAGCCGGGTCGGTCAACGACGTGGGCTGGTGGCACGTCCTCCCGCTCGCGCTCGTGCTCGCCCTCGCCCTGCCCGTCATCCTCGTCTTCGCGCGCGACATGCGGCTCATGGAGATGGGCGACGACACCGCCGCGGGCCTCGGCGTCAACCTCGAGAAGACCCGGCTCATCCAGTTCACGGCCGCGATTGCGCTTGTCGCCGTCGTCACGGCCGGGGCCGGACCCATCGCCTTCGTCGCGCTCGTCGCCCCGCAGCTGGCCCTGCGGCTCGTGCGCGGATCGAGCGTGAGCATCGTGCCGTCGGCCGCCGTCGGCGCCCTCCTGCTCACCGCGAGCGATCTCATCGCCCGCGCCCCGTTCATGCCCGCGAGCGTGCCCGTCGGCGTCGTGACCCTGTGCCTCGGCGGCACGTATTTCGTGTATCTGCTGCTCAACCTTGGGAGGGCGAAGCCCGCATGACCACGATGTCCCTGCGAGGGCGCGACCTCACGCTCGGTTACGACCAGCGGATCGTCACCGAGAACCTCGACGTCACGATCCCGGAAGGCTCCTTCACGGTCATCATCGGGCCGAACGGATGCGGAAAATCGACCCTGCTGCGGGCGCTCGCGCGCCTGCTGAAGCCCACGACCGGCGCCGTCACACTCGACGGTCGAGACATCCGCGAGGTCCGCACGAAGGAGCTCGCGCGCACGATCGGGCTCCTGCCGCAATCCTCGATTGCCCCCGAAGGCATCACCGTGCGCGACCTCGTGTCGCGCGGGCGCCACCCCTACCATTCGATGCTGCGGCGGTGGGGGAGCGAGGACGAGCGTGCCGTGCGCGAGGCCCTTCGCGTCACGCGCCTCGACGAGCTCGCCGAGCGCGCCGTCGATGAGCTATCCGGCGGTCAGCGCCAGCGGGCGTGGATCGCGATGGCGCTCGCGCAAGAAACCCCGCTCCTGCTACTGGACGAGCCCACCACCTTCCTCGATATCCGCTACCAGCTCGATGTCCTGGACCTGTGCCAGGGGCTTCGCGAGGGAGGGCGGACGCTCGTCGCGGTGCTGCACGACCTCAACTAGGCCCTGCGCTATGCCACGCACGTCATCGCCATGAAGGACGGCCGGATCGTCGCCGAAGGCACCCCCGCCGAGGTGGGGACCGCCCAGGTGGTGCGCGACGTGTTCGATGTGGACGCGCAGATCATCACCGACCCCGTGAGCGGGAGCCCGCTCGTGGTGCCGCTCTCGGGCGGCAGGGCCGAGGCGGCAGTGCCCGCGACGGTTTCGCCTCGCGAGGGCGGTCCCACCTGACGCAGGCCGCCCGCCGCCGAAGAAGACCCGCAGTACCCCATGTCGCAGTACCCCAATTTCCATAAGGAGACATCATGAGTATTTCCCGCCGCGCCCTCCTGGGCACCGGTTCCGCCCTGTCCGCCGCCGCGATGCTCGCCGCCTGCGGCTCGTCCAGCACGAGCGGCGGTGCGGGAAGTGACGCCGGCTCCAGCTCGGACGCAGTGGCCGACGCGAAGCTGCCCGTCACCGTCACCCACAAGTTCGGCGAGACCGAGGTCAAGGCCCCGGCGGGCGGCAAGGGCCTGCAGGTCGTCGCCCTCGGCTGGTCGGACGCCGAAGTCTGCCTCGCGCTCGGCGTGAAGCCGATTGGCGTGTACGACTGGCTGGGCTTCGGGGCCGATCACAAGGGCGTGGGCCCGTGGGCCGAGAAGCTCTTCGGTGACGTGACGCCCGAGGTGTTCGAGCGCTCGGCCGACGGGATCGACTACGAGCTCGTGCAGTCGCTCGCCCCGGACCTGATCCTGAACGTCAACTCGGGCTATGACGAGGCGGAGTACACGCGCCTTGCCGAGATCGCCCCGACCATCTCCGGCCCCGTCGATGCCCTGAACTTCGCGCCGGGCTGGGACAACCAGGCCCGGCTCATCGCCGAATCGCTCGGTTTGGCCGACGCGGGTGAGACCCTCATCGAGAAGACGTCGGCCACCCTCGAGGGCGTGAAGAAGGATCATCCCGATTTCGCGGGCGTGCAGGCCGTGACGGGCTCGAAGTTTGGCGAGGCCTACGGCCTGAGCTACACGGGCGATTTCCGGTGGGATGCGATGGAGGCGTTCGGCTTCACGATGTATTCGGAGGCGGCGAAGCTCAAGCCGGAGAACGGCTTCTACGCCGACGTGTCGCAAGAGCAGGTGGCGGTGTTTGACGCCCCGGTCGCGGTGCTGTTCCCGATTGGGTACACGCTCGCGGAGCTCGAGGCGGATCCGCTCATCGCCTCCCTCAACGTGGTCAAGGACGGCCGCGCCGTCATGCTTGACCCGGAGGAGGAGCTGGTCTCCGCGTTCAGCGCGGGCAACCCCCTGTCCATCACGTACGTGTGCGAGCACCTTCCGCAGCTGCTGCAGGAGGCCGTGGACAAGCTCTAAGCACGGTTTTTCCACGAGTGGGGCGGCGCCGAGCGTGGCGCCGCCCCACACGTGTGCCGAGGGGCTATTCGGGGGTGAAGATGTCCTCGATGCGGCAGTCGAACGCCTGGGCGAGGGCGAAGGCGAGGGGCAGCGATGGGTCGAAGCGGCCCTTTTCGATGGAGATGATGGTCTGGCGGGAGACCCCGAGTAGGCTCGCGAGGTTTTGCTGCGACCAGGCCCGTTCGGCGCGGAGTTCGACGAGGCGGTTCTTCATCAGCGGCTTCGGTAGCGCTGGATCAGGTACCGCACGGCGACATCGACCATGGCGAGGGTCGCGAGAACGAGGAGCACCAGGTAGGTGCTCACTCCGTGCAGGGCGGGGATCATGGCGAAGGCGCCGGCCCCGAGGCCGAGGAGCGCGAGGATATCGCCGAAGGCGCCAACGGCGGCACGGTCGTACCAGTGCGATTCGATGGAGAGTTCCGCTTCGCGCATTGCACCCTTGATGCTCGAGCGATCCACGGCGAGCACCCAGCCGAGGGTCGCGGAGATCGGCAGCGTCGCGCAGAACAGGACGAGGGGCAGCAGGTGCGGCGCGTCCGACGGGCCCTGCACGACGAAGGTGAGGCCCGCGAGGGCGCCGGAAAGGCTGAGGCCGACGACGAGGGCGAGGGGGAGGGTGGAGGTGCCGCGCGGGGTGCGGCCAAAGAAGGAGCGCGCGGGGGCGGTGCTGGGGCGCCCGGAGTGAGCTGAATCGGTGTGAGGCGTGGGGGTCATGGTGAACCCTCCTTTCTATGTCAAGCTCACTGTACGTACAGCAAGCTTGACATGTCAAGGATGCTGGACATCACGTCACGGACATCCGCACCGTCTGAGTTGTGCTCACATGCCGGTCTACCTGGTGCAGCCAGAGGGAAGATACCGGTGCCGCTAACGCCGATAGATCGTGCTGCGTCGAGGGAAGCCGTGCTGTGCCAGAGGCAAGCTCCACCCGTTGAGCATCAAGAACGGAGAAGTGGATCGACGAGCATCGGGCAACCGGAGTGGGCGTAGCTCGTTCGCAAGGCTCGTTGAACGCGTGAATGCCCGCGTGCATCGCTCCCGTGCGCACCTGCGCCCTGACAGAGCGCGGTTCGCAGAGGATAGTCAGCTCGGTGATCTCGCACGTAGCCACGGGCCTCAGCGTCTCCTGCAAACAGAAGAAAATCTGACGAAAAGGAATCGGGGCCGCAGCGGGGCACACGAGATCCAGATGGAGTCCCCGAGCCAGAAAGTCGCCAGTCAGGAGGGAGTGGTCGTCATAGACGAACCCGGTGGACCACAGCCCAGCGTGAGAATCTCGATCTCCTTCGCACCCGAAGGTGCGGGACAGTCTCGAGAACTCGTCGGCGATGTCTAACTGCCCGTCGTCGTTCTCCCGTGGGTGTGTCGCGCGTCCCCTAAGCCTTAATTGAAGGGAGTGGAAGCTCGTAAATGCGCGACCCACGCCCCACATGACGGCTCCTTGACCTCGTTGGTTGAGCTGCGCTGCCTAGCGGCCGCCGTAGACGAGCCACACGGCCCGTGCCCGCGCGACCACCCGCACCCCTGCTACCACCAGCGCTGTGAGGATCGCGAGCAGGATCGCCGGGGTGTAGTCCGGGGCCTTCGGTGCGAGCACCATCGCTGTCACGACGGCCGCGATGACGCCGAGCGCGCCGATGAGCGCCGCCACGAAAGGAAGGGTGAACGAGAAACTCCGCAGCCACGCCTCGCCGTCGGCCGGATACCCCACGCCCGCGCGGTGCTTCTTCGCGCGCCACGCCGCGAGGCATCCCGCGAGCACCATGCCAACGAGCCACGCGCAGAACACGCCGAGGGCAAACCACCACGAGAGGGAAAAACTCACGAGGACCGCGAGCACACCGGCCCCGGCCCCGAGCAGCGCGAGGCGAGAGAGGAACGCGAAGCCCTCGCTGTCGCTCACCAGATCGGGGGGAAAAGCGAGCGCTGCTGCGTCGCCCTCGAATCCTTCAGCGCCCCCGTCGGCCCCCGCGAGGCCGTACCCGGGCTCCACCCAGCTCTCGCCGTCAGCCTCGTCCACTCCCGACCGATTCCTGCTCATTGCGCCTTCTTCCCGGGAACCCTTCCCGCCGCCTGTGCCGCCGCCGGCAGAGCGGAGACGATGCGATCGAGAATAGCCGAGTCATGCGCCCGGGAGACGAAATACGCCTCGAACGCGCTCGGCGGAAGATAGATCCCCTGCTCGAGCATCGCGTGGAAGAAGCGCGCGAACGCCTTCGTGTCCTGCGCCTTCGCCCCCGCGTAGTCCACGACCGGCTCCGCGGTGAAGAACACCGAAAACAGGGTGCCCGCGCGCGCTATCGTGTGCGGCACCCCGGCCCCCGTGAGCGCCGCGCCGATCTCCCGCGTGAGCACGTCGGAGGCGTCGTTGAGCTGGGCATACAGCGCGTCATCAAGCTGCCGCAGGGTCGCGAGCCCCGCCGCCGTCGCGAGCGGATTACCGGACAGCGTCCCCGCCTGGTACACGGGCCCGAGCGGCGCGAGGTAGTCCATGATGTCGGCCCGGCCACCGAACGCGCCCACGGGCATGCCGCCACCGATCACCTTGCCGAACGTCACAAGGTCCGGCACCACACCGTCCAGGCCATGCGCGCCCGTCGCCGTCGCCCGGAAACCCGTCAGCACCTCGTCCATGATGAGCACCGCGCCGTGCGCGTGCGTCACCTCGCGCAGCACCCGGTTGAAGTCTCCCGGATCGATCACGCCCATGTTGCACGGCGCGCCCTCCGTGATGACCGCCGCGATCTGCTCCCCGCGCTCCGCGAACACGCGCCGCACCGCCTCCGCGTCACCGTAGGGCAACACGAGCGTCTCCGACGCGGTCGCCTCCGTCACCCCGGCCGAACCCGGCAGCGCGAGCGTCGCCACCCCCGAGCCCGCCTCCGCGAGCAGCGAATCCACGTGCCCGTGATAGCAGCCCGCAAACTTCACGACGAGGCTGCGGCCAGTGAAACCGCGCGCGAGGCGCAGCGCGCTCATCGTCGCCTCCGTTCCCGAGTTCACCATCCGCACCCGCTGAACCGCAGGAATCTTCGCAATGACCTCTTCGGCCAGCTCAATCTCGCCCACGTGCGGCGCCCCGAAACTCAGCGAACGCGACGCGGCCTCCTGCACGTCGGCCACCACACGCGGATCGGCGTGCCCCAGAATCATCGGCCCCCAACTGCCCACGAGGTCCACGAACTCGCGGCCATCCGCATCCGTCAGGAGCGCGCCCTCGCCACGCACGAGGTAGGGAGGGGTGCCCCCCACCGAGCGAAACGCCCGCACGGGCGAGTTCACGCCGCCGGGAATCACCCGCTGGGCACGCTCAAACAACGCGGCGCTCACGGGCCGGGGACTATCGTTCGTCATGGCGAGATCCTCCTGGAAAACGGGGTGGGTGGTCGAAAACAATCAGGGGCCGACGGGGGACTGCCGGGCCGACGGGCCAAATGCCCCACCGGGCCGACGGGGCGACACGAGCGGGGACTTAGGCGAAGGCGCGCAGGTGGGCGGGAAGGTCGGCGAGCAGCCGGGCGGCATCGCTCGCGTAATAGGTGAGGACGGTGGAGGCTCCCGCGCGCCGAAACGCGAGGAGCGATTCGAGCATGGCGCGCTCGCGGTCGATCCAGCCGCGCTCGGCGGCCGCCTCGATCATCGCGTACTCGCCGGAGACCTGATAGGTGCCGACGGGCACGGGGGAGGCGTCGGCCACGCGGCGGAGCACGTCGAGGTAGGCGATCCCGGGCTTCACCATGACCATATCGGCGCCCTCGTCCACATCCAGGGCCAGCTCGCGCAGCGCCTCGTCGGCATTGGCGGGGTCCTGCTGATAGGTCGTGCGATCCCCCTCGAGCGAGGAATCGACGGCATCGCGGAACGGCCCGTAGAAGGCCGAGGCGTACTTCGCGGTGTACGCGTAGATGGCGGTATCGGTGAAGGCTTCGGCATCGAGCGCCTCGCGGATCACCCGCACCTGGCCGTCCATCATCCCGGAGGGCCCCAGCATGTGCGCGCCCGCGCGGGCCTGCGCCACGGCCATCTGCGCATACACCTCGAGGGTCCGGTCGTTGTCCACGCGGCCGCGGGCGTCGAGCACGCCGCAGTGCCCGTGGTCGGTGAACTCATCGAGGCACAGATCGGACATGAGCACGGTCGAATCCCCGAGCGCGTCCCGCAGCCGGCTGAGCGCCACGTTGAGGATCCCGCCGGGATCCACCGCGCCCGAACCGTGCGCATCCTTCGCTTCGGGCACGCCGAAGAGCATGAGCCCGCCCACGCCGAGCGCGACAGCCTCGCGGGCCGCCACCTCGAGCGAATCGAGGCTGTGCTGCATGACCCCCGGCATCGAGGCGATGGGCGCGGGGCGATCACTGCCTTCCTTGACGAACATCGGCAGCACGAGATCGGCGGGCCTGAGCGTCTGCTCGCGCACGAGCGCGCGCATCGCCGGGCTCTGGCGAAGGCGCCGAGGCCGGTGCAGGGGACGCAGGTGCGCGGGGATGGGCGCCGTCACAGCTCGAGGGCCTCCTTCACGGCCTGGGCGAGCGCCGCATCGTTCGGACTGGTCGCCACGGCGGCCACCGGCAGGTTCACGCTGAGCGCCGCATCGTGACTCGGCGTGCCGATCACCACGAGCTTCGTCGACTCCGCGACCGACAACTGGCCGAGCGCGCGCACGATCATGGAACTCGTGGCCACCACGGCGCTGTAGGCACCGGAGGCGAGACCATCGACCACCTCGCGCGGCTGCGGCACGGTCTTCGGCCTGTAGGCCGTCTCCCGCTGCACGTCATAGCCCGCAACCTTGAGCGCGAGCTCCAGCTGGGGCGCCGCGGCGGAAGAGACGGGATACAGGATGCGCGGCGGGAGCCCATCGGGGCCCTGCTGATTCGGGGGAAACACGTCGATCAGGGACGCGGCGCTGCCCTGCGCAATAAGGCTCACCTCGAGGCCCGCCTCGCGCGCCGCCTGGGCCGTCTTCTCGCCGACGGCGGCGGCACGGAACTCCTGCACGGCCGGAAGCTCCGCCCATTCGGCCAGCATCGTCAGCGCCGAGACGGTCGTGGCGGAGGTCAGCAGCAGCCACTGGAACTCGCCGCGGGCAAGATCCTGGACCGCCTCGCGCAGGTCCGTATCGGACTCGCAGCGAAACTCAATAAACGGGGAATGCACCGCGGGAATCCCGAGCACGGCCAGCTCGCGAACCAGGCCGCTCGCGCGCCCCTCGGGCCGGGTAATGAGGACCGGCGCTATCGGTGCGCCCTCCTCGATCCCGGTGCCCCCCGTGCCCTCCGTGTGATGTGTCGTCATGATCCTGCCTCCTCGGCTAAGACATCCCGGGCACCGCCCGCCAGCATCGCGCTGGCCAGGGCGTGCCCCAGTGCTGCGGCGTCGTTCTCGCTCACCGCTGTTCGGCTCGTGATCTCGTCGATCACGCACGTCTTCGCACCGTATACCCCGGCCTTGAGCCTCAGATGGCCGTCGGTCCCCACCGTGGCGAAGGCGCCGACGGGGGCGGAGCAGCCCGCCTCGAGCGCGCTCAGGACGGCGCGTTCAGCGCTGACGGCCGCGCGGGTCGGGGCGTGGTCCAGGGCCTCGAGCGCGAGGGCGAGCGGGCTGGCCCGGTCCAGATCCTCGCGCACCTCCACGGCGAGCGCGCCCTGGGCCGGAGCGGGAAGAAACGCCCACGGGTCCATGCGCTCGGCAATGACGCGCTGCAGCCCCAGGCGTTCGAGGCCCGCGCTCGCGAGCACCACCGCATCGAGCTCGCCGCGCTCGGCGAAACTCAGCCGCGTATCGATATTGCCGCGGATCGCCCGCACGTCCAGATCGGGGCGCAACAGCCGCAACTGAGCGGCGCGGCGCGGACTGCCCGTGCCCACACTCCCGGATTCCGGCACCTGCGCGAGGCCCGCGAGGCCCGCACGGGTCACGAGCGCATCCGACGGATCCTCGCGCACCGGCACCGCCGCGAGACGAATCCCCTCGGGCGGCGCGGTGGGCAGATCCTTGAGCGAATGCACCACCACGTCCACCTCGCCCGCGAGCAGCGCCTCGCGCACCGCGGAGACGAACACGCCCGTGCCGCCGATCTGGGTGAGCGGGCTCGTGCGATCAATATCGCCCTGCGTGGAAATGTGCACGAGTGCGAAACCGTCGGCCTCGCCCTCGCCGCCGGGGACCAGCTGGCGCGCCACCCACCCGGACTGGGTGGTGGCGAGCGCCGAGGCCCGCGTGCCGAGCCTCAGCATCAGCTCGCGGCCTCCTCGGGAACGCGCAGCAGGCAGCAGCGGGCACCGCAATCGCCCGAGCCCTCGTGGGCGACGGCCCCGGGCACGTCGATCACGGCCTTGCGGGCAAAGCCCGGCGTCACGGCCTCCTGAACGAGGTCCGCGAGGGCCTCGACGAAGCGCGGATCGCTGCCAGAGGTGGGGACCCGAATGAAGGCGAGCCCGCGGTTTTCCGCGCTCTCCTTCGCCTCCGTATCGAGGTCCCAGATCACCTCCACGTGGTCCGTCACGAAGCCGATCGGCACGACGATCACCGCCGTGCGCTCCTCCAGCTCGTCAATGACATCGTTGATATCCGGCTCGAGCCACGGCACGTGCGGCGCGCCCGAGCGCGACTGGTACACGAGCTGGTAGTTCGCGGGCGTCGCCTCGGCGCCGAGCTCCGCGCGCACCTGATCCATGACGTACTCGAGCGCAAGCTCGTGCTGCGCCACGTACCAGCCGCCCGAGCCCGGCACCCACGTGTGGTGCGGGCCGGACACGTCGGCCATCGCGTTCGGAATCGAGTGCGTCGAGAACAGCACCTCGATGCCGCCGGGAGCGTGACCGTCGGCCACGAGCGACTGAACGGCATCGCGCACCGAATCCACGACGGGCGCGAGGAAGCCCGGATGGTTGTAGTACACGCGGGCCTTGTCGATGGTGACGGCATCCTCGAAACCGCCCGCCGCGAGCGCCCCGCGGAAGTCATTGTGGTACTGGTGGCAGCTCGAAAAACTCGAGTACGCGCTCGTCACGAGGCCCACGAGGTGCGTGTGCCCGTCGGCCACCATCTGGCGCACCGTGTCGTTGACGTACGGCTCCCAGTTGCGGTTGCCCCAGTACACCGGCAGGTCCAGCTCGCGGCGCGCGAGCTCCTGCTCGAGACGCGCAATGAGGTCCTTGTTCTGATCGTTAATGGGGCTCTTGCCGCCGAGCGCCCGGTAATGCGTGGCCACCTCTTCGAGGCGCGCATCGGGGATGCCACGGCCCGCGGTGACGTTGCGCAGGAACGGCAGCACGTCCTCCTGCTTCTCCGGCCCGCCGAAGGAAGCGAACAGGATCGCGGTGGGGGTGCTCACAGAAGAACCTCCGCAACCTCGTCGAGTTCCGCGATGCGGCGGCCCGTGTGGAACGGCAGCTCCTCGCGCACGTGCAGGCGGGCCTTCGTGTAGCGCAAGTGGCGCATCATGTCCACGAGTTCGTGCAGCTCGTCGGCCTCGAAGCTCAAGAGCCACTCGTAGTCGCCGAGCGCGAACGCGGCCGTCGTGTTGCCCCAAATGTTCGGGTAGTCGCGGCCGTAGATGCCGTGCTCGCGCATCATCTCGCGGCGCTCTTCCTCCTCGAGGAGGTACCAGTCGTAGGAGCGCACGAACGGATACACGGTGATCCATTCCTTGCGGGGCATGTGCTCCTCCATGAAGGCGGGGCGGTGCGTGCGCGTGAACTCGTGCTCGCGGTGCACGCCGAACGCCTGCCACGTCTTGTCGAGGTAGGAGCCGGCGACCGACTGCTCGAACACGCGCAGCGCCTCCTGGATCGCCTCGGGCTTTTCCGCGGCGAGCCACAGCATGAGGTCCGCCTCGGCGCGGAAGCCGGACACGTCGTAGAAGCCCAGCACCTCGACGCCCGCTGCCGTGAAGGCCGCGACGCTCGCCTCGAGGTCGCTCACGACCTGCTCGGGGCGCACCTCGCCGTCGTCGGCGAGCCCCCCGATCTTCTTGTAGACGGAGTACGCGTTGTAGCGGATGGTTTCTGTGCCTGCCTCGCCGGCGGCGGGGGTGTTCTCGTGGCTCACGGTGGTCCCTTCGTTCACGAAACTGCTTCTTCTTGCGGGCGCGTGCTCGCCTGGGCGAGGGCACGCGTGAATCTGGTGATGGCTTCGAGGCCATTGCCGGCGCGCCACGCGCCGGTGAACAGGAGGGGCGGCGCCGCTGCCTCGCCCCGGGCGTCGAGCGCCGCGTCGAGCTCGGCGAGGGCCGCGGTGTGGCCGGGGCCAGTCTGGCGCATCGTGCCCACCCAGTCGGTGATCGCCCAGTCCACGAGCGTCAACCGCTCGGGGGCGATGCCGAGGATGCGTGCCGCATCCTGCACCGCGAGGGCGGGAAACTCACTCGCCTCGGGGACGCTCTCCGCGCTCGCGCCGCGCCCGTAGCTGAGGCGCACCACGTGGCGACCCGGCGCCACCTCGCGGGCCGCGGCCCCGATGTGCTCCCACTTGGCGCTCGCGTGAGTCATGGCTTTCGCGCGGATGCTGCGCGTGCCGGGCGCCACGAGCACGCCGTTGCCGCGGGGCTTCTGATCCAGTTCGGGGGTGTCGAGCGCGAGGCTGGCCAGGCGCACGGGCGTCGCGGGCGCCGTGGGCACGAGCGCCGCGACCTCGGGGGCCGCCTCGGCCAGGAGGGTGCGGGCCACCTCGGGGCCGACGGCCACGACAAGGCGATCAGCCTCCAGTTGCGTGCCGTCCGCGGTGCTGACGTGCCACCGGGTGCCGTCGGCCCGCACGGCGCTCACGGGCGATCCCGTGAGGATGCGCCCGCCCGCCTCCTCGATCTGGGCGGCGAGGGCCTTCGGCAGCGCCGCCATCGACGGGGTGAGGGAGTGGACGGCGGCACCCGAGCCCGAACGGGTGCCGCGCTCGGCGAGCATGTGCTCGATGGCCTTCTGGGCGCTGCCGTGCTTCTGCACGGCCGCGGGCAGAGTGGGCATGACGGCCGCCAGCTCGAAGCGGTGCGGATCGGCCGAATGGACGCCCTGAATGATCGGGGCCACGAGCCGTTCGAGCACGCGCCGCCCGTAGCGCTTCCGGACGAACTCGCCGATCGAGACCCCCGGGGTGAGGCCGTAGCGCGCGGGCAGGAGGCGTTCGGCCCACGCGCGCAGCGCGCCCGGCAGGCCCAGGGCCCGGCGCACGTCGGCCGCGAGCGGGCGCGAGGGCATACCCATGATGGCGCTCCTGGGGGAGGGGTAGGCCCCCGTGTCGCTCACGATGAAGCTCGTGCCGGTCGCGGGGGAGACGACGCGGTCCTCGAGCCCCAGGTCCTTGACGAGGCCGAGCACGGCGCCGCGCCCGATGGCGAAGGCTTCGGCGCCCGTGTGGGACTCGACGCCGCCGATGGTGTGGGACCACACGGCGCCGCCCACGTGCGCATCCGCCTCAACAACCGTGACCGGATGGCCCGCGCGCGCCAGTTCCCACGCGTAGATGAGGCCGGACATGCCGCCGCCGATGACGACGGTGGTCGGGGCGGCGGCAGGCTGGGGCGAGGAGTGTTCGGGGGACATCGCTCAGCGCTCGTGAAGGAAGGAGACCAGATCCGTGAGCACCGCCGGATCGGTGTCCGGCGGAACCCCGTGCCCGAGGTTTACCACGTGCCCGCTCGCCGCGCGGCCCTCCTCGACGATCCGGGCCGCCGCCTCGAAGCGCGGCTCCTCACGTGAAAACAGCAGGGCCGAATCAATATTGCCCTGGATGGCCGTGCCCTCCGGCAGAATGTCGAGCGCCGTGGGAATCGGGGTGCGGTGATCGAGTCCCACGCACGTGGCGCCCGCCTCCTGGATGGCGCCGAGCATGTGCCCGGTGCCGAGCCCGAAGTGGGTGCGCGGCACCTCCAGATCGGCCACGTGAGCGAGCGTGCGGGCCGAATGCGGCAGCACCGAGGCGCGGTAGGTGGCCTCGCTCAGGGAACCCGCCCACGAATCGAACAGCTGCACGGCGCTGGCCCCCGCCTCCACCTGGGCGCGCAGGAACACGCCGGAAATTTCCGCCACCCACGAGGCGAGGCGGTTCCACAGCTCGGGTTCGGCAGTCATGAGGGCCCTGGTGCGCAGGTGATCGCGGCTCGGCCGCCCCTCCACCATGTAGCTCGCCACCGTGAAGGGGGCGCCGCAGAACCCGATGAGGGGGGTGGTGCCCAGTTCGGCGACGGTGAGGCGCACGGCCTCGCGGATCGGATCGAGCGAGGCCGCGTACACGTCGTCCACGGGCGGCAGGGCGTCGATGTCGGCTTTCGAGCGGATCGGCTGGCCCAGCACCGGCCCAATCCCGGACTCGATACTCACGTCGATGCCCGCGCATTTGAGCGGCACCATGATGTCGGAGAAGAAGATCCCGGCATCGACGCCGTGGCGGCGCACCGGCTGCAGCGTAATCTCCGCGGCCACGTCGGGAATGAGGCAGCTGTCCAGCATCGGCACGCCCGCGCGCAGTTCCCGGTACTCCGGCAGGGAGCGGCCCGCCTGGCGCATAAACCAGACGCTCGGCGGGGCGTCGGCCACCTCGGCGCCGCGCCCGGCCAGGCGCTTGACGAGCGGGCTCTCGGCGGCGGACGCATACGGGGTGGAAGAGGAGGGGCCGACGGGCCGTTCGGTCAGTCCAGAGGGAGAAACGGTGCCGACGGAGGCGGGGTGGGGGTGTGCGGGGGTCTGCGGCGTAGTCATCGCCACTATTGTGCCTGATGCTCATGTGAAGACCGGGACTGATTCCCCTACGATGGGGGGCATGCTCATCGCCGTTCGCGCCACTCACGACCGCCTGGGCCTCGAGGGCCTGGAGAGGTTGACCCGCGGGGCCGAACGCCTCGACGCCGTGATCGCCGAACTCAATGCCGCCCACCCCGAGCAGCCCGTGACCGGTTGGGTGGCGATGGCCACGTGCAACCGCCTAGAGGTGTACGTGGACGCCGACCGCTTCCACGAGGCGATCACGCTCGTCACCACGGCGATCTCCCGCACGAGCGGCGTCCCCTACGCCGACGTGGCCGAAGCCCTCGTGGCCGATGCCGGACTCACCTCCGCCCGCCACATGTACGAAGTCGCCTCCGGGCTCGACTCGCAAGTGCTCGGCGAAGCCGAAATCACCGGCCAGGTGCGCACGAGCTTCAGCGAAGCCCTCGCCTCCGGGCAGACCACGACCCTGCTCAACGACCTCTTCCAGGGCGCGATGCGCACCGCGAAGATGGTGACCTCCAAGACCAAGGTGGGCGCGGCGGGGCGCAGCTCCGTGGCCGTCGCCCTCGATTCGGCCCACATGTTTGCCGACACCGTGAGCGGGCGCGACGCCCTCGTGATCGGCACCGGCGCGATGGCCCGTATCGCGTGCGCGGAACTGCACCGACGCGGCGTCGGAACCCTGCGCGTGTATTCGCCGAGCGGCCGCGCCCCCGGCTTCGCCGATTCCCACGGGGCCGTCCCCGTGAGCGCGAGCGGCCTGCCCGCCGCCCTCGCCGCCTCGTCGGTCGTTGTGGCCGCCTCCGGCGGCGGCACCATGGTGGTGCGCCCCTGCAACCTCATCCCCGCGCTCGCCAACCGGCAGGGCGCGGTCGACGACCTCGTGATCCTCGACCTCGCGCTGCACAGCGACGTGGACGCCGCCGTGGGCCAGTACGCGGGCGTGCAGCTGCTCGGCCTCGACATGCTGAGCGCGGGCACGAGCGAACAGGCGGAAGTGGACCGGGCCCACGACCTCATCGATTCGGGGGTGCGCCGCTTCGAGGAGCGCCAGCAGATCCGCTCCGTCGATCCCGCCGTGAGCGCTCTGCGCCGCGGCGTGAAGGACATGATCGCCGACGAAGTGCGGTCCGTGCGCGCCACCGCGGGCGACCAGGCCGCCGAACGGGTCGAGCAGAGCCTGCGCCGCGTCTACAACAAGCTGCTGCATTCGCCGATGGTGCGCGCCCAGGAACTCGCGAAGACCGGCCAGGCCGACCAGTTCCTCGAAGCCGTGCACACTATCTTCGGCGTCGATGTTTCCGATTCGCTGCGCGAATCCCGCCGCGAGCCCGCCGAGGCCCCGTCGGCGCTGCCTCCCGCCTCTGCGCTCGGCACGGGCGAACTGGAGCGGCCACCCATGAGTGTGGCGCGCATGGAAGAGGCCATGCGGGAGTTTTCCGCGCAGGTGGGCGGCCTCGATCAACCGGCCGCGGCGGTGCCGTCGGGCCCCGCGCCCCGGGGCGTGTGAGCGCCGTGTTCGATGACCGCGCCCGCGTGACTCCGGACGATCTCGACGCCCTCGGCGCGCTGCTGAGGGCGGGTGCCCCCGCCACGAGCGCCGACGCCTACCGCTCCCTGCCCGCCATCCTTGCCGAGGGGGACGATACTCCCGCCGCGATTGAGGCCCGGATCGACCTCGCTCTCCTGAGCGCCCGCGAAGGGCTCATGGAGTCCGCGCTCTACCAAGTGGACGAACTGACGAAGGATGCCCGGCGCGTGAGCGACCTGGGGCACTCGCCCCTCATCGTCGAGCGGGCCGACGCCGCCCGAGATGCCATCGAGGCTGCGGCATCCAGGGCGACGCCGCTGCGCTAGGAAGAGGCCGCTGCGTTAGAAAGGGGCTGCGGCCTCGCCTCTATCGGCGCTATCCGGCGGTGAGGGGCCCGAGTGGCACGAAGAGGTCGGTGCGCTGGGTCGCGAGGTCGGCGTCGGGCCCGGGCATGCTCACGTACACCTCCCAGAACGGCGCCTGGGGGGAGAGGCCGCGCTCGGTCATCGTGGTCATGAGGGCGTTCCACGATTCCTGCAGGCCGTCGTAGCCACCCAGGTGGGTGAGCGCCGCGATGCGTCCCGCGGGCAGTTCCCAGTTGTCGGCCACGAGGCCGGTGTCCCCGAGGGTGGCGGGCGCTTCCAGTGGCGCGCTCACGGGGAAGCCCGCGGCGATGTCGCACGTGGCGTGGCCGTGGTCCACGCCGCCGATCCGGTAGTAGGCGGCGAGCGCGGGCGCGGTGATCTCGAGGCCCGCCTCGGCGATGACGGCGGGAAGGTGCGAGAACGCCGGGTCGAAGAGGCTGCCGAGTTCGGCCATCGGGATGTTGTTCGCATTCACCACGACGCAGGGCACGGCCGGCTGATCGAGGATCGTGAGGTTCGCGAAGCCCGACGGGGCGGTGACGAGGCTACCGCCGGGGACGGGGCTGAAAGAGGTGGGCATGAGGCGGTGGGTCGTCTTTCGCTGCGGGGCACGGCGCGATGCGGCTCGCGCGCGTCCGGGTGGGCAGTAGTGCCGAGTTTATTTGTCTCACCCGTGCCCTAGAGTACAAGGGTGTTGCAAGGAATCGTGCAGGAACTGATGGATGAGCTGGGGATGCTGCCCGGCGTGGGCCCGAAGTCGGCGCAGAGGATGGCGTTTTATCTGCTGGATGCCGACGAGGACGCCGTGCGCCGCCTCGCCCACGTGCTCGTGGAGGTCAAGGAGCGCGTGCGCGCGTGCACGGTGTGCGGCACGTTCGCCGAAGGTGAGCTCTGCACCATCTGCAGCGATGAACGCCGCAACCCGGAGCAACTGTGCGTGGTGGAAGAATCGAAGGACGTGCTCGCGATTGAACGCTTGCGCGAATACCGCGGGCGCTACCACGTGCTTGGTGGTGCGATCGATCCGATTGGTGGGGTGGCGCCAAGCGATCTGCGGATCCCCGAACTTCTGACGCGGCTCGATGCAGGCGAGGTCACGGAGGTCATTCTTGCCCTCGATCCCAACGTGTCCGGCGAAGCCACCTCCACCTATCTCAGCCGCACACTCGCCACCTACGACGGTCTGCGGGTCACGCGGCTCGCCTCGGGACTTCCCGTGGGCGGCGATCTCGATTACGCCGACGAAATGACGCTGGGCCGCGCCTTTGCCGGGCGCCGCTCGATGGGGTGAGTCACGCCGTGAGCCAGCAACCCGTGAGCCAGCAACCATCCGCCACGCCTCCCACGTGGGGCGCTTCGCCGCCGCTTCCGCCGCCCCTGCCGCCCCTGACCGATCTGCCGGAGCCCGCGCGCATGCCGCCCCGCTCCGAAGACATCGACCTCCCAAGCGAAATCCTTGCCGATTCTCGCCGCGCCCTCGTCCGCGGCGTCCGATGGCCCATATACGTGTGGATGGCCGTGATCGGCGCTGTCGTGTGGAGCATGTTCAGCTGGCTGTTCCTCGTGGCTGCCGCCCCGCTCATCGGTCTCTACCTCCTCACGATCCTGGCCGGCACGGAACTCATTCAGGTGCTCCTTCGCACCCTCGGACTCTCACCGGGACTCGTCCTCACCTCCCTCCTCGGCGCGCCCGTGCTCGGCGCCGTGCTCGGCGCCGCCGCCGTCCCCCTCGCGATGCGCTGGGTGCTCACCATCCGGCCCCGCGAATACCTCACCGAGGCGGGATTCCAGCGCGAGGTGGCGCGGCGCTTCGCCCTCGTACAGGCCATCCCGCAGCTCGCGGTCATCGCCCTCCTGGTTCTCCTGGTCCTGCTCCCGATCCGAACCCCCTGGCAGCACCTGAGCTTCGGAGTGCTCGCGGGGCTCGCGGGCATGGTGAGCACGGTGATCCTCGGCTACCTGTGCACGCTCGGCCTCGTGCGCGCCCTGCGCCCCCTCGGCCTGCCGAGCGTCGCGGATCTCGACGCGCGCGCCGCGAGGGCCACCACCCGCGCCGAACGCACCCGCCTGCTCGGCATCCTCTACACGCAGGATCGGCGCCATCTGCCGCGTGCCACCACCTTCGTCGGCCCCCGCATGCTCCTCGCTTCCGCCCGCGCGATCCTGGTGCGGCACTGGTGGGTGCTGCTCGTGGCCGCACTGCTCGGCGGCGCGATCTGGTGGTTCGCCGACGTGGGGCAGACCTTCGCCGCCTTCTCTTACGATGCGACCGGCACGGGCCAGGCGCTCGACCCACAGCTCGGCAGCGACGTGCCCGCACTGACCATCGTGCTCGTCCTCCTGGCGTTCGCCGCGTGGATCGCCGTGTGCGCCGTGACGCCCGCCGCGCTCGTCTCCCTCATCTCTGCCAGCAAGCATCGCCCGAGCGACCTGCGCACCTACCCGAGCGTGCGCGAACGCTTCGCCGTGAACCCCTGGGAAAAGCGCGTCGTGTGGAACGCCGTGGGCGTGATCGTCGTCGCCGAAATGCTCCTGCTGTCGCTCGTGGTGGCGATCATGGCCGCCCTCGGCCTCTTCAGCACGGTCGATGGCGTCTGGGCCACGCTCCTGCTCGTGGTCCTCATTCCCTGCTCCGGCGTGGCCACCTTCCGGGCCCTCGCCCACGACCTGCGCGACATCGTGTACGGCCCCGCCCACTGGTACGCGCGCCGCGCCACGCCGATAGCCGCGCTCGCCCCGGCGGTCGGTACCAAAGCCGACGTGGCCGCGGATCCGCGCGTGCGCGACCGCATCACCCGCCAGCGGGCCGACGCGCTCGGCCTCGGGGCCACGGCCAGCGCCGAAGACGTCGCCCGCGAAGGGGCCAAGGTGGGCCTGCTGCCAGACTTCGGTATCCGAGAAACCGCCGACGTGTCGTGGCAGGACCACGAGCCGGAACGCACGAGCGAACACTCGATCCCCACGCGGCTCGAATCCCTCGAACGTCAGAAGTAAGGCCCCGGAAGGGGCGGCCCGCGCGGCCCGAGCAGGGGAGTTAGCATCGCTCACGCTCGCGGTGTGAGGTGGGGCGCGCGCCCGATGAACAGGGGTGGAGTCCTCAGTCACGGCCTGAGAGAATGGCCCGGATACGAAGGAGCCCACTCAGATGTCTTTGGTTGTCCAAAAGTTCGGCGGGTCGTCGGTAGAAAACGCCGAGGCCATCAAGCGCGTGGCCGCGCGCATCGCGATGTATCAGCGGGCGGGCCACGAGGTCGTGGTGGTGGTCTCCGCGATGGGAGACACGACCGACGAGCTGCTCGACCTCGCCACCGAGGTCACCTCGAACCCTCCCGCGCGCGAGCTCGACATGCTCCTGACCGCGGGGGAGCGCATCTCAATGGCCGTGCTGTCCATGGCCCTCAACGCCAACGGGGTCTCGGCCCGCGCCTACACCGGTTCGCAGGCAGGCATGATCACCGACGCCCACCACGGCAAGGCGCACATCATCAACGTGACGCCCGGCCGGATCCGCCAGGCCCTCGACGAAGGCCACGTGGCGATCGTGGCCGGTTTCCAGGGGGTCTCGAGCACCACGAAGGAGATCACCACCCTCGGCCGGGGCGGAAGCGACACGACCGCGGTCGCGCTCGCGGCGGCCCTGAATGCCGACGTATGCGAGATCTACTCCGACGTGGACGGGGTCTTCACCGCCGACCCCCGGATCGCCCCCGCCGCCCGCCGCATCCCCGTGCTCAGCTCCGAGGAGATGCTCGAGATGGCCGCGAGTGGCGCGAAGATCCTCATGCTGCGCTGCGTCGAATACGCGCGCCGCTTCCACGTGCCGATCCACGTGCGCTCAAGCTTCAGCGGCAAGGTGGGCACGCTCATCGCCGACGATCCCGCGCGCGACTTCCCCATCGATCCGGGCGTCATGCGCCTGGCCGCCGAGCATCCCGAGGCGCCCCGGCCCCCGAGCACAAGCCCCGAGCAGGCCCCCGATTCTTCGACCAGCACCGTAACGGAAGGTTCCCCCGTGGTTCACGAGATCACCGAAGGCCACGAGTCCCCGATCATCGCGGGCGTGGCGCACGACAGCAGCGAAGGCAAGATCACCCTGGTCGAGGTGCCGGATGTGCCGGGCAAGGCGGCGCAGCTGTTCGAGATCATCGCGCGCACCGGCGCGAACATCGACATGATCGTGCAGAACGTCTCGACCACCGACGACACGGTGGCGATCTCCTTCACGATCCCGGAGACCGACGCGCCCGCGGCGATGGCCGCGCTCGAGGCCGCCCAGGAGTCCGTGGGCTTTCGCGAGGTGCGCTACACCGATCAGATCGGCAAGGTCTCCCTGATCGGGGCGGGCATGAAGTCCAACCCCGGGGTGTCGGCCGCGCTGTTTCGCGCGCTCGCCCTCGAGGGCATCAACATCGACATGATCAGCACGTCGGAGATCCGCATCAGCGTGGTCACCGACGTGGATCGGTTGGCCGACGCCGTACGCGCGATCCATTCGGCCTTCGGCCTCGACGCCGACGACGTACAGGCCGTCGTCTACGGCGGTACGGGGCGCTAATCATCGAGCGCCCGGCATACTTCCCGGGCGCGCCAGGCAATCACGGCAGCGAAGGGAAGGGCCACACATGAACGAGCAGGACACGACGGCGCACGAAACGACGGCGCGGGAGTCGGCAGCGGGCTGGGATCCGACGGGACCGGTCATCGCGGTGGTGGGAGCCACGGGCCAGGTGGGGCGGGTCATGATCGCCCTGCTCGAGCAGCGCCGGGTCCGGCATTCGCGCATTCGCCTGTTTGCCTCGGCGCGGTCGGCGGGCACGATCCTGCGCGTGGCCGGTGTGGACGTGACGGTCGAGGATGCCGATACCGCGGTGCTCGAGGGCGACGGTAACCGCGTGGATCTGGCGCTGTTCAGCGCGGGCGGGGCCACGTCGAAGCGGCTGGCCCCGGTGTTCGCGGCCGCGGGCGCCCTCGTGATCGACAACAGTTCTGCGTGGCGCAAGGACGACGAGGTGCCGCTCGTCGTGGCGGAAGCGAACGGCGAGCTGGTGCACGAGGCGCCGAAGGGGATCGTGGCGAACCCCAACTGCACGACCATGGCCGCCATTCCGACACTCAAGGCGCTGCACGAGGTGGCATCGCTTGAGCGCCTCACGGTCGCCACCTACCAGGCCGTGTCCGGTTCGGGTGTGGCCGGGGTGGCGGAGCTTGCCGCGCAGGTGCGCGCGCTTGAGCCGCGCGTGGAGTCGCTCGCGCTCGATGGCGACCTCGAGGCGGAGCCCGCCCCGGAGGTGTACGCGGCGCAGGTGGCGTTCAACGCGCTGCCTCTTGCGGGCTCCATCGTGGATGATGGGTCGCTTGAGACCGACGAGGAGCAGAAGCTGCGCAACGAGTCGCGCAAGATTCTCGGGATTCCGGAGCTTCGGGTGTCGGGCACGTGCGTGCGGATCCCCGTGGTGACAGGGCACGCGCTCAGCATCCACGCCGAGTTTGCGCGCCCGATTGACGTCGAGGCCGCCGAGCGGGCGGTGGCGGAGGCCGACGGCGTGGAGCTTGTGGACCTGCCGAGTTCACGGCTCGCCGCGGGCAAGGACGGGACGTTCGTGGGTCGTTTCCGGCAGGATCAAGCGGTGCCGGACGGCCGTGGCCTGGTGTTTTTCGTCGCCGCGGACAACCTGCGCAAGGGTGCGGCCCTCAACGCGATTCAGGTCGCCGAACGATACGTGAATCGTTTTTCGTCGTGATGTGTCATAATGGACACCGGTGACGCGCCGGGGTTAGTGCGCTGAGCACCCCCAACCGCGCAACGTGACCAATAAAGGAGCGCAAGCGAGCTGTGAATGCCGACGCACGACTAGACCGCCTCAATGTTGACCCGCCCCGAGGTGGGCGCGGTCCGCGCACCAATCTCACCCGTGCGCGCGGTCAGCGCACCCGCGAGATCATCCTGGAAGAAGCCACGGTGCTGTTCTCGAAGTATGGCTACCGCGGCACGTCGCTGCGCGACATCTCCGAGCGGGTGGGGATCTCCCACCCGGGCATGCTCCATCACTTCTCCCACAAGGAGGCCCTGCTGCTCGCGGTCTTGGACCGTACGGCCGATCAGCTTGATGAGTTCGTGGACGCGTTCGTGAGCACCGCCCAGGATCCCGCGGAACTCGTCAACTGGGATGCCGTGAAGTTCCATGATTCGCACATGTTCTCCGTGGTGCGCGCCGAAGCCCTCGAGGAATCGCATCCGGGACGGGGCCGCATCATCGAGATGCAATTAACGGCCGAACACAAGCTCGCGGACCTCTTCACCGTGTACGCCGAGCGCGGCTGGCTCGCCGACGGCGTGAGCCCCGACTGGATGGCCCGCGTCGCCGTGGGTATGTGGACCGGCCTCTACATCCGCGACGGCCTGCTCAACGATGACCGGGTGCTCCCCGACATCGCCCAGTTCTTCGCCATGTGCATCGTCCCGCTGCGCGATCCCCGCCTCCTCGCGGCACTCACCGCGAGCGCGGGCGCCAGCGCGCCGTGACCTCCCGCCCCACCGCGGGATATGGGGCCGACGGGGGAGAGGCCGCGCTCGAAGCGGCCCACGCCCAGCCCGCCGATCCCCGCATCCACAGCCTGCGCAACGCGCGCGTGAGCGATGCGGAGCGCCGAAAGCTCGGCAAGATTGACGACATCTACGTCTCGGATCGGGACCAGCAGGTGACGTGGGTGAGCGTGAGCCTCGGGTTCCTGCGCACCGCCGAGGTGCTCGTCCCCATCGACCTCCTGTTCACGCGCGAGGGCGCCGTGAGCGTTGACGCGCCCCGCGCCGTCATCGAGGATGCGCCCCGGTCGCGGGTGAGCGGCCACCTGTCGGCCGCCGACGAATCAGAGGTGCGGGCCTATTACGCGCGCGCCCTCGCCGCGACGCCCGCCGCCTAAACCGCGCCCCGTCGGCCCTTCCTACCAGCGCCAGCCCTGGCTCTCGAGCTGCCACGAGGCTTCCTCCGCCATCGAATCCGCGTACGTCGCGGTGATGTGATTGCCGTCGAGGAACACGGTGACGTTGCCAATCGAGGGCTGACACACGCCGCCCGGGCAGATGAGGTGCGTGAGGTCCACGCCGTACACGCCGTCAATGGCGAGCAGTTCGGAGTCCGGACGCTCGACGCGCATGTTGCGATCCACTTCGTCGAGGCACGCCTCGTTGCCGTCGCCCCAGTAGTCGCGGCACGGGTTCGGGTTGAAGCCCATGCGTGGCTGATCGCGCACGGCGATGACGGGGATGTCGGCCAGGTGCAGGTCCCACACGAGGTCTTCGAGGCCCGTGGACGTGCGCTCGCGCCCGTTCGTGGGCACGAACGTGGTCTCCATGACCACGACATCGGGCCGCACCTCCTGGATGTACTCCATGGCGGCGCGGGTGAAGTTCCGGCACTTCAGCGAGGTGGATTCGCCGGGCGTGCAGCCGCCCTCAAGCAGCGCGATCGAGCGCCAGCCCGCGGCCTCGGCGCCGGGATCAATCGCCCCGGCAAGCTGCTGCATGCGCGAATTACCCAGATACAGCACCGTGGGGGCGCCGAGGTTACCCTCGCGCATCATGCAGGTGCTGCGCAGCACGCCCGTGGCGCGCGCATCGCCGCGACAGGCGCCGTCGAGCTCCCACCAGTCGGCCCACAGATCCGCCGCGCCGGGGAGTTCGGGGGCCAGCGGATCGGCGTCCGGGTGCTCCGTGTACTGCTCGAAGAGCACGCGCGCCCCGGGGTTATTGCTGACCGCGAGCCGTTCGCGTTCCGCCTGCTGGTGGGAGAACACGCCCTGGATCGCGAGGACGAACGCGAGGCCGACGGCGAGGGTTGCGCCCGCCACGCCGATCGAGCGCCGGGTGCTGGCCCCGGCCCAGGTCCACCGCCGAAACGGCGTGTCCACGAACTTCGTGAGCAGCCACGCCGCCCCGAGGCTCGCCCCAGTGATGAGCAGACCCACCCAGAGCCCCGCCTGGGGCATCTGCAGGGCCTGCAGGGTGATGATGAGGATCGGCCAGTGCGCCAGATATAGGCCGTAGCTGATGCCGCCGAGGAACTGGAGGGGCCGCGAGGCGAGGACGGGGTTGTAGCCCATGACCATGACGAGCGCGGCAGAGGTGAGCGGCCACAGGGCCAGCCACCCGGGGAAGTGTCCCTGAACATCGACGAGCACGCCCATCGACACGAGGGAGGCCACGCCCACCATGGAGATGGCGAAGCGCGCGCGGCGCTTCTCAGTGCTGGCCGGATCGAGCACGGGCGTGCGGGAGGCGATGAGCGGCAGCGCAATCGCCACGAGCGCGCCGAGCCCAAACTCCCACAGGCGCGCGAACGTATCGAAGTAGGCGATGGTCTGCTGGGTCTGGGTGGAATAGACGGACCACACGAACGAGGCGAGCGTGAGGGCGCCGATCCCGATGGCGCTCACACGCCAGACGCGCACGCGGTGCGCATACTTATCCACCGGTGGGTACCGGCGCTCACGCAGCCGCACCACGAGCGCGATGAGGGCAAACATGAGCGGCCACAGCAGGAACACCTGCCCCTGGATCGAGAGCGACCAGAAGTGCTGGAACGGGGAGGCGACCGTGCGATCCGCCGTGTAGTAGTCGGTGGCCTGCGAAATGAGCCACCAGTTTTCCGCCTGGATCAGCGTGTAGAACGCGTCATCGAGCGTGTGCCGGTGCTCGCTCGCGGGCAGGACGATGAGCGAGGCAATGACGGTGAGGATCGTGACCACAAGCGTGGGCGGCAAGAGGCGCTTGAAGGTGCGCCCCCAGTAGTTGACGGGCGCCACGGACCGCCTCGCCTCGAGGCGCCGCACAAACGTGCCGGTGAGGAAGTAGGCGGAGATGAAGAGGAACACGTCGACGCCGCCGGAGACCCGGCCGATGAACACGTGGTACAGCACCACGAGCAGGACCGCGAGGCCGCGCAGGCCGTGGACATCGGCGCGGAACGAGGAGGCCCTCGCGGTGGGCAGGGCAGCGTGGGGCGTGGATTCAGTCATGGTGGCGAAAGAGGGCGGTGCTATCGGGCGCCCGCGAGGAAGGCGCGCGCGGCGAGGAAAAGATCGTACGGATCGCTCACGGCCGTGAGCTCACGCGCCGAGTGCATCGACAGGATCGGCACGCCCACATCGACCGTGGTGAAGCCGAGCCTCGTCGCGGTGATCGGCCCGATGGTCGAGCCGCACGGCATCGCGTTGTTGGACACGAACTCCTGGGAGTGCACCCCGGCGGCGGCGCAGGCGCCCGCCCAGTGGGCCGCGCCG
Organism: Dermabacter sp.; assembly: GCA_030538475.1. Lineage (GTDB taxonomy): Bacteria > Actinomycetota > Actinomycetes > Actinomycetales > Dermabacteraceae > Dermabacter. The sequence continues at coordinate 71,186 of JAUNTX010000007.1, forward strand.
CGCGCGTCGGTCGCGTAGCGCTGATTCGCATTGATCTTGAGGATCGGCCCCGATCCCGCGACCGGCTGATTCGCCGGATCGTGACGCTCCGCGTAGTTCGGATGCACCGAGTGGCCGACGTCGGAAGAGACCAGGGTAGAGGCGCCGAGCGCGCGCCGACGCTCCTCCTCGCTCGCCCCCAGGGCGCCGTAGAGCCGCACGAGCACGTCTTCGAGGAAGGGACCGGCTGCGCCCGAGCGGGAGGCGGAGCCCACCTCCTCGTGATCGTTTGCCACGAGGACGGCTATCGGCGCGCCCGGAGCGGGCTCCGCGTCCGCGAGCTCGACCATCGCGCGCACGCCCGCGTGCGTCGACAGCAGGTTGTCGAGGCGCGGGCTCGCGAGGAACTCCTCGCGCGCCCCGATGAGGGCGGGCGGCTGCGCGTCCATCGTGAGGATGTCGTAGCCCGCCACGTCCTCGGCCTCCACTCCCGCGAGCTGCGCGAGGTCGGCGAGCACGTCGTGGCTGTCGGCCCCGCCCAGCCCCGAGATCGGCTGCAGGTGGGTCTGCGGGTTCAGGGTGAGGCCCTCGGAGTTGACGCCGCGATCCAGGTGGACCGCGAGCTGCGGCACCCGCAGGTAGGGCCCGGTGCGCACCAGGTGCACGGCGCCATCGCGCGTGACGAGGCGGCCCGCGAGCAGAAGATCGCGGTCCAGGAACGAATTGAACAGCGGCCCGCCGTACACCTCGACGCCCACCTGCTGGAAACCGCGCGCCGTCGTCGAGCTTTTCGGCTTGAGCTTGAGGGCGGGGGAGTCCGTGTGCGCGCCGAACAGGGCCAGCGGCGTGGTTGGCTGCGCGTCGGCGGGCACCGCCACGGCGATGAACGAGCCGTCGCGCACCACGAGGTAGCGCCCGCCCGGGGCGATGGCCTCCCAGGGCTCGGCCTCGTCGAGCAGCGTGTAGCCCGCGGCCTCGAGCCTCGCGGCGGCCTCCCGGACGGCGTGGAAGGCGCTCGGCGAAGCGGTCACGAAATCGGCGAGGTCACGCGCGTGCGCAGTAGCCTCGGCCGACGGGCCGCGCTGGGCGCCAGCGGTCGACGGCGCGCCAGCGGGCGATGCCACGGTGGCGGCCGAAGCGGAGGGCGAGGCGGTGGAGCGAGGGCTGGGGGTGGGGGTCATGAGAGTCCTTCGGGGGTGAGGGGCAGTCAGGAATGCTCGATGCTCGCGCCGTAGGTGGCGCGAGTGCGGCGCCGAATGAGCGCGCGAAAGAGGGAGGGAAGGAAGCGGGCCACGATGCCGGCCCCGCCAATGGTGCGGTTCGTCAGCAGCGCGCTTGTGAGCAGGCGAAGCGACAGATCGCGCCTCGCGGCGGCTAAACGCGCCTGATCCTCATGGAGCACCGCGGCCTGTGCGATGAGCACCGTCATGAGGCACTCGAGGGTGGCCACCTGCCGGGCCAGTGCGCGCGAGCGGGCCGGGCCGAGGGATTCGGCGAGGAAGCCCAGGGCGGCATCGCGCTCGCTGCGTTCGGGCACCCGGCCCCACGTGAGGGAGCCGCCGCTCACGCGGTACTCGATGAGGGGCGCGGGCAGCACCCGCACGCGGCGCGCGCGCGACAGCACGAGGCCCATGGTCACGAGGTCCTCGAAGCGGGCAATCCCCTCGGGAAAAGGTCGCGTACCCAGCAGGGTGCGGCGCACCGCCTTATCCCACGGGAACGGCGTGAGGTGATCGGTGAGGACCGCGGACAGCGCCTCACAGCCCGACACGACGCCCCGGGTGTGCGGCGCCGCCGACGCGTATCGGGGGTGGGCCGCGCCCGGCGCATCGGTGCGCACCGTGCGGCCCACGACCACCGCGTCCACGTCGTCGCCCGCATCGAGCGCCGCCCACGTCTGCGCAAGAAAACCGGGGTAGTGCGCATCGTCGGCATCGAGGAAGGCCACGACCTCGCCGCGCGCCACCTCCACACCCGCATTGCGGGCAGCGGACACGCCCCGGTTCGTGGAGAAGGAGATGAGCCGCACGCGCGGATCGTCCAGTTCCTCGACGCGGGCCGCCGTGGCATCGGCCGACGCATCGTCGATCACGATGACCTCGAGTCCCGCGAAGTCCTGATCGAGCACGCTGCGCACCGCGCCCGTGATGCTCGCTTCGGCATTGTGGGCCGGGATGATGACGCTGTAGCGGCACGGGGTCGGCATGTCGTCCTCCTTGGATGCGGGCGTGACGGGCAAGCGGCGGCGCTCAGGGGGCCTGGACGGGAGCTGCGGCGGGGCGGGATGAACGGCGCGACACGGCGGCGAGGCACACCAGGTGAACGCCGACCCCAGCGACGGGCCCCGCGATGAGCGCGACAACAACCACCGTGGTGAAGGAGCCTGGCAGCCACAGGAGGGCCACGCCGAGCACCGAGGCAACAAGCCATCCAGCCGCATACGATACATGGGAGTCGCGCGCCAAACAGGCCGTTCCGGTGAGTGTGAGGGCACCCACCGCAGCGGCGGCGAAGACGAGGCCCACGAACACGAAGCCCGACACCACGTAGAGCGGATTGAACAGGCTCAGCACCCACGGACCCAGCAGCCCCGCGGGGACGGCGATCGCGAGGGCCCCCGCGCCGAGCACGCCGAGCGGCAGCGCGAACGCCCGCAGCATCGCGTCCGAGGAATCGAGGAGCCGCTTGAGCATCATCGCCTGCAGGGCCTGGAGGGGGATCATGATCGGCGCGCGCGACAGCTGCAGGGCGATGAGAAGCCCCGCCACGGTGGCCGCGGGAACATCCGCCCCGGCCACGTCCACGAACACGGGGAACATGGTGATGAGCACCGCCGTGCACCCGGCCGTGAAGATCGCCGCTAGGTACCGGTACAGCAGGGCGAGCGGGCGCTGATCGGCGCGCGCGAGGGCCCCCGACCGCGCCTCGGGCGAGGCCGCGACATACAGCAGCCAGATCGCCGCGGCAGCGGCCGTGGCCACCATGAGCAGCGGGAGCACGGCCCCCTCGAGCGAGGAGACCAGTACCGCCACGAGCGCCACGACGCCGACGAACACGAGCCGGCCCGCGGCCTCCGCGCCCATGAGCCCCGCATACAGGCGCCACCAGCCGTGGCCCGCCGCGCTGCCCGCGAGGCACGCGTGGCCCGCATACAGGACCGCCGCGATAGCGATGATGGCGACGGCAACCGCGCTCGTCTGGGAGAAGCGCCCCGGCGCCCACAGGGGAGAGGTCAGGGCAATGATCGCGGCGAAGGCGACGCCGATGAGCAGTGAGAGGGCGAGCACGCGCGTGCCCCGGGCCCCCGTCGGCCCCTGCTCCGAAGAGTCGAGCTCTCCGGAACCGAGCTCCGTCGGCTCGGCCTCCGCCGTCGCGAGGCCCGCCCGGCGCGCGAGCGTGGATCCCACCGCGCGCGTGGTCTCGTTCTGCACGCCGTTGAGCAGGCCGAAAACGCCGAACAAGACCGCCCAGAACACGAGGAACTCGCGATTGGATTCGGGCGTGAGCACCCGGGCCGCAAGAAACGAGATCGCGAAACTGCTGCCCGCCGCGATCACCGAAGCGACGAGCACACGCTGCGTATCAGTGATTCTCACGGCGATGCTCACTGCCCGCAGGCGTCGATCCGGTACAACCGGGCATCGCCCTCGCGCGCGATCTCGGTGAAGCCCTCGGAACCGGGCACCCGGCGTACGCCGTGATACGGCCACTGGGCGCCGTTGATCTGGTCGCGTTCAAAGACCACGACGTAATCCGCGCCCACCTTCTCGAGCGCGGTGCAGACCTGCGGATCGCTCGCCGCCCGATACAGGTTGTCGTTGAGGAACGACTCTTCCTTCGGCACGTACTCGTAGGTGTGCTTGGTCGTGGTGTCGAGGCCGGTGTAGGCGTAGATGAGGCTGTCGCCCGTCCAGGGATTCGTGAAGATCACGGCGTCCTCGGGAACCAGCTCGGGCAGCTCCTCGATGAGCGCCAATTCGTCGTTCGTGAGCAGGCTGGACTCGTCGCTCCACTGGTAACTGGAGGACACCCAGTCGATCATCGTGTTCATGTAGGTCGCGGCCTGCGTGGCAAAGACGAGGGCCACGGCGGCGAGGGCGGAGAGGCCGACGGGCACCCACGAGCGCACGCGCGTCAGGGGCAGCAGGCGCGCGAGGCGGCTGAGCACGTAGCCGACGCCGAGCGCGGCGAGCGGCAGGGCCATGAGCGCCAGGAGGCTCGCGATGCGGAACGAGTCGTTGTACCAGACGCCCGTGAGGAGGTTGCGCGCCTCGGGATCGTCCCCGGCCGCCACCACCCACCACAGATACATGGCCGCCGCCCAGCCGAACAGGTAGCTGAAGTACCGCATCCGAATGCTCGCGTAGACGCCGATGAAGACGAGCAGGACGAGCAGGAGCGGGGAGAGGTAGTCGACCTTCGCCGATTGGGAGATCCCGAGGCCGAGCGCCTGGGTGCCCGTGGCAAAGGCCGTCCACGTGGTCTGATCGGCGGGAGGGCGAATGATGTCCCAGATCCAGGTGGCGATGCCGAAGACGGCGAGGCCCAGACCGCCGTAGGCGAGGGCCAGGAGGTACCGGCGGCGGCGCACGAGCGCTTGCGCCGCGTAGGCCACGCACCAGGCGATGAGGAACACGATGAAGGACATGCTCGCGTTCGGGTGGCCGAGCGACATGCCGAGCGCGGCGAAGAAGCCGAGCGTGATCGTGACGGGCATCGGCAGGTGCAAGCGGCCCGCGCCGAGGAACTGCGCGGCAAAAGCGAGCGTCGCGGGAATGAGGGCGTAGCCGAGCAGGTTCGGGTACAGCACGCCGAAGCCCACGAGCAGGAACGGGAAGTCGGGGAACGCGGCCATGAGGACGCCCGCCGGGAGGATGGCGTAGCGCAGGATCCGCGTGGGAAGGGTGGCGCGCAGCATGAGCAGCATCGAGGCGGGCCATACGAACGCGAGCACCGCGAGCATCACGGCGTTCGTGGCAAGCGCGATGTTCTCGGAGCCGAGCGTCGTGAGGACCAGGGACACCGTGTCGTGCCACGCGGCCGGGTAGAACTGGGGATCGCCCGGCGCGGCGGTCATCGACATGAGCGTGAGGCTCGAACCATTGCCCGTGTCCAGGATGTAGCGCACCGCGTTCTGGTGGAACTGGTTGTCGAAGGACTGCGAGAGGGCGTCCGGCGTATCGAGGATGTTCTTGACGTGCCGGGACATGAGGACCGCCGTGAGGCCAAGGGCGCCGAGCGTCATCGCATCGGCGCTGCGGATCCAGCCGACGACGCGGGCGCGGGCGCTCGGCCGATCAGCGGCGGGCGCGGCCGGCGTGGCCGCGGCACTCGCCGGGCGCACGCGACGCACGAGGACGCGCACACCGATGGCCACGGCGACAAGGAGCGCGGTGAGAAGAACGACCGGGAGCGGCCCCCACGAGAGCCCCACCTTCGGCGCCAGGATCGCGGAGAGCGCGATGATGGCGATGGAGACGGGAGCGGCGCTCAGCAGCGCGATGAGGGTCCGAACGCCCAGCGCCCGCGAAAAAACGAGGCCGGGAAGCGCCACCCACAGCAAGGCCACGAGGGCGGGGAGAGCAAGGGGGAGCCAAAGCATGAAAAAGCCCTCCAGGTGCGACGAAACGCCTCATCGTAGCATGGCGCAGCACGCCGTTTCGGGCCCTGCCGCTATGATGTCCGCATGAATGAAACCCGTCCGCGCACGCTCGTCATCATGCCTGCCTGGAACGAGGAAGAGACCGTGGGTGCCACCATCCGGGAACTCACCGAGACCCTCCCGTGGGTGGACGTTCTCCTCGTTAACGATGGCTCGACCGATCAGACCGTCGCGCGCGCCCGCGAGGCCGGCGCCCTGGTCCTCACCCTCCCCTACAACCTCGGGGTGGGCGGCGCCATGCGCGCAGGCTTCAAGTACGCCGATCGCCACGACTACGACCGCGTGATCCAGGTGGATGCCGACGGCCAGCACGACCCGCGCGATATCGAAGCCGTGCTCGACGGGCTCGAACGGGCCGACATCTCCATCGGCGCCCGCTTTGCCGAGCGTGGCGACTACAGCGTGCGCGGCCCCCGCCGCTGGGCCATGGTGTTCCTCGCCGCCGTCATCTCTCGGCTCGGCAAGACCCGCCTGACCGACGCCACGAGCGGCTTTCGCGCCGCTAACCGCGTGGCGATTCGCCAGTACTGCGAGCATTTCCCCGCCGAATACCTCGGCGACACGATCGACTCCCTGGTCGTGGCCCTGCGCAGCGGCCTCACCGTGACCCAGGTGCCGGTGGAGATGAGGCCCCGTCAGGGCGGGGCCCCGTCGGCCAGCCCCTGGAAGGCCGCGCTCTACCTGTTCCGCTCGTTCTTCGCCGTGGTGATCGCCATGAGCCGCCGCCCCGTGACCCGCCAGGAGCGTGACGCGTAATGCATATCTCCAGCGTTGTGTTTTTCGGCATCCTTGCCATCAGCACGCTCGTCCTCGTGATCCTCATGCTGCGCTCGCGCAAGCTGCGCGAAAAGTACGCGGTCCTGTGGCTGCTCGTGGCCGTCGCCGTGCTTGTGCTGGCCCTCGTCCCGAATCTTCTCGAATACGCCGCGAGGTTCCTCGGGGTCAGCGTCCCCTCGAACCTCCTGTTCGCCGCCGCGATCTTCTTCCTCCTGTGCATCTGCCTGCAACTCTCGCTCGAAGTGTGCAAGCGGGACGATGAAACGCGCGTGCTGTCGGAGGAGGTGGCGCTGCTGCGCCTGGACCTCGACCAGCTCCGGGCGGGCACATCCGCGCCACCCTCGTACGATCCGAGCGCCGCGCCCCAAATGGGCGAGCAGAACGCCGCCGATACGCGCCGATGAGCGCTGCCGAAGAGCCGATGATCGGCACGCGGTTCAACGTTGCCCGCAACGGCATGAACCTCGTTCGCCTGATCCTCGCCGTCTCCGTGCTCTTTCACCACTCCTTCCCCCTGCTCGGGCTCGGGGAGGGCCCGCTCATCCTCGGTGACCACATCGGCGGCTGGGCCGTCGTGGGGTTCTTCTGCCTCTCCGGCTACCTCATCACCGCGTCCCGGCGCTCGAAGAACTTCGGCCAGTACCTCGCGCTGCGCGTGGCCCGGATCTACCCGGCGTTCCTCGTGTGCCTCGTGTTCACCGCGTTCATTTTTGCCCCGCTCGCCCACCTCGTGCAGACCGGCAGCCTCGGCCGCGAGTTCTGGAGCACCGGCACCACCCCGTTCGGCTACATCTGGCACAACATCGGGCTGAAGATGGTGGTGTGGGACGTGGCCGGTGGCCCGCACGATGTTCCCTACCCGGGCGCGTGGAACGGCTCGCTGTGGAGCCTCTACTACGAGTTCCTCTGCTACCTCATCGTCGGCGTCGTCGGCTTCCTTGCCCTCACGCGCACGAAGGCGTGGGGCTGGCCCCTCGTGTGGGCCCTCACCGTCGTGTTCTCGGTGAGCCTGCCCGTCATGGCGCCGTACTACGGCGTGGGCTTCGACTTCGAGATGCTCGCGAAACTCCTGCCCTACTTCGCCGCGGGCGGCGCCGTGTACGCCCTGCGGAACATCATCGGCATGAATCTCTGGATCGCCGTGGGGGGGGGTCTCGGTTTCGTGATCGCGGCCTGGCTCCTGCCCGGAGTCGGCGGCCAGATCGCGAGCCCCCTGCTCGTGTACGTCCTCATGTACGTCTCCCACGTCATGCCATCCCCCGAGTGGATCCGCACCAACGACGTCAGCTACGGGATGTACATCTACGCCTTCCAGGCCCAGCAGCTCGTCGCCGTCCTCGGCGGCGCGGCGCTCGGCTACTGGGGGTTCTCGCTCGCGAGCCTCGCCCTCACGATCCCGCTGGCCGTGGCCTCGTGGTTCGTGATCGAAGGCCCCATCATTCGCCGCACCCGCGCCTCCACGGGCGGCACGGCGACCACTCGCGCCCCGGCTGCGCGCCCGCAGCCGACTCAGGCACTCACATAGGAGGTAGTTCCCGATGAAAGTTCTCATCACCGGTGGTGTGGGATTCATAGGCCAGTACGTGGCCCGGCAGCTCGTGGACGATTCCCACGAGGTCGTGGCGCTCGATTCGCTGCTGCCGCAGGTACACATCGATCCCGCGGCCGCGATTGCGCGGTTCCCGGGAGAGGTCATCGAGGGTGACGTGGCGGACCCCGAGTCCTGGACGCGCCTTCCCGAGGTAGACGGCATCGTGCACCTGGCCGCGGAAACTGGCACGGGGCAGTCCATGTACGAAGTGGACCGCTACACGCGCGTCAACGTCGACGGCACCCGCCTGGCGGCCGAGTACGCGGCCGAGCGGGGCCTGCCGATCGTCTTCACGAGCTCGCGTGCCGTCTACGGCGAGGGTCGCTATGAAAAGGCCGACGGCACCGTCCACTTCGGCGCCCCGCCGAGCCCGGATTTCCAGCCCGTTCCCTCGCGCGAAGACGACGCGCACGTGCCCGTCTCGGTATACGGCGAGACGAAGTCCGACGGCGAAAAGGCCCTCGTGGCCGCCACTGAGGGCCGCGCCCACTACGCGATTATTCGCCCCCAGAACGTCATCGGTTTTGGCCAGGCGTTGCACAACCCCTACACGGGGGTGCTGGCCGCGTTCCTGTCGCGCCTGAAGGAGGGCCGCACCCTGTCCGTGTACGGCGACGGCTCGGCGACGCGCGACTTCGTGCACGTGAGCGACGTGGCGCGGATCATCGGCTTCGCCCTGCAGCGCGCCGCGGCGGGGGAGGACCTCGTGCTGAACGCCGGGAGCGGCGAGCGCATCAACCTCACGCAGCTGGCCGAATACTCCATTGCGGGCAGCAAGGGTGAGCCGGTCGGGATCGAGTACGTCGAGGTGCATCGCGCGGGCGACATCGAGAACGCCGCCGCAGCGATGGATCGGCTCGCGGAGGTGGGTGGGCCCGCACCCGAGTGGAGCCCCGCCGCCGCCGTGGCGGACTTCATCCAGAAGTCGTGGGACCAGGAGGGCGCCGATTCGTCGCTCTGGGACGATGCCTTGAGCGAGCTCGGCAAGCGCGGCCTCACGTCGTAAGGCCGCGCCGTCATCCCCCGGTAACTGGGCCCGGAGCCTCTACCGCCCGAACGTGTGGCGGGCGAGGTTGCGGGCCCAGCCCCATTCCCGCTTCGTCAGCGCCGACGGAATGAGGGTGGCCGAGTGGGCGCGAGACGTGGCGCGCACGCGAGCGGCGCGGGCCGCGCGCGTCCAGCCGAGCTCACTCGCCTGGGATTCGGCGAGCGCGAAGTAGTCCCGCTCCCCGGCGAAACGGGTGCCGTCGTACAGCTTCGTGGAGGACGCGCTTTCGCTGTGGCGGCGATACCGGAAGCACACCTCGGGCGCCACGAGCAGCTGATCGCCGCGAAACACCATGTCCATGACGAGCGCGAGGTCCTGAATGATCGGGAAGCCGTCGCGGAAGTCCACGCTCTTGATCTTGTCGGTGCGAAACGCGAGCGCGGGCCAGTACAGCCAGTCGCCGGAGAGCAGGTTCGCGGCGAGCGCTTCCCCGCCGAGCAGCTGGTAGCCGCCGCCCGACGGCTTCACGACGTTCCACTTCACGCGGTCCACGAGCGGCAGGACCGTGGCCGAGTTTTCGTCCATGACCTCGACGTGCGGCTGAATGATCGCTGCGTCGGGAAAACGAGCGTGGGCGCGCTTGATGGCGGAGACGTAGTTCGGCAGGAGCGCGTCATCGCACCCGATCATGACCATAATCGGCTCTTTCGCCAGCTCAACGCACGTGCGGTAGTTCGCGGTGATGCCCTCGTTCTGCTCCTTGCGCAGGAACGTTATCCGCGGATCGTCCAGGGTCTCGACCCATTCCTTCGCCTCCGTGGTGGGGTAGGCGTCGTCCACGATGGTGAGGCGCCACTCGGGATCGTCCTGGGCCAGCACGCTGTTCACGGTGTACTGGAAGTACTCGACGTCGCCCCAGTACGGAATGAAGAGATCGATGTTCATGCGCTCCAGGGTAGCCGAGCGGCGCGCCCGGGCCTATCCGGCGCTCGCGGCCTCGGGCAGGCGGGTGCGCAGGTCCGCGTGCACGCGCGAGGAGAGCGAAGTGGTGAAGACCTTGCTGAGGTGGTTGTCGTCCATGTAGACGAACGCTGTGCCCACGATGGGCGAGCAGCGGCCGTCGGGGCAGATCTCGTCGGTGAGGTCCATCCCCACCACGCGGGAGCCGGGCCCCGTCATGGTTTCGAGGCTCGTGAGGGGGCTCGTGGCGGCGAGCTTGTCGCTCACGCTGGCCCCGCAGGCCGCGTCGGCCAGGGTGTCGTCCCCGCCGCTTTCGATCACTGCTTCCGCGCACTCGTACATGTTCGTGGGCCAGCGGGGGCTGTCGCGGAACGCGAGCACCGAGACGCCGCGATCCAGGACCGCCTGCAGGGCGTCGGCCGCGCCCGCCGGGACGGTTTCGTCGGCCGAATCGGCCTGGCTGAGGGTGGGGGTGGTGACCACGAGGTCGGGGTTCAGTCGGTCGATTTCCCCGAGGGCGTAGTCGTAGTAGTCGGCGCAGCGCTCATCCACCTGATCCCCGGCCACGAACCCGCAGCCGTCCATCGACAGGTTGATGATCTGCCACTTTCCATCCCGGGCCGCGTCGAGCAGGGTGGGGAGGTACTGGCGGGCGTGGGAGGAGCCGACGACGAGGACCAGGTAGTCGGAGTCCGCATCGATCGGCAAGAGCGTCTCGCACGGCACGCCGTCGTGGGCAGCGGGTGCCCCCTCCTGGCCGGCGCACATGTACGGCAGGTTCGGCCACTGCCCGTATAGTTCGTAGCCCTTCGGGGACAGCGCGGAGGCGGCGAACGTTTCCTCGCGCGGATTCGGGGTGGGCTCGGGCGTGGATTCCACCGTGATCGGCGCGCTCGTGGACTGCGTGCCCAGGTAGGCGCGCCACCCGAACGCCCCGCCGAGCACGAGCGCGAGGCACGTGAGGATCACGGCGAGGCTCCGCCACACGGGCGCGCTCTTCCACGCGGGCCGACGGAACTGCGCATCGACTGCCTTCGACAGCAGCCACGCCACGAACAGGGAGGCGAGGATGACCGCGAGGCCGTCGAGGAAGCCGGCGCGCGGGCTCTTCACGGAGGCGAGCCAGAAGATGAGCAGCGGCCAGTGCACGAGGTACAGGGAGTAGGAGCTCGAGGCGAGGGCGCGCGGCAGGCGCATCGTGAGGATCCGGTCGAAGCCCCACCGGCTGCCGGAGTACCCGGCGAGGATGATGAGGCTGGCCCCGGCGAGCGGCCACAGGGCGATCCAGCCGGGGAACATGCCCTGCACGTCGAGCAGCAGGCCGAGGCTCACGAGCAGCGCGAAGCCCAGCCACCCGGCCACGGCGCGAAGCGTGCGGTGGCGGGGCTCATGGGCGGCCCCGGGGCGGTGGGCGCCGCCCCACTGATCGAGCCGCGGCAGGGCCAGCGCGAGGATCGTGCCGAGCGCGACCTCCCACGCCCGGGCGAGCGTGGAGAAGTAGGCCGCGCTCTGCGCGTGGCCGGTGAACCACACGGAATAGGCGAAGGAGGCCGCGGCGATGACGCCGAAGACGGCGAGCGCGATCCGGCGGGGGTGGCGCCTACCCTTGGCGAGCGCCGCCGCGAGGATGAACAGGAGCGGCCACACGAGGAACACCTGCCCCTGGAGGGACAGCGACCAGAAGTGCTGGAGCGGCGAGGCCGTCGAGGCATCGAGCGCGTAGTAGTCCACGGCCTGCGAGCTGAGGAACAGGTTCTGCACGTACAGGGCCGAGGCAATCGCCTGATCGATGACGTTTTGCCAGGCCGACGGGGGTAGGAGAACAAACGTGGCCACGAGCGTGCCGAGGATCGCGATGGTGGCCGGGGGCATGAGCCGCGTGAAGGTGCGCAGCCAGTAGCGCACCGGGGCGAACGGGCTTCCCGCATCGAGGCGGCGCGCGAAGCTCGATCCGAGGAGGAAGGCGGAGATGAAGAGGAAGACATCGACGCCGCCCGACACACGGCCGAGCCACACGTGGTAGGCGACGATCATGAGCACCGCGACCGCGCGCAGACCCTCGATCTCGGGGCGGAAGTGGGCGGCGCCGCGCGACGGGGCGGCCTCCCGGCCCTGGGCGGGTTCCTGGCGCCGGGCAGGCGCCGTGGCCGTCCCGCGGGAGCCCTCGCGGCCGGTCGGGGTGTCCGTCGGCCCCTCGTGCGGCGCCTCGGCCTCGGCGGCGGGCCCCTGGAACCAGACGAAAGGCTCGGTGGTGTCGTGCCCGGATCCCCACGCGGCGATGTCCTCGGATTCCTGCTCGAGGGCGTCCTGGAACCAGGAGAAGTCGTCGGCCGCTTCCGCGGGCTCGGGGCCTTGCACGAAGGCGTCGAGGCCGTTCGGGGAGTCCTGCACGAAGTCATCGAGCGCGAAGGTGGGCGCGGGTGAGGAACTGGAGGGCCCGGGGGTGGATCCGGGGGCGGTTTCGGATGGGGCGGCGGAGGGGCTGGGTGGCTCGGGCGTGGGGTCGCCGGGCTCGGGGGAGCGGTGCGTGTGCCGCCTCGCCATGCGTCCCTCCTTCTGCCCGGATCCTGCTGCCGCGGCGCCGCTTGCCGCGCGCACGCCACCCCTGATCGTAGCGGCCCGGCCCCCACCGCGCGAAGGCCCTCGGTCGTGGGACGATGGGGGCATGAGTGGAAACGCGCGAGAGTCCGTGGGCTTCGAGATCGCCGCGAGGCACGGCGACAAGGCGCGGGCGGGGACGATTCACACCCCGCACGGCCCCATCCAGACCCCCGCCTTCATCCCCGTCGGCACGAAAGCCACCGTGAAATCGGTGCTGCCCGAATCGATGGCGGCGCTCGGAGCCCAGGCGCTCCTGGCCAACGCCTACCACCTGTACCTCCAGCCCGGGCACGACCTCGTGGACGAGGCGGGCGGGCTCGGTGCCTTCATGAACTGGCCCGGCCCCACCTACACCGACTCGGGCGGCTTCCAGGTGATGAGCCTCGGCGCGGGCTTCCAGAAGGTCCTGTCCGAATCGTTCGCCGGGAGCGACCGCGCCGCCACCCCGAACGGGGCCGACGACGACGTGAAAAAGGGCAAGGAACGCCTCGCGCACGTGGACGACGACGGCGTGAACTTCCGCAGCTTCATCGACGGCAGCCAGCACCGCTTCACGCCCGAAGTGTCCATGCAGATTCAGCACTCGCTCGGCGCGGACATCATGTTCGCGTTCGATGAGCTGACCACCCTCATGAACTCGCGCGGCTACCAGGAGGAAGCGCTCGAACGCACGCGCCTGTGGGCGATCCGCTGCCTGAGCGAGCACGCCCGCCTCACCGAGGAGCGCTCCGACAAGCCGTACCAGCAGCTGTGGGGAGTCATCCAGGGTGCCCAGTACGAGGACCTGCGCCGCACGGCCGCGCGCGACCTCGGCGCGATGAGCGTGGACGGGTGGGAGTTCGACGGCTTCGGGATCGGAGGCGCGCTCGAAAAGGAACGCCTCAGCGAGATCGTCGGCTGGGTGAGCGACGAGCTTCCCGAGGCGAAGCCGAGGCACCTGCTGGGCCTGTCCGAAATGGACGACCTCTTCGCCGGGGTGGCCGCGGGCGCCGACACGTTCGACTGCGTGTCCCCCTCGCGGGTGGCCCGCAACTCCGCCGTCTACACGCGCACGGGCCGGGTGAACCTCACCGGCGCCCGCTACCGTCGGCAATTCGCCCCCATCGACGAGGGCTGCGACTGCTACACGTGCACCCACTACACCGCCGCGTACATCCACCACCTGTTCAAGGCGAAAGAAATGCTCTCGTCCACCCTGTGCACGATCCACAACGAGCGGTTCGTGGTGCGGCTCGTGGACCAGATCCGCGCCTCGATCATCGATGGCAGCTTCGAGGAACTGCGCGTCGAGGCCACGGGCGCCTACTACGGCGAGGTTCGGTAGGCTCATCCCGTGACCTCGAGCGATACCTTCCGGGAGGCGGCCTTCGGCGCCGCGAGCCTCGGGCGCGCCGGTAACCTGAGCGCCGCGGACCGCAAGCAGGACTACGAGCATCTGCGCCGCATGTCCACGTGGCGCCTGCTGTCGGCGACGAAAGCGCCCGCGGTCCTCGCGATCCTCGGCACCGTGTTTCCCGCGGGGGACCGCCGACTCGAGCGTTCCGAACTGACCGCGCGCGTGGCGATGCACGTGGAGTTACTGCACGACGACGCGGAGCAACGCACGACCGCGAGCGATTATCTCGATGCGTGGGTGCGCGAGGGCTACCTGACCCGCCGCGACGATCCGAGCCGCCTCGAGACCACGTTCGAGCTCTCGCCTTCGACCCTTGAGGCGATCCAGTTCCTCGGCTCGCTTCAGGTGCACCGGCCCACGACGACCGAGTCGCGCCTCGCGCTCGTGATCCAGCAGTTCGAGCGGCTCGCGGAGGATACCGAGGCCAATCGCGATATTCGCTTGCGGGATCTGCAGCGCAGGCGCGCCCAGATCGAGGCGGAGATTCAGGCCCTGAGCGACGGCGATCCGCTCGTGCCGTCGGCCGAACGCTCCGCGGATCGCCTGCGGGACATCCTGCAGATCGCCGACGAACTGAGCGGCGACTTCCTCCAGTACCGCGAAGACTTGCGAGCCGTTGACCTGCATATTCGTGAACAGATCCTCTCCCCGGAGGGCTCGCGCGGGGAGATCCTTGACCAGCTGCTCGCGGGCGACGATCTGCTCGGGCAGTCCACCGTGGGCAAAACCTTCACGGCGTTCTTCCGCCTGCTCAACGACCCGAGCCAGAACGCCCTCGCCCAGGATGTTATTGATCGCCTCCTCAGCCGCGACTTCACCCGCACTCTCACGCGAGACGAACGCGAACGGCTTGCGAGCGTGTTCAGCGACCTGTACGAGCCCGCGCAGGAAGTCCTCGACGTCAAGACCGAGCTGTACCGCTCCCTCGCCCGCTTCGTGCGCAGCCAGGATTTCCGCCATCACCGCCTGCTCCTGGACCTCCTGCAGCAGGCACAGGGGATTGCGCTCGCGCAAAAGGAGAGCGTGCAGCACCGCGCGCCCGAACAGCTTGATCTTCCGCTGTCCCGCGCGCTCATGAGCTCCGTCGCCCAGCAGATCCTCAAGGACCCCACGGACCCGGGCACGCCCGCGGAATCCACCGTGCACGATGCGACCGCGCTCAGCGTGGACGTGCTCGAGGACCTCGTGCGCACCAACGACATCGACATCGTGGGCCTCACCCGCAGCGTCAACGCCCGGCTCCAGGCCGACGGCCAAGCCTCCGTGGCCTCCATCGTGCGCGCCGACGGCGCCCCCCAGGGCCTCGCGAGCATCATCGGCCTCATGTTCCTCGCCACCCAGTACGGCAGCGAGCGCGACGCGGCCACCGAAATTGTGCGGTGGCACGAAGGCGAGGACGCGGCCTACGCCGCGAAGATCCCCACCTTCTACTTCCTCACGCCCGTTCCCGATCCGTAGGCCGTGCCCGCGGGGGCGGTGCCGATGCGTGTGTGTCGCTTTTTCGGCCTGGGGGCTGGTTGTCCACAATCGGGCGGTGGTGCTGGCGGTCACTCTGGAGATTGCTTACCCTGTGAGCACGAGTCCCGCGACAGGCGCGCGGCGCAAGGGTGGAGCTGGTTGTAGATGGCGACGACGAACATGGGGCGGACGACTCGGGGAGTGTGGGCGAAGCGCCTGGCCGCAGCAGTAGCGATCGCGGCACTGGGCCTCACGGCGTGCAGCAACGACGAGGAGCCGGAGAAGCCGGCAGTCGAAACCACTGCGGAAAGCAACGAGAAGGCCGCGTCCGACAGCGGCGGAGACGACGCCAGCGACGGCGGCGAGGCGGGCGGGTTCGCGATGCCGCCCGAGAACGAAGGACTCCTGCCACCGGACCGCGCGAACTATCCGGGCATCGACTCGGAGACCGACGAAGGCGCCGAACAAACGGTCAGGTTCTTTATCGATGCGGTGTACTACGGCAATGCAACCGGCGATACAGCGCCCATAGAAAGCGTGTCCGCCTCCAATTGCACACTCTGCCTCAAAGCGATTGACGATATCGACACTCAAACCGGCATAGAGGGTTCATTTCTCGTCGGTTATGCAGTGGAGCCTCAAATGCTCACTGTCGCACCTCCGAATCAACCCGGCTTGACAAGTATATATTACGCATACCGTGAGGGCGATGCGTCTCGTCATTCTAGCGATGGTCGAATCGATTCCTATGCTGGGCGTGCCATGCACTCCGCCGCAAATCTACGACTCAAAGATGGTCGCTGGGAGGTCGTGACTATTGTTTGGGAAGAGGATTCAGATGTCTAATCGCTCAAAAATAATGGTGATCTTCTTGGCGTTTGCGGTCATCCTATTTCCGATGGGCACGGCGGCAGCCAATCCCCCGCCCGACATGGTGCCGGATGTCTCGGACGATTCTAAAAGTATTAGTGTTGATGCTGTCCAAGAAGTCGTAACCAGCGGCGCTTCCGCGCCGCAAGTCCCAAACCTTACTCCCGCTAAGGCAATTGTGAAGCCCAGCATCGAAACGGTGTCGGCGCCTTGGTCGGATCCAGAGCGGGGTTGTCGCGGAACGTACATGGGGCAAGAAGATCAGGACGAGGCGGTTGCTGAAACTCTGGCGTGCCTGGGGTTCGCCAATGTGTGCACAGTGTTCAATAGAGTGCTTAATGATGGTTCGCAAGCTGTGGTGAGCCAGCGAGTGGATAGTTCGACGGGTGAAACGATCGGAGATTCGGCGAACTTCTCCTGCGTGAGGCCCGGCAACGGTGGTGCGGGTGGCGTGGAGGCTGCGCCCGTCGTCGTCACCGAGACGGAGTTCGCATCCCTCGGTGTGGAGCCGCTCGTGGCGCATCTGGGGCCGCCGGTCGCGATGCAGATCCCGACCAGCATGGACGTGATCGTCTGGGCCGAGCGCCGAGTGCAAGAACTCCACACCGAACTGCTCGGTCAAGACGTGGTGATTCGAGCAACGCCCATCAAGTACGTGTGGACCTTCGGTGACGGCACCGAACTCACCACGTCGTTCGCGGGCAGGCCGTGGCCCGAACGGGACATTTCGATGCGGTACCGCAACGAAGGCTGGTACGAACTGTCTCTGACCACCGAGTTCGCTGGCGAGTACTCGGTGGCAGGTGGACCGTTCGTACCGATCGACGGCACCATCCACGTCACCTCCGAGCCCCGGTGGCTGTACACCAACGTGATGAAAGCGCGCCTGGTGAGCGGGCCCGTGGATCCGGCATTGAACGAGATCCCCGAACGCAGTGAAGAGACCCTCGGTAAGCCGAACCCGAAGGCGAAGAAGACAACCCTGAAGTACCCGGGTCAGAACACGAAGAAGAAACGCCGGTAGAGGCATCTCTGCCGATGGAGCCACTGTTGTCTAGGCATGCGGAGGCGTCAGTGAGCTGGCGGGGGATAGGGCACCGGGTGGAAAGATGAATATGAACGGTCGTCTGGGCTTTACGTGTCGGCAAGCGACTCGAAGTGCATGGGCGAAGCGACTGTCCGCTGTGGCCGCAATGGCGGTGCTTGGTCTGGCGGCGTGCAGTGCTGAGGGCGGGCGCGATGCCCCGCGGCTCGACCTCGCGAGTAGTGCCGCCTCGGATGCTGGTGGCGTGCAGGGCACAAGTGGGGGCGAAGGGGCGAGCGACGGCGGCAACGCGACGGACGAAGCGAGCGGCTTCGGGATGCCACCCGAAAACGAGGGCCTCCTGCCGCCCGACCGCGCAAACTACCCCGGGATCGACACCGAAACCGACGAAGGCGCACAGCAGACGGTCAAGTTCTTCTTTGACGCGATGTACTACGGCTACGCGACCGGAGACACTGAACCGTTGGAAAGCGTGTCGAGCAAGAATTGCGTACAGTGCACTATTGCGATCGACGACATTCGCGAGCGAGCCGAAGTTGAGGGGGCGTTTTTGGTCGGGCATTCAGTTGAAGATGAACGGCTAACTGTGGCACCTTCAGAGCGAGCCGGACAAGCAAGAATATACTACGCCTATATCGAAGGTGCTACCACCAAATATTATGGGGATGGGCGCGTGGAGGAGTTCCCTGCAAGGCGCATGCACTCCGCTGCGCACCTCGCGTTCACAGTCGAGCGATGGAGCATTACCGAAATTGGTTGGGCGGAGAACCGCGATGAATGAGGGGATGCTGGTGTGAAGATGCGAGCGTGGGCACCCCCTACTGCCGGAGGTCGTCACCTATCGCGAGAGTTCATGACCTTCCGAGGAATGGCGCCCTGACCGGGTGACGAGCGCGATCCCGATGCCGAGGAGCGCCGCGATCAGCCAGCGCAGCTGATCGAGCGAGGTGGCGACGAGCCCCCAGGCGCGCCATCCGGGTTCCTGATCGCCCCACACGAACAGGGACGTGGGCGGGATGTACGCGACCGC
Organism: Dermabacter sp.; assembly: GCA_030538475.1. GTDB lineage: Bacteria > Actinomycetota > Actinomycetes > Actinomycetales > Dermabacteraceae > Dermabacter. Next base: position 89,543 of record JAUNTX010000007.1, read on the forward strand.
GACGAATGGAGCCATGAGGATCCCGCCGAAAATAACGACGACCGCCGCGATAGAGAGGCTCCTGGTCAGTCCGGTGGTGCGAGTGATGAGGATGATCGCCACCACCCCGGCGGCGTATAGGAGCGCGTTCGGGATGGCGGAGAGCAGCAGGTACAGCGGCGCGTGGACGAACATCACGTTGAGCCCGGCGTACGGGTCCGGACTCGCGAGCGCGGCCTGCGTTTGCGGTGCCAGGAGCGTGAGCCCGACGATCACGAGGGCAAGGCTCGTGACGAGGGCAGAGACCGCGAGAGCGAGGTAGAGGACGCCGGTCTTCACGGGGGACATGGGGACTCCTTCGCTGTACGGACGCTCCGGGCCCGCGGCGAGGTGCAGGGGCGAAGTTACCGGGTGTGGATCACGAGGCGGGCACCCGGGCTCAGGAGCGAGGCGGGGATGCTCACCCCGCCGGGGCGATACGCGCGAGGCACCTCCCGGATATCCCCCATCGTCGCAGAGGGGTCCTCCGCGTCATAGACCGTGCCCGTGGGAAGTTCTATCCGGCGCACGCCGTGCCCGAGCGGTCCCAGAACAAACGAGACGTCGAGGCTGCCGCCCGCATGGGGCACGCTCGCCGCGAGCGTCGCGAGCGACGGCGGGAGGACGGGATCGATCTCGAGACGATCAGCACGGGTGCGCAGCCCAAGGATGGACTCGCGCACCAGCCGCAGGATCAGCCCCGGGCCCGAGGAATAGACGCGCCAGCCGCCTTCGAAGAGCAGCGGGTCGTCGTCGGCCTCTGCCTGCTCGAAGAGTCGTTCGGGGTGGCTCTGGGCCTCTTCGCGGTCGGCGAACCTCGCGTCGGAACTGGAAAAGTAGCAGGTGGACTGGCGGGGTGCCGCGCGGTGGGAGCGCTCGGTGAGGCCGAGCGGCAGGATGCCCAGGAGCGCCGCCCACGCGCGTTCTCCTTCGCCCAGCTGTGCGAGGGCTTCGATCCATCGCACGTGCGCGTGGGTGTACATGAGCCCGATCTCGCGGCCCCAGAACGTGGCGGTTTCCGCCCGCTGGAACATGTGCGTTTGCCCGCCTCGATACGTGATGGGGGTGTCGAACAGGTAGAGGCCCGTGGGGCCCACCAGGTGGGTCTGCACAAGGGCGGCGTGGGCGCGGGCGTCCTCGGGATCGAGGAGTTCGTGAGCGATGGCGTGGATCATTTGCAGCGAGCCGTGGGTGAGGCCCGTGCGGGTATCGCGTGGATGCACGAGCAGTTCCGCGTGCCCGTCGTCTCCGATGATCGCGTAGCCGGCGAGTTCGCCGTCGGCCATGAGGCGCTCACGCACGGCGGCCCGGGTGCTCGCCGCCCGGTCCAGCATCCGCTGTGAGAGCGCCGCATCCGCCGCGTGCACGTGCGGGGCCAGGGAGGAGAGGGCGTGAATCTCGAGCACGGCGCTCCACGTCGAGCACAGGTGCCGGGCCAGGTCGGGCTGGGCGGGCTGGAGAGAATCGTTCCAGTCGCCGTGACCGTACGCGGGCAGCCGGGGATCCGCGGTGCGGTGGCGGTCGATGACATCGAGGGCGAGGCGCACATGCGCGAGGATCGGCGACGGGGCGGCAAAAGAAGAGGGGCCGACGAGGGGCGTCTCATGGACAAGAATCCCCTGGTCGCCGGTGGCGGCCAGGTAGTCGGCGAGGGCGAGCAGGGGCCAGTAGATGACATCGCCGTGAGAATCACGCCTGCCGGGCCCAGCCATGCCGGGAAGGTACTCGAACCACTGGGGCCACGTGCCGTCCACCTGCTGGGCGGCAAAGATCCGCACGATCACCTCGCGCAGGGCGGCGGGTTCGTCGGTGGCCACGAGGAGGCCGACGGGACCCTGGGAGACATCGCGCGTGCCCCAGGCACCGCCGATGAACTGTTCGAGACCGCGGGGAGTTTGGTAGTGGACGCGCGCATCGTGGGCGAGGTGCGCGAGCATGTCGCTGACAACGGCCACGCTCTTCTCGCTGCCGGATTCGAGGGTGGGAAGGCGCCACGGGTGGGACGCGGCAGGATCGGTGCCGGGGGCCGGGGGTGCATCGGTGGCGAGCCGGGCCATCGCCTCGGGAAGGGCAGCCGTAAGGCGCAGTGTGCTGCGGCCCGGCCCACCGAGGTCGATCACGCGGACCTCGGGCGCGTGATCGGCGCCGTCGCTGAACAGGACAGCGGAGGAGTGCTGATCGAGGACCGACGGCCGGGCCGGCGCATCGCCACGGGTGGGCTCGTGTACGGCGTCGATGCTGAGGCGGCCCGTATCGCCCACGATGATGGCCCGCAGATCGCTCGCTCCGGTGTGCTCCACGCTCACGTCGCAGCGGCCGTCGGTGCGCACCGTCGAGGTCACGAGCACGCGCTCGGTGCCCCACCGATACAGCCACGTGCACGACTGGTCCATCTGGGCCCAGAGCGTCGGGATGCCGAGGAGCCGCCAGGCCCCCTCCGCGCCGGGGTCGCGGCGCAGAAGCCGCACCCCGGAGGCCCGGGTGAGCCCCACATAGGAGCGGCGAGGCGCAAGGGCGGGGGCGGCGCACGCGTGCCCGTAGGTGAGCTGGGAGGCGAAGATCCCGTTCATCCACGCCGTCGCGGCCGTGCTGGGCACCTCGATGCCCGCCGAGGCGGTGGCCGTCAGAATGTGGCCGTGCGGGCGAAGAACCGCACGTTCCTTCGCCCCGGTCACGACGTGGGCGTACCCCACGGTGCCCGCGTGCAGGCGGCCGTCGGCCCCTACTTCCCGATGCCGAAGCGCGCCCGGCTCTCCCGCCAGAGGCGCGCCCTCGCGGGAGGGCTCATCCCGGGGTGGTGGCGCATCCGACAGCCACCCCCACCGGAGGTCGTCGTCCGTCGGCTCGTCGCCGTCCAGAGCGGCGGCGGACGCGAACAGATTCGTGGGAACCTCCCGCCCGCTCCGCTCCAGAGCGTCATCGCCGAAAGAGGGCGCCTCCCAGCCGTGGCGCGCCGCCTCCTCGGCCACCCACCGGGCGTCCTCGCTCGTGGTGCGGCCGGGATGATCCTCGACCACGAACGCCCACATCCGGCCCGTGAACTGCTCGCCCGGCGTCAGGGTCCGCGCCGTCGTGCGCAGCGCCACGAGCGAATGCTCATGCTGGAGGCGCGCCGAGGGCAGGTCCCGATCGGGGTCCAGCCCGTCTCCGCGAGCGAGGTCCACGAGTTGCAGCGCGTCCGTGCCCCACGCATCCACGGGGGCGCTTGAGCCCACCGCGAGCCACGGATGGGGCCCGGAGGGAAGGTTGTTTCGCACGGCCATCGCGAGGGTCCCGTCCGGCAGGTCCAGCGCCGTGATGTCGAGGTATTGCGAGACGTAGTACTCGTTGCGCCGCAGATCCTCCCATGGCGTGAGCGCCGGATCGAGCGTGTGCAGGAGGTCCATCGTCACCGGCTCCGAGCCCTCGTTGAGGGCCCGGTATGCCCACGAGAGCGAGGTGCCGTCGGCATTCAGGCTCGGCCGCGCCGCCAGACGCACCGGGCCGATCCGGCAGGTGATCGTCCCGTCGGCCCCGACCCGGCGCTCCCGCATCTGCTGCCCGGCGACCGGGCCGCCCGTGGCCATGGCGGCCGGCGCTGCCGGGCCCGACACCCGCATCGCGGGACCGGAGCCGACGCGCACGAACAGGCCCGCGGGACCGCTTTCGAGAGGCGTCGAGGGGTATTGCAGGACGCTCAGAGAACCGGCCTTGAGCCGGGCAGGATCGCCCGCGGGCGTGAGCTCCAGGTGCAGGGGAAGAAGGGCAGGGGTGTTCACGCCGAGGAACCTCCATGCGCTCGGGTGGGGGCCAGGTCGAGGCCGTGGCCGTACGGAAACAGGGGATCGGCGGTATCGCCGGGCACGTCTTCGCGCGATGCCCGCACGGCCTCCATGGAACGCGGCAGCTCGATGGGTAGCCTGCCGCGCGGAGGCGTGCGGCCCGTGATCGCCTCGAGATAGGCGGCGCCACTCACCCCGAAAGTGCCGGTCAGGGCACTGGCCACCGGAACAAGGGAGGTGAGGATCGCGGCTCGATCCAGATCCACATCGACGATGAGGGGACACGCCGCGCGGATCCGGGCGAGGCGCACCGGAAGGCCCGGGGGGAAGTCCAGATCGCCTTGGTGGAACCACGATTCGAGGAACAGATCATCGCGCGGCTGAAACGGCGCGGCGAGACGCACGATCGCGAGATCGGCCTGCTCGGGTGTCGAAACCACCTCGCCGATCAGGGACGCGTCCTCGGGAGCAATCCCCTCGACATACACGAGAGGCCGGCTTTCACCAGGTGAGAGGACGGGCAGGATCTCCCCGTCGTTCGTCAGCACCACGACCGATGCGGCCTGCGCCCGCATCCCGGCCCGCACGGCCTCGGCGCGGCCCACCCGCACCGGCGCCTCCTCGACGTTGACGAAGGGATCGTCAAACAGCCCCAGGCGGAACTTCGCCAGCAGCAGGCGCCTGGCCGAGGCATCGATGCGCTCGATGCTCACGGCGCCGTCTCGCACGAGGTCCAGGAGCAGGTGCGTGCATTCCTCGCCGCCGAACTGGTCCGCCCCGGCCTCGAGAATGCGGACGATCCGTTCGGCCTCGCTCAGGTGCTCGACACCCCACGCCCGCGCCGGAAGCACCTGGTCGCCCACGTGGTTGTCGCTCACGAGCTCCCAGTCGGTGAGGATCACCCCGTCAAAGCCCAGTGTGTCCCGCAGCAGGGACGTGATCATCTGGCGGTTGAAACCAAACCCCACCTCCTCGATATCTTCGCCACTGACGCTCAGGCCGACGGGCCTGCCGTAATACGGCATGATCGCGTCGGTCCCCGCCTCAATCGCCCGCCGAAACGGGGCCAGGTGATCCTCGAAGCGCCCACCGGGATAGACCTGGTCCTTGCCATAGGGGAAGTGGGCATCCTCGCCGTCCTTCTGCGGGCCCGCCCCCGGAAAATGCTTCGTGGTCGCGGAGACACGCGGAACGTCGCCCGGTCCCGAGAGTCCATCGAGATACGCGGCGGTGAGGCGCCCCACCACCTCCGGGTCCTGCCCGAAGCACTCGCGCTGGCGGCCCCAGCGCGGTTCGGTGGCCAGATCGGCCGTGGGATGCAGGGCGGCGCGGATGCCGACGGCGGCGTACTCCTCGCGGACCACTCGCGCAAACTCCCGCACCGTCTCGGCCTCGCCGAGGGCCGCGAGCCCCATCGGCTCGGGCCAGCGCGAAAAGAAGCCCGACGCCCAACTGGTTCCCGCGTTTTCGGCCGCCCCATGCCTCGGATCGCTCGAAATCGTCACGGGAATGCCGTGCGGAGTGCCTTCGGCCAGTTCTTGCAGCCGGTTGTGCCACGTGGCCGCCTGCCGCGCGCCGGCCAGGGCGTGGACGTTGAAGTGCGTCATGAACTTGGCGCGCACCACCGTGGAGGTCGAGGACTTCGAGATGCGGCCCGCCGTCTCCACGAGCTCGCCGTCCGCGCCCGCCTCGATCACCGTGTGGAACAGGAGCCCTACCTTCTCCTCGATGCTCAGGCGCCGCAGCAGATCCTCGGCGCGCTCGCGGGGCTCGAACCGAGGATCCTCGAACGGATCCATGCGGCCATTGCCGTTGAGGTCCCGATACTCCGTGCCGCACGGGGACGTGGCCCAGCACTTACCCGGCCGCACTGAAGCGCTCCTGACCGATCACGGGCGCGAGGGCGGCGGCGACCTCGGGTGTCGCAAACCAGCGGCGCAACTGCCCATCGAGCAGAACATTGCCGAGCGCCCCCATGGTCATCGCCTGATCGAGCGACAGGTGCCGCCGGGCGATCTGCCCGGAGCCCACTGCGATGGCATCGAAGAAGCCTCCCGGCCCGTAGGCCCCCAGTCCGCGTTCCATGCGCGCCAGGTTCTCGTACGCCTCATCTGGTTCGTACTGCAGGGCGAGGGTCGCGGCGTGCGGCGTCACCACGCCGTCGCCGTAGTGGGCGGGAGGAGCATCCCACCGCCAGTTCGTCTCTTCCTGGTCGCTGAAGTACCCCTCGGGGTTCAGCCCCAGTGCATCGACCCCGTACTCCCGGTAGCCGCCCGCGGGGTTCGAGCAGGGGGAAAAGCCCCAGTAGCCGTACCCGGCCTCGTCCAGGCCGTGTTCGCGCTGAGCCCTGACGTGCAGCGGGTGGTTGAGACCCCAACTCGTCGGCCCCCACTCGGCTTCGGGCACGAAGAGGTCCGGCATGAGTTCCTCGAACATGGAGCCGCCCCACCCGGGAACGATCCGCATGCCGCGGTACTCGTGGGCACCTTCGAACACCTCGACACCCTCGTAGGTTTTCCACGTGCCCGTGACCGGCATTTCTGGCCAGTCCCACTCCGGTGGAAATGTGCGATAGGTGGAGAAGTAGGCGCCCGCGGGAATCTGAGAGCGCACGATACCCAGATAGGTCACCATGCGGGCCTCGGAGATCGCGGTGTCGTAGTGGTGGCCCACGTGGTACCAGAGGTCTGGCCCGCCCACTCCGGGCAGTGGCGGGCGCAGCTCGGCATCTGCCCGGCCCGGATCCTCGAGCCAGAACCCGCCCATTGTGGCGCCCGGGCTGCGGGCGAAGTCGCGGTTGAAGAAAACATCCCAGCGCATCGCCTCGAACAGGCGCCGGGCCGCTTTGCGGTTGGAGGGGTCGGCCTGCGCCACCACGTAGAGGGCGGCGCCCAGCCAGCCCATATCCACGCTCGAGACGAACGGAACCACCGGCTTTCCATCCTCCGGCCAGGTCCGCAGAACGGAACCGTCGGCCTCGCTGTACCAGTTGACGTACATGCCGCTGGGTTCGTGACGCTCCATCCGCTCCAGGGTGCGAAGCGTGCGAGCGATGCGCTGGCGGGCATGGCCCGGGGTGAGCAGGCCCAGTTCGCGCGCGATGAGCGTGGACCACAGGATCCCGCCGATATTCGTCGGAGAGGTGTAGCCCGAGCGGGCGGAAAGGTCCGCCCCGATGTTGTCGGCCACGAGGCCGGTGCGTGGATCGGTCATCGCGTCCAGCGAGGCCCAGGTGCCTTTCGCCCAGCGCCACAGCTCCCCCTCGCGCCCGGTGAACCTCCGGGGCCTCTTTCCCGGTCCCGTCGGCACGGGGTGGGCCGACGGCCCCGCGGCCTGGGCGAAGACTGGCGTGGCCAGGCTCGTCGTGGTGAGCGCGGCGGCCGCGCCGGTGAGTAGGTGTCGCCTGGAAGGGGTGCGCATGAGCGGATCTCCAATGCCGTGGTGGGTGAGGCGTGCGAGGGGCTATTTGATGCCGGAGGTGGCGATGCCCTGAATGAAGTGGCGTTGCAGGAGGAGGAACACGATGAGGACGGGAACGACGATCACGGTGGCTCCCGCGAGCAGCAGGCCGTAATCCGTCTGGTTTTGTCCCGTGGAAATGAGGGCGAGCGCCACGGGGAGCGTGTAGGTCTTCTCGGTCGATGCCACGACGAGAGGCCACAGGAAGTTGTTCCACGAACCGAGGAACGTGAGGATGCCGAGCGTGGCGAAGGCCGGGCCCGCGAGCGGCAGGTAGATGCGGAAGAAGATCGCGATCTCTCCCACCCCGTCGATCCTCCCGGCCTCCGCCAATTCGCGCGGAAGGCTGAGGAAGAACTGCCGCATGAGGAACACGCTGAAGGGCTGGACCAGGAACGGCAGGATCAGGGCGGGCAGCGTATCGGCGAGCCCCACGTTGACCACGAGCACGTACTGCGGAATGAACGTCACGAGCCCGGGAATCATGAGGCAGCCGATGACCGCCCCGAAGAGGATCTTCTTGAAGGGGAACGTGAGGTGGGCAAGCGCGTACCCGAACATCGAACTGAGCAGGAGGTTGCCGAGCGTTACGGCGACGGCCACGATGATCGAGTTCTTGAAGTACTGGCCAAACGGGCGTTCGAAGAGCCGCACGAAGTTATCGAGCGTGGGCTCGGCGGGCCACCACGTAGGTGGGACGCGCAGGAGCTCTCCCTGGGTTTTGAGGGAGCCGAACACCATCCAGATAAATGGGGCGATGACGATGAGGAGCAGGATCGTCATGACTACGTAGAGGACGAGGGTGGCGGTGCGCTGACGCATGGCTATTTCTCCCTCATGGCGCGGAACTGGATGACCGTGACGATGGCGATGACGATGAAGGTCAGATACGCCATCGCGCCCGCGATCCCGTAGTTGCCGAATCCGAACTGCTGATAGGTGTACATCGAGGCGGAAATGGTCGAGTTGAGCGGCCCGCCCTTGGTCATGACGAACGGCTCCTCGAAGAACTGGAGGTAGCCAATCGTGGTGGTGACGAGGACGAACAGCATGGTGGGCCGGATGGCGGGCAGGGTCACGTGCCGAAAACGCTGCCACGCGTTCGCGCCGTCGAGCGCGGCGGCCTCGTGCAGGCCCCGATCCACGGCCTGGAGGCCCGCGAGGAAGATGACCATCGAGGTGCCGAAGTTCCTCCACACCGCCATGACGATGATCGAGGCGAGCGCCGTGCGCTCGTTGCCCAGCCAGTTGGGGCCGTCAATGCCGACGAAGGCCAGCACCGTGTTGACGAGGCCCGAGTCTTGCTGGAGGAGGAAGCGCCACACCACGGCAACGGCCACGATCGAGGTAATGACTGGGGTGTAGAAGCCAATGCGGTAGACGGCGCGAAGGCGCGTGATGCCGGTGTTGAGGGCGAGGGCGGCGCCGAGGCCCGCCAGCATCGTCAGGGGCACCCCGAAGATGACGAAGACCAGGGTGTTCGTGGCGGCCTTGCGAAATAGGGGGTCGGCGAACGCGGCTCGATAGTTGTCGAGCCACACGAAGTCCACCGAGAACGGTGAGCGGATGTCCGTGATTCGCATGTCGGTAAACGACATGTACATCGACTGGAACACGGGCCAGGCGATGAACACCGCGAACAGGATGACGAACGGAAGGGACAGCAGGAGGCCCGCGCGCGCTTCGGCCGAATGCCGGTGCGAAGAGCGGCGTGGGGGCCGGGAGGCGCGCCGGTCATCCCGCCGCGAGGCGGGACCTCCCGGCGGCGCCCCCGGCACGGTGGTGGGGGAGGACATGTCAGGCCCCGGTGCCGATGGCGTCGGCCTCACTCTGGCTGGTGGCGAGCGCGTCGGAGACATCGAGGGCCTGCTTGCACACCCGTTCGGTCTGCGCATCGAACTTCTCCGCCACCTGCTCCCACGTAGCGATCATGGGCGGGGCAATCGCGGTCTCCAACTGCGTGTGGAACACGGCGAACTTCTCGTTCTTCGTCACCGAGGGGTCGTCCCACGCGGACTGCACGGCCGGAAGGTCCGTGGACAGCGCAAACCACTCCACCTGCACCTCGGGCCGGCTCAGGTACTGCACGAGCTTCCAGGCCGCATCGCGGTTCTTGCTCGCCTCAAAGACGCCCAGGTTCGCGCCGCCGAGGAACGACGAACTCGTGACCTTCGTCGGCATCGTGAAGACGCCGTACTTGTCGGCGAAGCCGTCCCCTCCCGCGGCCTCGACCGAGGACATCATCCACGGCCCCGAAATGAACATGGGGACCGTGCCGGAGGCGAAGTCGGTTTCCGTGGTGCCGTCGGCTGGGGACTTGTCTGCCACCTCGTCGGTGAAGAACGACTGGTAGTAGGCGAGCGCCTCCTGGTTCTCGGCGGTATCGAACGTGAACTCGCTTCCGTCCTCGCTCACCACGCCGCCGCCGTTGGACCACATGAGCGGGAGCGTTGTCTGCCACGCCCCGGTACCGCCGGGCTGAAGGCTGATGCCCCAGCGTGCCCCGGCCTGCTCCTTCATCGCCTTCGCCATGGCGAACAGGCCCTCCCAGTCGGTGGGTGGTTCGGTGAAGCCCGCCTGTTCGGCGAGGTCCTTGCGGTAGTACACGACCCGGGTTTCCACGTACCATGGCACGCCGTAGTTGACGCCCTGGACCGCGACGGCATCGCGCGCACCCTCGAAGTAGCCGGACAGATCGATCTCGTCCGGCGTGACCTGGAGGGCGCCGAGCGAGACGAACTCCGACATCCACGTGGAGCCCACCTGGGCCACGTCCGGGACGGTCCCGGCGGCGATGGCAGAGGTGAACTTGTCGTGCGCGGAATCCCACGGCACCGGCGTCACGGTGATGCTGACATCCGGGTTGTCCTTCTCGAAGTCTTTGAGGAGCGCGGGCAGTTTTTCGCCCTCCGTGCCCATCGCCCACACGTTGAGCGTGCCGGTGGCGGCGCCGTCGGCAATGGGCTGGGCGGTGCCCGGGGTGGAGGGGCCGGTGTCGGAGCGTCCACAGGCGGCGGCGAGGCCGACGGTGGAGCCAAGGGCGACGGTGCCGAAGACTCGGCGGGACATGGCAGACATGAGAACTCCCTTATTCAGTGGTGTCAGGACGATGTGGCCGCGGCGGGCGCCGGGGCCGGGTGAAGATCGGTGTCGGGGCAGCCGCACGAGCCGCGGTAGATCGGCTCGGCAGGCAGGGTGATGGAGGGGCCGACGGGCGCGCCGGTCAGGCGTGCGACGAGCAGTTCGGCGGCGCGGCGGCCGAGGTCGGCGACGGGCTGCTGGACGCTCGTGAGTGTCGGGGTGAGGTAGCGGGCGGTGATCGTGTTGTCCCATCCGGTGACGGCGAGGTCGCCCGGAACGCTGATGCCTGCGCGTGTGAGGGTGTGGGTGAGGGCGAGCGCGATTTCATCGTTGCCGCACACGATCGCGTCGAACGGCGCATTCGCGGTGCCGAGGTCGCCGCGGGCCAGAAGGTCGTGGGCGAGGGCGCGGCCGCCGCGTTCCATCGGCTCCACGTCCAGGTGGGCCACCTCCGCCAATCCCGCGGAGGCGAGGGCGTCGAGGAACCCCGCGTAACGTGCGGCGATGTCCGAGCCGTGTTCGAGGGGGCCGGCGAACCCGAGCCGGGTGCGGCCGTGGGCGATGAGGTGCGCGGTGAGGGCGCGGGCGCCCTCGTGATTCTCGGAGAAGAGGGCATCGCAGCCGTCAACTTCGGGGCGGGCCACGGTGATGACGGGGCGCGTGGAAGCCACCTCGCGGATGAGGTCGGAGGTGACGCTACTGCGGGCCATGAAGGCCACGGCGTCCACGCGCCCGGCGAGGTCGCGGACGGAGGCGCGGGGGTCTGTATCGGGGTGGGCGAGGTCGATCACGACCGACATTCCGAGGGCGCTCGCAGCGAGCTCGAACCCAACGAGGAGTTCGGAGTAGTAGGCGCCGTCCATGTGGGGCAGAACCGCACCGAGGGCCCGGGTGCGGCGCCCGGCGAGCGCACGGGCCGCAGCCTCGGGGACGTAGCCGAGCTCGTGCGCTGCCGCGAGCACCCTGTCTCTCGTGGAAGGGCGCACCTTGTCGCTGTGCGCGAGGGCTCGACTCACGGTGGCGGTGGAGACACCGGCGAGGGTGGCGACCTGGTAGATGGTGGGCCCGGAGGCGGCGGACGGTGTGGGGGCCATCTGTTCTCCTCGGGTCGTTGAGGTGCGTGGGGAGGGGGCTGTTCCGGGGCTGCTGGCAGAAATGCAAGCGCTTACATTTTGGTGTGACTCCAACCATACTCCTTCGGGCCCGACGGCACAAGGCTTTGGCGCGAATCGTCGAGAACCCCCGCCGCCGGACGTAGCCTCGGGAATGGATGCAGGCGGGCCGATAGACTCATGGATCAAGGAGAGGAGTATCGCGATGGATGACACGACCGTTCCATACCTTGATGTTGAACAGTCCCTTGCGCTGATCGAGAAGGGTCAGCAGATGGCGGGGCACTTCCCCGACGCTGAGGACATGGACCGAGCACGTCGGATTCTCACGGGCGAGCTGTCGCCGGAGGATGCCGAGGTCGAGCTGCAGGAAGCGCTCGACCGTCTCTCCGAGCGCGCGCGTGCTCGCGCTGCCGCTGATGGCTGAGGATGACCGCTACACGATCCCCGGTAGTGGTGGAGTTCTCCGCAACAAGCGTGGTTTGACCTTGCAGGAGGACGTCGATGAGGCGATGAACTACGCCGCGACGACCCGCTGGGCCATCGTGCAGACGGAGCCGATTCTGGATCAGCTCGATCTGGAGTATCTGCGGTCGATCCACCGGCGGTTCATGAGTCCCGTGCTGGGGGAGCCACATGCCTGTGGGAGTGCATTATCCAGTGGGGAACTATCCGATGCTCATGAGCAGTGCGGCTTAGTCCATGTGAGTGTGTAGCGGTAGTAGAACCGTCGTCGAACACGGCTGCCGGGGAGGATCGTGGTAGCGGCTTCTCGGATTTCGGTGAGAGATTCGAGCGGTCGGAAGGTTGCCATGTCTGGGTATCCAGACTCGTTATGAATGCAGCTCATCAGCCGTATCGGTGCAAGTAGTGCTCCGGAGATGATCCAGTCGGTGATGCTCGTGTTTGCTGACAGCCCGACGATGTGGAGCTGACCCCCTGGTTTGAGGAGGTCGCGCATGCGTTCAAGAGCGGGGATGAGTGGCATGTGGTGAAGCGTGGCAACACAGGTGATGAGGTCGAAGTGCTGCTTTTCGAGTTCGGGCGAGGTCAGGAAGTCGCCCCAGATGAGACGCACTTGCGCGGGGATCGGGGATCGCGCTCTTGCCTTCGCGAGTGCTGATGCATCGGGGTCTATGCCGGTGACGTGATGGGCTCTTGCTGAGAGCTTTCGAAGAAGAAGGCCGTCCCCGCAGCCGATGTCGAGGACCTGACAGGCACGGTCCGGTATAGCGGCGAGCAGTTCCGGGTGGTAAGCGGTGTTGTGGTTCCAGTAGCCGTTCATTTTGTCACTTGATTCTCTCAGAGCCACAACGCCATCAGGAGCGTGCACTGCGGGGTAGTTGCCGCGAGTCACGTGGCTGGCCGTGTTCCGTCAGGCGCCGTGCCCTCCTAACCGTCGCCCGAGCTGAGGGAGAACGTCACGACATCGACCTGGGCGTCGTCGGGCATCTCGGGGTAGTGCTTCTGCAGGCCACGCTTGAACTCGGTAATATCGGCGTCGCTCGGGAGCTTCGTCTGCGCCGCAGTGAGGCCGTCGAGTGGATAACGCTCGATGTGGGTGACGACCCCATCGAGGGTTCGGTGCTCCTCGTCGTCCTCAAAGACGAACAGTGCAGGTCCGAGCGCAATCGGATCGTCGTACCGGACGGTGACGGTCTTACGTCCGGCCGCCACATCGTCGTAGTAGCGCTTATTGAACCGGACCACGCGTCGCGCATATGCGTCGGGAGAAATGTAGGAGTCGGGCAGGAGCTTCCGGATCGGCCGTACCTGTGGGCCGGTGGGAGTTGGGACGGCGACAAGGATGTCCGGGTGTAGGTCAAGGAGCACCTGGCGGCACCGCCCGCAGGGTGGGATTAACCCGCGGCCTCGATTGCCCGCGGCGGCAATGGTGAGGAGTGGTCCCGCTCCCGCGGTGGCGGCAGCACCGAGAGCAACGAGTTCAGCGCAGGGGCCACCGGTGAAGTGATGGACGTTCACCGCCGTGTGGATGACGCCGGAGGTGTCCATCGCGGCGGCGGCGACGGTGTGGTGCGGACCGGCCTCGAGCGTTGCTGCGAGACGTTCTGCCGCATCCACGACGCGCCGTTCGGAATCGACAAGAATCATGACCCCAGTGTGCCGGACGGCGGGGCAGGAATCTTCCAACTCACCTCGGGAAGCGCCTCGGTGGTGGGGGCGCCAGGGTAATGGCCGTCGGCCTGGCCGGGAGTGGGGCGGGGTCGGGTGAGGGGTGGGGCGATGAGGATGGCGATGCCGAGGATGACGGCGCCGAGCCAGCGCAGATGGTCAAGGATCGCGAGGGCGATGATCAGCCAATCGGGGTCGGAATACATGCTCGCCCACGCGAACAGCGCGGCGGTGGGCAGCATGGTGGGGAAGAGGACCCCGCCGACGATACCGATGAAGATCAGGGCCGAGGCGGCAGCGGCGAAGTACTGCGCAAGCCCCCGCACGGTGCTGGCCACGACGATGGCGGCAAAGCCCGCGGCAATGAAGACGAAGTTCGGTGCGACGGCGAACAGGAAATAGGCGGGAAGGATGTAGAACGCGAGGGCGAGGATCTGGAGATCACCCTGCTCTATCGCATCTTTGCTCAATGGCGCGAACACGATCGCGGTGACACCCTGAAAAAACACGCTGAGCACGAAGGCGGTGGTCGCGAGGGTGAGGTAGACGATGCCGGCTTTCGTGGGTGCCATGGGAGCTTCCTTCTCTGGTGGGCGTGTGCCTCCATGCTGGCAAAGATTGACCTACCGCGTCGGCGGCCTGTGGATAACTCGTCTGAGGGCCGCCGAAGCGAAACGGTAGGCTGGGCTCGCACTCCCTGCCCCGCCCACGAAAGGCGCCCATACCCGTGAACGAGACGCCCCGCCCCTTAGCGTCCGGCATCCGCACAGATGCCCTCGACTCGTGGGAGAGCGACATCCTGGAGGGGGACGAGCACGACCTCGCTCGTCAGGGCTCGAGCGGGGGTGCCCTCGTGGACGAATCCAGACGCGTCCTCGTGGCCCTCCTCCAGGGCCCCTACATCGACGGTAGGCGCGATCCCGCCCGCTACGGGCAGCTCTTGCGCGACCGGGTAGCCATCGAAAACCGGCTGGCCGACATGTTCGTGGAACTGGTGCTCGATGATGACGCCCAGGTGGCGTTCGTGCGCCAAAGCGAAGCCGATCCCGACGCCCCGAAGCTCTTGCGCCGCCTCACGGGCCTCAACCGCCTGGACTCCGTGCTCATTCTGGTGCTGCGCCAGCACCTGCTCACGCAATCCTCGCGCGGGCAGCGGGCCGTGGTCAGCGAGGCCGAACTGGCCTCGACCCTCGCCACCTACCGCCGCGCCGACTCCACGGACGAGGCCGGGTTCGCGAAAGACATCCGCACGTCCATCGCGAAGCTCCAGCGCGCGGGCCTGCTCGAAGAACAGGGCGATAGCTTCGAGGTGTCGCCCGTCCTCAAGCTCATGGTCACGCCCGATACGGCGCGCACCTTCATCGACCTGTACGAGCGCGCGGGCGAGGACGTGGCGGGGGCAGCCGAGGCGCTCGCGGGCGATGCCCCGGCAGACGACGAGGGCGAGAGCCAGGCCGACGAAACCCCCGCCGAGGCAGAAGGAGACCAGGCATGAGCGACATCGCGGACCTCGGCGGCGCGGCGCCGCTCGAAGGACTCGAAAACGTCGGCGTCGGCCCCGCCGAGGCAATCGACACCCAGGCCGCGCCCCCGGACTCGGACCACCCGCACCCGGGCCAGTGGCGGCTCACCCACGTGCAGTTGAGCAACTGGGGAACGTTCGATGGCACGCACGATCTGGCGATCAGCGAGAAGGGCTTCTTCCTCACGGGCGGTCCCGGAACGGGCAAGTCCACCCTGCTGGACGCCATCAGCGCCCTGCTGACCCCGCCGCGCTCCCTGCACTTCAACGCCGCCGCGTCCGACGCGGGGCCCCGCCAGGCGAAGTATCGGCGCACGGTCGCCAGCTACGTGCGCGGCGCCTACGCGATGCACTACGACGCCGCGACCGGCGAGTTCAGCCAGGACGTGCTGCGAGACAAGACCACCCTCTCGGTGGTGAGCCTGCGCTACGGCAACGGGCTCGGGCAGATGCTCCAGCTCACCCGCATGTTCCTCCTGCACGCGGGGCACACGGCGGATTCCGAGGTGCGCAGCCTCTACGTCATCTCCACCCGCCCCTATGACGAGCGCGAGCTGCGGCCCTTCGTGGGCTCCACGATCGAAGGCAAGGCCCTCGAAAATGCCTTGGAGGGCACCGAGACCTTCCGGCAGTTCCGCGAGTACCGGGCCCGCTTCAGCCAGATCCTCGGGATCCCGGACGACAAGGCGCTCGGGCTTCTCCACAAGATCCAGTCCGCGAAGGAACTCGGCGATGTTAACGCGCTGCTGCGCGACTACATGCTGGATGAGCCCCGCACGTTCGACCTCGCCGATCAGGCGCTCGCCAACTTCCAGAACCTTTCCGAGGTGTACGTGGCGCTCGTCGCGGCGCGCGAGCAGCGCGACGTGCTCACCGTGCTGCGCGACGCCGACAGTGCGTGGCGCGAGGCGCGCACGCGCGGCGAAGCCCTCGTCGAGCGGCGAGGCGATATCGATACCTTCGCGGCCCGCCACCTCGTGCGCCTGCTGGCCGACGAGACCGAGCGGCTGCAGCGCGACGACGAGCGTTTGCGCGCCCACCGTGGCCGCCTGACCACCGACATCGCCGAATCCCGCCACGACCTCGCCCAGCTGAAGGAACAGCGCCGGAGCGCGGGCGGCGGCGAGATCGACAATTGGAAGAAACAGATCGCGGGCCTCGACGTGGAGCGCGACCGGCGCCGCGAGCGGGCCACCGAGTTCTCCGGGCAACTGGCGCTCGTGGACCTGCGCACGCCCTCGAACGAGGACATGTTCCAGACCACCCAGCGGGAAGTGGCGCGGCTGCGCGCGGAGCTGGAAGAGCAGGAGAAGAACTCGTCAAAGGAACAGTGGGAGGCGGAGGCCGCCGTGCGCGAGCACGCCCACGAACGCGAGGTCGCGCACAGCGAACTGGCCTCGCTCACCTCCCGCGCCTCGAACCTCCACTCCGACGACGTGGCGCTGCGGGACCTCATCGCGCAGCGCATCCAGGTGGCGCCGAGCGACCTGCCGTTTGCCGCCGAACTTCTCCAGGTGAAGGCGGGTGAGGAGGAATGGACGGCGGCGGCCGAACAAGGTCTGCGGGGCCTTGCCCGCTCGATCCTCGTGCCCGAGCGCGCCTACCGCGCGTTTGCCACGGAGATCGATCAGATGAAGCTGCGCCGCCGCGTGAGCTACAACCGGATCAACCAGAACGCCATCGCGGCCCCGCGGCGACTCGATCAGCGGGCGCTCGGCGCGAAGATCGACGTCAAGGATGGCGAGTTCCACGACTGGCTGAGCGCCGAGATCGCGAGCCGCATGGACTACGTGTGCGCCGAATCGCTCGAGGAATTCACGAAGCTGCCGCGCGCGGTGCTGCGCAGCGGGCAGATCAAGCATTCCGCGACGCGCCACGAAAAGAACGCGGACCGGCAGATCAACGACCGCTCCCAGTGGGTGCTCGGCTTCGATAACCGCGCCAAGCGCGCCGTGTTCGAGGCCGCGCGTACCGCCGCCGAGCAGGCACTGTTTGAGGCGCAGGCCCGGCGCAAGGACCTCGAGCGCGAGGGCGAGGCCCGCCGCGAGAAACTGTTCGCGCTCCAGGCGATTGCCGCGGTGCAGTGGGACGATATCGACGCGGCGAGCGTGGCACGGCGCGTGGCGAACCTGCAGGACATGGTGCGCGCCGCGGAAGACGGATCGAGCGCCCTCACCCAGATCGCCCAGCAGATCGATCAGGTGGAAACCTCGATTGCCGAGGGCGACGAAGAGCTGCTCGACATCGTGAGCCAGCTGGGCCGCATCAACGAGCAGCTGGACCGGGCCACGGGGCGCCACCAGGCGGCCGCGGCCCAGGTGGAACAGCGCCAGCTCAGCGAAGAAACCGAACGCGACCTCGAGGAGCGGTTCAAGGCCATCGCCCCCACCCTCGTGCTGTCGACCATCGACCAGGTGACCAAGGACGCGTCGGCCACTCTCGATGCCGAACTCGTGGATCTCACGCGGCGCACCTCGCGCGCCGAAGAGGAGATGCGCACGGCCATGCGGGAGTTCTCGCGCCGCTGGCCCGCCGAAGGGGCCGACGTGGACACCTCCATCGAGGCGGCCCCCGAATACCTCGCGATCCTCCAGCGGATCGAGGAGGAGAAACTGCCGGAGGTCGAGGATCGATTCTTCGAGTTCTTCACGGGCAACACGCTCGGTGACGTGCAGGCGCTCGCGACGGCGATTGCGCGCGAGCCCGCCCAGATCCGCGGCCGCCTCGCGAAAATCAACGAGCTACTGGCCCAGGTCGAGTTCCACGAGGGCCGCTTCCTGCAGCTCTCGATGCGGCCCGTGCACCTGGCGGCGCTCGACGAGTTCAAGCAGGCGCTCGCGAAGGCCGTCAACGCGACCGTGGAAAACGATCTCACGCTCGATCACGAACGGGCCGAAGAACGCTTCCTGGCGCTCCAGGACCTCATGGACATCATCACGAAGGCCCGCACGAAGGACGACCTGGCCTCCCGGGCGATCCTCGACGTGCGCCGTCACGTCCACTTCCACGCCGAAGAAGTGGATGAGAGCGGCCAGGTGGTGCACGCCCACGAATCCGGTGGCCCCCTGTCCGGCGGTCAGAACGAACGCCTCACCACGTTCTGCCTCGCGGCGGCCCTGCGCTATCAGCTCGCGGGAACCGGCGTGGACGTGCCGCGCTACGCCCCGATCATCATCGACGAGGCGTTCAGTAAGGGCGCGGGCAAGTTCATCACCGCGGCGATGGAGTCGTTCCGCCACTTCGGCTTCCAGGTGATCCTCGCGAACCCCGGGAAGAACCCGCAGGCGCTCGCCCCGTTCATCGGTGGCGTCGGGGTCGTGGCGATTCGTGAGGACCGCTATTCCTCCGTGAGCCCGATTGAGTTCGTGCGCACGGGCGAGTAGGCGGCAGCGGGCGGGCGGGGCCGACGGCTACCGGGCCGTGAGCCGCGCGAGTGCCCGCAGGGGGATCGCCAGCCACTCGGGCCGATTGCTCGCCTCGTAGACGGCCTCGTAGGCGGCTTTGTCGAGCTCGAACACGCGCACGAGGGCGCGCAGATCGGCCTCGTCGATGCTGGCGCCGGGCGCGGCGAGCACTCGGCTCACGTACGTGTCGAGGAAGGCCGCGCGGGCCTCGGCGGCCCAGGCGCTCGCGTCGACGTCGTGATTGAGCTGGACGTAGCCGCTCACGTAGTCGATGCTGCGCAGGATCCCCGCGACATCGCGCGCGGGCGAGTCGGGGCGTTCGCGTTCGGCCATGGGGCGCAGGGGCTCGCCCTCGAAGTCGAGCAGGACCCAGCCGCCGTCCGGCGCATCGAGCACCTGCCCGAGGTGGAGGTCGCCGTGAATGCGCTGGAAGGGAGGCCAGGCCAGGCGCAGCGCGTCCCCGTAGGCCGCCGAGAGCGCCTGCTCGTATTCGGCAAGGGCGGGCACGCTCGTCACGAATCCGGCGAGGCGTTCGCGCAGCGCCTGCAGCGTGAGGGCCACCGTGTTGACGTCGGCGGGCTCGGTCGGCATGACCCGCGCGAGGTCGGCATGGACATCGGCGAGGGCCGCGCCCAGTTCCGCGGCGCCGTCCACGAACGATTCCCCGGCGGTCGCGGCCACGAGCGCTTCGCGCCACGCATCCTCCACGCCGGGCAGGAACACGTTCATGAGGGCCGCATCCGAAGGGCCCACGGCATCGTGCAGGTGCAGCGAGCCGAGCAGGGGAGCGATCCGGGAATTGCCCGCCTTCTGCAGGGCCGTCTGGATCTCGATGTCCGGGTTGGTGCCGCTTGAGAGCACCCGGAACACCTTCATGATGACTTCGAGGCCGCTCTCGCTCGTCGCGATGAGCGACGTATTCGACTGCTCGCCGGAGAGCCGACGGGTGCTCGTGAGGCGGGTGAGCTGATCCTCGAGATCCAGCTCGGCGGTCAGGGAGGCCGTCAGGGTGATGCCCTCACCTTCGGCGCGGGGGTGGGTGAGGGCGCCGATGAGGGCGCGGCGGCCGTCGTCAATCGCGGTCGCGTCGGCGATATACGCGGTGCCGCTCGGGGTGTCGAGCGTCGAGATGAGCGCGTCGGCATCCGCAAACGCCAGCTCCGTCACGTACGTCCACGTGAGCGGGACGGCGAAGCGGCGCCCATCGCCCGCCTGGAACGTGGCGAACGTGGTGGTGCGCTGCGGGGTATCGGCGAGGCGCACCCACCCGGCCACGCGCAACTCGGGCGCCGGGCCGCCTGCCGACGGATACCACCGCTGGTCGAGCATCCAGGTGCCGAGATCCGTGAGGAAGGCGGAACGGAGCGTGGGGTCTGAGAAGACGGTGCTGAGCATGGGGGCCTCTGACTCGAAGACGTGTGCTTCCTAGACTATCCTCCGCTGGTAGCCTGGCGTGTGGACACATGGTCTCAAGGGAGGTCGCGTCGATGACACCGAGACGCCCGCGCGCACGCCGCGCGCTCGTGGCGCTGACCCTCGCCGCGGGGCTCACCGTCGGCCCCGCCGTCCTTCCCGCCACCGCGCCCCTCCCGCTTGCCGCCCCCGCCCACGCCATTGGCGAAGAGGGCCCGTTCGATCTGCCGCTGTCCACCACGCGCACGACCGCCGCGCGCGCCGCCGTCGGCACGTTCGACCTCACGAAGCTGCTCAACCCGGACGTGCTCGCCACCCTCGATACTGACTCGTGGCAGTTGTCCGTTGCCGATGGCACGTCGGACCCCTCCGCGCCGCCCACCGTGGCGCCCGACGGTCGCACGATCACGGTGCCGGGCCAGGGCGTGTGGCAGGTGGTGGAGGACAGCGTGTACTTCACGCCCACCTCGAGCGCGACCGGGGTCCCGCAATCGGTCCAGCTCACCGTGACCTCGCTCGCGGGCTACACCTCGAACCCGATCACCCTCACCGTGGTCTACCCCGCGGCCCCGAGCCGCTCAGCCCGCGCCGCCGAAGGCGAAACCGCGCGGATCAGCCTGGGCCTCGAGCCCGCGCTCGTCAATCACAACAGCGTCGCTTTCACGCTCGAAGCGATGCCCACGGGAACCGCGCTGAGCGCCGACGCGACCGAACTCGTGGTGCCCGACGAAGGCACGTGGCGGGCCGTGGGGGAGGGCGAGGTTGAGTTCACTCCCCGGCGCGAGCGCGCGATGCGTCAGCCCACACCCGTGCACTACACGGTGAGTGACACGTGGGGCGAGCGGACCCGACCCGGCACGATCACCCTCAGCATCCCCCGGATCGCCGAGTTCACCGGGGCGGAAGCCTACGGCCAACCGGTGAACTTCTCCCTCGCCACCTACTCCACGAACATCGACTTTTCCACGCTCGAACTCGTGCCCTACAGCGAGGCCGCCGACACCGAGGTGATCCAACCCGGCCTGCGCGTCGCGGTCCGCAATCAGGGCACGTGGAGCCTGGACCGCGAATCGGCCACACTCACCTTCACGCCCCTGAGCGATACGGTCCGGGACGTGACTCCCATCGGCGTGCGGGGCAGGGACCCGCTCGGCAACTCCTCGGCCGTGGTCCCCATCAACGTCGGCTACCCGCAGGTGGGCCTCTCCTACCGCTCCTTCACGTTCGGCACGATCGCCACGTTCATGCCGCTCGACGGCTCCCTCCACGTCCTCTCCAGCAGCTTCGCCTTCCGCGGCAACGACATGCCAGCCGGCACCGAAGTCACCGACAACGGCCTCACCATGATCGTGCCCGGGGAGGGCACCTGGCGGATGGACCGCACGAACCTCGAGGCGTCCTTCCACCCCAACGCGGGCGTCACCGAGAGCCCCACGCCCGCCACCTACTCCGTCAGCGGACAGTACGGCACCAACGAGACCCTGGGCCTGCTCGAAGCGCAATACGCCGAGGCCGTGCCCATTGCGCGCGACGAAGAAGTGACCATGAGTTCCACGGGGGAACCGCTCATCATCGACGTGCTCGCCAACGACACTCCCGCGTCCGCGGCCCAGGCGCTCGAACCCGCGACCCTGCAACTGCGCAGCGCGTCGGCCACGAACATTCAAGACCTGGTGCTCGGCACCGGCACCCGCCTCGTCATCCCCGACACGGGCGTGTTCGAGGTGACCGACGCGGGCGCGGTCCGGTTCACGCCCGTTGCCGGATTCGTCGGGCGCACCAAGCCCATCGAATACAGCGTCCAAGACACCCGGGGCCTGCGCACCTCCGCCCGCCTCGTGGTCGAAGTGGACCCGCTGCTGGGCAACACCCCGCAGGAGGGCTCCCAGGGCTCGGGCGTCAACGCGCTGCTCTCGCAACTCCTGCCCACGACCAGCATATCCACGTTCGCGATGTTCGTCTCGATCACCACGCTGCTCACCTTCACGGGCGGGGTGTCCCTGTGGGTGGGCCGCCAGATCGAACGCGGCCGGGCCGACGGCTAGTCGGTCGGGTCCGCCTCAAGCCCCAGGAGGTCGATGAGGGCCGCGTGCTTGTGCACGCGCTCCTCGAACTCGGGCCACGACATCTCGCTCGCGCCCCACGCCCGCTGGGCGACGGCGAGCAGGCGCGGCATGAGAGAGCGTTGGCGCTCGACCGCGCTCGTCAGGTAGTCGGTAAAGATCTGGGCGTCGAGGCCGAGCACGAGGGCACGCTCGTCGTCCGGAAGCCGCGGCGGCACGAGCTCGCCCGTGAAGACGCGCTCGAGCGGCAGCTGCGAGGCCGGGTGATCGAGCCCGAGCACGCGCCGTGAAGCGGCGACAGTCTGGAAACCGCGCGAGGTGAGGGTGGCGAGCGACGGCCCATCGCCCGTGTGCAGGACCACCGCGTCGTCCGGCACGCGCACAAGCGGAGCGGTATCCCACACGACCATGCGGCGCTCGCGAGAGGCCAGCACCTGGGAGGCGAACGTGGTGAAGCGCCCCAGGATCTCCGCCTCGCGCGTGTAGCCCCACTCCTGGAGCCGCGCCGCCGCCTCGGGGGAGCGCTCCCATTCCTCGAGCGGGACGTCTTGGCCGCCCACGTGAATGAACGGGGAGTCAAACACGTCGGTGAGCTGTTCGAGCACGTCCCGCACGAACTGGAAGGCAGTATCGGACGTGCCGAGCACGTGCGGGCTGACGCCCCACGTCTCCCGCACCCCAACCGGCGCGTCCGTCGCGCCGAGCGTCGGATAGGCGGCGATGGCGGCCTGCACATGGCCGGGCATGCTCACCTCCGGCACGATCTGCACGCCGCGCGCATGCGCGTAGGCCACGAGCTCCGCGAGCTCATCCTGGGTGTAGAAGCCGCCGTGGCGCAGATTCGTGAAGGTGTCGGTGCCGTCGAACCGGGGCGTGCCGATCACGGTGCGCTCGCGCCACGCGCCCACCTCCGTGAGTGCCGGGTAGCCGCGCATCTCAAAGCGCCAGCCCTGATCGTCCGTGAGGTGCAGGTGCAGGACGTTGAGGCGGTACACGGCCATGACGTCGATGAGCAGGCGCAGCTCCTCGAGCGGCACGAAGTGCCGTGCCACGTCGATCATGAGGGCGCGCCACGCGTGGGTGGGGGCGTCGCTGATGGTGACGGCGGGGATACTGCGGGGTTCGTCGGCCGACGGCGGACCGCCCACAATCGCCGCCTCATCCGTGAGGTCCCGGCACCGCGCCAGGTAGACGATCTGCGCGAACATGTTGCGCCCGTCGGCCAGCGCCGCCTCGCTTCCGGCGGTGATCCAGGCGCCATCCGCGTGAATGCTCAGCGTGTAGTGCGTGCGCGGCAGCTCGTCGCTGATGCTCACGCGGACCTCGTGGAAAGGATCGGAGGTCACCCATGGTGCGGCGCCCGAGAAGAGGGCGGAGGCGGGGGTGGGCAGGAGGGGCAGGCCCACCTCGGGTTCTTCGGCCGTAGACACGGGGCTCCTTCGTTCATGCGGGGGACAGAAAAATCTTCCCATGCAGGTCAGAGAGGTATCTGGGGCAACAAAAAGGCGGGCATCCACCCCGATGAGGGGGATGCCCGCCGAACACTGATCGTGCGCTCTCGACTCTCTTCCCTAGGACACAGACGTGTCAGAGTCGAACTCGCCGCCGATCAGCGGTACGTGACGAACAGTGCGTTCGAATCCCAGATGGTGCGCTTGAGCACCTGCTGGCGACCACCGGAGGCATCGATGATCGTGTTGCCACCGGCGTAAATGCCGATGTGGCCGTAGTTGTTGGCCGTGAACACCACGAGGTCACCCGGCTGCGCCTCGGACTTCGGAATGAAACGACCGGCGAAAGCCTGCTGGCGGGCCGTGCGCGGAACGCTAATGCCGTGCGATTCGTACACGTGCTTGACGAGGCCCGAGCAGTCGAAGCCCACGTTGGGGTTCGAGGACCCCCACGCGTACGGCTTGTTCACCTGCGCCTCAGCGAGAGCCACAATCGAGGCACCGTTGAAGCCCGAGGACTGGGACGGAGCCGGGGCGCTCGGCGCGGCCGGAGCCGCGGAAGCCGACGAACCGCCCTGCAGGGCGCTCCAGGTCTTCGGGCCCGCAATACCATCGGCGGTGAGACCCGCGCTCGACTGGAACGAGCGGACGGCACTGTTCGTGCCGCGGCCGAAGATGCCATCGACCCGGAGCGAAGCACCACGCTGGTTGAGGAGCGTCTGCAGGGAGCTCACGGCGCCGCCGCGGCTACCCTGACGGACCGTGGGCGTACCGCTCGACGGAGCGGCCGGGGCCGACGCCTGCGGTGCGGGAGCCGACGAGCCCGAGCTGAGCGCGTTGCGGGTCTGGGGGCCCACGATGCCGTCCACGCCGAGACCTCGCGAACTCTGGAAGTTCACGACGGCGCGGTACGTGGCCGAACCGAAAATGCCGTCCACGTTGATGCGGGCGCCATTGGCGTTCAGGAGGGTCTGGAGCGCGCTCACGTTCTGGCCGCGGTGCCCCTGGCGAATGGTGGTGGAACCGAGGGCCGCGGGGACGATGTTCTGGGGGGCGATGGCTGCAAGATCCGCAGTCACCGTCGTGGGGGGGGGCACGGGGGCGGTCGGTGCCGTGGTGGCCTCTGCCGGGCTTGCCTGCAGGCCCGCGACTCCGGTGGCGGCGACGGCGGTGGCTGCTGCCACACCGGTCGCGCCCTTGGAGAGGGGGGCCACGAGGCCGCGGTAGGAGATCACTGCGGGGCCCTCGGCGCGGTGCGTGCCACGTCGAGTCGTTCGGAGCATGGGGTTCACTTCCTCCCCTCGCACGTGGCCAGCTGCCCACTCCCGTCACGGGGTGCCAAATCGAGGAAGGAGCCCCCAGTGCGTGACGGGGAAGCGATCACGGGGGTGGGACGGTACTCGGGTTGTCCCTCGACCACAGTAGGGCCCGCCCGGGCGGGATGCCCATACTCAGAGAACCTTCAGGGCCCCGATTTGGGGGAACTTTTACCAAGTATTGCCTTGATAGCGAATCAATAAGCTTTTCTTGAGAATCACGGCGTGGTAGTTACATTCGTGTAATTCAGGAGGGTGCGGCGGGCCGTTTTTCTCCCTGCTGCGTGCCCTCAGCGGTTCCGGGCAGCAGAAAACCCCCGAACCCGTAGGCTCGAGGGTTTCCTCAGTTCTGCCGCAGAACACACGGTCGGGGTGACAGGATTTGAACCTGCGACCTCTTCGTCCCGAACGAAGCGCGCTACCAAGCTGCGCCACACCCCGAATGTTCACGATCAGCTCGCGAACCCCACCAACTATAGCGCCTTCGCCCGCCCACCTTCGACTCGCGGTGGCGTGAGAGCGGCCACGTCAGGCGGGTGGCGCGGTCTTGCGGGGGCGCAGCGTCAGGACGCTCACTTCCGGGCGGCACGCGAAACGCATGTTGTACTTCGGGCTCGCGCCGAGGCCCGCACTCACGTGCAGGGGAACACCGCGATGCAGGCTCACGCCCTTCGCCTGGCTGCGGTGCAGGTCGCAGTTCGTCACGAGCGCCCCGAAGAACGGGACGGCCAGCTGTCCGCCGTGCGTGTGGCCCGCGAGGATCAGGTCGCAGCCGTCCTCGACAAACTCATCGAGCACCCGCCGGTACGGCGCGTGCGCCACCCCAATCTTGATGCTCGTGCGGCCGCTGCGGGGGCGGTGGGTGGCCGACGGCGGGGGGAACTCGTCGTGATCCAGGTGGGGATCGTCCACGCCCACCAGTTCGATATCGGCCCCGGACACCTGGATCAGGGCCCGGGCGTTGTCGAGGTCCTTCCATCCGCCGGAGGCGAGGCCCTCGACGAGCTCCTCGACCGGCAGCTGTGGCTTCTCGAAGCGCTCGCGGTAGTTGGCGGGGCGCGGGTCCGGCAGGAGGTAGCGAAACAGATTGCGTCTGCCCGCCGCGAACTTGTCGTTCGAGCCGAG
Organism: Dermabacter sp.; assembly: GCA_030538475.1. Lineage (GTDB taxonomy): Bacteria > Actinomycetota > Actinomycetes > Actinomycetales > Dermabacteraceae > Dermabacter. The sequence continues at coordinate 115,401 of JAUNTX010000007.1, forward strand.
CACGAACGCGCCCGGCCGCTGAAGCAGGGGAGCCAGATCATCCAGCAGCGGCGCTATCGCGGCCTCCGAGGCCACGTTGTCGCCCGTGTTGATGATGAGGTCGGGCTTGAGGGCCGCGAGGTGGCGAAGAAATGCCCGCTTCTTCTTCTGCTCGGGCAGCATATGGGCATCGGACATGTGCAGGATGCGCACGGGCCCGCTGCCTTCGGGCAGGATCCGCAGCTCGAACTCCCGTACCTCGAACAGGTGGATTTCGATGTGCCGGGCCCACACGTGGGCGGCCGCGGCCGCGACGAATCCCGCGGCGCCGATCCCCGCGAGGACCTTACCGAGGGGGGTGCAGCGCCGGTCAGTCGCCACCGTCACCCTCGCCCTCGTCGCCGTCACCGGCGGTATCGTCCTGCTCCGCGGGAGCCTGGCCCGGCGGCTGGGTCGACGCCGGCGGGGGCGTCGTGCTCGCGGCCGGTGGGGTGGGCGGCGGCGCCGGGCGCTCCGGGGCGCCCGGGAACGGAATGTTCTCCATCCCATCGCTCGCCCGCGTCATGTACTCCTGCCACGTGGGCAGGGAGACCGTGTTGCCCCACACGCGGCCACGCGGGAGTGTCTGACCGTCCACGGCGAAGCCGCCGGGGCGCACGTCGGAGGTCGGGTTCCCGAACCACACGGCGGTGGACATCTGGCCCGTGAAGCCCACGTACCACGTGTGGTACTGGCTGCTCGACGTGCCGGTCTTGCCGCCCGCGTCGTGCCCGGGCACCGTGCGGCCCTTCCCCGTGGCCTGCGGGTCCTCGAGGTCCTGCTTGAGCACCCACGCCATCGCGTCGGCCACCGTCGGATCGAGCACCTGCTCGCACTTCGTGCCCGTGATGGGCAGCTCGTTGCCGTCGCGATCAAGCACCTGCGTGATCGACTGCGGCTCGCAGTACACGCCGTCGGCGATGTACGTGGCGTACGCGGCGGCCATGTCGAGCGAGGCGATGTTCAGCTCGCCGAGCGCAAGCACCGACGGGGCGAGCTTCTGCCCGTAGATGTCCTGGATCGGCAGGTTCCGGTTCTCCTCAATCGAATCGTTGAAGTACGCCGGGACCACGCCCATCGTGCGGGCGGTCGAGCCGATGTCGCACAGGTCGGTGGCCTGGGCGATGCGCGCGTAGGAGGTGTTGACGGAGAACTTCGTGGCATCCAGGACGGTCTGCCGCGCGGGCAGCGACACCGAGACCGCGTTATCGGGATCCCAACCCGAGCGCTCGTACCAGCGCCCGCCCGGCAGGCAGTTCGCGGGGAACGACTGGAAGGTTTCGCGCCGCGTCTCCACCGTGTTCCAGATGGTGCCGCCGGTGCGCAGGTACTCCGTGAGCACGAACGGCTTGAACGTCGAGCCGACGGGGAAGCCGTTGCCGCCCCCCAGGTGTTTCGGGGCATTGAAGTTCAGCGACGTTTCGCCCGGCCCCGCGTCCTGATGCGGGTTGAACGAACGGTTCTGGGCCATGACGAGGATCTTGCCGGTGCCCGGCTCCGTCGTGACGATCGTGTGCCCGAAGCCGTGCGACGAATCCGCGGGCACGCGACGGTTGAGGATCTCTTCGGCGAGCGCCTGCTTCGCCGGATCGAGCGTGGTCTTGATCGTGAGGCCGCCGCCGTACAGCAGCGCGGTGCGCTCTTCGACCGTGGGGGCGAACGACGGGTCCGCGAGCAGGGAGCGGGTCACGTAGTCGCAGAAGAACCCGCTGCCACCGGCGTCGGCGCAGCCCGCCGTGACGTTCTTGATGTGCAGCATGTCCGCGATCGGCTGCTCGCGATACTGGTTGTATTCCTCTTCGGTGATGTAGCCGAGCGAATACATGTCGTGGAGGACTTCGTTGCGGCGCCGCTCACCGTTCTCGGGATTTCTCACCGGATCGTTCGTGTTCGGCGAGTTCGTGATGCCTGCCAGGAGCGCGGCCTCGCCCGGGGTGAGGTCGGCGGCGCTCTTGGAGAAGTAGTGCTGCGCCGCGGTCTCCACGCCGTACTGGGAGGGGCCGAACTGCGCCACGTTGAGGTAGCCGTTGAGGATTTCCTCCTTCGACCACTTCTTCTCGAGCGAAATCGCGAGCTTCGCTTCGCGCAACTTACGGATCAGGGTGGTTTCTGTGGCCTGCTTGATCGCGTCGTCATCCCGCCGCTGCACCGCGTCCATGAGCAGGGCGTTCTTCACGTACTGCTGGGTGAGGGTAGAGCCGCCCTGCATGTTGCCGCCCGTGGCGTTCGTGACGAGGGCGCGCATCGTGC
>JAUNTX010000008.1:0-76627 GCA_030538475.1 Dermabacter sp.
GGTGGGTGCTGCGCACCCGCTCGTGGGTCCGCACCCACCCCTCATGCCTCCCTGCTTCATCGGCGCCTCCTTCCTCTGGCGCGTTCTGCCTACTCCAGATACCTCTCACGCGCTCCTGCTACTTCTCGCGCGTGGCGACACTGGATGGCGGCTGGGGCCTGGTTTGTCGCCATCGAGTGTCGCTTCGGCGAGGAGTGCCGGAGTAGCTTCGCAAGCTCGGTGCTCCTCGACTCTGGTTTCGCGCGGCGTCGACTCTCGCGCCTGAGGCACCTCCGGCCTTGATCCGGCCTCACATTCACGTCGTCCCGATCCAAGGAGTCCCCGCTCTCCGTGGCGGCGAATCCCTTGAATCCGGTTCGTCGTGCTCTCGATGGTCCGCGCGTGGTTCCCTCAGCGCGGCCACCGTGACGATTGATGGCGGCTGGAAGGCGTTGAGTCGCCATCGATGGTCGCGGTGGAGCAACTACGCGGTGGAGCACTGTGATGGGGGGGGGAGGAGTGAATGAGGTTGCGACTAAGCGCTGCGATGAGGCGGTGCAAAGAAGTGGTTGCGGTGAAGCACTCGAGGTTGGGCACCATGAAGGCGGCGCGGCGACTCGGATATGGCAGTCAACCCTGGTCGAGAGTGAAGGGGCCGCCGTGGATCCGCGGCGCACCACCAATGCCACCTATTGCTGATAGGAAAATCCCAGGTCAGCGATGGTGTAACCAACGATCAGGGGGCGTGTCAGCTCCGCGAGGATCGTTATCGCCCACGAGCTCCCGGAGTATTCCGGGTGCTGACGGGCATCAGGAGCTCGTAGCGGAGCGATGAAAGAAGCAGGCCTCATGGCTGCCGGAGGTTTGCCGACTGGCGTCGATGCCTCGGAGAGCTTGGGGCTGCAGCGAGTGAACGCGCTGCGCTATGCGCCTTACCTAGAGCAAGTGCTCGCCGTGACCGAGACGCGACGGTCTAAACCGTTCCCGAAAGAGCCACGGCACCCGCGTGCCCGCAAAAAAGCCCGAACTTGCGTGCCGGAAATCCCGGCGGCGCTGCTCCCGCGCAACGCCCACCCTCTAGCAGCCTCTTTCTGCGCCTAATCGCGATTCCATCCGCGCCGCCGCAGTGCGTCCACCACGCGCCCCACCAGCGGAAAGAGGTGCGGGTCTGTTCCAAGGATGCGCAGGCCGGTGATGCGCAGGCGATCCCTCACGGGATGCAGTGCAGCCCGAAGTTCTCGCAGTTCCGGGGCGGGAAGCGGGAAGGCGATGAGGTCGTCGGCGAAGGCGTTGAGGGTGAGCCACCCTTCCTCGGTGAGGGCGCGCGCCAGGCGGTCATCCTTCGACATTCGCCGCAGCGAGGTATGCGAGGCGCCTTGGTATTGCACTGCGACGCGCTCTTTGGGAAATGCGAGGTCGGGGACGGCGAGCAGGAAACCGGAGGCGTCTCGGATGCGGCGATTGGGAGATGGCTCGGGCAGCCCGGCGAGGGTGAGGATGAGCCGCGCCCTGGTCTCCTGGGGCGAATCCGACCCGACCCGAGCGAAGGCGTGGGCCTCGCGCAAGCGCCGCACGCCTTTCATCTGGGAGGCATCGTGGACGATCCCGGCGAGTCGAGAGAGTGTGCAGTGCGGTGAGGATCGTGACTCGAAACGGGGCCGAGGCTCGCGCACGAGGTGGTCGGCGATGACGACCAGGTCAACCGTGGTGAGGCTTTGCGCGAGGCTGCGCCAGGTAGCTTCGCGGGAGAGGACCGGGACTGTGGTGGGCGGCGCGCCGGGCATGCGTGACGCCCCCGGAATCCTGACGTGGGTGATGTCGGCATCGCTCACGAATGTCGTTCGGCAGGTGCTGGCGGCGTGTCGAACTCTCACGTGGCGCGTCCGGCTCGTGAGCGTCAGCGGATGGTCGCGCACCGCGCGGCGGAGGGTGGGCAGGTCGATGGGGTCGGCCCAGGAGCGGCTGGCCGGGCCTGTCGTGGATTCTCGCGCGCGCCCACCGAAGCGGGATTCGGTACCCGTGCCGGTCTGGTCGCTTTCACTTTGTTGCAGTGTGTGGGGCAGGGGTATATCCCAGGTGAGCGCCGCAGATTCGCGACTCACCACGAGGTCCGGCTTGTTCTGCATGATCGCGCGCGCAACGTCGAGCCGGCTCGCCGAATCGCCTGTGCACGCGAAGACGTTGAACGCCAGCCGCGTGTACGCCCGCGACTTCAGCTGCGAGCGCGTGACTCCCGCGACGGCCGCTTCGGCAACCGTGAAGGCGCGGTGGCGCAGGGCCGGTGGCGGGACATGCCGCGGGGGCCGACGGGAAGCCGGGCACTTGGACCTCGGCGGGGGAGCAGTCTGCGACGGATCAACGTTTGCAGGCAACTCCGGCGCCTCGACACGCCCAATTCCGGCGGGTGTCGAGGTTCCCGCAGGCCACGCACCCCCCGCAGCCCCCGATGCCGGGCGCCGCGGCAGGGGAGCCGACGTCAACGAAGAAGATCCATGCACCCTTCAACCCTGGAGTATCGAGTCGAGATGTCAGGGCTCCACGATCATGCTTGTGCACAAGCGGCACCGATGCCGACGTACACACACGGGTCCGAGTGCGGGGTGCATCGACTCGGTGACCGAGTGTGTGGAGTCTCCAGCCGTCCGCCGGCCCGAGTGTGGAGCGCACCGGCCCCACTCACGCACGCGCGAGCGAAACCGCGCCCCCGTCGGCCCGCCTAACGCCCATCCAACGCATCCAGCACCTGACCGCTGGTAGCCGTCGGCAACACCCGATCCCCCACCACCGCTAGCGGCAGCGCATCGAACCCGCCGTGCTGCTTCGCGAACGCCCGCGCCTCCGCATCGTGCATGTAATTCACCCAGGTCAAACGCGAATCATTCGGCCGCAACCCCACCTGAATCTGCGCCGACGCCCGATCCACCGTCGACCACACGATGATCGCGTGCCCCTCGCCACGCGTCCGCGCCGCCTCCGCCCACGGCGTATGCAAGCCCTTGCGCGACGGTGACACCCACCACGCCATGAACAGCGACACCACCGCGAACACAATCGCGACCTGCCACCACCCATTCCACGCCAGAAGCAGCGCCAACACCACGCCCACCACGACGAACAGCGCGGTCCGCTTCCACAACTGAATCGCCGACGGATCCGCCCCCGGCCTGCGCCTACTCATCCTCATCACACCCAATCACCGAACAGCCATGCTTCGAGGCCTCCGCCGTCAACGCCGCGACGAACGCGGCAATCGCCGGGATCTTCAACGCGCCCGGACGATTGACGATCCCGATCTGGCGCATGTCGAGCCCCTGCAGCGTCTTCACCGCGACAGTCTCGTGCGGATACGCCTCGAGCGCAATCTCGGGCAGCAGCGCGATGACGCCCGTGCCGTGGCTGATGAGCCGCTGCACCACGGTCGAATCGTCGGAGGAGTACTTGACGCGCGGCGTGAACCCGGCCGCCTCCGCGCTTGCCAGCAGGTGAGCGCGGCACCGCGAACAGCCGGCCACCCAGTTCTCATCGGACAGGTCGTCGAGGGACAGGTCATCGCGGTCGGCGAACGGGTGATCCACGGGCAGCACGAGCCGCACTGGATCGGCCAGAATCGGGGTCCACTCGAGCGCGCCCTCCTCGCTGACCGGCGTGTCCGAGTACCGAAAAATCATCGCCACGTCGAGCTCGTTGCCCAGCACGCCCGCGATCGCCTCCGGCGGCTCAAGCTCGGTGAAGTTCAGGTCGATCCCGGGGTGCGCGGTCGTCATCGACGCCAGCGTGGCGGGCAGGAGAATCGCAGCGGCCGACGGGAATGCCGAGAACCGCACGCGGCCCTTCTTCAGGGCGGCGATGTCGTCCATTTCCCGATGGGCGGCGGCAAGGTTCGAGGCGATGGCGGCCGCGTGAGCAGCGAGGCGCGCGCCCGCCTCCGTGGGGGTCACGCCGCCTGAGCTGCGCAGGAGCAGCTGCATGCCGGTGTCCTTCTCGAGAGCAGCGAGATGCTGGGAGACCGCGGGCTGCGTCCACCCGAGTTCGCGGGCCGCTGCGCCAATGGAGCCGTTGGTGATGACGGTGTGGAAGATGACGAGTCTGCGGGGGTCCATGGCGTCATGCTATCGCGAAGCCCCAAGTGTTCCTTATGGAGCGCTGGGTGATGGTGGGTCCTCGCTGCGGTGAATGGCCGTGCGGTGGCGTTATGGACCGTAGTGGTGATTATGGCCTGGGTGTTGGTGAGGCTGTGGCGGTTCGGCTGGTTCGGGTGGCTGTGGTGGTCGCGGAAGGTGGCGTGCGGCGGTCGCGGTGGTTGGCGTGTGGTGGTCGTTTGATGCCTGGCGTTCAGGTGCGACTTCAGTTGCCTCCTGCAGGGCGCAGCCTCGGTCGCGGACCCACCTTTCCGCGAGTCGTCAATGGATGGCGACTGGGAGTCGGCGAGTCGCCATCCATCGTCCCGGTGGCGCGGGGGGGGGGGCGATAGATCGTCGGGTGGGATAGATGGCGAGCCGAGGGCGCTTGTAGGCGTACAAGGGCGCCCTGCGGGTCGGTCACGGGCGCGGGAGGAGTCGACTCGGAGTTAGCGGGAGGGGGCTGGCCCGAGTGGGGAGGAGTGCGGGTGTTTGAGTGAGCCGCGGGTGTCGGAGTGAGCCGTGACAGGCATGGAGTGGGCGCCGTGGACCGCACGTCCTACGCCTGAAGAGTTGCCTGAATGCGAGGGTGGTTGGGGTGTCCGCGAGCACCGGCTTGCGAAAAAGCGAATATTGCAAGACGGGGGTTGCGTAATCGCGAACAAGGGTGCAGACTGTTCTTCGTGAGGTTAGGCAAGCCTCATAGACTCGAAGATGGTGGCCGTTCACGGCAACTTCTTGGCCCCATCTTCGTGAGGACGGCAGCGAACCCTGGACCAGTTCGCGCCACCTCGACCTTGGCGATCCGCCCCGAATGCTCACCGGGGCGGATCGCCCTTTTTGTGCGCCCCGGGCTGGTCGATCCGTTCTTCGCCAGGTCGTGACCGCCCCCACCTCACCGAGGACGACGGCGAGCACCGGGCATACTCGCAGGGCATGTTCGATGCCCTAAACCCGCAGGTCAACCCAATGATTCGCAGGCTCTCATACACGCATTTTGGCCTATAACCCCGGAGTCGCGAGCGAAGGAAGAGCGGCGGTGTGACGAGAAGAGGCGGAGCGCCGGAGTCGATGCGACCCGCCCGTGCAGGAGCGCGTCCTCGACCTCCTCGGGAAGTTGCACGAGGAAGCTGATCGCCGGAGTCGCGAGCAGAGGTGAAGCTCCCGAGCTATGGAGTGGCGCAGCCGCGGGCATGCCGCAAGCAAATGCCTGATCCCTGCACGATGTGCGACCGGCCTCCGCGCCCGCTGCTCCCCAAGCCTCAGAGCGTGACCAACCCGCAGGGTGCCCTTGACCGCCAGAAAGTCCGCGCTCAGCTCGCTCCTTTCGGTCGGGCACCCGGGTGAGTGTCGCCGTGCACAGGCGGCGAAAAGCGCGCGGGGACGAAAGATGGCGGCTGGGGCGGCGTGAGTCGCCATCGAGTGTCACCTGGGGGAAGGAGGGTCGGGGGAGGGGGAAGCCAGGGGCAAAGCAATGGGGGATCTGCGGCGGAGTGAGAAGCCAGGGGCAAAGCAATGGGGGAGCCGGGGTGGGGAGTCGTGAGGGCCGCGGGGCGGGGAGGGAAGCCATGGAGTAGCCGTGGGAAGGGGGAGCGTCGTGGGGGCTGCGGGGAACGCAAGCAGTGGGGGAGCTTGGGATGGAGAAGCCGGGGAGGAGTGGTGTGGGGCGGGGAGAGGGGCCGTAGAGAAGGAAAGCAGTGGAGGGGCCATGGGCGGGTGACCGGGGCGAAGCCGGGGGAGTCTCGGCGGAAGTGGGGTGCAGGGTCCTCGGCAGCACTGGCGTGCGGAGTAGAACCAAGCAGGCCAGCCAAGCCAGGAGTTACCGCAAGCCAGGAGGCAAGGGGGCCGCCTTCGGGGTGAAGCCATAGTCGTTCTCGGAGTCACCGCAAACCGAGAGGCAAGGGGTAGGGCCCGTGAGAGGGCACCGGGCCCGTGGGAGGCGACCAAGCCCCGCGGGCCGGATCGCTGTCCTAACCGTGTGGTCAAAGCCGCACCGATGTGCATGTTGCTGGTGGGCGGCGGTGGATATGCTGGAAAAGTTGGTTGACTGCCCTTCCCCTGTTCCTTGGTCCCTGCCGCGCGGCGGGCGAGCCGAGGCTGAATTGATGGTGTGCTGTGACGATTGAAGATTTCCTCCGGCTGCTGCTGCGAAACGCGTTGCTGCTGATCATCTTGACGGTGGTTGGGTTCGGGGCTGGCTACGGCTACTCGTACACGAAGACGCCGGTGTATGAGGCGACGGCGCTGGGCTACGTGGCGACGAGCGTGACCACCGACGAGGCGGGCAACGTTGTCCCGACGGGTGCGAATGCGCCGGCGGGTGGCGAGGACTCGAAGTATGGGACGGCGCAGACGTTCCTGCCGCTGTTCAATACGCGCGCGGTCGGGCAGTCGATTGTGGACCAGTTGGGGCTGGATCTGAGCCCGGATGGGGTGGCGTCGGGGTTGACGGCGAGTATCGACCCGAATGCTCCGATCATTACGGTGAAGGCGCGGGCGACGACGCCGCAGGCGGCGATGGATATCGCGAACGCGTCGATTTCTGCGGTGGATCGCGAGGGGGCGTTCCTGCAGACGGGTGACCGCGACAGTGAGGCGGCGCCGATGAAGCTTATTCAGTATCAGACGGCCGACGGTGGCGGTGTGCCGGTGGCGCCGGATCGGATGCAGTTCGGGGCGATTGGTGCGGGTGCTGGCCTGCTGTTGGCGCTCGCGATTGCGTGGCTGCGTAACCGCAATGATTCGCGGGTGCGCACGGTGGAGGATGTGCGGTCGAAGACGCCGGTGTCGGCGCTCGGTGTGCTGCCGGATTCTAAGGATTTTGGTCGGAAGAAGGATGGTCTGCTTCCGGAGCCGAACTTGTTCCATTCGAAGGAGGCGCTGCGGAAGCTGCGCACGAACCTTCGCTTCGCGAACGTCGATAATCCGCCGCGGTCGATTGTGGTGAGTTCGTCGGCGCCGGGTGAGGGTAAGTCGACGGTGTCGGGCAACCTGGCGCGCGTGATCGCGAAGTCGGGGCAGCCGGTGGTGCTGGTGGATGCTGACCTTCGGCGCCCGGTGGTGGCGAAGGAGTTTGGCCTGGATGGTTCGGTGGGCTTGTCGCAGTTGATTGCGGGGGCCGTGACGGCGGACGACGTGGTGCAGGAGTCGGCCACGAAGAATCTGCTGATTCTTCCGGCGGGTCAGATTCCGCCGAATCCGTCGGAGCTGCTGGGGTCGCAGCGGATGCGCGACATCATTCATGACCTGGCGGAAGAGTATTTCGTGATCGTGGATGCGCCGCCGATTTTGGCGGTGACGGATGCGGTGCTGCTGAGTCGTCACACGGATGGGGCGATTCTCGTGGCGGTGCCGGGCCGCACGCGCGTGGAGGGGTTGTCGCGGGCGATTGAGTCGATTCGTCACGTGCAGGGCACGGTGCTGGGCGTGGTGATGAACCGCGCGTCGACCAGCCGGTTGAACCGTTTGGCGTATGGCGATGCGGAGTATGGCTATTCGAGCTACGGCTATTCGGCGTACCGCACCACGTATGACTCGGAGACGGGTAAGCGCCTCAAGCGGAAGCAGCGCAAGAATGCGCTGGATATTGAGGGGGCGTCGGCGGCGGGCGCGGGCGATCAGGTGATTCGTCCGGCCGTGGATGGTGGCGTCTATGGCGAGGATGGGCGCGAGCTGGGCCCGCGGGCGCAGGCGCGTCGGCGTGCGCGTGCGGCTCGGGAGCAGGCGGCGAATCCGACGCAGGGCTCCGGCGCGCAGGCTTCGCCAACGCAGGGGCAGGCGCAGGGGCTCGGCACTCAGGCCCCGGGCGCCCAGGGGTCGGGGGCTCAGGGGCCGACGTCAGCGTCGCGCGCTCCGGCGTCTTCTGACTCGCGCGAGGGCTAGCCGTGGTGGCGCGAGGGGGCGGTTCCCAGATGGCGGGGGCCGACGGGCCGACGCGAGAGGGTGCCGGTTCGGCCGGAACCAACGGGCCGACGCGAGGGGGCGCCGGTTCGGCCGGAAGCGACGGGCCGACGGCAGCAGGCGTTCGTGTGACGCCCTCAATGGTGGGCGTCGTGGTGCCGAGCTATGGGCCGCTCGACGATGTGGCGGCGATGCTCAATGGGCTCGTGGGGCCGCACGTGCCCGCGGACGAGCGTCCGGGGCGCGTGGTCGTGGTGGACGACTGTTTCCCCGGGCCGGTTGATGCGTCCGTGCTGCCGGACGGGGTGGAGCTGATTCGGCGTGAGCGCAATGGGGGGTTTGGGGCCGCGGTCAACACGGGCCTGAAGCGTCTAGAGGGAGCCAGCGAACATGATCGCGTCGGTGGCGCCGGGTCCGACACGCACCGGCGCGAGGAACGCGGTGCGCCGGATGCGCATGGTGACGAGCGTGGGACCGCCAAGGATGATCGCGAAGGCGATACCGGGCGCGACCAGCACTACCGCGAGGATGCGACGACCGTAGCGCCCCGCATCGAGTACGCGCTCGTCGTGAACTCGGATGTGCGCCTGCCCGAGCTTTTTCTACGTGACCTGCTGACCTCGGCCTCGCCGTGGCTGCCCGCCGTCGTGGGTTGTCGAAGCGAGGACGAGTCGGGGCGCAGCGGCTATGCGGCGCGACTGTTCCCGACGGTTGGCCAGCAGGTGGTGGAGTGGCTCGTGCCGCTCGCGTCGCTGCGGCACACGGACGTTCTGCATCGAGCGGTGGGGCATGATCTTGCGGCGGAGCGGGCTTCGGGCGTGGTCCCGGTTGAGTGGGTGAGCGGTGCGCTCATGCTGCTGCCGCTGGCCGAGGTCGCGGCGGTGGGGCGCTTCGACGAAAGCTACTTCATGTATACGGAAGAGGTGGATCTGCAGGGCAAGCTGCGGGCGGCGGGGGTGCCCGCGGTGTATGCGGCGCACCTGCGCGTGACGCACGCGGGTGGTGGCAGTGCGGGCAGCGAGGCGCGCAGGCGCGGTTGGCTCACGAACGCGCGCGACCTCTATGCCCGCCGCCACTTGAATCCGTGGGCGCTCAGGGCGGGACTCGCGGGGGCAACGCTCGTGAACCTCGCCTGGAACACGGGCAGGCGCGCGGCCGGGCGCGACGTGCACCCAGTGCAGACGGCGGCTTTTGAGTGGGGGCTGCTTCGTGCGGCGCGGCGCTTCCGCGGGGCCGACGGAGCAGGCTGGGGAGCGTCCTGAGCTGGGGCCGATGGGGCAAGCGGGGAAGCGCCCTGAGACCGGGCCGACGGAGCAGGCAGGGAAGCGCCCTGAGGCGCGGCCGACAGAGCACCGCCCTGGGGCGCGGTGCGTGCGGTTTTTCGTCGCGCGTGGTGTGCGTCCCGATTTGCCGCCGCCCGCTCCTTACCGCTTGTTCAGGTTCGTATGATGGACGCTAGGCCCGCATGCCCACGAAGAGAACGGACGTGTTCGTGAATATCTGGCAGGACCCCGATGCCAGTTCGGGTCTCATTTACCCCTCTGACCTTGCCGAATGGCAGGAGTGGCAGAACTCCCGCAGGCGCGTGCAGCGCGGTGCGGCGGCGGCGCGAGGCGCGGTGAAGGCGGCGGCGTCGTGGCGGCCGTCCCGCCGAGCAGTGGCGCCGGGGGCGCCGGAGGGGAGCGCGGGAACCGGGGAAGTCCTGGGCGCCGCAGGGGACGCGCCATCACAGGAGCGCACGGGCGGGACGGATCCTGTCGTGGATGCCGGGAAGCACACGAGGGCGCACGAGGGTGACGCCCAGACCAGTGCGCAAGAGCCCCGGAAGCAGGTACACGCGCAGACACCCGCGGCCGAGGCCGCGGCGCCCGCGCGCTCAGCCGCCACCGACGATGCTCCCCGCTATGCGCTCGCCCACCGTGCGGGTGAGGTGGCCGGTTCTCACGTGGTGATCGGCATTGACTCGAACTCGCCCACGGCGAAGGCGAACAGTCTGTCGATCCTGCCGTACATGTCGGGCGCGGTGTCGGTGCTGTTCCCGGCGCACCTGGATTTTCCGGAGCTTCGCGGCGAGGGGTGGAGCCGCATCGACCTCAGCGACCCGGTGGCGGAGATTGTGGAGCGGGCCCCGTCGGCGGTGGTGACGCTCGGGCATTTCCTCGGCGCGGGGGCGGTCCTGCACCGCGTGGCCGCGCGGGCGGGGATCGAGGAGTTTGTGCTGCAGCACGGGGTGCTGACCCCGTATGCGCCGCCGCTGCCGCCGAATGCGACGCTGCTCGCGTGGAGCGAGGCCGATGCCGAGTTTTGGACGATGCGCCGCGCCGATGTCACGTCCCGCACGGTGGGCAGCCAGCACCTGTGGGAGGCGGCGCAGCGCCCGTTGGAGGGGGATGTGGTGGAGCGCCCGGTGTTCCTTGGCCAGTTGCATGGCGCGGAGCTTCCGAGGCGGGTCACGGGGGGCAGCGCGTGGCATTTTTGCCAGGGGAACAACGGCCTGTATCGGCCGCATCCGCGCGAAGAGGACGCCTTGAGCAGGGCGCAGCACGCGCTGTGGCGTCGCCGGGGCATGGAGTTCGCGGACTCGTCGGTCCCGCTGAATGAGATGCCGAATCAGGTGGTGGGCGTGTTTTCCACGGGCGTCCTGGAGGCGGCCGTGCGGGGGATCCCGGCGTGGGTGTATGCGGTGCGGGCACCCCTGTGGGTGGAGGAGCTGTGGGGCCGGTACGGCATGAGGCGGTGGGGGTCGCAGAGGCCGACGGAGGCCCTGGACATTATTGAGGCCGAACCGGCCACGCGGATCGCGCAGATTGTGGAGGCAGGAGCATGACGGTACTGGCGGTGATTCCGGCGCGGGGTGGGTCGAAGGGGATTCCTCGCAAGAACCTGCTGCCGATTGGCGGGCGGCCGCTGATCGCGTGGACGATCGCGCAGGCGCTCGAGGCGGGCGATGATGTGCACGTGGCGGTGTCCACGGAGGATGAGGAGATTGCGGAGGTGGCCCGGCGGTACGGGGCGCACGTGATCGAGCGTCCGGCGGAGCTCGCGGAAGATACGACGCCGACGGAGCCGGTGATCGTGCACGCGATGGACGTGGCGGAGGCGGCGGGCATGGAGCTCGAGGCGGTCATGCTGCTGCAGGCGACGAGCCCGGTGCGCAGGCCGGAGACGATTCGGCGGGCGATTGAGAAGTTTCGGGCCGACGGGGCGGATTCACTCGTGGCGGTGGTGCCGGAGTCGCCGTTCTTTTGGCGCCCGCCAGCCACGCCGGGGGAGAGCGCGAGCGCGCACTACGACTGGTCGAGGCGTCCGCGGCGCCAGGAACTCACGCCAGATCAGATGTTTTATTTCGAGAACGGCAGTCTGTACGTGACGAAGCCGGAGCTGTACCGCGAGACGATGAATCGTCTGGGCGGCAAGATTTCTTTGTTCATGCTGGAAGAAGTGGAAGGGGTGGACATCGATACCGTGGCAGACGTTGCTGCTGCCGAGCAGATGCTCGCCCGGATTGGATGGACCCTCTCATGATTATTGACCGCACCACCTCCCCGTACACGGTGAGCAGCGAGGCAAGCATTCTCGAGGCGCTGCGCAAGATTAGCGACAATCAGGCTCGGATCGTGTTCGTGGTGGACGCGCACGGCGTGGTGCACGGCACCTTGACCGACGGCGATGTGCGCCGCTACCTGGTGCGCGAAGCATCGCCGGATCTGGGGTTGCCGGCGCTCGACGTGGCGAACACGGGGTTCTTGTCGGTCCTGGAGGGGACGCCGGGCCCGGAGGTGGAGCGGTTGTTCCGCCCGGGCGTGGATCGTTTGCCGGTGCTGGATGAGCGCGGCCGCATTGTCGCGGTGGCGTCGCCGAGTGCGGAGGTGATGACGATTGGTCGGCATTCGATTGGTCGGGGTTTGCCGTCGCTCATCATTGGCGAGATCGGTAATAATCACCAGGGTGATGTGGAGCTGGCGAAGCATCTCGTGGATCACTGCGTGAACGCGGGTGTGAACACGGTGAAGTTCCAACTGCGCGATATGGCGAGCCTGTATAGGTCGGGCGGGTCGAGTTCGGCAGGCGAGGATTTGGGCCCGCAATACACGATGAATCTGCTCGCGAAGTATTCGCTGAGTGTCGAGGACATGTACCGCGTGTTCGATTATTGCGGCGAGAAGGACGTGGATGTCATCTGCACGCCGTGGGACCTGGTGAGTGCGGACGCGCTGCACGCCTACGGGATGGTGGGGTACAAGATCGCGTCGGCTGACCTGACGAACGATGAACTGCTCGCGCACGTGGCGAATTTCCACGACCCGATGGTGGTGTCCACGGGCATGTCGAGCGAGACGGAGATCCGGGGCGCGGTGAAAATCCTCAAGGATCACGGCGCGCCGTACGCGCTGCTGCAGACCCAATCCACGTACCCGGCGCCGTTCAAGGACGTGAACCTGGCCTACATGGATCGGCTGGCTGAACTGGGAGAATGCCTCGTCGGCTATTCGGGCCATGAGCGCGGCTGGCACGTGCCGATCGCGGCGGTGGCGCGCGGGGCCTCGATTATCGAGAAGCACGTGACGGTGGATAAGTCGCTCGAGGGCAACGATCACAAGGTGTCGCTGTTGCCGGACGAGCTCGCGCACATGGTGCGCCAGATCCGCGAGGTCGAGGAGTCGATTGGTTCGGCTCGCCCGCGCGAGCTGTCCACGGGCGAGCTCATGAATCGCGTGAACCTCGCGAAGTCGCTCGTGGCGGCGCGGGACCTCACGGTCGGCGATGTCATCACGCCCGCGGATATTGATGTGAAGTCGCCGGGTCGCGGCCTGCAGCCGAACCAGCGCGAGGCCCTGCTCGGCGTGACCCTGCACCGCGATGTTCCCGCGGGCGACTTCTTCTACCCGGGTGACCTCGCCGAACAGGCGCAGCAGCATCACGCGTACAGCTTCCGTCGGCCCTGGGGCCTGCCGGTGCGGTTCCACGACTTCCGGCCCCTGCTCGAGGTGTCCGAGCCGGATTTCCTGGAGTTCCACCAGAGCTACAAGGATATGGAGCTGGATCCGGCGAGTTTCTTCACGCCGGGCGAGAAGCTGCCGCAGTTCTTCACGGTGCACGCCCCCGACCTGTATGCGGGCGACTTCCTCATTGACCTGGCGAGCCCGGACGATGAGATCTGGGAGCGGTCGATCCGCGAGGTGCAGAAGGTTGTGGATATGACGCGCGACATGCGCCGATTCTTCACGTGCGCCGAGGACCCGATCGTGATCGTGACGATGGGCGGGTTCCTGCCGGACGCCCACGTGCGGCCCGAGGAGCGCATCCCGATGTACGAGCGGGTGCAGCGAGGCCTCGAGCGGATCGACGAGGAGGGGGTGCGCCTGACCGCGCAGACCCTGCCGCCGTTCCCGTGGCTCATGGGCGGTCAGCAGTTCCACAACCTCTTTATGGACCCCGAGGATTCGGTGTGGTTCTGCGAGAAGTACGGGCGTCGGCTCACGTTTGACGTCTCGCATTCGAAGCTCGCGGCGAACTTTGCGGGCCGCCCGTTCAGCGAATACATCGACCTCATGGGCCCCTACAGCGAGCACCTGCACGTCGTGGATTCGGTGGGCGTTGATGGCGAGGGCGTCCAGGTGGGCGAGGGCGAGGTGGATTGGGCGGACTTCGGTCAGCGGATCGACCGCGTGGCGCCGAACGCCCCGTTCATTCCGGAGATTTGGATGGGCCACGTGAACAATGGCGAGGGCTTCTTCACCGCCCTGGACCGCCTCGAAAAGTGGATGTGACGCGGGGACGAGTGCTGAGCGCCATGACCCCCATCCGCCCTTCCGGCGGCGCCGTGCCTCGCACGGTGCTGTGGTACACCCCGGTCCCGAATGTGGCCGGGGTGGGTCGGCATCTGCTGGACGTGGCGGGGGCGGGCATCCCGGGTTTTAGGGTCGTGTTCGCGGTGCCGGAGGGTCCGCTTGCCGAGGCGCTGCGCGAGAGCGGAGCGGCGGTCGTGACGGGCAGTTTTGGCGTGGCCGACGGGGCCCGGTCCGCGGTGCGGGAGCTGCGCGCGCTCATGCGTCGGCTCCGCCCGGCCGTTCTGCACACGCATCTCGCGTTTGGTGACCTGGTGGGGATGCTCGCCGTGGTCAGGATGCGGGGGGCCGACGGGCGCCGGGTGCGGCTCGTGAGCACGGAGCACGGCATCGCGGGCGATTCGACCCTGTATCAGGCGCATCGGGCGATTGCGGCGCTCAAGCTGCAGATTCATTCGCTGCGGCTGCGGCGGACGGATCGGGTGATCGCGGTGAGCGCATCGACGAAGCGGCAGGTGCTGCGGCAGTGGGGTCGCGGCGCGGGTATCAGCGTGATTCGCAACGGCGTGGATCCGGTGGATGCGGCGCCGCCGCGGTCGGGTCTCAGGGTGCTGAGCCTCGCGCGCCTCAGCCACGAGAAGCGGATCGATGCGCTGCTCGAGGGCTTCGCCCTGGTGGTGCGGGAGCATCCCGAGGCGAGGTTGAGTGTGGCGGGCGAGGGTCCGCTGCGCGCCGAGCTGGAGGCGCGGGCACGCGCGCTCGGGATTGAGGATGCGGTGGCGTTTGTCGGGTTTGTTGACGGCGCGGAGGCGATGCGAACGCACGATGTGGTGGCGCAGCTGTCGGCGTGGGAGAACCTGTCGTACACGCTGCTGGACGCGGTGGCGCACGGCCGGGGCGTCGTGGCGAGCGATGTGGGCGGGAATCGGGAGATTGTTCCCGCGCGCTGCCTGGTCGATCCCGACGACCCCGCCGCGGTGGCCGCGGCCGTGATCGAGCAGGGGCAGGACCTTGCCGAACGGCCCACGCCCGCGCGGGGCAGCGTGAGCGTGGGGCAGATGTGTGAACGGATCGCTGGGGCATACGAGGAGGTGCTCGCGTGAGCGCACACGTGGCGGCGGGAGCCGACCGGGCCGACGGCCGCGATACTGCCGCGCGCATGGCAGATTCGCTGCGCGCCGGGGTGCGCGGGGCGGGCCGCTTCCGGATCATCGAGATCGTGGCGGGCTTCATCCTGTTCACCGGTCTCCCGGTGACCTTGCCGTTCAAGAGCGAGGCCGTGACGCTGGGCCTCTTGCTCGTGATCTCTCTCGGGCGCAAGCCGCTGCGGGACCTCGGGAAGCTCCAGCTGCTCGTGCCGATCCTCGTGATCGCCGTGTCGTACCTGGCGCTCGTGTCGTTTACGGCGACGCCGACGGAGCTGGCCGCAGACTGGCGGGGGCGCCTGCTGAGGATGGTCGTGGTGCTCGGCTTCGCGATTGTGGTGGCGAGCGGGCGGCTGGACTTACGTTCGATTCTGGCGGGCTTTGCCGCGGCCTCGCTCGTGAACATTCCGCTGTTTTACGCGGGCCTCGTCTCGCGCAACTACGGGGATTACCTCACCGGCTGGGCGGGCGATAAGAACTACTCGGGCCTCGTCTACTGCATCACGGGCATCCTGCTCCTCGCCTATGCGAAGAGCCCCTACCTGCGGTTTCTTGTTGTCGTGGTGTATTCCTCGGCCCTGTGGCTCACGGGCTCGCGCACCTCGCTGGCCGCGTTCGCGGGGGCGATGATCTGGATCCTCATCGCCCCGAGGGTGAACCTTGTGGGCCGCTGGCTGCTGGCGGGCGTCATCTACTGGGGCGTCATGATCACGGCGGAGGACTATTCGCAGATCGGGCAGTTCTCCGACCGCGAGGGCTCCGACCTTCTGCGCGCCCGCATTGATGAGGCGGCGCAGATCAAGACCGACGGCGCGGGCTTCTTCGGCATGGGCCTCGGTGAGGCCGTGGTGAAGATGGATGGCGGCCGGTGGTTCTTCCACAACTCCTACCTCTCCGCCCTTGTGGAGGGCGGGTGGCCGTGGCTGCTCGCGATTGTGCTCATCACCGTCGTGGTCATGCTGCAGCCGTTCAAGGCGCACCTCACTCGGGCGGAACTCTACGCTCAGGCGCTCGCGGTGGGCATTTTGATCTGTGCGTGGCGCCTCGGCGAAGTGTTCGTGACGGTGCCGTGGGCGCTCGCACTCGCGTTCGCGCTCATCGCCCAGGTGGAAGCCTCGAAACCTCCCGCCGAGGAGGCCGCGGACGGGGAGCCGCTGCCGGGCGAACGCGCACTCGTGAGCGACGACCGATGACGACGAAGCGCGCGGGGGCGCGGCGGCGCCCGCGCGTCGCCATCGCCACGAACAACGGCGATATCGGCGGCGGCGAGGTCATGCTGCTTGCCATCGCCGAGGCGATGCGCACCCTCGGGATCGAGGTCGTGGTCCTCGGCCCGCGCGCCCCGGGGGACCTCGTGGCAGAGGCAGCCCGGCGCGGCTTCGAGGTCACCACGGTGTCCGCCTCCTCGCGGGCGGCCTACATGGCACACCTGGCGCTGTGGCGCGCCCGGCACCCCCGCACGCCCCTGTGGTGCAACGGCCTCGTGCCATCGCTCGCGACGGCGCCGTTTGGGCGCCGGATCGTTCACCTTCATTCCCTTCCCTCGGGGTGGGGCCAGCGGGCCTCGGCCGCCCCTGCGCGCGTGCGCGCCGCCGCCACCCTCGTGCCCTCGCACGCGGTTGCCCGCAAAGTCCCCGGCAGCCGCGTCCTGGAAAACTGGACAGCGCCCATCGACGCCTCCCACATGGTGCCGCTTGCCGAGCGGCCCGCGCGCATCGGCTATCTGGGGCGGCTCACCGCGAGCAAGGGCGTCGCGGACCTCGGCGCGGCGCTCGCCGACCTGAACGAGCGCGGGCGCGGCCTCACCCTCGTGGTCGGTGGCGCCTCCCGGCACGCGCGCGCGGGGGACGACGCCGAACTGTCGCGCGCCCTCGAGCGCCTCGGGGACGCCGTGGAATATCTCGGCTGGGTGAGCCCCGCCGATTTCTTCCCGCAGATCGACATCCTCGTGGTCCCCTCACGCGCCTTCGAGACGTTCGGGCTCGTAGTCGCCGAAGCCCTCGGCTACGGAGTGCCGGTCGTGGTCTCGGACGCCGGAGCGCTCGCGGAGGTCGCAGGCCCGGATCACCCGTGGGTGTTTCCCGCGGGGGACGCCGAGGCTCTCGGCGCCGTCCTCGAGGAGGCGCTCGAGACCTGGGATGCCCGGGCGGCGCGCGTGCGCGAGCGGGGCCGTGACAGGTGGACCACGATGTATAGCCCGCAGGCTGGACTCCGCCGCCTGCAGACCACGCTCACGACCCTGGCCCCCGCCACCAGCTCAGATAAGGACGGCCTGTGACCGCTGAACCGCGCATCGCCATCGCGCACGATTACCTGACCCAGCGCGGCGGAGCCGAACGCCTCGTCCTCTCGATCCTCAAGGCGTTCCCCGGCGCGCGCCTGCACACGCTCATGTATGCCCCCGAGCAGACGTACCCGGAGTACCGGGACGTGGATATTCGGGTGTCGCCGCTGAACCGTATCGGCCCGCTGCGCCGGGATCCGAGGCTCGCCCTGCCGATCCTGCGCCACGCCGCGAGCCGCATGACGATCGATGCCGACGTGGTGGTGGCCAGTTCGTCGGGCTGGGCCCACGCATTCCCCACCACCGGGAAAAAGCTCGTGTACTGCCACTCGCCCGCGCGCTGGCTGTACCTCGAGGACGACTACGTGGGGGAGGCGGGCCGCCTCGATCCGAAGCGGCTCGCGCTCGCGGCCCTCGGCCCGTCGCTGCGGGCGTGGGATGCGCGGGCCGCGCACGGCGCGGATCGCTACCTGGGCAATTCGAGCGTCGTCGTGAAGCGCATTGCGGACGTGTACGGCATCGCGGCGGACCCGCTGTTCCCGCCGTTCTCGCCGTCCGTCGCGCACGGCACGCACGAGGGCATCACGGAGCTGGGTGAGCAGTGGTCCGCGGGCGGTCACTTCCTCGTGGTGTCGCGCCTGCAGCCGTACAAGCACGTGGATCGGGTGATCGACGCGTTCCGGCAGATGCCCGGCAAACGGCTGCTCGTGATCGGGAAGGGCCCGCTCAGAGATCAGCTGCGGGCAAGCGCGCCGGAGAACGTGCGCCTCGTGGAGGGCCTGAGCGATGCCCAGATGCGGTGGGCGTATGCGAGCGCACGTGCGCTCGTGGCCGCGAGCCACGAGGACTTTGGCCTCACGCCGCTCGAGGCGGGGGCGCACGGCGTGCCGACCCTCGCGCTGCGCGCGGGAGGCTACCTCGACACCATCAGCGAGGGCACGAACGGCGCGTTCTTTGCCGCGGCCGAGGTGGCGGACATCCGCCGCGCCGTGGAAGATTTCGGCGACGGCGCCGCCTACGATCCCGCCACGGTGCGCGCGCACGCCGAGACGTTCGGCGAAGACGCATTTATTCAACGATTGCAGGATGAGGTGCGGGCCCTGGCCGCGCCGGATGAAGGAGAGCGCTGATATGGGCACGAAACTCTTGATCGTCTCGCCGGCCTTCCACGGCTACTACGAGGCGTTTCGCCGCGCGTTCGATGCGGCAGGTTTCGAGACGAGCGTCGTGCTCGTGGATCACTTCGCCACCGTGGCGAAGAAGGCGTGGAACAAGGTCGCGTTTGAACTTCCCGAACGCGTCGGCCTGAACTCCGGGCCCGCCCGCTCCGCCTACGTGAGCGCCCCCGTCATCAAGGCGTTTCGCGAGGTGAAGCCCGATGCGGTCATCGTCATCAAGGGCGACGCGCTGTCGGACGCGTGGTGGGCGGAGCTCGAAAGCTCGGGCGTGCCGTACGTGGTGTGGATTTACGACGAGGTGCGGCGGATGCGCTTCAGCGATGAGCGCCTGCAGAGTTTCCCGAAGGTGGCCACGTATTCGGCGGAAGACCACGCGGCCCTGAGCGCGCGCGGGATCACGAGCATGCACATCGCCAACGGTTTCGATTCGTTCCTCGAGTACCGCGAGATCGGCCACCGGGACGAAGTGACGTTCGTGGGGGCGGCCTACGACAACCGCATCGAGGTCCTGAGCGCCGTCCACGAGGCGGGGGAGCGGGTGCGGGCCTACGGCCGCGACTGGAGCCACGACTGGCGCGACAGGGCCCGGACGTGGAACAGGCCGCGACCGGACATTCCCGCGAGCCGGGACGTGTCGAGGGCCGACGCCTACGGGGTCATGAAGGGCTCGCTCGCCAACATCAACATTCACTTCAACCAGGACGGGTTCGCGATGCGCACCTTCGAGGTGCCGGGCGTGGGCGGCGTGCAGCTCATCGACCGCCCCGACGTGGACCAGCATTTCGACGTGGGGACCGAGGTGCTCGTGTACGAAAGCCCCGAGGAACTGGTGGAGCTGAGTGCGAAGGTGCGGCGGGATACGGCGTGGGCGAACCGGATTCGCGAGGCGGGGCAGAAGCGCACGCTCGCCCAGCACACGATGGTGCATCGCGCTGAAGTCATGAAGGGGTATCTGGGGGCGTGAGCCGCTGAAGGCGCCGCGGGGTGTGGGCTGCCTTCCACATCGGCCGTGCGCGTTGAGCGCGCCCCGCGGGCCTTGTAGTCTTGGCTGTAGATATACCGAGTGGTAAGCCGCGTCACATATGCGGCAGATCTTGTGGAACCCCCTCGGCCGGTTGCCCCGCGCGGGCGCGTGACATCCGAGAAGAGGGCGAGCATGGTGCAGCAGGGCAGGAGGCCCAAGGGCCTGTATCGGCCCGTCCAGTTTGGTGCCGACCTCGTCTCCCTCGTGGCCGCGCTGCTGCTCGCCTACGTGATCCGCACGCAGCTTCCCACGTTCTCGGACGCGCACGATCTGTCCTCGAACCTCGCGAGCGGCCTGTGGGTCCTCGTGTTCGGCTGGGTCGTCGCCATTGCCTTTCACGGCGGCTACAACCCGCGCCTGCTCTCAACCGGCAGCCAGCTGTATTCGGCGATCACGCACGCGACCATTTACGCGGCCGGTTTCACGGGTGTCATCCTCTACCTCACCGGCATCCCGCTGTCGCGCGTGTTCTTCGCCGTCTTCTTCGTGCTCGGCCCCTTTTTCCTCCTTCTGAACCGCCTGATCCTGCGCCGCGTGCTCAACGGGCTGCGCTCCCGCGGGAAATGGCTCATGCCGACGATCCTCGTGGGCTCGCTCCCGCAGGTCGACGCGATTGGGCGAACGCTCAAGCGCGAGGGGTGGCTCGGCTATTCGATCATCGGCGCGATTTCCCCCGAGGGCGATCCCCGTCGGCATTCGCGGCTCGGCATCGAGGTGCTCGGCAGCGACGGCGACCTCATCGACATCGTGCGCGAGCGCCGCCCCGCGATCCTCATCTTCACCGCCGGATCGTCCTTCCAGGGCGCCGAAATGCGGCGCCTCGCGTGGGAACTCGGCGACTTCAACGTGGACATGATCGTTGTGCCCGCCATCTCGGAAATCGCGTCGGACCGCGTGATGATGCGCCCCGTGGCGGGCCTGCCGCTCGTGCACCTCGACCCCCCGCGGGCCCGCGAGGCGCTCCGGTGGTCCAAGCGTGCCTTCGACATCGTGGCGAGCGCCGTGGGACTCGTCGTCACCTCACCGCTCCTGCTGGTCACGGCGGCCGTGGTGAAGCTGGCCGACGGTGGCCCCGTGTTCTTTGTGCACAAACGCGTGGGCCAGGGCGGCAAGCACTTCGACTTCTACAAGTTCCGGTCCATGGTGCCGAATGCCGAGGAGATCCGCGCCGCGGAGCTCGAGGGGGCCGAACGCGACAAGGGCAACGCGGTCATGTTCAAGATGGCCGACGACCCCCGCATCACGAAGCCCGGGCGCATCCTTCGCCGGTACTCGATCGACGAACTGCCGCAGCTGTGGAATGTGCTCAAGGGCGACATGTCGCTCATCGGGCCGCGCCCCGCCCTGCCCTCCGAGGTGCGCGCGTATGACGCCGACGCGCTGCACCGACTGTCGGTGCGCCCGGGGATCACGGGCCTGTGGCAAGTCAGCGGCCGCAGCGACCTCTCGTGGGACGAAACGGTGCGCCTGGACCTGTATTACGTGGACAACTGGTCGTTCACGCAGGACATTTCGATCCTCACGCGCACCGTGCGCGCGGTTCTCGCCTCCGACGGGGCGTACTAGCGCGATGGGCACGGGAGCAAGCACCAGGACCGGTAGTGAGGCCGCGGGCGGTGACGCCACTGAAACTCACGCCACCAGCACTAACGCCAGGGTCGGGACCAGGGCGGGCCTGCCCGCGTGGCTCGGGGCCCTCGCCAGCCTGATCGCGGTCGCGTACCCGGTGGGCATGGCGTGGCTGCTCACCACCGCGGACGGCTGGCGCATCAACCGACTCAACGTTGACGTGTGGCTCGCCGTCCTCTCCCCGTTTGATCTGCATCGGGTCGTGAGCCCCGAACAGTTCGCGGTCGCCATGAACGTGGCTCTCTTCGTGCCGCTCGCGTGGGCGCTCGCGGTGCTCGTGCCGCGCTGGTGGTGGCTCGCCGCCCTCGTCGGCCTCTCCTGCGCGGTCGAGTCCTATCAGTGGGTGATCGGCTCCCGCCAGGCCTCGCTCGGGGACATCGCGAGCAACGCCACGGGGGCCGCGCTCGGGGTGTGGCTCGGAATCCTTACCGCGCGGAGGTATCGCCGCCGCGCGGGCGCACCAGTCGGCGAAGACGCCTGGTCCCCCGCCCCAGGCGGTGCACCCACTCGCGGGCAATCTCCGCGCGCGTCGGCGCATGCCCCAGCTGGATCGCGAGGTGATCGCGATTAACGTGCGCCGCCTTCCACATGATGCCTATCTTCTGCGTCCACGAATGCGCGTCCTGAATCTGCGCATTCCACAGCTCCGTGGGGTTCGCCCCGCGGCTGATCGCATCCCACAGGTGAAACGTCGGCTCGCCTCGCACGCGGTCGATCCGCTCGCCGTCGCCCGTGTCGGTGAGGATCATGAGCGGGGTGATCGCGCCAAGAGCGACGGCGCGGGCCTCGAGTGCGCGGCGCTCGTCGGCGCTCGCGTCCTCCCAGGTCACGCGGAAATCGTGCGAGGTGAGCGCGTTCGGGGAGCGCGCGGCGTGCATGAGCAGCAACACGCGCTGGTCCAGGGCCGACGGCACCCGGAGGCGAGCCCCACCGAGCTCGATCTCCCGGCCGTCCTGCCACCAGGCCTCGAAGGTCGCGTCGGCGTCGGTATCGAGGCCCGGGAACGACCGGTGCACGTCCACCGTGCCCCACACGGGGTGGTACATCGTGGCGGCGTGGCCGAACACGCTGCCGTGCTCGAACCGGGTGCGCAGATCCCAGCCGTGGGTGGCGAGGGCGTCGCAATAGCGTTCAGCGTCTGTCGGGGGCACGAGTACGTCGCAGTCGGTCGAGGCGTGCCGGTTCTTGGCCAGGTCCGCATCGAGGGTCACGCCCTTGATGTGGAGGACCCTGATACCGGCCTCGCGGCCCAGGGTCTCCAGCAGGGCGTGCGTGATGCGCAGCCGGGTGGCCATGGGTGGCGCCGTGGGAGTGGTGGGCATGCCATTTATAGTAGTGAGGGCGAACAAGGAGAATCCACATGCTGCGCCTAGAGGGCTTTCTTCAGCGATACGCGTGGGGCTCCACGGAGGCCCTTCCGCAGTTCCTGGGGCGTGCGGCCGACGGGGACACGTGGGCAGAGGTGTGGTTCGGTGCGCATCCGCTCGCGCCGTCGATGGTGCTGGGGTCGGAGCGGGCGCTGGATCGGGTGATCGCCGAGGAGCCGCGGCGGATGCTGGGCGATGCCGTGATCCGCACGTTCGGCAGTGAGCTTCCGTTCCTCCTCAAGGTCATCGCCCCCGCGCAGCCGCTCTCGTTGCAGGTGCATCCCACGCGCGAGCACGCCCGCGAGTCGTTCGCGGCGGAGAATGCTGCGGGGCTCGCGCTCGATTCGCCGAACCGCAACTACCGCGATGCGAACCACAAGCCGGAGATGGTGCTGGCGCTCGCCCCGTTCGAGGCCCTATGCGGTTTCCGCACTCCCCGCAAGGCCGCGGCGATCCTCGAGGGGCTCGAGTGCCCGCTGGCCGAACGGATGCGGCTCCTCGTGCGCGAGCAGCCGACGGCCCACGGCATTCGCGCGGCGTTTCGGATGCTGATTTCGCCCGCGATGCGGCCGAAGCCGGATGAGATCCTCGACCTCGCGCGCGCGTGCCAGGAGCGCCTTGAGGCCGGGGTGTCGCCCTCGCCGAGGATTGATCGGGCCGTGGTGGCGCTCAGCGAGCAATACCCGGGCGATCCTGGGGTCGCGGTGGCGCTCCTGCTCAACCCGGTGAGCCTCCAGCCGGGGGAGGCGATGTTTGTTCCCGCCGGCACGATTCATTCGTACCAGAGCGGCCTGGCCGTCGAGATTATGGCGTCGAGCGATAACGTGCTGCGCGCGGGCCTCACCCCGAAGAAGGTCGATGCCGACGAGCTGTTGCAGTGCGTGAGCGTGACCGCGGCGCCGCCGATCAGGATCGCCCCGGAGCGCCTCGCGCCCCACACTGTGGCCTATTTTTCCCCGATCGATGACTTCGAGCTCACGGTGACCACGCTCGATGATGATCGCGGCTCGTTCCTTCCGGCGCACACGGTGCCCGGGGGCGGGCCGCGCATCCTGCTGTGCCTCGAGGGTGATGTCATCGCGGAGTCGAGCACGGGGCGCCACCGCGTGCGCTCCGGCGAGGCCCTGTTCATTCCGGCCGCCTCGGGCGAGGTTCGGCTCGGCGGCGTCGGCACCCTCGTGCAAGCGAGCGTTCCGTGAGCGGCCGGACGCTCTACCGGGCGCGCGCCTTCGGCGTGGATCCCGTGGGGGACAGCGTGTGGGTGGGGCTGTTTCCCGACGGCCCGATGGTAATGATGAACGGGGTGTCGTTCGCCCTGCTCGACGTCGTGGAGGCGGCCGGGCGACCGCTCACGGTCGAGGAGGTCATGGAGGCGCTGCGAGAAACGGTGGACGACGTGCCCGATAACGCCGAGCCGGTGGTGCACGCCGCCCTCGAAGACTTCGTGCAGCGCGGCTTCATGGTCCACGTGCGGGACGGCGCATGAGCGCGCCCCGCGTTCGCCTTGCTACCGCTGGCCTCACGATTGACCTCGTGTTCCACGGGGCCACCGGGCGCTTCCCTGACCTGGTGCGCCTGCTGTGGGCCCCCGCGCTCACGGAGGCGGGCGGGGAGCCCACGTTCGTCGTCAACGCGGTGATTCCGAGCGGTGACGGGGATGCCGCGCACAGCATTGATCGGCCCGTGCAGCTCAACCGCGTGGGCGGCGATGCCACCTACCGGCTCTCGGGGGAGGTGACGATGCGGATCCTCGAACATCTCGTGGGATCCAGAATCCTCCTGCACGCGGGCGCCGTGATCCTCGAGGATCTCGGCACCGTCATCACCACGGGTGCCTCGGGCGCGGGAAAGTCCACGGCCGTGACCACTCTCGCCCGCGGCGGCACCTACCTCACCGACGAACTGACGATCCTCGACCCCATCGACTTCTCCATCACCGCCTACCCGAAGCCGATCTCGCGCGTGTATTCGGAACCGGGTGAGCCCGCGCGCCACAAGCGCGACTACGCCCTTGAGGACCTGGGCATCACGTCCGTGTGCGCGGGGACGGCCCCCGCCCCCTCCCACGTGGTCCTCGTCAACCGCCAGGTCGACGCCGCCGAGGCGGTCGTCGAGCCACTGTCGCTCTTGGAAGCCGTGGCCATTCTCGCGGGCCAATCCTCGTCGCAGTGGAAACTGCCCAGCCCGCTCGGCTCCCTCGCCCGCCTCATCACCTCGCTCGACGGCGTGTGGCGGGCCACGTACACGGAAGCAAGCGAGCTGCCCGGCGCGCTGCGCGCCGCGGTCAAGGCCCGGGCCGACGGGGAGGGCGCGGCTCAGGCGTCGGCGGCCGACGCCACGTACGAGGTGCTTGCCCCCGGCGATGCCGCGCCCGGTGCCGTCGCCGAGGAGCCTCCTACCGTGGAAGGGGCGGACACCGCGGCGGCGGGTCCTGCGCCGTCGGCTATTCCCGCCGAGCGCGTGTGGCGACTCGCCCCCTTCTACGAGGCCCTGTGGAGCGAGGGGGAGTTCGCGGTGCTCACCGCGTGCACGGAACCGCAGGTGGTGCGCCTGACCGGGGTGAGCACCACCGTGTGGGACCTCCTGTTCAGCAGCGGGCCACTGACCACGTCGGCGATTGTCGAGAGCGTCGTGGCACTAATGGGCGAGCATCCCGATGCCGACGAGCGGGTGTGCGCCGCCCTCGCCTCATGTGCTGAGCACGGGGTGCTGGTTTAGTCGCGGTGCTGCGGCTCCTGGCGACGGACGGGCTCGGGCAGAACAAAGCCCCGCGGTGCCTAACTGACCGGAGCCAGACAGAGGACGGTTGCCGCGGGGCGATGTTCCTAGAGTAGTTGGTTCGACCGATGGAGTTACTTACCTCGACGTTCGACGCCGCACTCTCCTGGTTCCCAGTGCCGGGGCTGACCACCGTGACAGTCCCGACATGCTCCTGGTCTTTCGTGTACCAGGGGACGCGGCAGGTGAGGTGTGAGCCGTCGCGGGGTGCCGGAGGTAGGCATTAGTTGGTGCTTGACTCCGCGTCAGTGCTTGCCGCGTCGGGATCGGCCTGCTCGGGCAGGGGCGCGTCGGCCAGCTGTTCGAGAATGTCGCCCACGAAGCGTTCCACGGCGCGGCCGCCCGCGACGGGACCCCCGGCCATGAGCCCGTCGGCCCCGAGTAGAACCGCGGCGGGCCGCCCGTAAATGTCGAACTGCATTGAGGTGGAGGTGTCCACTTCCTCCATCTGCGTGCCCTCGACCTGACGGGCCGTCTCTTCCGGGAGCTGGGACAGGTCGAGGGAGAACACGGTGATGAGCCGCACGTGGGGCTCGAACTGCGCCTTCCAGTCCTGCACCTTCGGCATGAGGTCGAGGCAGGCCCCGCAGCCGGGGCTGAAGAACAGCAGCAGCACCGCCTGGTGGGAGGCAAGTTCGCGCAGCGTGTGGGGAGTACCGTCCGGAGCCTTGAGCGCCGAGAAGGGGATGGGGGCGCGCAGATAGTCGTCGTCTTCGTCCTCCTGGGTGTCGGCGCTCTGGTCGGCGCTGACCGCTGCACCCTCCGCGGCCGCTTCCGGAGCCTGAGCCGCGGGAGCCGCGGACGCTGCAGCGG
Organism: Dermabacter sp.; assembly: GCA_030538475.1. Lineage (GTDB taxonomy): Bacteria > Actinomycetota > Actinomycetes > Actinomycetales > Dermabacteraceae > Dermabacter. The sequence continues at coordinate 26,005 of JAUNTX010000008.1, forward strand.
CGGGGGCGGCCGCACGCACGGGGGCACGCCCGGACCGGGCGGGCATGGCGTCGGCTTCCCCGGCGAAGCGGTCGGTGCCGCCGAGGATGAGCAGCACGATGGCGGGGGAGAGCACGAGCAGCAGCACGAGGGTTAGGACGGCCAGCGGGTTCGTGAGCAGCTCCTGGCCGGGGTAGATGCCCGGGCCGAGGATGGTGAGCAGGAAGGCGACGAGGGCGACCGCGCTGAGCACGAGGTTGCGCACGAGCGTGCTCGGGCCCACCGTGGGGGAGCCGAGCGTGCCGAAGCACGCGCAGTGCACCGCATCCTCGAACCGCAGGGCGCGCGCGATGATGACCGTGAACGCGAGCATCATCGCGAGGCCCACGAGCGCGGCGGAAGCGGCCACGCCGCGGATCGGCACCCACACGCCGATAGCGACATACAGTTCCGCGAGCGGCGCCGCGATGGCGAGGATGCCGTGCAGCTGAGGGAATGGGATCTGCAGGGAACGCAGCCCGCTGCGCGTTCCCCGAGGATCGGCCAGTTTGCCCGCGGCGCTCACTGCGAACGTGAGGCTGAGGAGGATCGCGAAACCGGAGGCGACGGTGGTCATGCGGAGTGCCTTTCGCTGAGGTAGAGGGCAATCGAGGAGTGCAGGGACGCGGCCAGGGCGCGGCAGTGAGTGTCCACGAGCGCGGCGGAGGCGGCGTACTGGTCGGGGGCCTTGCGGAAGGGATCGGGCACGTCGGCGATGTCGCCCGTGGCGCGGCGGGCCACGGCGTGAATCGTGTCGATGCTGACCGGGGCGGGCGCGGTGGCCAGGGGCCGTGAGGCGCGGCGCCCGTGCCGCGGATCGCTCGCGGCGGGCTGGGACTGGGCGCGGGCGGAGCCCTCGAGGGAGCCGACGGCGCCGAGCAGGAGGGTCTTCTTTCGCGAATGGGGCCATTCGTCCACGATGAACGCGCGCTGGCGCCGAGACATCGTGAGAATGAGATCGGCGCGCTCCACGTCGTCGGCGGTGATCTGGTGCGCGACGAAACCGTCGGGGCTCAGGCCCCGCGAGGCAAGCTCGGGTAGCATCCCAGCATCCACCCCCTCACCTTCCATGGCATACACACCTGCGCTGGATACCGTGATGCCCGTGCCCGCCAGCAGATCGGCCAGCAGCAAATGACCGAGCGGCGAGCGGCAAATATTGCCGGTACACACCACGAGGATGTGCCCGACACCCGTGGCCGCGGGGCCGGGAGCATCGGGCACGGAAGGATGGTGGGCGCACATGCCCCCAGCCTACGGCCACTGACCTACCAGAAGTGAGGGACCTGTGAGTGACACCCCCGGAACAGAGACCGATCTCGCCGCCGACGCCCCCGAGGCGGGCGACGTGATCGCGCGCGACGTGCGGGAACTGCGCTCCGCCTTCACCTCCGGCGCCACGCGCGACATCGAGGCCCGGCTACGCGTGCTCACGCAGCTCCAACGCGGAATCGAGGCCGAATCCGAGGCGCTCACCCGCGCGCTCGCGGCCGACCTCGGCAAACACGCCGCCGAAGCCGCCATCACCGAGATCGGCGCGGTGCTCAGCGAGATCGCCCACGTCAAGAAGCACCTCGCGGGATGGCTCGCCCCCCGCCGCTTCGGCATCGGCGCGATGCTCATGCCGGGCCGCGGAACGCTCGTGCGCGAACCCCTGGGCCTCGCCCTCATCATCTCCCCGTGGAACTACCCCGTGAACCTTGCCCTCAGCCCCCTCGTGGGCGCCATCGCCGGGGGAAACACCGCCATCGTCAAGCCGTCGGAAGTGGCCGGTGCCACCTCCCGGGCCATCGCCCACCTTCTGCGCACCCACGTGAGCGCCGACTGGGTGCGCGTGATCGAGGGCGGGGTCGAGGAAACAACCGCCCTGCTCGCGGAACGATTCGACATCATTTTCTACACGGGCAACAGCGCCGTGGCTCGCATCGTTGCCGCTGCCGCCGCGAAGCACCTCACGCCCACCGTCCTCGAGCTCGGCGGCAAGTCCCCCGTCTTCGTGGATCAGGGCATGGACATTCCCCAGGTGGCGAAGCGGCTCGCGTGGGGCAAGTTCACGAACGCCGGGCAGACGTGCGTGGCGCCCGACTACGTGCTCGCGACCGCCCCCGTCATCAAGGAGCTTCAGCGGGCGATCCCGCGCGAAGTGGCGGCGATGTACGGCGCGCACCCGAAGGAGTCGCCCGCCTACGGCCGCATCATCAACGAGAAGCACGTCGAGCGGATCGCCTCACTCATCGACCCCGAGAAGGTGGTGAGCGGCGGCGAGGTGGACGAGGCCGCGCGCTACATCGCCCCCACCCTCATGAGCGGCGTCAGCCTGGATGATCCCGTCATGCAAGAGGAAATCTTCGGGCCCGTGCTCCCGCTCGTCGAGGTCTCCGGCCCGGACGAAGCCATCGACATCATCACCGCCCGCGAAAAACCACTGACCCTCTACGTGTTCACCGACGACCCCGACGTGGAACAAGCCTTCGTGGACAAGACCAGCTCCGGCTCCGTCGCGCTCGGCCTCACCCTCGCACACCTGGGCAGCCCCCACATGCCGTTCGGGGGCGTGGGGGAAAGCGGCATGGGTGCCTATCACGGGCGGGCCAGTGTCGAGGTGTTCACCCACCTCAAACCGGTCGTCAAGAAGCCGCTGCGCCCCGACACCCTCCAGGTGGTCTACCCGCCGTACGGCAAGGTCACGGGGCTGCTCACGCGGGTGCTCGGCGTGGGGCGCGGCCCCTGCTAGACCTGCCCCACCTCGCGCAAGTGCCGGATGCGGGCGGCGAACTCGTCCTCGAACGTGTGCTCCTGCATGAAGGCCCGGCCCCGCAGCCCGGCCTCGACGATCTCTTCGCGATGCTCGTGCAGGTGGGCGAGCCGATCCGCGAGGGCGGCGCTGTTCTTCATCGGTTCGGCCCAGCCGATTCCGTGCCGCGCGGATAGCTCTGCAAAGGCCCGATTCTGGAAGCTGACCACCGGCACGCCGAGCGCTGCGGCCTCGAGGTAGGTGCCCGCGGGATCGCCCTGCGTGTGAGGCAGCACCATCACGTCGATTTCCCTGGCCACCTCCGGCACCCAGGCGGTGCCGTAGGGGAGGGAGCCGCGGAAGATCGCCGAGTCGTCGCCCGCCGCTTGGGCCCGAAGCGCCGCCGTCTGCGCGCCTTCGCCGTAGAACGTGAGGGTCGCGTCGATGCCCCGCCCCCGTAGGAGGGCGTGGGCGCCAAGCGCGTAGGCCGGGCCCTTTTCTTCCGTGTGGCGGCCCGAGAATCCGAGCCGCAATCGGGGCGATTCCGCGAGCTTCGCCTCGAGGGATTCGCGCGTCACGGGGTGCTCGGCCAGCTGGGCGCGAGAGACCCGAGTATCGAAGTAGAGGAGCGGGCGCGGGTTGAGGGCCCCGACGGCCAGATGCGCCGGATAGCCATTGGACTGCACGCCGCCTGCCCTCGCGAGCATCGAGCGCAGCCGCGGCGCCTTCCGGAGCCAGCCGAGGGTGCTGCGGGCCGCCTGGAGCGGGGTGGAGGACTGGACCCGCCCCATGCGGAGGCGTTCGGAGAGGGGGTTTTCGTGTGTGAAGACCAGCCGGTCGGGCGCGTGGTCCATGAGGTAGGCGTTGTGGGGGCCGTGGAGCGCGAGGGTGACCGCTGCGGTTCGTCGCGCCCGCTGCACGTCTTCCGGGCTATCGGCAATAACGAGGGAGAACGCTGAGGCGCCCGCGGCGATCCGCGTTGTGACGGCAGGATCGGCCGTGCCCCGATGGGAGGGCGCCACGGCGACGACCTCTCCCGGCCATGCCTTCGCGTATTCGCAGAGCCCCTCGTAGGTCTTCGTGGCGAGGTGGTGCACGCCGTGAGAATCCTCGATCACCCCGTCGGCCAGCAGGACCACGAGCTGGCTCTTCACTGTCATGGTCCCATCTCCCGGGTGGTTGCGCCGCCCGCGGCTGCCCTTATCAATCCAGTCCACATGGGCGCACTCTACCAATCGGCCCTACCGGGTGGCCGGGGAGGTGGGGGACGGGCCCGTGGGGATGTCGGCGAGGTGCATCCACGCGTCCGTGCGGCCGCGCCACCACAGGGTCACGGCGCGCGAGCCGAGGAACACGACGGTGAAGATCGCCCACAGGAGCGCCAGCCCGTAGGGGGAGTCGGTCTGGATCCGGCCGCTGTCGGCCGCCCACCACAGGGCCCCCGCGAACGGGAGGTAGACGGCCATCGTGAGGATCCCGGCGAGGCCCAGGTAGCGGGCGTCGCCCGCCCCCATGTAGACGCCGTCGAGCACGAACACGTAGCCGGCGAGCGGCTGCGCCACGAGGAACACGATGAGTGCCCAGAAGAGCGACTGCTGCACGTCGGGGTCGGGTGTGAAGATGCCGGGCATGACGAACGCGCCCGCGAGGACCAGGAGGGCCACGGCGGCGCCGCCCGCGAGCGACCAGCGGATGAGGGTGCGGGTCACGAACTCGACGCTTGTGCGGTCGCGCGCGCCGAGGTACTTGCCGGTGAGGGCCTGCGCGGCGATGGCGAGCGAATCCAGGGCCAGGGCGGCGAGTGCGAAGACGGAGTTCATGAGCTGGTGGGCGGCCAGGGTCACGTCGCCGAGCTTGATAGCGACGGCGGTCGCAACGAGCAGGACGATTCGGAGGCTCACGGTGCGCACGAACAGCCAGCGGGCGTCGCGCCACGCCGAACTGACGCCCCCGCCGCTCGGGGAGAGCGGCACCTCGTGCCGCAGCGCGCCGCGCACCACGATGACCAGGTAGCAGGCGGCCATCGCCCACTGGCACACCACCGTGCCAATCGCCGAACCGGCGATCCCCATGTCGAGGCCGAAGATGAGCACCCAGTTGAGGGGAATGTTTGCGCCCGCGCCGAGCGCCGCGATGACCAGGGTGATCGTCGTGTTCTGCAGCCCCCGCACGAGGCCCATCGCGGCCTGGATCAGAAGCATCGCCGGCAGGCCAATGGCGGAAATGCGCAGGTAGGTGGCGGCCTGCGCGGCCACCTCGGGGCTCGGCCCGAACAGCCCCAGCAGGGGGCCCGTGAACACGGCCAGCAGGATCGCGCACACCACGCCAATCCCAGCCGCGAGCCACGTGGCATCCACGCCCTTCGTCACGGCCCGGCGCATGTTCCCTTCGCCGACGGCGCGCGCCACCGCGGCGGTCGTGGAATAGGCGAGGAAGATTGCGAGGCCGACGATCGTGGTGAGGATCGTGGAGGCGAGGCCGAGGCCCGCGAGCGCCACGGTCGAGACGTGGCCGACGAAGACGGAGTCCACGAGCAGGAACAGCGGTTCGGCGATGAGGGCGCCGAGCGCGGGGATCGCGAGCGCGCCGATGGTGCGGGCCGAGACCGCGGCCTCGGGCGACGGCGTAGAGGCGGGCGCTGGAGCGCCCGGGGCGCTTGGGGCGGGAGCGGGGGAGGGTGAGGATTCCACGCCGAAAGCCTACGCTGTGGTGCATCCCACCGCCGTGGGGCTTCCCCGATACCTAAGCGTGTGGCCAGGCATGACACTGTGGGATCGCTCCCGTCACGGTCCACGAAGGTGCCCTGCCATGCAAGCTCTTGCCTCCATTTCCCTGAAGAACCGCGCGTTCACGGCCCTCGTGGTCATCGTGGTCTCGATCCTCGGCATCTTCGCCATGCTCACGATGCGCCAGGAACTCATTCCCACCGTGTCGCTCCCTCAGGTGCAGGTCATCGCGACCGAGCCGGGCGCGTCGAGCGAGCAGATGCGGGAGCGGGTCGCGCAGCCCATCGAGGAATCGATTCGCACGCTCGAAAACGTCGAGGGCACGCAATCCACCTCGACCTCCTCACTCACCCGCGTCACGGTCGAGCTCGCCTACGGCACCGACACGGCCCGCAGCTCCAACCAGATCGAGGCGGCGATTAACCGCCTGGAGCTGCCGGACAACGTGGAGCCCCGCGTCCTGTCCGGCGGCACGGGCGACATCCCCGCCGCCGTCATCGCCATCTCCTCCGACCTCGACACCTCCGAACTCAACGCCCGCCTGAGCGACCAGGTGGTGCCCGAACTCGAGCGCGTCGATGGCCTCGCGAGCATTTCGGTCATGGGCGGGCCCGAGACCATCGTCCGCATCACCCCGAACGCCCAGGCGCTCGCGGAGCGGGGCCTCACCGACGCCGACATCACCCAGGCGATTGACGACAACGGGCTCTCCATTCCCGCCGGTCAGGTCTCCGATGGCGAGCGGAGCCTCGATGTGACCGTCGGCCAGCCCCTCGGCTCCATCGAGGACCTGCGCGCGATCCCCGTCAAGGCGTCGGCCTCCGATGCCGATCCGGCGGCCGCGCCCCAGGTGGTGACGCTGCAGGACGTGGCCACGGTCGAGGAAGTCCTGCAGGATCCGGAGTCCATCGCGCGCACGAACGGCCGCGATTCGCTCGTGCTCGTCGCGATCCCCACGGCCGATGCGAACCTAGTGCAGATCTCCACGGATCTGAACGCGGAGCTGGACCGGCTCATGCCCGAGGTGGGCGGCGGGGCGAAGGCCGACGTGGTGTTCGACCAGGCGCCGTTTATTCAGTCCTCGATCAGCGCGCTTGCCGAAGAGGGCCTGTTCGGCCTCGTCTTCGCCATCGCTGTGATCCTCGTGTTCCTGCTCGCGGTGCGGCCCACGATTGTCACGGCCGTCTCGATCCCCGTCTCGCTGCTCATGGCGTTCGTGGGGATGCTGGTCTCCGGGTACTCCCTCAACATGCTCACCCTGGCCGCGCTCACGATCTCGATTGGGCGCGTGGTGGACGATTCGATCGTGGTGATCGAGAACATCACGCGGCACCTGAGCTACGGGACCGAGCGCAAGCAAGCGATCCTCACGGCGGTGCGGGAAGTGGGCGGGGCTATCACGGCCTCCACGCTTGCCACGGTCATCGTGTTCCTGCCCATCGCCGTCGTGAGCGGCCTCGCCGGGGAACTTTTCCGGCCCTTCAGCCTCACCGTCGCCATTGCGATGCTGTCGTCGCTGTTCGTGGCCCTCACCATCGTGCCGGTGCTTGCCTACTGGTTCTTGCGCGCCCCGAAGAAGCTGCGGGACGGCGAGGCCACCGTGGCCGAGGTGCTGGATGAGGCGGAGCGGAAGGAAGAGCGCTCCTGGCTGGCCCGGATCTACCGGCCCGCGCTCGCGTGGACTCAGCGCCACGCCCTCGTGACGCTCGCCATCGCGCTCGCCGTGCTCGTCGGCACCGGCTTCCTGTTCCCCCTCATGAAGGTGAACCTGCTGAGCGACTCCGGGCAGAACATCGCCTCCTTCACCCAGACGCTCCCGAACGGGACGAGCCTTGAGGCCACGAGCGAGAAGGCGCTCGAGGTCGAAGAGCGCCTCGTCGATCTGGAGGGTGTGGAGACCGTGCAGACCACCATCGGCGCCAACGCGATGGGCTTCGGCGGGTCCGCGAACGAGGTGGACTACTCGATCACGACCGACGTGGACGCCGACCAGGAGGCCCTGCGCGCCACCATCCTCAAGGAGATGCGCGCCGTCCCCGAGTCCGGCGAGATCGAGGAATCGGCGATGGCACAGGGCCCGCTCGGCGGCGGCGATGTCACCATTCAGATCACCGCCGCGACCGTGGCCGATCGGCAGGCGGCGACCGACCTCATCATGGGGCAGTTCGATCCGGACGCCCTGCCCGCGTCGATCTCGCGGGTCAGCAGCGACCTCGATGCCGATCAACCCACCGCCGTGGTCACCGTGGATCGGGCGAAGGCCGCCGAGCGCGGGCTGAGCGACGCCGCCGTGGTGGGCCTCGTGGCCCAGCAGATGCAGCCGCAAGCCTCCGGCACCGTCACGTTCAACGACCGCGACCTCGACATCTACCTGGATCGCGGCGAAACGGTCGAGACCTACCAGGCGCTCACCGAGCTCACGATCGCCGGGATGCCGCTCACGGACGTGGCGAGCATCGAGGAAAGCATGGTGCCGCCCACCGTCCACACCGAGAACAACCGCATCACCGTGACGGTGGCCCTCACCCCCGCGGGCGACAGCATCGATCAGGTCAGCGCCGAGGCCCGCGCCGCGATCGACGCCGTACAGGACGAGCTGCCCGAATCCTCGAACGTGCGGATCGGCGGTGCTTCCGCCGATGTCGACGAGACCTTCACGCAGCTCGGCATCGCCATCCTCGCGGCGATCCTCCTCACCTACGTGCTGCTCGTGTGGATCTTCAAGTCCCTCGTGCAGCCCCTCGTGCTGCTCGTCTCCATCCCCTTCGCCGCCACCGGCGCGTTCGGCCTCCTGGTCCTCACGCAGGTGCCGCTCGGCCTGCCCGCGATGATCGGCCTGCTCATGCTCATCGGCATCGTCGTCACCAACGCCATCGTGCTGATCGATCTCGTGAACCAGCGCCGCCGCGACGGCATGAACCTCAACGACGCCATCATGGACGGCGCCATGAAGCGACTGCGGCCCATCCTCATGACCGCCGCCGCCACCATCTTTGCGCTCCTGCCCATGGCCATCGGCATCACCGGCCACGGCGGCTTCATCTCGCAACCCCTCGCCATCGTCACGATCGGCGGCCTTGTCAGCTCGACCCTCCTCACCCTCCTCCTCGTGCCGGTCCTCTACCGGCTCACCGAGGCGCCTGGGGAGAAGCGCCGGCTGCGCGCGGGCACCGACGGGACGGAGCAGGGGGCCGACGGGTCCCGGGGCGGCAGGCGCGGGCGGCGGGCACGCACGGCATGATGCCGATGTCACGCCTACCCGCCGCACACAACCGGCCGGTAGGCGGGTAGGTTAGGGAGATGCCTGGGGCGCCAGCCCCGAACGACCCCGAGGAGCACGGTGAACACGACCGGCCGTCACACCGACAGCACTGGCCACGAGGACGCGACGAGCGCGGCAAGCACCGCCAGCACCGCTCACAAGATCCGCGTGGTGCTCGAGCGCACGGTCAAGGTCAAGCTGCTCATCGGGGCCGTGATCTCCACGGCCCTCGCGCTCCTGGACAGCGCCGCCGTCGTGCTCGTGCTGCCGCTCGTGAACCTCGCCGCCGGGGCCGATCACACCACCGGGGCGATGGGAAGCCTGTGGAGAGCGCTCGGGGAGCCCGGGGTCAGCACGTTCGGGATCGTCCTCGTCGCGCTCGTGGTGGGCCTGTTCATCGTCAAGGACGTCGTGTTCATTGCCTTCACCTGGTGGCAGAGTGGCGTCATCGCGAACGAACGCGTCCGGATCTCCACGCAGATCTTCCGCAACGTCCTCCAGAGCGACTACGTGTCTTTCCGGAACCGGAAGATTAGCGACATCATGGCCATCATGAGCACCGCCGTGGGCCAGACGATGAACGCGGTGGTCGGCGGGATCACCCAGATCTTCACCGCGGGGATCACGATCCTCGCACTGCTGGCCGTCCTCGTGATCGCGACCCCCATCCAGGCGCTCGTGGCCATCGTGTACTTTTCCGTCGCAGCCCTCATCTACATGCGGTTTGTCCGGGCCCGGCTCACGCGAGTGGGCGAGGGGATGCTGCGCGGATCGCTCGCGCTCACCTACGCCCAGCTCCAGGGCCTCAACGGCTTCAAGGAAGTGAAGCTGCGCCACACGTCCGAGGTCTTCGTTGAGAAGTACACCATCGGGGCCGACGAAGTGGAGCAGTCCTCGCGCCGCGGGAACTTCATCTCCGGGATCACCAAATACATCATGGAGATCCTCTTCATCCTCGGCATGGGGGTGCTGCTCACGATCAGCTTCCTCACCGGTGGAGGCGCGGGCGCCGTGGGCGCCCTCGCCATCTTCGTCGCCGCGGGATTCCGCATGCTGCCCAATATTTCCGCCCTCGTCGGCGCGTTCAACAGCGTGCGGGTCGGAAGGAAGTCCCTCGACGTGGTGTACGCCGAACTCAACGGCTCGGTCCACGTGGACCCCGAGACCCCGCCCGCGAACACCATCGAGTTCTCTCGCGAACTGGAACTTCGGGACGTCCGCTACGCCTACCCGTCGGCCCAGGGTGAGGTCATCAAGGGCGTCAACCTCACCATTCCCTTCGGCAGCTCCGTGGCTTTCGTGGGCAGTTCCGGCGCCGGCAAAACCACGATGGTGGACATCATCCTGGGTCTCACCACGCCGACGCACGGGACCATCCACGCGGACGGCGTGGATGTCTCCCGCGATATTCGGGCCTGGCAGCGCAACTGCGCGATGGTGGCCCAGGACGTCTTCCTCGTGGGCGGGGCCCTCCAGGGAGACATCGTGTTCGATGAGCTGCCCGAGCACGTGAACGACGAACGACTCCAGCGTGCCGTCCGCGACGCGCAGCTCGAGGATGTAGTCGCGGGGCTCGACGGTGGTCTTGAGGGCGACATCGGCGAGTTCGGCTCCAAACTCTCCGGCGGGCAGAAGCAGCGCGTCGGCATCGCCCGAGCTCTCTACCGTGCGCCGCGCCTCCTGGTCCTCGACGAAGCCACGTCGGCCCTCGATAACGAGACCGAACGCAAGGTGACCGACACGATCAACGCCTTGCGCGGCCAGGTCACTGTCGTCATCGTGGCGCACCGACTGTCCACCGTGAAGAACGCCGATACGATCGTGTTCATGAAAGATGGCGTGATCGCTGGCGCGGGGCCCTTCGCCGAGCTGCGGGCCTCCAACCCCGACTTCGCGCGGCTCGTCGAACTGGGCGACCTCTCCGACGCGCCCTCGGTCACGGCTGCCCCCTAAGCTGCGAGGTCCGGGCGGCCAGGACGTACGTTCGTGCGGTCCCACGCGGGATCGAAGAGCAGGTCGACGACCTGCCCCGTATCGGGGTAATACTCGTGCGCCGCGGGGGCAATCGCCCGTTGGGTGCCGCTCACGCTGCGGCTGATGAACTGACCCCAGTAGGAAAACGTCGAGTTGGCAAGCACGAGGGTGCTGGCGGTGGCGAGCGCCGCCAGGTCGTTGAACATCGAGGCATGCCCGGGCGGCGTGAGGGGCATGAGGGTGGCCAGATCCGACAGGTGTTCCTTGCTCCAGGGCACATCATCGGACACGATCGCCGCGGCGGGCCGAGCGCCGGGCGCGTGGCCCAGTAGGGACAGGGCTTGACGCACGTGCTCGTGGGCGTCCAGATCGTAGCGGCGCTGAAAGTCGGGGTTCGTGTAATAGTCACCGCGGCGGATGTTGAGCACTAGGGCGTCATCGCCCATGGCCTCCCGCGCCCACGCGAGCCGCTCCTGGAACCGCGCCGAGGGCAGCAGCCGATCCGTGACGAACGCGGCGAGGTCAGCGCCGCCCATCGGGTCGTCGTAATACATGAGCGACGTGGCGTGGCGTCGGTCCAGCAGCCGGGGGCCGCGGGCGTCCAGGGTGAGGGGGAGCAGGTCGGGAAACTCCTCGAGCCAGGGGCCGACGTGCCTATTGCGCTCGACAATCGCTGTGCCCGCCCCGTGGCGTTGATTGAGCGTATGAGCCCACGCCCAGTGGTACAAGAGGTTGCCGCCGCGGGCCCCGTCGGGCGACATGATGACCGTGCGAGCACCCGGCCGGGACCGGAGGCGAGCTAGCGCCGCGCGGGGAATGTGGGAGAGAGCCGACGTGATCGACATGGGCCTGATGGATCCTCACTCGGGGGATGGAAGGACGGGGGTTATCCGGGAAGGAACGCCAGGAGCGTTCGGTACACCGCTGACCGGAGGCTCGGGGCGCCGCGCAAGGAGGTCAGAGTCATCCGAATCGTCTCCCGTCGGGGGCTCCCGATCCGCCGGGCACGGACCGAGGTCTCCCACAGGAGACGGTAGACCTCCGCATCCAGCTCCGGGGACTTCCCGAGAGCGTTCCGCAGAGTCACGAACTGGGCGCGCAAGAACCGCGGCTGCTTCGGATCAAACCCCACCGCGCCCAGTGACGTGTCCAGGCGGCGCACGGCCACGAGCGGCTCCGTGGAGTACGTAAAGGAATGATGGCGGGCGAGCCGCGTGAGGAGCTCAATGTCCTCGTAGAACAAGTCTTCTGCGTAACCGCCCGCCTCCTTGAGGGCGCGCGTGCGCATGAACATCGAGGCCGCCGGAATCCAGTTGGTGCGCACCAACTGCTCGAGGGTCGATTCGGACCGCGCCGGTTCCTCGGGCCACGGGAACTCCTCGCTGGACATGCCGATCACGGCCCCGGCCTTGTCGATGACCGTCGCGTCGCTATAGGCCAGGGGAACGTCGGGACTCGCGGCATCAAGCAGGGCCTGGTGAGTCTCGATCCGCTGCAAGGCCATCAGATCGTCCGCGGCAATGTAGGTCACGTACTCCGTGGTGACCTTCGCCAGCATCGCGTTCAGCGTCCGGGTGAGGCCCATGTTGTGCGTGTTGGCGTGCAGCGTCCCGAAACCCGGGTGCTGCTCGAGGTAGTCGCGAATGACCTCCACTGTTCGCCCGTCCGGCGAACAGTCGTCGGCGATGAGGACCTCCGCCGCCGGACGTGACTGGGCCCGAATGCTCTCCAGGCACTCCACCACGTAATCGGCGTGGTTGTAGGCCACCACGATGACCGTCGTCTTCTTCTCTGTCATGCCGATCCCGTCGCTGTACTGGTAGGAGTGGGGGAGGCGGGCGCGTCCAGGCCCAGCCCGATGCGCTGCAGCGGAAGCGGGCGGCCGCACAGGTGCGCCACGCGCGTCGCGCCGATCGTGAACGCGACGGCGATCCGCACCTTCGTCGCCTCCACATCCCGGACCCGGCGTGGACGCAACACCTGCCGCACGTGCGCCGCGAAGGCCCGCGCGAGATCCCGGACCCAATGCCGGTAGGCGGAGTGTTTCCAGATTCCGTAGCGCATACCGAGCTGCACCTGGGCTCGGGCGGCGTTGGTTGCGGCCCGCCGAGCAGCAGCGCCACCATCGCGCTGCCGGTACGCAATCTTCGTGACCTTGCACGTCACCGTCGGAAATCCGGCCAATCCCGCACGAATCCCGAGGTCGTTATCCTCCCCGCCCGCGGGCGCCCCCGCGTCAAAACCGCCGAGCGCGAGCATCGTGTCTCGCCGCACGCCGAAGTTGCCGCCCATGAGCACCGGAAAGAACGACCCCTCCTGCTCCCGCACCGGCGGCCGCCACACCGCCGTATCGTCAATCAGGGCGCGAATCTGCTCAAGCGGCAACGCGAACGCCGAACCGGGCACCGGAATGCACGAACCGCTCCACACATCCGCCACCTCAAACGTGCGCAGCGCGTGCGCGACCCACCACGCAGAGACCACATCGTCGGCATCGCAAAACAGCAGCAGATCGCCGTCGGCCTCCCGAACCCCCACGTTCCGCGCATACGCCGCCCCCGCCACCTCCGGCGCCTCCACCAACCGCACCGACACGTGGGCCGGCGGGGTCACGGAGGCCACGAACCCCGCCAGATCATCCGTCGAACGATTATCGACCACGACAATCTCAAACTCCGGCGCCGACTCCTGCGAGAACAGCGCCTCCAACTGACGACCAAGAGTGCCCGTCGCATTGAAACAGGGGATGATGACACTGACCTCGGGCATGGACCGATCCTACCTGCCTAGCGGTCAGCAGCCCGGCCCGTCGTGGGCGCGGCCGATACGGGTATGCGGCGCTGCACCTTTGCCTTGCCGCCTGAGGGTGCCGCCCCCGCACCGGCGCCCGCCGCTCGTCGAACGCGACCAGGGTTGCCCGTCACGCCCACCTGCCCCGGATGTGCACCCACCCGAACGCGGGTGTATAGTTGACGCGGCTTGGGGCTATAGCTCAGTTGGTAGAGCGCGTCGTTCGCAATGACGAGGTCAGGGGTTCGAATCCCCTTAGCTCCACTCGAGAAACCTTGAGACAGTGACTCGTTCCGAAGGCCCCTCCACGATGGTGGAGGGGCCTTCGGCTTTGCGTGGGGAGCGTGGCGACCCAGTGTCGGGGTTAGGGGGTTAGCGGCAGAAATGTGTGTATGGGTCTCTTAACCGTTCCGGGTTCGATGCTGCTACTTTGCGGGTTCGGGCTCTCGGGTGAGGGCCGGGGTGCAAGACCGTAGTGCGGATACACTCCGCTTTGAGCAGGTCGTTCACCGTCTTCATCGGTGTGTTGTCGTAGGCATCGCCGATCGATCCGATTTGAGGGATTGATAGCCTCCAGCGCCGGGTGCTCGGTCAGTCGCACGGATGCGTTTTGAGACCTGGCATCGCTGTGACGGGTTAGCTTACCGGTGGTCACGGGATGGTTCTCCCGGTCTCGCTGCCACAGTCCCATCTGCAACGGGGGCATCACCGGATTTGCGCCCTTTCTGGTGCAGGCGTGCCCGGCCACGATCTTTTGGGCGAATACGTGCGCGATGAGCGGGATATACCCGAACCCGACCCACGTGCGGACGTACGTGAAATTGGTGACCCACACCCGGCTCGGTGCTGCGGCTGTGAAGTCCTGGTTCAGCGGGCGGCCTGCACGTTCCCTATCCGCGGATGGGAACGTGGTGCGGAGCTTCTTCGTGTGGACCACGCCTGTCAGGCGCAAGGCCCGCATCGCCCGGTCCACTGCGCTTCTGGAGGTGTCGGCGAAGCCGGCCTGGCGGCCGTACTAGCGAGATCATTTTCCGTCGCTCGTAGAGGCCCTCTGGCGTTATCCGTCGACGCATGGTGGCCTCCTCAGTGGTTTAGATGAGCTGGCGGATCTTGCTTTCGACCAGGGCGTCTGTGATGGTGTGATCCGAGATTCGGGCCGGTTCCTTTCAGGCTCGGTAGGTGCCTGTAGCGATCCTCTGGCCCGGCTGGCGCAGAACCCTCGGGATCGACTCGACTGCGTAATCGTCTGCTCTCATCTCGTCGATGAACGTCAGAACCACCGGTTGCGGGACTCGAGCTTCCCCGCAAAAGAAGTTGGGGTCGGGCGAAGGATCTCGGTGTCTTCTCGCAGGCGTCGGTTCTCGGCTTTCAACCGTTTGACTTATGCAGAGTCCTGGCTGGTCATACCGGGTCGGATCCCATTGTTGATCTCGGCCAGGGCCAGCCACTACCAGAAGGACTCTTTCGAGACACCCTCTTGGCGGGTCACCGGGGCCACCGCTGCGGTCTGGGTAGGGTATTCCTGTTGGTGCTCACGTGCCAGGCGCATGCGCCTGGCACGTGACTGGGGTGGATCTTCTTCGGCATGCTGTCCACCCTGCCGAACTCAAACAGTAGCGGTATCAAACGCGGGACGGGTCACACTCGCGGGCGTTCCGAAGGGCGCGCTCCGTGGTCATCCGGCATGTTACTCTCAGGGCTCTGACCTGGATAATTACTAGATCGGAACACGTCCTCTTATTGGTTTGGTTGCTTGCAACTATATAAGCTGTATCGACTTGACTCTCGGTTCGACGAGCAGTATGCTCGCAGTGGTCAGCCTCTACCAGCTGACAAAGGCCCGACCCCGCGTCAACGGGATCGGGCCAGTACCGGCCCGAGGGCGCGGCGGTGACTTCGACAGTCCTCCGCATCGTATCGAAGTTCCCTGAGACATCGTGTCTCTGCTTCTTCCTTGGGTCTCAACCTCAAGATAAGAAGCAAGGAGGGCGCCATGCCCAACATCACCACCCACTACGGGATCACTAGCCCCGTTCCGTTCGTCGATGTCGAGGTCACTGCTGACAACCGCCTCTATGTTGACCCTCATGCCATCCGACTTTCGAGGCTGCCCCAACCGTTCGCGGATGAAGCGCTCGAGTGCATCGACTCTTTCGCTCGCGAAGTGACGGCCTGTGTTGTGAGTAGCAGCTCCGCTACTCGCCTTCGGGGCGAGAGTCTGTTGAAGCGGTTCGCTGAACCGAGGGAGACCAGGCTCGGAATGTCCGTGAAGGGTTTCCATGGTCACGGAGGTGCCGACATCGTTGGCGCCGAGATATGGGCAGAGCTCAACTCCAATGCGGAAGCGCTCGTGCGCGTCGGCCTGCTCCGGCAACTGGAGGACCTGCCGATGTTCGTTAAGGGGGTGGATCGTGACATCACGTCCGACATCACCACGCGTATCATCTTCGAGCCGCTCGCTCGGTTCACGGAGAAGATGCTTGACCAGTATCCACAGTTCACATCGGCCGGGCACACGGTCAAGACTGATACCCAGCAGGTATGGAGTTCGACGGCTTGTGAGTGGGCTGATGCACCAGTAACTCTGCCGGTGATTGACGGAGAGCCGCTCCTGCTTGTGCCCCAGCAGTGGGCTCGCCCTGCGCTCCTGATGTCTGCCAGGCGGTTCCACGACACGAGCGCTCTCTCGTTCGCTCAGCTCAAGCAGGCTGTCCGAACACTTGATGGCATGTTGATCAAGACCCCCAAGGCTCGACTCAAGCATCAGCCGGGTTTCGGGCCGGGGCGCCTGACCAATATTCGGATCACCTTGGAGGCCTACGACGACGGCGAAAACCTTGTCGACACCTTCAAGTCGTTTGTGGCCGACCGCTATGACGACGATACCGACGGGCAGGTGGCCGCGTAGAGCGCTACAGGGGCGGTGAGGGTGCTTCTTTGAGGCATCCTCACCGGGACCCCGCACCTCGTCCCCTCGTCGGCGGTCGCCAGGGATAATTCCTCGTCATCCTTCGGGCCGGCGGATAAGATGTGAGGGACCGGGTCAAGGTGGTTGCCCTGGTTCGATGGGGTAGGCCCGCCTGGATGGCGCCGTGTCCACCGACAAGCTGATCCGTATCACGAGGGGAGAGGAACGATGACCAAGTACTCCTTTGAAGAAGCGCTTCAGATGCGCATCGACGCTGGCCTCCCGGAAGGCGTGTACCTCAACCCGTACGGCGCCGAGGATGATGACTACTTCGTCATGAACTTCAACGATAGCAAGAAGCAGCTCTACGGAGCCATCATCGTTGATCGGCGGGATCCGCTGAAGCTCACGGATCCCCGTCTAATGTCCCGCTTGAAGTTCAGTGCCATGCGCGATGTCGGCGACTGGTCGAAGGTGTTCCCCTTCTCCGTGTAGCCTGACCGACTCCCTCTAGTTCTTCGACCCCACCGCCCGTTTCGGGTCGTGGGGGTCGTTGTGTTTCCACCATTTTCCGAGCCCCCTTTTCCCCACCTGGTTCGCGACCGCCACGACCTCGGCCATCAACTCCGGGAATAGGGGAGCGCCAGGGACAAGCCCCGGGCCAGCCTCACGCCTCCGCCCCGCCAACGCGTGGTTCCCACGCGGTGCGGTGCGCCCAGTCTTCTGATGCCTGGTAGGCGTGATCGAACCAGTAGTCCTTCGCGCGTGCGTACGCATCGAAGTTGGCGTCGCCGCCGTGCGCCGCTGCGAGGTCGGCCTTGACGCGGGCGTAAGCGTCCCGCTGATCATCGTTGGCTCGAAGCCAGTCCCGAAAAAGGAGTGCATACCGCCAGTTGGCGGCCCCGATGCGTCGAATATGCACGATCGTTTGCGGGGCCTCGTCCACTCCGGCGTAGAGGCGCTTCTCCCACTGCCTGCCGTTCGTGCAGCCCCCTCGAGGGTTGTCGTTCCGCACGCCGGGCGCGTCAGGAACGATGTGCTGAACATTCACGAACCCAGCCGAGCGAAGGGCCGCGTCGGCCTGGTCCACATCGCTGAGCCGTTCGACCGACACCTGCAGATCGATGATGGCTTTTGCGGGAAGCCCGGGCACGGAGGTCGAACCGATGTGATCCACGAGCCCCGAGACCCCAGAGCTGGCCAGAGCGTTCAGCACGCGTGCGCCGATGCGCCGCGCGGCAACGCCCCAGGTAGGCGACCACGGCGCGATCGACGGGGGAGAGCCCGGCGGAAGCTCGTGCGCCCGGCGCCGCTCATCAAAGGCCCGCGCTCGGCGCACACACCGGTCAAGGTCGGAGGGAGTGCGCACGGTGGCGTCGGCAAACTCGGGGACGGCCGACGGGGCGTCGTTCTCGGCGACGTGGAAGACGAGATGTGCGTTCGCAGATGCCTCCCGGATCGGCTGGTCGCCTGGGCCGTGGGCGCGCACCGTGGCGACGGGCAAGGCTGCGCGTAGCGTGCGAGCGGCGCGGACGTTCGCGTCATCGTTCACCCCGGTGATGAGCACGACCATGGGTTGCAGCATTCACTCGCTCCTTCGTCAGCACTCGGGGGGGGTCGATGGGTGGCCCCTTATGGCCAGGCTAGTTGCCGTCCTCGCTGAGGTAGTCCATCTCGCCGGTGAGCCAGCTGCCGTCGGGCTGCTTCAGCGCGGTCATTCTGAATCCGAGCCAGTCGGTCTCAACGATGAAGGTGACGCTGGAAGGTTCGGCGTGTTCGACGCGGATGTCCGTGACGGCGGAGTCCTTGATCTTGTGGGCCCAGGTGAGGCGGGAGATATCTTGAGCCTCGGGCGCGAGGGTGGGTTGGATGGCCTCGACGAAGTCCATCTGAGTCATGGTGGGGCCGGCTAGCCAGACGGCCATCGTGGCTTCGATGGCCCGCTGGGCGGCGTCGATGTCGGCTTGGCCTTCGTGGGGGTCTTCGGTATCTGTTTCCCCGTTGCCGGGCGGCGCGGTGGCGGGGACTGGGGAAGCACCACCGGGCGCAGTGGCGCCTGCGACAGGGCTCTGGTCATTCTTCGCTTCACTGGTAGTGGTGCATGCGGGAAGGGCGAGGAGAAGAACAATGGCCAGGGTGGTGGCGGTGCGGCGATTCACAGGTGGCCTCCGTTGTCAGTCATGGCGATGCGTGAAAGGAAGGGCGTGAGCCGATATGCGTGCACTGTAGCCCCGTCAACAACAAAGGTACGGAGTAGGGAGGCTCCTACGTGCACGCCTGCCACCTTCTGACGATGACTGGATACTTGCGCTATCGATCAGTAGACGATAGCATCGCTATCCAGTAGGGCAAGACCCCAGGAGGTATGCGTGCGCATCTCAGAACTCTCGGAACGCTCGGGCGTTCCCGTCCCGACCGTGAAGTACTACTTGCGTGAAGGCCTTCTCGCCCCCGGCGAGGCGCTGAACGCTCGCGAATCCGCCTACTCCGACGATCACCTCGCCAGGCTGCGGCTCATTCGGGGAATGGTGCACGTCCTCGGCGCCTCCGTCGCACAGGTGCGCGACGTGGTCGCGATCATCGACACCCGAGACCAAAGCCCCCTTGAAGCGATGGGAAAGGCCACGTCGGCCCTGCCAACCATCGGGGCGGCCGGCGGCGAAGCTCCCACCGACGAGCCCTCGCGCGCCACCCAGTTGCTGGAGAACCTGGGTTACCACTACGAAGCGGATGCCCCCGGCGTGCGCCAACTGGAGACCGCGCTGGACCTCGCCGAAAGCGTCGGCATCGCGCTCGATAACGAGCAGATCGCCGTCTACGGCGACGCTGCCCGACGGATCGCCCGCGCCGACTTCGCCCGAATCCCCTGGGAGGAGCCCGACGCCGCGATCGCGTTCGCTGTGCTCGGCACCGCCCTCTACGAGCCGGTCCTACTCGCTCTGCGCCGATTGGCGCACTACGAACTGGGCCTCGCCCTCGAAGCCGCCCCCGACACCCAACCCGACGCAGAATAGAGGACGCGCATGAGCACCGACGAGCACATGGCCGACGAACACGCACTGGAACGGCGCGCCCGCGCCACCGTCATCTCCCGCACCGTCTACAAGGGCGTCGTCACGCTCTGGGTGGTGTCCGCCGCTGGAATGCTCGCAATCTGGTGGCTGACCACGCCCGGCGGATACTTCTGGGTGATCTGGCCCGTGTTGGGCATGAGCACTGCCGCGCTCATCTGGGGTCTCGCCATCTACGGCAAGCCCCCGTTCCGCGTGCGGCGCGATCAGGTGGAACGCGAGGTGGCCCGCCTGCGAGCACGGCAGTCATGACGACCCTCATTCTTCGCGCCCACATCCTCGGCATCACCCTCAAGCAGATCTATGTCCTGGGATCGATGGACGGCCCTCGCGATACCCTCAACCGCCGGTCCAGGTTCCTGGAAAAGATCGAGGGGCTGGCCTGACCGCACGCGCCCGTGCCAGCCAAAGCCCACCCGCGGGGCGCCTCAATGGTGTGTACTGAACTGAAACGATGAAGGGAGCTGGCGATGGAACAGCAATTGACGGACAGGGCGGGAGCCCCCGTGACGGTCAGGGTCGAGGAGGCAGGCGGAGTGGGCTCGTACATCATCTCGGTCGCCGACGGCGAGACCGCAGGCAGGGCCGATTTCGTGGATTCGGGCTCGGGGGTCGAGCTCGAGCGGATTATCTTTCACACCGAGGTGGACGAACAATTCGGTGGCCGAGGACTCGCCGGAATTCTGGTGCGTGAGGCACTGCATGACAGCATTCGCTCCGGATTCGGTATCGTGCCGGTGTGCCCGCTGTTCGCCTCGCACCTCAAGAAGCACGGCGACGAGTTCATCGCGGAAGGCGGAGTATTCCGACGACCGAAGCGGGATGATCTGGTGCTGGTCTCGAAAAGAGCTCGATCAAGTAGAGCAGATGGGTGAACGATCTGAGACGCACTCGGTTGAGGTAGGGGTGATCGGGAAGGCCCGTGCGGTGCTCACTTTGGCCCTGGCAAGTCTTCTGGTGGGCTGTGCGCACAGGGAGGCGCCGACGGTCACGGTGGCGGTTGGTGACATCGAGTTTCGGGTAGAGGTGGCCCAGGGCGAGCAGGCGCAGCGCGACGGCCTCAGCGGACGTGAGTCGCTGCCCGAAGGTACCGGAATGCTGTTCGCCTTCGAAGGCAAGCAGGAACAACAGGTGTGGATGGCAGGAATGGAGATTCCTATCGATGTCGCGTGGATAGCCGACGACCGGGTTCTCGCCGTTGACTCCTACACTCCGTGCACACTCACCGACCAAAGCCAATGCCCTCGCTGGACCTCTCCGGCGCCAATCGACGCGTTCTTGGAGGTTCCAGCCGGGTCGCTTGAGGGCATCGAGCCCGGTACTCTGGTGACGATCACCGAGAAGTAGATTACGCTCTCATGCAAGCGGCGATGGACGCGCAGCTTGGAGCGTGCACCCAGCAAGTGTTGATGCAAAAAGCAAGAAAGATACGAGGTGATCGTAGTGGTAACAGCAGAGATTCCAGTAGCGGCTCAAGAGGCGCGGAAGGCGGGGCATCGTCGGGACGTGGCTGAACTTGACTACGTGCGAAAGATCGCTGAGTTGGACGTTGAGGGTCTGACGCTCAACGATATTGCTGTCATGCTGGGAATCGGGCCATCGAAAGCGCAGGCTCTCTTGGAGCGGGCATCAGCGGTCAAGATGCCGGTAGCGGGCTTCTCAGGTGCAGACCCGTACGAGATTTGCCAGCGATACGCTGCCGGGATGATCGGCCGGGAGCAACTTATTGAAGAGCTGATCCGCTGGGAGTACCTCGAGCCGGGTCGCACCAGTGGCCCGCTGGACGACCTCATAATGTTTGTATCGGGTTCAGTTGATGATCTAGAGCGCGCACAGAGCCGTGGCTTGATCGACAGTGAGCTGTACCACGAGATTGGTGATCGAAAAGAGGCTCGGGCGGCAGGCGCGTGATCACCGAGGATGAGCGTCGGCACATTGGTCTCGTCCGAGAGTTGTCGAAGCCCGGTGGTCCACTGGACAAGGGTGCTGATAATGCCTCCTTGCGGAATCCAGCCTGGTATCGCCACGACGGGTCGCGTAGAGCGAATCGTGAAGCCTCTCTTAATCGTATGAAGGCAGAGGTTGTTGGCAACTCACCCAACGCCCGAAATGAGCGTCGCGCGCTTGTCCTCGCGGGGCCGCCAGGAGCTGGCAAGGGAAGTGTTGCTGAAGCAGTGCTCGGCGAGGATCGCGACCACTACGTCAACATTGATGCAGATGAGTTCAAGAAGCTTCTGCTTCAGGAGGCGATTGCAGACGGTAGCTACGAGGGGTGGATCAAGCCATCTGAAGTGCGCGACTTGGAGGCGCGGGGAGAGAAGTTCCATCCGCTTGAACTTGCCTCGCTCGTTCATGAGGAGTCAGCCCGACTCTCTCGAATCTTTCGTACAGAGATGATTGCCCAGGGGAAGAACATCATCGTCGATACGGTGCTCAGCGACCCCGAAATGGCGGTGCAGATGGGCGAGCACCTTGCCGAAGCCGGCTACCAGGTAACGGTTGTCGATGTAGAAGTGCCGTTCGAAGTCTCGGAGGATCGGATCGTGCAGCGTTGGCAGCATGCGATGCGAGAGGCGGAATCCGGGAAGGGTGAAGCGCTAGGTGGGCGCTGGGTGCCGAGTTCCTACGCGCGACCCCTGTTCGATACCGAGCACGGTCGGTCGAAGTCACAGGATGCCGCTCTTCAACTCGCACAGTCGTGCCCTCGTGTCGTTCGATACGAGCGGTACTTCACGAGCGTGGAGGAGCATCGCGCCTCGCTACGGGAGGGTCGCGCGGCACAGCCTGTTCGTGAAGAGGCTCAGGTGCGTCAGAAGCCCGGCGCGGAACTCAAGGCTGAACAGAGTGTCGCTCCCTTGCGAGCCGCGAGTTTCGCGCAGGTGAAGGCGCCGAGCCACGGTGCGAGCTCAGGCATTCAGAGGTCAGAGTTACGTCCACGCAAGGGCCCAAGAAGCGATCTTGGTCGATAGTGTCACTGCTGATACTTGCGTTATGAAGATCGGTAGCGCCCTAATTGTAATGATGGCTAATGCCGCATTTTTAGTAGATGTCAGCATTGCGACCGGAGAGTCGCCTACCAACGGTGGGCCGCGACTGCACTGACTATGGACTACCTCCTGGTGCTCTACTAGGATTGGTGTCAGATTCAGAAAAGGGGAGTGGACGTGGATAGCGATAGAGACTTCAGTCCAATGATCTACGACGTGATGCGCGAGCTCGCGACGCAGCTTGGTGGCCGTTACGTTGAGTGGATGCGGGAGGCTCCGGACGTGAGTGCACGGGAGCACTGGCGGAAGGAGCAGTTCCGAGTGATGAGGGAGGCGCGCGCAGTTGATCCTGATAGTCGCGCGGCGATCGAAGCGCACACAGAAAAACTGCGCATGGAGTTGGCCCAGATGCCTCGCTATGCGCCGGTTCTCCCATGAGTGGCGAACTGAGCTCGGAGCAGCTACGTAGCTACTTCGATCAGGACGTGCGCCCTTACCTTGATGAGCAGCGTCCACAGGCGTCCAGCGGCAGGTCCGGGTCCCCCGTGCTTGTATTCACGGGTGGGCAGCCGGGCGCCGGGAAGAGCCGCGCGAACGAGCGGGCTGCACAGGCCCGGCCGTCTCTTGTGGCGGTGATTGGCGACGATCTGCGGCAGTTTCATCCGGACTATGTGCAGTTGATGCAGGATGACCCGCTGGCAATGCCGGAGATGACCGCTCAGGCCTCTGGACGATGGATCGGCATGTCTGCGGATTATCTGCGCGAGCAAAGAGCAGACGTCTTGATTGAGACGACGTTGCGATCGCCGGACGCGATGGCGCGGACGATCTCGGGATTTCGAGAAGCTGGTTACGCGGTTGAGCTGCGAGTGGTGGCCGTACCGGAGGAGGTCTCTCGATTGTCGACGGTAGAACGATACACGGGGCAGGTAGCGGCCACCGGCGCCGGCCGCTGGACTCCTTCGGCTGCGCATGATGAGGCGTATGCCCGGGCCGCCGGAACGGTTGAGGGTCTCGTGTCGTCCGGGGCTGTCGATCGGGTCGTCCTTGAAGATCGTGCGGGAAGAGTTGTGTTCGAATCGAACTATTTCGGTAGCAGTGATAGTGAACTGAAGGCTGCAGGGATGACCGCGGCTGCGGCCCTTGAGCACGCACGGGGGATCGATCAGATGGTGCCCGAGACAGCTCGCTCGTGGATTGGGTTGGCGAAAGAGCAAATCGAGAGTGTTCGGGGGCTAGGGCAGCAGGACGAAGATCTGTCAGCGACCATCGAGCGGATAGGCACGATCGACGCCAATG
The DNA here is from genome assembly GCA_030538475.1 of Dermabacter sp. Taxonomy (GTDB): domain Bacteria; phylum Actinomycetota; class Actinomycetes; order Actinomycetales; family Dermabacteraceae; genus Dermabacter. The sequence goes on from JAUNTX010000008.1 coordinate 49,774, forward strand.
CTGTCGCTGCTCGGGCGTTCCCGCACGAATCGGCGCGAGCAGACTCGGCAGCAGAGTCGCTGAGTGTCGCGGCACGCGAGGCAGTTCGGTCAACGAAACAATCGACGACCAGTGCGGAGCGGCCAACTGTTCCCGCCTCCTTTCCGCAGGCGGTAGCTCAAGCGACTATTCAGCGCCCACAAACAGGGAAGCTGAGTGGTCCTAGGGCGGTCTATCGGGGCTCGAATGCGCCAGGCCGCGGTAGCGATACGGGGCCGGCAAAGTGAAGTCGATGCAAGCGGCATAGTGGTGCACTGTTGATGCCGTGCCACCTATGAGTATCGGTGCTTCTTGCCTAAGCTGCGTATGGTCACCCTGGTTGGCGCTGGTACACATTTCCCCGGCGTAAGCGCCCGCAATAGCAACCCTGCGGGCGTCGGCGCGGTGTCATTTTGGTAGACTGAATGTACATCCTGAAAGGCGGACTGTCATGGATCGCATGAACACTGAGAATCAGCCGGTGCCAGCTGAAGCCAACGAGCACCTGGAGTTCGCGGAGGCGGCTCTCGCGCTGGCTGGCCACGAGGTCACCGATCCTCGACTGAACGATCTCATTGCTCGTCAGGCGCGCGGTGAGCTGACGGGCGACCAGGCTCGCGAGCTGGGCCGAAAAATCATCCTGGGTGGTTAAGGGGTGGGTCGCCGCAGCGTCTTTCGTACCTGGGATGACTACTTCATCCCGGGCACGAACGTGCTCCGTAACAAGTTCACGGCGCCCGGCATGCCCTATGGGCAGACTGATGCCGTGCGACTCACAGAACTGGATGAGTTTTACACGAAGTCGAGAATTGCGGAATTGTTCGCACATCCGATAGATGGCCGCTTCGATTACGACCACATGAAGGCCATTCACGCCTATATCTTTCAGGACGTGTACGAGTGGGCCGGAGTCCCTCGTGTGGGACCTATTGGTCGAATGACGAAGGACGGGCCGAATGTGCTCAACCCCGGTGACGCGAATCCAGTTGTATACGGCTACTACCCCGGCGGGAAGTCATGAACGAGGCGGCCGAGGCAGAATACGCAAAGCTTGCTGCACAAGACCTGTTGCGTGATCGGGGTCATCAAGAGTTTGTTGATCAGCTGGCCGAGAGCTGGGGCGAGTTGAACGTCATTCACAGCTTCCGCGAGGGTAACACGCGGTCGCAGTTCGTGTTCTTTTCACAGCTTGCAGAGCAAGCGGGCTACCGGCTCGACGCAAAGAAGTTTGCTTCAGGTGCACCTTTACGCGATGAGTTCGTGCGTGCACGGTTCTACAGTCAAGCAACGAGCCGAAACGATCAACTCGCCGCCGTGCTGGGCAGGGCGATCGTCCCCGGTGAGCGCAGCACCGATGGCCCTCGACAGAGGGCACTTGCCCTCGCGCTCGGTGATGACACTCGGCCCCACACAAGCGATGCGATCACGCGCCAGGATGAGCCGCACCGCGCGAGCTTCCCGACGACACCGGCACCAGGAGTAGTGAACAGTACAGCGATGCAGCGGAAGTCGTCACCTACTCAGGACCGAGATCCGGACCGGGGCCGAAGAGAACGAGCGTGGCTCACGAGTCGGCGGCAGGCAGTGCAGCATACTTTTCGAGTTGAGACACGCACGGAAGGGGCGCCCACACTTTTTTGTGGGCGCCCCTTCCGTGTGGTTGCTCGGGGGAGAGCTTTCGGGCGTTTACAGCCCGCGGGCGACGGCTGCGCCGGCGGCGAGCCATGCGCGTTGCGTGAGCGGCCGCAGCGCTTCGGAGGACAGCATGTCGGCGCCAAGAGCTGGGTCGTAGGGGATCGTGACAACCTCGCGAGCAAGCGGCGCGAAGCCGTCCCGAAGTTGCTGCACTTCACGGTCGGGCAGGTCGTGCTTGTGTTTGCTCACGACGACGACGGCTTCGGCGGCGAGCTGGGCGAACCTGCCGCCCCGCTCAGCTAGACCTTCGAGGAGGAGAGCGGCGGACTCGGCAGCTTTCGCTTCGCCAATGGTGGGCACAACGAGCTGAGAGGACAGTTCGACGGCGCGCAGCCACATGGGGTCGGTCTCGTCATTGCCACTGTCGATCAGGATGAGGCGGTAGAACTTTGCGGCGACGTCGTGGATGGCGTTGACGGTTTCATCGTCGAATCGCTGCTGGGTGGCGAGGACTTCGGGCTTGCTGCGCAGTACGTCGAACCGGTCGCCGGTCTGGTGGTGCACGTACCTCGCGAGGTCGGAGGCCTGTGCACCAGGGCCAAGGAATGCTGGGACTTGGGGGAGGAGGTCGAGGATGCTCGCATCGTGCGGGCCCTGTTCGGTGCTCCACCCCAGGGTTCCGCGAGTCTGGTTGTTGTCCCAGGCGAGGACTCCGGCGCCGCCGTAGCGGGCGAAGATCGCGGCGAGGTTGATCGTGGTCATGGTTTTGCCGACGCCGCCCTTGCCATTGACGATGGCGATCGTGCGCGGCCCGGGCCAGTGCTGGGAGACGGCTCGTGCGTCGGCGCGCTCGGAGCGCTCGGCTGCACTGGGGGCAAGACGAAGACCCACGCGGGTGGCCAGGCCGCGCCATCCTTGGGTGGCTGGCTTCTCGATCTGTTCTTGCTTCAAGAACGATGGGCGCGGTTCGCGGTGAGTGGCGGTGACGTCAGCGACCCGGGAAAGCTCCGCGGCCTGTTCGTCGGCCGAGCGCACCCAGTCATGCGCCGGTTCCGCAGTGGGGGCAGGCTCTTCGGGCAGCGCATCAATAGGCACAGACGCGGCTGCAGGTTCGGTGAGGTCGGTGGTGGGGGAGGAGTTCGCCGGGGGAGTGGCGGCGTGTGTTGGTCGTAGCCGCGGCCTGGTGTCAGCATCATCCGGGTCGATGCTCACGGTCCCATCCGGATGGATCACGATGCTCCACTCGCCGTCGGGTTCCGTTGTCAGGGCCCGCAGGGGTCGGCCGAGCTGCTCGGCGCGTTGCGCGATCAGCGCGACGACCTGCGGGCGTGCCTCATCCACGGTGGATGCCGTCACGGTGTGAAGGGTGCCGCCGATGGATACTTCGGCGTGGCCGTCGGGATTGAGTGTGGCCTGGACTCGCGGCCAGGTCGCCACCTCCGCGGTGGTGCTCATGTCTATACTCCTTCTTCTATTTCAGGGTGATCCCGACGTGCTCCATGTAGGGCACAGGATCGGTCGGGGAGCCATTCACCCGAACCTCGTAGTGGAGGTGGCAGCCGGTGGAGTTTCCAGAGCTGCCGACGAGGCCGATCTGATCGCCGGCATTCACCTTGTCTCCCTCGCGTTTGAGGATCCCGTTTTCGTACATGTGCAGGTAGGCGGTCTCGATGCCGTCACCGTGGTCGATGACGATGATGCCGTTGCCTGCTGAGTCGAATTCGCTTCGGGTGACCGTGCCTGATTGGGCTGCCCAGATGGGGCCGTCGCAGCCCCCACCGGCAAGGTCAACACCGGCGTGGAGCCGGTGGAGGCCGGTCACTGGGTTGTCACGCATCCCGTAGCCGCTGGTGATTGGGCCTGCGCTGGGGGTTGCCCAGCCCTGCTGGTTGACTTCGACGCTGCCGGTGGCGCCGCACCCGGCACCAGAACCGTCACCGGCTTCGATCTCTGCTCCGCTGAGCCCTTCCACGACCTCAACCGCCTTCGGCCAGTAGGGGGCGTAGTGGAAGGGGTCCTGGTTGCGCTGGACGCGGTGTGCGGCCATCGTCGGCTCGAGCGCATCGCGATCCTCGATCCCCATTAGGACGCGGAAGAAGTTTGTGGCGGAGGTGAATGGGTCCATTCGGTCTTCGTAGGAGCCCCACGCGCCGTTGTCGCGCTGCTGGAACAGGCCGCGGCTGTCGGGCCCGGCCGCGTCACCGTAATCAATCACGCGCAGGCTCGATTCGCCCATCGCCGTCATCACGCCAATGGTCTGATCGCGAGAGGAGAGCCCGAGGGCTTCGCCTGCCTGCATGATGTAGGCGGCGTTGGTGAGCTGCTCATGGTCATAACCCGCGATGGACGAATCTGGAACGGAGGCGGGGTCGATCTGCACGCCGGGTTGGCCGCCCGCGGGCACGCATGCTGCAGAGCCCGCCCCGCCCAGCAACACGATGCTGAATACGAGGCCAAAGATCAGCAGCGGCACCACGCCAGCGATGAGAAGCAGAGCCCCCGCCTTCTGTCCTTCCATCCCTACACGCTCTCCTGCGGAGTGATCCGGCTAACCAGCCACGGGGAAGCGGCGTCCTGCCTGATTAAGAGAATCTGGTAAGTGCCCGCGTCGGTGGGCACTTCGACGGTGGCGACGTACGCGCTCGAGTCCTCAATGATGACCCCGGGGCCCGTCACTTCCCGTGCCGGGATGTTCGCCGGATCAACGTAGCTGTAGTCCATGGCTCCGGTATCGGTCAGCAGTGGCTCCAGCTCAGCCCACCAGGTGTCTTCATCAAGATCTGGCCGGGCAAATGCCCGCATAGCGTTCTCAGCCCGAGAAACCACGTCCTCTTGAGAGGCCTCATCCCACTGCGGGACCGGTCGGGGCTCGATGGTCTCACCCGTATCCTCGTCGATCACGCCGCTCGGCGCGGTGGGGAACTGATCAAGGCCAGCGCTACTCTCGCTGGCCGTCGGGCTGCTCGAGCTCGAGGTGGTGGGGGCGGACCCTTCGTCCTGGGCGGTGCAGCCGGTTAGGACGAGCGCTGCCGCAAACACCGCGCCTTTTATCGTTGCAGTACGCACGTCACCCCTCCTTATCCATCCTCATCAAGTCCCGTCTCCCGTCCCCGGGGAGCAGAGTTGGCCCCCTTGCGCAGCGTCTCTTTCAGTTCGTCGCGCACGATGAACCACGTAGTGCCGACCTTGTACCCGGGGATCACCCCATCGCGCAGCCAGTGGTAGACCCCCTGTTTTGTCATCCCGAGCAGGTCAGCCACCTCGGGCGCAGACAGGGTGGCGCTACGACTCTCGAAGAGCGCATCGAGACCGTCGGTCACTTCGCGCACCCGTGTCCTCTTCTCCATTTTTCCATAGTATACGCGGCAATACTATGGCGTCACATTTCGGACAAAAACATGCTCTGAACTCCTGCTTTGTCATAATCCCGTTGCGCCATTACGATGACTGTGCAGGAAGAGACGCACACCATTATCAAGGGGAGGCTGGTGTCGTGACCGACAGTTCTAACCCTTGGCTCTCGCGCTCGCCGGAGCCCGAACCGGAAGCCCCGGCGCCCCCGGTAAGCCAGGCACCGCAGCCGACGGGACCGATGACCCCGCAGCGCGGCGTTCCTGCCCCCAAAAGGAGCGAACGACTCCCCATCAGTGAGCGCCCACAGCGCGCCGACCTGTGGTGGCTGGGTACCCACGGTGGTGCGGGTGAGTCCAGTCTCGCTGAACTGGTTCCGCAATGGCAAAACGCCGACCACATGTGGCCACACCCGCCGGGCGAAGGCCCTACCCGGGTTGTCCTCACCGCACGTTCCAACATGCGCGGGCTCAATGCCGCACAAGCTGCCGCCACGCAGTGGGCCGCGGGCCTGGTGCCGCACGTCGACGTGCTCGGTCTCGTTGTTGTGGCGGATGCTCCCGGTCGCATCCCTCGTCCCTTGCGAGACTACGCAGGAATTATTGGTGGCGGCCTGCCACGCATGTGGTCCGTGCCGTGGATCGAGTCATGGCGTCTTGGAGAGTCCCCCACTCTCGAGAGTGCCCCGCGTGCCGTTCGTCAGCTGATTGACGAACTGCACGCTCTCCTCTAACCCGGTGCCTTGGGCACCACCTATGAAAGGAATCTGATGAGCACGCTTCTCATGATGGCAGGCTCGGTTGGCGACATCCTCGCCGCCCTCCCCTACGAGATCATTGCCCAAGTGCCGGACCCCGACCCGGTGCAGCCCCCGGGCACCGAAGGCTTCACCACGGTCATGGGATGGGGCAAGTGGGTCGCGCTGGCAGTGTGCATCCTCGGCTTGTTTGCCGCCGGTGCCCTCATGTCGATCCAGTCGCGCCGCGGTGAAGGTGGCGAGCACGTCGGCAAGATCGGCATGGCCCTCGGTGGCGTCATCGTCATCTCCGCTGCAGCAGCACTCGTCGGCTTCCTGGCTTAAAGAAGGTCGACAATGGCTACTGAAGAGACCGAGCGCAGCCCCTTCACCCGTCCCGGATTCATCATCTCGACTATCGTGATCGCCCTGATCCTGGTCCTCGGCGTCGTGATCGGCATCGTCAACATCACCCGCCAAGATCCAGAGGCGGCCCCGACAACCTCCGCGTCATCGGCGCCGACCAGCGCCGCCCCCACTACCGAGGCGCCCCAGGCTCCCGAAGGGGACAGCGTGTGCGGGCTGCCCGGCGTCGTCACCGGCGACGCCCGACTCACCAAGCCTCCCGCCGCCGATGAGTGGCAATACCATGGCACGGCCGCCTACCCCACCTCGGCTGAGTTCGGCCCCGCCGCCACCGCCGACGAAGGTTACCGCTACTGCTACCAGCACTCACCAGAAGGCGCGGTATTTGCCTCAGCGTACGCGTCGATTGCGGGAGCTGATCCAGCTATCGGTGTTCAATGGTTTAAGTACTTCGCCGCTCCTGGACCATACCGCGAGCAATTCACTCAAAAGGCAACTACAACTAGCAGCGGCGAGTCTCCTGACATGCGCATGAGGATCGCGGGCTACCGCCTGCTCTCCTACGATGGGGATTCCGCCACAGTCGACATCGCTATTGTGGTCTCCATCAAGGGGCAGACCGTCACGATGTCTGCCGTATACCCACTCGTATGGGTTGAGGGGGACTGGAAGCTGAGCACCGAAACTCCAGACCCTGGCGGTGTTGCAAGCATCCCCGACCTCACGGGTTACACACCCTGGGGAGAATAGGATGTGCGAGGCTTGGGAATGGGTGACACGTAGTGAGGAGTGTGCCGCAGAAGCAGCTTCTTCCTTGGTGGCCAGCGCGATTGACGAGATGGCTGTTTCCGTGAAGGAGGCGTTCGGCAAGACGGTCGCCTCGATGGGCACAATCTGGGTGAATATTGGGACGCCGAACCTGACCGGCACGGGTGGTGAGTCCTCGATTAAGGCGGGCAGCTCGGCGGTGAACGCGGGCAACCTTATGATCATCCTCAACTATGTGACCTGGATCAGCCTGGCCATTGCGGTGCTGTCACTGTTCGCCCTGGGTGCACTGATCGCCACCCGTATGAGGTCCGGTGAAGGTGTCGCCGCTGTGGGGCGGGTGGGGCTTGTTCTGGGCGCGGTCGTATTGATCTCCTCCGCAGGTGCCATCGTCGCCGGATTCTTGCCCGCCGGCCCGAACGGTGCTGGAGGCGCCGTGCTGTTCCTCCAGTCGGGCCTGTGGTGGTATATGGGCGCCGCAGCGGTGCTTTCCGTCATCATCGGCGGCGCTCGAATGGCGTGGGAGCAGCGCGCTGAGCCCGGCAAAGAGGTCGTGAAGAGCCTCCTGACGCTGGTTGTTGTCGCGGGTACGGGCGTGACCATCATCGGCCTTTTGGTCGCAGCCGCGGACTCGTTCGCGGTGTGGATTATCGACCGCTCCCTGGATTGCACCGTTCAGACCGAAGACAGCACGTGCTTTGGCGAAAACATGCTCAAGATGCTCGCCCTCACCATCGACTCCAATGCAGCCAGTCTGGGCGCCCTGCTCATCATCATTTTCGGCCTCATCGCGATCCTCGCGGCCGCGCTGCAGATCGTGCTCATGGTCGCACGCGGTGGGATGCTGGTGATCCTCGCCGGCGTCCTGCCCCTGGCGGCTTCGTTCACGAACACCGAGATGGGCAAGACCTGGTTCAAAAAGTGCATCGCGTGGCTCGTCGCCTTCATCCTGTATAAGCCTGCAGCGGCGATCGTCTATGCGGCCGCGTTCCAGCTGACAGGAACCGACGTGTTTAAAGACGATGGCTCGGGGCTGCTCGCGGTCCTTACGGGCCTCATGCTGATGGTGATCGCCCTGTTCGCGATGCCTGCCTTGATGCGGTTCGTGACCCCGATGGTTGGGGCGATGGCCGGGGGTGCCGGTGGTGGTGTGATGGCCGCCGGTGCTCTCGCGGCGCTGCCGACCGGGGCGGCGGCTGTTGGTCGTTTGGCCGCAGGTAGCGGTGGCGGATCCGGATCCTCGGGAGCTCCCGGCGAGTCCGGTACCTCGGGCCCGCAAGGTCCTTCCGGCGGCGGAGAAGGCGGGGGTAATGCCTCCAAGCAGGCCCAGTCTTCGGGTACCCAGCAAGCAGGCAGCACCGCACCGGCCGCGGGCGGTGGCGCGGGCCAGGGCGCAGGCACAGCCGCAGCCTCCACGGGCGCCGGAGCCGGAGCCGGAGCCGGGGCCGGTGGTGCAGCCGCAGGCGGCGGCGCCGCGGCGGGCGCTGCTGCTGGCCCGGCCGGTGTCGCGGCCGGCGCCGCACTGGAGGCAGGAACAAAGGCCGGGCAGGCCGCCGCCGCAGCGGCCCAAAGCGTCGGAAACCACGCAGCAGGCGAAGGGGACGGTCCAGATGGCAGCCGTTGACACACACAGAACTGTTCGGACCTATGGGAACTGGCGCCGCCCCACCTCGCCAGGAATCCTGGGCCTCGGCTCCGTCGGCACGGGCTTACTCCTGGCAGGGCTCATGGGCGTGGTCATCACAGTGATGGTCGCCGGGCTCCTCGAAGCGGTCATCTTCGCCGCCATCCTCGGCGCCCTCATGCTCGCCGTATTGACGAAGGACGCGCACGGGAAAAACGTCATCAGCCGCGCAGGCGCCCGGATCGCCTGGTGGCTATCCCGCTCGCGCGGCTCAAACCTGTATCGCTCAGGGCCTCTGGGCCGCGCGCTCTGGGGCACCTACCAACTGCCTGGCCTGGCCGCGCCCACGCGCCTGAGCGAGCACGAAGATTCCTACGGCCGCAAGTTCGCCATGCTCTACACCCCGGCTACAGGCTCCTACTCCATCGTGATCGGGACCGAACCTGACGGGGCCGCCCTGGTCGATCAGGAGCAGATTGACGTGTGGGTCGCCGATTGGGGCCACTGGCTCGCGAACCTTGGCGACGAGCCCGGTATCGAAGCAGCCTCGGTCACCATTGAGACGGCCCCTGACTCGGGCACGCGCCTGCGTCGAGAGGTCGAGAACAACGTCGATGGGGACGCGCCCGCGTTCGCGCGGGAGATGCTGAACGAGGTCGTTGACCGGTACCCAGCCGGATCGTCGACCGTGAAAGCGTATGTGGCGATCACGTTCAGCGCCGCGCAGCGCTCCGGGAGCAAAAGGCGAAAGCCCGACGAGATGGGCCGCGAGCTCGCCGCTCGCCTGCCCGGCCTCACGGCGGGATTGCAGTCCACCGGCGCGGGCGCAGCGCACCCCCTGGCCGCGCAGCACGTATGCGAGGCGATCCGCATCGCCTACGACCCAGCCGCCGCGATCCTGATTGACGAAGCGCACGTGGCCGGGGAGACACCAGAGCTGTCGTGGACGGACGTCGGCCCGTCCGCAGCGCAAACCGATTGGGCCGGCTACCGTCACGATTCCGCCTACAGCGTCACGTGGTCGATGACCCAGGCGCCCCGCGGCAACGTCCAGTCCGGCGTCCTGGCCCGGCTCCTGGCCCCGCACAGGGACATCGCCCGCAAAAGGGTGACGCTGCTGTACCGGCCCATCGACGCCGCAAAAGCCGCCGCGATCGTCGAAGCGGACCTGCGCGCGGCGGAGTTCCGCATGACCTCCACCAGCAAACCCGCCGCCCGCGACAGCCTGGCCGTGCGGGCCGCGTCGGCCACCGCCCAAGAAGAAGCCTCCGGTGCGGGCCTCGTCCAGTTCGGCATGCTCGTCACGGCCACCGTCGCGGACCTGACGAAGGAAGCAGACGCCCGGGCAGCGATCGATAACCTCTCGGCAACAGCGCGGCTGCGCTTGCGCCCCGTGTATGGGTCGCAAGATTCAGCGTTCGCGGCAGCGCTTCCCCTGGGCCTGGTGCTGCCCAAGCACATCAAGGTCCCGGCCGAGCTGAGGGAGAAACTGTGAGCCAGAAGCGAACTCGGCGCAAGCGCGGCAGTGCGAAGGTTGAGCAGCCTCGCGAGTTGCGCCCGCAGCGCCCACCCATGCGCGGGTGGCTGGGCCGCGGCCGCGGCACCTCGAGTTACGTCCAGCAGGCAGACGAATGGCGTGGCACCACGGTGCAGGTCTGCGGCATGTGGCCGTTCGCTATCGGCACCGGCACCCCCATGGTCGGGGTGCCGCTTGGCCGGCACATCCACACCGGCGCCACCCTGTGCTGCGATCCCATCTCGTGGTTCCAGCGGGCCAAACTCATCAGCAACCCGAGCGCGTTCGTGCTCGGGAAACCGGGCCTCGGCAAATCCACCATCGTGCGCCGGATGGCGACCGGACTCGCCGGCTACGGCGTGATGCCGCTCGTGCTCGGTGACCTCAAACCCGACTATGTTGACCTCATCGAAGCCCTGGGTGGTCAGGTCATCACCCTCGGTCGTGGCCGCGGCTACCTGAACATCCTCGACCCGGGCGAAGCCACCGGCGCCGCGACGCGCCTACGCGAGGCCGGGCGCGAGAAAGAGGCCGCGCAGGTCCTCGCGGATGCCCACGGTCGCCGACACACGATGGTGTCGGCGCTGCTGACGATTCTGCGATCCACCCCGCCCACGGATCGCGAAGAGACGATCATTGACCGCGCGCTCAAGCACCTCGACGAGCATCACGACGGTGTTCCCGTCTTGGGTGATCTCCTGCGCGTTATCCAGGACGGCCCGCCAGAGGTGCGCGCCGTCGCCCTGGACCGCGGCGATGACGCCCGCTATAAGGCGATCACGGAGGACCTGGAAGCCTCCCTCATCGGCTTGGTGGGAGGTGGTCGGCTCGGTGAGACGTTCGCCCGCCACACCACCAACCCGATGCGCCGTGACGCCCCGGTGGTCTACGACGTGAGTGCGATCGACGACTCCGAGATGGACCTCCAAGCCGCAACGCTCCTGGCGTGCTGGTCTGCAGGCTTCGGCACCGTCAACGTTGCCAACGCCCTCGCCGACGCGGGCCTCGAGCCGCGCCGACACTACTTCGTCATCCTCGACGAGCTATGGCGTGCACTGCGCGCTGGCCGCGGCATGGTCGATCGCGTCGACGCTCTCACGCGCCTCAACCGGCAGCGAGGCGTCGGCATGGCCATGATCTCCCACACGATGAGCGACCTGCTCGCGCTGGCCAGCCAAGAAGACCGCATGAAAGCACGCGGCTTCGTCGAACGCTCCGGCATGGTCATTTGCGGCGGCCTCCCCTCAGCAGAAATGCCCCAACTGAGCGCCGCCGTACCGTTCTCCCAGGCCGAGCAAGAACTTTTGATCGGGTGGCAGGACCCACCCGCGTGGGATCCCGCGACCGGCCGCGAAGCCGAGCCACCAGGTCGCGGAAAGTTCCTGGTCAAGGTGGGTGGCCGCCCCGGCATTCCCGTTAACGTCCAGCTCACCGCCACGGAAATGTCGATCAACGACACGAACAAGCTGTGGCACGAACGGTCCCGCGTGGGCCGCAGCGCCCAGCATGCCGTCGAGGAAGCACACCCATGAGCAACCCCACCAACCGTCGCCGCGATCCCGGCGGCCTCTCCAGCGAAGCGATCCTGATCTGGATCGCCGTCATCCTCGTCGTGCTGGTCGTCGGGTCCATCTATGCCGCGATGCACCTCGGCCATCGCTTCGCCGGCACCGGCATCGAGATCCCCGTCGACCCGTTCTCCGTCGTGTTCGGCCTGCTCGCCGGCGACCTCGTCTGGCCCGGCGCCGCAGGCTGGTGGGTCCTGGGCGGTTCTCTCGCAGCGATCTTGGCGCTCGGCGGCCTGATCGGGCTCATGCTGCGCAAGCGGGGGCGGCGCAGCTCCCGCGTCGACCGAGCCGCCTCTTACATGGGTCGGGGTCGCGATGTCGAAGACCTGAGCCGCAAGAGTGCAGCCACCAAGGCCCAACGCCTTGGTGTGACCGGGGCCCCCGGTGTCCCCATCGGCCGCACCGTCGCCGCAGGGCAGCCGCTCTACGGCTCGTGGGAGGACATGCACATCGACATTTGGGGACCGCGCACCGGCAAGACCACCAGCCGGGCCGTACCCGCGATTCTCGACGCGCCCGGCTCAGTCCTCGTGACCTCCAACAAGCGCGACGTCGTCGACGCCACCCGAGACGTCCGCGCAACAGCCGGGCCGGTCTGGGTCTTCGACCCCCAAGCCATCGCGCTAGAAAATCCCACCTGGTGGTGGAACCCCCTGTCCTACGTCACCGACGAGGTGCGCGCTGCCAAGCTGGCCGAACACTTCGCCACCGGTAGCCGCGACCCCGCCGCGAAAACCGACGCCTACTTCGACCCAGCCGGACAAGACCTCCTTGCGGGCCTCCTGCTCGCGGCAGCGCTCGATCACCGGCCCATCACCGACGTGTACACGTGGCTGACCCGACCCACCGACGAAACCGCCGTCGACATCCTTCGTGAGCACGACTTCGCCCTCACCGCCGATCAAGTCGCCGGTGTCGTCTCCGCACCAGACAAGCAGCGCGGCGGTATTTACGGCACGGCCATGCAAATGGCCTCCTGCCTCACCAACCGTCAAGTCGCCCAATGGGTCACACCCAAGGGTGCAGCGGATCCTCGCCCACAGTTTCGGCCAGAGGAGTTCGAGCGCGCCGACGGCGGCACCCTCTACTCCCTATCCAAAGAAGGCCGCGGAACCGCAGGCCCGCTCGTCACCGCACTCACGGTCGCCGTGGTCGAAGCAGCAGAAGAACTGGCCGCGAGGTCCGCTGGCGGGCGGCTCACGACACCACTGCTCGGCGTCCTCGACGAAGCCGCCAACGTGTGCCGCTGGCGCGCGCTTCCCGACCTCTACAGCCACTACGGCTCACGCGGAATCGTCCTCATGACGATTCTGCAGTCCTGGTCTCAAGGGGTAGAAGTATGGGGCGAATCCGGGATGAAGAAGCTCTGGTCCGCAGCAAACGTCAAAGTGTACGGCGGCGGCGTCAGCGAGGCAGCCTTCCTGGAAGACCTCTCGCGCCTGGTCGGCGACTACGACCGCCTGTCCTCCTCCACCTCGAGCAGCCGCGGACAGCGCACGGTGTCGCAGCAGCTCCACCGTGAGCGCATCCTCGACGTTGCGGACCTCGGCGCAATGCCCAAAGGCCGCGCGCTCGTCCTCTCCTCAGGCTCGCGCCCCACGCTGATCCGCACCATCCCGTGGATGACGGGCCCGCACGCAAGCGCCGTTAAAGCCTCCATCGCTGCACACGACCCACAAGCGCAACACACACTAGGCACGGCACAGCAAGAACTGGCCGCCGTTGAGGCATTCATCGGCACCGAGGAGGCATCATGAGCACCATGGACGACTGGGGCGAAGGCGACACAGCGTGGCCAACAGCCACCTCCGAGCACAGCACATGGAACGACGATGCTGGCTCGGCGGATGGCCTCCTGAACGACGACGACCCCGCCCCCTACTACGGCTCGGTCGATGAGTTCGTTCGCGAGTATTTGCGCAACGTTTATCGACGTCGGATCGACGGCCGACACCGGTGCTGGGCGGGCCGGTGGTGGGAGTACGACGAGGCAGCGATTAGGCTCGAATCGCTCTGGCGCGCGTGGGAGCACCTGCGTCTGGACGCCGCTACCGGTATGAGTGTGTGGTGGCGTGATCACGCGGACTACCACATGGCCATTCTCATGGATCCCGACGGGCCATTTGCGAACGCTACAGAGGGGGAAGAGAATACGAATAAGAGGGGCGAACCTTTGCCATACGTCGCGCCGCCAGAAGGAATGTTCCCCGATATCCGCTAGGAATGAGAGCCCAGCTGGGATCAGCGAGCTGAGCCGCCTACGTGAGAGTGCGTGATTGCCGACGCTGGCCGTCCCTTACTCATGCACTCTCAGGATGGTCATCACCTACCTACTCCCGACCCTCTTACCCCTGGACGATGGGCCTGCAGTTGCACGGCGCGGCCACGAAACTGACGCACCTGAGGGCTGCGGCCAGCCGAACCTTGTCTGACGGCAGCTGTGGCAGGCCTCGCCTGGCTCACGTCGGCGCGCATGCGTGTGGACACAGTTTGACCGTCGATTCCTCGTGCCTCTAGTTCCCGGGCCGTTCCCTCACGACGTTCGGCACTGTCGTATGCCATGCGGCTATCCTGCCGGGCGTGATCCCCCGCGGCTTCGCGCTGCTCGGCCTCCGCAGAGGCGCGGGCGCGCTCGTCCGGGTCCGGTTCATGCGCGGCGGCCTCGCGCATTTCTTGTGACTGCTGATCCTCCTGGTTGGCCTCCGCAAGGAACTGCTGCGCCTCAACCTTCTCGCTGGCGGCTCGACGGCGTTCAGCCTCCGCATTTTCCTGGTGCAGGTCGCGAGTTTCCGGCGCGCTCCGCGTCTGCCCTCGCAGCAAGGCATTCTCTCGAGCTCGTACCAGTCTTTCACTCGCTTTCCCCGCGGCGGTGCCTATGGCTCGTAACTCCCTCTCGATGGCCTCCTCAAGGCCATCGGTTTCCTCCACCATGAACGACACTCCTTCCTCTTTGAGTTCTTGATGTGAGCAACAGTCTTGTCTATTGTTCAGAGTAGCCGACGGACTGAAGGGGTGGTTGCGATGACTGATCCGAGGATTGAGAGCGTGGGGCTGCGGGTGCGACAGCTGCGCAGGAAGCGGGACTTGCTTGGGCTTGATCTTCGTCGCGAGGTGAAGTGGCTGCACAGGAACGGTCTCTCCGAGCGGCAGATTGCTGCCCTGGTGAAGATGGCTGAGCCTACGATCCACACCTTGCTTGAGGTAGGGGAGCGGGACCTGGAGCCCTTGGATGGCTTCGCAGGCGCGACACCCATGGAAATCTGCAAGCGCTACGAAGCCGGAGAGCTTGATCGACAGGAGCTGATCGATCAACTCGTCCGGTTTCCCTATGCCCCTCATGGCACTACAGACGGCTATGACTCGTTGCTGGTCAACCCGCCTGGAACGTGGTCTGAGCTGTCCCTGGCAACGCAGATGGGGATCGTGGACCATGATGTCTACGAAGAAGTGTTCAATCGTCGACATGGACTCTGAGCAGATTCAACGGCACGTTGACCTCGTTCGTCGCCTCTCGAAGCCGGGCGAGGCCTTGGGACTCGGTGCGCCGAACTCGACCATGAGAAATCCGCATTGGTGGAGCGGTGAAGGGCCCACGCCGAACCGCGGGGCCCTGCATCAAGTGCTTCATGCGGAGCTTCGCGCCCGAGCCCCTGGCGTCCGTCAGGAACGTCGAGCGCTGGTGCTCGCTGGCCCTCCTGGCGCGGGGAAGGGGGGGGTATCAAAGCCGAGGTTCTTGGAGAGGCATTTGGTGGCTACCTCAGCGCTGACGCAGATGACTTCAAGGCGCTCCTGCTGAAGGCTGCGGAGCGAGACGGCTCATTCGAGGAGTGGATCAAGCCCGAAGCCGTCCGATCACTCGAGGTGCAAGGCGAACAGTTCTTTCCGCTAGAGCTAGCCAGC
This sequence comes from Dermabacter sp., assembly GCA_030538475.1. Lineage (GTDB taxonomy): Bacteria > Actinomycetota > Actinomycetes > Actinomycetales > Dermabacteraceae > Dermabacter. The sequence continues at coordinate 65,256 of JAUNTX010000008.1, forward strand.
CTTGTGCATGAAGAGTCGTCGTATCTGTCGGCGGAGTTTCGACAGTTGGCGATTGAGGCCACGGACAACATCATCGTGGACACGGTTCTCAGCGATGGGCGGAGCGCCCTCATTTTGGGGGACCAGCTTGCAGCGGCAGGCTACGTGGTCCAGGTTGTTGACGTTGAGGTGCCATTTGAGCTCTCGGAGAAGCGGATTCGGTCGAGGTGGGAACAGGAGTACCAAGCTGCTCTTGACGGGAGGAGCGACCTTGGTGGCCGCTGGGTTCCGAGCGAGTACGCGCGTGATGTCTTCGATGGCCCGGGGGGAAGGTCGAAGCCGGAACACAATGCTCGGATGCTTGCCGAGCATTGCCCCGCTGTCGTTGACTACCGCGTCTATCGAACGGGCATGGACCAGGCTCACCTCGCTCAGGCGACGCCTGAGCTCACTGTCCACATGAAGCGCAGCGAAGTGGGAGCAGCCCTGGAGGCCGTCCCGGTTTCTCAGCAGTCGGCGCCGGCCAAATCCGGTGCAAAGCCGTTGGGCGTGCGGGATGCGAGCTTCGTGGAGAAAATGCCGACGCATAGTACGCAGAAGCCGGGTGTCCGCCCGCAACGCGGGCAACCGCCGAGTCGCGGTGGTGGAGTGGAACGGTGAGGGTTCTGGTCGGATCTCACTCGCTCCAGCGGACATAGCCGGATAGATCGGGAATGGTCGCGACGTTGATTGGCGCAGTCGGATCCGTCGTGTAGAGCTTCCAATCCCCACCCTCCCACACGAGGGTATAGACCATCGATAGGTTGACGGTTGTTCCGTCGACAGCTCCGTGCACAGCAATATCGACTCGGGCAGAGTTGCCGTCGTAGGCGAGAAGTCGGAAGCCGGCCACCTTGACGCGCACACCATCGTCGTTTGTGCCCGCGCCCCCACCTTGGGCGAGCAGTGCATCACGGCTGGGGCCCTCGGCAAGGAAGTAACTTAGCCACGTCTTCACCGTCTCAGAATCACCGCCCTGCACAACCGCATTCGCCGCGGCGAACACGGCCCCCTCGGGCGAGTGCTGGTAGCAGTAGCGGTAGCCTTCGTCGGCGGTGGCGGCGGGGCCGAACTCTGCCGAGGTGGGGTAGGCGGTGGTGCCCGCGTAGTCCCACTGGTCGACGGCGGGCGGCTCGGTGAGTCGGGAATCGCCGTCAACGACGCCGGGCAGCCCGCACACGCTGTCGCCCTTGTCGGTCGCGGGGGCGGCGGAGGCGCTAGTCGGCGACTCCGACTCAGACTCTGACCCCGGCTCAGCCGCCGACCCCGACGGCTCCGACGCGGCACTCGCAGAAGCGGCTGGCGCCGAAGATTCCGCGGCCGGCTCAGATGCGCCCCGCGTGGCGATGAGGACCCCGACCACAATCCCGATCGCGAGGATCAGAGTGATCGCCACGGCCGAGATGAGGATGCCTCGGCGCGTGAATGGGCTCGGGTTGTTGTTCTCTGTCGTCAATGTCGGCCCTTCCTTGCCTGCACGGGCGCGCGCGTGCCGAGCACGCCGCCTGCCATCGTGATCCCCTGGTGTCGATCCTATGATCGAGGTGCACACCACTGTACCCAACGGCTGCCGCCTCGCGGGGCCACGTCGCGCCGCCTCACCCAACGCCCCCCGCTGGGCCGCCTTTCACATGGAGGCGGGCTACCGTGGTGGGCAAGCTTTCGTGTTCCCGAGGAAGGGCCGATCCTATGTCTCCTGCTGAAAACAGTGACCGAGCCGCTATTGCCGCGGAGGTGGGGTGTGCGGCGCTCGTGGATGCGATGGGGCGGATCCACCAGCATCGCGCCCATATTTTGCCGCTGGTCTCGCCGGATCCGGGCCGCCCGCTGTTTGGCCCCGCCGCGACGATGGCGTACCTGCCGTATCGGGAGGATCTGCCGCAGACGGATTTCGCGCACCTCTTCTATCAGGCGCTCGGCGAGGATGCGGAAGGGCGCGTGCTGGTGTTGTCCAGCGGGGGTTATCCGGAGGCGTCGCACGGCGGCGGCACGAAGCTGTCCCGGGGCGTGCATCAGCGGATCGCGGGGGTGCTGGCCGACGGGCGGCTGCGGGACTTCGATGAACTGGCCGGCTATGACTTTGCCGTGTGGTGCCGGGGCGAGGCGACCAAATGGGGAGGCGACACGGCCATGCCGTACGCGGCGGGCATCGCTGTGGAGGTTGCCGGGGTCACGGTGGTCCCGGGCGACTACATTTACGCCGACGCCGCGGGCGCGGTGGTGATCCCCCGCGACAGTATTGACCGGGTGCTCGCCGAGGCGCGCAAGGTCGATGCCGAGGACGCCGCGGCGCTCGAGCAGATTCGCAGCGAGCGGCCCGAGGACTTTTGGTCATGAGGTCCGCGGTCCCCGACTATCTGAACGAGGCTCTTGCCGAGGTGGAGCCCGATCACTCCGGCGCGACGGCCGACTACATCCCGGAGCTGGCCGACGCCGACCCGGATCGGCTCGCGGCCGTGTTCGCCACGGTCGATGGCGAGGTGTACGGCGCGGGCGATATCGATGCCGAGTTCACGATCCAGTCGATCTCGAAGCCGTTCGTGTACGCAATGGCGCTCGCTGATCGCGGCTTCGAGGCGGTGCTCGCGAAGGTGGGAGTCGAACCGTCCGGGGAGGCGTTCAACGAACTGTCGCTCGAGGGCGATACGGGCCGGCCGCGCAATCCGATGATCAACGCGGGCGCGATCACAACGCACTCGCTCGCGGGCGCGGAGGGACTGACCCCCGACGAGCGGATGGAGCGCATCGTCAGCGGCCTCTCGGCATTCGCGGGCAGGAAACTCAGCGTCGACGAGTCGGTGTTCGAGTCGGAGATGGCGACCGCGCACCGCAACCTCGCCATCGCCTACATGCTCCGCAGCTACGGGGTCCTCACGTGCGACCCGCACGAGGTGGTCGAGGGCTATATCCGCCAGTGCTCGGTGCTGGTCAGCACGCGGGACCTCGCGATGATGGCGGCTACGCTGGCGAACGGCGGCGTCCACCCGCTCACGGGCGAACGGGTCGTGGACCGGGCCGTCCTGCGCCAGGCCCTCAGCGTCATGTCCACGTGCGGCATGTATGACGCGGCAGGCGACTGGGCCACCCAGGTGGGCATCCCCGCGAAGAGCGGCGTGGCGGGCGGCATCATCGGCGCCCTCCCGGGCCAGCTCGGCATCGCCACCTTCTCGCCCCGGCTCGACGCCCACGGCAATAGCGTTCGGGGCATCTCCCTGTTCGAACGGTTCTCCTCCGACATGGGCCTGCACCTCATGGAAGTGCCGCCCGCCGCCCGCGCCGTAGTCCGCTCCCACCGCGTATACGGCAGCGGCGCAGACGCGGTCCGGGTGCTGCGTTTGCAGGGCGGGATCCGGTTCTCCGGCGGCGAGCAGATCATGCGCGAGCTCACCAGAAGCGGGCCGACGGAGCCACGCGTCGTCCTCGACCTGTCCCTCGTCTCGTCCATCGACGACGTGGGCCGACGGATGCTGCTCGAGACCGCCCGTCGGCTCTGCATCGAGGGGCACGACGTCATCCTCGTGGACCCCGACGTGATCCTTCCCGACCCCGAGCCCGGCGACGGCGGGCGGCTCACGGTGGTCGATGGCCTGGATCGGGTCGTGACGGGCGGCGGCGCGACGGGCAGCGACATTAACACGGGCAGAGACACCGACACGGACCGCGACAGCGAAGGGACACGGCCGCGATGACCAACACAGAACGCGACCCCCACATGGAATACCTCGAGCCCGGAAAGCCGTGCACGGCGGTCGAGGCGCTCGAGCCGCGCCTCGTGCCGCTCGGCGGGCCGCGGTCGATGACCGTGTACCGCACCCTTCCCCAGCGCCAGAGGTCGCTCGTGGGCGCGTGGTGCTTCCTCGACCACTACGGCCCCGATGATGTCTCGACGACCGGCGGGATGCGGGTGCCGCGGCATCCGCACACGGGCCTCGCCACCGTGTCCTGGCTGTTCGACGGGCGGATCGATCACCTGGATTCGGGCGGCACCGCCGCCCCCGTGACCCCCGGCGAACTGAACCTCATGATCGCGGGCAGTGGCATCACCCATCAGGAACTCAGCACCCCGGACACGAAGCTCCTGCACGGGGTGCAGCTCTGGTACGCGCTGCCGGAAGAGACACGTTTTAGCGACAACGAGTTCGTGCACTACGCGCCGGAGACGGTGACGGCTCCCGGTGTGAGCGCCAAGGTCTTCATCGGTGAACTGCTCGGCTCCGTCTCGCCGGTCGATACCCGCACGCCGGACATGCTCGGCGCGGAGCTGGTCCTCGAGGCGGGAGCAACCATCACGCTGGAGGTGAGGCACGACTTCGAGCACGCCGTACTCGCCGAAAGCGGCCCGGTGAGCGTGAACTCGACTCCGTGCGAGCACCGATCGCTCGCCTACGTCCCGCCCGGCGCCGACACGTTGGTGCTCGAGGCGGGGGAGGCGCCGGTGAGGGTGATCCTGCTCGGCGGTGTGCCCTTTGGTGAACGAATCGTGATGTGGTGGAACTTCGTGGGCCGCAGCCACGAGGAGATCGTGGAGTTCCGGCGCCGCTACCAGGCGGAACTCGGCTTCGAGGCCGCCGATCCCGAGGATGCCGGGAAGCCCCCGCTGTTTGGAAGCTTTCCCGACGGGCAGCCGAAGCCGCTTCCCGCGCCGGTCATGCCGGCCCTCCCGCTGCGGCCACGCGGCTGAAGCGCCGACGGGAACGTGCCGGCGGGAGCGATCCTTTGACTCCTAGCCGGTTGCGGGGCCCATCGCGGGAACGATGATGACGGTGACCACCGCGGCGAGCACCAGGAGCAGGGCAATGCTCGCGAGGTTGAAGCGAAGACGGTCGCGCATCACGCCCACGAACTCGCGCAGCAGCGCGCTCGGGAAGTAGTACCAGGCCGTCGGCGCCCCGACCACGTGGGCGTGCATGCCGAGCGAGCGGGTGAGCAGCGCCGCCCGAAACACGTGGAAGCTGCTCGTGGCCACGACCACGGGCGCATCGGGGCTGCTCAGCAGCCTGCGGGAGAAACGCAGGTTCTCGTCGGTGTTTCGAGACTCGGTTTCGGCGACGACCGTCGCCGGGTCCGCACCCTGCTCGACGAGGTAGTCGCGCATCGCCTCGCCCTCGGGGCAAGGCTCGTCGGCCCCCTGACCCCCGCTCGTGATGATGAGGGGTTTCCCGTCGAACTGGGCCTGGACCGCGAGGCCCCGCTTGAGCCTGGCGGCCAGCAGGGGCGGCACCTTCCCGCGCACGAGGCCGGAGCCCAGCACGATCACCGCCTCGGGAGCGGTGCTGATGCGCCGCCACCGATACAGCACAAACGCGCTCACAAAGGCCGCGAAGGCGCAGGCCACGTAGGCGACGATCAGCACCGCCGCCAGGTGCACCGCATACCGGAGGTAATAGGCGGTGTCGTCGGAGACCTCGGCCGACGGCGCCAACAGGCCGAGCGTGCTGGGCAGGACAATCAGGCCGATCCCCGCCAGAAGGGCCAGCGCGTTGCCGAGCGTCCGGCTTTCCCGGCGCAGGACCGTCACCCCGGCAAGGAGCAGGAACGCCACGAGCAGCGGGTATCCCACGAAGCTGCCCAGCACGAACAGGCCGAAGGCGCCGATGATGACGATCAGCAGCAACAGCGGCTGATCGCGCTGGTAGAGCCACACGCCGAGCCCGGTCGACAGCAGTCCGAGCCCCATGACGATGGAGACCGGGGCGCTGATCCGCCTGCCGTCACGGATGAGGCCGACCATGCCGACGCCGAAGAGGCCAGCGCCGAGGGCGATCACAATCGCCAGAAGCCAGGATGCGAGCGCCACGGGCAGCACCTTTCCAGTGCGGGGATGAGGAATGCCGGATCAGTCTATGGGAGCGGGCCCCGTGGTCGGCTCGCCCCCATGGCTCCGATGGTCCTCGCGCGGCACCTACGGCGTCAGCAGCACCTTGGTGGCGGTGCGTTCGTCCATCGCCCGGTAACCCTCCGCCGCATGGCCGAGCGGCAGGGTGAGGTCGAAGACCGTGCCGGGGTTGATGGCGCGGTCCCAGATCAACTGGATCAGCTCGGGAAGGTAGCGGCGCACGGGCGCTGGGCCGCCGTGAAGGTGGACCTCGGCGAAGAACAGTTCGTCGGCGGGGATGGTGACGCCCGAGTGGGCAACGCCCACGAAGCCGATGTGGCCGCCGGGGCGCGTGGAATGGATCGCCTGCCTCAGCGATTCTTCGGTGCCGACCGCTTCGATCACCGAATGCGCACCGAGTCCGCCCGTGAGCTCCTTGATCTTTGCCGCGCCAGCGTCCCCGCGTTCGGTCACGATGTCGGTCGCACCGTACTCGCGGGCGAGCCTCTGCCGCTCGGGGTGACGGCTCATCGCGATGATCCGCTCCGCACCCATCTGCTTCGCCGCCAGCACGCCCATGAGGCCGACGGCTCCGTCGCCCACCACGGCGACGACCTTGCCGGGCCCCGCCTGCGCCGCGTCGGCGGCGAACCAGCCGGTGCCGAGAACGTCGGACGCCGCCAGGAGCGACGGGACCAGCTCGTCGTCCGGCTGGCCGGGGGTCGCCACGAGGGTGCCGTCGGCGTGGGGAATGCGGGCCTTCTCGGCCTGGGTGCCGATCGTCACCGAGACGAACTCCCCGTTGACGCACTTCGAGGGGTATCCGGCGGTGCAGATCTCGCACACGCCGCACGAGATCACGAACGAGCCGACCACGAAGTCGCCGGGCTTGACGGTCCTGACGTCGGAGCCGACGGCCTCGACGATGCCGACGTACTCGTGACCCATGGACGTGTGATCCGCGGGCTCCACCCCTCGAAAGGGCCAGAGGTCCGAACCGCAAATGCACGTGGCGGTGATGCGGATGATCGCGTCGGTGGGCTCGATGATGGTGGGGTCGTCCCGGTGGCCGACGGTGATCGTGCCCGGTGCGTCCATGATGACTGCGCGCATGTGCTGCTCCCTGCAAACGGTGGGGTGGTGTCGTCCTCACCAGCGAACCACGGGGAGGGCCCGCGGGGGAGTCCCCACCGATGGTGGTACCGGTGGTACCTCCCACGCGAGCCACCCGGGCCGTAGCGTAGGGGTATGGACAATCGAGCCGAGGTGCGCGAATTTTTGACCTCGCGCCGCGCACGCATCACGCCCGACCTGGCGGGCCTGCCCTCCGTCGGCGTGCGCAAAGTTGCGGGTTTGCGGCGCAGCGAGGTGGCGATGCGGGCGGGCATGAGCGTCGAGTACTACACGAAGCTCGAACGTGGCCAGATCGGCGGGGCGTCGCCCCAGGTCCTCCACAGCCTCGCCCACGCGCTCATGCTCGACGAAGCCGAACGCTCCCACCTCTTCGACCTCGCCGCCGCGGCGAGCCCCGGAGGGCGCCCACGGCAACGCCGCAGCGGCAAAGGCTGGACGCCCAGCCCCGGTCTCCAGTGGATCCTGGACGGCTTCACCGCGGGGCCCGCCTTCGTGAGGAACGGCCGCATGGACCTCCTCGCGGTCAACCCCCTGGCACGCGCGTTCTACACGGAACTGTATGACGCGCCGGGCCAGCCACAGCCGCCCAATATCGCCCGGCACGCGTTTCTCGACGACCGCGCCCGCACCTTCTACCCCGAATGGGACGCCATGGCCGACATCATGGTCGCGATTCTTAGGACGGAAGCGGCGCGCGATCCGCACAATAAGGACCTGCACGACCTCATCGGCGAACTGTGCACCCGCTCGAATGAGTTCCGCACCCGGTGGGGCCAGCACAACGTCCGCCATCACGGCAGCGGCGTCAAGAACTTCCGGCACCCGGTGGTTGGCGACATGAGCCTCGCCTACGAGGGCATGGACATGGAAGCCCATCACGGCCTCACGTTCACCGTCTACACCGCTGAGCCCGGATCCGCGTCCGACGAGGCGATGCGCCTGCTCGCGTCGTGGGCGGCGAGAGAGCGCGCGCCGGAGGGCGAGCGGAGCGGTTTGCGCTGACGCACGAAGGCCCCGCCCCCGGTACGTTCCACAGGGGTACTGACAGTGACTCCCCGACTCTCCTGGGGCCTCCGTACCGTGGACACATGAGACGTTTTGTTCGTGCGGCAGCAGCGGTCGTGATCGGCCTCGCCCTGGGTGGCTGCGCCACTGATACGGCTGAGCTGCCACCATCGGCGCCGCCAGTAACGGGCGCGCCGCCCAGCACCGCGCCCACCTCGACGATAGAAAGTGACGGTGAAAGCGTGCAGTCCACACCGATTCGCCTGGTTGTCGGGGACCAGAGCGTGAACGCGATACTGTGGGACAACCCGGCGGGGCGCGACCTGCGTGACCGCCTCCCGCTCACGCTGACGGTGCGCGACTACGGGGGCGTCGAGAAAATCGGGCGGCTGGATCAGCCACTGACCATGGATGCAATGCCGGACGGCGACGATCCGGAGATTGGCGACCTTGGCTACTACGCCCCCAACGGCGTGTTCGTGATCTACACGGGAGACGTGGGGTACTGGGACGGGATCGCACGCATCGGCCGGGTCGACGGAGACCTCGGCATGCTCGCGGGGCTCGGCGACGATGCCACGATCACCATCGAGCGCGGCTAATTCACCTCTTCAGCCCTCGGCTCCCCCTCCGCAGCGCTCGGCGCGGCGGGCGCGAAAGACAGCGCGGACGCCTCCGGGAACTCGGTGTAGACGGTCGAATCGTCCAGGGGCGCGAGTTCGAGGTAACTGGGGACGCCGCCCGTGATGAACGCGAGCACGAGCGCATCATCGAGCTGGCCGGTGAGCACGACGCCCTCCGCGTCGGTGGCGGGTCGCGGGGCATGCGGCCACGCTATCAACCGGCAGCGGGCAGCGAGGGTGAATCCGCCGACCAGGGCCGGGCCGACGAGGAGGCCGCTAGAACCCGGTGCTGGTCTGGTGGGGGTTGCGGTAGCCGGCGATGGCGGCGCTTTCCACCAGCAGCGCGATGAGCTTTCGGGAGATGCTGCGCGGGGCCACGCGGGCGAGAGCATCGACGGCGCGGGCAGCGAGGTCGAGCCGGCGGCGACTCCCGAGGCGCGCGGCCACGAGGACGAGACGGTTCCACAGGCTCGTGGCGGGCGGCGCAATCGGCGGGAGATCCCCGGCGCCGTGCTTCGCCTCGAAGGTGCGCCGGGCCGCGCCCGAGTGGAAGGCCCGCAGCACGCGCGTGCGAGCGGTGACGGCGGCGACGTTGTGGGTGGTTTCGAGGTCCGGCACGAGGGCGATGCTCGCCCCCGTCGTCCACAGCCGGTACCCCCAGTCCACGTCTTCCCACCCGTACGCGCGGTAGTCGGGGTCATACGGGCCGACGGCTTCCCACGTGCTGCGGGTAACCGAGCAGTTCCCCGCCCAGTACCGCCAGTGGCGGTCCGCGTCAGAAGCGTAGGCGCCGCGGCGGAACAGCTCGTCGGCGTGGCGGCCGTACGCCCGCGCATACGGAGTATCGGGAAGCTGGTTGAGGTAGAGACCAATCGCCCCGCCCGTCGGCCCCTCAAGCGCCGCCTTGTGGAGGCGCACATACCCGGGTCCCGGCACGAGGTCGTCATCGCAGCGAATGAGCACGTCGCCCCGCGCCTCGGCGAACCCGGCGTTGAGGGCGGCCACGCGCCCCCGGTTCTCGGGGAACACGACGGCCCGCACGGGAAGGTGAGAAAACCGGGCCACGACCCCCGCCGAATCGTCGATGTCGCCGTCGATCACCACGATGGCCTCCCACGCTGCGTCGTCCTGCGCGGCCAGCGCGGTGAACAGGTCGGGCAGGCGCTCGGCGCCGCCCCGGCTGGGGATAACGATGGAGGCCAGGGACATGGCCACCTCCTTGATCGTGGGAAAGGCAGGGTCAGGCAGAGGAGAACAGGCGTTGTTTCTGTGGGGATCGTGCAGAGATCCCGTCATGCCCCCGCGCGCGGCGGGCGTTGACGGTCACACCCCTGGAACGATGGCACGCATGAACTCTCGTCCATGGCTCCACGTTGCCATCTTAGCTACCACCGTGTCGGTACTGTCGCTCGCCAGCGGCCTGACAGCGCCCGGCCCGGCGGGGTCCGCGCCGTGGTTCCTGCTCGTGCAGGGCACGCTGAGCGAACTGCTGAACTCGGGAACGGTGTGGGCGGGGCTCGGACTCGTGGCCGGGTTCCTCGTGGCCGGTCCGGGCCGGGGGAGGGGCGTGGGCGTAGAGCGCGGGCGGGCCGACGGCGCCGCGGCCAGCACGCGCACCCATGGTGTGTGGCAGTGGGTGTGGCCCGCAGTGGCGGCCAGCTGCGCCTCGATCTGGGCGCTCGCGGCGCACTACGCGCTCGGCAACGCCCTCGGGGTGATGACGCCGGAGATCTGGGGCCTCAATGCCTCGTGGTTCGTGCTCGCCCTCGTCGCGGGAGGTCCGCTCGGGATCATCGGGGCGGCAGGCCGCCTCCCGGGCCCAAAGGGTCTCGCGGCGCGCCTCGTGCTTCCCCTCGGCGCCATCGCCGAGCCCCTGGTCACGGGCATGCTCGGGCCCGCGCGAACCCCGATGTGGGCGGCCAGCGCCACGTCCCTCGCCGGGCTCATCCTCTTCGTCTCCGGCCTGTTCCTCGCCGCGCTCATGCTGGGTCGGGCCCGCCGCGGGGCACGCGTGCTCTGACGGCGCTAGAGGCGGCGCCTCGCTACGATGGGGTCCGAGCCCTCGACGGGCGCCGTCCGCGCCAAGGAGCCCGCCCGATGAACGATCCGCACTCGTGGCTGCCCAGCGTGCTCGCCCTGATCCTCCTGGCGAGCGTTGCCACCGCCGGCCTCCTCGCCGCCCGCATCCCCGCGCCGCTGCAGGCCCTCACCGCCATCGCGCGGGCCGCCGTGCAGCTCGCCCTGCTCAGCATCGTGCTCGCCGGAGTGATCACCGACCTCCGCTGGGTGGTGATCGCGCTCGCGGTCATGCTGTCGGTCGCGGTGTACACCGCGGCGCGGCGAGCGCGCACCAGCCCCGCCTCGATTCCCCGCCTCGCCTACGCGATCGTGAGCGGCCCCCTCGCTGTCCTCGTCATCGTCTTCGCCACGGGCGCGCTCGAGTTCAGCCCGCGCTACCTCCTGGCCGTCGGCGGGATCGTCACCGGGGGAGCGATGACCATCGCGATCCTCACGGAGCGGCTACTGCGCGTGGCCGTGACGGATCACTGGGACCAAGTCGAAGGCTGGCTCGCGCTCGGTGCCTCCCCGCGGCAGTCGGTCGCGCCCTACGCGCGCGAGGCGGTCCGCACGGCCCTCATGCCCGCGATTGACCAAACCCGCACCACGGGCATCGTCGTCATGCCCGGGGCCTTCGTCGGCGCCGTGTTCGCGGGCGCCTCACCCCTCGAAGCGGGCAGGTTTCAACTCATCGTCCTCGCGGGCATCCTCGCGGCCGG
>JAUNTX010000008.1:76727-117050 GCA_030538475.1 Dermabacter sp.
AGTCCCGCTCGACGCTGAGCACCTCGCCGGTCTCGGCGTTCACGTGCACGGTGTGGTCCACGCCGTCGGCGTCGTAAATGCTGACCTCCCACGTGAGCACGCCGTCGCTGTCATCGTCGTCCAGCTCCACATCGTCAATCGTGCCGGGCAGGGCACCGATCGCGATGTCGATGGCCTGGTTGAGGGGGATCGCGCGGTCCAGCTCAGCGCGGTCGTCGGCGTCCAGATCATCGACGCTGCCGGTCGAGATCACGGTGGCGCCGTCGGCGGAAATCGTCACGTCCACCTCGCCCGCCTCGGTCATGACCTCGACCTCCCACTCGCGATCGTCGTCGAAGTCGAGGCTGCGGACCTTCTGACCGCTCGCGGTCGTGAGCGCGAGGTCGCTCGCGGCCTTGGCCGCCTCGGGGTCGCCGCCCCTATCGTCGCTCGCGGTGGTGCTGCTCGCGGCAGCGTCGGCGGTCGCGCTCGCGGTGGCGGCCGGGGTCGTGGAGGAGAGGTCGGAGACCTCCGTGCCCTCGTTCGAGCAGGCGGCGAGGCCGAGGGCGAGGGCGGCGGCCGCGGCGATGGACAGGGCGGAGTGTCGGGTGCTCATCGTGTGTTTCATGAGGCCAGGGTACAAAATGGGTCTGCGCGGCCCCGTTCGAGGGCGCTCGTGGGGGAGAGTTCGCCCGGGAGCGGGCTGGCGAGTCCCGGGGCTCGTGGGAGAGGATGGGCCCCATGAGTGATCCTCTCCTCCGCTCCGCAGCCGCCGCCCCCACCCCGTCGATGCCGCGCGCCCTCAGCCGGCGCTCGCTCCTCGCCGCCTCCGGCGCGGCCAGCGCCGCGATCATGCTCGCCGCGTGCGGTAACGGAACGTCCTCCGGCGGTGCGGGATCGGCCGCGCCCACTACCGGCCGGGCGTCGGCGGGCAGTGACGCGGGCGCGAACGCGGGCACCTTCGACCCGGACGTGCCCTACCTCGTGTTCGGGGCGGGTTCCGTCGGCCCCAAGGTGGAGCTGTTCGTGGACTACCGCTGCCCGCACTGCAAGAACTTCTCCCTCGCCAACCACGACTACCTCGAACAGGCCGTGGACGCGGGAACCATCGAACTGCACGTGTACCCGCGCCCCATGCTCGATGCCCGCACGGGCACCACGTTCTCGCGCGATACGGCCACCGCGGTGGTCGCCACCTACGTGCAGGATCCGGCACTGTTCTGGGACCTGGACACGGCCCTGTTCGCCCTCCAGCCCGAATCGGGGACCGACCCGACCCCCGGCACGCAGGCCATTGCCGACGCGGCCGAGTCTGTCGGAGCGAACGAGGCCACGGTCCAGGCGATCCTGGACAGCGAGTACACCGAGTGGGTGCAGAGCGTCGAAGAGGTGGGCCGCGAACGCAATATCGGCACGCCCGTCGTGTTCATCAACGGCGAGCAGTTCGACGGCGACATCTATACGGCAGGGCCCCTGCAGAAGGCCATCGAGGCCGCCGCGGCCCACGCGTAGTCACAGGTAGAGGGGCTTTTCCGGCGGCGTGGGGTGCGCCGCATTTTCCGGTGAACACCGCGCGGTGCAGAGGCTGCACGTTGCTATATTGAGGCGGCTAGACGCCGGCTCTTTCAGTGGCGCCCGATTCCTGGAAAGTGACGCCTCATGACCGAGCACACCTCTGCCCCGAGCCGCCCGGAACCCACCCCGGAAACCGCCTCCAAGCACGCGGGCACGCCCAGCCTTCTGCTGCGCCTCGTCGTCCCCCTCGTCCTCGTGATCGTGTGGCTCGGCGTCGTCGGCGTCGGCGGCCCGCGCATGGGCGCGATCAGCGAGGTCGCGACGAACGACCGCGCGCTGTTCCTGCCCGCGGGCGCCGAATCCACCCGGGTGCAGGACCGGCTCGAGGAGTTCCAGGACTCCGACGCCCTGCCCGCGGTCATTGTGGCCACGGGGGCCGACGGCGCACAGCTCGACCCCGCCGACTTCGAGGCCCTGCCCGAGGAGCTGAAGAAGGCGGCGCCCGAGGGTACCGAGTTCAGCCCCGTCATCGAGAGCGAGGACGGCGAGGCGATCCAGCTGGTCGCGCTCCTGCCCGCCGACGTCGAGGCGCGCGACGGGGTCGATGCGCTGCGCGGCGCCCTCGAGAAGAACCTCCCGAGCGGCGTCACCGGCTACGTGACCGGCCCCGCGGGGATCTCCGCCGACCTCGGCGAAGCGTTCGGCGGGATCGACGGCCTCCTGCTGCTCGTCGCGGTCGTTGCCGTGTTCATCATCCTCGTCATTGTCTACCGCTCGCCGCTCCTGCCGATCCTCGTGCTGCTGAGCGCGATGACCGCGCTCGTGGCCGCGGCCCTCATCAACGTGGAGCTCGCGCGGCGCGGGATCGTGCTCATCAACGGGCAGATCCAGGGCATCCTCTTCATCCTCGTGATCGGCGCCGCGACCGACTACGGCCTGCTGTATACGGCCCGCTATCGCGAGGAACTGCACCGCCACGCCTCGACGGCCCGCGCCACGTGGGCGGCGCTGCGCGGCACCTTTGAGCCGATCCTCGCCTCCGGCGGCACCGTCATCGTGGGCCTGTTGTGCCTGCTGCTGTCCGATCTCGGCTCAAACGCCGGGCTGGGCCCCGTGGCCGCGATCGGCATCGTCATGGCGATGCTGACCGCCCTCACGTTCCTGCCCGCGATGCTCCTGCTGCTGGGCCGCGCCGCGTTCTGGCCCCGCATTCCCCGCGCCGCAGCGGAGACGGCAGGGGCCGACGCCTCCGGCAACACCCACCGCGACGACGAGAGCGCAGCGGCCCAGAGCGGCATCTGGGCGCGTGTCTCCCACCTCGTGCAGAAGCGTCCGCGCACGGTCGCGGCCGCGGTCACGGTGTTCCTCATCATCGGCTGCTTCGGCCTGACCTCCCTCAAGGCCGACGGGGTGCCGCAGAGCGAGTTCGTGCTCGGCCAGAGCGACGCCCGCGATGGCCTCGCCGTGCTGAGCGACCACTTCCCCGGCGGCTCGGGCACGCCCGCGTACGTCCTCGTGCCCGAGGACAAGCTGACCGAGGTCACGGGAGAGCTGCAGGACATCGGCGGGATCGCCTCGCTCGCGATCACGTCGAGCGATGCGCCGTCCGGCACCATTCCGCTCGGTGAGGATGGCGCGCCGGTGGCCGCGGGCCCGTTCGCGAACGCCACGCCGACCGTCTCGAACGGCGACGTGCTGCTCGAGGCCACGCTCGCGGATTCGGCGGATTCGATGGCGGCCGAACGCACGGTGGAGCAGATGCGCGAGGCCGTGGCTCCCGCGGGCGCGCTCGTCGGTGGCAGCACCGCGACCGACCTGGACACGAACCTCACGAGCGAGCGCGACCGCAACCTCATCATCCCGATTGTGCTCGCGGCCATCACGATCATGCTCGCGCTGCTTCTGCGCAGCCTCGTGGCGCCGCTCATCCTGCTGGCCACGACGGTCCTGAGCTTCGGCACCGCGCTCGGGCTCTCCGCGTGGATCTTCGAGGCAGTGGGCTTCACGGGCAGCGATCCGACGGTCCCGCTGTACGGGTTCATCTTCCTCGTGGCGCTCGGGATCGACTACAACATCTTCCTCATGACCCGCGTGCGGGAAGAATCCCTGCGCTACGGCACGCGCGAGGGCGTGCACCGCGGCCTCACGAGCACGGGCGGGGTCATCACCTCCGCCGGGGTCGTGCTCGCGGCCACGTTCGCGGCGCTGCTCGTGATCCCGATTCAGTTCCTCGTGCAGCTCGCGATCATCGTGTCGCTCGGCGTGCTCATCGACGCGCTCATCGTGCGCTCGTTCCTCGTGCCCGCCCTGGCCGTCATGATCGGCGACAAGATCTGGTGGCCGGCCACGGTGCCGCGGCCGCGCCGCTCGGGGCGTGCCCGCGAGTGACACAATGAGCGCATGACGTACGTGAGCGCCGCCCTGAGCCTGGCCGTCATGGCTCTCGTGACGGGCCTGAGCCCCACCCTGTACGCGATGACGGTGCGCACGCTCATTGCGCAGCCGCGCACGGGTGCGCGCCTCATCGCGATCATGTGCGTGGGCCTCATGCTGGGCGCCTCGCTACTCGGGATCGTGGTGCGCTTCTTCGACCCCGATACCCTCATCGCCCTGTTCAAGCTCGACGCACACCGCCTGCTGGTGCGCAGGAGCGTGGACCTCGTGGCGGGAACACTGTTCGCGGTCTCGGGCCTCGTGCTGTGGCGCCGGGTGCGGCTCGGGATTCCATCGCGACGCTCCCGCCGCCGCGCCGCGTCGGGGGCGGGCGCAGAGGGGCAGCACGGCGATCACGCGGCCTCCGGGCACGGCTCCGGCCGCGAAATGCTGGTCTTCGGCTTCGGCAATGCCCTCGTGGGCCTCAGCAACATCGCCGCGATGTACGCGGTGGGGCGCCTGCTGTCGCACGCGAGCCACAACCTGCTCGTGCAGGGCGCCCTCTACGTCGTGTTTCTCGTGGTGCTCGTGGCGCCGTTTATGACGCTCGCGTGGATGCTCACCCGGTTCTCCGAGCTGCGGGCCGTTGGCACGCGCGCGGCGCGCTGGCTCGAGGCGCGCGATGAGCGGGCGATCATTGCGGGCATCCTCGTCGTCGCTGGTCTCGTGTTCCTGCTCCTCGGCCTCTTCGGCCTGTAGCGGCTGCCGGGTGCGTGATGTGCCACTTTTGGGACCCGCATGGCGGCGAGGCTGGGAGCGCTTCCGGCGCATTTTCTGGAGTCAACCGCTCGGTAGCCGAGCGTGGGAAAGGGTGTCTGAACAGTGGGTTTCGCGCGGGGATAGCGGGTGTTGGCGACCTCTCGTAAATTGTTTTACATTTGTCTCGGATTCCCGCCGGTGAGGGCGCCCTCGCTGATAGTCTCGACGCCATGACCTCTGCCGCCAGCGCCCACGCGAACACGGCGGCACTGTATACGTGGCACGTGGCCCTCCCGCAGCTCGAACGCGGCCGCCAGCTCGCCGCCGCGCGGGATGATTCCCTCGCTCAGGCACTCGATGCGGCCCCCCAGGGATCGGCGGACGCCCGCGCGATCCGGGTCATCACCCAGAGCGAGCCGCCGTCGGCCGCCCTGTGCCAGAGCACCCTGAGCGCCACCGCCGGGAAGCTCGACCCCCTCATTCATGCGGCGCTCCTCCAGCGCTTCGCCCTCTCCGTCATCGATGCCCGCGCGAGCTCGCGCCGCGGCCGCCGCGCCGCCACGTTCGAGCCGAGCGACGCCTTCCGGGCGATCTCCGAGGCGCTCGGCATCGTGGATAAGGAAATGCGCCTGCTCGCCGCCGACGCCCGCGCCGCCGCGAGCGCGCGCTCCACGGCGCCCGCGGCCCCCGTGGACCCGGCGAGCCTGCTGCCCCCGGAAATCTTCGCCGAACTCACCATCACGTTCGTGCGCGCCGCCCTCGCCAACCAGGACGCCACCGCCGCCCGCGCCGCGACCGACGACCTGGAGGCGCGCACGGAGAGAATCGAGCAAGACTTCGTGCGCTTCCACGCGCTCACCTCCGTCGCAATTGCCCGCCTCGCGGACTCCCGCCCCGACGACGCCCTCGTGCCCGCCGCGAGGGCCCGATCGCTCGCCCGCCAGCTCGGCGACCTCACGGGTGTGTGGCGCGCCGAAAGGATCCGCGCCTACGCGGCGAGCGCGGCCGGTCGCGCCCACTCCGAGGAGGCCGCCCACCGCGAGGTCGCGGCCCTCGCCCGCCGCCTCGCCGACGACCTCTCCACCACGCCGTCCGTGCGCGCGGAGGCGGCCCTGTCCGAACTCGAATCCCGCTCCGTGCTCGCCCGCATCGCCCTGACCTCCGGGCGCCTCGCGCTCGCCGAGGATCAGGCCGTCGGCATGATCGACCGCGCCGCGAAGACCCGCGCGGCCGGGGACGCGGACCCGTCGGCCCTGTGGGAATACGAGATTGATGCGCGCGTGACCCGCATGATCGTGGCGGGCCTGCCCGAATCCGCGAACGCGGGCCGCCGGAAGGAGGTGCGCACGCATTCGGCGCGCGGCAAGCGCCGCGCCGCGGGAGCGGAGGCCACGGGCGCACTCACGGCGGGCGAGCGGGCGAGCGTCTACGACGCGCGCCGCACCGAGGCGCGCACCGCCATCGCGACCGCGCATCGGCGCGAACGGGCCCTGTGGTGGAACACGTACGTGGATGACCGCCACGCCTACCTGCTGGCCGCGAACGGCCGCTACGCCCGCGCCCTGCGCGCCGCGAAGCGTGCCCACGCGGGCTGGGTGGAACTGGGCGATGAGGACCTCGCCGCCTCGAGCGCGCGCGACATCGCGCAGCTCGAGCGCAGCATCGCCGCCGGGCGCTAACGCCCGCCTCAGACCATCGTCTCGCGCAGCACCGCGAGCACCCGCTCGGCCTCCGTATCGGGATTGACGAACACGAGCCGCAGCACGGTTTCGCCCGCGTGCTTCGTGGGCACGCACAGGATCTCCCCGGCCTTTGCGAGCCGCTGTGACCACGCGTGATACTCGGTATCGCTCCACCCGAGGCGGCGGAACACGAGCACGCTCAGCTCCGGATCGAGCACCATCTCGAGGTGCTCCATCGCCTCGATCCCGGCCTGCACCTCGCGCGAGGTCGCGAGGCACGCCTCGACTGCCTCCGTGTACTTGTCGGTGCCGTGCGTGAGCAGCGAATACCACAGGGGCAGGCCCCGGGTGCGGCGGGACAGGTGGGCCGCGAGGTCCGACGGGTTCGCGTCGGCCCGCTCGATGGCGTCGAGGTATTCGGCGTGCTGCGCGTGCGCCCGATACGCGGCCGACGGGTCTCGGTAGACGAGCGCGCACGAATCGTAGGGGGCGAACAGCCACTTGTGGGGATCGACGATGAACGAATCGGCGTCTTCGATCCCCGCGAAGCGAGGCCGGGCGCTCGGTGCGGCGAGGGCCGCGCCGCCGTAGGCGCCGTCCACGTGGACCCACACGCCGCGCGCGTGTGCCACCTCGACGATGGAGGCGATGTCGTCCACGATGCCCGCGTTCGTGGTGCCGCCGCTTGCGACCACCGCGAAAACGCCCGGGTTCTCCACGAGCGCCTGCTCGAGGAGCGGCCCGCTCAGGTGGCCGTGCTCATCGAGCGGCACCGTCACCACGTCCACGTCCAGGAGGGAGGCGGCGGAGGCGATGGAGGAGTGGGCGCTCGCGGCGCACGCCACCTTGAACCCCGTCGTCGGTCGCCCATCGGTGAACGTGCCCGTATCCGACCACCGCTCGCGGGCCCGCTGCCGGGCCGTCGCGAGCGCGGAAAGGTTGCCCATCGTGCCGCCGGAGACGAAGCACCCGGCCGCGTCCTCGGGCCAGTCCAGGAGGTCCATGATCCAGCGCAGCACCTGGTTTTCGGCGAAGATCGCGCCCGCGCCCGCCTCCCACACGCCGCCGAACACGTTGGCGGCGCTCACCACGTTGTCGAACGCCACGGCGGCGCGCGTGGGCGCGCTCGGAATGTAGGCGAGGTTCATGGGGTCTTCGGCCGCGCGCGTCGCGGGGATGAGCACGTCGGTGTAGATCCTGAGCGCCTCGTCGTGGCCGAGCCCGCCGGGCGTGATGACCGGGCCCACCTCCGCCTCAAGCTCCGCCGCGGGGCGCGGGGTTGCCTTGGTGTCGGCGGCCAGCACGATGTGCTCGCGCGCCCACTTCTGCGCCGCCTCCACGGCCGCCTGCTCATCACCCCACACGCGGGAAATGACGCGGGCGGGCCGCGACGTGGCGTAGGCGGTCGAGGACTCGGGGGTGGGCGCATCGGCGCGCGGCTGCTCAGTCACCGCCCCATGCTAACGGGAGAAGACCGAGGCCACGGGCCCCTTGGCGAAACTGGCGGCGCCTACTTGATCCCGCGCATCGCGCGATGAATCGGCTTCGCGACGGCGAGCATGAGCACGCCGATCCCGATCGTGATTGCGCCGAGGCTGCCGAAGTACACGGTCTCGTTCTCGGCCGAGTAGAAGCCCGCGAGCGTGCCCGAGAGCGCCGTGCCGGTGGCGAGGGCGAGGTTGAACAGGGCCATCATGAGCACGGGGTACAGGCGCGGCGCCAGCTTCGTGGCGAGCGACAGGCCGACGGGGGAGAGCATGAGTTCGCCCCACGTGGCCACGAGCATGATGAGCGCGACCCACAGCACTGGCACCGAGGCCGCGCCCGCCATCGGCAGGAACAGCAGGAAGGCCGAGCCCATGAGGATGATGCCGATGCCGAACTTCACGGGCGTGTTCGGGGCGCGCGTGCCGATCTTCGTCCACATCCACGCGAACAGCGGCGCGAACAGGATGATGAAGAACGGGTTGAACGACTGCGGCCACGACACGGGCATCTCCCACGTGGTGAAGCCCAGGTTGACCACGCGGTTGATGCGCGTATCGGAATACACGGCCAGCACGGTGAACTGCTGCTGGAACAGGGCGAAGAACGCGGCGGTCCCGATGAACATGGGGATGAAGGCGATCACGCGCGAGTGCTCGTCGGCGCTCAGGCTCTTGGACAGCAGGAGGAACGCGAAGATGACGACCGCGCTGCTGACGGCGAGGATCGCCACGAACGTGGACACGTTGCCGGGGTTGACGACGCCGGTGCCGATGAGGACCAGCAGGATCGCGAGGGCGACGGCGCCCGCCCCGAGCCACTTCACGGCCTCTGCGCGCGTCATGGGGTTCGGCACGATGTTGCCGATCATCGGCAGGCGCTTGCGGGTGAGCAGGTACTGGACGAGCCCGGCGGCCATGCCGATCGCGGCAAGGCCGAAGCCGAAGTGGAAGCCCAGTTCCTTTTGCGCGACGCCGGTGAGCAGCGGGCCCAGCAGGCCGCCGATGTTGACGCCCATGTAGAAGATGGAGAAGCCGCCGTCGCGCCGCGGATCGTCGCGCGAGTACAGCGTGCCCACGAGGGTGGAGATCGTGGACTTCAAACCGCCCGAGCCGACGGCCACGAGCAGGAGACCGACGATGAGGCCGGGCACGCCCGGGATCAGGGCCAGGGCGATGTGCCCGAGCATGATGAGCACGCCCGAGTAGAACACGGTGCGTTCGGCGCCGAGGATCCTGTCGGAGACGATGGCGCCGAAGATGGAGAACACGTAGACCGAGCCGCCGTAGCCGCCCACGATCCCGGTGGCCACGCGCTCGTCGATGCCGAGGCCACCCTGGGTCATCGAGTAGTACATGTAGATCGCGAGGATGCCCTGCATGCCGTAGAAGCTGAAGCGCTCCCACATTTCCACGCCGAACAGGTTCGCGAGCGGGCTCGGGTGGCCGAAGAAACCGGTCTCCTTGGTGGGCCGTCCCAGTGCGTCGGTGGTGCGCAGCTGCTCGTCGGTGAGGGTCGCGGCGGCCGTGGCCGGCGTCGGGGGCGGGGTGTCGGCGGGGGCCAGCTCGGCCTCTGGGGCGCTCTGGCGGGCGTCGTCCGGGGTGTTGCGGGGTGTTTGAGGAGTCACAAGGCCCTAGTTAACGCCCGTGGACGCGTGGGGAACAAGGGCGCTGGTCCCACCCGTACCCCGAGTGTGACCTGTCAGTCACTGCGCGCCTAGCCCGTCGGGCCTTCGTTCCCCGCTGCGCGGTGGGTGCTTTGCTACCCGCGCTCGCGCACGGCACCGGCCGCGTGCCCGGGGGTGGTCCCCCCTGGCTTTTGCCAGTGACACGTGGTTCGGTAGAGGTATGGCTACCGTGATGCACGTTTCAGACAAGAACCGCTTCATCGCCGAAGAGGGCGGGCACGAAGCAGGCTTCCTCGAGTACACGCGGGAGGCCGACGGCGGCGTGCTCGTGGCCACGCACGTGGTGACCGACGAACAGTTCCGCGGGCGCGGGATCGCCGGCGAGGTGACCGCCGCCCTGTTCGAGCACGCCCGCCGGACCGGCGTGAAGGTGCGCCCGGTGTGCCCGTACGTCGTGGCGTGGGTGGAGAACCACCCCGAGGTGGAGGAACTGCTCGCCTGAGCGCAACCCGCCTCGGGCGGTGGAGGCCCCGATGTCCCCCACGTAAGATCGTCTCCGGTAGCGCGCCCGCGCGCCCCGGTGCGGTACCGCTTTCTTGGAGGACGACATGACCAGCCACGCGCTCGAACCCGGCCCCGATCCGGGGATGGATCGCCTGCCCCCGCAGGATCTGGGGGCGGAACAGGGCGTGCTCGGCGGCATGATGCTGTCCAAGGACGCCATCGCGGACGTCGTGGAGAGGCTGCGCTCCGAGGACTTCTACCGGCCCGCGCACGAGATGATCTTCGATGCGATCACGGACCTGTACGGTCGCGGCGAGCCCGCCGATCTCGTGACGGTGTCCGACGCGCTGCGCACGAAGGGTGAACTCGAGCGGGTGGGTGGCGCCACGTATCTGGCGGACCTGATCGACGCTGTGCCGACCGCCGCGAACGCCGGATTTTACGCCGAGATCGTGGCCGAACGCGCCACGCTGCGCCGCCTCGTGGAGGCCGGGACCCGCATTGTGCAGCTCGGTTTCGCGGCCGACGGCGGCGAGGTGGACGCCGTGGTCAACGAGGCGCAGGCCCAGGTGTATGCCGTCACGGATCGCACCAAGACCGAAGACTACGTGCGGATCAACGAGGTCATCGATCCCACGATGGAGTTCATCGAGATGCTCCAGTCCCGCGGCGGGCAGGTCAATGGCGTGCCGACGGGCTTCACGGAGTTCGACGAGCTCACCCAGGGCCTGCACCCGGGCCAGATGATCATCTTCGCGGGCCGCCCCGCGATGGGTAAGACCACGCTCGGCATGGACGTGATTCGCAGCGCCTCGATCCACAACGGGATGGCGTCGGCGATCTTCTCCCTCGAGATGGACCGCCAGGAAATCATGATGCGCGTCATGAGCGCGGAGGCGCAGGTGCCGATGAGTCGCATGCGCGACGGCACCGTGGACGACCGCGACTGGACCGCGCTCGCGCGCGCCTCCTCCCGGTTCCACGACGCCCCGATGTATATCGACGATTCGGCGAACATGACGCTCATGGAGATCCGCGCGAAGTGCCGCCGCCTCAAGCAGAAGGCCGATCTGCAACTGGTGGTCATCGACTACCTCCAGCTCATGAGCTCCGGCAAGCGCGTGGAGTCCCGCCAGCAGGAAGTGTCGGAGTTTTCGCGCGCGCTCAAGCTGCTCGCGAAGGAGATCGAGGTCCCGGTGATCGCGATTTCGCAGCTCAACCGCGGCAACGAACAGCGCACCGACAAGCGGCCCATGATGAGCGACCTGCGCGAATCAGGGTCCATCGAGCAGGATGCCGACCTCATCGTGCTCATCCACCGCGAGGACTACTACGAGAAGGAATCGCCCCGCGCGGGCGAAGCCGATCTGATCGTGGCCAAGCACCGTAACGGCGCCACCAAGACCATTCCGGTGGCGTTCGAGGGGCACTACTCGCGATTCAAGGACATGGCGCAGTAGCAGCGGCGATACTGGTGGCATGAGCCACCGCATTTTCACCACGTCCGTCGCCTCCGTCTATCCGCACTACGTCACGAAGGCCGAACGCAAGGGCCGCAGCGCCGCCGAGGTCGATGAGATCATCCGCTGGCTCACGGGCTTCAGCGACGCCGAGCTGGCCGCCCACCTCGCGAATGAGACCACGTTCGAGGACTTCTTTGCGGCCGCCACCGTGCACCCGAACGCCGCGCTCATCACGGGCAGCGTGTGCGGGGTGAAGGTGCAGGAGGTCGAGGACCCGCTCATGCGGCAGATCCGCTATCTGGACAAGCTCGTGGACGAGCTCGCGCGCGGCAAAGCGATGGAGAAGATTCTGAGGGCGTAGCCACCGCGGGGGACTTAACGCGGCGGTGGTAACGTGACCTCGCGGTTGGCAGATGGTGAGGCGCGGGAGGCTCCCGCGCGCGGGGTGTGAGCCCCGACGAGTCACGGAGGGTGCGGTGCATAGGCAGCGGGATGAGGACGCGGAGTATGTGAGCCTCGTGCATCCCGTGAGCGCCCGCCACGCTCGCGAGCTCGCGCGCGTGATTGACCCTTTGACCGCCGACACCTCCCTGCGCGACCTCCTCTACATCACCGTGAGCGAGGGCGACGCCGAGCGCCTGTGTCGCTTGAGCGCGGTGCTCGACGTGGGCGGCAACCTCGTGGCCCACACCTTCACGCGCGCGACCGACGACGGACCGGTCCTGAGCGACACCGAGGGCCTCCCCTCCGAGCGCGAGGCGGGGCCCGGCTCCCTCGTGCCGATGAGCACCATTCCCGGCCTCACCGCCGTTCTCCGCCTCCTCGAACCCGCGATCATGAGCGAAGCGGCCCCGGCCCTCGCCGCCGAGGCCGGCATCCTTCCCGCGGAGGTGACGGGCCTTGAGTTCCACCTGGATCGGGGCGGTGCGGCCGCCCTCACGCTCTTCACCGACCCCCACCACCCGCCGCTCGAATCGGGGGCCGCGCACCACCTGTGGCACGCCGCTCCCGACCTGGACGACCTCAAGGAAGCGCTGACCCCGACCCCGTGGCCCCGGCGCGTGGTCGAGACCGTGCGGACATGGGTGGGGCGGGCGCTCGCGGGCAGGTGATCCTGGCCGCTCTCCTTCGCGTACGATGGTGAGCGCTATGGCTGACGTGATCGTGGGGCGCTTCGCGCTGATCGACCTTATTGCGCGAGGTGGATCCGGCGCCGTGTGGCGTGCCTGGGATGCGAAGCACGAACGGTTGTGCGCCGCGAAGGTGCTGCTGCAGCGCGATTCCGCGGATCTGATGCGGTTCGTGCGGGAGAAGGGCGTCACGTTCGATCATCCGAACCTGCTGACCCCGTACGGGTGGGGCGCCGAAGACGCCCACGTGGTCATCGCGATGCCGCTCGCCACGGGCGGCACCCTCGATTCGTTGCTGCGCAAGCAGGGGCCGCTCGGGGAGGCGGCGGTCGTCGTGATCCTGCAGCAGATGCTCCGCGGCCTCGCCCACATTCACGCCGAGGGCTGGATCCACCGTGACGTGAAGCCCGCGAACATCATGTTCCGCTCCGAAGGCTTCGGCATCGTGCACTCGGTCCTGTCCGATTTCGGCATCGCGGTGCACCGCGACGATGTGCGCTTCACCGGCTACGGATTCGTCAACGGCACCCCCGGCTACATGGCGCCCGAACTGTTCTCGCTCGTGGAGCCCGCTCCGACCGCCGATCTGTATGCCCTCGGGGTCGTGGCGATGGTGGCGCTCAACGGCAAGATCACCCTCCACGACGGCGCCTACAGGGCCGACGAGCTCGACTCCTACCTCCGGGGCATCTCCCCGCAGCTCGCGCACGTGATCCGCCGCCTCGTGGAGCCCGACGTGAACCGGCGTTACGCGAGCGCCGACGACGCCCTCGCGGATATGCCGTACGTCGCGCCGAGCACGCGGCTGACCCTGCGCAGCGGGAAGCCGCTGCACATCGGTGACCTCATGCCGCCGCTGCCGCCGGACGCCCCGGGCCAGTCGGATCCGAAACCGCCGAAGAGCGTGCAGGACCTCAGCATGGAGCAGATTCGCTCGGGGCGCGGCGTCCCGAGCGCGCCGAGTGCGGGCACGCCCTCGACCCCGGCCGCGTGGGCACCTCCCGCCCCGGTTGGGCAACCCGACGATGCGCGTACGGCAGATCGCGGACGCCACGCCTCGACCTCTCCCGGCCCTCAGTCCCCGGCCTCGTTCTCCCCTCCCGCCACGGTCGCGGGGGCCGGAGTTGACCAGGGGTCGATGTCCGCTCCTGCCGTCCCGAGCGCTCCCTACGCCTCGCCGCCCGCCCGCCACACCCCGGTCCCGGAGCCGCGCGGCTCGCGGCTGGGCCGCGCGGGGTGGGGAGCGATTGCCCTAGGAACCACCCTCGCCATCGTGCTCGGCGGCGGGGTTTCCGCCCTCCTTCTCACCCTGCTGTAGGGGCGCGCCTCCCTCGCGAGGGGTCAGCCTCGCCCAGCGAGGACGGCCGACGCGAGGCTGACATGCGCGGGGTGCGGGCCCGCCCGCCGCCACGACTCCATGAGCGCCTCGGGCTCGTTTCTTAGCCGCGGCCCCGCCACGAGCACCGCGTTACCCGCGCGCCGTAGCGAGAGCCCGTGTGCGTCGCCGAGCACGACCGGGCTGGATCCCGGCACCGTCTGCGCGGCGACGAGGAACTCCCGCACCTGGGCGTCCAGGAACGCGAGGCCGTCGTCATCGCCCACGTTCACGAGCAGAAGGCCGTCGGGCGTGAGGGTGCCGAGCGCGTCCGCGTAGAACTCGGCGCACGCCACGTGTGCGGGGGCTTCGGGGCCCGTGAAGATGTCCACCACGATGGCCTGGAATCGCCGCCCCGCTTCGGCGAGGGCCCGCAGCTCGGCGGCCGCGTCCCCGGTGCGCAGGGCGAGGGCGGTGCCGGGCGGCAGCGGCAGCCGGGCGATGACCGCCTCCATGAGGCCGGGGGCGTGATCCACCGCCACCTGCGCCGATCCCGGCCGGGTGGCGTGCAGGTACCGCGGCAGGGTCAGGGCGCCCGCTCCGAGGTGCAGGGCGCTGATCGGTGCGAGGACGGGCCACGCCGAATCGAGCACCGCGGCGATCCGCCGCAGGTACTCGTGCCGGACCTCCCACGGCTCATCGAGGTCCACATGGGACTGCTCGAGTCCATGCAGGCTCATCACCCACCCCACCCCGAGAGGGTCCGGCTCGATCCGCAGACCGGGCACGCGCTGATCCTCGTGCACGCTCAATCCCTCGGGCACGCGCTGATCCTCGGGCACGCTCTGTGCTTCGGGCGAGGGTGCGGGCTCAGATGCCGATGGGGGCGGTGCCACTGGCCTCACCGGCCTCCCGGGCCGTGCCCTTGACGTTGAGCGCCTGGATGAGGCCCGACGCCCGCGGCTCCATGAGCAGGTCGAGCTGGAGCGTGCCGGAGGGGCCCTCGATGATCATGCGGGCCTGGGCCGCGCTGAGCGGGAGGAGTCGGGTCGCCTTCTCAGACCGGAGAGCATCGAGCGTGAGCCCCGCGAGGCGCAGGGCCGCATCGCGCAAGCGAAGCCGCTCCGCGCGGGACACGTCCTGGTCCATGTTCGAGGCAAACCACCGGTCCGCGAGGGCCGCCGCCTCGGCGCTGCTGTCGGCGTCGTCGCTTGCGCCCGGCGCCTCCCGCAGCCAGTTCAGTGCCGCGTCCAGTGCCTCGAGGGTCCGCGGATCGAGCGTCGGCGTGCGCGCGGCCAGGAGTTCGGGCTGCGCCTCCCGCACCGCCTCGAGTGCCCGCATCGCGCACGCGGTCGCGGGCGCGTACTTCGAGTTGCCGAGGGCGATGACGCCGAGGCCGGAGTGGCGGTGCCACACCATGTACGAACCGAAACCGGGATAGCCCCCCGAATGGCCCACGGTCTCCCCGAGCAGCGGGAACTTCTCGATCACGAGGCCCATGCCGTAGCCGCGCACGCGCGCGAACCCGGTGCCGTCCGACAGCGCGGGCACGTCCTGCACGCGGTGAATCTCCTGCATCTCGCGCCGCGAGGCCACCGAGAGCAGGGCCCGGTGCGCATCCGCCCGCTCACCCGTGAGCGCGGAGCCGTCGCCCACCTCGGCAAGGAACGCGACCCAGCGGCCCACGTCCTGCACGGTGGAAAACAGCCCCGCCATCGCCCCGAACACCCCGGGCGCATCGAACGGCTCGCGCTCGAACTTGGCAAGGCCGGTCGCATCGGAGACCCGGTGGCCCTCGAGCACGCGGACGCGCTGCTCGTCGGTGGCCTCGTCGAGCCCGAAGAACGTGTCGTGCATGCCGAGCGGAATGAGGAAGCGCTCGCGGATCTGGTCGCGGTAGTCGCTGCCCGTCACCTCGTCGATCACGCGGCCCAGCAGGGCATACCCCGTGTTCGAGTACTCGAAGCCCGTGCCCGGCTCCGCGACGAACGCGAGGCCACCCTCCAAAAAGCGCGCGAAGTCCTTCCGCGTCATCGCCTCCTGGCGGTCCCCCCACGGGTTGTCGGTCACGAACCCGGCGCTCATGGTGAGGGCGTGGCGCAGCGTCAGGGCGGGGGAGTCGGCGCTCGGGCGGCCGATGCTCCGGGCTTCGGGCAGGTAGTCGGCGAGGGGATCGTCCAGGCGCAGTGCGCCCTCATCGCGCAGGGCCAGCACCGTGGCCGCGGTGAACGATTTGGTCATCGAGGCGATGCGGGAGATCGAGGCGGGGGTGGGCGTCACGCTCGTGGGTGCGGGGGCGCCGCCGACGAGGTGCGAGGCGCCCGCCCCGCCCGAGGCGAGGATCGCGCCGCCGCGCACGACGCCCCAGGCCATGCCCGAGGTCTTCTGTTCGGCCACGGCATCCTCGAAGATGCGGCCGATGGCCTCGATCACCTCGGGCTGCAGGGGCGCGGATGCAGGCGCGGCGGGGGAGTTGTGGGGAAGGGGTGACGGCGTCATTGCTCGGGGGTCCTTTCATCGGGGGTGGGTTCTCTCGTGGCCTCGGCGGCCGGGTCCGGGGCTGGGGCTGCGGCAGGGGCAGGGGCAGGGGCAGCCGCGTAGAACGCGGCGAACACGTGGGCCACGTCGTCGGACAGCATGTCTGTGAGCACCCGGGAATCCAGGCGTCCGGGAGAAAAGCGAGTCGCGGGGGCCCGGTCGAGGCCAGCGGTCTCGGGAGCGTCATCGCTACCGCCGTCGCCAGCGCCGTCGGCATCGCCATTGCCGTCCTCTCGTGGCGCATCCTCAGTTTCGCCCTCGGACGCGGGCTCCCGGTCGCTCTCGGGCGTGGGCTCCCTGTCGCCCGCACCGGGGCGTTCTGCGCCGCGGCCACCTCCGCCCTCGCGAGCGGGATCGTGCCCCGGGCTTCCCGGCCCGGGGACCAGCGAGATCCCCTCGATGTCGATGCCGAGCAGGGTGAGGTAGTCGGCCGGGGCGGCATCCACGTGCTCGATGAGGACGTAGAGCACCGCGAACACGTGCTCGCACACGGCGGGCCACGCGAGGCACGTGCAGGCAAAGCTGAGCTCGGCGTTGCCGCCCGGCAGGAGGCCGAGGCCCAGCGCACTCAGCTGCTGCTCGTGATCGTCGGCATAGGTCCCGGCGAGCACCGCCATGAGGGCGCGCGGGTCGCGGGCGGCCTCGGCGTGAAAGGCGTCGAGATCTCCGGCCCGCCAGGGGCCGAGCGTCAGTTCGGGGTGGGCGATGGAGGCGTCGGCCCCCGTGACGGACGCGCGCACCCGCCCAGGCTCGATGTCGATCCACTCGACCGCACCCGCGCGCGCGAGCTTCTTGCCGAGCGCCCTCCCGCGGGTCCCGAGCGCCATCTCGGAGCGTCGGCCTAGCTCCCGAGCCAGCCACGTGGTGCCGATCTGGCCCCGCAGCGAGCGCATCTGGATGCCCATACCTCAGCCTTCCGTTCGCGGGGACTTGAGAGAGAACATCGAGCGCAGCGTCGCGTCGGAGAGGTCCGTGAGCCAGCTTTCGCCCGAGGCAATCGTGGATTCGGCGAGGGCGCTCTTGGCCGACAGCTTCTCGTCAATCGCCTCCTCGATGGTGCCGAGCGCGATGAGCTTGTGGACGCTCACGTTGCGCTGCTGGCCGATCCTGAAGGCCCGGTCCGTGGCCTGGTTTTCCACGGCGGGATTCCACCAGCGGTCCAGGTGAATGACGTGGTTGGCGGCGGTGAGCGTGATGCCGGTGCCGCCCGCGCGCAGCGACAGGAGCATCGCGCCCGGCTCCCCGGGGCTCGACTGGAACTGGGACACCATGTGGTCGCGCTCCGCCTTGCTGATGCCGCCGTGCAGGAACGGCACCGAGATGCCGAACGTGCGCTCCCAGTGCTCGATCATGGGGGCGGAAAACGCCGTGAACTGCGTGAAGATCAGAGCCTTCTCGTTGCTCGCGACGATGGTGGCCAGGAGGTCATCGAGCCGCTCGAGCTTCCCGCTGCGATGCTCCCCGTCGCGCAGAATCGCCGAGCCGTCGCCGAGGTAGTGCGCGGGGTGCCCGAGCACCTGCTTCATCTTCATGAGCGTGCCGCTCACGATCGCCCGGCGCCTCAGGTCGAGCGCGGCCGTGTCCGGGCCGCCCAGCTCGCCGAGCTCCCGACTCATCTCGTCGGCGAGCGCCTGGTAGAGCCCGGCCTGCTCGCTCGTGATGTTGACGAAGGTGCGTTCCTCGCGCTTGTCGGGCAGGTCGCTGATGATCCGGCGGTCGGTCTTCACGCGCCGCAGAATATATGGCTGGGTGAGCCGCCCCAGCTGCTCGCGCGCCGCCTGCTCGCCGTCGGCAATCGGCTCTGCAAACGCCTCCTTGAAGGCCTTCTCGCTCGCGGGCAGCAGCCCCGGGTTCGTGATCGACATGATCGAGTGCAGGTCCGTGAGGTCGTTCTCGACCGGGGTGCCCGTGAGCGCCAAGCGCCGCCCCTCCGGCAGGGCCCGCACCGCCTTCGTCACGCCCGTGCTCGCGTTCTTCACGTGCTGCGCCTCGTCCAGGATGAGGCGGTGAAAGAGCAGGGTGGAGAGGTCGTCGAAGTCGCGCGTGATGAGCGTGTACGTGGTGAGCACCAGATCGGCGCCGTGCACCGCCTCGCGCAGCGCATCGCCGCTGAGGCGTCCCGGGCCGTGATGCACGTGCACCCGCAGCTCGGGGGCGAACGTTGCCGCTTCCCGCTGCCACGAGCCGAGCACGGACATCGGGCACACGAGCAGGGTGGGGCCGCCGATCCGCGTGCCCCACCCGAGCCCCTGGGGGTCCTCGCGCTCGCGGACCAGGAGCGCGAGCACCTGCATGGTCTTGCCGAGCCCCATGTCGTCGGCGAGGATCCCCCCGTAGCCGTGCGTGTCGAGGAACGTGAGCCAGTCCAGGCCCCGCTTCTGATACGGGCGCAGCGTCGCCTTCAGGCCGCGAGGGGCGGGCAGGTCCGGCATCCGCACCTCGGCACCGAACAGGGCCTCGATACCGGTGGCATGCTCGTTGCTTGCGGCATGGACCTCCAGGTCCAGCCCGCGCGCGGCCTCGGAACCCATGATCCGGCGCCACTGCTCGGCATCGAGCACGCGCTCGCCGTCGGGGACGAGCGGATCGGGGGCGGCCTCGCGCGGGCGCAGCGCGCCGTCGCCCTCGCCGGGGCTCTCCTTCTCGTTGATGACATCGAGCAGGCGGTCCCACCGGTCCTTCGGGGCCTCGCTGCGCGGCCCCTGCATCCGCTGGCGCACCGCCCATTCGCGCCGCAGCGGGTCGCGGATGTGCGAGAGGTCGCGGAAGGCGGCCAGGAACTTTTCGGCGGCGCGCAGGGTGGACGGATCCACCCGCACCCACGTGCCGCGCAGGCGCACCAGTTCGCTCTGCTCGCGCAAGATCTCCTGGATTTCTTCCTCGCTCAGTTCCTCGTCGCCCACGGCGAAGCCGAAGCGGAAGCTCGCCATCGTCTGCGAGATCCCACCGCCGCCCGTGCGGTCGCGGTGGCGCACGGTGGGCTCCTCGTCGGTGGCGTCCACGTTGGCGCGGACGGTAAGGCGCTGCTTCGTCCACTCGCGGGGCATGAGCACCGTGATGCCCGCACCTTCCAGCTCCGCCACGTCGGTCCCGAGGAAGCGGGAGACCTGGGTGGTGCTGAGCGTCCAGGTCATGCCGCCCGGCTCCGCCTCGAGCGCGGCGAGGATGGGCGCCGAGCGGCGCACGCGCGCGGCGTGTTCGAGGGCGCCGACCGTGCTGAGATCGCCGACGGCCACGAGGTCCCCGAGCGGGTGCACCACGCCCGAATGCTCGCGCAAGCACACGTCGATGGCCCACAGGGAGGCGCGGCCGAGGTCTTCCGACTCGCCGTCCCCGTGCGGTAGCGCGGTGGCGAGCGAGGGTGGTCCCGAGGTGGGTTCGCCCTGCCACGGCAGCACCCGTTCGTGCGCGTGGACGCGCACCACGAGCTCGGGCTCTCGATCCGCGAGCAGCACGCCCGAGAGCCCGGTGTCCACGAACCGATCCAGCAGGGCCTGCAGGAGGCGCCGACGCGGAGGGGTTAACGGGACCTCGGAGGAGTCCGGCCCGAGGGCGTCCAGCAGGGCCGAGCCGAGCGGGTCGAGCGAGGCAAGGGTCTCGGCGTGCGGGAGCGCCGCGCGCGTGGCATCGGCCATCGCGAGGCGCGCGTGGGAGTCGGTGAGCGCATCGAGCACCGGGTGGCTCCGGCCCCGCCGGTTCGCCGGGCCGAGCGCGCCGGGCGCCACCTGCCAGCGCGCCACGACCGCGAGCGGCGTCGAGGCGAGCGTGGGCACCACCTGGCGCTCCGCCACGAGGGTGCGCGCGTGGGAATCGACGTTGAGGACGCTCAGCAGGTCCGCCCCGGCGCCGACGCCGGGGCCGAGCGCAACGGGCGTGGAGGCCGCCGCGAGCGACGCGATCAGGGCGTCGCAGTCATCGTCCGTGCGCACGGGGTGCGTCTCGGAGTTCTCGCCGAGCGCGCGAATCCGCTCCCGCAGCGCGCCCGTCACGTGCGCAAGGCGCACGCCCGGCAGTGGCATCGCCGGGACTCGCCCGGCGCGCGCGGTGAGAATGCGCTGGCGCAGGGGCCGACGGATCCACAGCCCGAGCCCGGCCAGCAGCGTCGGGTCCGCCTCGAGGACCTCCTCGAGGGAGGAGAGCGGCCTGGCGCGCCGATCCTCCGTCGTCACGTGTGCCCACAGGCACAACCCGGCGTCGTCGTGCGCCAGGTGAAGGGTGGTGGTCCTCATGGGTGGGCTAGAGCCCGTCGGCCACCGTGGCCGTGGCCTCCACCCACGCTTCGCGCGTGGCCTTGGACAGCTTGTGCCATTCGAGGCTGCCGCCGTCCACGAAGTGCTCCTCAAAGGGCACCTCGAGCACGGCCCGCGTGTGCGCGCCGAAGTGGTGCAGCAGACGCTTGTGCAGCACCCGGTCGATCTTCGCGCGCGAGGAGTGCGACAGGATCGTCACCGCGTTCTCCACCTGCTCGGCGTGCCCGGTCATGCGCAACTCGTCGATCATCCACGCCGCCGCATTGAAGGTGTCTTCGCGCACGGTCGAGACGATGACGAGCTGATCCGCGCTCTCGACCGCGGCCAGCCAGTTCGAGGCCCGCACGTTGTTGCCCGTGTCCACAACCTTGACGCGGTAGAACCGCGAGAGCGCCTCGTTCAGCTGGTAGAACGCATCGCCGTCAATGGAGGCGGCCGAGCCCGGGTCCTCGTCGGAGGCGAGGATGTCGAAGTTCATGTCGCCCTGTGGGCGCACATACCGGTCAAGATCGGCCACGCGCGCATCGCCGCGGGCGAAATGATCGAGGTTGTTCAGCAGGTCCAGCGCCGTCAGGTGGTGCTCGCTGCGGATGCCGCGCCAGCCGAGCGTTCCGCGAGTCTCATTGTTATCCCACGCGAGCACGCTGCCGCCGCGATACATCCCGAGCGTCGCGGCGAGCATGAGCACGCTCGTGGTCTTGTGGGCGCCGCCCTTGAGGTTGACCACCGCGATGTTCTTCGGCGAATCCAGCTGCTTGCGGATGCGGTTGATCCGGTCGATCTCCTGGCGCTCCGAGCGACCGGGCCCCAGCTTGATCGCGCCGAATGTGGCGAGCCGCAGTGCCTTGTTGAAGCCGCGAGTGGCGAGCGTGCGATGCTGCGCCGCGTTGCCGGCCCGCAGATCGTTGAGGGTGGGCCGCGAATCGTCCGGCAACTCACGCTTCGGCGCCACGCGCGGCTCGTGCGCGGGCACGGCGGGGGCGCTCTCGGGGTTGCGCGCGGGGGAGGGGTTCGCCGAGGACGCGCTGCCCTGTGCGGGCGCCGCGGAGGCGGAGGTGGCCGACGCTGCCGAGGCTGCTGACGCCGCCGAGTTTGCGCTCGCAGGGGCCGACGCGCTCGCAGCAGAGCGGGCGCTCGCGCTCGAGGCCGACGGGCGGGAGGCTCGCGAGGCGCTCGGAACGCTCGACGCGCTCGCGGCCGAGGGGCGGCGGGGCGCGGAGGAGGTCGAGGGCATGGCCGCCGATGCCGGGTAGAGCGGGCGGTCGTCGCCCTCGCGCGGCTGAATCCGGCCATTGGGCTCGACTCGCAGGTTGTGCGTCGCGGAGCCGTCGAAGATGACGACATCGATCGGCGCGTTCTGCTGACGGGCCTCGGCGATGAAGGCGTGCTTGATCGCCGTGCGAATGTCGTTGCGGGTGGTGCCGGTGATCCGTTCGGCACGATCGGCGAACTGCACCGATGCGTCCTTGGCCGACGTAATCCTGGCGTGCGCAATCATGGGGATCCTTACGAAAACTCGTGTGCGGAAGCCGCGCGTGCGCGGCCCCGGCTGGCGTCATCTCAGCGTCCACTGTAGGTCACCCGCGCCCGCTGCGGGAGAAGGAGTGCGCACGGCGCAGTGAGTATCACGCCGCGAGCGACGGGCGGGCTCGCCGCGGCGGCCCCCCGGCATCACCGCGAGCGCCCCTGCCACGAGGGGCGCCGAACGAACCCGAGCCGTCTCTGCTGCCGCGCGTCCACTACCCCGGACGGATGGATCGCGAACACACGCCGCAATCTGCGGCAGAAGGGTTGAAGAGCGCGCTCGAGGTGGCGTACAGTTGGGGGCAGGTCGGGGAACCGTCTCCATGGCGCTGTTCATGCTCATGGTGTATTCTCGGCCTCGCCCGCGTTCGCGGGTGGGCGGCGTTCGACGAATCTGCCGCCTCTAAGACGATCCCGCTTCGGCGGTATCTGACCATAATCCCCGCGCCTCGTGATCCCCCTTCCTTGGCGCGGTTCGGACGGGCCGTCTCGGTTCCCCCAACCTTGGCTCGTCCGCCTCGCTGGTGCGTCCACCCCTGTAGGCACCAGCGGGATCCGAACGGACCGTGAGCCCCCGAATGCGTGTGTGTGCTCCGGTCCGTTCGTCTATTCCTTACGGGTTTTGTGCCCGACGGGCAGCGCGGGCGCCCACGGGTCGTGTGTTCCCGTTGGCGCCCGCGCCCTCACATGCTCACGCGATGATGGCGACGTCGCTGCCCACATCCAGGCGGTAACCCGCGCCCCGCACGGTCGAAATGAGCTTGCGGTAGCGGCCCAGCTTGTTGCGCACGCGGCGAATGTGTACGTCGACGGTCCGCTCGCCGGTGTCGCCCGACGGGTCCCGCCACACCGACTCCATGAGCTGATCGCGACCCACCACTTCGCGCGGGTGGCGTGCGAGGAACGCGAGAAGTTCGAACTCCTTGTGCGTGAGGTCCACGTCCTCCCCGCTCAGACGCACGCGGCGGCCGTACAGGTCGATGACGAGGCCGCTGACGGCGCTCGGCGCGCCCGGGGCGGCGGGGCTGGACGGGCTCACGGCCGTTGCCTGCAGGAGGCGCAACCGGGCGCTTTCGGCATCGCGGCGGGCGGGGGCGTTCGGCGAGACGACGCCCGGCTTGCGGGGCCGCAGCGGCACCGGCTGGAGGCCGCGTCGCGGGGGAAGCGCCGTCGATGCGGCGCCTGCGGCCTGCCCCGGAGCCTCGGTAAACACCTGCTGTGGGACGGCGACGGCCACGCGGGCGCTGCCGCCGTGCGCCGCGGCCACGTGCTGGGCCTGGGAGCGGAGGGCGTCGGCCAGTTGCGCGGCCGTGCCGGAGGTGGCGGCGGGCAGATCGACGGTCAGGGTGATGCTCACGCGGGCCGACGACGGCGCTGGCGGGGCGGTCACGGGGGAGGTGCGGCCCCTTGCGGGACGCGCGGCGGCCTGGGGGGCCGCGGCAGGAGAGGCGGTGAGAGGGGTGGTGACGGGGCGATCAAGGGCGATAGTCATGGCGAGACTCCAAGGCATACGGCTGGCGATGATGGCCGGGATCTCGTGAAGTGTCGCGGGGCCGGAGACGGATGCTCTACGGCGGTGGCGATCGTACGAGGCGTGCTCCCGGACGGCACCTGGAGCCCACGCCTGAGGCCGGCTCCTGTCAGCCGGCGGTAAACCTTGCGCTTACGAGCGCGGCTGACGGTGCATCATCATGCACATCATCATGCCGCGCATCATCGAGCCGGAGGCCGAGGTGGCCTCCTGGCGGGATGCGGAGCAGATCGTCATGTGAACCAGTGTGCCGCCTTCGCCACCGAAGCACAACGCCGCGTTCACAATGTGACACACGCGGGCAGATGCCCGCCCCCGGGGGTGTTAGCCCACGACGCCGAACAGGCGGTCGCCCGCGTCACCGAGTCCGGGCACGATGTACCCCTTCTCGTTGAGCTTCTCGTCGATGGCCGCGGTCACCACCGTGATCTTCGCGTCCGGATCCACGCTCTCCTCCATCGTGCGGATGCCCTCGGGCGCCGCGAGCAGGGTCACGCACGTGATGTCGCGGGCGCCGCGCTCCAGGAGGTAGTTGACCGAGGCGATCAGGGTGTGACCGGTCGCGAGCATCGGATCCACGACGAAGCACTGGCGCCCCGTGAGGTCATCCGGGAGCCGGTTCGCGTAGGTGGTGACCTCGAGCGTTTCTTCGTTGCGCACCATGCCGAGGAATCCCACTTCGGCCGTGGGCAGCAGGCGAGTCATGCCGTCGAGCATGCCGAGCCCGGCGCGCAGGATCGGCACCACCATGGGCTTGGGGTCGGTGAGCTTCGCGCCGATCATGGGCGCCACGGGGGTCTGCACCTCGGCCGGGGCCACGGCGACCTCGCGCGTGGCCTCGTACGCGAGCAGCGTCACCAGTTCGTCGGCGAGTTGGCGGAACACCGAGCTCGGGGTGTTCGTGTCCCGCAGGATCGTGAGCTTGTGGGCAACGAGGGGATGATCGATGTTCAGTACGCGCATGGGACCAATCTACCGGGTGCCCGGCGGGCCGGAGCCTCCCGCGGGGCACGAGAATCACGCACAATGGGGGAGGGTGCGGCCCCCCGGCCGCGCCCACACAGACATCCCACACCGACAGCCCACACGGATAGAGGACTGCATGGACCTCCTCGATGCGCTCATGGACGCGCCGCTCGCCGAAGCCCGCGCCGCCGCCGCGCCCCCGCGGCGCGATGTGCCCATCGGCGCGGCCGTGTACGACGAGCAAGGGGAACTCATCGCGTCGGCGGGCAACCGTCGGGAGGCCGACGAGGACCCGACCGCCCACGCGGAAATCCTGGCCCTGCGCGCAGCGGCCCGGGCCCGCGGCCGCTGGAACCTCAGCGGCTGCACGCTCGCCGTCACGCTCGAGCCCTGCACGATGTGCGCGGGGGCGCTCGTGCTCGCGCGGATCGATCACCTCGTGATCGGGGCCATGGATCCGAAGGCCGGGGCCGCGGGCTCGCTCTACGACCTGGTACGTGAAGAGCGCCTCAACCACCGGATGCGCGTGAGCACCGGTGTGCGGGACGAGGAATGCGGGGACCTCCTGCGACAGTTCTTCCGTGCCCTGCGCACCCGGCGGCGCTCGACCTAACCTCGCCCGCCCCCGGCCTTTCTTCCTCGCCGCGCACCCTCACCCACCACCGTCGGCCCCCGGTGAGAGTCGGCGCACACTCGCCCCGCCACGGCTGTGACCTGCGGGTCCGATTATGAACACCGAATGCGCAAGGACGGTGTTGCCCCTGATACTGGGGAATGTGATCACACTTGACGACCTGACCAAGATCTTTCCCGCCCCCGGCGGGGGAGAGGCCGTGACCGCCCTGAACTCGATCTCCCTGAGCATCGGCTCGGGCGACATTCACGGCATCGTGGGCCGCTCCGGCGCGGGCAAATCCACCCTCATCCGCTGCCTCACCGGCCTCGAAAAGCCCACGCGCGGCTCCGTCCGCATCGGCGAGACCGACATCGCTGCGCTGAGCGGCGCCGAACTTCGCGCGGCTCGCCGCAAGATCGGCATGGTGTTCCAGCACGCGAACCTCCTGGACTCGCGCACGGCCGCGCAGAACATCGCGCACCCGCTGCAGATCGCGGGCGTGCCGCGCGCGGAGATTAAGGAGCGCGTCGCGGAACTCGTCGCGCTCGTGGGCCTCGAAGGCCGCGAAAACAACTACCCCGCCCAGCTGTCCGGGGGCCAGATTCAGCGCGTCGGCATCGCTCGCGGCCTCGCCGCGAACCCCGAGGTCCTGCTGTGCGACGAGCCCACGAGCGCGCTCGATCCCGGCACCACGCGCCAGATCCTCACCCTCATCAGTGACCTCCGGCGTCGCCTCGGGATCACGGTCGTGCTCATCACCCACGAGATGAGCGTGGTGCGCGAAATCTGCGATCACGTGACGCTGCTCGAAAACGGCCAGATCGTGCAGACGGGCTCCCTCCTCGAGGTCGCCTCCGACCCGCACGGGCCGCTGTCGCGCGAACTCATCGCGCTCCCGCCCGCCCCCACGGGGATCGACGCGAAGATCGTCAATCTCGACTACGGCAACTCCCCCGAACTTAAGACGGCGAGCGACCTCGTGCGCTTCGCCGAAGAGCACGGCGCCCGCGCCGAAGTCGTGGCCGGAACAATCGAGACGATTGCCGGACGCCAGGTGGGGCGGGTCCAGCTCGCCATCCGCAACGAGAGCGGCGCCCCCATTTCCGAAGAAGGCCTCGCGAAGTTCTTCGCCGACTGCACGGCCGCCAACATCGTCGCCGAGGAGGTCCAGCCGTGATCGACACCATCCAGGAGTGGCTCAAAGACCCCGTCTTCACCTCCACCACCACCAACTCGTCCCTGTGGATCAACACGTGGCTCACCATCTACATGGTGCTGTGGACCATGGTGCTCACCGTGCTGCTCGGCACCCCGCTCGGCGTCCTCCTGTTCGAGCTGTCCCGTGCCACGAGCCGCAAAGCCCGCAGCACCTATCAGGTGGTGGGTTTCATCGTGAACGTGCTGCGCAGCTTCCCGTTCATCATCCTCATCATCGCCCTGCTGCCGGTCACCGGGGCCCTGCTCGGCCGGTCCACGGGCGCCAATGCCGCGATCGTGTCGCTCACCATCGCCGCCGTTCCATTCCTCGCCCGCCTCGTGGAAACCGCCCTGCGCGACATTCCCGCGGGCAAGATCGAAGCCGTCGAAATGATGGGCGCGAGCCGCCTCCAGGTGATCCGGCAAGTGCTCATCGCGGAAGCCCTGCCGGGCATCATCGCCGCGGTCACGACCACAACCATCGGCGTCGTCGGCTACTCCGCGATGGCCGGCACCGTCGGCGCGGGCGGCCTCGGAGACCTCGCGTACCGCAAGGGGTACATGAGCTACAACAACCTCGTCATGGTCTCCACCGTCGTCATGCTCGTGCTGCTCGTCGTCCTCGTCCAGGTGGTCGGCGACTGGCTCTCGCGCAAGGTCGATCACCGCGCCAAGAGCTGACGCGGCCCCGTCGGCCCGCCACCCCCACGTCACATCACTTCACATTTCTCGCGCGCCCAGGCCCGACCCGGGCACGCTTATCCGGTCCACCCCCGTGTCAAGGAGAACTCATGACCACGCTCAACCGCCGTACCCTCTTCACCGCAGGCGCCGGCCTCGCTGGCCTCGGCGTCCTCGCCGCCTGCTCCTCGGGCGTTGAAACCGCCGCGGGCGACGGCAGCGCCGATGCCGACGGCGTCACCACCCTCGTGGTGGGCGCCTCGCCCGTCCCGCACGCCGTGATCCTCGAGTTCGTGCGCGACAACCTGGCCGAGGACGCGAAGCTCAACCTGGAGATCCGCGAATACACCGACTACATCCTGCCGAACAAGGACCTGGCCTCGAAGGATCTCAACGCGAACTTCTTCCAGACCGTCCCCTACCTCGAGACCGAGATCAAGGAGAACGACTACGCGTTCACCCCCGGCAAGGGCGTGCACGTGGAGCCGCTCGGCCTCTACTCCGAGCAGGTGGGCTCCGTCGCCGAGATTCCCGACGGCGCCGAGATCGCCATCCCGAACGACCCGACGAACCGCGGCCGCGGCCTGGCACTGCTGGCCGATGCCGGTCTCATCACCCTGGCCGACGGGGCTGGCGCGACGGGCGCGAGCGTGGATCAGGTGGCCGAGAACCCGAAGAACCTCACGTTCACGGAGCTGGAGGGCGCGATGATTCCCCGCTCGCTGAGCGACTTCGCCGCCGCCGTCATCAACGGCAACTACGCGCTCGAGGCGGGCCTGAGCCCCGCCGAGGACGCCATTCACATCGAGCCCGGCGAAGGCAACCCCAACGCGAACCTCCTCGTGTGGCGCACCGAGGACGATGGCAATGCCGCTCTCGCGAAGCTCGAGGAACTTCTGCACACCGACGAGGTGCGCGAGTTCATCAAGACGACCTACTCGAACGGGTCGGTCATCCCCGCCTTCTAATCGTTCGGCCGCCCGGCCATGCACATGGGCCACGTGGAAAGTTATCCACGTGGCCCATTTCTGTGCGCAGAAAATATGTCAACATAGTGGCGCGGCAATCTTTGCCCTCTCCTCATCCTCGTCGAGAAAGCTTGCTCATGTCTCATCCCCACCCCGGCGGCGACAGCGCCGCCCCCGAACCCACGGTCGTGACGCCGCCCGCGAAGGACGGCACCGAACAGATCCGCGCCGCCGTGGGGAACCCGCTTCCCTCGCTCCTCGTGGCCCTGGCCAGCTACGGCAGCGGCCTCGTCGCCGCCGTCGTCGTCCTCGTGGCCTCCTTCGCCGCGAACTTGGTCTTTGACGGAGCCTGGTCGGACACGCTGTTCGGCACCTCCGGAAGTGACCCGATGACCTCTGTCAGCGGTTCCGGGCCCGGCCTTTTCCAGATGATCCTCTTCTACGTGGGTCTGCCCGCGCAGCTCGTGGCAGCGGCCTTCCTTGGCCGGTACGGCGTGAAGGGCTCCGGCACTCTCGATGCCGGCTTCCTTGGCAGCTACCCGGTGGAGGGCTCGGCCCACGTCCTGCTTGTGCCGTGGCTGGTCCTTGCCGCCGTGTTGGCCGTCGCCTTCCTCGGGGGCCGCAGGATCGAACGCCGTGCCCCCGGCGCCGCCCCAGGCCAGGTGTGGCTCCAGGCGGGGCTCGGTGCCGCGGCCGTCGCGATCCTTTCCACGCTCGGGATCCTCATCTTCGCGCTGCGCGTCTCCGAGGGCCTTGACGGCCTGAGCATCACGGTGCGCACCGAAGCGATCCTCCCCTTCCTCACGATGCTCCTGTTCATCAGCTCGAGCATCGTGCTCGGCCGCCTGAGCGTTCGCCCCCGCCCCTCGTGGTGGCCCCGGGTGCGGGAACTTAGCGACGGCGTGAAGCTCGCGCTTGCTCATGCCGCAGTCGCCACCCTCGTGGGCGGGATCCTCGCCATCATCGGCGTGTCGGCCGCCTCGCTGTCCTCGGGTGAAGATCTGGGGACTGTGCTCGCCTCCGCCGCCGGGTGGTTGCTGCTTGTCCCGCTGCTCATCGGTCAGTTCTTTACCCAGTTCTTCGGGCTCAGCGTCTTTTCTGCCTCGGGTGCGAGGGCGACGCAGATTCTTTTTAGTTCCGACGCTACCTACGTGAGCATGTTCAGCGCCCAGTGGTGGATCGTCATCTTCGCGGTGCTCGCGAGCCTCGCCCTCATCGTCCTCGCCTCGCTCGTGTGGCGTCAGTCCCGGACCCACGCACCGGGCGATACGCTCGCGGCCGTGACCTCGTGGGCGGCCCTGCCCGTCGCCTACGGCGCGTTCGCCGTGGTCGGCCTCATTGTCGGAGGTCTGGGCCTCTCGGTGACGATTCCCGAAGAGCTGGGCTACTTCCTCGGACTCAGTGATGGCAGGTACGCGGCCTCGGTGGGGCTCGCGTGGTGGACCCCGGTCCTCGCGATCCTTGCCGGTCTCATCATCGAGGTGCTGTCGCGCTACGCGGCGCCGTTCATCGGGGGTGTTCTTCCCGTGAACCTCGGCCGGTTCATCCACGCCTCGGCGCCCGTGGCGGCGGCCGCGTCCGCTGCCGGTGCGTCCGCTGCGGCCGTCCAGGCCGGCGGTGCCGGGAGCGCCGGTGCCGAATCCGCGAGCGAAGACGAGGCGCCGTCCACCGCCCATGCCGCCGAGGCAGGGGAGTCGCCGGAAGGCGCCGGGGAACGGGCCGGTGGCGAGTCCACTAGCGCTGAGTCCTCTGGCTCTGACTCCACCGGTGCTCAGTCCACCGGCAGTGTGCCCGTCGGCCCTCCCGTGGCCGAACCGGTCCCCGCCTCCGCGCCTCTTTCTCCCCGAGCGAAGAAGGGCCTGCTCGTGGGAGGCATCGCGATCGGTGCGGCCGTTCTGCTCGCCATCGCCGCGGGTATCGGCATCTCCGTCGCCAACGGCACCGTGTTCAGCCCGACCACCAAGGTCGAGGCGTACATGAGTGCCATCGAGGACGGTCGCTTCGGCGATGCGGCAGAGCTCGCCCCGCCGAACATCGCCAACGGCAACCGCGTCCTGCTCACGAACGAGGTGGGCGCCGCGACGACCGACCGCATTTCCTCCTACACGGTCGATCAGACGACCGTTCAGGGGGACTGGGCGAGCGTCACCGTCACGTCCGAGCTCGACGGCGTGAGTCAGACGCAGGTGTTTGAGCTGGCCCGCACCGGGAACTCGTTCCTGATTTTCCCCGAGTGGACGCTTCAGCCACCGGAGTACGGCTACGTGTCGATGCCCGTTTCTGCGGCCGGGACGTTGAGCGTCAACGGCGTTGAGGTGGATGCCAGCAGCGCTACCGTGCCGCGGGAGGGGGCATACACCTCGATGGGCATGATGGAGGACTCCGTGCCCCTGCCCGCCTTCCCCGGCACGTACACGATCACGCGGGAGGTTTCGAGCGAGTACCTCGATGTTGACGAGGTCACCGTGGCCGTCAGCGGGAGCGGTCCCGCCCACGAATCCGGCACGTGGGCCCCGACGCTCAATGCGAAGGGCTTCGAGCGGGTCAACGAACTCGTCAAGGCCGAGATCGACGCGTGCTTCAAGGACCACACGGAATCGACCTTCCCGTTGGACTCGACGTGCCGGTCGCTCAACTCGTCCATCTACGTGTACGGAAGGGCCGACGGGACGCCCGCCAGTTGGAGCGTTACGTCCTACCCGCTGGTCTCCCTCCAGGAGACCAGTGACGGCTGGTCGCTCTCGACCAACCAGCGTGGAAAGACGACGTACACGTACATGCAGAAGCGGTTCGGAACGGAGGAGCCAACCGAGGAGCGCGAGGAGGGGACTCTCAGCGTGAGCGGTGATGTGACCGTGAACGACGAGGGCGACCTCGAGGTCGTCTTGGATCGCTACTGACCGATTCCCCCCCCGGCCCCGCAAGCGAGTCACCGGTCCGCTCGCGGGACGCCACCCCGTTCGGGGGACAACTACCCAGCGGCGGGCCCGCATTGCTGACGCGATGGGGGCCCGCCGCCTTTTGTGCGTGTGGCAGCATAGATCCTCGGAAATTCGTGCTTCACACCCGCTCAAGAAGGACCACCGATGGGCTCACTCGACATCTCCCCTGCCGCAGCACACCGCGGATCGTTCTCGCCGAAAGCCGAGAAGCGACTCATCGTCGGCTGCGCAGCGGCCTTCGCGGTCATCGTCCTCGCGATCATCGCGGGCTTCGGGATCGCCGCCTACCGGACCATGGAGTTCAGCCCAGAGGCGAAGGTAACGGAATACCTCGAGGCCATCGAGGACGGGCGGTTCGGCGACGCCGCCGCCCTCGCCCCGCCCGATATTGCCGACGGCAACCAGATCCTGCTCACTAACGAGGTGGGCGCCGCGACCACCGAGCGCCTCACCTCCTTTGAGATCCGCAGCGTGAGCGTGGATGGGGATCGCGCGACGGTGGAAGCGGAGATGGAGATGAATGGTTCGCGGACGTGGGAGGTCTTTGAGCTGACCCGCTCCGGTACCGCGTTCTTCGTGTTCCCCGTATGGGAGCTCGTGCCGCCGAAGTATTCCGTGGTCTTCATGAATGCCGAGGCGGAGGTTGATTCCTTGGACGTGAACGGTGTGGAGGTCGACGCGAGCGCGGCCACGGCGCCGCAGGACGGCCCTTATGCCACGAACCCTGATGTCGGGCTGATCCCCCTGCCCGCGTTCCCCGGCACCTATCCGATCACGCCGCTGTACTCGAGCGAGTACGTCGAGGCTGATGCGATGACGCTGCGGATGGAGCCCGGCGGATCCACTGACCAGGAGGGAGACTGGACTCCCCGGCTCAGCGCCGCGGGGGAGGCCCGTGTCAACGAACTCGTCGCGGAGCAGATCGACGCCTGCTATGCCGGACAGACGGAACCGCGGCTCAGTGACGAGGGCCTGTGTCGCAGGATCCAGGCCCCCATCAGCGACAAGGCCGACGGTATCCCCGGTCGGTGGCAGGTGGATGCCTACCCCCAGATGGAGGCGCTCAAGATGTCCGAGGGGTGGCAGATCTACCCCGGTGATGCCCAGAAGGGGCAGGCCACCTACACCTACACCGGCGCGGGAGGAGCAGGGGAGAAGACATACACGCGCACGATGGTGGGCATGTTCGGCAACCTCACCGTGAACGACGACGGCGACGTCGAGATCGACTGGGACGAATACTGATCGCGGTCTAGATCTTCTGGGTCGCGCCCAACTGATCGAGGATGAACGCGAGCTCTTCAGCGCGCTGTTCCCACTGGGCATACCGTCCCGAGCGGCCGCCGTGCCCGGCTACCATCTCGCACTTGAACGCAATCGGGCGTTTCGGGACTTGCTCGCCACCGGCGTAGTTGAGGGTGTCGGCCCGCAGCCTCGCCACCCACTTCGCGGGCTCCACGAAGAACACGCGAATGTCGTTGAGGGACGTGGTGGCAAGGATCGCCGGATACTGCACGTTCGCAATGTTCTCGTACGGCGTGTACTCCTTCATGTAGCGGTACACCTCGGGATCCTCGAGCGGGTTGCCCCACTCCTCCCATTCCCCCACGGTGAGCGGGAGCGACGGGTCCAGGATCGTCGTGAGGGCGTCCACGAACGGGACGCGCGCGTGGACCACGCGGAACGTCTCCGGAGCGAGGTTCGCAATCGCCCCCATGAGCAGCCCGCCCGCGCTGCCGCCCTCCGCCGCGACCCGCGCCGGATCGAACCAG
Organism: Dermabacter sp.; assembly: GCA_030538475.1. Taxonomy (GTDB): domain Bacteria; phylum Actinomycetota; class Actinomycetes; order Actinomycetales; family Dermabacteraceae; genus Dermabacter. The sequence continues at coordinate 109,545 of JAUNTX010000008.1, forward strand.
CCTTCTCGCGTCAGGAAATGGGCCGCATCCACGAAGTCCGTGAAGGTGTTCTTCTTGTTGAGCAGCTTGCCACCGTCGTACCACTGTCGGCCCATCTCGCCGCCACCGCGCACGTGAGCGATCGCCACCGCCACGCCGCGGTCCAGCAGGCTCAGCCAGTTCACCACGAGCATCGGGTCCGACGGGATCTCGTAGCTCCCATAGCCGTACAGGAACCCCGGGTTCGTCCCATCCGGCGTGAGGCTCGCCCTCGTGACGAGGGAGATCGGGATCTGGGTGCCGTCGGCCGCCGTGGCCCACAGGCGCCTCTCCGCGTACTGGGACGGGTCGTAGTTCGGCACGTTCGTGACCTTGAGGATGCGCGGCTCGCGTGCCGCTCCCGCCGCCGTGGGCGCCACGGGCACGTCCGCGACCGTCGCCGGGGTGAGCATTGAGGACAGCGTGTAGCGGATCGCCTGCTCCTCCCAGTTGCGGTTGTGGGACAGGTTCACCGCGTCGAGCTCGCCGCCGTGGCTGATATCCCAGGCGTCATCGGTGTTCCACCCGAGCCCGCCGCCGTGGGTGTTTCCGGCGCGGGGGAGTACCCGCACCGTCGGCAAGCCGCCGGAACGCATCGTGATCGCTGCGTGCGTCGAGAAGGCGTCCACGTCCTCGATCCGCTCGCCGTCGGCCGGGGCCAGAATCTCCTGCCACGCATCCGCCCCGTCGGGCCCCACCGCATCGAGATCCATCCGGGCGAGCGCGAAGCCCACGTGGTCGCGATTGTGGACCACGAGCAGCTGATCGCCCGCGTACTCCGCCGCGTATTCGAGGCCCGTGTGGCGCCCCGCGACCGTGCGCGGTTCGGTGAACGGGTCGCTCAGCGGCAGCAGGAACTCCTCCGACGTGGAGCGCGAGGCCGCGTGCAGCAGCAGGTGCGAATGATCCCGCGACGCCGACATGTAGACCGAGAACTTCTCGTCATCCTCGCGGTACACCAGCCGATCCGACGCGGCGTCTTCGCCGATGGTGTGGACCCAGATCTCGCACTGGCGCCACGCCTCGTCATTGCGCGCATAGACCACGTGCGCGCCGTCCGTCGAGAACTCGAGGCCGTAGGCCACGTTCTTCACCGCATCATCGATGACCTCGCCCGTCATCGCGTCGGCGATCACCAGGTCAAACACTTCGCCGCCGGTGGTGTCCACCGAGTACGCGAGCCGCATGGCGCCATCGTGAACGGCGACGCCGCCGAGCTGGAAAAACTCGTGGCCCTCGCTGAGCGCCTGCGCATCCAGGAACACCAGCTCGCCGTCCAGCAGCTCATCCGAATCCGGATCGAGAACCGGAATGTCCGCACTGAGCGCCACCGGAATCCTGCTGTAGCGCGGGTAGTTATCGCCCTTTCGCGTGCGGGTGAGGTACCAGTAGTCGCCATCGCGGTACGGCACCGACACATCCGTCTCCTGCGTGTGGGAGCGGATTTCCTCCACGATCTCATCGCGCACGCCGCGCAGCGGCGACAGCAGACGCTCCGCATACGCGTTTTCGGCGTTCAGGTGCGCGATGACCTCGGGATTCTCCTTGTCCCGCAGCCAGTCGTAGTCATCCACCACGGTGTCGCCGTGATGCACGCGCGTCAGGGGCTTCTTCGCCGCTACGGGCGGGGCAGCAGGGGCGTGCAGATCAGTCTGGGTATCACTCATGCCCACGACCCTAACGGGCGTGACCTGGCTCCCAACCGAGAACGCGCACTTTGACCACGCCCGCCACATCGGTACAGTAGTACGCGGTAGCGTGTCCGAGCGGCCGAAGGTGCAACACTCGAAATGTTGTGTACGGTAACCCCGTACCGCGGGTTCAAATCCCGCCGCTACCGCCAAAGTCCCAGGTAGGGACACCAAAGCCCCGAGCTCCCGCAGCTCGGGGCTTTGCTTGTGCCCGGGTTTTTCATGTGCTTCTCGCTCGGACTTCCCTACCTCCGGCTCTTGGGCTCCGGCCCGGGCCTTCGATCCCCAAGCGCCCGCGCAGTCGGCCCCGCCCCTCGCGCCGTGGGACCCACCACTCCCGTGTCACCCTCTCGACTCCCTGGCGCTCCCGGGGTGGGCCCAGCACTCGCTTTCCGCCAGAATCCTCGCTGATTTCGAGGGCGTACGCCTGCCTCGAAGCTTCCGTTGCCCGGGCGGCAGATCGTTCGCGCAGCGGCGTGCCGAGGTGTCCACACGGGATCGTTGGGCGCATTTTCATGGGCGGGGCACTCGGCGGGCCGTGCGTCGCGGTTCTGGTCGGGGGTGTTGACACGCGGCGTCCTTCCCCTATTATGGCTCATAATCCTATTGGATATAGAGGTGGACTCGTGGTGGAGCCCTGCTCGTCACCGGAGTTCACCCGGGTCACATCGACCCGGGTCCAGGCCCGACCAACGACGGAAGAGGACGACGATGCCCCCCACCGCCCCCCGCATTGCCCTGACCTTCGGCGACTTCTCGGGCGTCGGCCCCGAACTCGCCGCGAAACTCCTCGCCGACCCCGCGAATCTCGAACGCGCCCAGGTGCTCGCCCTGGTCTCGGAGGCGGAGTTCCAGGCCGCGTGCGCGTCGGCCGGAGTCTCGGTGCCGACGGCCGACGAACCAACCACGGGCGCCGTCCACCTCGTCGGCTCCGACGGGGCCGACATCCCGGTCCCCGCGGGAACCGTCAGTCAGGAAGCGGGAGCGCGCGTACTTCAGGACCTCACCAAGGCCCTGGCCATGTTCACCGCGGGCCAGGTTGATGCCATCATGTTCCTGCCCCTCAACAAGACGGCACTGCACCTGGCCGGCATGCACGAAGAGGACGAGCTGCGCTGGTTCGCGAAGGAACTCGGCCACGGCGGCTTCACGAGCGAAATCAACGCCGTCCCCGGCCTGACCACCTCCCGGGTGACCTCGCACATCTCGCTCGCGGAGGTCCCGCAGCACATCAGCGCCGACCGGGTTCGCCAGGCCATCGTGCTGCTCCACCAGGTCATCCAGGGCTCCGGCACGTCGCGGCCGCGGCTCGCGGTCGCCGCCCTCAACCCCCACGCGGGCGAGAACGGCCAGTTCGGACGCGAGGAAATCGACCACATCGCGCCCGCCATCGAACTCGCTCGCGAGGTGGACGGCATCGACGCGACCGGCCCCTTCCCGAGCGACACCCTCTTCATCAAGGCCCGCAACAAGGAGTTCGACGGCGTGGTCACGATGTACCACGACCAGGGCCAGATCGCCATCAAACTCCTGGGCTTCGACAAAGGCGTGACCGTCCAGGGCGGGCTCCCCGTCCCGATCGCCACGCCCGCCCACGGCACCGCCTACGACATCGTGGGCCGCAACATCGCCAACCTGGGCCCCACCCAACACGCCTTCGACATCTGCGTCGGCCTCGCCGAACAACGCGCCGAGGCCCGCACCGATCGATAGGGGGCCGACGGCTCCCCGCCCCGTCGGCAGCCCGCACAGCGCCACCCCTGCCCGGCCAGTTCCGGCCACCCGTCCTGCACTACACTCACCCGGCCAGCTCCGGCCACCCGTCCCACCCCCCTTCACCCGGCCAGCTCCGGCCGCCCGTCTCGACGAGGAGATTCCCATGAAACGACGATCCTTCCTGACCGCCAGCGTCTTCACCACCCTCGGCCTGTCCCTCGCCGCCTGCTCCGAAGGATCCGGCGGCACGGTGACAAACGGAGAGTTCACCCCCGGTAACCGCGTGACCATGATCGTGCCGTTCTCGGCAGGCGGCGGTTCGGACATTTCCGGACGCGCCATCGCCGCAGGACTCGAAGAGGTCACGGGCACGAACATCACCGTCGAAAACCGCGTGGGAGGCTCCGGCGCCGTCGGCTATTCGGGCCTGCTCAACGCCGAGGGTGACGGCTCGGTGCTCCTTGCCTCGGAGACCGCGCTCATCACCCTCCCGATTGTCCAAGACGTCAACTTCACCTACGAGTCCTTCACGCCGATCATGAAGGCCGGGGAGGACTACAACCTGGTGGTGGTGGCCGCGGATTCGCCCTATCAATCGATCACCGACCTCATCGAGGGCGCCCGTGCGGGCAACCTGACCGCCGCCGTCTCCGGCGCCACCGGACCCGACCACATCGCGTGGAGCCTCATCGAGAAGGAACAGAACATCTCCCTGGCCCGCGTCACCTTCGAGTCCAGCTCTGAAGTGCTGGCCGCGGTCATGGGCGGGCACGTCCAGGTGGCCGCCTCGAGCCCCGGCGAACTCATGGGCCAGCTCGAATCCGGCGACATCCGCGCCCTGTGCGCGCTCGCCCCCGAGCGTTACACCTACGAAGCCCTGGCAGATATTCCCACCGGTGCGGAAAGTGGCGTCAACGTGACCTTCGCGCAGTGGCGCGGATTCATCGCCCCCGGCGGCATCGACCCCGCCGCCCGCGACTACTGGATCGAGAAGGCCAAGGAGTATGCCGCGACGGAGACCTACACCGAGTACATCGAGTCGAACATGCTCCAGCCGTCGGCGCTGTACGGCGACGAGTTCGTCGCCTACCTGAAGCAGTACGCCGCCGATGTCGAGTCCGTTCTCGGGAAGAGCTGAGAGGGATGGAGATGGGGCAGAAGCAGCGCGTTCGCCGCCCGGGGCGGTCAGCGCCGAAAACCAGCGATGTCGTCGGCACCTCCATCATCACCGCCGTCGGCCTCGGGGCGGTCGTCATGGGGCTCGGGTACGGGGTGACGGGCCCCGACGGCAGCATCGGGCCGGGATTCATGCCCGTGATCACTGGAGCCTTCATTGTGCTCGCGTCTCTGGCCGACATCGGTCGGCTCTTCTTCGCGCCCGCCGGTCAGTCCACCGCCGGGCTCGGCTCCCTGGCCGACGAGTTGTCCGCGGAAGCTGCCGCGGCGCAGGACGCGGCGCGTGCCGAACTGGCCGGAGATGCCGACGGTGAGGCGCGCGATACCTTCGGCCGCACCGCCCGCCAGCGCACCAGGACGGTGCTGCTGATCTTCGGCGCGCTCCTCGCCGCCATCCTCATGACTCAGGTCGTCGGAATGCTGCTCGCGCTCGGGCTCATGATGTTCGCCATCGTGGTGGGCCTCGAGAAGAAGCCCCTCGTGCCCGCCACCCTGACGACCGTCGCCGTCGTGGCCGGCGCCTATCTGATCTTCGTACGCATGCTCGGGGTGCCGCTGCCCCAGGGCATGCTCGGACTACTGTGAGGACCGCGCGATGATTGACAACCTCATGATGGGGCTGCAGACCGCCATCAGCCCCGAAAACCTGCTGTGGTGCGCCGTCGGCGTGCTGCTCGGAACCCTGATCGGCCTCATGCCCGGCCTTGGATCGGCGACCGGCGTGGCGATCCTGCTGCCCGTCACCCTCACCATGGAGCCCGTGACGGCGCTCATCATGCTCGCCGGGATCTACTACGGCAGCCAATACGGCGCCTCCACCAGCTCGATCCTCATCTCCACACCCGGCGATGCGTCATCGGTCGTGCTCACGCTGGACGGCTACCAGATGGCCCGCAACGGCCGAGCGGGCGCCGCCCTCGCCATCTCCGCCATCGCCTCCTTCATCGCGGCGATCATTTCCCTCATCGTGCTCCTGGCACTCGCCGCCCCCGTCGCCTCCTGGGCACTGAACTTCGGACCGCCCGAAACCCTGGCCATCATCGTGCTCGGCATGGCCACCATCGTGACCTTCGCCGGCGAAAACATGCTGCGCGGCATCATCATGGCCGCCGTCGGCCTCCTGTTGTCCATGGTCGGCATCGCGTCCGGATTCACCACCGCGCGGTTCACCTTCGACAACGTCAACCTCCTGAGCGGCCTCGAGTTCGTGGCCGTCATGATCGGCATCTTCGCCGTGGGCGAGGTCGTGCACCAGATTCACCGCGGCGGCGAAAAGCCCATCCGCGCAGGCTTCCGTGACCTCCTGCTCCGCCGCGACGAAGCACGCCGCATCCCCGCGCCCGCACTCCGAGGAACCGTCCTCGGAACCGTCCTCGGTGTGCTGCCCGGCGCAGGCGCCACCCTCGCCTCCTTCATGTCCTACGGACTCGAAGGCCGGGTCGGGAAGCACCGGCGCGAGCTGGGCAAGGGCACCGTCGAAGGCGTCGCCGCACCCGAAGCCGCCAACAACGCCGCCGCCAACGCGAGCTTCATCCCCACCCTCGCCCTCGGCATCCCCGGCTCGGGAACCACGGCGATCCTCCTGGGAGCATTCGTCATCTTTGGGCTACAGCCCGGCCCGATGCTCTTCGCGCAGCAACCCGAACTCGTGTGGGGCCTGCTCGTCTCCTTCTTCTTCGGCAACCTCCTGCTGCTCGTCCTCAACCTCCCCATGGCGCCCGTCTTCGCCCAGGTGCTCAGGATCCCCTACAGCTACCTGTACCCGATCATCCTCGTGCTCAGCCTCGTCGGTGCCTACGCCGTCGGCAACAACCTCTTCGCCGTGTGGGTAGTCTTCTTCGCCGGAGTGCTCGGCTACCTCATGAAGCGCTACGGGTTCCCCGCCGCACCGCTGGTGCTCGGCCTCGTCCTCGGCCCCATGCTCGAGAGGACCCTCGTGCAGACCGCCGCCATGGGCCATGGGGACCTCAGCATCGTCATGCAGCGCCCCCTCTCCGCATTCTTCATGATCGTGGCCGTCCTCGCCTTCGTGGGGCCACCGCTGTTCTCCGCGATCAGGGCCAGGCGCGAACGACGCCGCAGTGAGGAGCCTGCCGACGCTGCGTGAGGCGCCTGCCCTGATTGCCCCAGGGCACACCGTCCCTTTCCTCCATGAAGACCCAGGCCGGCTATGCCCCGCCCGTGTCCCGTAGCTCAAGCCCGCCCTGCCATGAGGCGCCCAGGGGTATCCACGTACCCCTGAACCGTGTCGTGACGATGGGTGGCGACTAACGGAGTCTTAGTCGCCACCCATCGTCACCGTGGCGCGTAGACGGAGGCCGGGCACGGACATTGAGCACGCCCACCGCTGGCGAAGATCGGGATCGTCGAAGGCGAGCAGGCCTGAGGCCCACGCCCGCTGCCGCGCCAACGAGCGCCCCGGCAACGCCGAGGGCCAGCGGGGCTGAGCCCGTTCCAGCCAGGTACTCGCGGACTTGCCGGGCGTCCGTCTGGCCCCTTCAGGGGTGCGATCGTTCCAGCCAGACACTCGCGGACTTGCCCCAGCCTGCGTTCTTACCCGGTGCGGGCCCCGCGCCGCAGCCCAACTCTCCAGCGCGACGATAGATGGCGACTCACGGTGCCGCAGTCGCCATCTATCGTCCCCGCGGCATCGTTTCGGCGTAGGGGAGTCCGGAGGGCGCTTCCGTGTCGAGGGGCGCGCCTGGCTGGGGTTGTGGGCCTGACGTGTCACCTCCCCTCACTCGCGAGTCACCTTCCCCTCTTCCGGGAGTCACCTTCCCAGTGAGTCGCCCCCATCGAGAGCCTGCGCGCCGCACCCACCCTTCCGCTAGGCGTCTCCCGCGGCCATCGCACGCCCCGTTCGTGGTGTGTGCCACGTGGGGTGGTGGTGGGCTTGCGTGGCGGG
>JAUNTX010000009.1 GCA_030538475.1 Dermabacter sp.
TGACGGGCGGGGCCGAGCCCGCGACCGATAGCCCGAAGCCGCGCGGCCGCCGCCGCGCCACGCTGCCGGGACAGAGCACGACGGACACCCAGGAGGGCACACGATGACGACGCGACTGACCAGGCGCAGCCTGCTCGGAGTGACGGCCCTGTCGCTCACCGGCATCCTCGCCGCGTGCGGCAGGGAATCCGCGCCGCCCGCGGTCGAGACCGGGCCCTCCCTCGCGAGCCCGACCCCGGTGCTGGACGACACGCGCTTCCAGGGCATTCTGGAACAGCTCGTCGAGGCCCTCGGGGCCGCCGACGAGGCTCGCGATGCCTCCCTGCTGCCCCCGCGCGTGACGGGCAGCGCGGCGGAGTTCCGCCAGGCCACCTACGAACTCATCGCGAAGGTCGAGGAGCATGCCTCGGCGCTCCAGCGCCCGAGCGCGACCCTCGTGGTGCCCGTCGCCTCCACGAACGAAGACTTCCCGAGGTACGCGCTCGCGCTCGTCAACGATTCCAACGAGAGCGGCCTGCCGTTCTTCGTGGGTCTCCAGCAGGCCGATGCCCGCAGCGACTATACGAGCTGGGGCTGGGCGCGTCAGGCCGCGGGCGTGGACATGCCGTCGGTCCCGGGCACCGGGACGGGCGCCGAGCAGGTGGCGCCCGATGCCGAAGGTCTCGTGATGCCGCCGGCCCAGGCGCTCGCCAAGTATGCGGAGATTCTGAGCCACGGGCACGACAACATGGATCCCGAGGATCAGGTGGCGGAAGACCCGTTCCAGCAGAGCGTTCACCAGGAGATCCAGACCGAGCGCCAGCAGATCAACGAGGGTGTCGATTACGACGAGGTGGCCACGGTTCACGAGGCGTACTCCGTCAAGGAGGGCGAGTACCTGGCCCTGCGCACCGCCGAAGGCGGCGCCGTGGTTATGGGCACCCTGAACTCCACCCGCACCCTCAGCGTGCGCAGCGGCTCCATCGCCTACGAGGAAGACAACCTCTTCACGCGCGTGGCGGGCACGAAGGAGTTCAGCACGGAGATCGTGCGCACCTACGGTTCGACCGTGCTCCTGCACGTGCCCACCGCCGATTCCGGGCAGAAAATTCAGCCGATCGGTGCCTACAAGGTGCTGCTGTCCGTGAGCGGCAGCTAGCGACCCACCCCGGGCGCCCGGCGCCCGTTATCCGTCCAGCAACGAGGAAAGAGAGTCTTGGCAATGACCGACGGCTTTGGCGTCATGGATTTCAGCACCCTGAAGAAGGAAAACCAGACCAGCGGATCATCCGAGCCGCTCACCGACGAGGTGGCGGTGACCGAGGAGGGGCTCGAAGCCCTCATCGCGTCCTCGCAGCAGCGCCTGACCTTCCTGCTCATCACGAGCGCGCGGGTGAACGGCGGCGCCGCGTTCGTGGACGACGTGCGCTCGGCGCTCGCCCGCTACGTCGGCACGATTCGGCTCGCGATTGTGGACGCCGATACGCAGCCGCGCGTGGCCGCAGCCCTGCGCGTGCAGGCTCTGCCCGCGGCGATGCTCCTGCTCAAGGGGCAGTTGCAGCCGCTGTTCGAGGGCGTCGTCAAGATGGATCAGCTGGCGCCCGTGCTCGAGAACCTCGTGCAGCTCGCCGCAGAGGAGGGTCTCGAGACGGCCGCCCCCGTGGAGGCCGAGCCGGAACCGGAGATTCCTGAAGCCCTCGTGCCCGCCTACGCCGCGCTTGAGGAGGGGAAGTACGAGGAGTCCACGGCGCACTTCGCGGCCTACCTCGATAAGCACCCCGGCGATGGCGAGGCGAAGAAGGGCATGCAGATGGCGGCGCTGCTCGAGCGCATCGAGGGCGCCGATCTGAACGCCGGTCGCGCGGCGGCAGCGGCGAACCCCGCTGATGTTTCCGCTCAGTTGCATGCCGCCGATCTGGATCTGGTTGGCGGGCACGTGGACGATGCGTTTGCGCGCCTGCTCGTGAGCTTCCGGGACGCGTCCGAGGAAGATCGCGGCCCGATCCGCGAGCGGCTCCTTTCCCTGTTTGACATTGTGGGCGCCGAGGATCCCCGGGTGCTGGCCGCCCGCAAGCGTCTCTCGCGCCTCATGTTCTAGGGGCACGTGCCACGCGCGAGGCGGGGTGCGCTCGGAGTATGGTCCGGGCGCACCCCTCCTCCGTAGGTTCCGCTCACGAGGGCATGTCTCATCTTGGTGAAGTGTGACCCGCCGAACGTTCGCGTGGAATAGAATCGGTGCCAGGAGCGGCGCTCCTTGACCGCGGTACCGACGTAGCACCCGCGTGGCGGACCCGGTGAGTGAACCCTTGACACGGGAGGTACCCATGCCCACTACCAATGAACGGCCAGCGACGCTCAATCTCAAGGTGGTGGGCATTTCCATCGCCGCGGCCGTGGGCGGCTTCCTGTTCGGCTTCGACACCTCAGTGATCAACGGTGCCGTGAACGCGCTGTCGACCGAGTTCTCCCTCAGCGCGGGCCTGACCGGCTTCGCCGTGTCCTCGGCGCTGATCGGTTGCGCCTTCGGTGCCTGGTTCGCGGGCAGCCTCGCGAACCGCTTCGGCCGCGTCCCGGTCATGGTCGTGGCAGCGGTCCTGTTCTTCGTCTCGGCCATCGGTTCGGGGCTCGCGTTTGGCGTGGGGGATTTGATCGCGTGGCGCGTCGTCGGCGGTGTGGGCGTCGGCGCGGCGAGCGTGATCGCCCCGGCCTATATCGCGGAGGTGGCCCCGGCCAGGTACCGCGGCCGCCTGGGTTCCCTCCAGCAGCTCGCCATCGTGCTGGGCATCTTCGTCGCCCTGCTATCGAACGCGGTGCTCGCGAACGCGGCTGGCGGTGCGGCTCAGACGCTGTGGCTGGGTCAGGACGCGTGGCGCTGGATGTTCATGATCGAGGCGGTGCCGGCTCTCATCTATGGCGTGATGGCGCTGAGGCTGCCGGAGTCGCCCCGTTACCTCATCGCCCGGGGACGGAACGATGAGGCGTCGAAGGTCCTGTATGACTTCACGGGCGAACTGGATGTGAACCTCAAGATTCAGCAGATTCAGAAGTCGCTCGAGCGGGAACAGAAGGAGAGCTTTCGAGATCTGCTCGGTGGGAGCTTCGGCCTGAAGCCGATCGTCTGGATCGGGATTCTGCTGTCGCTGTTCCAGCAGCTGGTGGGCATCAACGTCATCTTCTATTACTCGACAACCCTGTGGCAGTCCGTCGGTTTCGATGAGTCCCAGGCCCTCCTCACGAGCACCATCACCTCCGTGATGAATATCGTCGCCACCATCATCGCCATCCTGCTCGTGGACAGGGTGGGCCGACGCCTCATGCTCCTCGTGGGCTCGGCAGGCATGACCGTCTCGCTGGGCCTCATGGCCGTGGCCTTCACCTTCGGCCAGGTGACGAGCGGCGGAGTCGTGCTGGAGCAGCCGTATTCGACCCTGGCGCTCGTGGGGGCCAACGCCTTCGTCCTGTTCTTCGGGACCACGTGGGGCCCGCTCGTGTGGGTGCTCCTCGGGGAAATCTTCCCCAACCGCATTCGCGCCTCTGCCCTCGCCGTCGCCGCCGCCGCGCAATGGGCCGCAAACTTCGCCGTCTCGACCACGTTCCCGGCCCTGTCGGAGATTGGCCTGACGTTCGCCTACGGGCTGTATTCCATGTTCGCTCTGGCCAGCTTCGTGTTCGTGCTCCTGCGCGTGCCCGAGACGAAGAATCGGGAGCTGGAGGACATGGACAGCCTCGACCTGGGGCGGGCGAAGACGCGCACCGCGGGGACCTGACGAAGAAGCGCACCACGAGGGCTGAGGGGAAGCCCACCACGAGGGCCCGACGTCGCCGCCCGCGGGCGGCTCTCGCGCCCCACGCTCTCGGCTACACTCTCGGCCTCGCGCCCTCAGAGGCGGCGATCCCAAACGACGAGGCGGGGTGCGCTCGGAGAATGATCCGAGCGCACCCCGCCTCAGCGGTCCCGACTAGTCGGCGGGAGCGAAGATCACCGCGCCGAGCGGCGGGATCGTGATCCGGGCCGAGTCCTCGAAGTGGTGGTAGGGCACCTTTTCGCTCGTGACGGCGCCGAGGTTGCCGACGCCGCTGCCGCCGTACTGGATGGCGTCCGAATTGAGGACTTCTCGCCACGTGCCGCCCTGGGGAACGCCCACGCGGTAGCCGTGCCACGGCTCCGGGGAGAAGTTGATCGCGACCACGACGGGGTTGCCGGAGCGGTCGTAGCGGCTGAAGACCACGACGTTGTGCCCGGCGGCGTCGGCATCGATCCAGCGGAAGCCCGCGGGATCCTGGTCGAGTTCGTACAGGGCCGGGTGTTCGCGTTGGACCCGGTTGAGGTCACGCACGAAGTCGTTGACGCCGCGGTGCAGGGGGAAGTCGAGCAGCCACCAGGGCAGGCCCTGGTTTTCGTTCCACTCGGTGCCCTGGGCCATGTCGCAGCCCATGAACAGCAGCTGCTTGCCGGGGTGGGCCCACATGTAGCTGAGGTAGGCGCGCAGGTTCGCGGCCTGCTGCCAATCGTCGCCGGGAGCCTTGCGCAGCAGCGGGTTCTTGCCGTGGACTACCTCGTCGTGCGAGATCGGCAGCACGAAGTTCTCCGAGTACTGGTACACCATCGAGAACGTGAGCTCGTGGTGGCGGTACTGGCGGTAGATCGGATCCTGGCCCAAGTACTCGAGGGTGTCGTGCATCCAGCCCATGTTCCACTTGAAGCCGAAGCCGAGCCCGCCCTGGTCCGTGGCGCGGGTGACGCCGGGGAACGAGGTGGATTCTTCGGCGATCATGACGATGCCGGGCGCGCGCTTGTAGGCGGTCGCGTTGACTTCCTGGAGGAAGGCGATGGTTTCCAGGTTCTCACGGCCACCGAACTCGTTCGGAACCCACTGGCCGTCCTCGCGCGAGTAATCGAGGTAGAGCATCGAGGCCACGGCGTCCACGCGCAGGCCGTCCACGTGGAACTCTTCGAGCCAGTAGCAGGCGTTCGCCACGAGGAAGTTGCGCACTTCGGTGCGACCCACGTCGAACACGTAGGTGCCCCAGTCGGGGTGTTCGCCCTTGCGCGGGTCGGCGTACTCGTACAGGGGGGTGCCGTCGAAGCGGCCGAGCGCCCAGTCGTCCTTCGGGAAGTGGGCGGGCACCCAGTCCATGATGACCCCGATCCCGGCTTCGTGCAGGGCGTTGATGAGGTACTTGAGGTCGTCGGGGTGGCCGAGCCGCGAGGTGGGGGCGTAGTAGCCGGTGACCTGGTATCCCCACGAGCCGCCGAAGGGGTGTTCGGCCAGCGGCATGAACTCGACGTGGGTGTAGCCCATGTCCTTGACGTAGTCCACGAGTTCGGTGGCCAGCTGCCGGTAGCCCACAAACGGCCGCCACGAGGCGAGGTGCACTTCGTAGATCGACATCTGCGACGTGTACGGGTCGCGCTGCGCGCGGTCGGCGAGGAACAGGTCGTCGCTCCACGTGAACGCGGTTTCGGTGACGACGCTGCCGGTCGCGGGGGGCATTTCGGCCTGGCGCGCCATCGGGTCGGCTTTGTCGCGCCACTGCGAATCGGCGCCGAGCACGCGGAACTTGTAGACGGCGCCGGCGCGCACGCCCGGCACGAAGATCTCCCACACGCCGCTCTCGCCGAGGGAGCGCATGGCCGTGGTGCGGCCGCTCCAGCCGTTGAAGTCGCCCACCACCTGCACGGCGCGCGCGTTCGGGGCCCACACGGTGAAGCGGGTGCCCACCGTGGAATCCACCTCCATGACGTGCGCGCCGAGCGCGTTCCACAGTTCTTCGTGGCGGCCCTCGCGGATAAGGTGCATGTCCAGTTCGCCGAGCGTCGGCAGGAAACGGTACGGGTCGTCGATGATTTCGGTGCCGCCGCCGGGCCAGCGCACTTCGAGGCGGTAGGAGGCGATGGGGGAGTCCGGGGCCGCGAAAGCGGCGCTGAACACGCCGTCGTACTCGTGGCTGAGCTCGACCTCGAACTCGTCGCCGTCCGTCGTGCGCACGTGGGCCACGATCCCGTCGGCAAAGGGCTTGAGGACCCGCAGGGTGTAGGCGTCGTGATACTCGTGGAGTCCGAGCACGCTGTGCGGAGCGTAGTAGGACCCCGTGGCCACCGCGCCAATCTCGTGCTCGCTGATGGGGAGCAGTTCCTCGGAACTCGCGCTCATGGTGTTCTCCTTCGTGGACGGTGGTGGGTTAGTAGCGGACGACGCGCAGCACGTGCGCGGGACGGTGATCGGCGTTCAGGGACACGAAGTTATCGCGGTCCCACAGGAAGCTCTCTCCGGTGAGGAGGTCTTCGACCATGAAGTCGGAGTGGATGTTGAGGGCGCCCAGGTCCAGGTGGATCCACGTGGACACGTCGCCGCGCGCCTCGGTCATGGAGACCACGATGATCGTGTCGTCGAGCCCGCTGTCGGTATCGCGGCCCTCGATGTGCTTGGAGAACACGAGTACGCGGTCGTCGTCGCTGCCGTGGAAGCGCAGGGCCCGCAGGGATTGCAGCGCCGGATGCTCCGCGCGGATCGTGTTGAGGCGCGTGAGCAGCGGTTCGAGCGAGCGGCCAGAGCGCAGCGCGCCGTCGTAGTCGCGCGGGGTGTATTCGTACTTCTCGTTGTCGATGTTCTCCTGGGCGCCGGGGCGCGGCACGTCTTCCACAAGTTCGTAGCCCGAATAGATGCCCCACGTGGGGCTCAGGGTCGCGGCGAGGATTGCGCGCAGCCTGAACGCGTTCCAGCCGCCCTCGGACATGAACGGGGTGAGGATGTCGTGGGTGGTGGGCCAGAAGCTCGGACGCATGTAGTGCGCCGCCGCCTTCAGCTCCTCCATGTATTCGCGCAGTTCCTCGGCGCTGTGGCGCCACGTGTAGTACGTGTAGGACTGGTGGAAGCCCACCTTGGCGAGCGTGTGCATCATCGCGGGCTTCGTGAACGCTTCGGCAAGGAACAGCACCTGGGGATGCTTCACCCGGAACTCGGCGAGCAGTTCCTCCCAAAAGCGAACGGGCTTCGTGTGGGGGTTGTCCACGCGGAACAGGGTGACGCCGTGATCCACCCACATCTCGAGCATGTCGCGCAGGGCCACGTACAGGCCCTCGTAGTCGTGGTCGAAGCTCAGGGGGTAGATGTCCTGGTATTTCTTCGGCGGGTTTTCGGCGAACGCGATGCTGCCGTCGGCCCGCACGTTGAACCACTCGGGGTGGTCGCTCACCCACGGGTGATCGGGCGAGCACTGCAGCGCGATATCCATCGCGACCTCGAGGTCAAGTTCGTGCGCGCGGGCCACGAAGGCGTCGAAGTCGGCCATCGTGCCGAGGTCCGGGTGGATGGCGTCGTGGCCGCCGTCGGCCGACCCGATCGCGTACGGCGATCCGGGATCGCCCGGGAGGGCCTCGAGCGTGTTGTTGCGGCCCTTGCGGAAGGTCGTGCCGATGGGATGGATCGGGGTGAGGTAGGCGACGTCGAAGCCCATGCGCTTGATACGCTCCAGCTGCGGGAGCGAGCTGCGCAGGGTGCCGGAGATCCAGCCTCCGGCCTCGGGATCGAAGCGGGCGCCCTCGGAACGGGGGAAGAACTCGTACCACGAGCCCGCGAGCGCGCGGGCGCGCTCGACCCAGACCTCGGCGGGGTCGGACAGGGTGGAAAAGCCCTTGAGGGGGCGTTCGTCGAGGGCGGTGCGCATGTCGAGGCTGAGGGCGGGCGCGATCCGGGCCGACGGCGCGAGGCTGTGGTTGCCGAGGGCGTCCTTCGCGGCGGCCACGCGGGCGCGGTCGCTCGTGGGGCGCTCGCCGTCGGCGATCTGGTCCAGAAGCCGTTCCATGATGGCGATGCCTTCGGCGCACACGAGGTCTTCGTCGATGCCCGCGCCGATCTTCACTTCGGCGGTGTGCACCCACGTGTCGTAGGGCGCGTCGTAGGCCTCAACGCGGAAGCTCCAGGCCCCTTCGCTCAGGGGCCGGAAGGAGCCTTCCCAGAGGTCGAGGCCCGGGTTGATCGAGCGCATCGAGGAGCGTTCAACGACCCGGCCGGTCGGATCGGCGACGATGAGCTGAACCCCCATGGCGTCGTGGCCTTCGCGAAAGCTCGTCACACGCACGTTCACCCTCTCGCCCACCACCGCCTTGGCGGGGAAGCGGCCACCGTCCACGCTGGGCTCGATCGCGACGATGGGAATCCGACCAATTCCGCTGGTCATGGGCGCATAAGGCTTCTTTGACATCACCACTCCTGGGTACCGTGATCTGCGCCTCACAGACTACTGGTGCTCTCTGAGAAAAATCGAGACCCACGGCCCGCGTGAGACGGCGCGAGTGTGGGCCGGGGAAGCTAGGAGGCGGCCAGCACCACGACGGTGGGCCCCTCGAGGTGCACGACGCGCTCGGACGCATCGAACGTGGCTTCGCCGAGCGAGGAATCCAGTGCGATGCGCACGTCCTCACTCAGCCAGCCCGGCTCCGGCAGCCGCACCGTGTGGGGGCCCGATTCGTTCGTCAGGATGAGCAGCACCGGGGCGGTTTCCGACGGCAGGAGCGCCACGAGGTGATGGCGGCCCGGATCGAACCAGTCGCCGTGCTCGAGCGGGGTGCCATCGGCCCCGAACCACGCGATGACGTGATCGGCCCGCTCGCCCTCCGTGGCCGGATCGAAGAACCGCGTGGCCCGCAGGGCCGGCTGCGAGCGCCGCAGGTCCAGGAGCGCCTTCGTGAACGCGAGATGCCGACGCGTGCGCGCGTTCGGCGTCCACGACAGGTAGCTCACCTCGTTGTCCTGGCAGTAGGCGTTGTTGTTGCCGCCCTGCGTGCGCAGCACCTCGTCGCCCGCGGTCAGCATCGGGATACCCGCGCTCAACACGAGCGTGGCAAGGAGATTGCGGGCGGAGCGATCACGCGCCGCATCGAGGCTCGGATCCTCGCCCTCCGTGCCGTGGTGGAACGAGTGATTGTTGTCGGTGCCGTCGCGGCCCTGCTCGCCGTTGGCGAGATTGTGCTTGTGGTTGTAGGCCGTCAGGTCGTGCAGCGTGAAACCGTCGTGCGAGGTCACGAAGTTCACCGAGGCCGACGGGGCGCGCAGGCTCCTTCCCGCGGGCAGATCGGCCGGGTCGTTGCGCCGGAAGATGTCGGCCGACGCGGTCAGGCGCGTGGCGAGGTCGCGCACGTATCCGTGGGAGGAATGCCGCCCCTCGGCCCTCTCGCGGGCGCTCGAGAGCCAGAAGGCGCGCACGTCGTCGCGGTAGGAGTCATTCCATTCGCTGAAGCCCGGGGGGAAGTTGCCGGTCTGCCACCCGAAGCTGCCCACGTCCCACGGCTCGGCGATGAGCTTGGTCCCCTTGAGCACGGGGTCGATGAGCATCGTGCGCAGCAGCGGGTGATCCGCGTGGAAGCCCGAATCGCTGCGACCGAGCGTTGCCGCGAGGTCGAAGCGGAAGCCGTCTACGCCCGCGAACAGCACCCAGAACCGCAGGGAGCGCAGAATCATCTCCACGACGTGCGGGCTGCGCAGGTTGAGTGTGTTGCCCGTGCCCGTGACATCTACGAGGTGACCGGCGCTGCGCCAATAGTATTCCTCCGCATCGAGGCCGCGCAGGCTCACCGTGGGGCCGTCCTGGTCACCCTCGGCGGTGTGGTTGAACACCACGTCCATGATGACCTCGATGCCCGCCCGGTGCAGGTTCTTCACCATCTGCTGCACCTCGCGGAACACGGCGGCCGGCCCCGCGGCCTGCGCCTCGGCGGTCGCGTAGTGCGGGTGCGGAGCGAAATAGCTCAGGGTGTTGTAGCCCCAGTAGTTCGTGAGGCCGAGGCGCGTGAGGTGCACTTCGTCGAGCCCCGCGTGGATCGGCAAAAGCTCGACGGCGGTGACGCCCAAGTCCTTGAGGTACGCGATAGATGCCGGGTCTCCCATCCCCGCGTAGGTGCCGCGCCGCTGTTCGTCAATCGCCGGATTGAGCGCGGAAAAGCCCCGCACGTGCGCCTCGTAGATGACGGTATCGGCGTAGTCGATGGCGGGCCGGACGTCGTCGGCCATGAACGAGCGATCGGGGTGCAGCACGACGCTGTGGATGCTCGTGTCGCGGTTGTCCTCGGTCGCGCGCTCGCGGGGATGCACGGGCCGCAGCTGCGAATCGACCCGGTGGTGAAACATCGAAGCGAACAGCCCGGAGCTGTGATCCAGCCCGTGCGCGTACGGGTCCAGGAGGAGATGGTCGGGGTTGAACGTGAGGCCGCGTTCTGGATCCCACGGGCCGTAGGCGCGCAGGCCGTAGTGCGTGCCTTCCGTCAAGCCCTCGACTTTTCCCCAGTGCACACCTTGATCTACGTGGGGGAGCGCGATGCGGCGCTCATGATCGCCGCTGAGGACGCACACCTCGATCCGGTCCGCGCGCGGCGCCGCGATGGAATACGTACCGGTGCCGCTCGCATCCACTATCAGACCCGGGTGCGCGGGGGGAGGGGGAAAAGTCACGAGAGACATTCTCCCAGGAAAGGGGGAACAATGGTGGCAGGTGGACGGGGAACGGGGCGCACGTCTCAATCTTCGCCGTCCTATAGAGTGGCGAGCGACGTGGCCGAGGCGCCTCTCGCCGGTCGGCCGTCGGGATCTCCAGGGAAAGTAGTGCGCATGACTGTTCATCACCAGCCGCCGACGGCAGCGGGCGCAGCGCCCTCGCCCCAGCAGGCCCCCGCGGCCAGCGCGCCGGGCGCCTTCGCCCCGCCCAGCTCGGCCCTGACGGCCGAGGATCAGGCCCGGGCCCAGCAGATCGTCGCCCGGATTTCCGAAGTGTTCGCCTCGCGCGTCGTCGGCCAAGAGCGCTTGCGGCTCGCGCTGCTCACGAGCCTCGCCACGGGCGGGCACGTCCTGCTCGAATCCGTGCCGGGCCTCGCCAAGACCACGGCCGCGCAGGCCCTCGCGAGCGCGATTGGCGGCTCCTTCCGGCGCATCCAGTGCACGCCCGACCTCATGCCGAACGACATCATCGGCACCCAGATCTTCAACTACGGCACGAACGAGTTCACGACCCAGCTCGGGCCGGTCCACGCGAACATCGTGCTGCTCGATGAGATCAACCGTTCGAGCGCGAAGACCCAGTCGGCGATGCTCGAGGCCATGCAGGAGCGCCAGACCTCGATTGGCGGCGAGGTCTACCCTCTGCCCAGCCCGTTCATGGTGCTGGCCACGCAGAACCCCATCGAGGAAGAGGGCACCTACGTGCTTCCCGAAGCGCAAATGGACCGCTTCCTCATGAAGGAAATTCTCACCTACCCGCGGCCGCGCGAAGAGCACGAAATCCTTGATCGCTCGACCGCGGGCACGCTCGCGACCCCCGCGCGGACCTTTGAGTCCGTGAGCCTCGAGGACGTCACGTTCTTGCAGCGCGCGGTGGACCGCGTGTACGTGGACGATGCCGTCAAGCGCTACATCGTGGACCTCGTGTTCTCCACGCGCGGTTCCGGGCCCCGCCCCATCCCCAACATCACCCAGTCCGTTCGCGTGGGCGCCTCCCCCCGCGGCTCGCTGGCCCTCATGCGCGTCGCGCAAGCGCACGCCCTCATCAGCGGGCGGGACTACACGACCCCGGAGGACGTACGGGCGCTGCGCTACTCGGTGCTGCGGCACCGCCTCGTGCTCACGTTCGACGCCCTGGCCAGCGGCATTACCCCCGAAACGATCATCGACGCCGTGTTCAACGCGGTGCCGCTGCCGTAGCCGCCGGGCGCCGCCATGTCCACCTCACTGCTCACCCGGGTCAAGGCCAAAGTTGATCTGCACACCTCGAAGAAGGTGCGCGGGCTCATCGCCGGGCGCGGCCGCTCGATGTTCAAGGGCAGCGGCGAGGACTTCGACGACCTGAAGTACTACCAGCCCGGCGACAAAATCTCCGACATCGACTGGAAGGCCACCGCCCGCAGCGGCGAGCCGCTCATCCGGCAGTTCAACGAGGAGCGCGTGCGCTACCTGAGCATCGTGGCCGATACCTCGCAGGCGATGGCGGCCACGGCGGCGGACGGCACCCTGAAGCGCGATGCGATGGTGACGGCCGCGGGCCTCTTGTGCTACCTCGCCCAGACCCACGGCGACCTGGTCTCCCTCGTCGCCGGAAGCCCGTCTCGCCCCGCCCAGCTTCCCTCGCGTTCCTCCCGCGGTCACCTCGAGTTGCTCCTCAGGATGCTCGATACGGACACGGGCGCCGCCGGATCCGCGTCGGACCTCGACTGGCTGCTCACCCGTGCCTTCCGCGTCACGGGCCGCGCCACCCTCATGACCATCATCACCGACGAGGCCCACCCCTCGCTCGCCCACGCGCACCTCTTGCGGCGCCTTGCCACGCGCCACGACCTCATGGTTGTGCGCATCCGCGACGCTGACCCGCTCGTGCGCATCGACCCGACCGCAAGCGTGATCGACGTGGCGGCACCGCGCGAGCTGGCCCGCCTCACCCGGGAATCGGCCCGCGTCCAGCAGGAGGTCGATGCGTTTCGCCGCCGCCGCACCGAGGAAATCACCGAGATGCTCGACGGCCTGCGCATCCCGAATGTGCTCACCGACGGCGACACGAGCGTGGTGGACGACATCGTTGCTCTTCTTCGACGCCAGGGAGGGAAGAATGGACGACCTTGAGATCATCGAGCCCCCGCAGTACTCGTTCGCGTGGCTCATCCTCGCCGTGCTGTGCGTGCTCATCATCCTCACCCTCGTGATCCTCACCGTGCGCCTGACCCGGTACATCCTGGAACGCCGGGCGTATCGCGGGCGCCCCGACGGAGCCGAGGGGCTCAAGGCGGAGTTCTTGCGGATGATCAACGGGGCGGGCGAACGCCACGACCGAGGCGAGATCACCGCCCGCGACGCCCACCGCGAACTCGAAGCCATCATGCGGATGTTCGTCACCCGCACCGTCGGCCTCGACGTGCGCACCCAAGACGCCGCCACCCTCGAAGCCGACCCCCGCACCCGGCAGGTCGGCCGCCTCATCGCCGACATCCACGTGCCCGGGTACGCCCGCACCTCCGATGCCGCCCTGCACGCCTCGATGCAGCGCGCGAGGGCGGTGGTGCGCGCATGGTCATGAGCCTGTGGTGGCTGACCTGCCTCCTGCTGATCCTCGCCCTCGTGGCGTGGGCCCTCGCCTACCTCAACCGCAAGGCCGTCCACGAACGCCCCGTGATCGTGGCCAATACCGAGTTCATCGACCGCCTCCCGTCAGTCCAGCGCGCCCAGCGCACCTCTCGAATCCTGCGCATCCTCTCGCTCATCCTCACCGCGCTCCTCGTGCTCGTGAGCGCCGTCATGGCGGGCCGCGTGGCCAGCGAGCGCGTGGAAGCCCCCGACTTCGCGAACCGCGACATCGTGCTGTGCCTCGACGTGTCCGGCTCGATGATCACCTACGACGCCGAGATTCTCTCGACCTTCGCCGACCTCGTGGAGAACTTCAAGGGAGAACGCGTCGGCCTATCCATCTTTAACTCGACCTCGCGCACGGTCTTCCCCCTCACCAACGACTACGCCCTGATCCGGCGCGAGCTGGAAGCGGGAGCCCAAGCGCTCAGCTACAACCCCGTGGCCCACCGCCTCGGCTCCGCGCAGTACTCCGAAGAACAGATCGAGGACTACTGGCAGTTCGTGGACGGCACCTACTCCGAAGTCATCCCGCCCTCGCTCATCGGCGACGGCGTGGCCTCGTGCGGGCAGCTCTTCGACCAGGCGGAAACCGAGCGCTCGCGGTTCATCGTGCTCGCCACCGATAACGAGTCCGGCGGCGAGGGGATCTACACGCTGCCCGAATCCACCGAAGCGCTCGTGAGCCGCGACGTGACCCTGTGGTCGTTCTACCCGGGAGCCGGGGCGTGCGGGGGACCGCAGTGCGGCGACGAACTGAAGACCGAAAGCGAACGCACGGGCGGCCAGATGTGGTCCTCGCGCGACCCCGCGGCGATCCCCGCAATCGTGGGGGAGATCCAGAAGGCGCAAGCGGTGGAGATGGGCGCGGTGCCGCGAGTGGTGCGCACGGACCACCCGGGAGTCGCGTTCGCGCTCACGCTCGTGCTCACCGTCCTGCTCGTCGGCGTGGGATGGAGGTCGCGCTAGTGTTCCAGCTTCAGCCCCTCATGCCCTGGTGGCTCATCGTCCTCGTGTTCGTGCCGCTCGTGGGCCTGTGCCTCGCGGCGCTCGTGCGCGGGAGGGGGCCGCGCATCGACTGGGTGCGGCGGCTCATCCTCGTCCTGCTCGTGCTGTGCGTGGCCGTGCGGCCCGTGACGGTCCAGGAGTCGATCTCGACAGAGCGGATGAACGCCAACGTGTTCTTCGTCGTGGACCGCACGGGCAGCATGGCCGCGGAAGACTACGACGGATCCGAGCCCCGGATCGACGGAGTGCGCGCCGACATGCAGCAGATCATGAGCCTCACGGAGGGCTCGCGCTACTCGATCATCTCCTTCGATTCGGTGGCCTCGGCGCAGCTTCCCCTGACGACCGACGCGGGCGCCGTACGCGCCTGGATCGAAACGATGACCACGGAAACGACCGCCTATTCGCAGGGCTCCAACGTGGATCGCCCCCGCCGCACGCTCGAACGCGAAGTGGCCGAGGCCCGCGAACTGGACCCCGATTCCTCCGTGCTCGTCTACTACTTCACCGACGGGGAAAACACGGACGATGAGGAGTCCGAAAGCTTCGCCGAGCTGCGCGGGCACATCGACGGCGGCGCGGTCCTCGGCTACGGCACCGAGGCAGGTGGCCCCATGAAGATCCGGGGTGGGCCCGATGCCGGGCAGTACATTCAGGACCCCGCGGGCGGCAACGGCCTCTCGAGGATCGACGAGGAGAATCTGCGGAGCATCGCGGAACAGATGGGCGTGGTCTACGAGCACCGGGTGGCCCCGAACGGGGGACTCGATGCGACCCTGCAGGGCGTCACGCTCGAGCCCGTGGCATCGGAGGAAGAGCAGGCCACCCCGAGTTTCGAGGACTGGTATTGGATCCCGGCGATTGCTGTCGCGCTCGTCGCCATCTGGGAGCTCGTGGCGCTGACTTTGCGCTGGCCGAGGCCCGTCGAGCGGGCCGATCTTGCCCAGATCACGAGGAGCGGACGATGAATGCACGAGAGCGCCGAGCCGAGGCCCGAGTGTGGAGGCGCCGCGCGAGGCGAGGACGCAACCACGGGCTGAACTCCCGCACCCTCCGGCTGTCCCGGCTCATCACCTTCGCAGTGCTGGCCGTCCCGCTGCTCGCGCTCGGGCTGCTCACCGGCAAGTTCGTCAGCATGCCGGTGCTCCAGGCCTATGCGCTCTCGGCCTACGGGGGCGGCGACTTCGCCGTGGCGGGGGAGCGCAGCGACCTCCTACAGCACGGCAACGTCTTCGAGCCCTACCTCCCGTCCCTCACGAAGGGCACGGCCCTCCTGGCCGCGGGCGATGCCACCGCCGCGCAGCCGCTCCTCGAGACCTCTCTGCAGGCGTGGACGAACGGCAGCGACCTCAATCAGCCCGCGCACGCCCAGTGCAAGATCCGCAACAACCTCGCGATTGCGATGACCATGAACGCCGAGGCGGCGCCGGATGCGGCGGCGAAGGCCGATGCCCTGTACGCCGCCGAAGAGGTCCTGGCCCCGTGCATGTCCGGCGGCGGCTCGTCGGAGAACAACGAGGACCAGGAATCGACGGACGCCAACGGCGAGGAGATCCGCGAGCGCCGGGAGCAGGCCGATAGCGAGGCGGGCAATGATCCGCGCGAATCGCCGACCGACGAGGACTCGACCGGCGGGCAGGAAGAAAACCCCGAGAACGATCCCCGATACGCCGACCCGGAGGGAGAGGGTGAGGACGGCCAGAGCCCGACCCCCGATCCGGGAGAGCAGCAGCGCGAGGAAGAGCTTGAGCAGCGCAACAAGGGCACGGGCGATGGGGGCGATCCGGATGGCGACCAGGACGGCGATCCCGACGGGGGAGGAGTGAAGCCATGGTGAACGCTCG
The DNA here is from genome assembly GCA_030538475.1 of Dermabacter sp. GTDB lineage: Bacteria > Actinomycetota > Actinomycetes > Actinomycetales > Dermabacteraceae > Dermabacter. The sequence continues at coordinate 15,932 of JAUNTX010000009.1, forward strand.
CGTGTACCTCGATCACGCCGCGACCACGAGCGCGCGAACCGCGGCCCTCGAGGCCTATCTCGAGGCGGCCCGCACGCTCGGCAATCCGTCGAGCCAGCACGCCTCCGGGCGGCGGGTGCGCGGCATCGTCGATGATGCGCTCGCCCACATGGCGCAGCTGCTCGGCGTCCCGGCCAGCTGGCTGATCCTCACCTCGGGCGGCACGGAGTCCGACAACCTCGCGCTGCGAGGCCTCAGCGGCGCCGACCGCGCGCGCGGGGGCGCGGGCCGGATCGTGGGCTGCGCGACCGATCATCCCGCGGTCGTGGATACCGTGCGGGACCTCGGGGGCGCCCTCGCGCCCGTCCACTCCACGGGGCTCCTGGACCTCGACGCGCTCGACGCCCTCGTGGCGCCCGACGATACCCACCCGGCGGCGGTGCTCGTGAGCGCCGCGCTCGTCAACAACGAGACGGGGATCGTGCAGGACCTCGCGGCTATTGAGGAGCGGATTCGGCCGCTTGGCGCCGTGCTGCACACCGATGCCGTGCAGGCGATCGGACACGTTCCGCTGCCCGACATGGAGCGCGTGCCGCTCGTCTCGATCACGGGCCACAAGATCGGCGCCCCCGTGGGCGCGGGCCTGCTCGTCGCGAACCCTTCGGTGACCCTCAGCCCCGTCGGCACGGGCGGCGGCCAGCAGCGGGGAATCCGCTCCGGCACGCTCGATGCCGCGCACGCCGCGGCCCTCGCCGTCGCCCTCGAAGAAACGCTCGGCGCCCGTGAGGCCGAAGGGGCGCGCGTCGCTGCGCTGTCGACGCGTCTGCGCGGGGTGATCCGAGAGGCCGCCCCCGACGCGATCTTCACCGCCGAAGACGCGCCGCATTCGCCGCACGTGGTGCACGTGTGCATCGAGGGCGTCGATCAGGACGCTCTGCTGTTCCTCCTCGACCAGCGCGGCATCGACTGCTCTGCGGGCTCCGCGTGCCACGCGGGCGTCACGCAGGCCTCGCACGTGCTGAGCGCGATGGGCATGAGCGAGGCCCGCATGCGCGGGGCGGTGCGCTTCTCGCTCGGCCACACGAGCACCGATGCCGACGTGGACGCCCTCGCCGAGGTGCTTCCCGACGTGCTGCCGCGCGCCCGCGCCCTCGGCGCCCTGAACCGCTCCTCGTAGCGGCCTCATAGCAGACTCGTAGCGGCCGGGCCGGGTGATCTTTGCCCGTCGGCCTGGGGCGCGCGGGGCGGCGCTCCGTACACTGATGGACGGTCGCCAACGCCCGCGTGTGCGGCGGGCCCCGGCGTGGCTGTACCGCGGGGCCGACGGCGGGCCCCGGGGATGGACGTGGAGTGAAAGGACGGTGGCGAGGATGAAGGTGCTGGCCGCGATGAGTGGCGGAGTGGACTCCGCCGTGGCCGCTGCCCTCGCCGTGGAGCAGGGGCACGAGGTGGTGGGCGTCCACATGGCGCTCAGCAAGAACCGCGAGCAGACCCGCACGGGATCGCGCGGCTGCTGCACGGTCGAAGACGCCTCCGACGCCCGCCGCGCCGCCGACCACATCGGGATCCCGTACTACGTGTGGGACCTGAGCGATGACTTTCACGACCTCGTGGTGAGCGACTTCCTCGCCGAGTATTCCGCGGGCCGTACCCCGAACCCGTGCGTGCGCTGCAACGAGCGGATCAAGTTCGCCTCCCTCATGGACCGCGCGCGCCTGCTGGGCTTCGACGCCGTGTGCACGGGCCACTACGCGTCCGTGCGCAACGAGGGCCCCGGCGGGGCGCGCTCCCTGCATCGCAGCGCGAACGACGCGAAGGACCAGAGTTACGTGCTCGCCGTCATGGGGCCCGAGGGCCTCGCCCGCTCGATCTTCCCGCTCGGCGACTTCACGGACAAGGCGCAGGTGCGGGCGGAAGCGGACCGCCGCGGGCTCGGCGTGGGCAGCAAGCCGGACAGCTACGACATCTGCTTCATCGCCGACGGCGACACGCGGGGCTTCCTCGACCGCACCCTCGGCGAAAAGCCCGGGGACATCGTGGACGCCGACGGCGTGGTGCTCGGCCAGCATGGCGGCACGCACGGCTTCACCATCGGCCAGCGCAAGGGGCTCGGGCTCGAGCGGCCCGCGCCCGATGGGCAGCCCCGCTACGTGCTCGATGTGCAGCCGGAGACGCGGCAGGTGATCGTGGGGGCGGCCGAACTGCTCTCGACCTCGCGCCTGCGCGCAAGCGCGCTCGTCCTCTTCGAGCCGCTGACGGCGGGCGACGAGGTGACGGCGCAGATCCGTGCGCACGGCGAGGCGGTGCCCGCGCGGGTGGCTTCCGTCGGCGAGGACGACCTCGTGGTCGATCTCGAGCGGCCGATCCGCGGAGTGGCGCCCGGCCAGACCCTCGTGCTCTACAGCGGGGACCGCGTGCGCGCCTCGGCCACCCTCGAGGCGCGCGAGTGACCTCCGCGCCGGTGACTTCCGCTCCGATGTCCCTCGCTCCGGGCGGGGCGTATCTGCGGCTCGCGAGCGATGGCACCCTGCGGGTGTCCGGCGCGGGGGCCGACGGCGCCGATCACCGCATCGAGCGCCTCTCTCGCATGCGCGCGCTGCTGGGCTCCGGCGAGGAGCACGGCGTCGCCCCCACCCCGGCGCTCGCCTTCGGCGGCCACGGGCGCTACGACCAGAGCGTGCCCGCGAGCCTCGCGCACCTGCCGCTCACGGGCGACCTGGCGCCCTACGGGTGGCGGATCGGCCCCGGTGCGAGCCACGACTGGCGCGAGGCGAGCCGCGAGGCGGACCGCCTAATGGACGCTGCCCGCATCGCCTTCTTCGGCTACGAGGGCCCGCTCCAGCTGACGCGGCTCGGTCCCGTCGCCCTCGCCTCCGCCACGTTTACCGCCGCGGGCGAGCGCGTCCTGTCGGATCCGGGGCTTCTCGCCGATCTCCCCTTCGTGCTGGCCGAGGCCCTCGGCCGTGCCGCCGGGAGCGTGCGGGCGATGGTTCCCGGCGCCGCGCCGCGGCTCCTGATCGATGAGCGCTCGGCCACCGCCGCGGTCCTCGGGCGCGTGCCCACCGCATCGGGGTACCGCACGTACGCGCCGCTCGGGCCCCGCCGCTTCGGCGAGCTCCTCGCGCCGCTGCTGACCGAAACGCACACGCACATCGAGGCCCCCGCGTGCGTCGCGCTCACGCCCCTGCACGACATCGTGACCGCGGCCCTCGACGCGGGCTCGCGGTCGCTTGCTCTCGATCCGACGGCCGGCGATCTTGCGAACCTCGGCCGCACGTGGGAGACGCTGGCTGCCGCCCGCGAATCCGGCGTAGAACTGACCTTTCTTGTGCCCGCGCACCGACTGCGCGAGGCGGGCATGCACGCCCTCACGGCCTGGCGGCGCCTCGGCTACGGGCCCCGGGAGGCGGCGGGCTTCGGCTTCGCCACGAGCCGCTCACCCCGCTCGGACCTCTCGCGCGCGCTCCCGCCCGAGGCCTTCACGACCTCCGCCGATCTGGACGCCCTGCGCCGCTATGCGGTCGAGGTCGTGGACACGCTCGCCGGTTAGGAATCCCGCGAGGCGGGCGCGTTCTCGGGCGTCACGGGCAAGAGGGCGACGGCCGCGGCCGTGATCGCCACGGCGGCGGCCGCGAGGACGAGCGAGGGGAGGGAGCCCGCGCTCACCCACGCGAACGGAAGCACGCACAGGACGGCGAGCGCCACCGACAGCAGACTCGCGCTGCCGAGCGCCGAGAGGATCGCGCGGCGCGCGCTCGCGCTCATCACCCCGTGCCGCCGCGCGTGGGCGGCAACGGCCCAGGACGCGTGAGCGGCCCCCAGCAGGAACGCCACGGCACATGCCCTCGGCAGCGACAGGGGAGCGCCGAGCCACAGGGTGGCGGCGAACGCGAGGAACACGAGCAGGCCCACGTCCGAATTGGGGCGCAGGCACTGAAGCGCGGTGAGGATCCCGATGACGAGCGCCGCGAGGATCATGCCCATCCCGAGCGAAGACGAGGCATCGGTGGTGGCGTCGGTGACGAGCCAGAGCGCCGCCGCGACGGAGGCGGCCGCCGCGAGGCGCAGCCGCCACTGCGCGGCGCTGATGGTCCGCACGGTCCCGAGAACGCGCACGAAGGCGCGCGTGAGGCGAGTGATCACGGGGCATCCTCCCAGCGCGTTACCGGGACGCCGCGCCGCTCGAGCGCGCTGATCTGCACGCGTCGTTCGATGCCGCGCAGCACCCACGCCTCGTCCCAGAGCCGCCGGTCCTCCGCCCCCTCGATCCGCCGCAGGGGCGCGCCGGTGAGCCGCGAGACATCGACGAGGCTGGGCGGCAGGGTGTCGATCACGCTCACGTGGGCGCCGGAGGCGACGAGCGTGCCGATCTTCTCGAGCACGTCGCCCCGTAGCAGCGGGGAACACACGTAGGTGAGGGTGCCCGCGCGGACGCGGGGAAGGCGCGCGAGGCGCACGGGGCTCAGCGCATCCCGGGAGGTGTGGGCCAGCAGCTCGACGATCCGCGCGAGCTGCCCCTGGCCCGAGCGATAACCCACCGAGCCGATCCGGGTGCCGAGGTCGCACAGCGCCACCCGGTCCCCGAGGCTGAGGAAGTGGCGCGATAGCCCCGTCACGGCCTGCACCGTCTGATCGAGGCTCGATCCCACACCGCCGGGGACGGCGCCCACCGGGTGAATGTCGGAGAGCGTATCGGTGACGATGAGAACGTCGGTATCGCGCTCGGTAAACGTGTCGTTGGTGTGCAGCGTCCGGGTGCGAGAGGTGACCCGCCAGTTGATGCGAGTGAGCCGGTCGCCGGGGCGAAACGCGCGCACGTCGGCCAGTGCAGTCCCGTCGCCCGTGGCCCGCGAGAGGTGCGGGCCGCTCACGCCGAGGACCTTCCTGAGCGCGGGGGCCGACGGGGCGCTCCCGGCGTTCGGCACGACGGCGAGGGTGAGGGCGGGATGGGTATCTGCCCGGCGGAAGGCGCCGAGAGCATCGGAGACCTGCACGACGATGGGCCCGAGCGGGAAGCGGCCCCAGGTATTCGGGCGCACCGTGAGCTGGGCGCTGCCCGCGTCGGTCAGCATCCCCCATCTCGGCGCGTAGGTGAGCGCATCACTCAGCGGCGCCGCCGCGGTCACGAGCGCGCCCTCGGCCGGGCTCGAGGCCTCCACGTGGACGGCGTCGGATTCCATGAGGCGCGTGTCCGAGACGCGCAGCGTGGCCGCCTCCTGAACGCGGGGCCGCATGCGGTAGGCGACCGCGAGCCAGGCCACGAGCGGAACCGCGATGAGCACGGCGTCGAGACGCCCGAACAGTGCGCCAAGCAGGAGGAACGCGGCCGCCGCCACGACCGCTCGCGTGTGCGCGGCCGTCGCTTTCACGGGGTGCTCACTTCCCGCGCGTGGCTTCGGGCGCGCTCACCCGCGTGAGCACGGACTGGACCACGGAGGCCGACGTGATGGCGTGCAGCCACAGCTCCGGGCGAATGAGCACGCGGTGATCCAAGCACGCGTGGGCCACGTCCTTGATGTCCTCGGGGATGACGAAGCCGCGGCCCTGAATGAGGGCATGCGCGCGGGCGCACTGGACGAGGGCGAGGGAGCCGCGCGGGGAGGCGCCGAGCGCCACCTGGTCGTGGCTGCGGGTCGCGGCCACCAGTTCCACGGCGTAGCGGCCCACGGCCTCGCTCACCGTGACGTCTTCGACCGCGCGCTGGAGGGCGAGCAGGCCGGAGGCTTCGACCACGGTGCGTACCCGCTGAAACTCCTCGCGGCGCTCGATCCGCCGCGCGATGACCTCCCACTCCTCGTCGATCGTGGGGTAGCCGAAGCTCACCCGCACGAGGAAGCGGTCCAGCTGCGCTTCGGGCAGCGGATAGGTGCCCTCGGTTTCCACGGGGTTGGCCGTGGCGAGCACGTGGAAGGGGTTCGGCAGCGGGTGGGTGGTGCCTTCGATGCTGACCTGCCGCTCCTGCATCGCTTCCAGGAGCGCCGACTGGGTTTTCGGCGGGGTCCGGTTGATTTCATCGGCCAGGAGGAGCCCCGTGAAGACGGGGCCGGGCCGGAACTCGAAGGCGTTCGTGGCCTGGTTGTAGACCTCCGCTCCCGTGAGGTCCGCGGGCAGCATGTCGGGCGTGAACTGAGCGCGCGTGAACGGGAGGCCGAGGGCCTCGGCGAACGAGCGGGCCGCGAGGGTCTTGCCGAGCCCGGGGGAGTCCTCGATGAGCACGTGCCCGCCCGCGAGGATGCCCGCGAGGACGGTCGTGAGCGCCGCGTCCTTGCCGACTACCGCGCGGGAGACTTCGGCGAGCACGCTACGGGCGAGCGCGGAGGCCTCGTCGATGCCGAGGCGGTCGGTGGGCGCGGGCGTGGATGGCGACGGGGGCGTGGTCATGGTGACGATTCCTCGGTGACGTGAGAGGTGGGGCGGGCGTGGGCCGTGGGGCGGGCGGGAGACGAGTGGACATCGGGCGCGCCGGTGTCGGGTGTGCGGGTGCCCGGCGCATGGGCATCCGGGCCGACGGCGGCAGGGGCGCGGTCGGTGGACAGGACGCGGGTGAGCTCGCCATCGAGCTCCTTGAGGGCGGCGGTGAGGATCGCGCGGGTGAATCGAGGTTCGCGGCGCGCGGCGGCGTCGCTGCGGGCATAGGCGATGATCCCCGCGGTCCGGGAGGACAGGTGAAGGCTCATGCCCCGCCGCTCAGCCTCCGCCTCGACCAGGGACGCGACCTCGCCGAGGGCGCGGGCCCCCGAGCGCACGCCCTGCCGCTTCGCCTCGATGGTGCGAAAAAGATCGTCCTCGATCCGCCGCACGCGGGTGTCCTTCGCTGATTCCAGCTCACCACCGGCGCCGATCTGGGCCGCGGGAAAGCCCGTGGACTTCGCTCGCACGAGCCCCGCGTCGGCCACCCAGAAGGCGGTGGCGCCGCCGACGGCGACCAGAAGCGCGGCCACCGGGTTCAGCTGGGTGTCGAAGGCGGCGAGAGTGATGACGAGTGCGCCCGCGCCGAGGACCGCGGCCGCGCACATGAGGACGAGGCGCCTCACCGCTCGGCCCCCGCGGGCCGCATCGGAACGTCATCGCTCGCGTCCCGCTCCTTCGCACCCACTCCTGCGGGCCGCGCCGCAGCCTCGTCGTTCGCCGCAGCCTCGCCGTGAGCCGCAGAGGCGAGAAGGGCCGCGGTCAGCGCGGTCGCCTCCTCGCGCATGGCGGCCAGGTCCGCGGCCTCGAGCACGCCAGCGCTTCGGTGGTAGGCCTGGCGATACAGCTCCCCGAGGCGCGCGAGGCTCGCGTGATCCACGCTCAGGTGCCGGATGCTCGCGAGGACAAACTCGGTCGAGGTTTCGTAAGCGAGACGCGGGCGCCCGGCGGCGCCCACCGCCTCCTCGACATCGAGCCACGCGCCAACGATGGCGTCGTGATCGGATTCCGTGCTCGCGAGGGTGGCCGTTGCCGCGCTCGCGGCGGCGTGCACCTGCGCGGTGCTCACGGCGGCCGGAGCGTCCTCGTCCGGTTCCGCCTCGCGCCGGCTCGCGACCCGGTGGCGAAGCGCACGCACGAGGGCGATGGTCACGACGGCGCCGAGCCCGAGGCCCGCCACGGTGAGCAGCACGGCGATGGCCGCCTGCACGACGAAGGCGCCCGCCCCGGCCTCCTCGGGCACCGGGACATCGGCGGTGCTCGGGGGCACGAGCGGCTCCGCGGCGGTATCGGACGTGCGCAGAAGGGAATCGAACGACGAGAAGCTGTCCCCGCCCACCTCGACAATCGTCCCGAGGTGGGCGCGCGAGGCGAGGGCGGCGCAGAGCACGACGAGGGCGGCGCATGCCACGGGCACAGCCCAGCGCCGCTGCTGCATGAGGGTCCCTTCGTGGCGAATCGGCGCACCGCCGCGCCGCTGATGGCCCCACCCTAAAACACGTGTGCGCTGGGAACTCTCAGGCTCCACTGTCGGCCCGGGGCCCCAGGCAGCGGGCGCGAGCGCCGTTTTAGACTGGCCTCGTGACCACTTCTGCTCCCGCCCCCACCGATCCCGACGACCTCACGCCGCTCGAGGCCGAGGCGCGCGTGATCGAGCTTCGCGCCGCCCTCGCCGAGGCCCGCGTGCAGTACTACGAGCACGACGACCCCGAGCTCCCGGACGCGGACTACGACGCCCTCGAGCGCGAACTACGCGCCCTCGAGGCGACGTTTCCCGAGCTGGATAGCGAGACCTCGCCCACCCGCACCGTAGGCGGGGCCGTCGCGCCAGGGTTCGCGCCGGTGGCCCACATCGAGCGGATGCTCAGCCTCGACAACGCGTTCAGCATCGAGGAGGTCCGGGAGTGGCACGCCCGCGCGTGGGCGGAGGCGCCGGGCGCCGATCCGTCGTTCCTCACCGAACTGAAGATTGACGGCCTCGCGATCTCCCTCGTCTACGAGAACGGGACCCTGGTGCGCGCGGTGACGCGCGGCGATGGCCGCGTGGGCGAGGATGTCACGGCGAACGTCGAGACCATCGCCTCGGTACCCCGCACCCTCGATACGCCCACCCCGCCCGCGGTGCTCGAAGTCCGAGGCGAGGTGTTCTTGCCGACGGCGGCCTTCGCCGCCCTCAACGAGGCCCGGCGCGAGGCGGGCCAGCGGGAATACGCGAACCCCCGCAATACCGCCGCCGGATCGCTGCGGCAGAAGGATCCGCGCGTGACGGCCTCGCGCCCGCTCGCCCTCTACATCCACGGCATCGGCGCTCACGAAGGGGCGCGCGAGTTCCCCGCGAGCCAGGCCGAGGTCTACACGATGCTCGCCTCGTGGGGCCTGCCGACCTCGCCCCACACGCGGGTGCTCGACAGCCTCGAGGCCGTGACCGAGTACATCGAGGACTACGGCGAGAGACGGCACGAGGTCGAACACGAGATCGACGGCATCGTCATCAAGGTCAACTCCTTCGCCGATCAGCGACGACTCGGCGCCACCTCCCGCGCACCTCGCTGGGCGATTGCCTACAAGTACCCGCCCGAAGAGGTGACCACGCGCCTCATCGACATTCAGGTGGACGTGGGCCGCACCGGCCGCGTCACGCCGTTCGGGGTGATGGAACCCGTGAGCGTGGCCGGTTCCACCGTCGCGCGCGCGACGTTGCACAACCAGTTTGATGTCGAGCGCAAGGGCGTGCTCATCGGCGACACGATCATCCTGCGCAAGGCGGGCGACGTGATCCCCGAGATCCTGGGTCCGGTCGTTGCGCTGCGCGACGGCACCGAGCGCCCCTTCGTCATGCCCGAGCGCTGCCCCAGCTGCGGAACCGTGATCGGACCGGCGCGGGACGGCGACAAGGACTGGCGCTGCCCCAACCAGCGCGACTGCCCCTCGCAAGTGACCGGGCGCGTGGCGCACGCCGCCTCTCGCGGCGCGTTCGATATCGAGTCGCTCGGGGACGAATCGGCGCTCGCGCTCACGGATCCGGACAAGCGCCGGGCCGAGGCCATGGCCGCCGTCGAGGCCGGGCACACGCTCGAGACCGAGGCGGGCCTCGTCCGGGAGGCGGGCGACTTCCCGGCGCCGCAGACCCCCATCGTGCACACGGGCGCCACCCTGTTTGACGTGACGGCCGAGGATCTGCGCGACGTGCTCGTCTACCAGAGCGTTCGCGTGGCCGGCGAGCCGACGGGCGCCTGGCGTGCGGTGCGCGCGTTTTGGACCCGGCGCTCCGTCACGACGCTCAAGTCCGGCGAGCAGCGCATCACCGAATCCAAGCCGTCGGCTACCACCGTACGGCTCATCGACGAACTGGACAAGGCGAAGGCACAGCCCCTGTGGCGGGTGCTCGTGGCCCTGTCCATCCGCCACGTCGGCCCCACCGCGGCCCGCTCACTCGCCTCCGCGTGGGGCTCGATGGACCGCATCCGCGCCGCGAGCCTCGAGGAACTGTCCCAGACCGACGGGGTGGGCCCCACCATTGCCGAGAGCGTGCGCGCGTTCTTCGCGGAACCGTGGCGGGCCGACCTCGTGGAGGCCTGGGCGGCCTCCGGCGTGCGCATGCAGGACGAACAGGACACCGAGCGCTCGAGCGTGCTCGAGGGCCTCAGCATCGTCGTGACCGGATCGCTCGAAGGCTTCACGCGCGATAGCGCGAAGGAGGCGATTCTCAGCCGCGGCGGCAAGGCGTCCGGAAGCGTCTCGAAGAAGACCGACTACGTCGTGGTGGGGGAGAACGCGGGCTCGAAGGCCACGAAGGCCGAAGAGCTTGGCCTCACGATCCTCGACGAGGACGCCTTCGTGGCGCTGCTGGCCGACGGGCCCGCCGCGCTCGGCGCCGACGGCGAAGCGGAAGAAGCGGGCACGGAAAGCCCCGCGGAGTAGGGCCCGTCCTCCCGCCCGCTACGCCTCCTCGAGCGCCCGGTTCGCGTATTCGGGCAGGAAGGCCGCGGCGATCGCGGCGAGCGTGAAGCTCGCCCCGAACACCGCAAACAGCAGGCCGAGCCCGCCCGCGTGGGCGATGACGGGAACCACGAGCGGCGCGAGCATCGCCGCGATGCGTCCCGCCGCGGTCGCCGCTCCGGCGCCCGTGGCCCGAAGCGGGGTGGGAAACACCTCGGGCGTCAGCGCATACAGGGCGCCCCACGCCCCGAGATTGAAGAAGGACAGTACGCACGCGGTGGCGAGCGCGAGCGCGGCGGCAGCGCCCTGGTGGCCGGGCCACAGAGCCTCGGCGAGCACGGGGGAGGTGCCGAACGCGAGGGCCCCGATCCCCGAGCCCGCGAGGAAGACGATGAGCGTCGCGCGCCGGCCCCAGACCTCCACGAGCACGGCCGCCACCAGGTATCCCGGCAGCTGCGCGAGAGTCATCCACAGCACGAACTCGAACGACTTGACGACCTCCATGCCGCCCTGGTGCAGCAGGGTCGGCAGCCAAATGAACGCGCCGTAGTAGGAGAAGTTGACGCCGCACCACACGAGCGCGAGCGCGATGGTGCGCGTGCGATACCGGGTGGCCCACAGCTCGCGCCACGTGGCCGGGGGCGCGGGAGGCGCGACGGGCGAGGGCTCAGAAGGCGGCGCGATCCTCGCCGCGCGCTCGAAGTCCCGCACCACAGCCTCGGCGTCCTCGTGGCGCCCGCGCGCTTCGAGGAAGCGGACCGATTCGGGAAGGCCGAAGCGAATCACGAGCGACCAGAGGGCCGGGACGGCGCCGAGGGCGAGCGCCCAGCGCCAGCCGTCCTCGTGCGCGGGCACAAGGAGGTAGCCGATCACGGCGGCCAGGAGCCAGCCGATCGCCCAGAACGACTCGAGGGCCACGACCATGCGCCCGCGGATCCTCCGCGGCGCGAACTCGGAGACCAGGGTCGAGGCGACCGGCAGTTCCGCGCCGAGCCCGAGACCCACGACGAACCGCAGGGCGATGAGCATCGCGAGCCCCGTGCTGAGCGCCGAGAGCCCCGTGGCTACGCCGTAGACGAGCATCGTGAGGGCGAAGACCTGGCGCCGACCGATCCTGTCGGCCAGCAGACCACCGAGCGAGGCACCGATGGCCATCCCCACGAACCCGATTGAACCGAGCACGGAGAGCTCGCCCTGGCTCGGGTGCCACGCGGCCGCGACGGCCACCATGATGAACGAGATCAGGCCGATGTCCATCGCATCGAGCGCCCACCCCACACCTGAGCCCATGAGCAGGCGATGATGAGAGCGGGTATAGGGCAGGGCATCGAGCCGCTCGGTGCGCGTCGCATTCGCCATACGCGCCAGTGTAGGGGCCGAGGCGCCGTCGCTGCCCCACCAGCCACCCCCTAGACTGGGCTCATGCCAGCAATTGAACGTGAAGAAGTCGCGCGCCTGGCGTCTCTCGCTCGTATCGAGCTCACCGATGAGGACCTCACCCGTTTCGCGGGGGAGTTCGATGCCATTCTCGACGCCGTCGCGTCGGTCAGCGAGGTCGCCACCGCGGACGTACCCGCCACCAGCCACCCCATGCCGATGACCAACGTGTTTCGCGCGGACGTGGTCACGAAGACCCTGACGCAAGAAGAGGCGCTCTCGGGCGCCCCCGAGGCCGCCGACGGCCGCTTCGCCGTGCCGCAGATCCTGGGCGAGGAGTGAGCCGTGAACGATCTTATTAAGCTGTCCGCTGCCCAGATGGCGCGCGGCCTGGCCGACGCACAGTTCAGCTCGCGCGAACTCACCGAGGCGCACCTCGCGCGCATCGACGCGGTCGATGGGGAGCTCAACTCCTTCGTCACCGTGACCGCCGAGGATGCCCTGGCCACCGCCGATGCCGTCGATACCGCGCGCGCCGCGGGCGAGGGCGTCTCGGCGCTCGCGGGCGTGCCCGTCGCCGTCAAGGATGTCGTCGTGACCCGCGGCGTGCGCACCACGGCGGGCTCGCGCATGCTCGAGAACTGGATCCCGCCGTACGACGCGACGCTCGTGACGAACCTGCGCACCGCGCAGCTGCCGATCCTCGGCAAGACCAACATGGACGAGTTCGCGATGGGCTCGTCGACCGAGACGAGCGCGTTCGGCCCCACCCGCAACCCGTGGGACCTCGAGCGGATCCCGGGTGGTTCCGGCGGTGGCTCTGCGGCCGCCGTCGGCGGTTTCGAGGCCCCGCTCGCGATTGGCACCGACACGGGCGGCTCGATCCGCCAGCCCGCCGCCGTGACCGGCACCGTGGGCGTCAAGCCCACCTACGGCTCCGTCTCCCGCTACGGCCTCATCGCGATGGCCAGCTCGCTCGACCAGGCGGGCCCGTGCACCCGCACGGTCGAAGACGCCGCGCTGCTGCACGAGATCATGGGCGGCTACGACCCGATGGACTCCACGTCCATCAACGGCGGCTTCGGCGACTTCGTGGCCGCGGCCCGCTCGAAGGACGTCAAGGGCCTGCGCATCGGCGTCATCGAGGAACTCGAGAACGACGGCTTCGACCCGCTCGTCAAGGAGCGCTTCGAGGCGTCCCTGCGCCTGCTCGAGGAGGCGGGCGCCGAGATCGTGCGCGTGAGCTGCCCGAACTTCCAGTACGCGCTCGGCGCCTACTACCTCATCATGCCGTCGGAGGCGAGCTCCAACCTCGCCAAGTTCGACGGCATGCGCTTCGGCCTGCGGGTCGTGCCCGAGGAATCGCCCACGGCCGAACGGGTCATGGCCGCCACGCGCGGCGCGGGCTTCGGCAACGAGGTCAAGCGCCGCATCCTGCTCGGCACCTACGCCCTGAGCTCCGGCTACTACGACGCCTACTACGGCAGCGCCCAAAAGGTGCGCACGCTCGTGCAGCGCGACTTCGCCGCCGCGTTTGAATCCGTGGACGTGCTCGCCTCGCCCACGGCGCCGACGGTGGCGTTCCGGATCGGGGAGAACATCAACAACCCGATGAAGATGTACCTCAACGACATCGCCACGATCCCGGCGAACCTCGCCGGCGTGCCCGGGATCTCGATCCCGAGCGGGCTCGCGGAAGAGGGGATGCCCGCCGGGATCCAGTTCCTGGCCCCCGCGATGGCCGATGATCGCCTGTACCGCGTGGGCGGGGCCCTCGAGGCGCTGCTCGAGCAGTCCTGGGGCGGGCCCCTGCTGGCGTCGGCCCCCGACGTGACCGGCCGTGGCGCGATGAGCAGTGAAGGAGGCGCCCTGTGAGCGCATACACCGAGATCGAACCCATCGAGTACGAGGATGCCGCGAGCCGGTACGATCCCGTGCTCGGCATCGAGGTCCACGTGGAGCTCGGGACCGCCACGAAGATGTTCGACGGCGCCCCCAACGTGTTTGCCGCAGAACCGAACACGGCGATCACCCCCGTCTCGCTCGGCCTGCCGGGCACGCTGCCGGTGGTCAACGAGAAGGCGGTCGAGTACGCGATCACGATTGGGCTCGCGCTCAACTGCACGATTGCCGAGACCTGCCGCTTCTCGCGCAAGCAGTACTTCTACCCCGATCTGACGAAGAACTTCCAGACCTCGCAGTACGACGAACCGATTGCGTTCGACGGCTGGGTCGACGTGGAGCTGTCGGACGGTGAGATCGTGCGGGTGGAGATCGAGCGCGCGCACATGGAGGAAGACGCCGGAAAGAACACCCACATCGGTGGTGCCACCGGCCGGATCCAGGGCGCCACGCATTCGCAGGTGGACTACAACCGCGCGGGCGTTCCCCTCGTGGAGATCGTGACGCGGCCGATCCCGAACGTGGGCGAGCGCGCCCCCGAGGTGGCCGCGGCGTACGTGCGGACCCTGCGCGACATCTTCCGCACGCTCGAGGTGTCCGAGGCGAAGATGGAGCGCGGCAACGTGCGCGCCGACATCAACGTCTCGCTCAGGACCTCGCCCGAGGCGCCGCTCGGCACCCGGACGGAGACCAAGAACGTCAACTCGTTCCGCGCGATTGAGCGGGCCGTGCGCTTCGAGATGCGCAGGCAGGCCGCGATTCTCGACGCGGGGATGGACGTGATCCAGGAGACTCGTCACTTCCATGACGAGTCGGGTGAGACCAGCTCGGGGCGCGTCAAGAGCGACGCCGAGGACTACCGCTACTTCCCGGAGCCCGATCTGGTGCCCGTGGCCCCGAGCCGCGAGTGGGTCGAGCAGCTGCGCGCGGCGCTTCCGGAGCTTCCCGCGGCCCGGCGCCGACGCCTGCTGGGCGACTGGGGCTTCACGGACCTCGAGATGCGCGACGTTATCAACGCCGGTGCGCTCGACCTCATCGATGCGACGGTCTCGAGCGGCGCTCCGGCGCAGCAGGCGCGCAAGTGGTGGATGGGTGAGCTGGCCCGTGTCGCGAAGGAAGCGGACGCGGGGCTCGATGAGCTTGCCGTGAGCCCGGCTCAGGTGGCCGAGCTCGTGAGCCTCGTGGAGGTGGGCACGATCAACGACAAGATCGGCCGTCAGGTGCTCGCGAAGGTGCTCGCCGGTGAGGGTGATCCCGCCGCCATTGTGGAGCGCGACGGCCTCGCCGTGCTGTCCGACGATTCGGCGCTCACCTCCGCTGTCGATCAGGCGATTGCCGAGAATCCTGACGTGGTGGCCAAGATCCAGGGCGGTAAGGTCCAGGCGATTGGCGCGCTCATCGGCCCGATCATGAAGGCGACGCGGGGGCAGGCCGACGCGGGCCGGGTCCGCGCGATCATCATGGAGCGCCTCGGCGTGAGCTAGCCCACGATGTGCCATACCGCACACGCGTGCTGTTGGGGTCCCCGTTCTTGCGAGAGCGGGGGCCCCGTGGTATGTACCCCGCGGTAACTGGGCCTTTAATGCGGCGGCGGCCCCACCTGGGAAAAACGGTGTTTGTGCAAGTTGGCAACGTGACGCACCTTCGTACGCTGCGGCGATGCTTGATTCGCGGCGCCAGATCGGAACACTGGTACAGGTTGTTCGACACCCCCTGAAGGAGACCGCCAGATGCACAGTTCCGGTGCCATCGATCAATTCCTCGACACCTACTTCGCTCCGATCGCCGATGCCCTGTCAGCGATCGTTTTCTATGCGCCCACCATCGCGGGCGTCGAAGTCCCCCTCATCGTGCTGTGGCTCATGATCGCCGCCGCCTTCCTTACCGTGTGGCTGCGCTTCCAGCCCATCACGGGACTTCGGCACTCGATTGACGTGATCCGCGGGCGCTTCACGCGCAAGACCGATCCGGGTGAGGTGAGCTCCTTCCAGGCGCTCGCCACGGAACTCTCCGGAACCGTCGGCCTCGGCAACATTGCGGGTGTGGCGGTCGCCATCTCCATCGGCGGCCCCGGCGCGGCGCTCTGGATCGTGATCTTCGGCTTCCTCGCCATGAGCGTGAAGATGGCCGAGGCGACCCTCGGCGTCAAGTACCGCGAGATCGACGCCGAGGGGCACACCCACGGCGGTCCCATGTACTACCTCAAGCACGGCCTCGCAGAAATCGGCTGGAAGAAGACCGGCGCGGTCCTCGCGACCTGCTACGCCGCCTTTGCCCTCATCGGCGTGTTCGGCGCGGGCAACCTCTTCCAGGCCAACCAGAGCGCCGTCATCCTCGGCGATCAGCTCGGCATCCAGTTCCTGCAGGACAACCGCTGGTTCGTGGGCCTCATCATGGCCACGCTCGCCGGCCTCGTCATCATCGGCGGCATTCGCTCGATTGGCCGCTGGACCGCGAAGATCACGCCGCTCATGGCCATCGTCTACTTCATCAGCGTCGTCATCATCCTCGGCGCGAACATCACGGCCGTGCCGGAAGCGGCGTGGCTCATCGTCTCGAGCGCCTTCAACCCCGAGGGCGTCGCCGGCGGCATCGTGGGCGTGGCCGTCGCGGGCATTCAGCGCGCGCTGTTCTCGAACGCGGCTGGCGTGGGTTCGGCGGGCATGGCCCATTCGGCCTCGAAGACCAAGGATCCGGCGACCGAGGGCTTCACCGCGATGTGGGAGCCGCTCGTGGACTCGGTGATCGTGTGTACGCTCACCGCGCTCGCCATCACCGTGACCGGCGTGTACCGCACCGGTGAAACGGACGGCATCGCCATGACGTCGGCCGCGTTCGGCACCGTCTCCGCGTGGTTCCCGTACGTCCTCATGGTGGCCGTCGCGCTGTTCGCGTTCTCCACGGTGCTGAGCTACTACTACTACGGCCAGCTGGCGGCGGAGTATCTGTTCGGCACCTCGCCCATCGTG
This sequence comes from Dermabacter sp., assembly GCA_030538475.1. Taxonomy (GTDB): domain Bacteria; phylum Actinomycetota; class Actinomycetes; order Actinomycetales; family Dermabacteraceae; genus Dermabacter. The sequence continues at coordinate 32,506 of JAUNTX010000009.1, forward strand.
GTGCGCGGCTTCCAGATCGTGTGGATCCTCGCCGTGATCCTCGGTTCGGCCGTCTCGCTCGATTCGGTGATCGCGTTCTCCGACTCGATGTTCTTCCTCATGACCATCCCGAACCTGCTGGGCATCTACTTCCTCGCGAAGATCGTCCGCTACGAGATCCTTCGCCACAAGGTGAAGGTCGAGACTGGCGCGATTGCGATCGTGGCTCCCGAGCTGGCCGTGGGCATGGGCGATCACGACCCGACCCCGGAGCAGGTGGAGACCGCCGCGCGCGAAGAGGCGGAGCTTCAGGCCCACGACGCGGCCGTCAAGGCTCGCCTGGATGCCGATCCGAACTACCCGTATCGCGAAGGCTAGATCCTCGACGTTCGGAGCGCCCGTGAGGGCATCTCTCCCGCGAGACCCCCGTCCAGCATCCGGACGGGGGTCTCGCCATTCGGGGCGTAGAATCGCTCCATGCCTCAACTTCGTTCACGCACCTCCACGCACGGCCGCAACATGGCGGGCGCGCGCGCCCTCTGGCGCGCCACCGGCATGACCACCAAGGACTTCGGCAAGCCCATCATCGCGATCGCCAACTCCTACACGCAGTTCGTGCCCGGTCACGTGCACCTCAAGAACGTGGGCGACATCGTGGCGAGCTCGATCCGCGAGGCGGGCGCGAACGCCAAGGAGTTCAACACGATTGCGGTGGACGACGGCATTGCCATGGGCCACCAGGGGATGCTCTACTCGCTACCGAGCCGCGATGTCATCGCCGACAGCGTGGAATACATGGTCAACGCCCACTGCGCCGATGCGCTCGTGTGCATCTCCAATTGCGACAAGATCACCCCGGGGATGCTCATGGCGGCGATGCGCCTCAACATCCCGGTGGTCTTCGTCTCCGGCGGCCCGATGGAGGCCGGCAAGCCGGTCGAGGGGGTTGTGGACCACAAACTCGACCTCGTGGACGCGATCAGCCTCGCGGTGGATGAGCGCGTGAGCGACGATCAGCTGGCCCAGATCGAAGACAATGCGTGCCCCACGTGCGGATCCTGCTCCGGCATGTTCACCGCCAACTCGATGAACTGCCTCACCGAGGCCCTCGGCCTCTCCCTGCCCGGCAACGGCACGACGCTCGCCACCCACGAGTTCCGCCGGGACCTCTTCGTGCAGGCGGGGGCGCGGATCGTCGAGCTCTGCGAGCGCTACTACGGCAACGATGATGAGTCCGTGCTGCCGCGCAACGTGGCCACGAAGGCCGCGTTCGGCAACGCGATGGCGCTCGACGTGGCCATGGGCGGCTCGACCAACACGGTCCTGCACATCCTGGCCGCGGCCATCGAGGGGCAGATCGACTTCACTCTGGAGGACATCGACCGCATCTCCCGCGTGGTGCCCTGCCTGTCCAAGGTGGCCCCGAACGGCTTCGCCCATGTCGAGGACGTGCACCGCGCGGGAGGCATCCCCGCGATCCTCGGCGAGCTGGACCGCGCCGGGCTCCTCGATCACTCGGTGCACTCCATTCACTCCGTGGACCTCTCCACGTGGCTGCGGCAGTGGGACATTCGCGGGCCGGAGCCGAGCCCCGAGGCGCTCCGATTGTTCAGCGCCGCCCCCGGCGGGGTGCGCACCACCGTGGCCTTCAGCCAGGACATGCGGTGGGAAAGCCTCGATACGGACGCCGAAGAAGGGGTGATTCGCGCGGTCTCCCACGCCCACACGAAGGATGGCGGGCTCAACGTGCTCGTGGGCAACCTCGCGACCGACGGCGCGATCATCAAGAGCGCGGGCATCGACGAAGACCTCTTCCACTTCGAGGGCACCGCCGTGGTGTGCGAATCGCAAGAGGAAGCCGTCCAGAAGATCCTCGACAAGACCGTCAAGGAGGGCGACATCGTCGTCATCCAGTTCGAGGGCCCCCAGGGCGGCCCCGGCATGCAGGAAATGCTCTACCCCACCTCGTTCCTCAAGGGGCGCGGCCTTGGCAAGTCCTGCGCCCTCATCACCGACGGGCGGTTCTCGGGGGGTACCTCCGGCGTTTCTATCGGCCACATCTCTCCCGAAGCTGCCGAAGGTGGCGTCATCGGCCTCGTGGAAGACGGCGACCACATCGTCATCGACGTGCACAAGCGCGAACTCACCCTCGACGTGAGCGACGCTGAACTCGAGCGCCGCCGCGAGGCCCGCGGGCCCCTGCCGTGGAAGCCGAAGCGCCGCACGAGGGAGGTCTCCCAGGCCCTCAAGGTGTACGCGCACCTCGTGCGCTCTGCAACCTACGGCGCGACCCGTCGGCCCCTCGACTAATACCCGAGCCCGCCACCCCCGGGGTCCAGATGGTGGACGTCGGGGGTGAGGGGTGGGGCCTCGTGTAGGCTGGCGGCCATGCAGAGCAACCTTCTCGTCGTTATTACCGTGCGCGGCTGACGCCCACGCTACGAGACGTCGCCGCGCACCCCTCGAAACTCCCCTGGTGGGTCGAGGGGTTTTTTATTGGACCGAATGTAGGAGGGCCGATGGCTGAGCAGGTCACCGGAGCCGAGTCACTGATCCTGTCCCTCGAAGCCGCGGGAGCCGAGGTCGTCTTCGGGCTTCCCGGCGGGGCGATCCTGCCCACGTACGATCCGCTCCTGGATGCGGAGAAGCTGCGCCACATTCTGGTGCGCCACGAGCAGGGGGCGGGCCACGCGGCGAGCGGCTACGCGCACGCGACCGGCAGGGTCGGGGTGTGCCTCGCGACCTCCGGTCCGGGCGCGACGAACCTCATCACGGCGATTGCGGATGCGCAGATGGATTCGATTCCGATGGTGGCGATCACCGGACAGGTGGGATCGAGCTTCATCGGGACCGACGCGTTCCAGGAGGCCGACATCGTGGGCATGACCATGCCCGTGACCAAGCACAACATCCTCGTCAAGGACGCGGCCGATATTCCGCTCGCGATCAAGCAGGCCTTCCACATCGCCTCGACGGGGCGCCCCGGCGTGGTGCTCGTGGATGTCACGAAGGACGCCCAGCAGGCCACGACCACGTTCGAGTGGCCCGAGGATCTGGACCTGCCCGGCTACCGGCTCGTCGGCCGCCCGCACGGCAAGCAGGTGCGCGAAGCGGTTGAGCTGCTGCTCACGGCGAAGCGTCCCGTGTTCCTGCTGGGCGGCGGCGTGCTGCGCGGTCGGGCCTCCGAGGAAGTGCGCGCGCTCGTGGAAGCCTCCGGCGCCCCGTTCGTGACGACCCTCATGGGCCGCGGCGGACTCCCGGATTCCCACCCGCAGCACCTCGGAATGCCGGGGATGCACGGCAACGTGTCCGCGGTGGCCTCGCTCCAGCGCTCCGACCTCATCATCGCCATCGGTGCCCGCTTCGATGACCGCGTGACCGGGCGCCTGGACTCCTTTGCCCCGGGCGCGGCCGTGGTCCACGTCGATATCGACCCGGCCGAGATCTCGAAGAACCGCCTGGCCGACGTGCCGATCGTGGGGGAGGCCCGCGACGTGGCCACCGCGCTGCGCGAAGAGCTCGAGGACCGGCTGCACGAGGCCGACGAGGACCCGCGCGACTACTCCGCGTGGTGGCAGATCATGGGCGGGCTGCGCGAGAACTACCCGCTCGGGTGGACGGAAACCGCCGATGGCTACACGGCGCCGCAGAAGGTCATCTCGCGCATCAGCGAGATCAGCGGCCCCGAGTCGATCTTCGTCTCCGGCGTGGGCCAGCACCAGATGTGGTCGAGCCAGTTCATCGATTTCGAGGAGCCGTTCTCGTGGATCAACTCGGGTGGGCTCGGCACGATGGGGTACGCGGTCCCGGCCGCGATGGGCGCCAAGGTGGGCCGCCCCGACCGCGTGGTGTGGGCGATTGACGGCGACGGCTGTTTCCAGATGACCAATCAGGAACTGGCCACGTGCGTCATCAACGACATCCCGATCAAGGTCGCCGTCATCAACAACAGCTCGCTCGGCATGGTGCGCCAGTGGCAGAACCTGTTCTACAACCAGCGCTTCAGCAACACCGACCTCAACACGGGGCACGGGACCAGGCGCGTGCCGGACTTCGTGAAGCTGGCCGACGCCTACGGGGCCGTGGGTCTTCGGTGCGAGCGGGACGAGGACATCGATGCCACGATCCGGCAGGCGATGGAGATTAATGATCGGCCCGTGGTCGTGGACTTCCAGGTCAGTGCCGATGCGATGGTGTGGCCGATGGTGCCCGCGGGCGTGTCGAACGACGAGATCCAGATTGCTAAGGGCATGACCCCCGAGTGGGAGAGGGAGATCTGAGCCATGGATTTTTCGCGGAACCCCGAAAATTCGCACACCCTGTCCGTGCTCGTGCAGGACCGCCCCGGCGTCCTTACTCGCGTCTCGGCGCTGTTTGCGCGGCGCGGCTACAACATCGTCTCGCTCGCGGTGGGCCCGACGGAGCACCCGGAGATCTCGCGCATCACGGTCGTGGTCGATGTGGATCAGGTGTCGCTCGAACAGATCACGAAGCAGCTGAACAAGCTGGTCAACGTGCTGAAGATCGTGCAGTTGGAGCCCCGCCAGGCGGTCGAGCGTGAACTCATCCTCATCAAGGTGAAGGCCAACAACCAGACCCGCACCTCGGTGCTCGAGATCGTGCAGATGTTCCGCGCCAAGGTCGTGGATGCGGCGGCGGACTCGGTGACCATCGAGGCCACGGGAACCTCCGACAAGCTCGCGGCCCTGCTGCAGATGCTCGAGCAGTTCAGCGTCAAGGAGATCGTGAAGTCGGGCGCCGTGGCCATCGGGCGCGGCCCGCGCTCGATCACCGATCGCACCTTCCTCGCCTAAACCACCCCCAGAATTTCTCATATTGAGACAGTCGCCCAAAACGTAAGACACGTTGGGGGTAGACTGAGGGCATCACCGACGTGTGAGTGACCCACCAAACGGAACCTAAGGAGTTCACCGTGGCCGAAATGTTCTACGACGACGACGCCGACCTCTCGATCATCCAGTCCAAGAAGGTGGCCATCGTGGGCTTCGGCTCGCAGGGCCACGCGCACGCGCTCAACCTTCGCGATTCGGGCGTCGAGGTCCGTGTGGGCCTCAAGGAAGGCTCGAAGTCCCGCGAGAAGGCCGAAGAGCAGGGCCTGACCGTCGGAACCGTCGCCGAAGTGGCCCAGTGGGCCGACGTGGTCATGATCCTCGCGCCCGATCAGTTCCAGCGCGACATCTACGTGAGCGAGATCCGGGACCAGCTTGAGCCCGGCAACGCCCTCTTCTTCGCCCACGGCTTCAACATCCGCTTCGGCTACATCGAGGCGCCCTCGGGCGTGGACGTGGCCCTCGTGGCACCGAAGGGCCCCGGCCACACGGTGCGCCGCGAGTACGTGGCCGGGCGTGGCGTGCCCGTCATTGTCGCGGTTGAAAACGACGAGACCGGCAATGCCTGGCCGCTCGCCCTCAGCTACGCCCGCGCGACCGGCGGGCTGCGCGCCGGCGGCATCAAGACCACCTTTACCGAAGAAACCGAGACGGACCTCTTCGGCGAACAGGCTGTGCTGTGCGGCGGTATGAGCCACCTCGTGCAGGCGGGCTTCGAGACCCTCACCGAGGCCGGCTACCAGCCCGAAATCGCCTACTTCGAGGTGCTGCACGAACTGAAGCTCATCGTGGACCTCATGATCGAGGGCGGCATCGCCAAGCAGCGCTGGTCCATCTCCGATACGGCCGAGTTCGGCGACTACGTGTCCGGCCGTCGTATCGTGGACGATCACGTCAAGGAGTCGATGAAGGCCGTGCTGGCCGACATCCAGGATGGCACCTTCGCGGACCGCTTTATGAAGGACCAGGAGGCCGGAGCTCCCGAGTTCACCGCGCTGCGCGCCGAGGAGCAGGCCCACCCGATTGAGGTCGTGGGCCGGGATCTTCGCAAGATGTACTCGTGGAGTGCGGAACAGACCGACGCCGACTACACGGAGGGCACCGCCGAGCGCTGATCCGCTCGCGGGTCCGTCACAGCCCGGCAGGCAACGAGGCCGCTCACCTACCACCGTGGGTGGGCGGCCTTGTTGCCCGATGACCGCGCGCCCACGCTCGCCCCCTCGCCTCACCGCCCCTGACGAAAGACTCCCATGCCTGCTGCGCACACATCCCGCGTGTTGATCGCCGAAGAACTCAGCTCCGCCACTCGCGACGCCCTCGGGGACACCGTTGACGTCCTCCACGTGGACGGGACCGATCGCGAGGCCCTCCTCGAGGCCGTGAGCAACGTGGACGCCCTGCTCGTGCGCTCCGCCACGAAGGTGGATGCCGAGGTGTATGCCGCGGCCAGCCGACTCAAGGTCGTGGCCCGCGCCGGGGTCGGGCTCGACAACGTCGATGTGGGCGCCGCGACGAACGCGGGCGTCATGGTCATCAACGCCCCCACCTCGAACATCGTCTCCGCCGCGGAACTCGCGGTCACGCTCATCCTGGCCGGGCTGCGCCGCGTCGCCGAGGCCGATCAGTCCATGAAGGCCGGGCGCTGGGACCGCCAGAAGCTCACGGGAGTGGAGCTGAGCGAGAAGACCGTCGGCATCGTGGGCTTCGGGCGAATCGGCCAGCTCGTGGCCGAACGCCTGCGCGGATTCGACGTGACGCTCCTCGCGTACGACCCCTACGTGTCCAAGGCGCGCGCCGCCGAACACGGGGCCCGCGCCGTCGAGCTCGAGGAGCTCATGCGCCTGAGCGACGTGGTGACCGTGCACATGCCGAAGACCCCGGAGACCGTGGGGATGATCGGCAAGGACGAGTTCGAGATCGCCAAGCGCAACCTGCACATCGTCAATGCCGCTCGCGGTGGCCTCATCGATGAGAGCGCCCTGTTCGAGGCCCTCACGACCGGCCGGATCGCCTCTGCCGCGCTCGATGTTTATTCGAGCGAGCCCGCCGCTGAGTCCGAGACCGCGAAGCGGCTGCTGACGCTGCCGAACGTGACCCTCACCCCGCACCTCGGGGCCTCGACCTCCGAGGCGCAAGAGCGCGCTGGCGTCGCCGTTGCGAAGTCGGTGCGGCTCGCCCTCGATGGCGAGCTCGTGCCCGATGCGGTCAACGTGGCCGGGGGAGCGATCGACAAGGACGTGCGCCCGGGCATCGCGCTCGCCGACCGCCTGGGCCAGATCTTCACCGCCCTCGCCGACGCCGCGATCAGCAAGCTCGACATCATCGTCCACGGCGAACTGGCCCACAAGGACGTCAAGGGCATCGAGCTTTCCGCCCTGCGCGGCCTCTTCCGCCAGGTCGTGAGCGAGAACGTGAGCTACGTGAACGCGCCCGTCATCGCGAAGGAACGCGGCATCGCGGTGGAACTCGTGCGCGAGGAAAGTTCGTCCCGTTTCCGCAACGTGGTCGAGCTGCGCGGCGCGCTCAGCAACGGGACCGTGCTGAGCGTGAGCGGCACGCTCAGCAGCAAGAACCAGGAGCACAAGCTCGTGGGCATCAACGCGCATGAACTGGACGTGCCGTTCACCGATCACCTCCTCGTCATCAGCTACGACGACCGGCCCGGCATGGTCGGCCAGATCGGCGGGATCCTCGGCGGCGCCGGAGCGAACATCGCGGGCATGCAGGTCTCGCGCCTCGGCGATCTCGGCTCCGAAGCGATCGTGGTGCTCAACCTCGATGACTCCGTGAGCATGGAGACCGCCGAACAGATCCGTTCCACCATCGGCGCGCGCGCCGTCACCCCCGTCACCATCACCTACTGAGCCCCCGTCGGCCCAGCCAACCAGCAGCAAAGGATTCCTTGCCCATGAGCACCCTCAACCTGGCAGTCATTCCCGGCGACGGCATCGGCAAGGAGGTGGTGCCCGAGGGCCTCAAGGTGCTGCGCGCAGCGCTCGAGGGCACCGACATTGACCTCTCGACGACCGACTTCGACCTCGGGGCCGGGCGCTGGCACGCGACGGGGGACACCCTGACCGACGAGGACCTCGCCGCGCTCGCGACGCACGATGCGATCCTGCTCGGCGCCGTCGGCGACCCGAGCGTCCCCTCGGGCGTCCTCGAACGCGGCCTGCTGCTGCGGCTGCGCTTCGCGCTCAACCAGTACGTCAACCTCCGCCCCACGACGCTCTTTCCTTTCGTCACCTCGCCGCTTGCCGATCCGGGCGACGTGGACTTCGTGGTGGTGCGCGAGGGGACCGAGGGCGCCTACGTCGGCGCCGGTGGGGCGATGCGCGTGGGCACGAAGGATGAGGTGGCCACCGAGGTCTCGCTCAACACGGCGCTCGGCGCCGAACGCGTGGTGCGCTACGCGTTCGAGCAGGCGATGAAGCGCCGCAAGAAGCTCACGCTCGTGCACAAGCACAACGTCCTCGTGCACGCGGGCCACCTGTGGCGCCGCGTCGTGGACGAGGTGGCAGCTGAGTTCCCCGAGGTCGAGGTGGACTACGCGCACATTGACGCGATGATGATCTACCTCGTGCAGGATCCGAGCCGCTTCGACGTGATCGTCACCGACAACCTGTTCGGCGACATCATTACCGACCTCGCGGGCGCGATCAGCGGCGGGATCGGCCTCGCCGCCTCCGGCAACCTCAACCCGTCCGGCGAGTTCCCCTCGATGTTCGAGCCCGTGCACGGCAGCGCCCCCGATATCGCAGGGGAGAACATCGCGAACCCCACCGCCACGATCCTGTCGGTGGCCCTCCTGCTCGAATCGATCGGCGAAGAGGCCGCGGCGGCGCGCGTGCGCGACGCGGTGATGGCCGATCTGAGCGCGAACTCCGGCGCGCAGCGCTCCACCACCGAGGTTGGGGACGCCCTGGCCGAGGCGGTACGTCAGTCCTCGCCCGCGCGCTGAACCCGACTATTCTGAGGAGCATGACGATGACATCCGCCCCCACGCCCGCCAGTTACGCCGCACCGAGTGCCGAGCGCCGATTCAGCGACGCCGAGCGCGCCGCGGTGCTCGCGAACCCGGGCTTCGGCGATCACTTCACCGACTACATGGCGCATCAGCGCTGGACCAATGCCGACGGCTGGAGCGCTGGCGAAGTACTTCCCTACGGCCCCCTCCAGCTCGAGCCCGCGGCCGCCGTGTTCCACTACGCGCAGGAAGTCTTCGAGGGACTCAAGGCGTTTCGTCACGCCGACGGCAGCGTCTGGACGTTCCGGCCGCAGAAGAACGCCGAACGCATGCGCGCCTCCGCTCGCAGGCTCGCCCTGCCGGAGCTGAGCGACGAGGCGTTCCTCGACTCGCTCGCGGCCGTGGTCCAGGCCGACGAGCCGTGGGTGCCGGAAGGCGGCGAATCCAGCCTCTACCTGCGCCCCTTCATGTTCGCCTCCGAGAATTTCCTCGGCGTACGCGCGGCCCACCAGGTCGATTACTTCGTCATCGCCTCGCCCGCGGGCAACTACTTCCCGCGCGGCGTCCAGCCGCTCGTGGTGTGGGTGTCCCCGCTCGCGGCGCGCGCCGGACGCGGAGGCACGGGCGCCGCGAAGTGCGGTGGCAACTACGCGAGCTCGCTCGAAGGCAAGCGCCAGGCGGGAGCGGCCGGAGCCGACGAGGTCATGTTCCTCGATTCCGAGACCCACACGAACATCGACGAGCTGTCTGGCATGAACGTCTTCGTCCTGTACCGCGACGGCCGGCTCGTGACGCCGAAGCTCACCGGCTCGATCCTGCCGGGCGTGACCCGCGATTCGATCATGCGGCTGGCCGCCGACCGCGGGCTCAAAGCGTCGGAGGATTCGGTTAACCTCGAGGCGCTGCTGGCCGATATCGCCTCGGGCGAGGTAACGGAAATGTTCGCGTGCGGGACCGCCGCCGTCATCAACCCGATTGGTGAACTGCGCACCGAGGACGGCACGTGGAGCATCGGCGATGGCGGCTCCGGCGCCACTACGATGAGCCTGCGCTCGGAACTGACCGATATCCAGTACGGCCGCACCGACGACCGCCACGGTTGGCTCTACCGACTGGCCTGATACTGTGTCGCCAGCGGCCGGGGGTCACGACTCCCGGCCGCTGGTGTATCCACCCCCACCTCTGCCGCATCGAAGGTCCACGATGACGTTTCACATGTACGACACCACGCTGCGCGACGGCTCCCAGCAGGAGGGCCTCACCCTCAGCGTCGATGACAAACTGCAGGTTGCCCGCCTCCTCGACAGCCTGGGCGTGACCTACATCGAGGGTGGCTGGCCCGGCGCGATCCCGAGGGATACCGAGTTCTTTCGCCGGGCACGCGAAGAGCTGAGCCTCGACGGCGCTCGCCTCGCCGCCTTCGGCGCGACCCGCAAGGCCGGGGTGGCCGTGGACGAGGATCCGCAGCTGCAGGCCCTCGTGGACTCCGAAGCGCCGACCGTCACCCTCGTGGCGAAGTCCGATCTGCGCCACGTGGAGGCCGCGCTGCGCACCACGGGCGAAGAAAACCTCCTCATGGTGAGCGAGAGCGTCCAGTTCCTCCTCGAACACGACCGTGAGGTGTTCGTCGATGCCGAGCACTTCTTCGACGCGTTCCTCGACAATCCCGGCTATGCCACGAGCGTGGTCGTCGAGGCGTTCTCCGCGGGCGCGAGCGTCGTGGTGCTGTGCGACACGAACGGCGGGATGCTTCCCCACCAGATCGAAGCCATCATCGCCGAGTTGGGGGATCGCCTCGCGATGGCCGGGGTTGAGGAGCCGCAGCTCGGGGTGCACATGCACAACGATTCGGGCTGCGCGATTGCCAATTCCCTCACGGGCGTGCGCTCGGGCGCCATGCACGTCCAGGGCTGCATCAACGGCTACGGCGAACGCACCGGCAACGCCGATCTGATCCCCGTGATCGCCAACCTGCAACTGAAGCTCGGCTACGATCTGCTCGCTCCCGAACAGCTCGCGGAATCCACGCGCATCGCCCACGCCATCGGCGAGATCGTCAACATGCCCACGCAGCCGCGCGCCCCCTACGTGGGCCAGAGCGCCTTCGCCCACAAGGCGGGGCTGCACGCGAGCGCGATCCGGGTGGATCCGAACCTGTACCAGCACATGGATCCCCGCGAGATCGGCAACGACATGCGGATGATCATTTCGGACATGGCCGGCCGCGCCTCGATTGAACTCAAGGGCCGCGAACTGGGCATCGACCTCTCCGGCAAGGACGGCCTGCTCAGCCAGCTCGCCACCACCGTCAAGGGCCGTGAGGCCGAGGGGTACAGCTACGAGGCCGCCGACGCCTCCTTCGAGATGCTCGTGCTCGACGAGCTTCACGAACTGCCCACCTACGTCGAGGTGCAGTCCTGGCGGGCCTCGACCCACCAGCTGCGCGACGGCTCCCTCGAATCCGAGGCCACGGTGCGACTCGTCACCCCCGACGGCTCCCGCCGGGTCACCATCGCGGAAGGCAACGGCCCCGTCAACGCGCTCGACCGCGCGCTGCGCGACGCCCTCAAGGAAACCTACCCGCAGGTCGCGGACTTCGAGCTGCTCGACTTCAAGGTGCGCATCCTCGACGCGCAGCACGGCACCGACGCGACCACGCGCGTGCTCGTGCACACGCAGATCCCCGGGATGCGTTTTTCCACCGTCGGCGTGGGCCCGAACGTTATCGAAGCTTCGTGGGAGGCCCTGTTCGACGCCTACTGGTACGGGCTCTACAAGCTGAGGGCCTGAGCCGCTCCGTCGCTCGCCTCGCCGTATCGTGGGTCTTATACCGCGCTCAGGGCCGCGGCCTCGTGCCCCGTCGAGGCATACAGGTGCAGAAGGCGCTCGACCTCTGACTGGACCGCGCGATTGGCGGGGGCGATGTAGGCGCGGGGGTCCACGACGCCTGGCCGGGAATGGAGCATGTCGGCCAGCGTCTTGGTGAAGAGCGCATTGAGATGCGTGGAGACGTTAATTTTCGTCATCCCCGCCGCGATGGCATCCACCATGCCCGCATCACTCACCCCGGACGAGCCGTGCAGGACGAGGGGGACGGCGAGGCTCTCCGACAGGGCGGAGATGAGGCGCGTGTCGAGTTGTGCCGAGCGTTCCGTCATGGCGTGGGAGCTTCCTACGGCTACGGCGAGAAGATCGACGCCGGTCTCGTCGACGAAGGCGCGAGCCTCGTCGGGGCTGGTGCGCGCGCCCGGGGCGTGCACGCCGTCTTTGCCTCCCACCTCGCCGAGTTCGGCCTCGACGCTCAGGCCCTCGGCATGGCACATGGTAACGACGAGCGCCGTGGTGCGGACGTTGGTGCGGTAGTCCAGGCGTGAGCCGTCGAACATGACCGAGGAAAACCCGAGCGCGATGGCGTCTCTGATGAGTCCCAGGTCGTCGGCGTGGTCGAGGTGGACCACGACGGGCACGGAAGCCGCGTCGGCAATCGCCAGAGTGGCCTTCCCGAGCGGAGCGAGGGCACCCCCGTGGAAGGCGACAGCGTTCTGGCTGATCTGTAGGACGATGGGGAGGCCGGAGGACTCCGCGGCTCGGACCAGGGTCTCGGCGGTCTCGATCTGAACGACGTTGAAGGCGCCGAGCCCGATCTGCTGTCGCTGCGCGAGCTGTGCAAGGGTGGACAGTGGTGCGAGGGGCATGGTGAGGCTCTTTCTGACGAATTAGGAGGAGAGGGTGACGAGGGGGAGCAGCCGTTCGTAGGTCGGATCGTCGATCAGGCCGGCCACGGGGGCCGCGACCGCCGCGCCAGAGCGCGCCACGGCCGAGGCCAGCATCGACGTCCAGTCCTCGGCGCCACCGGCGAGGTCGTGGGCGAGGCTCGCCACGACCGCGTCTCCGGCGCCGGTGGCGTTACCGACGATGACCTCTCCCGGTCGGGCCCAGAGGGGGCGGCGCGCTGATGCGCGCCCGCGCGGGGCGGGAAAGACCCCGAGGCCGCGTTCACCGTCGGACAGCAGCACGCTGACATCGCCGATCGATTGCAGCGCGCGGACGCCCTCGTCGATGGTGGTGGTGCCCGTGGCCTCGAGCAGTTCGGCGCGATTGGGCTTGAGGATCGAGGCGCCAGCGGCCGCTGCCGCGAGCAAGAGGGGGCCGGACGTGTCCACGATGACCGTTGCCCCGCCCGCGCGGGCGGCGGCAATGACCTGGCTGAACTGTTCGCCGGTGGCGTTTTGGGGGAGCGATCCGCTAATGGCCACGACGGCGTGGGTGGCACTCAGCGACTCGACGGTGGAGGCCAAGGAGTCCCACGCCGCTTGGGCCAAAGGGGCACCGGGTTCGTTGAGGAGCAGCCCCGCGCGGTCATCCACCAGAGTGGTCGTGCGGCGTGTTTCTTCGGCTACCTCCACCCACGCCTGCGTGATGCGTGGATCCAGGAGGTCCTGAAGCATGTGCCCCGTGTGGCCCCCGATGAAGCCGGTGACACTCGTGTCGGTGCCGAGTTGGCGGGCCACCGACGCCACATTCACGCCCTTGCCTCCGGCACGCGTGGTGACCCGGTGGACTCGGTGGACCTCGTACGGGGTGAGCCGGTCGATGTCGTACGTGATGTCCAGGGCTGGGTTACACGTGACGGTCAGGATCTTGGCGCCTGCGGGAGTCATGCCGATTCACCCCCGATGCGGTAGAGGGCCTTGAGGATGCTCCCGGAGCCGTGGCGAATATCGAGAAAGGGCTGTGGACCATCGTCGAGGGAGTATTCGGCGGAGATCAGCCGATCGATGGAGTCGCGGTTGTTCTTGATGAACGCCATGGCCCAGGTCCACTCGTGACCCGGGAATGGCGCCGAGTAGCTCATCCAATAGCCTTTGATCGTCAGCTCTTTGCGGAGAATCGACTCGAACTCCGACGCCTCGAAGCTGACCCTCGAGTGCGCCGTGCCCACGAGCGCCACCCGTCCTCCTCTGCGTGTGTGGGTGATGGCTTGGACCTGGGTGGATGGGTGGCCAGCGATTTCAATGCTGAGCTGTGGCCACCGTGTGCGCTCGAAGTGCTCGCGGGCGGCTTCTCCCGTATTGGTCACGATGGACGTCGCCCCGAACTCCTTCGCGAGCGCGAGCCGCTCGGGGGAAATGTCGACCGCGGTCACGGATCGGGCGCCGTTCGCCGTCAGCACGGCTATCGCGAGCAGGCCGATGACGCCGGTTCCGAAGACGGCCGCGTCCACCCCGTCGATCTGCTGCAGGTCGCCGAGGCAGTGCAGCGCGATGCTGAGTGGCTCGATGAGCGCCGCGTGGCGCAGCGACACGCCTTCGGGTAGGACGAGGCAGTTGCGGGCGGGAACGCACACGTACTCGGCGAAGGCGCCCTGGCGGCGGGAGCCGATAAAGGAGTAGGTGGGGCACAGCGATGGCCGACCCTCCATGCACGCAGCGCACGTGCCACACGGCACGAGGGGGGCCACGCATACCCGATCACCCACGCGGGGGCTCCTCACACCCTCTCCGAGCGCCTGAACACGCCCGGAGAATTCGTGGCCGAGCACCTGGCCGCGTGAGCGGACGGCGCCGTCAAAGTACCGAGGAAAGTCCGATCCGCACATGCCCGCATAGGCGACGGCGATGAGGACCTCACCCGGGCCAGGTGACGGGACGGGAATATCGACCAGGTCCATGATCCCGGGGCCATTAATCGCGAGAGCCTTCATCGTGGATCACCGCTCCTTCGTGGTCTCTGCCGCGGGCGCGTAGGCGGGCCGGTAGATGCGGCCACGCTTGTAGGCGACGAAGGTGTAGACGAACGACGCCACGTAGAGAACCAGAATGATGGCAAATCCGAGGCCCATCTCGAGCGTGATTCCTCGAGCCAGCAGGTAGGTGATCGGCGCGCCGCCCTGGTCGAGCGAGGTGAGGGACTTTGCGTCACCGAGCAGGCCGACGTTGCTGGCCAGCTGCGTGTGCAGCGCGATCATCTGGTTGGAGATCCAGATGGTCATGGCCATGATGACGGATCCCGAGATCAGGGTGCGGAAGATGTTGCCCGAGTGGAGGGCCACAGCCATGGCAATAAAGAACCCGATGGTGGCCAGATCGCCGAAGGGCAAGACCTGGTTGCCGGGAACGATCACGGCGAGAACGATCGTGATGGGGACGAACAGGATGCCCGCGGAGACCACTTGCGGATCGCCGAGGAGCAGTGCCGGGTCGAGCCCGATGCGGTAGTCCGAGCTCTTGAACCGCTTCTGCAGCATCTGCTTGGCCGCATCCGCGATGGGCAGGAGGCTCTGCATGATGAGCTTGACCACCATGGGCATCAGGAGCATGACCGCTCCCATGGCGACACCCAGCTGGAGGGATGGGCCCACGCCGTAGCCGGCGAGGAGGCCGACGATGAGGCCAAGGATCGTGCCCACCACGAGGGGCTGGCCGAAAGGACCGAGGTATTTCTCGAGCTTGTCGGTCGTGAGCGTGATGTTCCGGATCCCGGGAATCTTGTCGATGGCATCATCGATGGGCTTGGCGATGACGCCCATGTACGCCGCCGTGCCGTGGGGAATGGCGACGCCCTCGAGTCCGAAGTACTCGTCGGTCGCCTGCCCGTACATGTCACCGAGCTTGTAGGCGAGGGCGGAGTGCACCACGATCCCGACGATGGCCCACCAGTAGCTTCCGGTGGCGATCTGCACGATGGCGCCGGTGAAGGCGAAGTGCCAGATGTTCCAGATGTCGACGTTGACCACGCGCGTCATCTTGGTCACGAGCATCACGATGTTGGTGAGGATCGCGACGGGGATGGCGAGCAGGCCCATGCTCGAGGCCCAGGCCATCGGGGAGGAGCCGGGCCACCCGATATCGACCACGTTCAGGCCCACGTTGAAACGCTCGGCCATCGCCTCTGCCGCCGGGCCAAGGTTCGAGGTGAGGAGTCCGACGACGAGCCCGATGCCGACGAAACCGACGCCGATGGTGAGGCCCGAGACAAGAGATTTGCCGAAGCCTCGCCGGAGGCAGAGGCCGATGATGAAGATGACCAGGGGGAGCATGACGCTCGGCCCGAGATCGACGATGTACTGGATGGCTTCCATGAGGGTGTCCCTGTGACTCGTAGTTTTTGGGTGTGCTTCGCCCCGCTTAGTACTCGGGGAGTAAAAAGCGTGCAGGGGGTGTGGTGGAGGGAGGTGCGCTGTGTCAGCGACGGCCGCTGTGGCCGAAAAGGGGGGGGCGGAGAGGACGGAGGCGCCCCGAGGGGCGTCTAGCTCAGTGCCTCGATGATGCGGGCCTCAGTGGCCTCGACATTGATTCCTGAAATGAAGGCGAGGCCGTGCACGACAGGAACCGGGTACTCCTTGTGGATTTTCGCGGTCGTGACGATGAGGTCTACGGTGTCCGCATAGGAGTCAAGTTCGCCGATCCTTGCTTGGAAGACATCGACGGGGATGGAGTGTTCGGCGCACAGCTCCCGAACTCTATTGGCTGCCACGGTTGACGTCGCAACCGCACCGCCACACGCAACAACGATCTTTTTCATGGTGGATTCTCCTGTGATCCGAGTGTCCTCAGTGCTCTAGTGATGCCGTGAGGAGGTGAGAGGGGCGAGGGCCCGGTGGGCGTCTTCGGGGGAGTGGGCCGAGAGGAGTTGAGCGCGAACGTCGCTGTCCTGAAGCGCACCGATCAATCGCTGGAGGGTCGCGAGGTGGTCGTCGGCTGAGGAGAGCACAAGGAAGATGACGAGGCTCGCGCTGATGGTGTCGTTCTCACCGCCGCCCATCTCGTTGAAGGTGAGTGGAGGCTCCGGGCGCACCAGCACCAGCGCGTTGTCGATAACGTGTTCAGCGCTCGTGTGCGGGATGGCGACGCCGCCGGGAATCGGGAGGCCCGTGGGGTATTCACTCTCGCGCTCGTTGAGCGCGGTGATGTAGGTATCGCGAACGATCCCGTCGGCGATGAGCTGGGTGCCGACGTGGTCGAAAAGCTCTTCCTTGCTGGCGAACGTGCGCTGTTGGCACACGATGATGCGAGGCGTCGATGTCATGATGTGGCTCCGGCTGCTTGAGTGAGGTGTGGGTGGTCGAGGGCATCGACGATGGAGGGGTCAATATCGGCGATGGAATCCGTGAGGATCTCGGTGAACTCCGTTGCGGTGGCGACGGTGTGTGGGGCAATGACCCCAAACTTGGTGTGATCGGCGAGCAAGATGGAGGTTCCGCACTGCCGCATGGCTGCCGCCGAGACGTGAGTCTCTTCCATATGCGGGTTGGTGACCCCGGCACGCGGGTGGATACCAGCGCAGCCGAAGAAGCCCAGGTCCATGTTGAGCATCGCGAGGTTGCGCAGGGTGGGCGCACCGTACAGGGACTGTTCGTTGGCGCGGATCTTCCCACCCGGCAGGATGGTCGTGATGTGCGCCGAATCGGCGAGGAGCGAGGCGATCGGGAACGAGTTGGTGATGACGGTGAGTTCGGGTTGCGCGAGGAGGGATCGCGCGAGCACGTAGTTCGTGGACCCGTAGTCAAGAAAGATGGTCATCCCGGGCTCCACGAGGGCGGCCGCGTGGGAGGCGATGGCCTGCTTCTCGCTGAGCTGGCTCGCACGGCGCGCATGATAGGCGCTTTCGGGTGCGGTGACCTTGCCGACCGCGCCGCCGCGTACCTGCGTGAGGAGGCCCTGTTCGTCGAGGGCCTGGAGGTCCTTGCGAACCGTTTCTCGGCTGGCGCCCAGCTCTTTGCTGAGTTCGGCAATCTGTACGCTGTCCCGTTCGTCGAGGACGGCGAGGATGCGCTGGCGGCGTTCACCATGTCTCATGGGTGGTCCTTTGTCGCGCTGGAGTGGCTACGCGCACTAGTTTGGCAAACGCCAAGCGCAATGTCAAGCTCTATGCGCAGATTGCCAGAAGATTCGAGGTTCTAGCCGCATTCGCATGGCAAGCGCCAAGGTTGCTACTTGGCGGATGGCAGGCCCTGGCCCGTATCGCCACCCATGAGGTTCCGACGGACGCCGATGTCGGGCCCCGTGGGCCGCGCGGGAGCGCCGGGCGGGCGAAACAGCGCGGCCGCGGGGGAGTCCTTCGGCAGAAGAGGCGGGGCCGACGGTCCCGCGGAGGTGGCGGGGCGGCTCGTGGGAGCGCACGCGTTCGTGGGCTGGGACGGGGTGGAGGCCGGGGTGTCGGCGAGGCGCCGCACCTTCTGTTCGCTCGGGTAGGCGTACATGCCGAAGATTTCCCCGGCCATGAGCGTGATCGGTAGGGCCGCGTCGCCGTTGATCTCGAGGATCTCGGCCACGCTTGTGCAGTCGGCAAACGCCCAATCGTCGGCCCCACGGGCATACACGTGGACCGGGTAGCCGTCGGCCTGGAGCCTGCCGACGGCCTCCAGGAGGTCGGCGTGCTCGCGCGCGTCCTCGGAGCCTGCTGGTGGGGGAGGGCCCACGAAGATGTCAACGGTGTTGCGTTCGGGTGAGGATTCTGCCGCCACCGCCACGCTCCTTTCTGGTTCGGCGCACCTCGTGCGCGTGCTCACGGAGGGCGGGGTCTAGCGCCACGGGGCCTTCGCCACGTCGCCCACGTACTCGACGGCGAGGACCAGTTCACCGGCCTCGTCGGTGGCCTTCAGGTCCACGACGGCCTGGATCACGAAGTCGTTGTTCTCCTCGGGGTCCATGACGATCTGGCTCACGAGCCAGCGCGTGGATTCCTGCTCGATCCTGAGGTAGCGGGGCAGGCGCGCGCGATCCTCGGTGACCACGTGATCGTAGGCGTCGTAGAACTCGTCCATCGCATCGGCCCAGCGCTCCGTCGTGAACCCGTCGGCCCCATCCAGCGCCCCGAGGCGCTCCTCGCGCTCGAACGCAAAGTCCTCGACGCGGCGCCACATGGCGGCGCGGACCATCTGGGTGAGCACCCGGGTCTGGGCGCTCAGGGCGCGCGGCGAATCGGGCCTGATCTCGCTCGCCGCATCGCCGTCGGAGTCCGGGTGGGAGAGCGCCTCCCATTCGTCGAGCAGGGAGGAGTCGATGCCGCGCACGAGCACTCCGAGCCATTCGATGACCGACTCCAGTTCCTCGGTGCGCAGTTCCACGGGCAGGGTGCGGCGCAGCGCCTGGTAGGCATCGGACAGGTAGCGCAGCACCACGCCCTCGGAGCGAAGGAGCTGGTAGCGGGAGATGAACTCGCTGAACGTGGAGCCGGTCTCGTAGAACTCGCGCACAATCCGCTTTGGGGAGAGGTCGTGGACGGACACCCACGGCCGGGCCTTCGCGTAGATCTCGAGCGCCGCCGTCAGCTCCTCCTCGAGCGGGCGCGGCCACGTCACCTGATCCAGCAGCGTCATCCGCTCCGAATACTCCACCCCTTCGGCCTTCAACTCGGCGAGCAGTTCCCGCTTGGCGGCATTTTGCTGGGCCAGCAGCACCGCGAAGGGATCCTCGAGGATCGCCTCGATGATCGAGAGGGAATCCATCGTGAGCGTGGGGGAGTCCTCGTCGAGGATGTCGAGCGCCGCGATAGCGAACGGGGCGAGCGGCTGGTTCATCTGGAAGTCCCACTGCAGATCGTCCACGAGTCGCACGCTGCGGCCGCGGTGATCTGGGGTGTCGAGCACCTCGACGATCTCCGCCTCCTTGAGGCCGCGGAACAGCTCGAGGGCCTGGCGCTTGAGGGCGAAGCCGTGCGCGCGGCTCTGATGTGAGGCATCGATGAGCCGCCTCGTCGCGGTGGCCGCATTGCCGGGGCGGGAGATGAGCGCGAGCAGCATCGCGCTCGTGATCCGCATGTGCGGGCGCAGCGCAGGCGGGGGCTGCTCGGTCAGCTTCGCGAGGTTCTCCTCGCTCCAGTTCACCTCGCCGTCGGGCACGCGCAGCTTCGGCTCGCGCTTTTTCTTCTTCGCACTGTTCGGCGCGGTGCCGCTGCTCGCGCGCGCCAGCACGCGCGCCTGCTCCTTCTCAAACTCGACCGCCCACGGCGGGGCCTGCACGACCACGTGGCCCACCGTGTCGTAGCCCGCGCGGCCCGCCCGCCCCGCAATCTGCAGGAACTCGCGCGTATTGAGCACACGCTTGCGCTTGCCGTCGAACTTCGCGAGCGAGGTCAGCAGCACCGTGCGGATCGGCACGTTGATCCCCACGCCGAGCGTGTCCGTGCCCGCGATGACCTTGAGCAGCCCGGACTGGGCGAGGCGCTCCACGAGCCGCCGATACTTGGGCAGCATCCCCGCGTGGTGGACCCCGATGCCTTCGCGCACGAGCTTCGAGAGGATCTGGCCGAACCCCTTGGAGAATCGGAAGTCGCCGATCAGCTCCCGGATCCGCTCCTTTTCCTCCTTGGTGAGGATCTTGGTGCCCAGCAGCACCTGCGCCTGTTCGAGCGCGTCCTTCTGGGTGAAGTGGACGATGTAGACGGGGGCGTTGTTGGCCTCGAGGATCTCCGCGATGGTCGTCTCCAAGTCCGTGCGGGCCCAGGTGAAGTCGAGCGGCACGGGGCGGGGAGCATCCGCGATGGTCGAGACGGCGCGGCCCGTGCGCTCGGCCAGGTCCTCCTCGAAGAACGAGACATCGCCGAGGGTCGCGCTCATGAGGACGAACTGGGTCTGCCCGAGCTCGATGAGGGGCACCTGCCACGCCCACCCGCGCTCGGCATCGTCGTAGAAGTGGAACTCGTCCATGACCACGAGCCCCACGTCGCTCTCGGGGCCTTCGCGCAGGGCGTGGTTCGCGAGGATTTCGGCGGTACACACGATGATTGGCGCCTCGTGGTTGACTGACGAATCGCCGGTCATCATCCCCACGTTCTCGGCGCCGAACATCGCCACGAGGTCAAAGAACTTCTCGCTCACGAGCGCCTTGATGGGTGCGGTGTAGTACGCTACCTCGCCGCGGGCCATCGCGGCAAAGATCGCCGCGTACGCAATCGTGGTCTTGCCGGAGCCCGTGGGGGTGGCCGCGATGACGTGATCGCCCGCCGCAATCGCGAGCAGAGCCTCCTCCTGGTGCGGGTACAGGGTGCGGCCCAGGTCGGCCTGGGCGGCCACGAATCCCTCCACGATGGCGTCATCGGTGGGAGTGGGCGGAAGGAAAGCGCTCAGCAAAGCCATGCGCTCATTGTTCCAGGTGCGCGACGCGGCCGGGTTCAGACCCGCGGTACTGACGCTCAGGGAAGCTCAAGGTCCGCCACGACCGGCAGGTGATCGGAGGCATCGGAGTCCACGACGTGCATGGAGCGCACCCGAATCTCGGGGCTCGCGAGCACGTAATCGATCCGGCGAAACGGCCGGCGCGCCGGATGCGTCGGGCCGCTCAACCGGCGCAGCAGAGCGCTCAGGACCGGCATCCGCCTCCCGGGCCGCGCTGCCCAGGCGTCGGTGAACTCGCCCGTGAACTCGCGGTAGTCCAGCGGGTGCGCGGCCGGGGCGTTGAGATCGCCGACGAGGACGGCTGGTCTGGGGGCCTCGCCACCCGTCGGTGCAAGGACCTCCCTGATCGCCCGAAACTGCGCCCTGCGCACGCGCGAGGGAGAGGTGGCCAGGTGGGCGACCACCACCGTGAGCAGGCGGGGCTCGGCGCCCGGACCGGACGCATCGAGGGTGGCCACGAGCGCGCCCCGCCGCTCCACCACGCGCGGATCGGGGAGGAAGACATGCCGGAGATCCACGACGGGAATCCGCGTGAGCAGGGCCAGGCCGTAGTGGCGGCGAAGCGGCGAGGAGCCCGATGGATCCAGGTCCACGTTCGCCACGAACTCGTGGTGCATCCCGAGCCGCTCGCCGAGCCACCGCGACTGATCCACGAAGTTGGAGCGGCTCGAGTAGTGGCGATCCACCTCTTGCAGGCCGATGACGTCGGCGCCGATGCCCTCGAGCGTGTGCGCGGTGCCCTCGAGGTCGAGCGTGCCGTCGGCGCGGGCGCCGTGGTGAATGTTGAACGAGGCGATCCTCAGGTGCGTGGGGCGCTCGGTCATGTCCATACCTCCGGCAGGTGGGGCGTCAGGGGCATAAGGGAGTCGAGGAGCTGCGCGCGGAGTTCGTCGGAGCGCGTCGCCAGTTCGCGCTGACGGCGCACGTATTCGGCCTTGCCCTCGGGGGTCTCGATCGCCACCACCGCGTATCCGAGGCCGCGGCAATCGTATGGGGAGGCTTCCATGTCGAGCACTCGAATCTGCCGCGCGTGCTCGAAACAGTCGAGCGCGAGGGAACTCGGCACGAGCGGCACAAGTTTCATCGCCCACTTATACAGATCCATCCCCGCGTGCAGGCAGGCCGGATTCTCGCGCTGAATCTGCGTGGCGCGCGTGAGCTGGACGGCGTTCAGCCCCACCGCCTCGGGCGTGAAGAAACGGAACGCGTCCACGTGCGTACACGCGAGCGAATGCTCCTGAACCACGCGGTCCGTCTGCTCGCGGCTGAGCCGCAGCGGCAGCGACGAATGCCGACGCTCGCCGGGCTTTTGGCGATACACCATCGCCCATTCGTGCAGGCCGTAGCAGCCAAAGTTGGGCCGCCGCGAGGCCAGAGTGCTCGCCTCGAGCAGCCGCACGATCCACGCCACCGCATCGCCGCGAGCGGCAAGAAACGCCTCCGTGTCGGCCCGGCGCACCGGGGCATCTGGCGCATCGGCGTACCAGGTGCGGGAGCCGTCGGCCTGCACATCGGCCACCCCGGAATGTTCCGCGTCGGCCGCCGGGTCGTACCCCACCTGCCAGCCCGGGTGCCAGCGGCGCAAGAGCGACGGGCTGAAGGGGTAGTAGGTGTAGAGGAAGTCTTCGACCGGATGGGCAATCCCCGCGGCCTTGCGCTCGCGGTGCCCCGCGGTCAGGCGATCGGCGCGCTCGGCGTGAGCCTCGCGCTCAGCTCGCGCCTGGTCCGCGCTGAGGACGGTTCCCGGCGCGGGGTGGCCCGCGGCGGCGGGGCGGGCGTCGGGGGCGGTGATCGGCATGGCACCAGAGTACCGAGCACGGCGTGCCGCCGACGCCCGGGCGAGAACCTGGCAACATCCGGCCCCTTCCGGCAGGCTGGCGCGCCGCGGGAATGACGGTCCCCCTCTAGACTGGCCCTCATGCGCATTGCACGATTCACGACTGGCAGCGACCCGATGTTCGGGATCATCCAAGACAAAGACGGCGTGGACACGGTGTATGGCCTCACCGGAGACCCGCTCTACACCGAAATTCAACCGAGCGGCGTCATCGTGCCCCTGGAGGACGTGCGGCTGCTCGCCCCGGTGATTCCCCGCTCGAAGGTGGTGGGGGTAGGCAAGAACTACGCCGATCACGCCGCGGAGATGGGCACCGAGGTGCCCGAAATTCCGCTGCTGTTCCTCAAGCCCAACACCACCGTCATCGGCCCGGGCGATCCGATCATCACTCCCGAGTTCACCGACGAACTGAGCCTCGAGGCCGAACTCGCGGTCGTCATCAAGCGGGTGGCCAAGAACGTCACGGCGGCAGATGCCGCGGACTACATCTTCGGCTACACGTGCGCGAACGACCTCACGGCGCGCGACGCCCAGCGCGCGGAAAACCAGTGGTTCCGCGCGAAGGCGTTCGACACGTCGTGCCCGCTCGGCCCCTGGATCGAGACGGACCTCGACCTCGACTCGGGGCTCCGCGTCACCTCGCACGTGGACGGGGAGATCCAGCAGGACGGCACCACCGCCGACATGCTGTGGTCCCTCCCCGCCCTCATCGAAGAGATCACGAAGGTCACGACCCTGCTGCCGGGCGATGTCATCCTCACCGGCACGCCCGCCGGGGTCAGCCTCGTCACGCCCGGCCAGAGCATCGATGTCACGATCGACGGCATCGGCACCCTCACCAACCGCGTCCTTCGCGCCGACGACCTCCAGGCCTAGCCGCACCCCCGTCGGCCCCACCCCTCGCCACCTCCAAGGAGAACCATTCCGTGAGCACCACCACCTCGCTCCCGCTGGCCAGCCAGCGCGGCGTCGATAACGTCCGCGTGCGCTTTTGCCCCTCGCCCACCGGCACCCCCCACGTGGGCATGGTCCGCACCGCCCTGTTCAACTGGGCCTACGCCCGCCGCACGGGCGGCACGCTCGTGTTCCGGATCGAGGACACAGACCAGCAGCGCGATAGCGAGGAGAGCTACCACCAGCTGCTCGACGCGATGCGCTGGCTCGGCATCACGTGGGACGAGGGCGTGGAAGCGGGCGGCAACGACGGCCCGTACCGCCAGTCGGAGCGCGCGGAGATCTACCAGGAGGTCATCCAAAAGCTCAAGGACGGCGGCCACATCTACGAATCGTTCTCCACCCCGGAAGAGATTCAGGCCCGACACGTTGCCGCGGGGCGGCCCAAGGAATCCGGCTACGACGGCTTTGACCGCGACCTCAGCGCCGAGCAGATCGAGGCCTACCGCGCCCAGGGGCGCGCGGGCGTGTGGCGCATGCGGATGCCGGAGACCGACGTGAGCTTTGACGACCTCGTGCGGGGAGAGATCACGTTCAAGGCCGGATCCACGCCCGACTTCGTCGTGGTCCGCGGCAACGGCCAGCCGCTGTATACGCTGACGAACCCCGTCGATGATGCCCTCATGGGCATCACGCACGTGCTGCGCGGCGAAGACATCCTGAGCTCCACGCCCCGCCAGATCGTGCTCTTCGAGGCCCTCAAGGCCATCGGTGTCGCGGCCGCCACCCCCGTCTACGGCCACCTGCCGTACGTGCTCGGTGAAGGCAACAAGAAGCTCTCCAAGCGCGACCCCGAATCCAACCTCTTCCTCTACCGCGACCAGGGATTCCTGCCGGAGGGCATGGTCAACTACCTCGCGCTGCTCGGCTGGGGCTATAGCGCCGATCAGGACGTCTTCACCCGCGAGGAGTTCGTGGCGAAGTTTGACGTGGCCAGCGTCAACCCGAACCCCGCGCGCGTGGACCTCAAGAAGGCACAGGCCATCAACGCCGACCACATGCGGATGCTGCCCGCCGCGGACTTCACCGAGCGGATGGTGCCCTACCTGGAAAAGGCGGGCGTGGTGAGCACCCCGATCACGGCCGACGAGCACGCGCTGCTCGTGCGCGCCACCCCGCTCGTCCAGCCCCGCATGAACCTGCTCGGCGAAGCCCCCGACATGCTCCGCTTCCTGTTCACCGCCGATAGCGACCTCGTGGTGGACGAGGATGCCCTCAAGAAGCTCGGCGATGATCCCGCGGGTGTGGTGCGCCGCGCCATCGAGGTCATCGAACTCGGCGGCGAAGACGCCTTCGACGCGGCAACGCTCGAATCCTCCCTGCGCACCGCGATCATCGAGGAGATGGGCGTCAAGCCGCGCCTCGCCTTTGGCCCGCTGCGCTCGGCGATCTCCGGCAGGCGCGTGAGCCCGCCCCTGTTCGAATCGATGGAACTGCTGGGGTTCGTCTCGACCCTGGCCCGTCTGCGCGCGTTCTTGGCCCTGGTGGCCTAGGGGTCCATCGCATGTCAGTGAACACCGGTGCGTACGGTGTGGGCCGCGCGCACGCCAAAGCGATCCTCATCGGGGAACACGCGGTGGTGTACGGGCACCCGGCCATCGCGTTTCCCGTTCCCGCGCTCAGGATCTCCGCGACCGCGACCCTGCTGCCGTTTCCCGACGCCGGACGCGGCGGGCACGAGGGCGTTGCCCTCGACGGCTCCCTCACCATCGACGGCGTTCCCACACTGGATGGGACGCTGCGGATGGACGGCGCCCTCACCCTCGACGTGCCCTCGAGCGACACGGGGGATCGGCGCGGCAAGCGTCGCGTGGCCACCGTCGGCGATCCCTCCACCGGGGCCATCTACGTGGACCTGCACGGCGATCACGGCGAGGACGAGCTCGCGCATTCCGCGCTGCGCACGATCCTCACCCACGTGGGTCAGGAGCCCGGCCGCGCCGAGGTCCACGTCGAAGGCAGCATCCCCACGGCCCGCGGCCTCGGATCCTCGGCCGCGATGGCGAGCGCGATCGCCGTGGCCGTCGCCCGCCTGTACGGCCACGAACTGACGAGCGAGGAGCGGTTCGAGCTCGTGCAGTTCGTGGAGCGCATAGCGCACGGCACCCCGAGCGGGCTCGATGCCTACGCGACGATGGCCGACGGCCCCCTCTGGTTCCAGGAGGGCCGGGCAGAACCCCTCGCGGTCGAGACCCGGCCCGCGCTGCTCATCGCCGACACGGGCATGCCGGGCCGCACACTGGATGCCGTGGCCGACGTGCGCCGGCTTCGCGGGCAGCAGCCCGAGACGGTCAATCCCGCGCTCGAGACCATCGCCTCCCTCGCGCACGAGGCGCGCGAAGGGCTCGGAACGGGGGACCTTGTTTCCGTCGGCTGCGCGATGAACGCGTGCCACGACGTGCTGCGCTCCCTCGGCGTCTCCCACCCCGCCCTCGATACGCTCGTCGAGGCCGCCCGCGAGGCCGGGGCCCTCGGGGCGAAGCTCACCGGCGGCGGCCAGGGAGGCTGCATCATCGCCCTGGCGCCCTCGGGCGCCGAACTTCCCGGTATCGCCCGCGCCCTGCGGGCCGCCGGGGCCACCCACGTGTGGGACGTCCACGAGGAGGACCAGGAATGAGCACGGCAACGGCCATCGCACACCCGAACATTGCGCTCGTGAAGTACTGGGGGAAGGCCGACCACGCGCTGATCCTCCCGGCCACGGGCTCGCTTTCCTTCACGCTCGACATCTTCCCAACCACGACCGAGGTGAGCCTCACCGACGGGCCCGAGGACTCGGTTGAGCTGGACGGCGCCGCCCTCACCGGAGAGGAATCGCGCAGAGTCGTCGAGGTGCTCGACCTGGTGCGCGAGGCCGCGGGCGCGAGCGCGCGGGCGCGCGTGATCTCGACCAACACGGTGCCGACGGCCGCCGGGCTCGCCTCAAGCGCCGCCGCCTTCGCGGCCCTCGCGACAGCGGCCGCAGCCGCCTACGGCCTCGAGACCACGCCCGCGGAACTCTCGCGCCTTGCCCGCCGCGGCTCCGGCTCCGCGTGCCGCTCCATCTTCGGCGGCCTCGTGCGCTGGGACCAGGGTACGGATGACGCCACGAGCGTGGCCCGCCCCCTCGAGTGGGCGGGGGAGGATCTCGCGATGATCGTCGCGGTGCTCTCGAGCGACCGCAAAAAAATCGGCAGCCGGGCCGCCATGAAGCTCACCGAACAGACCTCGCCGTACTACGCCGGGTGGGTGGCCTCCAACACCGTCCTGCTCGAGCGGGCCACCGAGGCCGTTCGCGCCGGTGACTACGAGAGCCTCGGCGAGATCGCGGAGATGAGCGCCCTGCGCATGCACGCCTCGATGTTCGGCGCGGAGCCGCCCGTCCGCTACCTCACCGCCGACAGCTTCGCCCTCTTCGATGCCGTCGCCGAGCTGCGCGCCGAGGGCCTGCTCGCCTACGCGAGCGCCGACGCGGGCCCCAACGTGAAGATTCTGTGTCGAGCTCGTGAGGCCGGGGATCTGGCCGCGCGCCTGCGTGAGAGGATGGCGGGCGTGACCCTCCATACCGCCCATGCCGGCCCTGGCGCCTTCCTCGCATCCGAGGCTGCGCCACCCGCCGCCACATGAGCACAGTTCGCGCCCCGGGCAAGCTGCTCATCGTGGGCGAATACTCGGTGGTGCGGACCGGACGGCCCGCCGTGGTCATCGCGATGGATGCGGGCATCCGCGCCGAGGCCCGCGCACTGTCCACCGCGCCAGGATCGCGCCCCGCCACTGGACTTGGCGCATTGGTGGCCTCGTCGGCCTTCGCCGACTCGCCCCTGACCTGGACGCCCGCGCCCTTGAACGCCCCCGCGGCGGACCGCGCGGCTCGCGAGCCCGCCCTGCGAGCGCTCGATGTTCTCGCCGCCTACGCACACGGCGCCGGAGCGGCCCCCACGCCCCTCGACATCACCCTCACCTCGAGCCTTGCCGACGACGCCGGCACGAAGTACGGCCTTGGCTCCTCCGGCGCCGTCGTCGTGGCCGTGGTCGCGGCCGCCGCCGACGCCTGGGGCCTCGACCTCGAGCCCGACACGCTGTTTCGGGTGAGCGCGCTCGCGGTCATCGCGGGGAGCCCAAGCGCCTCGTGCGCCGACGTGGCCGCGTCCGTGCTCGGAGGCTGGATTTTCTTCCGCTCGTTCGACCGCGCGGCCGTCCTGGAGCGGGCGCAGAGCGATGGCGTGCACGCCGCGGTTCACGCGCCGTGGCCGGGCCTTGAACTGCGCCCCCTGCACGTGAGCGAGCGCCTGCGCGTGCTCGTCGGCTGGAGCGGATCGCCCGCCTCGACCGCGAACCTCGTGGCCGCGCTCGACGAGGCCGCCGCGACCGGCGCCATGGACCTGGAGGAGTGGGCAGAGCGCAGCGAAGCCGCGACCCTCGCGCTCGCCCGAGACCTCGAGGCGGGAGACATCGCCGGTGTGCTCGACGGCATCCGCGCCTCCCAGCGCCTCCTCGCGGACCTGGATCACGGGGCGCGCGGCGACGGCCGGGCGCTCGGCATCCTCACCCCGGCGCTCGGGCGCATGATCGACATCGCGGAGGCCCACGGCGCCGCGGCGAAGATCTCCGGCGCGGGCGGGGGAGACTGCATGATCGCACTCACCGACCGCGACGAGGTATCCACTCGCGTGCAGCAGACGTGGCGCAGCGAAGGCTTCACCCCGCTCGACCTGGGCCTCGGCGCCCTCCTTGTCACGACCACCCATCCCGCCCCCGCATTCGAGGAGGAGCACCGATGAACGAATCGAGAAAAGACGACCACGTGCGGCTGGCGATGGAGCAAAACTCCCGCAGGCGCCGCGCCGTCCACTTCGACGACGTGCGGTTCATGCATCACCCCCTCGCCGCCGTCGATGTCGCCTCCGTCTCGGTGGCCACCTCGATCGATGAGACCCAGTGGGACCTCCCGTTCTTCATCAACGGCATGACGGGCGGCAGCGACTTCACGGGCCAGCTCAATCGCTCGCTGGCCATCGCCGCCGCCGATACCGGCATCGCAATGGCGTCGGGGTCCATGAGCGCCTACTTCAAGAATCCCGCGTGCGCCGAAAGCTTCACGGTGCTGCGCGAGGAGAACCCGCACGGGTTCCTCATGGCGAACCTCTCCGCCAACGCGACGCCGGAGCAGGCGCGCGAGGCCGTGGACCTCATCGACGCCGACGCCCTGCAGATTCACATCAACCCCGTGCAAGAAATCGTCATGCCGGAGGGGGACCGAGAGTTCACCCATCGCCGCCGGGCGATTGAACGCATCGTCGGCGCCGTGAGCGTACCCGTGATCGTCAAGGAGGTGGGTTTCGGGATGAGCGCCGACACGGTGCTGCGCCTGGCCCGCCTGGGCGTGCGCTACGTGGACGTGGCCGGAAGCGGCGGCACGAATTTTGCGCGCATCGAGAACGCCCGGCGCTCCGGCGAGAACTTCCCCCTGCTCGATGACTGGGGGCACAGCGCCGTCGAAAGCCTCATCGATGCCCGCGGCGCCGCCCGCGACTCCGGTGTGGGCCTGCTGGCCTCCGGCGGGGTGCGCACCCCGCTCGACGTGGTCAAGGCCCTCGCGCTCGGCGCGCGCGCCGTGGGCGTGGCCGGGAGCTTCCTCGCCATCGTGCGCAACGACGGCCCGGACGCCCTCATCGAGGAGATCGAGCTGTGGCGCGAGCAGGTGCAGGCCATCATGGCGCTGCTGGGCGCCGAGACCGTGGACGCGCTGACCAGCACGGACCTGCTCATCACGGGCGAGGTGCGCGACTTCGCCGATGCCCGCGGCATCGACATGACCCGGTACGCCCGCCGCAGCGCGAGCCGCCACGCGGGAGGGGAATGACATGAGTGCTCAGAATCAGGAGTTCGCCCAGATCCCGATGGCGTGGATCGGCCCGCTGCGCCTGAGCGGCAATGTGACCAGCGGCGAGATCGAGGTACCGCTCGCGACGTACGAGACCACCCTGTTCCCGTCGGTCAAGCGGGGCGCCACCGTCTCCCGCCTCGTCGAGGGGGGCATTCGCGCCACGCTCGTGGACGAACGCATGACCCGCTCGATCCTCTTTCGGGCCGACAGCGCGGCGGATGCTCACCAGGCGGCGCAGCGGATCACCGAGGACCTTCCCGCGCTGCAGCGGGTCGTGGCGGGCACGAGCCGGTTCGCCACCCTGATCGACGTGGCCCCGCACATCGTCGGCAACCTGCTGTACCTGCGCCTCGAGTTCACGACCGGTGACGCGGCCGGGCACAACATGGTGACCCTCGCCGCCGATGCGCTCATGCCCGCCATCGCCGAACGTGAGCCCGCCCTGCAGTACGCGAGCATTTCCGGCAACTTCTGCACCGACAAGAAGGCGTCGGCCGTCAACGGAATCCGCGGGCGCGGCAAGAACGTCATCGCGGAGATCACGCTTCCGGCCGAGGTGCTGCGGCGCCGGCTGCGCACGAGCGCAGAGCGCATGATGGACCTCAACGTTCGCAAGAACCTCGTCGGCGGGATCGCCGCGGGATCCCTGCGCAGCGCGAATGCGCACTACGCCAACATGCTGCTCGGCTTCTACCTGGCCACCGGCCAGGACGCCGCGAACATCGTGGAGGGCTCCCAGGGCATCACCCACACCGAGGTGCGCGGCGAGGACCTCTACTTCTCGTGCACGATCCCGCACCTCATCGTGGGCAGCGTCGGCAACGGCAAGGGCCTGGACGGCGTGACCCGCACGCTCGAGCGGCTCGGATGCCGCGAGGAGCGGGAGCCGGGCGATAACGCGCGGCGCCTCGCCGTTCTCGCCGCCGCGACGGTCCTGTGTGGCGAACTGTCGCTCATGGCCGCACAAACGAATCCGGGCGAGCTCATGGCCGCCCACATCCAGTTCGAACGGAGTTCTCGATGACACCGGTGCCGCTCGGCATTGACGATATTTCGGCCGCGACGGGCTCGCTCATGTTCCCGCTCGCCTCCCTCGCCGACGCGCAGGGCACGAGCGCGGGCAAGTACCACCGCGGCATCGGCCAGGTGGAAATGAGCCTCCCGAGCGCCGACGAGGACATCGTGACCCTCGCGGCCCGAGCCGCCGCCCCCATCATCGAGCGCCACGGGACGGCCGGGATCCGCACGGTCCTCTTCGCGACCGAATCCGGCATCGATCAGTCCAAGGCCGCGGGCATCTTCGTCCACGAACTCCTGGGTCTCGATCCTCACGTGCGTGTGGTGGAGCTCAAGGAGGCGTGCTACTCCGCGACCTCTGCCCTCCAGTTCGCGCTCGGTCTCGTGGCCCGCAGGCCTGACGAGAAGGTGCTCGTCATCGCGTCCGACGTGGCCCGCTACGAACTCGACTCAAGTGGCGAGGCTACCCAGGGCAGCGGCGCCGTCGCGATGCTCGTGACCGCGAACCCCCGCATCCTTCAGATCGAGGACGCCTCCGGCCTGTTCACGGAGAACGTGCACGACTTCTGGCGCCCGAACGATCGCAGCACCGCCATCGTTGACGGCCGCTACTCCGTGACCGTGTACCTGCGCGCCGTCGAAGCCGCGTGGAACGACTACCTGAGCCGCGGGGGCGCCGAGTTCGCCTCCATCGCCCGCGTGTGCTTCCACCAGCCGTTCACGAAGATGGCCGCCAAGGCCATGCAGACCCTCGCCAAGGTGGCAGGGGCAGACGACGTGGCCGCGCGCGTGGCCTCGCTCGAGGACACGATGGTGCTCAACCGACGCCTCGGCAACTCCTACACGGCCTCCACCTACATGGCGCTGCTGTCCCTCCTCGAGGGCGGCGCGCTCGACGCGGGGGAGAGGGTCGGTGTCTTCAGCTACGGCTCCGGCGCCGTCGCGGAGTTCTTCACCGGCCTGCTCGTCGACGGCTACCGCGACCAGCTGCGGCTCGGGGCCATGGACCGGATGCTCGACGAGCGCCGCGTCATCGAATACCCCGAGTACCGCGAGCGACACATCGCCTTCGACCGCGTGGGCGACCTCGAGACGCCGCACGAAACGTCCGGGCCCTTCCGCTTCGCTGGCGTGCGCGACTCGATCCGCGTGTACGAGAAGCTCGAGGGCTCTCCCAGCGCCTGATCCGGGCCGGGGTAGCGCATGCCACACCCCGAGAAGTTGGCGGCCAGGCACCCCGTGAGCTAGAGTTTTATTTCGTTCGGCCTTGGCCGGAAATACCCTGGGGTATGGTGTAATTGGCAACACGGCTGATTCTGGTTCAGTTGTTCTAGGTTCGAGTCCTGGTACCCCAGCCACACGCCTCGGGATTCCTCGCGAATCCCGAGGCTTTTGCGTTGCCTGGGGCCTGGCATCAGCCTCGGGCTGGGGTGGTGGGCGCAGGAGCCCGCTCCAGGCGCGGCCTGCGAGCTGGATAAAATCCACACACTCTCAGGTGTTCTGTGCAAGGGTTTTATCCGCTGGGGATCAGGATGAGTTATTCACTCCCAGATATGACGCTGTGGATTCCACGCGCCTGTTGCGGCGGACGTGAGCACCGGATCAGCGAACCCGGCCACCGCGGTGAGAACGTCGGCGAACGATGCTGGGAGCTCTGCCTCACGGTGCGTTCGCGTGCGCCAGGCGCGGTACTTCTGTTGAGCCCCTTCCTGCATTGGGTCAAGTGTGGGCAGCAGTGGTGCGAGGTCAACCGTGCGGTACTCCGCGACGGTCTCAAGTGACGCACGAAGGTCGCTGGCATCGACCGGGTGGAGCCCGACGAGCGTATAGACGTCGGCGAAGTCGCGCCAGCGGGTGTTGGCCACTCCGCGGTCGATGGCGGTCACGATCTTCTCCGCGAGCACCATTGTGAGTGGGTAGCCGAGGAGCCTGACAGTGGGTTGGTCAAGAGGCACGATGCGTGGCAAGTCGATGAGGCGCGGTGCGGGCCAGATCGGGTCACCAAAGTTCACGTCTATACCGATCGCCAGCCGAGATTTCCCCAGATGTGCCGTGAGCTTCACTCGGACTCCCGCATACTCGTCGGCGTCTCGAATCGTTGTTGCGGTGATGCTGGAGGGGTCGAAGATGAGCCCGTCGGGAACAGTCAGAGCAGCGATGGCGCGAACCCGCTCGGTGACTTCTTCTGGATCTCCCGAAAGTCGGGTGGCTTGCAGATCGATGTCCTTCGTCGGCCGGCGCGCCGCGAAGGCTGCGAGGAGGACGCCGCCCTTGAGCACGAAGTCCTCCCGGTACGCAGATGCCGTGATCCGCGCCAAGAGTCCTTCGAGGGCATACAGCGTCATCAGTTCTTGAACGTCGGCCCCCGTGCGCCGGGCGAAACTGCGAATGGCAATGGCAGCGTCGCCAGCAGGGGTTCCATGTTGCGGAAGTGGGGTCACAGCAGAACCTCCAGGGCCTGCCGGATGGCAGGAAGCGCCGACGGGAAGTTGCCCGCCATGGCAAGCAGCGTGCCGGGGCTACTGTCGCGCCTGCTCAACCACTGCTTGAGAGAGCCGATGGCAAGGTCGCTGCCCCACGCGTGCCGCAACCGGAATGCATCAATCAGCGTGCGTTCGGCCGAGTACAGGCCAATGGAGCGCCCGCCCGGCAGGGCGTATTGATCGCGGCCGATGTCAAAAGTGTCGGTGGCGAAGCTGTGCCAGGTAATAGGCGCGTGACGGACGGTGACAGGCTGTGTGCCACGGGGGATAGCGATGTCGCTGCGAGTGGGGATTTCGTCGGTGAGCCCATGGAGAGACAGCGCCGTGAGAAGGCACAGTGTTGCGTCGGGCTTCTTCGTTGTGATCGCCATCCATGCCGCGGTGGTGTCATCTGTGAGTCCTGCGCGGAGAAAAAGGCCGGGCGAGACGCGCTCGAACTCGCCTGAGCTAAGAAGGAGGTCGAGGCCGTGGCGGGTGAGTCCCTGGTGGGCGAGGTCTTCGTAGCGAAGGAGGTCGGGCAGTGTCGCGGTATCCATCGTTGCCTCCTGTTCGGCAGAAACTCAGACACACACAGCATACCTGTCGTAGTTTCTGCCGTAAAGCGGTGGGGTGCCGCGGCGGGCCCTGAACGGCACCCAAGGCCCCGCGATGCCCCGCGACTCAGATCACACGCTCTCAGTTTGGGGCCACTCCGGGTGGCTGCTAAGCTATTCAAGGCTTCGGAAGCGAAGATCACTGGCCCCGTTCGTCTAGCGGCCTAGGACGTCGCCCTCTCACGGCGGTAACACCGGTTCAAATCCGGTACGGGGTACCAGAGCATGAAGGCCCGATCACTTCGGTGATCGGGCCTTTGTCGTGCGTGAACGTCTGCGCGTGCGGGCGCGGACGCTCATCTTCGTGGGGACCGTCCTGATGCAGGGGCCCGGGAGAGAGGTCTAGACTGGAGGAGCCAGGTAACCCGGCTCACATGGGAGTGGGCACTGTTCAGGAGGAACAAGATGAGCACTGCATCCGGCCGCATCGTTGTGGGTGTGGAAGATACCGAAGAATCCGATCGCGCGATCCGCTGGGCAGCCAAGCACGCACTGGCCACCGACACGACCCTGCACCTCGTGCACGCGTTCGTGTGGCCGCTCATGGGCGTCGATGTGGACCCGGTGCCGGGCGTCAGTGGCTCGGGCCTCAAGGTCTCCGCGCAGCGACTCCTGGACGAAGCGGCAGATATCGCTCGCGAAGTGGCCCCCGGCGTCAACGTCACCACCGAAATCGTGGACGGTCGCGCCGTCGACGTGCTCATCGGCCAGTCCGAGACAGCGAAGGCGCTCGTCGTCGGCTCGCGCGGGCTCGGCCGCTTCCTCTCGCTCATCGTGGGCTCCACGAGTTCCGCGCTGATCTCGCGCGCGAAGTGCTCAATTGTGGTGGTGCGCGGCGATCTGGAGAGCACAGGCCCCGTCGCCGTGTTCTACGACGGAGGCGCACACTTTGAGCGGGCGCTCGAGCGCGCCGCGGAGTTCGCGGGGCTGTTCGGCACGAGCGTCCGCGTGATTCCCTCCATCGTGATTCCCGAAGGCCGGTGGCAGGGCATCCTCGAAAAGGCGCAAGCGCACCTGCGGGATGTGGCGCCCACGGTCGAGGTGGACATCACGGAGTTTGGGCGCGAGCACACTGCCAAGGAGCTCTTGCGCCGCAGCGAAGGCACCCGCCTCATCGTGGCCAACGCGCGCGATAAGAACGACGAGGGTGCTCAGCCGGTGGTCTCCAACACCGCATTCCTGCAGTACGCCCACACCCCGGTGTGGCTCGAGCGGGCCTAGCCTGCCGCGCGGCGAATCACCTCGGTGAGGTGGTTCGCCGAACTAATGACCGCGGTCGCGTGGAGCCTGCCGGGCTGCCGGGTCATCCGCTCGATGGGCCCGGAGATAGATAGGGCGGCGATCACGCGGCCGTGAGGCCCACGCACCGGAGCGCTCACGGACGCCACGCCCGATTCGCGCTCGCCGACGCTCTGCGCCCAGCCGCGACGGCGCACGGCCGACAGCATGGTGGCCGTGAAGCGCGCCCCGTGGAGGCCGCGGTGCAGGCGATCCGGTTCCTCCCAGGCCAGGAGAATCTGCGCGGCGGAACCGGCACGCATCGTGAGGGTCGCGCCGAGCGGCACCGAATCGCGCAGGCCAATCGGGCGCTCCGCGGTGGCCACGCAGATGCGGTGATCGCCCTGGCGCCGGTAGAGTTGCGCCGATTCCCCGGTGTGATCGCGCAGGGCGGCGAGCACGGGGCCGGCCGCGGCCAGCAGCCGGTCTTCACCGGCGGCGGCGGCAAGTTCGGTCAGGCGAGGGCCCAGGATGAAACGTCCCTGCATGTCGCGCGTGACGAGCCGGTGGTGCTCGAGGGCAACGGCGAGGCGATGGGCGGTGGGCCGGGCGAGGCCCGTGGACTGCACGAGCTGTGCGAGGGTGGCGGGGCCGGCCTCCAGGGCTCCGAGCACGGAGGCTGCCTTGTCGAGGACGCCGACGCCGCTTCCGTCTTCCTTCTCAATGTTCATGGACTAAGACTAGCGTCTTAGATAGTGAAACGCACATGCGGTGTTTCGTGGACACCCGCACTATTGCAGTGAGCACCGGTGCGCCTCGAATCCAACGGCGTGCCAGGGAACCGTCGGCCCCACCCGATCCGGATGGCTGGCGTGACCAACAAACGACACAAGGAGTCCTGAGCATGGCGGGGACACTCGCAGAAAAAGTGTGGCACGACCACGTGGTCCGCAAGGGTGAGGGCAACGAGCCCGACCTTCTGTACATCGATCTTCACCTCCTTCACGAGGTGACCTCGCCCCAGGCCTTCGACGGCCTCCGCCAGGAACAGCGCCCCCTTCGCCGCCTCGATCAGACGATCGCCACCGAGGATCACAACACGCCGACCCTCAACATCGACCAGCCGATTGCCGACATCACGAGCCGCACGCAGATCAACACGCTGCGCGCGAACGCCGAGGAGTTCGGCGTGCGCATCCACTCGCTCGGCGATGTCGAACAGGGGATCGTCCACGTGGTGGGCCCCCAGCTGGGCCTCACCATGCCCGGCATCACCGTGGTGTGCGGCGACTCCCACACCTCCACCCACGGCGCGTTCGGCGCGCTCGCCTTCGGCATCGGCACCTCCGAGGTCGAACACGTGCTCGCCACCCAGACCCTCCCGCTCAAGCCGTTCAAGACCATGGCCATCACCGTCAACGGCGAGCTGAAGCCAGGCGTGAGCGCGAAAGACATCATCCTCGCCGTCATCGCCAAGATCGGCACCGGCGGCGGCCAGGGCTACGTGCTCGAATACCGCGGCGACGCCATCCGCGCACTCTCGATGGAGGGCCGCATGACGATCTGCAACATGTCCATCGAGGCCGGTGCTCGCGCGGGCATGATCGCCCCGGACGAAACCACGTTCGAGTACGTCAAGGGCCGCCCGCACGCCCCCGAGGGCGAGGCATGGGACGAAGCCGTCGAATACTGGCGAAGCCTCAGCAGCGACGAGGACGCCACGTTCGACGCCGAAGTCATCATCAACGCCGACGAGCTCGAACCCTTCGTGACGTGGGGGACCAACCCGGGCCAGGGCCTGCCCCTATCGGCTACCGTCCCCACGCCCGAGACCATCACCGACGAAACTGAGCGAGTGAGCGCCGAACGCGCCATCGAATACATGGACCTCGTTCCGGGCATGCCGCTCAAGGACATCAAGGTGGACACCGTGTTCATGGGCTCGTGCACCAACGGCCGCATCGAGGACCTGCGCGCGTTCACGGAGATCATTCGCGGCCGCACGAAGAGTCCCGACGTGCGCGTGCTCGTGGTCCCCGGCTCGGCGCGCGTGCGCCTCCAGGCAGAGCAAGAGGGCCTGCACGAAGACATCCTCGCGTTCGGCGCCGAATGGCGAAACGCGGGCTGCTCGATGTGCCTCGGGATGAACCCCGATCAGCTGGCACCGGGTGAGCGCAGCGCCTCCACCTCGAACCGTAACTTCGAGGGCCGACAGGGCAAGGGCGGGCGCACGCACCTCGTCTCACCCGTCGTGGCTGCCGCCACCGCCGTGCGCGGCACCCTGTCCTCGCCCGCCGACCTGGAGCCCGCGCGCTAGACCCCGCGCCTAGCCCCGCTCGCTCCACCAGGAAGGACCCCTCCCATGGAAAAGTTCACCACCCATACCGGCGTCGGCGTGCCGCTGCGCCGCAGCAACGTTGACACCGACCAGATCATCCCCGCGGTCTACCTCAAGCGCGTCACGAAGACGGGCTTCGAGGACGGCCTCTTCAGCGCCTGGCGCAACGATCCCGACTTCGTGCTCAACCAGGATGCCTACACCCACGGCACGGTCCTTGTTGCCGGTCCCGAGTTCGGTACGGGATCCTCCCGCGAACACGCCGTGTGGGCGCTGCGCGACTACGGCTTCGCCGCCGTCCTCTCAAGCCGCTTCGCCGATATCTTCCGCGGCAACGCGGGCAAGCAGGGGCTAGTAGCCGCCCAGCTCGACCAGAGCGACATCGAGCAGATCTGGAAGATCCTCGACAACGCCCCCGGCACGCCCATCACCGTGGACCTCGAAGCGCGCCAGGTGCACGTGGCCGACGCCACGTTCGCCTTCGAGATCGACGACTACACCCGCTGGCGCCTTATGGAGGGCCTCGACGACATCGGCCTCACGCTGCGCCACGAAGCCGACATCGATGCGTTCGAGTCCACCCGGCCGCGCTGGATGCCGAAGACCCTCCCGGTGAAGACCGAGGACACGGCCACGGCCTGAGCTCCTTCTTGACTCGAGACACCCGCAGTGGGCGTCGTCGCATGTGGTGCGGCGGCGCCCACCTGCTTTTCCGCTGGCCGTGAACACGCACGGGCGCCGGTTCACGCGCGCGGAGGAATTCTCACGGCACTTCGGTATGGTGGAGCGGTTAGCCGTCTTCCGGCCCACGCGAGGAAAACAAGGACACGATGAGCACCACCTTCTATGTACGCGGCGGTAAGCCGCTTCGCGGAGAAATCACCGTTCGCGGCGCCAAGAACTTCGTGTCGAAAGCCATGGTGGCCGCCCTCCTCGGCGACACCCCCAGCGAGCTTTCGAGCGTCCCCGACATCAGCGACGTGCGGATCGTGAGCGAACTGCTCAAGGTGCACGGCGTGCGAGTCACGCGCGACAACGACGCCGGCACGATCATCATGGACTCCGCCAACGTGGAAAAAGCGCACGTGGCCGATATCGACGCGCACGCGGGAAGCTCGCGCATCCCGATCCTCTTCTGTGGCCCCCTGCTGCACCGCCTCGGCGAGGCCACCATCCCCGATCTTGGCGGCTGCCGGATCGGTGACAGGCCCATCAACTACCACCTCGACGTGCTGCGTAACTTCGGCGCGAACGTGGAAAAGCGCGAGCACGGCATCTTCATCACGGCCCCTGACGGCCTGCGCGGCGCGAAGATCCGCCTCGAATACCCGAGCGTGGGCGCGACCGAACAGGTGCTGCTCACGGCGGTGCGCGCCAAGGGCATCACCGAGCTGGAAAACGCCGCGGTAGAGCCGGAAATCGAAGACCTCATCCACGTGCTGCAGAAGATGGGCGCGATGATCTCGCTGCGCACCGATCGCACCATCGTGATCGAGGGCGTCGAGGAACTGCACGGCTACACTCACCGCGCGCTGCCGGACCGCATCGAGGCCGCCAGCTGGGCCTGCGCGGCGCTCGTGACGGGCGGCGATGTGTTCGTACGCGGCGCGGAACAGAAGGGCATGGCCACCTTCCTCAACGTGCTGCGCAAGGTGGGCGCGGGCATGGAGATCCTCGACGACGGCATCCGCTTTTACGACACGGGCAAGGGCCTGAAGTCCGTCGCCATCGAGACCGACGTGCACCCCGGCTTCATGACGGACTGGCAGCAGCCCCTCGTGGTGCTGCTGACGCAGGCCGAAGGCATCTCGATCGTGCACGAAACCGTGTATGAGAACCGCCTGGGCTTCACGCGCGCGCTCAACGACATGGGGGCACAGATCCAGGTGTACCGCGAGTGCCTCGGCGGCTCGAGCTGCCGGTTCGGCCAGCGCAACTACAACCATTCCGCGGTGGTCAGCGGCCCGCGCCCGCTCTCGGGTGCGAACATCACGGTGCCCGATCTGCGCGGCGGCTTCAGCTACCTCATCGCGGCCCTCGGCGCTACCGGCGTGTCCCAGATTCACGGCATCGATCTCATCGACCGCGGCTACGAGGCCTTCCGGGACAAGCTGCGCGCGCTCGGCGCAGACTTCTGGGAAGACTGAGCGGAAAGGCGGCGGCGTGAGCGACGGCGAGATCATCGACGGGGCCGGGGCACGAGCGAGCGGCTACACGTCGCTTGCCCTGCGGGACATTCCCGTCCCGGACTACTGCGACGTGGTCATCGTGCCCACGCGCGGCGTGCGCGAGACCGATCCCGAGGTGTGGGCGAGCGCGATCTTCTCCCACGACAACGCCACCCTGGCCTCGCGCGGCGCTAAGGCGCTGCGGGACGAAGCCATTCGCCTCTTCGACCTCGTGCCGCCGCCCGCGAAGGACCGCGTGGTGAGCGAGGTCGTCGGCGCCGAAGCGCTCATCATTGACGACACACCCTCGCTGCGGGTGCGCATCGGGGTGGCGGTTGAGCCGGGCGGCGATTTGGTGCGCGTGACGACCGCGGTGAAGTATCGCTCGATCCGTGGCCGCCTCACGTTTGGCCCGCGCCGCCTCATGCACGCGGCCGCCGTCCACACTCTTGCCCGCCGCGCACCCGTGACCATTCGGCGCCGGGCGCAGATCGCGCCGCCGTCGGCCCCCCGCACCATCGAGGCGGGTTCCCTGCCCGGTCGTGCTCGCATCGAGGCGCCGCGCACCGGGGACTCTTCGGCTCAGCGAAGGTCGGGCAGTGGCGACTGAGGTGGCGGCTCCTCCCACCATCGCCGTGCTCGGTGCAGGCAGCTGGGGCACCGTGTTTTCCACGGTGCTCGAGGCCGCGGGCGCCCGCGTTCACCTCTGGGCCAGGCGGCCCGAGGTCGCGCACGAGATCAACGAGCGGCACACGAACACCGCCTACCTTCCGGGCCTCACCCTCGGCCCCGCCATTCGGGCATTCGCCGAGGTGGGGCAGGCCATTGACGGTGTGGATGGCATCGT
Source organism: Dermabacter sp. (assembly GCA_030538475.1). Classification (GTDB taxonomy): domain Bacteria; phylum Actinomycetota; class Actinomycetes; order Actinomycetales; family Dermabacteraceae; genus Dermabacter. The sequence continues at coordinate 72,741 of JAUNTX010000009.1, forward strand.
GCTCGCCGTCCCCGCCCAGTCCCTTCGCGGCGCCTTCGCCGCGTGGCCCACGCTGCCGGACGTGCCCGTGCTCTCCCTCATCAAGGGGATCGAGCAGGGCACGGACCTGCGAATCTCCGAACTCATGACCGAGGTGGGTGGCATCGGCGCTGACCGTATCGCCGTCCTGTCCGGCCCAAACCTCGCCGGGGAGATCGCCCAGCAGCAGCCGTGCGCGTCGGTCGTGGCAAGCAGCAACGCCGACGTGGCCCGCACCGTGGCCACGTGGTGCCGGGCGCCGTGGTTTCGCACCTACGTGAGCGAGGATGTCATCGGCGTCGAAGTCGCGGGCGCGATGAAGAACGTCATCGCGACCGCGGTCGGAGCCGCGGCAGGGCTCGGCTACGGCGATAACTCCCGCGCCTCGCTCATCACGCGCGGGCTCGCGGAGATGAGCCGCATGGGCACCGCGCTCGGCGCCTCACCCGCCACGTTCGCCGGCCTCGCAGGCATGGGGGACCTCGTGGCCACGTGCGCCTCGCCGCTGTCCCGAAACTTCCGGCTGGGCCGCGCCCTCGGGGAGGGTATGAGCCTTGAGGCGGCAACCGTGGCCGTCGGCCAGACCGCCGAAGGCGTCGCGACCGCCCGCGCCATCGCCGAGGTCGCGAGTGCGAAAGGCATCGACGTGCCCATCACGAGCGCTCTCGTCGATGTCATCGACCACGGCCGCGACATCGCCGATGTCACCACCGCCCTCCTGTCCCGCTCCGTGAGAGCCGAATGAAGGAAGCCCCTGTGATCACTGTTGCCCTCCTCTTTGGTGGCCGTTCCGGCGAGCACGGCATCTCGTGCGTGACCGCGGGCTCGATCCTGCGCCAGATCGACCGGACGCGCTTTCGCGTGCTCCCCATCGGCATCACGACCGAGGGCGCCTTCGTCGAGGTCAGCGACGATCCCGACCGCTGGCAGATCGTTGATGGCGCGGCCCCGAGCGTCCCTTCCGACGGCGACGAGATCATCCTTCAGCCGCCGGGTGTGAGCCGCGGGCCCGTCCCGGTGCGGGTGGTGCGCGACGGCGGACGCATCGAGCATCTCGCCGACGTTGACGTGGTGTTCCCGCTCCTGCACGGACCCTACGGCGAGGACGGTACGGTCCAGGGATTCCTCGAGCTGTTCGATCTGCCGTACGTGGGCAGCGGGGTTCTCGCCTCGGCGGCGGCGCAAGACAAGGACATCACCAAGCGCCTCTTGCGCGAAGCGGGACTCCGCGTGGCCGACGGGATCGTGGTGAGCGAGCGTGAATGGGAGGATCCCGACGCCCGCGAGGCCGCCGTGGCGCGCATGCGCGACCTCGCGCCGCCGCTGTTCGTGAAGCCCGCCCGTTCCGGCTCGAGCATCGGCGTCTCGAAGATCGACGGCATCGAGCAACTGGAAGGTGCGCTCGCCAGCGCGTTCGCCATCGACTCCAAGGTGCTCGTCGAGGCCGGGCTGTCGGGCCGCGAAGTGGAATGCGGGGTCCTGGAGAGCGCCGATGGCGGGGTGCGCACGAGCGAACCCGGCGAGATCGTCATCGGCGATGACCTGGACTTTTACGATTACGCCTCGAAATACTTCGGCGCGGGTAGCGTGTCCCTCCAGGTGCCTGCCGCCCTGAGCCCCGAGCTCAGCGCCGCCGTGCAAGAGGTCGCGGCGCGCGCCCACCGGGCCCTCGGCCTCGACCACCTCAGCCGGGTGGATACGTTCGTGACCGACGGCGGCGAGGTCGTGGTGAACGAGGTCAACACGATGCCGGGCTTCACCCAGTCCTCGATGTTCCCCGTCCTGTGGGACGCCATGGGGCTGGCCTATCCCGATCTCATTGCCACGCTCATCACCCTCGCACTCGAGGGGCGAGGCCGCGCGAGCGAGGGCTGACCGCGGGCGACGGTAGGCGGGGGCTTGGCCCCAGCCGCCACGCCGCGCGAGCGAGGGCTGACCCTTACGGGGCGTCGCTCTCGCTCACGTCCGTGAAGGCCAGGCAGCGGCCGTCCTGCGGGATCGGGGCGATGAGGCCGGACAGTTCGATGGCGGCGGCGCTCGGCTGGTCGGGCGCCACGGCGCGAGGCACCGAAATATCCACGGCGGGCTCCCTGCCGTACGTGGTCATCAGCACCATGCCCGCTTCCGTGTCCTCGTGCACGATCCAGTCGATCTGGGTGCCATTGCGGGCCTCGATCGTGGTGCACAGGTCCGTGGTGGGCGGCGGGGGAGTGACGCCGCAGCGAAAAACGACGGCCGTCTCGCCGCTGCCCCACGCTGCCGTCGACTGCGCCGTCGTCTCGGTGCGGCTCAGGCCCAGCAGCGTGGTGGGCAGCGACACGATGATTTCCGCGCACCGGGGATCCGTCGGCGCGGCCTCGGGTTCGGGCACTCGCACGCTCGTGCATCCCGCGAGGGCAAGCACGAGGGCCGACGCGCCGACGGTGACGGCGCGGGGCGTGATCGGAGGCAGGGCGGCGCGAGGCATGGGAACCAGCCTAGACCAGGCCACGGGACCGCGTCGGTCCGGCGCCCCGGGGTACTCGGTGGGCGGGCAGGGAAAAAAGATGGAGCGGACGATGAACCCCCTGCTAGCGTCACTGGTATGTGCCACGACCTGACCACTCCTCCCACCACGATGACTCTCGATGACGGAGCCTCCTCCCTCACCCTCAGGGCGCTCGACCGAACTTCCGATGCCGAACTCGCGCAACTGAACGCGCTCGAAGAGGCGCATCAGCGGCACTGGTTTGGTGCGAGCCAGCATCGCACCGCGGCCCAGGTTCGAGAGAGCTACGCAGGCAACGAGTACTGGTCACATCGCCTCATCGTGGCCGAGCTGGAGAACGACTCGGGAGGAACCATCATCGCCGGATGTGCCGAGCTCACCTTCCCCCTCAAGGAGAACCTAGATACCGTCTACCTGGACGTGTGCGTGCATCCCGCGCTCACGGGCCGGGGCATCGGCACCGCCCTCGTGGACCAGGGCCTCGCGGCCATCGCCCAGACGGACCGGACGAAGATTTCTAGCTGGGGCATTCTCGGTATCCAGGAGGATCCCGACGATCCTCAGCTCCCGATCTCTCGCCTCGCCGCGCGGGCGGGGCTGCGCCGGGTCACCACGGCGATCATCCGCACGGTGTCCCTTCCGCTGCCCGCCGAGACGGCTGAGGCATTGCAGCGTGAGTGCGACGATGCGAAAGGGAACTATCGCATCCTCACGTGGCGCGGGCCCGTTCCCGAGGAGTACCTGGATTCGTGGGTGCAGCTCATGCGCCAGCTCGATGACGACGACCCGAACGAGGAATGGGAGATGGACACCCCCGAGTACACGGGGGAGAGGATTCGCGAGGGCGAGAAGACCCTGGCCGCGCGCGGCATCGAACGGATCGTCGCGGTAGCGGTGGCCCCCGACGGAACGCTTGCGGGAAACAGCTACGTGGACGTGCGAGGCGAAGGCTCAAGCCTCGGCGCGCAAGAGAACACGGTCGTGATGCCGGAGCATCGGGGGCACGGGCTGGGCCTCGCGCTCAAGCTCGCCACCCACCGGATGGTGCCGGAGGTGGCGCCGCACGTGAGCACGCTGATCACGTACAACTCCCACATCAACGATCACATGATCCGGATCAACGAGAAGCTCGGGTATGTGGCCGTCGCAAAGGAGGCGGCCTACCAGCCAGCTTCCGTCTCCGGCGATGAGGCGGAGGTCGCATGATGACGGAGGCAACCCTTGCGGGGCTCGGCGAAGCGGGCATTCTCGCCAGGATTCTCCCGCATTTCCCGAGCGGACCGGGCACCCTCGTGGGGCCAGGCGATGACGCCGCGGTGCTCGAGGCGCCCGGGCGGATCGTGCTCACCACGGACGCGATGGTCCAGGGCCACGACTTTCTGCTGGATGCCTCGAGCGGCGAGCAGATTGGCCGCAAAGCCGCCATCCAGAACCTCGCCGACGTGGCCGCGATGGGGGCCACGCCCACCTGGCTCACCCTCAGCATCCTGGCGCCCTCCACCACCTCGGTGAGTCTTGTGGACGGGATCGCGCGCGGGCTGGCCGACGTGGCCGGAAGCGTCGGCGCGAGCGTCGTCGGGGGAGACCTCGGCGCTGCCGACCAGCTCACCGTGAGCATCACCGCCCTCGGCGCCCTCGCCCCCGGGCAGGCACCGGTCCTTCGCTCCGGCGCACGCCCGGGCGACCTCCTCATTCTCGGCGCCCCACTGCTCGGGATGAGCGCCGCGGGCCTCGACCTGATCCTGCAGGAACGTGAGGCCCCGCCCGGACACGAGGCGCTTGCCGAGCGCGTGCGGGACTGGCACCTCGCACCCGCACCGGATATCAGCCTCGGGTGGCGCTACGCGTCGGCGTTGACCTCGCTCATCGACGTGTCCGACGGACTCGTGCGCGACGCGCGGCGCCTCGCGGAGGCCAGTCACGTGGTGATTGACCTGGACGCGGACGCCCTCGGCGCGGACGCGAGGGCACTGGAACCCCTCGCCGAGGCGTGGGGAACGAGCGCGATGTCCTGGGTGCTCGGCTCCGGCGAAGAGCACGCCATGCTCGGGACGCTCAGCCCCGCCACGTGGCAGGAGCGGAGCGATCTGCGCGAGCACATGCGGGTCATCGGGCGCGTCCTGGGTCCCGAGCCGACGGGCGCGCCGGGCGTCCTCCTAAACTCCGAGGGACTCGGGAACGTCGGCTTCGACCACTTCGAGGCGTGAGCATTCGGCCTGAGAATGCGAGCGCACGAATGCGCGTGCGAGAACTCGATCGGTGCGTGCGGCCGCGAGGCTGACAAGCCGTATTCGCCGGGCCGCGTACCCTGGTTTCCATGCACGATGCCCCCTCGCCCCATCCTCGCCATTCCACGCCCTCCGCGCTGTCGGCCCGTGCCTCGGCGCTACACCCCTCGGCAGGAAGAGCCTCGTCGGCCCCTCGCGTGCGGGACGACGGCAAGTCCCAGTGGACGAAGAATCTCGAGGCGAACCCTGGCCACACCGCCTGGTTCATTCAGCGGTGGGAAACCATGAAGGCCCGTGGCGATGACCTCGACGGCGAGGCCCGATTCGTCGATGCCCTGCTTCCCCGCGGGGCGCGGGTCTTTGATGCGGGCAGCGGCACCGGCCGGGTGGGCGCCGAACTCCACCGCCGCGGCCACGAGGTCGTGGGCATCGACCTGGACCCGGGCCTCGTGGACTACGCCAACGCCACGCACCCTGGCCCCACGTGGATCACGGGGGACCTCGTGGACACCCTGGGCCTCTTGGGTCCGGGGGCCGTCGGCAGCTTTGATCTGGTGGTTGCGGCGGGCAACGTTGTGGCCTTCCCCGCGCCCAGCGCCCGCGAACCGATCATGCGGGCCTTCGCCGCGCTCCTCAAGCCGGATGCGAGGCTCGTGGCGGGCTTCGGCACCGGCCGCGGCTACTCCCTCGCCGATTACGAGGCGCACGCCCGGGCAGCAGGATTTGGAACCCACCAGGTGTTCTCCACATGGGATGCGCGGCCCGCGACGAACAATCCTGACTACGTAGTCTCGGTGATGACCAAGGACGGCACTGTCAACGCGGCTGAATAGCGCATACAACGTGAGTGGCGGCCCCCAACAAGGGGACCGCCACTCACGTTTAATGATGGTGCGCGGCCCGCTCGGGGGCCGCCGGGTGCGGGGTGAGCCCGCGCTGCGTCAGCTCGCGCGCTGAACCTTGCCTGCCTTGAGGCAGGAGGTGCACACGTTCAGGCGCTTCGGGGTGCCGCCGAGCACGGTGCGCACGGACTGGATGTTCGGGCTCCAGCGACGCGAGGTGCGGCGGTGCGAGTGGGAAACGCTCTTGCCGAAGCTCGGGCTCTTGGCGCAGATGTCACACTTGGAAGCCACGGTGTTCTCCTGAGGGTCAGTACAGTATTGATCGGATGCGCCAGGCGCGGACGGAATTTCACCGCGCGGCGCAAGGCAACCCCACAAGCATAACTCACGCCGCTCGGCCCGGGCAGCCCCCACCGGGGTGCGGGCCTGTGGAGTCAACCACACGGGGAAGGGCGAGCGTGAAAGACTGGGGCCAGATGTGCGCGGGGCCTACGGGCGTGAGGCGAGAGGTCATGAGGTCATGAGGTCAGGGGAGAGGAGAGGCGCGTGAGCACACCCGCTGCTGCCGCGGGCCCCGCCGCAGCGAACTTTGCCGCGCCGCTCCCCAGCGGCCTCTTCACCCCCAAGGAAACTGCTGCCATCCGCGGCCTGAACGCGCACTCCCTCGACGATCTGCTGCGGATTCCCCCGCGCCGCTACAGCACCCCCGGCCCCTTGAGCGATCTGCGGACCCTCACCGAGGGCGAGGACGTGTCCGTGCGGGCCACTGTTGTGAGTGCACGCGATCGCCGCATGAGCAATAGGCCCGGGCACCTGCTGGACGTGCGCATCCGCGACGAGGACGGCGACACGCTGCCCCTCACCTTCTTCCTGTTCAAGGATCACCTCGTGGCGTGGCACCTCGGCCGCTTGCGCGAAGGTGCGCGCGTGCTCGTGAGTGGCACGGTCTCCGAGTTCCGGGGCGAGCCTCAGATCGCCCACCCCGATTACGTTCTGCTGCCCGAGGAGCCCACGGCGGAGGAAGAAGACAGCATTCGCGAGGCGCTGAGGCCCGCCCCCGTGTACCCGCTGCGCGGCTCCGCCTCCCAGAAGCTCATGCGTTCCCTCATGGCCAAGGCCCTCACGCACGCGGGCGAGCTCACCGACCCGATCCCCGCGTCCGTGCGCACTGAGCGTGGATTGCCGAGCCTGCGCGAGGCAGTGCGGGGTCTGCACGCGCCCGCCTCGGTCGAGGACGCCGCGCGCGCCGAACGCTACTTCCGCTTCGAGGAAGCCTTCATCATCCAGAGCATTTTCGCCCGCCGCCGCGCCCAGGACGCGCACGATCTTGCCCCCGTGCTCGCTACCGTCGGCCCCCTGAGCTCGGGCCTGGATGCGCGCTTGCCGTTCACCCTCACCGACTCTCAGCGCGAGGTGGGCGAGCAGATTGCCGAACGAATCAGCGCCCAGCACCCCACCTCGCTCCTGCTCCAGGGCGATGTGGGCTCCGGCAAAACCATCGTGGCGCTTCGCGCCATGGTGCGCGCCGTCGATTCCGGCTATCAGGCCGCGCTGCTCGCGCCCACCGAGGTCCTTGCCCGGCAGCACGCCGACACCCTGCGTTCGCTGCTCGGCGGGCTCGGCCGCGGCGGCCGGCTGGATGCCGAGGACGGGGCCACGACGATCCACCTGCTCGTCGGCTCGCAAAAGGTGGGCGAGCGCCGCGCCGCGCTCCTGGACCTCATGAACGGGACCGCCGGGATCGTGGTGGGCACGCACGCGCTCCTGACCGACAGCGTGGACTTCCTCGCGCTCGGGCTCGTCATCATCGACGAACAGCACCGTTTCGGCGTGGACCACCGCCGCCAGCTGCGCTCGAAGGGGCCGGATGGCCTGCGCCCGCACATGATGGTTATGACCGCCACGCCCATCCCGCGCACCGCCGCGCTCAGCCTCGTCGGCGACCTCGATTCCCTCCAGCTGGCGGGGCGCGAACGCGAAGGCGCGCACGTGACGAGCTACGTGGTGCCGCTCGGGGACGCCGTGTGGCGGGAGCGCATGTGGGAGCGCATGCTCGAAGAAGTGCGCGCGGGGCGCCAGGCCTTCGTGGTGTGCCCCAGGATCGATCCCGACGATGAGCCAGCGAGCGAGGACGAAGAGGAAGGCGCGGAGCAGATGGCCCTGCACGGGGTCCTCGAGACCGCGGAGATGCTGAACGCGCGCCCCGATACGGACGGCGTGCGCATCGAGGTGCTGCACGGCAGGCTCCCGAGCGAGGAAAAGAAGCGGCGCATGGAGGAGTTCGCCGCGGGCGAGATCAACGTGCTCGTGGCCACCACGGTCATCGAAGTGGGCGTGGACGTGCCGAACGCGAGCATCATGATCGTGCTCGATGCCGAACGGTTCGGGCTGGCCGCCCTGCATCAGCTGCGGGGCCGCATCGGGCGCGGGGAGCATCCCGGCATCGCGTTCTTCGCCACCCAGAGCGCGCGGGGCAGCGCCGCGCACTCCCACCTGGGTGATCTGGCCGCGACCACGGACGGCTTTGCCCTCGCAGAACTCGACCTGGCGCGGCGCGGTAGCGGCGACCTCGTGGGGGAGGTGCAGTCCGGCACCGGCGTCGCCGTCCGGTTCCTGGACCTTGCCCGCGACGCCCAGCTCATCGGCGAGGCGCGCGAGGATGCGCTCGTGATCGAGGCCCTGCGCTCCGGCTCGCTCCCGGGCGCGGACCACGTGCGACCAACCGAAGCCGAACTCGCTGCCCTCGATGCGGCCATCTCCCGGCGCGGCGCCGACGCGTCGGATGTCGAAAGGAGCTGAGGTATGCCACGCATTATCGCGGGAGCGCTCGGAGGGCGCACGATCCCCTCGCCACCGAGCGACCGGACGCGGCCCACGAGCGACCGCGTGCGCGAGGCCCTGTTCTCACGCCTGACCTCGTGGGGCGTCATCGAGGATGCGGTGGTGCTCGACCTCTTCGCCGGGACGGGCGCGCTCGGCTTCGAGGCGCTCTCGCGCGGGGCACGCCACGTGAGTGCGTACGAAGCACACGGGCCGACGGCTGCCGCGATCCGGCGATCTGCCCGCCAGTTGGGTCTCGAGGAGCGCATGAGCGTGCACGCCGCGCGCGTGACGCCCTCGCTGCTCGCCTCCCTCGCGCCCGTCCACGCGGGCGAGTTCTCGCTCGTGTTCGCCGATCCTCCGTATGCCGTCGGCTCGGGTGACCTTGCCGTCATGATCGAGGCGCTTGGCGATTCCGGCGCCCTAGCGCCAGAGTGCACGCTCGTCATCGAACAGTCGTCGCGCGCCGAGCCTCTCGCGCTCGGCTCATGCTTCGTTTCCGACGCGACCGCGAGCTTTGGTGACACCCGCCTGGACTTCCTCGCCTTCCTCCCGGAGCAGGGCGGCGCGTGAGGCGGTGGCGCGCTACCCTTAACGCATGCCCATTGCCCTCGTTCCCGGATCGTTCGACCCCTTCACCCTTGGACACCTCGACCTCGTGCGCCGCGCCGCCCAGGTGAGTGATCGCGTGATCGTGGCGGTGTCCCACAACCCCGGCAAGGTCACGACGCTCGGCATCGACGTGCGCGTGGGCATCATCCGCGACACGATCCAGGCCGAAGGATTGAGCGAGCGCGTGAGCGTCGAACAGCTCCCCGCGGGACTGCTCGTGGACGGCGCACGTGCGCTCGGGGCCACCCACCTCGTCAAGGGCCTGCGCGGCCCCACCGATCTGGCCTACGAAGAGCCGATGGCCCGCATGAACATGGAGCTCGCGGGCCTCGACACGCTCTTCCTGCTCACCGATCCGCGCCTCGCCCACGTCTCGAGCTCCCTCGTGCGCGAAATCTTTTCCCTCGGCGCCGACGTCGGCCCCTTCCTCCCGCCCGCGGCCCTCGCAGCGCTCACGCGCCACGGCGCCCACTGAACGCCCCTGCCCTTCAAAGGAGCCCTCATGACCCCCAGCAAGTATTCCCGCAGCCAGAAGACCTCCCAGCCCGAGCCCTACGGGGCGGGCCTGGACCTCACGTTCGATGCGATCGACCTCATTCACAAGGTGGGCAGCCACCGCGCGATCGAGCGGACCGTCACGAGCACCGAGCAGGTGGGCGATCCCGTTTTCGGAGTGCGCCCCGGAACGCCCATCACCCTGAACGCCACCCTCGAATCCGTTTCCGAAGGCGTCTTCGTGACCGGCCAGGTCACGAGCGAACTGGATGGCGAGTGCTCACGCTGCCTGGACCCCGTGCACGAAACCATCGAGGTGGGGATTGATGAACTCTTCAGCTACCCCGACAAGGTTCCGGCCGACCTCGAGGACGAGGACGTTCCCGTGCTCACCGGTGACGAGATCGACCTCGGGCCCCTCGTGCACGACGCCCTCGCCGTGGCGGCCCCGTTCCAGCCGCTGTGCCGTGAGGACTGCGCCGGGCTATGCGCCGAATGCGGGGCCCGCCTCGAAAACGATCCCGGGCATCACCACGAGGTGATCGATCCGCGCTTTGCGGCCCTGCAGGGCATGTTCGCCGGGGCCGATCCGGCGGATGAGGCGAGCGATGGCGAAGGGCGCGCCTAGTGGCCCGCCGCCGCGCCGCCTCGGCGCTTGAACACATCGCCGATCCCGCGGACCTCATCGCGTCCCTCCCGTTGAGTGTCGAGATCGACCCCGCGATCCTTGACGTGGCCCTCACTCACCGCAGCTACTCGTTCGAGCACGACGAGTGCCCGCACAACGAGCGGCTCGAGTTCCTTGGCGATGCCGTGCTGGGGCTCGCGAGCGCCCACGCGCTGTATTCCACCTACCCGGATGCGCCGCAGGGGGTGCTGTCGCGGCGCCGCAGCGCGGTTGTGAACATGCGGGCCCTCGCGTGGATCGCCAAGCAGTACAACCTCGGCGCCTACATCAAGCTGGGCCGCGGTGAAGCCCAGTCGGGCGGCCGCGAGCGCGTCTCGATCCTTGCCGACACCACCGAGGCGATCATCGGCGCCGTTCACCTCAGCGCCGGTCACGAGGTTTCCCACCAGTTCGTGCTGGACCTGCTGGCCCCGATCATCGACAACGACGACTTCCTGCGCGCCGAATACGACTACAAGACGCGGCTCCAGGAGATCGGCGTGGGCCTCGGCGAAGTGCCCCGGTACGTCATCGAGGACATCGAGGTGGTGCCGCCCCGGTTCGCCGCCACGGTCACCCTCGGATCGGTCCTCACCGGCAGGGGAGAGGGCACGAGCAAGAAGGATGCCGAACGCGAGGCTGCGCAGCAGGCCGTCGGCGCCTATTACGACGCGCGGGGCGAAACCCTCAACCTCTTCGACGACTGAGCGCAGCCATGCCCGAATTGCCCGAAGTGGAAGTGGTGCGCCGCGGCCTCGCCGGCCACATGCTCGGCGCCCGCCTCACGAGCGTCGAGGTCCTCGATCCGCGCGCCCTCAAACGCCACGCGCTCGGCCCCGATCACTTTCGCGATGCGCTCCTCGGGCGCACGGTCACCGAGGTGGCGCGGCGCGGCAAGTTCCTGTGGATGAACTTCGCCGACGGCGGCGACGCCCTCGTGGTGCACCTCGGCATGAGCGGCCAGCTGCGCGTCTATGGCCCGGAGCGCGGCGAAGAATCTGACTCCAGTGGCGTGTTTGGCGCGGCTGTCCCGTCGGCTCCCGGTGCCGGGGCCCGGGCCGCCCACGAGGGCCCGGCCTCCGATCCGCTCCGTCACCTTCGCCTGCGCATGCGCCTTGCCGACGGCACGCGCCTGCACTTCCTTGACCAGCGGCTCTTTGGCGGCATGCACCTTGCGCCCCTCGTGGATACCCCCGATGCGCTGCCTGCCGGGATGGGCAGCGTGGCGCCGCTCCTTCCCGCCACCGCCTCCCACATCGCGCGCGACCTCCTGGACCCCCACTTGGACCGGGCTGCCGTGAGCGCCCGCATCCGACGCCGCCACGCGCCCATCAAGAACCTCATCCTCGCGCAAGACGTCGTGAGCGGCATCGGCAACATCTACGCCGACGAAGCCCTCTGGGCCGCCCGCGTCCACTACCAGAGCCCCGGCTCCGATCTCAGCGCCCGCCGCGTCAGCACCCTGCTCGATGCCGCCAGTAGTGTCATGCAGCGCGCCCTTGCCGTCGGAGGCACGAGCTTCGACGCCCTCTACGTCAACGTCGATGGCCGCAGCGGCTACTTCGCCCGCTCCCTCAGCGCCTACGGGCAAGAAGGCGAGCCGTGCGAGCGCTGCGGCAGGCCGATCAAGCGCGCGAAGTTCATGAACCGATCGAGCTACTTTTGCCCGAGGTGCCAGAAGCGAGCGTGAGTCTGCGGTCATGGATCGTTTGTGCTGGGTGCGGGTGAACTTCGCTCAGTTGGTTGATCGCCTCGGCTCTCTCATTCGCTGAGTCGAACAGCGCGGCAGTCTCTCCCGGGGGATCTCCAGTCTCCTGAAGTCAAGTGCGGCGCACCTAGCGATTATTCTCGACCTCAACCGGGCGTTGCTCACGTCGGAGCGCTGCTCGCGGGCCAAGGGAGGGTGCTGTGAAGGCTGTCGATGCCAATCTGCTGGAACTGCTGAAGAAGAGCGAGCGTTTCATCGTTCCGATTTACCAGCGAGTCTATTCGTGGGGGATTCCCGAGTGCGATCAGCTCTGGACAGACATCGTACGAGCCGGAGCCCGACAGGGGCTCAGTAATCATTTCACGGGTTCGATCGTCTACATCGAAAAGGGCCAGGGCACCACGACGTCCCGCGAGCCTGATCTGATCATCGACGGGCAGCAGCGGATGACGACGGTGACATTGGTGCTGGCGGCACTTGCCGCGCACCTCGACACCTTGCATGAGGACGAGCGTGAGCCGGTTGCGGGTTTCGCGCCACAGAAGATACGTGGCCAGTACCTGACAAATCCGTACGAGTCGGGTGATGAGTTCTTCAAGCTCATACTCTCCAAGCACGATAAAGATGCGTTGAAGGCGGTCGTGGGCAACGTGTCGCTGCCGGTGTCAGACTCCAGGATCATCGGCAACTATCAGTTCTTCGTGGACCAGTTGAGGCGGGCCGACTCAGACACAGTCATCGACGTTTGTCGCGGGCTCGCGAAGCTCGTTGTTGTCGACGTTAAGCTCACGCGCGGCGTTGATGACCCGCAGCTCGTGTTCGAATCGATGAATGCTACTGGCAAGAAACTCTCCGAGGCTGACCTGATCCGCAACTTCGTACTCATGGATCTTCCGCCGGCGAAGCAAGAGCGGCTGTACGAAGATTACTGGTTCCCGATGGAGAAGCTGTTCCAGGGGGTCAATGAGCCCCGCTTCGACGAGTTCGTCCGCCACTTCCTCACGGTCAAGACACTCAGTATTCCACGTGTCGACGAGATTTATGACGCCTTCAAGGAATATGCCGCGGATGAGGAGAAGAATGGCCTAACCCGGGACGAACTGGTCGTTGACTTGAGTCGCAACGCCGCATGGTTTGCTAAGATGGCGCTCGACACCGAAACCGAGCAGTCATTGGCGAAAAGATTCCGCGAGCTCGATCAGCTGGCAACTGTCGCGTACCCGTTCCAGCTGCGCCTCTACGCTGATTACACTGACGGCAAGTTGACGAGCGTGGAGTTCGAGCAAATCCTCGACACGACCATCTCCTACCTGTTCCGGCGGGCGGTCTGCCGGATCCCTACCAACAGCCTGAACAAAACGTTTGCCACGCTGGCTGCCGCTATAGACAGTGAGGACCACGTCGGCAGCGTGTGCGGTCGTCTGCTGACACTTCCGGACTACAGACGATTCCCATCCGACGAGGAGTTCAAAGAGTCGCTCGCATCGACGGACCTGTATCACCTGAAGCGCCGAGTCTATTTCTTCCGTGCGATGGAGAACCATGGCCGCAAAGAAGAGGTCTCGACAGCCGAATACACGATCGAGCACATCATGCCTCAGAACGCCAACCACGCCTGGCGGGAAGCACTCGGCCCGGACTGGGAGACCACTCACGACCGCTACCTGCACACTCTCGGCAATCTCACGCTCACGGGCTACAACCCCGAGTACTCCGACCGGCCGTTCCATGAGAAGCGCGACATGGAAGGCGGATTCCGCGACAGCCCGCTCCGACTGAATCGAGGGCTGGGAAAGCTGGATCGCTGGGACGGGAAGAGTATCGAACAGCGCGCGGAACGGCTGGCGGAGCAGGCGCTCAATATTTGGCCCCGCCCAACGTTGAGTGTGTCCGAGCTCCAGAGATACCGGCAGAAGTTTGGAGACTCGCGCCGCTTCGACTGGTCGCTCACGCATTCGATCCTTGCCGCTCTCCCCGCAGGGCGCTGGACAAGCTACAACGCCCTCGCAGAGGCTGTCGGCACCGGAGCCCAGGCGATTGCGCGACATCTTTCGACATGTGGCACGTGCGAAAACGCGTATCGGGTATTAACTTGGGATGGCCGTGTCGCGAATGATTTTCGCTGGACCGACGGCGACGACCGACGTGATCCCGCAGACGTGCTCCGCTCTGAAAACGTCAATCTCTCCGACGGTCGCGCGGATGTCGAGCAGCAGCTCGCAACCGAGGATCTGCTAGAGCTGGTGGGGGAGAGCGAGCGCTGAGGTTCATCGTTAGATCGCCCGCATAGCAGGCTCCTCGATGGGCCGATCAAGCGCGCGAAGTTTATGAACCGATCGAGCTACTTTTGCCCGAGGTGCCAGCGCAGAGCCCGGACTGCCGGGTCTGTGGGACTCTCCGTATAGGTGTTGACCCTGACGCGACGTGAGGCAGGAAGGTGGTCGCATGACAAGCGACGAAGAGGGGCTGCGTACGGTCGGAGAGGTGGCCGACCTGCTCACTCTTTCCGTGCGCACCTTGCATCATTGGGAGGAACGCGGTCTGGCCGTGGCCTCCGAGCGCAGCTGGTCGAATTATCGGCTGTACTCCGAGGCAGACGTTGCAAGGCTTCAGCAGATCATGATCTATCGCGCCACCGGAATGAGCTTGGACGCGATAGCTGAATTGCTCGACGCTGGCGACGCCGTGGTTCACCTGCGCCATCAGCGCGACTTGCTCATGAGAAAGGAAAACGAGCTGCACCGGATGGTGGAAGCCGTCGACAAGCTCTTGGAGGAAGCAATGAGCACGAACCGATTGAGTGTTGAAGAGGTTGCACAGATCCTCGGCGATGCAGAATTTCCCACCTATCAGGCCGAAGCCGAGCAGCAGTGGGAGAGCACTGACGACTGGAAGATCAGCGCGCAGACCACGGCCCGAATGGGAAGGGCGGAATGGGAAGCGTTGCGGGAGAATACCAACCGGGTTGAAGCGGCTCTCGTAGCGGCAATGCGAAGAGGAGTTGAGCCCGGGACACCCGAAGCCGATGCCCTGGCGGAACAGCATCGTGCGCTCCTGTCGGAGTTCTTTCCGGTATCGCACGCGAAGCATACGATCATCTCCCGCGGATATATCGAGGACCCTCGATTCAACGCCTACTACGAGAAGCGGGCAGAAGGCCTCGCCGAGTGGTTGAAGGCGCTCATCGATGCCAACGCTGCCCACCACGGTGTCCACGCAGAATCAGCACGATGGGAGTGACGATGCCCCTGCCGAGCCACTGGATTGAGCACCGGCGCGGTGACAAAGAGCTGATCGGTTGGATCGTGCCCGAAGGCGAACAATTCGCGACGGTCGACCTGCTCGGTCGCCGCTCTGAGCCCGTCGACTGGCTCACAGCCGAGGAGCGCCTGGACGAG
Source organism: Dermabacter sp. (assembly GCA_030538475.1). Classification (GTDB taxonomy): domain Bacteria; phylum Actinomycetota; class Actinomycetes; order Actinomycetales; family Dermabacteraceae; genus Dermabacter. The sequence goes on from JAUNTX010000009.1 coordinate 88,017, forward strand.
TTGGGCATCGGCTATCTCGCTGATCCCTTCGCCTACTGGAAGTCTCCCGGGACATGGGTGCGGGTCAGGCTGCTCGAAGTCTCGCCCCACGGCATCACGGTGCAAGAAGGCATCTATGACGATCCCTCAGGCGAGGAACTGCCACAACACCGGCTCGCATGGCCGATCCCCGACGAGCTGGTGCCGTTGAGTGAGGTTGAGTGATACGCCCCGTCCCGCGGGACCGGGTGGCGGCATCCAGCCGTAAGGGAGAGGCGCCAGGAAAGCCCATGAGCTCGCCACACACGTGATCACGAAGGAGGATGAATATGGTTCCTGAGCAGTACCGAGGATTTGACCCCGCCGATTACCTTAGCGACATCGAGGACGACCGGCGGGCTATCCAGGAGACTCTGTTTCTCATGTCTGCGCCGCGGTTTGCTGAGTCCATCCGGGAAGCGCGAGCCGAGGGAGTCGAGGCTGGTTCGACCGATCTCGACTGGTGAGTGCACTGCCGGAAGACCGCATCGTGCACGTGCTGCGGATGTGGACGCACTACGAGTGACTGGCTAGCCCGATGCGTGTGAAGCGATCAGCCCGCGCCGTCAGGCACGGGCTGATCAGGGAGAGAGCCGCTGAGCGCGTGGCGCGACAGGGAACAGGTAGTCGCCCGCTCACGAAAGCGAGCGCCAGGCGCCTACACGCCCGGGCGCCCTACCGCCGGTTCCCGTCGAGCGGCACTTCCGCGTCGGGTTCGTGGCTGATGCGGTTGCGCAGGTCGCGGCGCACGATTTCGATGGACCACAGCCAGATCACGTGGCCGAGAGCTTCGGAGAAGTGCTCCTGCCAGGGCTGATCCCACGGGGCGGGCACGGTTCCCATGAGCGGCATGAGAAGCACGTGGAAAAAGATCCACAGGGACAGGCCGAAGGCCGCGCCCTGCCACAGCTTGATTTGCGGCCAGCGTTCGGCGATGACGCAGTAGAGGATGCCGAAGAAGATCGCGAAGCCGAAGTGGACCACGAACGAGGAGATGGGCAGTTCCCACCCGTTGAACTCGACGGTGGCGCGGGAGATTGATTCGGGGAATCCGATCTGCTCGAGCAGGGTTTGGGGAGGGTTGACGGCGTTGCGCTCGGGCGTACGGGGAGGGAAGGGGACTTCCCAGCCGAACTTGACGATGGCGGAGAACGCTCCGGCGATGAGGCCGACGAGGACGGCGAGCCGGTACTTACGTCGCGAGGGATCGGTCTGAGTGATGGCCACGGTTGAACCTCCTGGGCGATGGGGCGCCCCGGACGGGGTCGCCGTCGGTCGTTACTTATCGTAAAACATCCATGGTGGCGTGTTCGGGACTCCTGTCGATGCTCCGCGGCGCGGGCCGCAGTCGAGGAAAGCAGGCTCCAGCGTTAAGAGGTGGGCGCGCCGCGTCCGCGCCCGGCCCGGCCTCCCCGCGGTACGCGCGTACTGATTTATTATGGGAAGATCACTCATGATTCCCGCGCCGTCAAGGGACCTCCTGCCGTTCTCGGGTAAAGTGATTCCATCAGGGCTTCCACAGTCAAGGAGTATGCGTCCGTGCGTGAAGACACAACCCATCCCATCCGGGTCATGATTGTTGACGATCACGAGGTGGTGCGTCGGGGGATCGTGGCCGTGATTGACGCCGATGCTCGGCTCAGCGTCGTGGCAGAAGCAAGTTCCGTCAACGAGGCGCGGCGCCGCTTGCCGGCCGTGCAGCCAGACGTGCTCGTGACCGACCTTCAGCTGCCAGACGGCACCGGGATTGACGTCATGAAGTCGGCCCGGGAGTCGAATCCCGAACAGATCATGCTGGTCCTCACCTCCTTCAACGATGATGCGGCGATCCGCGAATCGCGCGCCGTGGGCGCGGCGGGCCTCCTGCTGAAGTCCGTGCGTTCCGCCGATATCGTGAACTCGATCGTCAAGATGGCCGACGGCGAAAAGGTGTGGCCCGTCGGCGGCGCCACCGACGACGAATTCGACTTCTCCGCCGTAGAGAAGCGCATCGTCGAGTTCATCGGTGACGGCCTTGCCAACCGCGAGATCGCCGATCAGCTGGGTGTCGCGGAAAAGACCGTGAAGAACCGGATCACCGGCATCCTGCAGAAGATGGGCCTCCAGCGCCGCACGCAGGTGGCCGCGTGGGTCGTGGCCCGCCGCCGCGCCGACTGGAAGTAACGCCCGCCGCGCCCCCTACAGCGCGCCCTCACCGAGAGCACCGTCGGCGAGAGCATTGTCGCCGAGCGCGGCCTCGCGCCGCGCTTCCCGCTCTGATTCTTCATCCGCGAACTGGGTGCCGCGCCAACTGACCATCGTGCCCGGCTCGAGCGCGTAAAAATCCACCCACCCCATGTGCCGACGCGCGCGCGAACGAAGATTCGCCAAGCCGCTGCGCCGCGTCACCGACGGGTCGATTCCCCGCCCGTTATCGGACACGTTTACCTGGATCACGTGATCCACGCCCTCGCGGAACATCGCCACGGATACCGCCACCGCGGAGGCGTGGGCGTGGCGGGCCGCGTTCGCGAGGCACTCCTTGACCACCGCCACCACGTCATCGTGCATCTCGCCCGTGATCGCATCGATGTCATCCACCGGCGAATGAAACTGCAGGCTCGGCGCGAAACCCAGCCCGGCAATCGCCATCCCGCACTCGTGTCGAAGCCGCTGCGACAGCGTCACTTTCTGCGTCTCGTTGCGCAGCGACTGCACGATCCCGCGGATCTCCGCAATTGACCTCTCGATGCCGGACACGCTGAGATCGAGGCTGCGCGCCACGGGCCCGTCGGCCGAGTACTCCGAAAACTCCTTCGCCTTCGACCGCATTGACTCCAGCTGCATCCCCACCGCGAAGAGCTCCTGAATCGCCAGGTCGTGCAGGTCGCGGGCGATCCGATCACGCTCGTCGCGCAGATCGTCCTCGATAGCCGAATGCTGCCCCGAGCCCGCCACGGCAAACGACAACAGCGACGCGTAAGCATCGAGGGACACCTGCTCGGTCGCGGTGAACGGCCCCGCAGACTCAGGGGCCGACGGGTGAAAGCGCACCGCCGCGAGCACGCCCCGCCTGGAGCCCCCCGCCTCCACGATCCGCAGCTCAAGCACGTGCTCGGTGCCGGAGCCCGGAAGATCGGCAGGAGCGGTCCCGGTGTCGAGCGAGAGCAGGTCGCCGCCCAGCACATAGTCGCCACGGGCGGTCGTGCCCGGCACGAGGTAGTCCCCGGTGAGGCCGCGCGCCAGATCCATCCACGTGAGCGTCGCCAGCTGCGCGGGATCGTCCTGCATGAGCGCGAACGCGAGGTGCGAATCCACGGCGGAGGCACCGGGGGCGCCCGAGACCTGGGAGCCGAGCACGGCGCCCGCAAAGCGCCCGCGGGCGATCTCGCACACCCACGTCGAATCGTTGAGGGGCAGGATGAGCGCGAGCAGATCGGGAGCGGCCTCAGCGACCGCGGCGTCGGCGATGAGGTCAAGAACTTCGTCGTCGTCGGCCGCGAGGATCGCGAACGTCAGGTCGCCAATGCGTGATGATCGGTGCATGATCCTAGCCTTGGGTAGTGGTCGACAACGAGGGGCGAAGAGCGGGCGGTCGGATCGGGCCGACGGGTAGGCCGATCAGAGCCGAGGGTCGCAGGCGGTCAGAGGCCGGACTCCTACGGTGAGGCGGGCGGCCCTCCGGCGGGCCCTGCGGTCTCCAGCGTATCGAGGTTCAGCACCTGGGCGCCCGAGGAAGCAAAGCGCGTGTCGTGCGTAATGACGATGACGCTCTGGGATTCCTCGAAGAAGCCGCCGGGCGTGAGGATCTGCTCCATGAGCCGACGCGCGATGTCCATATCCAGGTGCTCGGTGGGCTCATCGAGAATCGTCACGGGCGCCCTGCGGGCAATGGCCCGGGCCAGAAGCAGGCGGCGGCGTTCACCGCCGGACACATCACTGCCACCGCTTCCGAGCGGAGTATCGAGCCCGAGCGGTAGCGCGGCAAGCCACGCGCCCAGCCCCGCGGCCTCAAGCGCGTGCCGCGCCTCCTCGTCCGTGAGGGTGCCGCGCACCACGCGCAGGTTCTCCCGCACGGTCGTCGCGAAGATGTGCGCATCCTCGGCGAAGAACACCACGCGTTCGCGCACCTCGTGCTCGCTCAGGTCCCGCAGGTCGTGCCCGCCCACGCTCACGTTCCCGTCCAGCGGAGGGATGAGCCCCGCGAGCGTCATCGCGAGCGTCGTCTTGCCACGGCCCGAGGCACCGTAGATCAGGGTGCGGGAGCCGGGGGAGCAGTTCAGCGACACGTCCTGTGCGAGGGGGCGATCCGCCGTCCATCCCACGGTGAGGCCGTGTGCGCGCAGATCGGCCGTGAGCGCCAGGCTGCCCGGCCCCGGTGCGTCAGCATCGGCGGCGGGAGCATCCGCCGTGTGTGGTGCGGGAGTATCGGACGGCTCGTCAGCGGCCCGGCGCCTGCGACGCGCGGGGCGCGGGGACGATTCGATCTCGCTGAGCGCCTCGCCGGAGGCCTCCCGCAGGGCGTTGCGGATCGCGTGCGAGGAATCGCCCTCGAGCGTGTCCGCGAGCGGCGATACCCCCGCATCGACGCTGTGCAGACGCGCTGCCGCCACGAGCGAGCGGGCCCGCTGGCTCGCGGCCTGTGGCAGCACCGTGGCCGCCTCGAAGCTCGAGAGCGGAACCAGCAGCAGGACCCCGATGATGCCGGGTGTGTGCCCAAGCAGGCCTCCCAGAATCCCGGGCTCGGTCGAGGTGAAGACGGCTCCCGCGGCGAGGATCGAGCCGAGCAGCGCGGGAATCATAGCCGCCGACACGCCCGCGCGCGACAGAGCTGCGGGGCCGGCCGCGCGATCAATCGACTCGTCGAACCGGGCCTGGGCGCGCGAAAGCTCGCGCGTGGTCTCCTCCCAGCGCCCCGCCACCCGCAGGGCGTCGGCATTGTCGATCGCGTGCAGGGTGAGGGCCGTGAGGTCGGTGCGAGCGGACACGAGGTCCCGCTCGGTGATGAGGGCCGCGCGGAAGGCGAGCGCGGGGGCCACGAGGGTCGCGATGACGAGGGCGACGAGGATGAACACGCCCGCCACGGGGGAGAACGGGACGATGGTGGCGATGACGACGACCGCCATGATTGTGGCCACGAGCGCGGGGATGACGGAACGGATCACGTCGTTCGCCATGTCCTCCGCATCGTCGCCGATTCGCGCGAGCAGATCGCCGCGGCGCAAGCGGCTCACGAGGGCATCCGGCGCAACGGTCAGGCCCGCGTAGAGGTTGGTGCGCAGCCGCGAGACCCCGGTGAGGGCCGCGTCGTGCGTGAGCAGCCGCTCGAGATAGCGGAAGATCCCGCGGGAAATACCGAGAGCACGCACGCTGACCACGGCCACGGAGAGGTCGAGGACCGGCGGCATGGTCCACGCCTTCGTAATGAGGTAGCCGGAGACCGCCGCGAGAGCAAAGGCCGACGCCAAGGTGAGCGCGCCAGCGAGCGCCGCCGTGAGGATCTGCCGCTCCGAGATCTGCATGAGGCGCTGCATGCGCTGCAGTGCGGGGGAAGTCCAGGCTCGGTGAGGGCCCGAGTGAGGGGGGCGGGGGGCGGCGTTCATGCGCGCACCTCCTCGGGGTGTGCGCCGTCTTGCACGTCCGCTGCGGCGGCGCGCACGTGGATCACCTCGTCGGCTGCGGCCAGCAGTGCCGGGCGGTGAGCGGCCAGCAGCACCGTGCTGCCACGCTTCTTAAGGGTGCGGATCACGTCGATGATCATGCTTTCGCTGGCCCCGTCGAGGTGGCTCGTCGGCTCATCCAGGATGACGAGCGGCGAGGGGTTCACGAGGACCGCGGTCAGGGCGAGGCGCTGGCGCTGGCCCACGCTGAGGCCCACGCCGCCGCGTCCGATGGGCGCATCCCAACCAAACGGCTTGATGACCTGCTCCCACAGCCCCGTCGCGCGCGCGGCCGCCTCGATCCGCTCCATCGCGGCCTCGCCCGGCGCCCCGCTCGCCTCCTGAAGGATCGAGCGGACGGTGCCTGGCCCCACCACGGGACGCTGGGGGAGCCATGAGACCTGGCTCCACAGTTCGTCAATGGATAGCTCGGAGAGGGCAACCCGGTGGGAATCGGGCCCCTCGATACTCACCGAGCCCTCGGTGGGGGTGAGCAGGCCCAGGATCGCGGCAATCGTCGTGGACTTGCCCTGACCGCTGCCGCCCGCGAGAGCCGTGATCTGGCCCGGGCGAAGCCGCGCCGTGAGATCGGCGGGGGCCATCTGCTGCCTTCCCTGAACCCCCAGGTCCCGAATCACGATGGTGCTGCGGCGAAGATCGGGCACGGGCTGGGCGCCGTGGGTGACCGCGGGAGCATCGATAATCTCAAACGCCGCATCCAGCGCCGCGAGCCCGTCGGTCGAGGCGTGGAACTGCTGGCCCACCATGCGCAGCGGCAGATACACCTCCGCGGCGAGCACGAGCACCGCAATCGCGGGAAAAAGCTCCATCGATCCGCCCACGAGCCGCAAGCCAATCGACACGGCGATGAGGGCCACGCCGAGCGTCGCGATCAATTCGAGGGCGAACGACGACAAGAAGGCGAACGCCAGCGTGGTCATCGAGGAGCGCTTGTGGCGTTTGCCGAGCGCGGCGACGATGCGTTCGGAGCCTCGGGCGCGCCCGAGCGCGCGCAGGGTGGGAAGGCCCTCGACCAGATCGAGCGTTTCCGCCCACAGGGTGCGCATCGTGGCCAGCGACTTCTTCGAGGACCCCTCGGTCATGAAACCGATGAGGATCATGAAGATGGGGATGAGGGGGATCGCGATCAGGGCCACGAGGGCGCTTGTGAGATCCCACCAGGCAATCGCGGCGAGCGCCAGCGGGGTCACGGTGGCCGACAGCGCGAGCTGCGGGACGTACCCCGTCAGATACGGGCGAAGATTCTCCAGGCCAGCGGTCGCGAGCGTGGCCGTGGACGCAGCCCCGTCGGCCCGTGCCCGCGGACCCGCCGCCGCCCCGCGTGCCACCACCTCTGCGCGCAGCGTCGCAATCGTCGAGGTGGCGGCCCGGTGCCCGGTGCGCTGCGTGAGCCACACGGCCCACGCGCGAATACCGAGCGCGAGCGCGGCCACGGCGAGCGGCCACGGATTGTGGTGGGGGAGCACGCGGTGGATGAGCAGGTCCGCGCCGAGCGAGGCCACCGCCCACGCGGTCGCGATGACGCAGACAGCCTCCACCCCGCCCAGAACCACTGTGCGCACCACGTGCGCGCGGGCGCTCCTCACATGCGTGAGAAGTCTGGGATCGAGGGGAGGCTGTCGACGAGATGCCACGAAGGCGTTACTCCGTATCGAACGCTTCGCGGTAACCCTTGCGGGCCTTACCGACGAGACCTTCGGCGCGAGACGCGGGAGTGTCCTCACCCGTGACGCGGTGGCGGAACACCCAGTAGGCCCACGCCTGGTAGGCGAGCACGATCGGCAGCAGCGCCACCGTCGCAATCGTCATGACCTTGAGCGTGTACTCGGAGCTCGCGGCGTTCGCCACGGTCAGCGAGAGCGCCGCATCATTCGAGGCGGGCAGCACGTTCGGGAACAGGCCACCGAACAACTGGATGGTGGCCGCGCCGATGGCGAGCGAGGTGGCACCGAAGGCCAGGCCTTCGCGCCCCGCGCGGTTGAGGACGATGACCGCCATGAGGGCGAGCGCGGCGATGACGAGCGGGACCCAGGTCCAGATCGCGTTCGAGTAGGCCACCTGCGCCCAGATCAGGAAGGCGGCGCCTGCCACGATCGTGGGGTAGATGATCTTCCCGGCCAGCGCGCGCGCATCGGTGCGCAGGGCACCCTCCGTGCGCAGGGTCAGGAACAGCGTGCCGTGCAGCCAGAACAGGAGCACGAACGTCACGCCGCCCAGCAGGGCGAAGGGGTTGAGCAGATCGAACAGCGAGTCCGTGATGACCGAGTTGCCACCCGCGTTCGCCTCCATACTGACGCCGCGCACGATGTTGCCGAACGCCACGCCCCACAGGAGCGAGGGCACGAGGCCGCCGATGAAGTGCATCCAGTCCCACGCGAGCTTCCACGTGGGGTTGTCGACCTTGGAGCGGTACTTGAAGGCGCACACGCGCACGATCAGGGCCACGAGGATGAGCAGCAGGGCCAGGTAGAACCCGGAGAACAGGGTCGCGTACCACTCGGGGAACGCGGCGAACATTGCGCCGCCACCCACGAGGATCCACACCTCATTGCCGTCCCACACGGGGCCAATGGTCTTGAGGATCTGGTCCTTGCGCTTCTCGTCCTTCTTGCCGAGGCCGAACACGTTCATGCCCACGCCGAAGTCGAAGCCCTCGAGAATGAAGTAGCCGAGGAACAGCACCGCGATGAGGATGAACCACAGTGTCTGGAGGAATGTTGCGTCCACAGTCGTCTCCTTCCTTTCTCAGTAACCGAAGTTGATGTCGGGGGTGTCGAGCGCGGGGCTCGCGGCACGCTTGCCCGTGGTGCGCGGCGCCTTGATGTCCTTCGTGGCGCTCTTGTGCATGAGGTAGTACCAGACCACCGCGAGCACGCCGTACAGCAAGGTGAAGACCCCGAGCGAGGTCAGCACCTGCCAACCGGGATTGCCGGAGACGCCCTGCATGGTGAGCAGGCGAACGAGCGGATCGCCGCCCGGAGCTGGGTGCACGACCCACGGCTGGCGGCCCATCTCGGTGAAGATCCAGCCCGCGGAGTTCGCGAGGAACGGCATCGGGATCGCGAAGATGGCGAAGCGAGCGAACCAGCGCGAGCCCGTGGTGCGTGCGGCGGTGCCGCGCCCGCGCGTGACCCACAGCGCCCAGACGGCGAGGATGCCGGAGAAGGCGGCGAGGCCGATCATGAGGCGGAAGGACCAGTAGGTGACGAACAGGTTCGGGCGGTAGTCCACCTCGACCGTGTTGCCCTGGGCGTCCACGGCGGTCGCGCCGTACTTTTCCTTGTACTCGGCGTTGAGGTTGTCCACGCCCTTGAGTTCCGCGTTCGGGTTGTTGGTGGCCAGCAGTGAGGTCACGTACGGGATCTCAATGAGGTGGGCGACGTCGTCGCAGCTCTGCGAGAAGGCGCGGGGGCCGCCGACGGTGAGGATCGAGAACGGCACGGCCGTGTCGGTCTCACAGATGGCTTCGGCCGAGGCCATCTTCATGGGCTGCTGCTGGAACATGAGCTTCGCCTGCACATCGCCGGAGACGACGAGCACGAGGGCGGAGACGAACATGACGACGACGCCGAAGCGGACGGCGGGGCGCCACACGTGGGTGGCGAGGTGCTCGGCGTCGGCCTTTGCCTGGGAATCCAGTTCGGACTTCGCGCGGTTGTGGTTCTTCACCATGTGCCACGCGGCGATGCCGGTCACGAAGCCGCCGGCCACGAGCCAGGCGCCGGAGATGACGTGGGGGAAGGCCGCGAGGGTGGTGACGTTCGTGAGGAGGCCGATGATGCCGCCCTCGTCGGGGGCGAGTTCGGCGCGGCCGGTCTCGGGATTGAACGATGACGCGACGGGGTGCTGCATGAACGAGTTTGCGGCGATGATGAAGTAGCCGGACAGCATGGTGCCGATGGCCACCATCCAGATGGTGAGGAGGTGGATGGCCTTCGGCAGGCGGTTCCAGCCGAAGATCCACAGCCCGAGGAAGGTGGATTCCATGAAGAAGGCCGCGAGACCTTCGAGGGCGAGGGGGGCACCGAAGATGTCACCCACGAAGCGGGAGTATTCGGACCAGTTCATACCGAACTGGAATTCCTGCACGATACCGGTGGCAATGCCGATACCGAAGTTCACGATGAGCATCGCACCAAAAAACTTGGTGAGGCGCGTCCACGCGTCAGCCTTGACGGGATCCTTCGCCCGATGGGCGATGGTCTGCATGATGGCAACGAGGAGAGAGAGTCCGATCGTGAGCGGCACGAAGATGAAGTGGTAGACGGTTGTGACACCGAATTGCCACCGCGCGAGCTCGAGCGCGTCCATGGGCGTCCTTTACAACGAGGAGAAGGGGGTTCACAGTTCAGGCTAGAAACCTACGGGCCCACGCAGAGGGACTAAAGCCCCTGGTGCGCGGGATGTTTCCACCGTACCCGCTCACTGCCCCGGTGGCCTGCACCGTCGTTGCTTCACGGCCTGTCTGTCGCGACGCGCCCCGTGGCGCGCGGCACGCCCTACCGCTCTTAACAGTGATGCTGTGCCATACTGATGCCTGGATTTCCGCGTTCCGTACCAAGCGCGGGCACCTCCCGTTCACGAGCGGCAGCTCCGGTCACACTTTGACCGTGACGCGTGTGCTCCCGTGGTCGCAGCACTCACTCCCGTGAGAAGCGCGAAGGGAGGCGTGAAGACGACTTCCGCCCATCAGGGCGATGACAATAGCGAGACCAGGGTGCGCTGGTCCGCCATAGAAATGGAGCAGCCGCATGGCTGAACTAGATCCTCATACCGACGCACCCTCTTCCGAGGCCTCTTCGCAGCGCACTCGCCGGCCCCGGCGCAAGGCGGGAGCCCCCGCCGGTGCCCCGACCGCCCCCGTCACCACCCCCGAAGTATCCACGGCTCCCGCGCAGCCCCGCACCACGGTCGCCGAGACCTCCGTGAGCGTGGTCGCCGATGCGAAGCCGCTCAACCTGCGCGCGAAGCGCCTTGCCGAACGCGCCGCCCGTGCCGAAGCCGAGGCTGCGGCCTCGGCGCCGTCGGCTCGCCGGGGCACCAAGAAGTCCGCGTCTGCCGCCCCGAGCCAGACGGCCCCGGCCGACGAGCGCGAGAACGACGCCCCCACCACCAAACGGGCGCCCGAGGAGGACGCGCCGACCGAGGCCGCAAGCGCCCCCGTGGACGCGGAGATCGAGGACGACGCCGAGATCGACGACGACGCGGACGGCGAGGACGACGCTCCCCGTAGCTCCGCCGTGTTTGCCGATCTGCGCGCCCTCGCCGACTCCCGCAAGGACACGCCCGAGCCCGTGTCGGCCGAGCCAACCTCGATGACCACCTCCGACTTCGCGTCCCTGCTGTTCCAGGCCCCGTCGAAGACCACCGAATCCGAGCCCGAGGTGGTGGGCGGCGTGTTTGCCGAAGCCTCCACTCTGGTGAGCTTCGATGCGCCTGACCTCGAGGCCGCGCGCCTCGAGCGCGAGCGCCGCGCCGCCATCGAACGGGCCCAGAAGGCTGCGGCCGACGACGACGCCGATGAGGCCGACGGCACCGACGAGGCGGATGACGCCAGCCGCGAGGACTCCGACGATGACTCGGAGGACTCGGAGGACTCGAAGAGTTCGCGCAGGCGCCGCCGCCGCGGAGGCCGGGGCCGCCGGGGACGCGGACGCGGCGATGACGACGGCTCCGATGACGACAGCACTGAGGACGCCCCCCAGCGCGGCAAGGACGCGGAGGACTCCGCGGACTCCGAGGCCGACGACTCCGGCAAGGATTCCGACGGACCGTCCTCGGACGCCACTGACGACGACCAGGGCGGCTCCTCGCGCCGCCGCAGGCGCCGCCGCCGCACCTCCGGCCAGTCCTCCGACGATCCTCAGCCTGACGATCCGCCGAACACGGTGGTGCGGGTGCGCCAGGAACGCGACGAAGTGCGTGGCGTCAAGGGCTCCACGCGCCTCGAGGCGAAAAAGCAGCGCCGCAAGGAGGGCCGCGAGTCCGGCCGTAGGCGCCACTCGGTCACCGAGTCGGAGTTCCTCGCCCGCCGCGAATCGGTCAAGCGATCGATGATCGTGCGCGAGCGCCCGGGCCGCACGCAGATCGTGGTGCTCGAAGACAACATCCTCGTTGAGCACTACGTGGCGCAGAAGTCGCAGACCTCGATGGCCGGCAACGTGTACCTGGGCAAGGTCCAGAACGTGCTGCCCAGCATGGAGGCCGCGTTCGTGGACATCGGCAAGGGCCGCAACGCCGTGCTGTACGCGGGCGAAGTGAACTGGGATGCCGCGGGCCTCGAAGGCCAGCCGCGCCGCATCGAGCTGGCGCTGAAGTCCGGCGATCCGGTCCTCGTGCAGGTCACGAAGGATCCGATCGGGCACAAGGGGGCCCGCCTCACCTCGCAGATTTCGCTGCCCGGCCGCTACCTGGTCTACGTGCCGGGTGGCTCGATGACCGGCATCAGCCGGAAGCTTCCCGATAACGAGCGGGCGCGCCTGAAGAAGATCCTCAAGTCCATCGTTCCCGACGAGGCGGGCGTCATCGTGCGCACCGCGGCCGAAGGGGCGAGCGAAGAGGAGCTCACCCGCGATGTTGAGCGCCTGCGCGCCCAGTGGGAGAAGATCGAGAAGGCGAGCAAGTCGAAGAACGCCCCGGCCGCACTCTCGACCGAACCGGACCTCGCCATCAAGGTGGTCCGCGACATCTTCAACGAAGACTTCACCTCGCTCGTGGTCGAAGGCGACTCTGTGTACCGCGAGCTGCACGAGTACATCTCGGGCGTGGCCCCCGACCTGCTCGAGCGCGTGACCAAGCACGTGGGCACGAAGGACTCCTTCGCGAAGTACCGCGTTGACGAACAGCTCATGAAGGCGATGGACCGCAAGGTCTACCTGCCCTCGGGCGGCTCCCTCGTGATCGACCGCACCGAGGCCATGACGGTCGTGGACGTCAACACGGGCAAGTTCACCGGCGCCGGTGGCTCGCTCGAAGAGACCGTGACCCGCAACAACCTCGAAGCGGCCGAAGAGATCGTGCGCCAGCTGCGCCTGCGCGACATCGGCGGCATCATCGTCGTGGACTTCATCGACATGGTGCTCGAAGCGAACCGCGACCTCGTGCTGCGCCGCATGATCGAATGCCTCTCGCGCGACCGCACGAAGCATCAGGTGGCCGAAGTGACGAGCCTCGGACTCGTCCAGATGACCCGCAAGCGCGTGGGTGCGGGCCTCGTGGAGACGTTCTCCACGACGTGCGAGCACTGCAACGGTCGCGGCATCCAGATCGATCTGGACGGGCACCAGCACGTCGAGGCGCCCGCGTTCGAGGACGATTCGTCGCGCAAGTCGCGCCGCCGCAACAAGCGCGGTTCCAAGGGCAACGACTCCTCAAACGGCAACGGCAACGGTGGTGGGCAGGGCTCGGGCAACGCCCAGCAGGCCGACGCCGATGCGTCGACGGGCGGCAACGGCTCCTCAAACGGGAACTCCCGTACGTCCTCCGCGGCCGACGACAAGGCGGCCAGCGCGAAGGACGCCGTGCAGGACCTCGTGGACCAGAAGAACAGCGCCGACATCCACCGCCTCGAAGAGGATGAGCAGTCCAGGGCCCTGGCCCGGGCGACCATCGCCTCGATTGCCGCGGCAACGTCCAAGGACGCGCCGCCGGAGGTCACGGTGGACGGCCTCGTGATCTCGGTGAGTGACGAGGAGGCCGGGCAGCCGTCGGCCCCCGCCAATGCGCAAGGTACCCCCGAGCGGGAGCTGCCGGTGCAGGGAGAACTGGATGTGGAGACCTCGGTCACCACGGACGGTGAGGATCGTTAGCGCCTCGGCGCTGACGTGATGTGTTCCACAGGCGAATCTCGCGTTTGCCCAGGTGAAACCGCACATGGTGGTTGATCTTGGGGTGGGGATTTCGTAAGCTGTACGTCGGTGCATTTATGCGCCAGGTGTTTTCCTCCCGCTGCAGGGCAGGGCCAGCGCGGTCCGAGGGAGCACACACAATTTTTGTTAGCAACGAGAAAAGAGCAGTGACGTGGTGTACGCAATCGTCCGCGCAGGCGGTCGTCAGGAGAAGGTGTCGGTCGGTGACACCATCGTGATCAACCGCGT
>JAUNTX010000004.1:0-313197 GCA_030538475.1 Dermabacter sp.
GAGCCGCCCTGCATGTTGCCGCCCGTGGCGTTCGTGACGAGGGCGCGCATCGTGCCCTGGCCATCCACCCCGTTGTGCTGGAAGAAGCGCCGATCCTCGATGGAGATGACCGCGTGCTGCAGATCCTCATCGATCTGATCCAGCGGCACCATGATCCGATTCTCGGAGTAGAACGTGGCGAGCAGGCTGCCGTCGGCCGCCTCGATCCGCGAGGATTCGTTGAGCGGAGCCACCTCGAGTTCGGTGGGCAGCGAGTTGAACAGGTTCACGCCATCGCGCGCCACGCCCGAGGTGGCCGTGACGACGGGCAGGAAGAACGCGGCCATGAGCACCCCGGCCAGCGTGCAGACGGCCAGCAGGCCGCCCACGAGGCTCAGTGTTTGCACGACGGCGCTCGGAACGCTGGATCCGGAGCCGCCGGGACGGGGCGTGGGGGCAGTGGGCGCAGACATGGCTTCACGATACCCAGCGAGGGTGCCCAGATGCCATGCTTTACGTGGAGTTTTGGTGAGCGCTCCTTCCCGATTGGGTCAGCGGTCACAGTTTCACTACTATGGGCCCACACCAACTTTTGATGAATCAGTGTCGATTCAGGAGGTAGACCACGTGAGTGTTGGCAGCTTCGATGCCATCCAGGCAACGCGCCACTGGGCAGCCCAGGGCGTGTGCTCTGACCGCGACCCGGATGACTTCTTCGTCGAGGGCGCGGATCAGAACCGGGTCAAGGCCATGTGCCGCGACTGCCCCGTCAAGAACCTGTGCCTCGCCGATGCGCTGGATAATCGCATCGAGTTCGGCGTGTGGGGCGGCATGACCGAACGGGAACGCCGCCGCCTTCTGCGCCAGTACCCCCGCGTCAAGCGCTGGCTCCCGCTGCTGGAGGTCTCTACGGGCGAGGGCGCCCGTAAAAGCGCGTAGGCCCGATAGGCTGGGGGCATGGCTACTGTGACTACGTGGGAATACCTCACCACCCCCCTGCTCATCCACAACACCAAGGCGATCCTCGACAACTTCGGTTCCGACGGTTGGGAACTGGTGCAGGTGATCCCCGGCCCGCAGGGCCCCGAATCGCTCGTGGCGTACTTCAAGCGGCCCACCGGCTCCAGCGAGCGCTGAGCCGTGAGCGTCGTCGAAGAGCGCCTCGCCGAGGCCGGCCTGCGCCTGCCGTCCGTTGCCGCTCCCGTGGCGGCCTACGTTCCCGCCGTGACCACGGGGAACTACGTCTACACCTCCGGCCAGCTTCCCCTCGTGGACGGCGCGCTCGCGCTCACCGGGAAGGTGGGCGCGGAGGTCGGGGCCGACGACGCCGCGGCCCAGGCCCAGATCGCCGCCCTCAACGCGCTCGCCGCCGTCAAGGAACAGATCGGTGACCTCGATCGGGTGACCCGCATCGTCAAGGTCACCGGCTATGTCGCCTCCGATCCCTCCTTCACGGGCCAGCCCGGCGTCATCAACGGGGCAAGCACCCTGCTCGGCACCGCGTTCGGCGACGCCGGTATCCACGCCCGCGCCGCGGTCGGCGTGGCCGTGCTGCCGCTCGATGCTCCCGTGGAAGTGGACCTCGTCGTGGAGTTCCGTTGAGCGAGGAGCCCGCCTCGCCCGAGGTGGCACTCACGTGGGTCAAGGCCCCGAACCCGGGCCCCAGCACCCTCGAGGGCACCCTCACCTACCTCGTGAGCGCGGCCCGCACCGTGTGGATCGTGGATCCGGGCCCCGCCCACCGCGGCCACGCGCAAGCGGTCGTCGATGCCGCCGTGGCGACGGGGGCCAGGCGCGTGGGCGGTATCGTCCTCACGCACCGACACGAGGACCACACGGGCGCCGTCTCGATGGTCCGCCGCGCCCTGAGCGCCGCCACCGGCATCACCGTGCCCCTGTGGGCCGCCGAACCCGGCTATTTCCCAGGCGCGACGGAACTGCCCACCGACCTGTCGGCCTCCGGCGTGCGCGCCGCCGAAATCATCCACCTGCCCGGCCACACCGCCGACTCCGTGGGCCTGCTCGTGAGCGGCGGGCGCATGCTCACGGGCGACGCCCTGCTGGGCGGCTCACCCACCACGATCACGGCCGACGGTAACCTCCGCGACCACCTGCAATCGCTCAGCGTTCTGCGGGTCATGAGCATGGACGGCAAAATCTCCGGGCTCTACCCCGGGCACGGCCGCATCATCGAGGGCCCGCACGAGGCCCTCGCCGAAATCGAGCACCAGATCGCGCACCGCGAGGAGCGGATCGCGCAAGTGGCCGGGGCGCGCGAACGCGGCGCCCTCACCATGAAGCGCCTGCTCGACGAACTGTACGAGCCGCAGTTCGAGGCCCTGCGTCGCGAAGGGGCCTCAAACGCCCACATCGAGGCGCTGCGCGAGGCCGCGACGCAGAACATTCGCGCGGCGCTGGACTACCTCACCGCGCAGTAAAGCGCCCGGGCACCTTCGCGTGACCGGAAATGCACTTGGCGCCTTCGCGCGACCGGAAACGCGCCCGGACTCCTTCGCGCGACCGGACTGTCCAGGCAGAGACGACACAGGGCGGGTGGCCGCCCCCGATGTCAGGAGGCGAGCCACCCGCCCTGCGGCGATGGGTGGTGAATCAGCGGGCGCGGCGGCGCAGACGCTCGATATCGATGAGCAGCACCGCGCGGGCCTCGAGGCGAATCCAGCCCCGCGAGGCGAAATCGGCCAGGGCCTTGTTCACGGTTTCGCGCGAGGCGCCCACGAGCTGCGCGAGTTCCTCCTGCGTGAGGCCGTGGGAGACCATGACGCCATCATCGGTCTGGCGGCCGAAACGCTGCGCGAGATCGAGCAGGTTCTTGGCCACGCGGCCCGGAACGTCGGCAAACACGAGATCGGCGAGCGATTCGTTGGTCTTGCGCAGGCGGCGAGCGAGCGAGGCGAGGAGATGGCGGGCCACCTCGGGGCGCTGCGCGAGCACGCGGTAGAGGTCCTGCTGCGTGAGGGAATACAGGGTGGTTTCCGCAACGGCCGTGGCCGTCGCGTTCCGGGGTGCCGGATCAAAGAGCGAGAGTTCGCCGAGGGTTTCCCCGGGGCCCAGCACGGCGAGAAGGTTCTCGCGGCCATCGCCGGAGGCGTGCCCCACCTTGACCTTGCCGTTGCCGATGATGAACAGACGGTCGCCCTGATCGCCCTCGCGGAACACCACCGAACCACGGTGGTAATCCTCCTGAGTCATCGAATCAAGGACAGCCTGCTTGCCGTCGTCGTCGAGTGCGGCGAAGAGCGGTGCTGAACGAACGATGTTTTCGTCCACGGATCCTCCTGAATGCGCGTGAAGGCCCGCCGTGTGGGATGCCACCGTGGGCGAGCACGGATGTACCCCCATCACATTAGTCCCTTTTGCGTGACCGAGGCGACAAAGGCGCAGGTTTTTCCCAATATTCTGAATCGGTAGCGGCCACAATGAGGGGGTGAGCGCCCCGTCAGCCCCGCCGAACCGCCGCGTGAGCACGCGCCCGGACGCCCTCTCGATGCCCCGCGCGCACCGCGTCCTTACCTCGCTGTACCCGGACGCCCACGCCGAACTCGACCACACGAGCGCGTGGGAACTGCTCGTGGCGACCGTACTGTCCGCGCAGACCACCGACGTGCGGGTCAATACCGTGACGCCCGCGATCTTCTCCCGCTGGCCGGGCCCCGCCGCGCTCGCGGGCGCGCCCGAGCCAGAAGTGAGCGAGATTGTGCGACCCCTCGGCATGGGGGCGCGCCGCGCCCACCAGATCATCACGCTCAGCGCCCAGCTGTGCGCCGAGCACGCGGGCGAGGTTCCCGACGACCAGGCGAGCCTCGAAGCGCTCGCGGGCGTGGGCCGCAAGACCGCGCACGTGGTCCGCGGCACCTGGTTCGGCCACTCGCTGCTCACCGTCGATACGCACGTGGGGCGCCTGGCCCGCCGCTTCGGCTGGAGCACCCACGCATCACCCGCGGCGCTCGAAACGGACGTCGTGGCTCTCGCCGAGACCAGCGCCGATTCCGGTACCCCGATCGATCTCACGCAGCTCTCGCACCAGATGATCTGGCACGGCCGCCGCGTCTGCACCGCCCGCCGCCCCAGTTGCGATACCTGCCCCCTGGCGCTGCCCGCCGCGCGCGGCGAGGACCGCACCTTCTGCCCGCGAATCGGGGTGTGATGAGCGAGCTTCCCCCGTTCCTTCGGCCCCTGGCCCGCGACCTCTGCTCCGGCCCCGCCGATTCGCGCGCCTCCCGCTTCCTGCGCAGGCCCGACCCGGCGGCGGTGCCCACGTCGGCCGCCTCACCGGCCCCCGCCTCCGCCGTACTCGCCCTCATCTGCGGCCCCACCCTCGAGACCGCCTCGCTCATCATCGAGGAACGCGCCCACTCCATGCGCTCGCAGCCCGGGCAGTTCGCCCTGCCCGGCGGGCGGGTCGATCCCGGCGATCCCAGCCGCCTCTTCGCGGCCCTGCGCGAAGCCCGCGAGGAAATCGGGCTCGACGTGGCCGCGGAGCACGGCGCCCACCGGGGCCTCACGGTCCTCGGGGCGTTCGCCCCCGTCCAGATGCCCGCCCGCGCCATGGAGGTGACGCCCGTCGTCGCGTGGCACCCGTCGGCCGCCGCGGACCTCCTGCCCACCCTCACCCCGTCCCCCGCCGAAGTGGAACGGATCATCGCGCCCGCCCTCGTCGGCCCCGGCTCCCTCACCGATCCCGCCGTCCCCACGCGCGCCCGGGCCGGAAGAATCGACGTGGGGATCGCCTTCGACCTGCCCATCGAACCCGAGGATCCCGACGACGACGCGTTCGTGTGGGGCTTCACCGCCGCCCTCATCGCCGGCCTGCTCACGCGGATCGTCCCGGGCTTCGACGGCGCCGTCCACGAGAGAGTCGCGCAGGTTCCCCACACCCGGCTCCTGGGGGAGCGAAAGCCCCGAGGGTCCGGGTAGAATGGGGGCCGTTTATCGTGTGGCCGCCGCAGAGCTTGATGCGGGCGCGCTGAGAAGGAGAAGGCAGGGATTGCAGTGCCCAATGGCAAGGTGAAGTTTTTTGATGCCGAGAAGGGCTTTGGGTTTCTCACGAGTGAGGATGGCCAGAGCGTCTACGTGCACGTCTCCGCGCTGCCCGACGGCGCCGAGTCGCTCAGGCCCGGCACGAAGGTCGAGTTCGACCTCGTGGATGGCCGCCGCGGCCCCCAGGCCCTCAGCGTCCGCGTCCTCGAGCGCACCCCGAGCGTCGCGCGCGCCCGCCGCACCGGTGCGCAGGACATGGCCGTGATCGTCGAGGACCTCATCAAGCTCCTCGACGGCGCCTCCAACGGCCTGCGCCACGGCCGCTACCCCGATAAGCGCCACGCGGAGAAGATTGCCTCCGTGCTCCGAGCAGTAGCCGACGATTTCGAGGCCTGATTCATGAGAACCGCCCCCTCCACCCGAACCCGCGCCCCGAAGCTCGATGCCGTGAGCGCCGCCGCGATTGACCTGGCGGCCCGCGCCCTCGTGGACGTGGCCGAACCGGGGCAGGTGGGGGAGCATCTGCGGGTCCAGGCCAGCGGCGAACGCCTCGTCACCCACGTGTTTCGGGCCGACATTCCCGGCTACGCGGGCTGGCACTGGCTCGTCGTGCTCGCCCGCGCCCCCCGAGCGAAGACCCCGACCGTGTGCGAAACCGCGCTCGTGCCGGGCGACGACGCCCTCCTTGCCCCGCCGTGGGAGCCGTGGGCCGAACGGCTGCGCCCCGGCGACGTGGGCGAAGAGGACGTCCTGCCGTACAAGGAGTTCGATGAGCGGCTTGAGCAGGGCTTCGAGCAGACCGACGATTCCGAGGCCGACGCCCTCCAGGTGTTCGAGCTTGGGCTCGGGCGCGAACGCGTGCTGTCCCGCCAGGGCCGCGAAGATGCCGCGACCCGCTGGCTCGACGGCGAGTTCGGGCCTCGTGAACTGAGCGCCCGCAAGCGCAAGGGCACGGTGCAGGCCCACTGCTCGAGCTGCGGCTTCCTCTCGCTCGTCAACGGTTCGCTGCGCCAGGAGTTCGGCATCTGCACGAACGAATGGTCGCCAGCCGACGGCCGCGTGGTCTCGCTGCGCTACGGCTGCGGCGCGCACTCGCAGACCGACGCCGACGCGTCGAACTCGGTGAGCGAGATCCCGCCGACCGTCATTGACGACACGAAGGTGGACTTCGTGGACCGCTTCGAGGAGAAGTCGATCATTGACGAGGCCCTGCTGAAGAAGGAGCAGGAGAAGGCCGAAGCGCTCGCCCGCGAGGCCAGCGCCTCCTAGTCACCCGCTCGCCCAGCGCCGTCTCCTCGTCGGGCGCGTTCTCCTTAGTCCAGGGCTGCGGCTCCGAGCAGCGCTTCGAGGGCGAGCAGCGGCGGAACGTTCTGTCCGATCCGCTCGCGCGCCGTCCCCACGGCCTCGAGGTGCTCGAGTGTTGTTTCCGGGCGGCTGCGCGCCGCACGCTCGCGCAGTTCCGCCTCAAGCCCCGCGTTGACGAGCGGTGCTCCCGTGCCCAGCTGCACGGTGAGCACGTCGCGGAACACGGAGTGAATGTCCAGCAGGTAGCGGTCCACCACGTCGCGCACGAGGCGCGTGGCCCGCTTCTTCGCCTCCTCATCGAGCGCGCGCACCTGGGCGCGCAGCTGCGGGGGTATGCGCGCCGATTCTTCGAGGCCCGCGCCGCGCAGGAAGCTCGCGCGCGCCGCCGCGCTCACCTCGTCGGCCTCGCGCTTGGCCTCCTCGCTCGCGCGATCCAGGAGCTGCTGGGCGTACAGGACGGCGCTGCCCACGCTCGTGAGGCGCAGCAGGTCCCGCGCGGAGGCTTCGCGCTCGTCGAGGCTGCCGGGAAGGGTGCCGTAGCGGCGCGCGATCCCGATGTGGCCCTGGGCGGCGGCTGCCGCGCGCGCGGCGAGCGCCGGATCGATCCCGTCGCGGCGCACGAGCAGCTCGGCGACGGCCGCGGCGGGCGGCACCTGGAGGGTGATGACGCGGCAGCGCGAGCGAATGGTCGGGGCCAGATCCTCCGCCGAGGGCACGCACAGCATCCACAGGGTGCGCGGCGGCGGCTCCTCGATGGCCTTGAGCAGAACGTTGAACGTCCCCGTGCTCATGCGGTCGGCGTCCTCGATGATGATGAGGCGGAACCGGCCCGTGGCGGGGGAGCGCTGCGCGGTCGCCACGAGCGAGCGCACCTCGTCCTTCTGGATGCTCAGGGTATCGGTGCGCACGATTGTGAGATCGCCGTGGCTCCCGGCGAGCGTGGTGCGGCACGAGGTGCACTCGCCGCACCCGGGCTCACCGCGCGCCGCCGTCGTGCACTGGAGGGTTGCGGCGAATGCCCGCGCCGCCGTCGAGCGGCCCGAGCCGGGCGGGCCCGCGATGATCCACGCGTGGGCGAGGTTGCCGTCCGGGCGCGTGGCCCGGGTGAGCTGGTGGATGGCTGCGTCCTGGCCCACCACGTCGCGCCACACGTTCACGCCGCCGCCCCGGGGTGGGTGCGCAGCCACGCCGTGAGCGCCGAGCGAATATCCTCGTGCACCCGCGCGATGTCCTGGGCAGCGTCGATGATGATGAACCGATCCGGTTCGGCGCGCGCGAGGTCCAGGAAAGCCTCGCGCACGGCCTCGTGAAACGCGTGCCCGGCCCGCTCGAGGCGGTCGTGCAGGGCCGCGTCCCGGCGGGTCTCGAGGGCCGACGGGTCGATGTCGAGCAAGAAGGTCACGTGGGGCCTAAGGCCGTTCGTGGCCCAGGCCGACAGCGCGTGAATATCCGCCGGATCCAGGCGGCGCCCCACCCCCTGATACGCCACGGAGGAATCGAGGTAGCGGTCGGCGAGCACCACCTCGCCGCGCTCGAGGGCGGGCCGCACGGTCGTGGCCACGTGGTGCGCGCGATCCGCCGCGTACAGCAGCGCCTCCGCGCGATCATCCACGTGCGCCGAATGCAGGATCAGTTCGCGGATGCTGCGCCCGAGCTCCGTCCCGCCCGGCTCCTTCGTCGCCGTGACAGCGGCGTCGCCGAGCGGCGATTCGCCCGAGCGCAGCCACTTTTCGAGCAGCGCGATCTGGGTGGACTTGCCTCCGCCGTCGCCCCCTTCGAAGGTGATGAACAGGCCCCGGGGGTGGGGGGACAGCGGCGCCTCGGGTGCGAGTGGCACTAGCGCTCGCTCGGGTAGACGACGCCCACCTGGGCACGGATTTCATCGAGCAGCTGCAGCACCTCGAGCGTGTCCTGCCAGCGCATGAGCGGAGACTCCGTGTCGCCCGCGCTGATGCGGCGGGAGGCTTCCGCGATCTCGAACGCCATGCCGTAGTTCTGGCCCTCGGGGGCCTCGGGCAGTGCGTAGGGCAGGTCCGTGGCCGAATCGAACACCGCGGTGGTGTCGGTCCCGTAGCGGGCCTTCGAGAAGCGCGTGACGGTGACGCGCGTGGGCACGTAGAACCGCTGCTCCACGTCAATGCGCCCCTCGCGGCCCACCACCGTGGCGTTGTTCGCGGTGCGCGCCGAGAGCGTCGTGGTGACGGAGACAGCGGGGTGGGAGGGCGTGGAGCCGGTGCCGATCATCGCCACCGTGTCGTCCACGCCCGTGCTCGTGAGGGAGCCGACGGCGCTCACATCCGTGAGGGCGCCCGCGACCCAGTGCGCGAACGAGACGGGGTAGACGCCCAGGTCGAGTAGGGCGCCGCCGCCGAGCGCCGGATCGTAGAGCCGGTGCGCGGCATCGAAGGGGAAGTACTGGCCGTGATCGGCGCGCACGCTCGTGACCTCGCCGATCAGGCCCGAGTCGATGACCTGGCGGATCACGTCGTAGTGGGGGAGGAAGCGCGACCACATCGCCTCCATGACGAACGAGCCGCTCTTTTGGGCGGCCTCAAACAGTTTGATGGCCTGGGGCGCGTTGAGGGTGAACGCTTTCTCCACGACCACGGGGATGCCCGCTTCGATGATCGGCAGGGCGAGCGCGGCGTGCTGCGCGTGGGGCGAGGCCACGTAGACGGCGTCGATCTCGCCATCGGCCAAGAAGTCCTCGATGGAGCCATAGGCCCGCGCCCTGGCCCCGTCGGCCTCGTGATCGGCGGCGAAAGCCGCCGCGCGCTGCTCGGACCGCGAACACACGGCCACGAGGCGCGAAGTGGTCGCGGCGTGCATGGTGCCCACGAACTTCGAGGCGATCCGGCCCGGACCCAGCACGCCCCAGCGGAGGCCGGGGGCGGTCATCGGATCGGGCACGGTGGTGACGGGAAGAATCAGTTCACTCATGCCTCTAGCCTAGCCTCTGGGCACGGCGCGCTAGCTCTTCGCGGCGGGCTTCTTCTTTGCCGGGGCCTTCTTCGCGGGCGCCTTGCGCGTGGTCTTCTTCGCCGGTCCCTTGGCCCGCTTTTCCGCGAGCCGTTCCACGGCGACCTCGTGCGTCATCGTCTCGGGCGATTCGTCCTTGCGCAGCGTCACGTTGGTCGTGCCATCCGTGATGTACGGGCCGAAGCGGCCGTCCTTCACCACAATCGGCTTCTCGCTCGTCGGGTCCGTGCCCAGTTCGGCCAGCGGCGGCTTCGCGGCCGCCCGCCCGCGCTGCTTCGGCTGCGCGTAGATCGCGAGCGCCTCCTCGAGCGTGATCGAGAATAGCTGCGCCTCCGATTCGAGCGACCGTGAATCCGTGCCCTTCTTGAGGTAGGGGCCGTAGCGGCCGTTCTGCGCCGTGATCTCCGTCCCCTCGGCATCCGCGCCCACCACGCGGGGCAGCGACAGGAGCTTCAGGGCGTCCTCGAGCGTGATCGAGGACAGGTCCATGTCCTTGAACAGCGAGGCCGTGCGCGGCTTCGGCTGCTTGGTCTTCGGCAGCTTCGCCGTCTCCTCGTCGAGCTCGAGGTTCTCCGTGACGTACGGGCCGTAGCGGCCATCGCGCGCCACGACCTCGAAGCCCGTATCGGGATCGCGGCCCAGAACGCGGCCGTCGTCCTTCGCGCGTTCGAGCAGCTCCACCGCCTTGGCGAGCGTCAGCTCGTCGGGCGCCAGATCTTCCGGCACATTCGCCCGCTGCGGGGTCTCGCTGCCCTCGACGGCCCGCTCCACGTAGGGCCCGTACTGCCCGATCCGCAGGTCGATCCCCTCGCCGATCGGCATCGTGTTGATCGCGCGCGCGTCAATATCACCCAGGTTGTCGAGCGTCGCCCGCAGGCCGCCGTCGGCCGGATCCTCGGTGCTGCCGCCCGGGCCAAAGTAGAAGTCGCTCAGCCAGTGCACCCGATCCGAACGGCCCGCCGCGATGGCGTCGAGCCCCGCCTCCATGTCGGCCGTGAAGTCGTAATCCACGAGGGTACCGAAGTGCTGCTCGAGAAGCTTGACCACGCTGAACGCGAGCCAGCTCGGCACGAGCGCCGTGCCCTTCTTGCCCACGTAGCCGCGATCCTGGATCACCGAGATGGTGGCCGCGAAGGTCGAGGGGCGGCCGATGCCGCGCTCCTCGAGGGCCCGCACGAGCGAAGCCTCCGTGTACCGCGGTGGCGGGGTCGTGTCGTGCCCGCTCGGATCGAGCGCCGCCACGGCAAGGGTTTGGCCCTCGCTCAGCTGCGGCAGGCGCGTCTGATCGGACCCGCCCTGGCCGCCGGGGGCGTCGTCGTAGCGGCCCTGGTCGCGGCCCTCCTCGTACGCGGCCAGGAAGCCCTTGAACGTGATGATCGTGCCCGCCACGGAGAACTGCGCCTCGCGGCCCGCCCCCGACACCTCGAGCAGCACCGAGGTCGTGGTGCCCTTCGCGTCGGCCATCTGCGAAGCGATCGTGCGTTTCCAAATGAGTTCGTACAGGCGGAACTCATCGCCGCTGAGCTGCGAGGACACCTGCGCGGGGGTGCGGAAGTTCGCGCCCGCCGGGCGAATCGCCTCGTGCGCCTCCTGGGCGCCCTGCGCCTTCGAGGAGTACACGCGCGGGCGATCCGGCACGTAGTCGGCCCCGTACATTTCCGTGATCTGCGAGCGCGCGGCCCGCACGGCTTCGCCCGACAGCACCACCGAGTCGGTACGCATATAGGTGATGTAGCCGTTTTCGTAGAGCCGCTGGGCGGTGGACATCGTGTGCCGCGCGCCCATGCGCAGCTTGCGGCTCGCCTCCTGCTGGAGCGAGCTCGTGGTGAACGGCGCCGCGGGGCGCCGCGTGTACGGCTTCGATTCGAGCTGCGCCACGCGGGCGCTCTGGCCCTCGAGCGCCTCGATGAGGGCCCGCGCGGCCGCCTCATCCAGGACGGTTACGGCGCCCTTCGCGCCGTCCTTGAGCGCGCCCGCGTCGTCAAAGTCGCGGCCCGTGGCCACGCGCGCACCATCCACCGAGCGCAGGTTCGCGGTGAACGACGGGGTGCTCGCGCTGCGCTGGTCGATGCTTGAGGTGATGAACTCGCCCGCGATGCTCCAGTAGCTCGCGGAGACGAACGCCATTCGCTCGCGTTCGCGCTCCACCACGAGGCGCGTGGCGACCGACTGCACGCGGCCCGCCGACGTTCCGCGCTGGACCTTCCGCCACAGCACGGGCGACAGCTCATAGCCCACGAGGCGATCCAGGATGCGGCGGGTTTCCTGCGCGTCCACGAGCGGCATGTCCAGATCGCGCGTCTGATCGAGCGCCTTCTGGATCGCTTCCTTCGTGATCTCGTGGAACACCATGCGGTACACGGGCAGGGACTTCTTCGGCTTGAGCGCCTCCAGCAGGTGCCACGCGATGGCTTCGCCCTCGCGGTCTTCATCGGTTGCGAGGTAGAGAGCGTCGGATTCCTTGAGGAGCTTCTTCAGCTCCGTCACCGTCTTCTTCTTGTCGGCATTGACCACGTAGTACGGCTCGAAGCCGTTATCGACGTTGACGGCGAAGCGGCCAAACGGCCCCTTCTTCATGTCCGCCGGAAGGTCCTTCGGCAGGGGGAGGTCGCGAATGTGCCCCACGGATGCGGCCACCGTGAAATCGTCGCCAAGATACTTGGCGATGGTCTTCGCCTTGGCGGGAGACTCGACGATCACGAGATTGCGTGCAGGGCTCACCCGGGGCACTTCCTAACGATTTCACACGATGGGCCGCCGCCGGGACGGGGGAGCGGGCCCTCATAAACTGACCAGATACCGCGCGGCATCCTCACTATGCACCGTACTGTAACAAGCGCGGCCCTACCGTAGCACCGGTGGCTTGGGCGGCCCTCAGGACGCCGCGGGCGCGGGCCCCTCAGTCCCCGGCAAAGCGCACGAAACCCCAGGTCAGCAGGGTGCGCAGGGAAGCGAGGACGTCGGCCTCCGCCTCTTCCCACCCCTGCCCGGCCGCCTCGAGCAGCGAAGCGTAGGCCTCGAGGAGGATCTGCAGCGGGTACTGGCCATCGAGCACCCCGAGAATCGCCGCGGTGTGCGTGGAGACCGGGAGCGTGCGCCCGAACCCGCCGCCCTGAACCACATCGATGTGCATCGGGTCCTCGCTGCCGGGCACGAAGTGCCGCCGCTCCACCACGTCGTCGGCCCGAGCGAGCCGAGACCGGCGCAGGTCCTCATCGCTCGTGTGTGCCAGGCGGGCAAGGACGGAGAGCATCTCGGCATAGCGGGGACCGAGCGGGCCCGCCCCGGTCGTCTCGATGTGCTCCCGCACGCGAAAGTGGGAGGTGGGGGCCGACGGCTGCTGGATGAGCACGTGCCCGAAACCGATCGCGTTTACGCCGCGCGAAGAGAAATCGTCGAGCCACGCGCCCATCATCGGCTCCCACCGCGGATCCAGCGGCTCCACGCCGCCATCGCGCAACCACGTGGAGGCGTAGCGGGCCGGGCTCTCGCTCATGCGCTCGATGACGATGGCGCTCGCGGGCGAGGTGGCGAGCCAGCGGTCCACGTGCGCGGGCCATTCCTCGCCCGTCACCTCCCAGTTCGCGAGCATGACGGCGAGGCCGCCTTCGCTCAGGTGCTCGTGGACGCCGCCGATGAGCGCGCCCACGAGGTCATCGCCCACGGCGCCGCCGTCGCGGTACGTCCATGTCTCCGCCCCCGCGACGCGCGGCGTGATGACGAACGGCGGGTTGGAGACGATGAGGTCGAAGCGCTCGGTCTGGACGGGCTCGAGCATCGACCCGAGCCGCGTCTCGATGCGGGCACCGGCGGGGAGAGTCGGAGCGTTGAGGGCGGCATTGAACCGCGTGAAGGCGAGCGCCCGCTCGGAGACGTCCGTGGCCACCACGCGCGAGGCGTGCCGCGCGGCGTGCAGCGCCTGGATGCCGCAGCCGCAGCCCAGGTCCAGTGCGGAATCCACGCGCGTGCGCGGCGTGATCGCGATGAGGGTCGAGGTGGCGCCGCCGATCCCGAGCACGTGATCCGGATGCAGCGCCGCGCCCGTCGCGGCCTGGCCCTGATCGGAGGCAATCCACCACCGGAACGACCCCTCGTCGTCCGTCGATTCGTAGGGGCGCAGATCGACGGTGGCCCGCACGCGGTCCCCGTCGGCCCCGGTGGAGCGTACGAGGCCGAGCGCCACGAGACCCTCGATCCCGACGCGCGGCACGGCGCGGCCCAGAGCCTCGGGCGAGACCTCCTGACCAAGCATGAAGGCGAGCACGAGCGCCGCGAGTGGCTGGGCCTCGTCTTCGTGCGCTGCCGTCAGCGCCCGGATCGCGGGCAGGGCCAACTCGTCATCCAGGGCCGCGCTGGCTTCCTCGCCGAGGATCGCCGCCACGGCGTCGGCCGTGAACTCAGCCTCGGCGAGATCCTCCCGCAGGCGCGTGAGGAGCGCGGGGTCGGTGCCGGGTGGTGCGGGAAGGGGACGGCGCGCCTCGGTCATCGCGCGGCCATCGACACGAGCTCGTGCCGATCCTTCGTCAGGTTGTTCAGAAGTCGCTGTTCTTCGGCCAGCGCGCGCGTCGTGCCGCCATCGGCGGTGAGCCGCTGCCGGGTAAAGGCCAGATCGGCGGCGTCACGAATGAAGCGCTTCATCACCCGGGCGCCGCCGAAGCCGCGGGCCCAGCGTTTGCCTTCGCGCCTGCCCTTCCACGTGCCGAGCATCGTCACCTCTTCGTGGGTGAGCCAGCCCTTGTTGGCGTATTCGCCGAGGCGGGCGCGGGTCATCTTCGTCTCCTCGAACACCACGACGATGATGAGGGCGATCCAGACGGCCACGAGGATCAACATGCTGCCGTACAGAAGGCCGAGGCTCGTGAGGGACCAGCTCGGCGAGTAGGGGTCACCGAGGAGGGGAAGCATGGTCGCGCCAAAGTTCCACAGGGCGTGCAGGAGGATTCCCGGAATGACCGCGACGACGAACGAGAGCGTGGCAGCGATCGAGCCGAAGCGCCGCGCGACGAGGCCGATTACGAGGCCCGTGAGCGAGGTGTAGATCGAGTGGCCAAAGATGCCCAGGCCGCCGCGAAAAAAGGCGAGTAGGAGGGCCCCGCTCACGCCCGCGGCCTCGCTGGCGTTGACGTAGTAGAGGATGTTTTCGGTGAAGGCGAAGCCGGCGCCGACGAGCGCGCCGATGATGATGCCGTCGAGCGGGCCGTTGAAGTGCTTGCGGAACGCCAAGAAGATGAGGAGAACGCCGAGCCCCTTCGTGATCTCTTCGACCAGCGGTACGGTCCCGGCCGTCGTTGCCAAAACGGCGAGCAAGGGGTCCTGCAGGATGTTCGACAGCACGAATCCTGCTGCCGCATTGATGACGGCGCTGATGGAGGTGGCTATGGCCGCGCCCCACAGCACCGCGATCACCACGATGTAGATCGGCTGGGGATGCCAGCGATCCGCGAGGAGCATGACGCCAATGATCGTCACGAGCGAGACGGCGGCAATCATCGTGTAGGCAAAGACCGGGCCCGGATCGAAGCTCGAGAACAGCAGAGCGAAGGCACCCATGAGGGCGATGAGCAGGAACGCGACGGCGCCCCACCCCACGAATGTGAGGACGTCGAGTCGGGGCGGAGCCGCGGCGAGTTCCTGGACCCGACGTTGCTGCGTGGCCCACGCGGACGGGGGCTGCGCCGACGTGGGTGGTGCCACCGGCGGCTGGGGGTGGCGAAGGCCCGTGAGGCCACTCGCCGAACGCGCGCGAGTATCGAACATGCGCGGCACCTCGTAGTAGCGGTGCTCGGCGTTGACGTGCGACGGGGTGCCCGGACGCGGGTGATGCAGCGGCGGGCCCTGAGGAGAGGGAGGCTGGTTCATGCCTACCATTGTGAACTATGGCTCGTGCGCGAGGAAGGAGGGGCGATGGAGTGGAGTGCCCTGCACGGCGAGGGTGACGGTGCCGCTGGCGCCGACGCTCAGCGCACCTCGCCGACGGGCGACGATGCCCGGCACGATCGCGGTCCCTCGCCGAGCGCCGATGCGCTCCTCGATGCCCTCACCGCGCCACTCAGCCGTACCGATTCCCTCCGCCACATCGAACGGATGCCCGCGCGCGAGGCCCGGTATGCCGAGTGGCCGCGGTGGATCAACCCGTCGCTGCGCGCCGCGCTCGAGGCGCGCGGGATTCGTGAGCCGTGGTGGCATCAGGTGCAGGCCGCGCAGTTCGCGCGCGCCGGGCGCGATACGGTCATCGCGACCTCGACCGCCTCCGGCAAGTCGCTCGCCTACCTCATGCCCACCCTGACGGACATCGCGGCCCGTAGCGCCGTCGGTCCCGAGTCCCGGCCCGGGGTGCTCGATCAGGCTGGGTCCCTCGATTCCGCCCCGCGTCCGGGCGCCACGGAGCGTCCCCCGCGCGCGACCGCCCTCTACCTGGCCCCGACCAAGGCGCTCGCCCAGGACCAGTTGCAGAACATCACGCGCCTCGCGCACGAGGCCGGGCTGAGCGACGTGCGGGCGGAAACCTTCGATGGCGATACCCCGAGCGAGCAGCGGCGCTGGGTGCGCCGCCACGCCAACCTCGTGCTCACGAACCCGGACATGCTGCACTACGGGATCCTGCCCGGCCACGAGGACTGGGTGCACTTCTTGCGGGCGCTGCGCTACATCATCGTCGATGAGTGCCACGTGTATCGCGGCGTGTTCGGGGCGCACGTCTCGATGGTGCTGCGCCGCCTGGCCCGCATCGCCCGCTACTACCGCGCCGATCCAACGTTCATCCTCGCCTCCGCCACGTCGGCCACGCCCGAGGTGAGCGCCTCGCGGCTCGTGGGCCGCAGCGTCACGGCGGTGACGGAGGACGGCTCGCCCCGCAACGCCCTCACCGTGGCCCTGTGGGAGCCGGGAATCCGAGACCTGGCCGACGGGGAAGACCCGCGCGAGGCGGTGCGCGACGCCGAACGTGAGCGCGCCCTCGCCGAAGAACGGGGCGTGAGCGCCCACATCGAGCCGCGGCGCAAGCCAGCCCCGACCGAATCCGGGGCCCTGCTCGCCGACCTCGTGATGCAGGGCGCCCAGACGCTCGTGTTCACGAGGGCCAGGCGCTCGAGCGAACTCGTGGCCACGGGCGCGCGGCGCATCATCCAGTCCGAGGCCGAGCAGCAGCATTCGGCCACCTTGGTAGATCTGGCCACGAGGATCGCGGCGTACCGCGGCGGGTACCTGGCCGAGGAGCGGCGCGCGCTCGAACAGGGACTTCGCTCGGGCGAGCTGCGCGGCCTCGCCTCGACCAATGCGCTCGAATTGGGGATCGACATGTCGGGGCTCGATGCGGTGGTCGTGACCGGCTGGCCGGGCACGCGCGCTTCCCTGTGGCAGCAGTTCGGGAGGGTGGGCCGCAGCCATGGCGAACTGGCCTCCGGCGGACTCGCAATCTTCGTGGCCCGCGAAGACCCGCTCGATACGTTCGTGGTGGCGCACCCCGAATCCGTCTTCGGTGTCGAGGTCGAAGCGGCCGTGTTCGATCCGAGCAACCCCTACGTCATGACCCCGCACCTGTGCGCCGCCGCCGCGGAACTGCCCCTGCGCGATGGCGAGGAGGAGATCTTCGGCCCCACCTCCGCCGAACTGCTCGCCGAACTGGTGGCCCGCGGCGTCCTGCGGCGGCGCCCGCACGGCTGGTACTGGACGCTCGAGCAGCGGGCCCACGACCTCACCGATCTTCGCGGTAGCGGCGGCGAGGCCGTCCGCATCGTTGACGCGCCCACCGGTCAGCTGATCGGCACGGTGGATGCTGGAAGCGCCCACCGCACCGTCCACGATGGCGCCGTCTACCTGCACCAGGGCGTGAGCTACGTGGTCGATCACCTCGACGTCGACGGGGCCGTGGCGATGGTGCACCGGGAGAAGCCGCAGCACACCACCCACCCCGAGGAACAGTCCTCGATCCGGGTGCGCCAGGTGCGGCGAAGCGAGAAGTGGGGGAGCCTCACCCTGTGCTTCGGGGAGGTTGAGGTGACCGATCAGGTCACGGGCTACCAGGTGCGCGACGTGTTCACCCAGGCCGTGCTCGCCGAGCGCCCGCTCGACCTTCCGGCCCGCACGCTCGTGACCACCGCCGTCTGGTTCGAGATCCCGACCGAGGTTCTCGAGCGGATCGAGATCGCTCCGGCGGATGTGCCCGGGGCGCTGCACGCCGCCGAACATGCACAGATCTCGATGCTTCCGCTGCTGGCCACGTGTGACCGCTGGGACATCGGCGGGGTCTCGACCGCCCTGCACATCGATACCGAAACGGCCACGATCTTCGTGTACGACGGCGCCGCGGGCGGGGCCGGGTTCGCCGAACGGGGCTACGAATCGGCCCCGGCGTGGGTGCGCGCCACGGCCGACATGATCGAGGCGTGCACGTGCGCCTCCGGCTGCCCCGCGTGCGTCGTCTCCCCGAAGTGCGGCAACGGCAACGAGCCGCTCAGCAAGGCGCATGCGCTCACCCTCCTGAGGGAGCTGGCCCGGCTCGCGCCGCAGCCCTGACGTGGCCCGTGCCCACGAGCGGCACCGCCCGCGTGACCGTGACCTCGAGCCAGACGCGCTCACCCTCGATGCGGCACGCGCTGAGGCGTGCCCCGTTGCGGCGAGCCACGGCCTCGGCTATCGGGCACGGCGCGGTGCCGGCCGCGAGGGCGTCGGCCCCGGCAAGCGCGGCCAGATCGGCGGCCGTGCGGGCCTCGGCGTGCGCCCCGTGGGCGATGCCGAGCCCGAAGAGCGCCGCGAGGACGAACGAGGTCACGGCCACCCAGCCGAGCACCGCGGCCGCCGCCGAGCCGTCCTCATCCAGCAGCGAGCGCGCGCGGCTGTGTCCCCTGGGACCGCTGGGCCCCTTGAAACCACCGTGACTTCTGGAGCGGGGCACGCCGTTCACTCTCACGGCCCGGCCCCGCCGTCCGGGCCCGGCGGAGCCTCCGCGCGCAGGGGCGAGGCCCCGACGAGGTGCGGCTCGATCCGCACGGTCGCGCTCGCGGTGAGGGTGAAGGTGTGGCCCACGATTCTGCCGCCGATCCGCACGTCTCGGGTGGCGCGCACGGTCACGTGATCGCCCGTGTGCTCGACGGTGAACGAGGCATGGCCGCCGCTCACCCGGTGGCCGGCCGCCATCGCCTCGGGTTCGGGCACGCCCCGCATGATCTCGCGGGCCACGGTCCGCGAGGACTCCTCGAGGACGGACTGGGAGATGAGGGCGCCGCCCGTGCCCGCGAGGAGGGCGAGGAGCGCGGAGAGGGCCACCAGGACGATGGCCGTCTCCGCGGCAGCGGCACCGGCCT
Source organism: Dermabacter sp. (assembly GCA_030538475.1). Classification (GTDB taxonomy): domain Bacteria; phylum Actinomycetota; class Actinomycetes; order Actinomycetales; family Dermabacteraceae; genus Dermabacter. The sequence continues at coordinate 18,564 of JAUNTX010000004.1, forward strand.
CGCAGCGCAGTGCCGCCCGGATCATCCGGCAGAGCCGAGCGCGCGCGTGATGAGCCCGAGCACGAGCTCGCGGACGGGCCCGGAGGTGAGGATGCCGAAGAGCAGGGCGGCGAACGCGCACGCGGCGAGCACCGTGATGCCGTATTCGGCGGTGGTCGCTCCGTCGTCGCTCGCGAGCCTCTCCATGAGCGATGGCGGTGCGCTCGCGGTGGCCAGTTTTTCCGTGGCCAGCTTTTCGATGGGCAGTGTCGTGGTGGTCATGGGTTGTCTCCATTCTTTGGGGTGGGTGCTGCCGCGCCGGGTGGCGCGGCCTCGGGCCGGTTATGTCCAGCCGAAGTGTGTGGTGAGCAGGTCCGTGAGGATCGGGACGATCCCGAGGATCACGAACGCGGGCAGGATGGTGAGCCCGGTGGGAACAACGAGGCGAACGTTGAGAGTGGCGGCGGCGCGTTCGACCTCGCGCACGCGGGCGCGGCGCAGCTCTCGGCTCGTGGCCTGAAGCAGCGGCACGAGGTGAGCGCCCGTGGTGTGGGACAGCAGCGCGGAGGTGCGGATGCGCGCGAGGTCTCCGCCGAGGGTGCCGAGGGCGCGTGAGGGATCCGCACCGAGCCGCAGCGCGTCGCCCGCGCGGCGCAGCCCGGGTCCCGTCTCGTGGTCGTCGGGGCTGGCCGCGCCGAGGGCCTCGCCGACGTGGCTGAGTCCGCTCGAGAGTGGCATGCCGGAGGCGAGAATCTGCGCGAGCACGTCGATGATGATGACCGGATCGACCGGGTGGCGCGCGGGTGCCGCCGCCCGCAAGAGGCGACGCATCCATGCCCATCCCGCCGCCATGAGGGCGAGGCCCGTGGTGAGCATGATGAGGCCCGCACTCGAGCCGAGGAGGGCGCCCAGAGGATTCGCGCCAATCGCGTACCCGAGGACGATCGAGACGAGGGGCAGCGCCATGAGCAGGTGGGCCGTCGTTTTCGCTCCGGCGAAGGCGCCGCGCCGGGCTCTTTCGGCGTCGCCGAGGTCGCGCAGGCTGTGCGCGAGAGCTTCGAGCAGGCCCGCGAGCGCGGCGCCCGTCGTATCGCACAGTTGCACGCAGAGGACAAGGGCGCGCAGGCCCGGATTCTGCGACCCGCGCGGCGGGCGGAGGCCGCTGCCGGGCCTGGACTCGAGGGTGGTGTGAGCGATGAGGGCGGGCGGCGTGGCGGCGAGCGTCTGCGCGAGGGTCGCGAGGGCGGGATCGGTCTGGACGCGGGCGGTGGAGGACCATGCCCACGAGGGGGCGACACCGGTGCCTAGCACCATCGCTACCTGATCCAGGAGCTCCGCGAGGGCATCGTCGCTGATGCGCGGCGCTCTCGTGAGCCGCGCCCTGAGCCCAGAGGTAGCCGCGAAGGCTGGTGGTGCTGCCGCCCCCGTCATGGCGTGGCCTCGCGCGTCAGGCGGGATTCGAGCTGCGCGAAGGCGGGCAGGAGGCGGGCCCGGCCGCCCGGCGGGAACATCGCTGCGCTTTCGGCGCGCAGCCTCCCGTCGGCGCCCCGGGTGAGGACCGCGAGCGTGCTCAGGCGCCGCTCGGTGCCCCCGCGATCCATGTGCAGGATGACGTCGATGGCGGACAGCGCCTGGGCCGCGAGCGCTGGCGCATCGAGGTGAGCGAGGGCGCCGAGCGCTTCGAGGCGCGCGGGCACGTCACCCGCGGTGTTGGCGTGCAGGGTGCCACCGCCGCCCTGGTGGCCCGTGTTGAGGGCCTGGAGGAGTTCGCGCACGTCATCGCCGCGGCATTCGCCCACGATGATGCGATCCGGGCGCATCCGCAAGCACTGGCGCACGAGGGTGCCGAGCGAGACCTCGCCGCTCCCCTCCGCGTTCGCGTGGCGAGCCTGGAGGCGCACCACGTGCGGATGGCGGGGGTTCAGCTCCGTGGCATCTTCCACGATGATGAGGCGCTCCGTCGGCGAGGCCGCCGACAGCATGGCCGACAGGAGCGTGGTCTTGCCCGTGCCCGTGCCGCCGCTGATGAGGAAGGCGAGGCGGGAGCGGACCACCTGCTCGACGATCTCTCGCGCGCTCGGGCTCAGGGTGCCGGAGGCTTCGAGGTCGTCGAGGCTCAGGGTGCGGGTGGCGGCGCGCCTGAGCGAGAGGACGGCGCCGCCACCGCTGAGCGGGGGCAGGAGAGCGTGGAATCTGAGGCCGCCCGGCAGCTGGGCGTCGGCCCACGGCATCGCATCGTCCAAGCGGCGGCCGCCGAGGGCGGCGAGTCGAGTGGCGAGCGCGCGGGCCTCGTCGGCCGAGAGGTGCAGGGCGGTGGGGTGCAGCCCCGCGGCGTCCTCGACCCACACGGAACCATCGGCATTCACGAGAATGTCGGTCACGCCGTCGGCCACGAGGGGCTGGAGGGGCCCGAGTCCGTGCACGTGGTCGCGGATCTGCTCGGTGAGGGACAGCAGGTGGGCGCGGTCAATGAACTGGCCCTCGGCGTGGGCGATGGCCCAGACGCGCTCGGCATCGACGGGTCCGGGCGTGGCGAGGAGGCTCTCGTGGACGCGGGCGAGCAGCCGCGCGGGCAGGTCGGCCGTGGCGCTGTGGGACGCGAGCGTGCTCATGGGAGACCTCGCATGAACTGTAGGCAGGCGCGGTCGGCGCCGCGGCGTCGGGTGTCGAGCACGGGTACTTGCGAGGGTGGGGAACTGGCGAACTCGAGAGCGACGGGCGCGCCGATCTCCGCCTCCACCTCGGCGGCGCGGGCGAAGCGATGCGAGCGCGGATGCCGCAGTGCGAGCGCGAGGGCGGGATTCGAGCTGCCGAGGCGAGCGCGCAGCTGAGCAACGCGGCGACGGGCGGAGGCGAGGGCCACCGGGGCGGCCTCGACGGTGACGAGGACGGTGCGGGGCGAGAGGTCGATCCACGCGTCGTCCCCGGCGGGAGCGTCGATGATGAGGAGCCCGGGTTCGGCGGCGAGCGCACCGAGCACCCGGGCGCGCACCCCGGGAGGCGGTGTGGGGGCGGCGGGATCGTGAGAGAAGGTCAGCAGGCGAATCCCGTCCACGAGCGGCAGGCTGGCGCGGATTGCGGCGGCGCTGCCGTCACCGGCGCGCTCGAGGGCGTCCCAGCGCGCGCCGGGCACGTGGGCGGCGTCGATGAGTGTGTCGATCCCGCCCGCGAGCGGGTCGGTATCCACGAGCAGGGGCGCGAGGCGCACGCGAGAGGCGGCGCGGGCGAGGCGGGCCGCCAGCGACGTGGCGCCCGCGCCGCCGGAGCCAGGCACGCACACGAGGACGTCGGCCTCCTGGCCCGTGCCGACGATGGCGCCGAGGTCCGCGAGGAGGGCGGAGGATTCACGGGGGAGTTCGCGCACGCTGCGGGCCCCGCATGCGAGGGCCTCGCGCCACGTGTCCTCCGTGGGTGGCCCGTCCGTGACGAGGATGCGCGCGACGCCGCTGTCAGAGAGGTTGGGCAGGGGCGGTGCGTGTCCGCTCCCCGCCGCGCTCACGAGGACGCGAAGGTGCGCTGGTTCGGCGGAGGCAAGAGAGGTGACGACGAGGCCGCTCGCCTGGGCGTGATCGCGCACCATGTCGGCGAGGGGCCCGGGCTCGCCCTCCCAGGCGAGGGCGGGCAGAGGCGAGGCGGAACCGGCGCCCGCGTCGGGAGGTGCTGTAGGCGGGCCGACGGGGACGGCAGGGAAGGCCGTGGGGAGCCGACGGCCGCTATCGACGCGGGGGAGGGAGGTGGTGCTCATGCCCCCAGCTTTGTGGCCGCGCGGGCCCGGCGGGAGGGTGGCCGCCGATGTGTGGACAAGGGGAGTGCCCGGCGAAATTTCCGGGGGCGGGACCGGCTGTGACCAGCCGTGAGCACACGCCAGAAAAATTTTCGACTTTTTCCTCCGGAACTGTTGCGCACGCCACAGAGAGGGAGTAGAGTGAGGGTCATGTCAAACGCATAGGGATGGCTCGAAACCCACGTGCGCGTGGTCCACGTCAGGACCGGTGCAGAGGTGTTGACCGCGCTTCTTGTACCAAACATTGCACGCTTGATCCCGGGCCGGACCTATGTGGAGGCGCTCCTTCGGGAGCGCCTCCTCCTTTGTGAGGCCCCCACCCGTCCCATCGGCTCCGATCTCTGCTCCATCCGCGCCTACCCGGTACCCGTGAGGAGTCATTCGACCATGACGTTGGTGCACACGAACGATACGCTCAGCCCCGAAGCCCCCACCCCGCACGCTCCCGGCAGTTCCGGTCACGCCAGTTGGCGTATCGACCCGGACACCCTGCGGCCCCGTATCATCGACCTCGCGGCGTTTCGCGAAGAATTTGACGGCGACCCCGCCGGGCCCATCCTCGAAGCCCTATGGCGCGGCGATCCCGACCGCGCCGAGGAACTGCTTCTGCACCTGCTCGGCGGTGCCGCACCCAGCACTCGGTTCGCCGCGATCCTCGCGGACATTCACCGCGACCAGGGCCGCACGGACCTCTCGGTCACCGAATACCGCGACATCCTGGAACGCACGCGCGGCACCCAGTTCGAGGCCCTCACGCTCCACATGCTCGGCAAATCCCTGTTCGCGGGCGGCCGGTTCGAGGAAGCGCAGCACCTGTTCACGCGCGCGTTCGAACTCTGCGTGCTCGAAGGCGCCTCCCCGGAGTTCATGGAGGCGAGCATGACCTCGATCCGGCGCACCCGCGATGCGCTACGCGCTGCCCACGCGCCCCGCCCCGCCGCCTAGACGACACCTGCTTCGCAGGCCGTGCCCGCGACGCGGAATGAAAGCTTCCGCCAGGCACTGAGGCCGGGATGAGCGCCCTGTCAGGCGCGCTGCCTAGACTCCCGGCCATGGCTGATTACTTTGGAGACGATCCCCGCAGCACCCGCGAACGCATGCTCGCTGGCGACCCCTACATTGCCGACGATCCGCAGCTGGAGGCCGAGTATCGCCGCGCGCTCGCCCTCAGCCAGGAATATTCGCGCGCCTACGTCGAGGACCCCGAGCGGGCGAAGCAGATCCTCGGCGAGCTGCTCGGCAGCGTCGGCGACGGCACGGAGATCCGCCCGCCGCTCACGGTGGACTACGGCTCGAACGTCTACATCGGTGCGCACACGTTCGTGAACTTCAACCTCACGGCGCTCGATCCGGTTGAGGTGCGCATCGGTGATCACTGCCAGCTGGGCCCGAACGTTCAGCTGCTCACCCCGACCCACCCGATCGATCCCGTCTCCCGCCGCGACGGCGTGGAGGCCGCCGAGCGGATCACGATTGGTGACAACGTGTGGCTGGGCGGTGGCGTGATCGTGTGCCCGGGCGTGAGCATCGGGAACAACTCCGTGATCGGTGCGGGCTCCGTGGTCACCCGCGATATCCCCGCGAACGTCATCGCGGTGGGCAACCCCGCCCGCGTCCTGCGCGCGATCCCCGGCCCCACCGAGGCCTGAGCGCGCCGTCGGCGCCTACAGTTCGACGTCGATGATGACGGGGGCGTGGTCGCTCGTGCCTTCCGCTGCCCGCTCGTCGAGGTCGATCATCGCGCCCGTCGTGGCGCGCCGCACGGCGGGGGAGGCGAGGAGGAAATCGATCCTCATGCCCTGCTTCTTCGTGAACTTGAGCCCCTTGTAGTCCCAGTAGGTGAAGGTGCCGGGTGTGTCGAGCCAGTCGCGGGTCACGTCCGCATACCCGGCCTCGGCGAGCGCGGTGATTGCGTCGCGCTCGGGGCCGCTCACGTGGGTCTTTCCAGCGAAGGCGGCGATGTCCCACACGTCGGCGTCGGTGGGGGCCACGTTGAAATCGCCTGCGAAGATCGTGGCGGCGCCCGCCCCGGCATCCTCGCCCGGACCGCCCTCGGCGAGGCGGGAGGCGCCATAGGCGCGCACGGCCTCGAGCCAGTGCAGCTTGTAGGCGTAGTGCGGGTGATCGAGCTCGCGGCCGTTCGGCACGTACAGGCTCCACAGATCCAGCGGGCGGGAATCGGGGGAGAGTTCGCCGACGCGGGCGCCGATCGCGCGCGCCTCGAGGACGGCATCCTCGCCCTCGCCCCACGCGGGAAGGCCGTCGATCGTGGTGCGCACATCGCTGAGACCCACGCGCGAGGCAATGGCCACGCCGTTCCACTGGTTGAGCCCGTGCGCAGACACCTCGAAACCCAGCTCTTCGAGGCGGCTGAGGTCTAGCTGCTCGGGCTTCGCCTTGATCTCCTGGAGGGCGATGACGTCGATGCGGCGCGCCTCGATCACCGCGAGCAGGCGGTCCATGCGGGCGCGGAGCGAATTGATGTTCCAGGTGGCGATGCGCATGAGCCCATCCTAGGGGCAGGGCCGATACCCCGGATGGGGTGAGGCTCGCGGCGGTAGAATGGTGGGCATGTCACGCGCGATGATCACCGGTTCGACCTCGGGTCTGGGCCTGGAGTTCGCGTGGCAGCTCGCGGGCTCCGGCCACGACCTGATCCTCGTGGCGCGCCACGAGGAACGCCTCGCGGCCGTGGCCGCCCAGATCGAGGCCGTCTCGGGCGTGCGCGTGCAGACCATGGTGGCCGATCTTGCGGATCCCGCCCAGGTGGCGGCGGTCGCGCGGCGCCTGACGGACCCGGTGGAACCGGTGAGCCTGCTCGTCAATCACGCGGGCCACTCCCTGCGCACGGACTTCCTGGACTGCGAGGTCGATGAGCACGTCGAGCAAGTGGACACGATGATCCGGGCCACGATGGTGCTCTCCCACGCGGCGGCCCGCGCGATGGCGAAGAAGGGCCGCGGGGCGATCCTCAACGTGTCCTCGCTCGCCGCGGTCGCCTCCACGAGCGCGTCGGCAGCGGCCAAGAGCTGGATCACGATCTTCACCGAGGCCCTCGCCGCCGAGCTGGAGGGCACGGGCGTGCACGCGACGGTGCTGCTGCCCGGTTTCGTGCACACCGACGTCCACGAGAACGCGGCCGTCAACGTCGAGGGGCTGCCGCGCGTGACGTGGCTGAAGGCCCCCTACATCGTTGCCCAGGCCCTCAAGGATTCCGCGGCGGGCGAGGTGGTCTCCGTGCCGTCGCTCGCACCCCGCACGGACCTGCTGGATCGGATCACACCGAAGGCGGTGCGCCGGTCCCTGCATTCCCCGTCGCTCGCCCGCGCGCTCGCGGGGGTGCGCACGGCCCGGGCCCGCAAGGCCGCGAGGCGCAAGGCGCTGCGGGGCTCGCTGCGCTCCCGCAAGGGCCGACGTTAGCCGCCCGCCGGGCCACGGCGCTCGGCAGAGAATCCGCAGCCCCGCGCTAGGCTGGGGCCATGAGCACAGCCAACCCCTACACCGTGTCCTCCGAGAGCGCCCGCGCCCGCCTGCTCGACCTCATCGGGGAGCTTGCCGTGGTGCGCGAACGGGTCATTCTCTCCTCCGGCAAGGAGGCAGATTTCTACATTGACCTGCGGCGCGTCACCCTGCATCACGAGGCGGCGCCGCTCGTGGGCCGGGTCATGCTCGATCTCTTCGCGCGCGAGGGCCTGCTCGAATCGGTGCGGGCCGTCGGCGGCCTCACGCTCGGCGCGGACCCCGTGGCCACCTCTATCCTGCATACCTCCGCGGCCATGCACGCGCTCGGCCAGCTGGAGAGCGATCCCCTCGATGCGTTCGTGGTGCGCAAGGCCAACAAGGCGCACGGGCTGCAGCGCCGGATCGAAGGCCCCGATACCCCGGGCCGTTCGGTGATCGCGGTCGAAGACACCTCCACCACGGGCGGCAGCGTCCTGACAGCCACCGAGGCGCTCGCGGAGGCGGGGGCGTCGATTGCCGCGGTCGCGGTCATCATGCACCGCGCCGATGAGTCGCGCGAGGCTGTGGAACGGGCCGGCTACCGCTACCTGGCCGCGTACGACCTCGCGGAACTCGGCCTCTAAACCCTGCCGAGCCCTCCAGTTACACGCGCTCGGGAGAGAACGTGTCGCACGCGGCGTACGTGCCCTCGTTGTAGCCCCGCACGAACCACGCGCGGCGCTGTTCGGACGAGCCGTGCGTCCACGTATCGGGCCGCACCTGACCCCCGGCCACCTCGCCCTGAATGTGGTCATCGCCCACCGCGCTCGCGGCGCTCAGGGCATCGTCCACGTCCTGATCGGTCAACGGCATGAGCATCGCCTGCCCGTTCTCATCGGTCGTCGTGGCGGCGTGGCGGGCCCACATCCCCGCGTAGCAGTCGGCCTGGAGTTCGAGCCGCACCTGGTCCGATTGCGGGCCGGTCTGCGAGCGATCAATCCGCGTCATCGTCCCGTCAACCGCCTGGATGTGGTGGCCGTACTCGTGGGCCACGACGTACGACTTCGCGAGCTGCCCGCCCGAGGCACCGAACCGGGACTCGAGCTCGCCGAAGAAGGACACGTCCACGTAGATCGACTGATCGGCGGGGCAGTAGAACGGCCCCACCGCGGCGGTCGCGGTGCCGCACGCGGTGGCCACGGAACCATCGAAAATGAGCGCCGTCGGCAGCACGAAGTCGATTCCCGCCGCGGGCGCCGCCTCGGACCACAGGGAGTTCGCGGACTCGACCGTGGCCTGCACCAGGCAGTCGTCGCGCAGATTGGCGTCGGCCCCCGTCGCGCACTCGGTGAGCACGTCGTCGCTCACGCCCTGGGAACTCGCGGGCCCCTGCGAGGTGCCGTCGCCGAGCAGCGCGGTCGGATCCACGCCCGCGAACATGAGGACGAGCACGAGGACGAGGGTGCCGACGCCACCGCCGCCGAGCGCAATGGCGCCACCGCGGCGGGCGCCGCCCGTGCGTCGGCGGGTGTTGTCGGAGCGGATCTCCGCCTGGGGATTGAAGGTCATGGCTCTAAAGTAGTCGGCCCGCCGCCCGGTGTGAGAGTCTTGGACAAAATCCCTGGATAGCGCGTGTTTCGCACCTCCGGCCGCGGGCCCAAGGCTGCTCGCGCGCCGTCTTTTCACCAAGCATCGGATTCTGACGTGACCCAGCCTGCCCCCGCGCCCACGCGCGCACCCGTCGTTCGTTCCCTCATCGTCCTTGCCGTCGTCGCGCTGATCGCGGTGGGCCTCAGCTTCGCCGGGAGCGCCCGCAGCGCCGAAGTGGCGGGCCTGCCGCTGTTCACGTGGGCCCTCATCGTCGCCTTCGGCATTCAGGTGATCGTCTTCGTGCCGTCGGCCCTCGTGCCCACCGAACGCTACTTCGACCTCACCGGCTCCCTCACCTACATCTCCGTGACCGTCGCGCTGCTGGTCCTGGCCCCGGAGCGCACGCTCGTGACGTGGCTGCTGGCCGGGATGGTGGTGCTGTGGGCCGTGCGCCTCGGCAGCTTCCTGTTCATCCGGGTGACGCGCTCGGGCTCCGACGGCCGCTTCGATCAGATCAAGCGCGACCCGCTGCGGTTCTTCAGCGTGTGGGTGATTCAGGGCCTGTGGGTGAGCATGACCGCGCTCGCGGCGTGGTTCGTGCTCTCTTCTACCCCGCATCCGTCCGTGAGCGCGTGGACCATCGTGGGCGTGCTCGTGTGGGCCCTCGGTTTCGGAATCGAAGTGGTGGCCGATGCGCAAAAGAACGCCTTCCGTGCCAACGAGGCGAACAAGGGCCGGTTCATCACGAGCGGGCTGTGGTCCGTCTCCCGCCACCCCAACTACTTCGGCGAGATTCTGCTGTGGGTGGGCGTCGCGCTCGTGGCGCTGCCCGCCCTCGAGGGTTGGCAGTACGTGGGCCTGATCTCGCCCGTGTTCGTGGCCTTCCTGCTCATCAAGGTCAGCGGGATCCCGCTGCTCGAGAAGCGGGCCCAGGAGCGCTGGGGCGAGAGCGAGGAGTACCGGGCGTACGTGGCGCGCACGCCCGTGCTCGTGCCGTTCGTGGGCCGACGGGGCTGACGGGGCCGACGGGGCTCGTGCGGGGCGGGGATCCCGGTGGCGCGTCGGCGCCTTCAGGTTACGGCTACGTAACCGTCTACACTGGAGGGAAGGACCTGGCCTTTCATCGCTGAACACGCCGGGGTGGCCGACGGTTCACGCGACCGACGGCCACGGAGACCAGAAACCGACGCAGACCCCAGCAGAACAGACGAGGCGCCCCGTGACCCCCACCACCGCCCTGAGTGAGGCTTCGAGCCCGCCGGTCCACATCCCGAGCACCACCAAGAACCTCACCGACATGTTCGTGGCCCGCCGCGATCAGGCCCCGAACCACGTGGCATTCCAGGTGCCGGACGGAGAAGACGAGGCGGGCGGGACCCGGTGGCGCGATGTCACCACCCGCGAGTTCTTCAACGATGTCGAGGCGATGGCCCGCCAGCTGGTCGCCGCGGGCATCACTCCCGGCAAGGTTGTTGCCATCATGGGCCCCACCCGCTACGCGTGGGTGGTCGCGGACGTGGCGAGCCTCTGGGTCGGCGCCGTCGTCGTGCCCATCTACGACACGAGCGCGCCCGCGCAAGTGCGCGCCATCCTCGAAGACTCCCAGGTGGTGCGGGCCTTCGCCGGGACCGCCGAGCACGCCCGTATGCTCACCGACGTGCTTGGCGATCCGGCTCTCGTGTGGACCATGGACGACGAGGGCGGGCCGCACGCCGCGATGCCCGAGCTCATCCGCACCGCCCGCGAAACCGGGATCAGCGATGCCGATCTCGAAGATCGCCGCACCGCGGCCGATCTCGACACGCTGGCGACCATCGTCTACACCTCCGGCACCACGAGCGATCCCAAGGGGGTCATGCTCACCCACGGCAACTTCGTCGGCCAGCTCACGAGCATCGGCACCTCCCACCGGCAGGTCCTCAACGCCGACGGCACCACGATCCTCTTCTTGCCGCTCTCGCATGTGCTCGCGCGCGGCGTCCAGCTGATCTGCCTGTCCATCGGCATGCGCGTCACCCACCTCAGCGACACCACCAAGGTCATTCCCACGTTCGGTGAGGTGCGCCCCTCCTTCGTCATGGTGGTCCCGCGCGTGCTCGAAAAGATCCTCGCGGCCGTCGGCGCGAAAGCCAACGCGAAGCACCTCGGGCCCCTGTGGCGCGACGCGCGCCGCACCGCCGTCCGCGTCGGCGAAGCGCGGCAAAATGCGGGCGGCGCCAAGCCCCGCATGAGCCTCGCCCTGCGCGCCCGCCACGCCCTCTACGACCGCCTCTTTTACTCGAAGATCCGCGCCCTGCTCGGCGATCAGGTCCGCGACATCCTGTGCGGTGGGGCGAGGCTCCACCCCGAGCTGGCCCTCGCCTTCCGCGGCTTCGGCATCCCGATCATCGAAGGCTACGGCCTCACTGAAACCACCGCCCCCATCACCGCGAACCTCCCGGGTGACCTCGTGGCGGGCACCGTCGGCCCCCCTGTGCCCGGCAGTACCGTCCGCATCAGCGAGACGGGGGAGGTGCTCGTCAAGGGCCCCGGCGTGGCGCCCGGGTACAAGAACCCCGCGCACACCGAGGCCGCCTACGTTGACGGCTTTCTGCGCACGGGCGATCTGGGCTCGCTCGATGCCGACGGGCGCTTGCGTCTCAACGGCCGCTGCAAGGACGTCATCGTCACCTCGGGCGGCAAGACGGTCGAGCCCGCCGGGTGGGAGAGCAGCGTGGAGCGCCACCCGCGCGTGGCCCACGCGGTCGCCGTGGGCGATGACCGCCCGTTCCTGACTGCCCTCATCATCGAGCAGCTCGACGAGGAGGTGACGGACCAGGAGGTGAGCCTCGTGGACGATCCCGCCCTCGTGGCCGAACTCGAGGCCCTCATTCAGGAGGCGAACAGCGAGGTGTCCCGCACCGAGCAGATCAAGCGGTTCGCCCTCGTGCGCGCCAACCTCGCCGATCCGGCCCTCATGACCCCGAGCATGAAGCTGCGCCGCACCCCGTTCCTGGAGCGGGCACGCGAGGCCATCGATGCGCTCTACGTGAAGGCCCCGCACCCGCAGATCCACGACGTGCGCGGCGCGGATGCGCCAGCTCACACCCCGGCAGGCACCACCGCATGAGGATGCCCCCACATTTCCCCGAGTCTGCACACGATCATCACCTCTAGACCCGCCCGGATCCCTAGGATGGCGGAGGAGTTGCCCACCCCCATCCGAGGAGCCTCACCCCGTGAATATCGTTGACTGGTCCGTGCACATCATGAGCGTGCTCGGAGGCCCGGGCGTCATGCTTCTGCTGCTCATCGAGTGCGTGTTCCCGCCGATTCCCTCCGAGGTGATTCTGCCGCTCGCGGGCGTCACGGCGGGCACGGGCGATCACAACTTCTTCGTGTTGCTCCTGTGGTCCATCGCGGGCAGCATGGCGGGCGCCTACCTGCTGTACGGCGTGGGTCGCGCGCTCGGCCCCGAACGCACCCGCCAGCTGTTCATCAAGCTGCCGCTCATCACGCTCGATGACTACAACAAGACGAGCGCGTGGATCGACAAGCACGGCATGAAGGGCGTGTTTTTCGGCCGCTTCGTGCCGGGCATCCGCTCCCTCATCTCCGTGCCCGCGGGCATGTTCGCCATGAAGCTGCCCATGTTCAGCCTGCTCACCTTCGCGGGCAGTGCCATCTGGAACTCGATCTTCTTGAGCTTCGGGTTCTTCCTCGGCACCCGCTGGCACGTGATCGAGCCCTACACCGACATCTTCTCCAAGGTCGCGTACGCGGTCGTCGCCCTCGTCATCCTCGTCATCGCCGCCCGCCTCGTCATGCGCGAGGTTAAGCGCAAGAAGGCCGGCCTGCCGGATCCCGACGAGAACGTGCAGTGACCACCGGCGAGCCGGGCGGCCGCGAGGCCGACGCTCGCGAGGTTGGCGTCGGCCCGTGGCAGGGCCCCTGGCCCGCCGACGAACGCTACGACCCCGACCTGCTTGGCGCGGGGGATCGCCGCAACGTCCCCGACCGCTACCGATACTGGCGCCGCGAGGCCATCGTGGCGGATCTGGACGCCCACCACCGCAACGGCCTGCACATCGCCATCGAGAACATCGAGCACGATTTCAACATTGGCTCGATTGTGCGCACCGCCAACGCGTTCGGGGTCGAGGCCTTTCACATCGTGGGGCGCCGCCGCTGGAACCGGCGCGGCGCGATGGTGAGCGACAGGTACCAGCACGAACACCACCACCCGAGCCCCGAGGACTTCCTCGCGTGGGCCAGGGGCGAGCAGCGGGCCGTCGTCGCCGTCGATATCGTGCCGGGCGCCGTGCCGCTCGAGCACACCGACCTGCCCGCCCACGCCGTCCTCGTGTTCGGCGAAGAGGGCGGGGGAGTCTCCGCGCCGCTGCTTCAGGCCGCGGACCTCGTGGTGGCGATCTCCCAGTTCGGCTCGACGCGCTCAATCAATGTGGGCCACGCCGCCGCCGTGGTCATGCACACCTGGCTCACCCAGCACGTCGATATTCCACGCGAGCTGCACCTGTAGCGCTCGGCCGGGGCGCAGGTCGCTTTCCTACACTGGTGTGAGCCGCGTCAAGTATCGACAAGGGGAGCACACCCATGAGCATCACCGTCAAGGCACTGCAGAAGACCGGGCCGAAGGCCCCGTTCAAGGTCGTGGAAATCGAGCGGCGGGAGCCCACCGGCACCGATGTCCTCATCGACATCAAGGCCGCGGGCATCTGCCACAGCGACATTCACACGATCCGCAACGAGTGGGGCCCCGCGCACTTCCCGCTCGCCGTCGGCCACGAAATCGCTGGCGTGGTCGAAGCGGTGGGTCCCGACGTGACCGCTTACCGGGTGGGCGACCGCGTGGGCGTGGGCTGCCTCGTCGGCTCGTGCGGCGAGTGTGAACAGTGCGACGCCGGGTGGGAAAACCGCTGCGTCAAGGGCGCGATTGGCACCTACAACGCTGTCGACGAGGACGGCACGATCACGCAGGGCGGCTACGCCGAAAAGGTCACCGTGCGCGAACGCTTCGTGTGCCGCATCCCCGACGAACTGGGATTCTTCGAGGCCGCGCCGCTGCTGTGCGCGGGCATCACCACGTATTCGCCCATCGCCACGTGGAACGTGAAAGAGGGCGATGCCGTCGCGGTCGTGGGCCTCGGCGGACTCGGCCACATGGCCGTCAAGATCGCCGCGGCCAAGGGCGCGGACGTCACCGTCATCTCCCGCTCGATGAAGAAGGAGGCCGACGCGCTCGCGCTCGGCGCGAGCCAGGTGCTGGCCACGGGGGAGGATTCCGACGTGTTTCGCGAGCATCGCGGCGAGTTCGACGTCATCATCAACACCATCTCCGCGCCGTTCAGCGTGGCCGACTACCTGGGGCTGCTCAAGCCGGGCGGCACCATGGTGCTCGTGGGCCTGCCGCCCGAGGGCCTCGCCCTTCCCGCGGGATCCCTCATCAACGGGGGCCGGGTGCTGGCCGGATCCAACATCGGCGGCCTGCCGGAAACGCAGGAGATGTTGGACTTCTGCGCCGAACACGGGATCGGCGCCGAGGTGGAGATCGTGGGCGTGCGGGACGTGGATGCCGCCTACGACCGCGTGGTGCGCGGCGACGTTCACTTCCGCTTCGTCATCGACACCGCGACCTTCGAGGACGCCCCCGTGGATCGCCCCGAGATCGAGGCCTGAGCCCGTGGCAAGCGTGCTCATGTGCCGCCCCGAGCACTTCGAGGTCTCCTACGCGATCAACCCGTGGATGGACCCCACCGTGCAGGTGGATGCCTCGAAGGCCGTGCGCGAATGGGAAGGCTTGCGCGAGACCTACGCGCAGCTGGGCCACGAGGTGCACCTCATCGAAGGGGCGCCGGGCCTGCCCGACATGGTCTACACCGCCAACGGCGGCTTCACGTGCGACGGCCTCGCCTACGGCACGCGGTTCACGCACGCCGAGCGGCAACCAGAGACGGCGCTGTTCAACGCGTGGTTCGAGGACCACGGCTTCCGGCTGCACGAGGCCACCTACACGAACGAGGGCGAGGGCGACCTGCTGCTCGTGGGCGACGCGGTGCTTGCGGGCCACGGCTTTCGCACCGATCCGCGCGCCCACGCGGAACTGGGCTCCCTCATCGACCGCGAGGTCGTGAGCCTGAGGCTCGTGGATCCCCGCTTCTATCACCTGGACACGTGCCTCACCCACCTGGGTGACTCCATCGCCTACTACCCGGATGCCTTCGACGCGCCCTCACGTGCCGAGCTTGCCCGACGCTTCCCCGACGCCCTCACCGTGGGCGAGGACGTGGCGGCGGTGCTGGGCCTCAACTGCTTCGCCGACGGCGAAGACATCGTGGTGTCCCCGAAGGCCGGCCCCTACCTCACACAGTTGCGGGAGCGGGGATGGAGGGTGCACACCCGCGAGGTTCCCGAACTCGTGCTCGGCGGCGGCTCCATCAAGTGCAGCACCCTGCGCCTTCGCCGCTAGCGGGAAGCGCCGCCCGCCCCCACCTCGACGAGGCCGGATTCGTAGGCCGCGATGACGATCTGGGTGCGGTCGCGCAAACGGAGCTTTTGCAGGATGTGGGAGACGTGGGTCTTGATCGTCGGTTCGGCGAGGAACATGCGGGCCCCGATCTCCTGATTGCTGAGCCCCGAGGAAATGAGCCGCACCACCTCGCACTCGCGCTCGGTGAGGCTCGCGACCTGCGCCTGAAGCTCGGGGCTCGGGCCGCGGGTCGGGACCGTCGCCGTGAAGTCGGCAATGACCTTCTTCGTGATGGCCGGGGACAGCAGGGCGCCGCCCGCGTGGACGGTGCGGACCGCGCCGATCAGTTCCTCGATCTCCGCGTCCTTGAGCAGGAAGCCGCTCGCGCCCCCGCGCAGCGCCGCGAATACGTAATTATCGGCATCGAACGTGGTGAGGACGATGACGCGCGGTTCGGGCGTCAGGGCGGCCTCGAAGATCTGCTGCATGGCCTGCAAACCGTCGAGTCGCGGCATGCGAATATCCATGAGGATCACGTCGGGCCGCTCCGTGTGGGCGAGGGCCACGGCCTCAACACCGTCGGAGGCGGACATCACGACCTCCATGTCGGGCTGCGCGGCCACGAGCGCGCCAAAGCCCGCCCGCACCATCGGCTGATCGTCCACAATGCCCACCCGGATCGCTACGCTGTCGCTCATGGGATCAGCCTATAGATACTCGCGCACGGCGCGTGCGGGCGCGGCTCATCCTCACGTATGGACATTCCAGGTGCCTGCGACTGATCCGCTCCGCGCCCCGGGTTCCTACCGTGGATGACATGACACCTTCACTTTCGCCTTCCGCGCCCTCCCCGTCGCCGCCACTCCAGAGTCCCGCCCAGAGCCCGTCCGAGGCCCCGATGCAGGCTCCGGCGCCAGCTGAGCCCGCCCCTCGTTCCTGGTTCGCCCGCCTCGGCCACGACCTCCTGTTCCTCGCTCCGGGCTTCCTCATCACGTGCGTGCTCGGCACGGTGCTGTGGTCGGCCGCGGGCACCGCCCTCGGATTCGTCTTCATCATCATCGGCCTGGCCATCATCCCCGTCATCCCGCTGCTCGGCGCGTTCGCGGGGGATCTCACCCGCTGGCGCTACAACTTTTGGGGCCGAGCCAGTGGTCGGCAGCTTCCGTACGTGTCCCGCGTGCGCCTGCAATCGCTCGAGGACTACGTGCGCCTCGCCCTCAACGGGCGGTACTGGCTGGACTTCGTGTATGAATCCACGGTCGCGTTCGTCGTGCGCGGCATCATCGCGGCGATCCTGCTCGCCTACGCTGTCGCCGCCCTGCTGGGGCCCGTGGGCGTCGTCGCCGTCACGGGCTTTCCCCACGCGATGCGAGGCTCACTCAGCTACACCATTGTCGAGGAGATCTTTCGCCACTATCCCGGGTACTCGTGGAGCACGTGGCTCACGATCGATGCCGTGCTCTACGGGTCGATGGCCGTTTTTGCGCTCGTGACGTTCCCCTTTGCCGTGCGCCTCTTGGCCCGAGTCGAGGCTGCCATCACCTCGGACTGCCTGGGCGGCGACGCTTTCGGCTCCATTTCCGCGCGGGGCTGGGGCAACACCGCGGTCTTCATGGCGGCCCTGGCGACCATCCCGTTCGCGGGCGTGGCCACGTTCGGCATGGACAAGCGTGAGCTCGTGGCCCTCGTGACGTGGACCCCGCTCCTGGCCGCGCCGCTCGCCGCTCTCACCCCGCGCCTGCCGCGCCTCGCGACGGCGAGCCTCGCCGCGCTCGTGGCCACGGTCGCCATCGCCGGAGTCGCCTTCGGCGGGTACGAGTTCTACGAACTGCCCGCCCTGTGGCCCGTGAGCGTGCCGCTCGCGCTCCTTGCCCTCAACCTCGCGAGCCTCGCCGCCACGCGCCACCTCCGCCTCGCCTTCGGTCACGGGTTCTACCTCGTGGTCGTCGGCTTCGTGGTCGCGGTGCTCCAGGTGCTGCTGGGGGCGCGATACGCGGGCGAAGGCTACGTGGAGCTTGCCGCGGTGGGCCTGATGACGCTGCTGTCCATCGCCGCCGCCATCGGGATCGGGATGGGGGCGCGGATTCTTACCGACAGGATGCGCGAACTCGGTGTCGCGAAGGCTCGAGAAGTGGAGATCACGCGCGAGCTCGAGCATTCCGAGACGGTCTCCGCGGAGCTTTCCGAACGCACCCGCATCGCCCGCGAGATGCACGACGTGGTGGCCCACTCGATGTCGGTCATCTCCGTGCAGGCGCGCACCGCCCCGTATCGCCTCGCCTCGGAAGACATGAGCGACGAGGCGCGCGCCGAGTTCGCCTCGATTGCCCAGACCTCGCGCGCCGCGCTGGGCGAGATGCGGTCGCTGCTCACCGTGCTGCGCGGCACGCAGGATCGCGACGCGCAGATGGCCCCGCAGCCCGGCCTCGCCGATGTCCCCGCGCTCGTCGAGGCCACGAGGGCCAGTGGGGTGAGGGTCGATCTCGCGATGAGGCCCGCGGATGCCGCCGAGGCTCCGATTCCCGGCACCGTGGCCCTCACCCTCTACCGCGCGGTGCAGGAGGGGCTCGCCAACGCCCTGCGCCACGCCCCGGGCGCCACCGTCCACGTGGACATCGACGTGGCCTCCCCGGTGGCCGTTGCCCGGGTGCAGAACGGCGCCCCCACGGGCGACAGCCCGGCGGGGCAGGGCTCCGGGTTTGGCCTGCGGGGCATCACCGAACGGGTGGGAGCCTTGGGCGGCACGACGAGCGCCGGCGTGACGCCCGACGACGGCTTCGCCCTCGAGGTGCGCATCCCCCTCGCGTGAGTCAGCGCACATGCCCATGGGCCCCTGCCGTCCCGGCTGGGGCCCATGGGGCGTGTGAAACAATGACGGGGCAAAGCAACCTGGATCCCGCGCGGCCATGACCAGGGCTCGCGGTTCCGCACTCGTAAGGAGATCACATGCCTGTGGCAAATCCGGAACAGTACAACGAGATGATCGACCGCGCGAAGGCAGGCAAGTTTGCCTACCCCGCCGTGAACGTTTCGAGTTCGCAGACCGCGATCGCCGCCCTGCAGGGCTTCGCTGACGCCGAGTCGGACGGCATCATCCAGGTGTCGGTGGGCGGCGCCGAATACCTCTCCGGTTCCACCGTGAAGAACCGCGTGCGCGGCTCGCTCGCCCTGGCCCGCTTCGTCCACGAGGTCGCCCAGGATTACGGCGTCACCGTGGCCGTGCACACCGACCACTGCGCGAAGGAAAACCTCGCCAGCTGGGTCGAGCCGCTCATCGAATACGACCTCAACGAGCGCGTGAACAAGGGCCTGGACCCGATCTTCAACTCGCACATGTGGGATGGCTCCGCCGTTCCGGTCGATGAGAACCTCGAGATCGCCAAGCGCCTCCTCGACAAGTCCGTCGCCGCGAAGAAGCTCCTCGAAATCGAAGTGGGCGTCGTCGGTGGCGAAGAAGACGGCTACGAGGCCGACGTGGACGAAGAGAAGCTCTTCTCCACCGTGGAAGACGGCATGAAGACCGCTGAGGCCCTGGGCCTCGGCGAAAACGGCCGCTACCTCACCGCCCTCACCTTCGGCAACGTGCACGGCGTGTACAAGCCGGGCAACGTGCGCCTCACCCCCTCGATCCTGCTCGACATCCAGAAGGCCGTGGGCGAAAAGTACGGCAAGGACATGCCGTTCGATCTCGTCATGCACGGTGGCTCCGGCTCCACCCTCGAGGAAATCCGCGAGGCCGTGGACAACGGCGTCATCAAGATGAACATCGACACCGACACCCAGTACGCCTTCACGCGTCCCGTGGTGGGCCACATGTTCGAGAACTACGACGGCGTGCTCAAGGTGGACGGCGAGGTGGGCAACAAGAAGGCCTACGATCCGCGCGCCTGGGGCAAGAAGGCCGAAGCAGGCATGGCAGCCCGCGTGGTGGAGGCGTGCGAAAACCTCCGCTCCGCCGGCCACAAGATGTGAGTCCCGCTCACTGACAGCCCGTAGCACAGCGTCGGCCCCGTCCCGGATTCTTCCGGAGCGGGGCCGACGCTTATGTGGACGGCATGCGCCGCGCCGACGGGCGTGCGGCGTCGAGCCCTGGCGACACAGGCGCCGTTGAGCCCTGGCGACGCAGGCGCCGCTGAGCCGTGAACGACCCAGGGGCCTAGCCACGCAGCTCGCGTGCGCTCACGACCTCCTTGCCGAAGGGGAAGCACGTGATCGGGATGAGCTTGATGTTCGCCCAGGCCAGCGGGATGCCGATGATGGTGACGGCCTGCACGACGGCGGTGAGCACGTGCCCGAGCGCGAGCCACCACCCGGCGATGATGAACCACACCACGTTGCCGAGCGTGCTCATGGCGCTCGGGGAGCGCACCTCGACCACTTCGCGGCCGAAGGGGAAGAGCACGAAGCCGGCGATCCGGAAGCTCGCGAGGCCGAACGGGATCGTGACGATGAAGATGCAGGCGATGATGCCGGCCACGACGTAGCCCACGAACAGCCAGAAACCGGCCGTGATGACCCAGATGATGTTGAGAATGACGCTGATGAGTGAACGCATGGCTTCACCCTAGGCCGGTGTGCTGGATGGATCGTCGGAGAGCGCTGGGGCGTTGGAGTCCAGAGGGGTGTCGGTTTCGACGATCTCGCTCACCGCCGCGAGGAACGCGGCCGACGGCGCATTGAACGGCTCGACCTGGCCCGTGACCGCGTCGGGGATCTCCCCGACGGCCGCGACGGCGCTCACCGTCGCCCCCGCTCGCCCGGGGCCCGCGGGCGCCGCCTCGAACGCGGCCATCGTCCGTTCCTTGAGGGCGTAGCCCACCTGGGCCTCGTTGAGGAGGTCTTCGAGTGCCGCGCGCGTGTCGGGGCTGCCCACGGTCCGAAGCGCCGGGTCCTCGAACGAGGCCCGCCCGTCGGCATCGAGCGTGAGCGGCGCGGTGATGATGCCGCCGCCCGTGCGCGTCGCCGTGCCGAGGATTCGCAAGCGAACCGATCGGCCCGCGTGCGAGGCCGGTCCCTCCACGGTGATCCGCGCCGCCGCCGTATCAAGGTGGAACGTGGTTTCTTCCCACCCGTCGGCGCCCCACGCCTCGGCGCCGCCGCTTGCCGGGTGCGGCTCCTCGCGCAGCACGAACGTGCCGTCCGCCCCTGCCGCCACGCTCACCGCGAGCGGCGGCGTGGGCACATCGATCCGCAGCGTCGCTCCCGGGGCCTCGGTGTCGATCTCGGGAACGAAGCCGCCCGCCTTGAGAAAGACGGGGATCTCATCGATGCCGCGGAACACCCGCATCCGGCGCCCGCCCGGGTAGCTGCGGCCCGTGAACAGATCCACCCAGCGGCCCTCGGGCAAGCGGACGCTCACGCTGCCGCGTGGCACGTCGGCGGGTGCGGGGCTCACGATCGGTGCCACGAGAAGTTCGGAACCGAACATGTACTGGCCCGGCGCGTCCGTCATGCCGGGGTAGGCGAAGTACATCGGCTCGCACAGCACGCGGGAGTTGTGGGCGGCGCGATAGTTCATCGCGTGCAAGTAGGGAAACAGGCGGTGGCGGCGCCTGAGCGAGGCCATCATGGAGGAACGATAGGGCTCGCGGAAGCGCCACGGCTCCTTGCCGCCGAACGGGGAATTGGACGAATGCAGGCGCATGATGGGGGAGAAGACGCCGAACTGGACCCAGCGCGCCGCCAGCTCATCATCGCGGACCCCGCCCATGTGCCCGCCGATGTCGTGGCTCCACCAGCCGTACCCGATATTCGCGGCGGCGGCCGTGAACTCGGGCTGGAACGCGAGGGCCTCCCAGCCGATCACCGAGTCCCCCGAGAACCCTACGGGGTAGCGGTGGGAGCCGGGGCCCGCGTAGCGCGAGAAGGTGAGGCCGCGGCCCCGCGCGCGTTCGCTATCGCGGAAGTGCTCGTGGTTGAGCACCCACAGGGGATCCACGCCCGGGATCGAGGAATACTGCCCCTGCTGCCAGTCCACCCACCAAAAGTCCGTGCCGAGCTCTTCGAGGCCGCGGTGCAGCACGTCGAAGTAGGCGCGCATGAAGTCGGGATCGTTGACGTCGAAGGCGATGGGGGTGCCGTCGGCCTCCCGCCCGAGCGCCCGGGCCATCCGCGGATACGCCTCTTCGAACGGCTGGATGCCGTCGGCCGGGTGAACGTTGAGCGTGACCGCCATGCCGCGCTCGTGCAGGGCCCGCTGGAAACGTGCCGGGTCCTCGAACAGGTCGCGATTCCAGGTGTAGCCGGTCCAGCCGGACCCGTAGGCGGGATCCACGTCCACGAGGTGCCAGTCCATGTCGATCACCGCGACCGACAGGGGGATCTGTTCGGCCTCGAAGCGGTCCATGAGCTCGAGGTAGCTCGCCTCGGTATAGGGGTGATAGCGCGACCACCAGTTGCCGAGCGCGAAGGCCGGAAGGAGCGGCGGGGCAGAGGAGAGGGCGTAGAAGTCCGCGAGCGCGCCCGCGGCGTCGTGGCCCGAGGCGAAGAGGATGAGATCGCGATACCCCTCCTCGAGGGGCCGCGGGTGCAGGTGATCGTCGGCGCCGATGAGCATCGAGGTGGAATCGTCAATCACGGCGAAGCCGCTCGTGGCGTTGATGCCGGGCTCGAGGGGAATCCGGCCGCGCGCCTCATCGAGCGTGCGGGCCGCGCCGCCGAAGTTGCCGCTCGGATCGGGGACCTCGCGGCCCTCGATGGCGTTCTGCCGATGAGCGGGAATGCTGCTTTCTTGCCCGTAGCGCCACACCGAATGCCACGTGGTGATGCCGCCGAGCACCTCGAGCACCAGGCCGGTGGGCGAAAACTCCCGGCCGTCGTAGGTGAGTCGGAACTTCTCGGTTTCCACGATGACGGCCCTCGGGGCCCCGTGCGCCGTGGCGGGCCGCTCGCGCACCGTGAACTCCTCGCACGCCACGTCCCGGTGGGTAACGAAGGTCGAGGGGCGGTCCTCGAACGCGCCGCTGGGGGAGTATTCGAGACGCACGACCGACGGGGTGAGCACGCTGAGCCGCCACGTGCGGCCAACGAGCTGGTGCCCGCGGCGCTCGTACGCGGAATGGTCGGGAGCGGGTGAGGACGCGGCGGTAGACGAGGTCATGCCTTATATTTCATCACGCGGACATGGCCGCTCGAGGCAGCGAACTACCGGTCCTCGACCAGCGACTCGCCGAACATGCGCGCGGTGGGTCCCACCCCGGGAAGCACCGCAAACACGCCGGTGGCCGTGTGCTGCAGATACTCCGTGAGGGCGTCATCCTTGGTCATCCGATCAAGGATCGGATAGAAGCCCGCGCGCGGATCCCGCACGAACGCGATGAACATGAGGCCAGAATCGAGGCGCCCGAGCGAATCGTTCCCGGCGGCGTAGTTGTAGCCGCGGCGCAGCATGCGCGCCCCGTCGTTGTTCTCCGGCGCGACCACGTGCACGTGGGAGTCCACAGGGATGAGCGGGTTGCCCGCGCGCACCACTCCGCCCGTCGCGGTTTCCTCGCTCGCTGTCGCCTCGAAGTCGGGGTCCGCGAACTCCGCCTGAGCCGTCGGCGCCGTCACGGACAGGGGCGCCCCCATCTCCTTGTCGCGCCCCATCGTCTGTTCCTGCTCGATGAGCCGCAGCCGGTCCCACACCTCGAGGAACATGCGGATCTTGCGAAAGACCAGGTAGGTGCCGCCCGCGAGCCAGTCGGCCGCGGGATCGTCGCCGTCCTGCACCCACAGGTGTGTCGCCTGCTCATCGGGCGAATCCTCCGCCTTGATGTTGCGGGTGCCGTCCTTGAACCCGAACAGGTTGCGCGGGGTTTCTTGCGCCACCGACGTGGAGGACGTGCGGCCAAAGCCCTGCTGGGTCCAGCGCAGCGTCGCGGTACCGAAGGCGATCCGGGTGAGGTTGCGAATGGCGTGGCTGGCCACCTGGGCGTCGTCCGCGCACGCCTGCACCACCAGATCGCCGTAGGACTGGGCGTCAACGAGCGCCTCGTTCGCGAAGCGGGGCAGGCCCACGTCCAGCACCTGCGGCATGCGGTCCTTGAGGCCGAACCGGTCGTTGCCGTCGCCGTCCACGAACAGCCCGCGCCCCACGCCCACCGTGATGGTGAGCGAGCTCGGCGGGTAGTTCCACGCCTCGCCCGTATCCCGCGGCACCACGTGCGGCCCCTCGACGGGGCGGCCGCCCACGAGCTCGCCGCGGCTCATCTGTTCGGCCGCCACGAGCCATTCCTGCAGGAGCCGCACTACGTCATCGCGGCTCGTGGTCGTGAGGTCGAATGCGGCGATATACAGGTTGTCCTGGGCGGGCGTCGTGACGCCCTGCTGGTGCTCGCCGCGCAGATCGTAGGTGCGGCTGGTCAGGGCGCCGTCGGCCCCTGCCTCATCCGCCCTCTCCCGGCGCTCCACCATGCCCATGGCCACGGCGCCGACGCCCGCCCCGGCGGCCGCTGCCGCGCCCGCGATCCCGAGGGCTCCCCGGCGCGAGATGCCCGCGGTGCTCTCGCGTTCACCGCCCGGCGCAGGGTCGGGGGTCGGGGCGGCGTCAGGGGACTGTTCGCTCATCAGTGCAGCACCACCGCGGCGACCTTCGAGAGGTCCTCGCTCAGCGCGTTGACGGCCCTCGACAGCTTGCGCTGCGCGTCCGTGTAGTCGCTCTCCACGGGCGCCTGCCCCGCATCCTCCTGCACCGAGGCGATCGTCGAGTAGTCCACGAACGTGGGATCGCCATCGGCATCCTCACCGTCGCGGTAGGTGTCCAGTTCGCCCTGCACCGACTCGAAGCCCCCGGCGATGTCCTTCGCGAGCGCCGGATCGTTCTTCTCCACGATGGGCGCCACGTTGCCCCAGGCCACGCGCGCGCCGTCGAGGTTCGCCTGGAAGTCCTCGAGGTCGGTGTGGCTGAACGTCTCCTCCTCGCCCACGATCTTGCCGGTGGCGACTTCCTCCATGAGGGCGCTGGCCCCCGTGGTCACGTCCTCGAGCGTGAGAACGAAGCGGCCGTCGGCCCCCTCCTGCACGCCCCAGACCAGGTTGTAGAGCGTCTGGGTATCCTCCTGGAGCTTGCGCGCCACCCGCGTGCGCTCCTCTTCGTTCGGGAAGTCGAACGCGGGATCGTCGCTGAAGAGATCGGCCTCGATCCGGTGCCAGCCCGTCCATTCGGCGAGCACCTGCGGGTCCGTCACGGACGTGCCCGCGTCCGCGGAAAGATCCTGGATGCGCAGATCCAGGGCCGCGTCCAGATCGCCAGCCTCGTTGATCCCGAAGGATTCGGCGGTGGGTTCGATTCGCTCGTAGTGCTTGCGGGCCCGCGGATACAGCGCCTTCGCGGCCTCCGTGTCTCCCGCGAGGTAGGCCTCGACGAACTCGTCCGTGCGGGTCACGAGGAACCCGGACTGGTCCTTGACGTAGCCCGTGTACTGCGTGACGGCCTGCTCCTCGAGGACCTTGATGTCCTCGCTCACGACCACTTCTTCGCCCTCGGTCACGGTGAAGGGCATATCGCCCACGAAGTCGCCCACCATGTTGGGCTTGCATGCGGTGAAGTAGTCGCCCGGGCTGAGCGCGGTGGTGAGCTCCACGGTCGAGCCGGGGCCGATGTTCTCCTTCTCCGAGATGATCCGCAGCTTGTCTCCCGCGAGCACCTCGAATTCGTTGGGGACCGTGCCGGTGTTCGTGACGGAGAAGGTGACGAGCCCGCTCGGTGTCTCCGTGGCCGCGACCGTGCACTCGGTATCGCTCATCGTGACGGCGATGGGGCCCGCGGAGCCCCCGGCATCGGATGCGCCCCCGTAGTTCGGGTTGTCGGTGCATCCGGTGATGAGCCCGGCGGCCAGAAGCGTGGCGGCGGCGGTGCGGGTCAGGCGGAGGGTCGTGGCGTTCATGCGGTGGGTCCTTGCTTGGTGAGGGCGGGCGCGGAGCCCGCGGGGGAGTGGGGTGCGGGGGAATGGGAATGGTCTGACGGGGTGCCGGTGGTCGGTGCCGGGCGCGCGGGGCGCCGGGTGGCGCGGAAGAACAGGAGGCCGACGGGGATCGCGTAGGCGAGCCAGCCGATCACCTGCAGCACGGTGGGCTGCACGCTCACCTGGAACATCGCCCCGAGCAGCACGTACAGCCAGTACAGCGGCGAGGAAGGCGCGGGTAGCCAGGCGGAGACATCCCACGCGTAGGTGGTGAGGCCGGGCAGCAGTCCCGCCTCCTGGAAGTCCCCGATGCCGTAGGCGAAGATTCCCGCGGCCACGAGGATGAGGAAGGCGCCGGTGATGGTGAAGAAGAGCCCCAGGTTGATGCGCACCGCGCCGCGATAGATGAGGACGCCGAGGATGACGGCGATGACGAGCCCGGTCACGAGGCCCGCGGTCGTGGCCATCACGCTCGAGTCGATCGAGCTTTTCACGGTGGCCCAGACGAACAGCGCTGTTTCGAGCCCTTCGCGCGCCACCGCCACGAACGCGATGAACGCGACGGGCCAGCCTGAGGATCCTGCCGAGAGCGACGCCGCCATGCGTCCCTCGAGCTCCGCTTTCTGGGCGCGCGCGTGCGCGCTCATCCAGAAGACCATGCCCGTCGTGAGGGCCACCGCGAGGAAGGAGAGGCTGCCGCCGATGATTTCCTGGGCCTGGAAGGTGAGGGTGCGCGGCCCGAAGGTCAGGATGGCGCCGAAGGCGAGCGACAGCAGCACGGCAGTGAGGACCCCGGTGGCCATTTTGGGCAGAACATCGCGCCGCCCGGACTTCACGAGGTAAGCGACGAGGATCGAGACCACGAGCGTGGCTTCGAGCCCTTCGCGCAGGGCAATCAGGAGGTTGGCGAGAAACACCGGGGCTCCTTGGCGTTGAGGTCATGCGGAGATGGGTAGCCCCGCACCGACGGCACGCCGCTGGAGACGTGCGAAGCCGGGGTGCTGCTGAGGCGAGCCTTAGCTTACGCCTGCTGTGGCGGCTGGCAAGGCCCCGGTTGTCCCGGCTGCGTGTAGGACTTCGACGGGAGGTGCGCGGCGCCCACCCCTCGGCGCTCGCAGCGGGCGCCTCGCGACACTTGCCCCGCCCTCGCCCGAACATTGGGGGCGAACCATAATGGTGTTATGCAGTGGAGGTCACATCAGCGTGTCAGGCACAACAGTGTTGTGTGGTGGTCGGAACGTCGGAGCGGGTGGCGCGGTCTCAGAGCCCAGAAAACGCGTCCGACGGGCGCGACAGTGGGGGTCGCTTGGCGGGGGCGATGGCGGGGCGGCCTGCCTGCGGACTCCCTTTTTAGCCTCTGACCTGCGGAAATGCCAGCTGTAGGCGACCCTGCGAGGCGATTCGAGATGGTTTGGCGGCGTGCGCGGCCGAGGGGGTCGCCCGGGCTCTAGGCCTAGCGTCCCAACATGTGAACAGCTCTCGCCACAAAACACTGTTTGTGCAGGTGGCAAGCGGGCCACGCCTGTCCTCACTCTGGACGACAGTGGGCTGACAGGTGTCGAGTATGAGTCTCCGATCAGCGTTTTCGTGCCTTACATTAGTGAAGCGAAGGAGCACGACACCAAAGGAGAGAATCGTGGTAGCACGAAAGGCAGAACGCTCACTCGAGCCGATCATTGAACTAGTTGATGATCTGCTCTGCGTGGCGCGGCGCGTTAACGCGTGGAAGTACACCATGCCGGGATACGTGCCCTTGTCGCACATCGAGGCGCTCCTGCTCCGGCACGTTCACCGCTACCCGAACGCTTCCCCCGGGCAGCTAGCCGCACAGCTCAACCTGCGGCCCTCCAACACGAGCGTTGCCCTGCGCGCCCTCGAATCCAGGAACCTCATCGAGCGCCACCCCGATCTCGAGGATCGTCGCTGCACCCGGATCACCCACACGGACCGGGCCGAAGTAGCCATGCAGAAGGTCCACGACGAGTGGAAAGAGCTGTTCGAACCGCTCGGCATCAGCAACGCCGACATGCAGACCACCATTCGCGTGCTGCGCAAGCTCAATTCGGCTGTCGCGCGCCGCCGCATGTCCTAAGAAGCACCCACCCCACAAGCGCCGACGCTTCGAGGTCCGGCTGGCCCAGGCTCAGAAGCGTCGGTAGTTCCCTTGCGCCCTACCCATGACCGAGCGCAGGGCCGGAAGCACGTCGGCAAGGAATACCCCCGCCATCACCAGGGCAACGACGCTCAGGATGAGGGTGAACACTCCCACCCCCGGACCAAACGGCGTCGTGATAATGCCGAGCACGAGCGCGCCCGCGGTCATCCCGATCCAGAAGTTCTTCGTGCGCTTGAACGCGGCATCGTACGCGGCGGCGGGAAAGCGCAGGGCATTGATGAGCGCCCACGCCTCGACACACACGAGGGCCACGGCGAAGGCGATGTGGATGAACAGCACGATGGAGAAGGTCACGCGAGCCATCCTACGTGGCGAACCACCCGAAGCTCAGCTTTGACGCCCGGGATCGGTGCGATCCGTGATGAGCAGTTCGAGCGCCGCGGTCGTGGCCGGGGGCTCGACCGTGCGCATCTCCCGGGTGAGCGGGCGCGGGCCGACGGCATCGGAGTCGGTGACCACCGTGAGCGAGGGGAGGAACCGGCGCGCGTCCGCGGCCTCGACCCCCGTGGCCTCGAGAAGATCCAGGGCGAGGCCCCGCAACTGGGTCACGAGCGAGATGCCCTCGAAGTGGCCGAGCCTGCCCATCGTGAAGTCGCCGTCGCAGCGAAGGATAGTCTCGGGCGTCAGGTAGCTCGTGAACACGCGCAGCTTCCGCCGCGCCGTCGTGAAGTTGGCGTCCGTGTCCACGCTAGCCTGGATTTCCTCGACCGCCTCCACGGCGGACTGGAGGGCGTCGGCCAGGTTTGAGAACCGCGCCGGGGCGGTCACCCGTTGAAACTCCACCTGTCGGCGGGCGATCACCCGCACGTTGCGCATCGCCCGGTCGCTGCCCACGAGGAGGTGCTGAATGCGGCGCACCTGTTCGGCGTGGCGGTGGGCGGTGGGGGAGATCGCCGTGAGTTCGTTCGCGGCATCGTTCGCGAGCGCCCAGTTATCCGTGTATTTCTGCGACGCCTCGCGCACGTTGGTGAGGGCGCGGCGGCTACGGGCCTCGTCTCCCTCGCGGGCCGCTCGGCTCAGTTCCCGCAGGGTGCCGGACAACTCCTCAAAGAACTGCTCCGCGGCCCGGCGCTGGGCCCGGCGCGGATCGGACGCGAAGATCGCGTGCACCACGATGGCGAGCGTGATCCCGGTGAGGGCATCGAGGGCCCTGCCCGCGGGCGTCATGCCCGGGTTGATCGGCAAGAGCAAGACGATCATGGACTGAACGGCCACCTGAATCGTGAAGGTGATGCCGCCGTTGAGGAAGCGGGCGAGGCTCACGCACACCACGAGCATCACGAAGATCTGCCAGGCCCCGCTACCGATCAGGCCGCGTGCCACCTCGCCGAGGGCGATGCCCGCGAGGATGCCCCCGCTCAACTCGAGGCTCTTGCGCACTTTCGTTTCGAGGGTGAAGCCGATGATGAGGAACGCGGTGATCGCGGAAAAGAACGGCTTCGGGTGGCCCCACAGTGTCCCCGCGAGCCAGTAGGCCGTCGCGGCAGTGACGGCGGCCAGTAGGATCTGCCACATGCTGAGCCGCGTGCGAGTGGCGCCGCTCGTGAACCACTCCCTGAGGCCCTCGCCCCCCAGGCGACCGCGCTCCGCCATCACCGACCACCCGCCAGCGTGGCGGGCGGAACGGGGTCCCTGCGCCGGAGAGAGAGCAGGATCGAGAGCTCGATGGCTTCGCCGTCGCGCCCGCCCCGGCCCACGACGAGCGGCGCGTCCGTGGCCTCGATGCTCGCGCCGCGAAGGCGCGTGAGGAGGTCGCCCGGGGCGCTCAGGATGTAGTAACGCCCTTCGGGATCGAAGCCCACCGTGCGATCCATCTTCAGGTACCAGCCCACGAGCGTGGTCTTGACCGGCCGCGACCCCGAATACGGGTGGGCACTCAGTGGGTGCGGGGCGATCCCCGCGGCCTCGAAGTCGCGCGCCGCATCCCGCAGCAGGGCCGTCGCCTTCGCGTGTTCCGCCTGACGGGCGTGGGCGAGGGCGCGCTCCTGGGCGGCCACTACCTCGCGCCGCTTCGCGCTCCAATCATCGGCCATCGCGGTCCTCTCCTTCTCCGATGTCGCCGTGCCGTCGCCTCGTCTCGCGCCCTGCCTGCCCTCTCGCTAGGACGGCCCGGAGGCGCGGTGCCCGAGCCGCGAGACCTCGGGCCGGGCGCCGTGATCGCGAGCCTCCACGATGCTCACCTGGGTGGCGTCGATCGCGAGCGAGGCGGGGGCGTCGGTCGTCGGGGCACTCCCCGTCTCGTCGGCCCCTTCCGGCGAGCTGCCCGCCTCGAACGTGACGGTGAGCGGGGCATCGATCGGCACGGCGCGGCGGATCACCGCGAGCGCCACCGGGCCCTCGTCAGCGTGCAGCGCACTCGTGGTCACCTGGCCCACCTGCTTCGCGCCGAAGTTCACCGCCGCGCCCACCGGCACCGGGATCTCCTGCGAGCCGTCGAGGTGCAGCATGACCAGGCGCCGCGGCGGCTGGCCCAGATTCATCACCTTCGCCACCGTCTCCTGGCCGCGATAGCAGCCCTTCGCGGTGTGCACGGCCGTGCGCAGCAGGTCGAGTTCGTGGGGGATCGAGCGATCATCGACCTCGCGGGCGAAGCGCGGGCGGTGGTTCAGCACCCGCAGCGCCTCCGCGCTCGCCATCCCCGCGAACACGTCGGCGGGCAGGGCACCCGAGCGGGCGGCGGCCTCCAAAGACTCGGCATCCACGAGATCGAGGAACCAGGGCTCGGGAAACTCGGGGTCCGGGCCGTACGCGAGGCCGCCCTCGCTCACGTCTGGCCAGCTCTGGCGCCACCTGGCGACGGGTGCGAGCGACGCAGCCCCGGCCGCGGCAGTGTCGGCAACGATCTGGAGAGGCGGGCGGATCGCGCCGAGCACGCGCAGATCGTCGCGGTCGCGCAGCTGAATCCGGTGGGCGAAGGTCATGAGGGTGAGGTAGGCGCGCAGCGAGTCGCGGGCGCCGTGATCCACAATGAGCAGCACCGCCTCATCGTTCGGCACCGCGACCTGCGCCCAGTGCTCGATGCGCCCCTGGGGGCTGAGGACCGTCAACTCTGTGCTGTCGCCCGGGCGCAGCGCGGTGAGGGACTGCGAGGTGACGGTGGTGAGCCACGTGAGCCGATCCGGCCCCGAGACCTCGAGCACCTCGAACTGCCCGAGGTCCACGACCGCGCGGCCCGCCAGCAGGCGGCGCTGTTCGCGCAGCGGCGCCCCGTAGTGCCACGGCACGCTCGCGTCGGGCCCCTCGCCGAGGACGGCGCGGGTGGTGAACAGGGGGCGCGGGGCGTTACTCATCGGACTGCGGGGACTCCGCGGCCTGTGCGGAATCCTGGGCCGGTTCGGCCCGATCCAGTTCCACGGACAGGAAGGCGCTCAGCTGCGCGGGGCTCGGCCCCATCTCCTGCAGCCACATGAGGCGACCGCCTACGAGCCCGAACATTCGGGCGCCGTGCACGCGCTCGGCGGGGTGGCGTGGGTCCGGCATCTCGACGGTACCCAGCTGAATGCGCGGCCCGCGCACTTCGCCGCTCCAGTGCTCCGCCTCGTGCTCGCCGAAGCCGGAGGTGCGGCGCATCGTCAGGGTGATGCCGTAGGAGAGGTAGCTTTCGGGTGTTCCCGGGCGCGCGGCACTCGCCGCGGCCTCGTCCTGCCCGGCCAGGGGCCCGCTCACGCGCCAGGTGCCGCGCTCCTCGAGGAACAGGGTGGGCTCGATCGGGGGCTGATCGGCGGCGTCGGCATCATCGGCATCAGCGCCGTCGGCGTTCGCGAAGGCCGCGGTGGGCGGCTCGGGCGCCGGGGCATCCAGCACCCACGTGCGCATGTGCCAGGTGAGGCCAGCGGCATCATCGGGGGCGATCTCGAGGCGTTGGGTGATCGCGCGGTCCGCGTCGGAGCCGTCCTCGTCGAGCAGGCGCACGGCGCCACTGCCCTCCCACGCGCCAACGATCCAGGCGAGGGGGTAGAGCGAGGGGTCAAGCGAATCGTCCAGCACGATGGCCATGGAGTCTCACCTTTTCAAGGAGTGAACGGTCAGGAACATGCCCGGCCCTCGCGCGGCGACGCACGGAGGGCGGGAGAGGTGACGGGGAACGCGCGGGGTCTATCGAGGGGGCGCGCTAGTAGCTGCGATCAAAGAGGCGCTTGACAACCAGGACGGCGAAGGCGGCGGTGCCCACACCCACGAGGCCCGAGAGCACAAGGAACAGGGTGGAAAAGAATTCGACCATGCGGACATCCTAGCGAACCCGCCTGCCAATCTTCAGAGGGACGGGATCACCTGCAGCCCCATCGCGGTGGGGAAGTAGCTGAGGGCGATGCGCACGAAGAGCATGCTGAGGATGCCGACGAGCGCGAGGGGGGCCGTGGACATCGCGAGGAAGGGCCGGGGATCGTACGCGCCGATCACCCGCTCGAGCAGGAAGAAGATCGAAAGCGCGGCGGTCGCGATGATCGTGCCGCCCGCGACGGCGAGCACGATCACGAGCAGGGCGCCGCCGAGCAGGGCCATGAGGACTCCCGCCACGAGCGCGCTGCCCACAATCGCCACCGGGATCCGGATCCGCCCGCTCACGGGCAGGGCGAGGGCCAGCATCGCCACCGCCGCCCCAAACGTGAGGGACACGAGCAACAGGAGTGGCCCGGGGCCCTTCGCGGAGGCGAACGTCCACGCCTGCAACCAGGTCACGGTCATGATCGCGAGCAGGGCGCCGCTCGCGGTCCCCGAAATCGACAGGGTCAGGTGCGTGCGGGCCGGGCGCAGCATTTCGTGCGCGAAGCTGAGGAACACTGACACGGCGATGAGGGTGATGAGCAGACTCGTGAGATCCACCTGCCCCTGGCGCACGTAGGCAATCGCGAGCGCGCTGAGCCCCATGACCGCGATGATGAGGCCGCTCCCGCGCGGGCTCGGCAACTCCAGGAGCGCGGGCCAGCCGACGGCGAACATGACGATGGTGAGCGCGAGCACCCCCGCCATGACGGCAAGGGTGTGCGCGGGAAGGAGCATCGCCGAGGCCAGAACGAGGGCGAGGACGCCTCCAAGGGGCGCACGCGCGTTCTGGTTCATTCCCACCACCACATTCTTCGTTGTTCGTTCGGCAACATTGTTCGTTCGGCATCGACGCGAGCGCCCGGGCCCGGGCCCGATAGGGGAGGGCCGCGTATCAGCGGCGCTAGGCTCCAGGGCCGACGGCTACAGTTGAGTCTAAAGGTGGAAGGACCGATCCCGCACATGATCAAGACCGACGTACTGACCCCCGGCCAGGCCCGCGCCGTGAGCGACCTCATGGAAACGGTGACCGACGCGGACGCCGTGAACCCCCTGGACGAAGCGGCCCGGCTCCACCTGAAATCCACCGCCCGCCACCGCGGCGTCGCGCACCTCCTCGAATACTCGCCAGACCGCGAGCTCGTGGGCTACGCGAGCGTGCTCGCCGACGGCACCGTGCAGGGCATGGTGCACCCCGAGCATCGACGCCGCGGCCACGGCACGGCCCTTCTCCAGCGGGCGTGCTCGCTCACCGCCGAGCCCGCGGTCTGGGCCCACGGCGGGCTCGCCGCCTCGCTCGCCTTCCTCGAGCACCACGGCTTCGTTCCCACCCGCACCCTGCTCACTATGACGAGGCCGCTCGGTGACGCCCATCCCGTCGAGCACATCGAGCCGCGCGCCGCATCCGAGGTGGCGTTTCGCACGCTGGACGCGAGCGCCGACGTGGACGAACTCGTCGCCCTCAACGCCCTCGCCTTCGCGGACCACCCCGAACAGGGGCAGCTCACGCGCCGCGACGTGGAGCAGCGGATGCGCGAGTCCTGGTTCTCCCCGCACGACCTCCACCTCGCCTTTAGCGAAGGGGCGCTCGCCGCGTTCGCGTGGATCAAGCGCGACGCGACGGGAGGCGGCGCCGAAATCTACGTGGCCGCGGTCCACCCCGAGCACGAGGGCAAGCGCCTGGCCGCCGCCCTCATTTCGCGCGCCCTCGAACAGCTCCACGCCGACTCGCTCACGAGCGTCCACCTCTACGTCGAGGCAGACAACGAGCGGGCCGTCCAGCTCTACACCAAGCTCGGCTTCGAGGTCACCGGCCGCGATATTCAACTGCGCACGCGACCGAACCCCGAGGGGGAGCAGGCAACCGACGCTGACGCCGATGCCGCCGCGGAAGCCGTCGGCCCCGCCGCGGAGGAACCGGGCACCCACACGCGCCCCATTCCCGCCCTCTTGCCGCCCGACGAATACCCCCACCAGCCGCTCCCGGAGCGGTCCCGCGAGCAGGGGGAGCGTTCGAGCCGGGCGAGCGATACGGGCCTCGTGCGGGGGCCGTCGGCCACGACGATGGTGAAGAAGGCCAAGGGGGCGCTCCCGGAGGATCGCTACCTGGATCGCGAACTGAGCTGGCTCGCGTTCAACGAGCGCGTGCAGGAGCTGAGTCAGGATCCCGGCGTGCCGCTGCTTGAGCGCGTGCGCTACTGCTCGATCTTCGCCTCGAACCTCGATGAGTTCTTCATGGTGCGGGTCGCGGGCCTCAAGCGGCGCCTCGAGACCGGGCTCGCCGTCACGGGCGCCTCGGGGATTCCGCCGAGACAGGTGCTCGAACTGCTGCGCCAGCGTGCCCACGAACTTCAGCAGCACCAGGCGAAGGTGCTCATGGAGACCCTGCTGCCGGAGCTGTTGGAGCGTGCCGGGATCGCGCTCGTGCACTGGCGCGAGATCGGCCCGCGCGGACAGGAACACCTCGCGGATTTCTTCAACTCCGAGGTCTTTCCCGTGCTCACGCCGCTCGCGGTGGATCCGGCGCACCCGTTCCCCTACATTTCCGGGCTCGCCCTCAACCTCGTGGTGCAGATGCGCTCGAGCGATGGCGAGCACTCGAGCACGGCGCCGTGGACCCAGTTCGGGGCGTTTGGCGAGGAGCGCTTGCGGGTAGCCCGCGTCAAGGTGCCCGACACCCTGCCGCGGTTCATTCGCGTGCCGGACGTGGACGATGAGGCCGCGCCGGGCACGGGCGATGCCCGCGTGGCCGCGCGGTTCGTGCCGCTCGAAGACGTCATCGCCGCGAACCTGGGCCAGCTGTTCCCCGGCATGGAGATCATCTCCACCTCCCTGTTCCGGGTGACCCGCAACGAGGACCTCGAGGTGGAAGAAGACGACGCCGAAAACCTCCTGCACGCGCTCGAGCGCGAACTGCTGCGCCGCCGCTTCGGCGGCCCCGTGCGCCTCGAGCTCGAAGAGGGGATCGATCCCGAAGTGCGCGACTGGCTCGTGCGCGAACTTGGCGTGAGCGGGAGCGAGGTCGTGGAGTTGCCGAGCCCCCTTGACCACCGGGACCTCGGGGAGATCGCCGACATCGACGCCCCCACGCTGCACTTTCCCCCGTTCATGCCGCGCACCCACCGCCACATCAACGAGGTGGAAACCTCGAAGACCTCGGATATTTTCGCGGCGATCCGCAAGCGGGACATCCTGCTGCATCACCCCTACGATTCGTTCTCGACGAGCGTGCAGGCGTTCCTCGAGCAGGCCGCCGCCGATCCGCAGGTGCGGGCCATCAAGCAGACCCTGTACCGGACCTCGGGCGATTCCCCGATCGTGGACGCCCTCATCGACGCGGCCGCGGCGGGCAAGCAGGTGCTCGCCCTCGTGGAAATCAAGGCGCGCTTCGACGAGGAGAACAACATCAGCTGGGCCCGCAAGCTCGAACACGCGGGCGTGCACGTGGTGTACGGGATCGTGGGCTTGAAGACCCACTGCAAGCTGTCGATGGTGGTGCGGCAAGAGGCCACGGGCCTGCGCCGCTACTGCCACGTGGGCACCGGCAACTACCACCCGAAGACCGCGCGACTGTACGAGGACTACGGGCTGCTCACGTGCGACGAACAGGTGGGCGAAGACGTGACGCGGCTGTTCAACCAGCTCAGCGGGTACGCCCCCAACACGCACTTCAAGCGCCTGCTCGTGGCGCCGCGCAACGTGCGCGCGGGGCTTGTGGATCTCATCGAGCGCGAGATCGAGCACGCGCGCGCCTCGCGGCCCGCGGGCATCCGCATCAAGTGCAACTCGATGGTGGATGAGGCCGTGATCGACGCGCTCTACTTGGCCTCGCAAGCCGGAGTGCAGGTGGACGTGGTGGTGCGCGGCATTTGCGCCCTGCGCCCCGGGGTGCCGGGACTCAGCGAGAACATTCGGGTGCGCTCGATCCTGGGCCGGTTCCTCGAGCACTCGCGCGTGTTCACCTTCGTCAACGGGGGCGATGCGCTCGTGTATATCGGCAGCGCCGATATGATGCATCGGAACCTCGACCGCCGGGTCGAGGCGCTCGTGAGCATCACTGATCCGAGCCACAAGCGCCAGCTCATCGAGATGCTGGATCTTCAGCTCGCCGATTCCACCCAGTCGTGGCACCTGGGCCCCGAGGGGCACTGGGAGCGCCACTACCTCGATGAGTCGGGGGAAAGGCTCGTGGATTCTCAGCAGGCGCTCATTGCCCATCACAAGAAGCTGCGTCAGCGCGCCTGAGCGCGCAAGGAGGACACACAATCGTGGCTGCCCGCTCCCTCCCCCCGACTCTTGCCGCCGGCGCCGTGGTGTGGCGCGAGAAAAAAGGCCAAATCGAGGTGCTGCTCGTGCACCGGCCCCGCTACCGCGACTGGTCCATCCCGAAGGGGAAGCTGGATCCGGGGGAGTCGTTCCTCGCCGCCGCCGTGCGGGAGGTCGAAGAGGAGACCGGGTATCGGGTGCGCCTGCACCGCCCCCTGCCCACGGTGGAATACACGGTGCAGCGGCGCGCGAAGATCGTGCACTACTGGACGGCCACGGTGCGTTCGCGCTCGGGCCCCGGCCCGAAGAACCCGAAGGAAATTGACCGCGTGGCATGGGTGCCCCTGCGCACCGCCCGCACGATGGTGGATTCCGAGGCCGACGCCGACCTGATCCGGGCGTGCGAGAAGTTCGAGGCGGCGGGGGAGCTGGATACCCAGGCCATCATCATTCAGCGCCACGGCGCCGCCCAGTCGCGCTCCTCGTGGCGTGCGGGCGATGAGGCGGGCCGCCCGTTGCGGCTCAAGGGCAAGAAGCAGGCGAAGGCGCTCACGCCGCTCGTCGCGGCCTATTCGCCGCGCACCGTGGTGACCTCGCCCTGGAAGCGCTGCCTGGACACCATCGAGCCGTTCGCCCACGAAGGCGGCATGGACATCGTGACGAAGCCGGAACTGACCGAACACGCCCACACGGAGCGGCCCTCGCGCGCGGCGGCGGTCATGGAGCGGGTGATCGCCGAGGCCCGCGGCACGATCGTGTGTACCCACCGTCCCGTCCTGCCCACCGTCATCTCCGTGGCCCGCAAGGCCGCCACGAGCGCGGCGAAAAAGAAGCTTCCCCGCTCCAACCCGTACCTCGCGGCGGGGGAGATGCTCGTGCTGCACACCACGCCGAAGGGCACCATCGTGGACGTGGAGAGGCACCTGCCGAATATCGGGTAGGCGGCGGATGCTCGCTACAGTAGGGGCATGAGCCAGAACTATCCCGATCCCTATTCCGCGCCCGATTCCTCTGCGCCGAACGCCGCCACGCCCGAGTCGGAGGGCTATCCGGGCGCCGCGGCGTCGGAGCCCGCGTCGTGGGCAGCGGGTGCGGGCCACACCGCCGCGCCACAGTACGCGCCGCAGAACTCGATCCCGGGCCAGGAGCCGCACGTGAACCAGGCCGTGGTCTACGCCCAACTCCGGCCCACCTCGCCCGCCGCGATCTGGAGCCTCGTGCTCGGCGTGGCCAGCCTCGTCATCTGCTGCGGCATCACCGCGCCCTTCGGCCTGTTCGCGGCCGCGAAGGGGATGAAAGACACGACTCTCGAGGGACCGTATGAGGGGCGTGGCATCGCGATTGCCGGCTTGGTGACCAGCATTATCGGCACCCTGGTGCTCCTTTCCGGCATCGTCGTCCTGGCCTTCTACGTGCTCGTCGGCGTCTTCGCCATGTCGATGAACGCCGCGTAGTCCCCGGTGCTCGGGGTGTGACGTATGACGCCCCCGAGTTCACCTCGCGTTCATGTGCGCGGCCATTCGGCGTCACTTCGGCCGCCTACGTTCATGGTGTCCAAGTACGACCTTGATCCTCGGCTCGTCAGAGCCTCGAAAGGACACTTCGTGAACGTCAAGAAGAAGTTCGTTTCCGCTGCCGCCCTCACCCTCACGGGCGCCTTCGCCCTCGCCGCCTGTAGCGGCTCCAACTCCGCGAGCGATGGGGGAAGCACGGCAGACGGTGGCGCCGCGAACGTGTCGGGCACCCTCGCTGGCTCCGGTGCCTCCTCGATGGAAGACGCGCAGGGCGCGTTCCTCGGCGGCTTCTCCTCGCAGAACCCGTCGGCGACGGTCACGTATGACGCGGTGGGCTCCGGCACGGGCCGCGAGCAGTTCCTCGCGGGCGCCACCCAGTTCGCGGGCTCCGACGCCTACCTGAGCGAGGACGAGCTCGGCGAATCCTCCTCCCGCTGCTACGGCGGCACCGCCTTCGACGTGCCCGTCTACATCTCCCCGATTGCCGTGATCTACAAGCTCGACGGCGTGGACGATCTTCAGCTCTCGCCCGACACCCTCGCCAAGATCTTCGCGGGCGACATCACCGCCTGGAACGATCCCGCGATCCAGGCCGACAACCCGGACGCGACCCTCCCGGACACGAGCATCGTGCCCGTGCACCGCTCCGACAAGTCGGGCACCACCGAGAACTTCACCGAGTACCTCGAGCAGGCCGCGCCGACCGCGTGGACCCACGGCGCGATTGAGACCTGGTTCCAGGACGGCGGCCAGTCCGGCGACGGCACCTCCGGCATGGTCAACACGGTGAGCGCGGGCAACGGCACCATCGGCTACGCCGACGCCTCGAAGGCCGGCAGCCTCAAGAGCGCCAAGGTCAAGGTGGGCGAGGACTACGTGGGCTACAGCGCCGACGCCGCCGCGAAGGCCGTCGAGGTCTCGCCGGTGGTCGAGGGCCGCGCGGAGCACGACATCGCGCTCGAACTCGAGCGCGACACGACCGCCTCGGGCGCCTACCCGATCGTGCTCGTCTCCTACATGATCATGTGCGACACGTACGAGAGCGCCGAGGAAGCCGACCTGGTCAAGGCCTACGCCTCCTACGTCATCTCGGAGCAGGGGCAGGCCGACGCCGCCCAGGCCGCCGGTTCGGCCCCGCTGTCGGACTCGCTGCGCGAAAAGGCTCAGGCCTCCATCGACGCCATCAAGGCCAAGGGCTGATCCGGCCCTCGTCGGCCTCCTTGACGGGCGCATCGTGTGAGGGCGCGGATCCTTCCGTTCCTCGCGCGGTGCGCCCCGCCCCGAGCGTGACCCCGTTCCCCTCTCTCACCCCAGGAGCGTGCGCGTGAGCACACCCGCCGCGGAGAATGCCGCCACACCATCGCCGCAGGATCCACCACCGCCACCGCGGAAGTCCACGAGCTTCAAGAGTTCCGGTGCGCGGCCCGGCGATGCGATCTTCTCCACGCTCAGCGTCGGCTCCGGCCTGCTCATCTTCGCCACCCTCGCGGCGATCTTCATCTTCCTGCTCGTGCAGTCCTGGCCGGCGATCCAGCAGTGGAACTCCATTCCGATGCAGGGCGGCACCACGGACCTGCTCACCTTCGTGGGCCCGCTCGTGTTCGGCACGGTCCTGGCCTCGCTGCTGGCGCTCGCGATGGCCGCCCCGGTCGCCATCGGGATCGCGCTGTTCATCTCCCACTACGCCCCGCGCAAGCTCGCCACCCCGATCGGCTACATGATCGATCTGCTGGCCGCGGTGCCTTCGGTCGTGTTCGGCCTGTGGGGCGGCGTGTGGCTCGTGCCGCGCATGGAGCCGCTGTACCGCTTCCTCAACGACAGCCCCTTCACGAACTGGATCCCCCTGTTCCAGGGCGAGGTCACGAGCCCCATGCGCAACGTCATGAGCGCCTCCATCGTGCTCGCCGTCATGATCCTGCCGATCATCACCGCCGTGAGCCGCGAGGTGTTCCTCCAGACCCCGCGCCTGCAGGAAGAAGCCGCGCTCGCGCTCGGCGCGACTCGCTGGGAAATGGTGCGCACCGTGGTCCTGCCCTTTGGTCGCAGCGGGGTGGTGAGCGCCTCGATGCTCGGCCTCGGGCGGGCGCTTGGTGAAACGATGGCGGTGCTCATGGTCATGAGCCCGGGCCTCACCTATTCGCTGCACATCCTCGAAGTGGGCAAGCACTCCACGATCGCCTCGTACATCGCGTCGCAGAACGCGGAATCCACGGGCATCGACATGGCGAAGCTCATCTTCGCGGGGCTCGTCCTGTTCGTCATCACCTTCGTCATCAACGCCATCGCCCGCGGCATCGTCGCGGCGAGCGGCCGCAAGAAGTAAGGGGAAGGTGTCATGAGCATCCAGAGCCCGTCGGCCCCCGCCGCCCGCATGAGTGGCGAGCGGCGCCTGCCCTGGTACCACCTCGTCTACACGGGGATCGCCTCCGCCGTCCTCGTCGGCGTCGTCCTCGCCGCGCTCGGCGCCTTCTCCATCGCCGGGGTCGTGGTGGGCGGCTTCCTCCTGCACCTCGTCGTCGGCTACTCCTATGCGCGCGTGCGCGAGGGCGAACGCTGGGCGAAAGACCGCCTCATGTCGCTCGTCGTGATCGGCGCGTTCGGCCTCGCGATGATCCCGCTCATCTCGCTGCTGTGGGAAGTCGTCTCCAAGGGCGCGCCGCGGCTCCTGCACCCGGACTTCCTGCTAGGCGACATGCAGGGCTTCAACGGCGGGGCCGACGGCGGCGGCATTCTCCACGCCATCGTCGGCACCCTGCTCATCACGCTCGGCGCGTCCCTCATCTCCATCCCCATCGGCCTGCTCACCGCGGTGTTCCTCGTGGAATACGCCCGCACCGGCTGGCTCAGGGCGCTCGGGCGAGGCATCACCTTCCTCGTGGACGTCATGACGGGCGTGCCCTCCATCGTCGCGGGCCTGTTCGCCCTCGCCCTCTTCGTCACCTTCTCCGGCGAGGCGGGGATCCGCATGGGCATCATGGGCTCCGTCGCCCTGAGCGTCCTCATGATCCCGACGGTCGTGCGCTCGAGCGAGGAAATGATCCGGCTCGTGCCCCTCGAACTGCGCGAGGCCGCGTACGCGCTCGGCGTGCCCAAGTGGCTGACCATCGTGCGGGTGGTGCTGCGCACCGCGATTGCGGGCCTCACCACCGGCGTCACCCTCGCCATCGCCCGCGTGATCGGCGAAACCGCGCCCCTGCTGTTCACCATCGGCGCCGTGCAGGCCATGAACGCGAACCTGTTCGACGGCCGCATGATGGCCCTGCCCACGTACATCAACCAGCAGTATCGTTCGGGCCATGCCCCGTGCGGGGCCGACGGCGAAAAGGTGCTCAACTACTTCACCCGCGAGGAGTTTGCGTGTAATCCCGACGTCAACTATCAGCGCGCGTGGGCGGCGGCCCTCACGCTGATCGTCATCGTCATGATCCTCAACGTGATTGCCCGCCTCGTCTCCTACTACTTCTCGCCCAAGACCGGCCGCTGAGCCCGCCCGGCGACCCGTTGTTGAAAGGACCCCCATGTCACAGAGCATCGACGTCAAGAGCCTCAACGTCTACTACGGCGACTTCCTCGCCGTCGAGGACGTGAGCGTGAAGATTGAGGCGCGCAGCGTCACCGCCCTCATCGGGCCCTCCGGCTGCGGAAAGTCCACGTTCCTGCGCACCCTCAACCGCATGCACGAGGTCATTCCCGGCGCCTACGCGGAGGGTGAGGTCATGATCGATGGCCAGAACATCTACGGCTCGGGTGTGGACCCCGTGAACGTGCGCCGCCGCGTGGGCATGGTCTTCCAGAAGCCCAACCCGTTTCCCACGATGTCGATTGCCGAGAACGTGCTGGCCGGGGTCAAGCTCAACAACAAGCGGATCTCGAAGAAGGCTGCGGACGAGCTCGTGGAGGAGTCGCTGCGCGGCGCGAACCTGTGGGAAGAGGTGAAGAATCGCCTCAACAAGCCCGGCGGCGGCCTCTCCGGCGGCCAGCAACAGCGTCTGTGCATCGCCCGCACCATCGCGGTCAAGCCCGACGTGGTGCTCATGGACGAGCCCTGTTCGGCCCTGGACCCGATCTCGACGCTCGCGGTCGAGGACCTCATTCACGAACTCAAGCAGGAATACACGATCGTCATCGTCACCCACAACATGCAGCAGGCCTCGCGTGTGAGCGACCGGACCGGGTT
Organism: Dermabacter sp.; assembly: GCA_030538475.1. Taxonomy (GTDB): domain Bacteria; phylum Actinomycetota; class Actinomycetes; order Actinomycetales; family Dermabacteraceae; genus Dermabacter. The sequence continues at coordinate 60,104 of JAUNTX010000004.1, forward strand.
CTTCAACATCGCGGGCACGGGAACGCCCGGCAAGCTCATCGAGTTCGATGACACCGACAAAATGTTCCGCAACCCCTCCAACAAGCAGACCGAGGACTACATCTCAGGTCGCTTCGGCTGAGAAACCGTCATGCTCAGGGGTGAGTGAGAAGCAGCCCGGAGGCCGATGTGCAAAGCTCGTGACGGCAACGATGCTGGAGGCATGACCACTTCACCCCTCACGAATCACCCTTCCTTCTCAGCCGCCCCGGTGCCGCCGGTGCTCGATGCCCAGGGCCTGCGCATGACCTATGACGGCCACGCCTTCGCGCTCGCGGGCGTGAGCCTCGCCGTGGCCCCCGGCGAATCCATCGCGGTCATGGGCCCCTCGGGCTGCGGCAAGACCACGCTCCTGCACGTGCTCGCGGGCATCCTCGCACCCACCGACGGTGTTGTGCACCTGCGCGGCTCGAGCCTTTCCTCGCTCGGCGATGCGAGCCGCACCCGCCTTCGCCGCAGCGACTTCGGGTTCGTCTTCCAGGACGGCCAGCTCCTGCCCGAACTGACCGCGCGCGAGAATGTCATGCTGCCGCGGATGCTCGCGGGCACCTCGCGGCGCGGCGCGCAGCAGCTCGCCGATCAGTGGCTCGGACGCCTCGGCCTCGGCGGCCTCGAGGCTCGCCGCCCTGGCCAGCTGTCCGGCGGCCAGGCGCAGCGCGTGGCGATTGCCCGGGCGCTCGCGGGCAGCCCCTCGGTGGTGTTTGCCGACGAGCCCACGGGCTCGCTCGACCAGGCCACGGGCCACGAGGTGCTGGGCCTCCTGCTCGGCGCCGTCAAGGACGCGGGCGCGAGCCTCGTCATGGTGACCCACGACGCCGACGTGGCGGCCGCGTGCGGCCGCATCATCCACATGCGCGACGGCCTCATCGAGAGCGACAGCCGAGCCGTAGCAGGTGCGCGATGAGCCCCCGCCTCCAGGCCCTCGCCCTCGTCCTGCGCCGCCGAAGCGGCCTCACCGACCTCCTCCCGCTCATCGCGTTCGCCGCCTCCGCGGGCATCATCTCGACCGTCCTCGCGGGAACCGTCGCGTTTTGGGGGCGGGTCGATGCCGCCTCGGGCGCCGATCCCATGGCCTCGGCGCTCACCTTCATCGCCATGTGCGCGGTCCTCGCGTGCGTCCTCCTGCTGCCGAGCGCCGTCGGCCTCGGCGGCGCTGCCGCCCGCCTGTCCCTCACGCGCCGCGAACGCGACCTCGCCGCGACTCGCCTCGTGGGAGGGACCGCGCTTCAGGTCTCGGGCAGCGCCGTGATCGATGCGAGCCTCCAGGCCCTCATCGGGGGCGTGATCGGCCTCGGCCTCCACATTGCGGCCGCGTGGCCGCTCACGGCCCTCGACTTTGGCATGGCGCCGTTCACGCCGTCGGAGCTTATGCTGCCGGTGTGGGCGTGGCCGCTCGTGCCCGTCGGCCTGGCGATCCTCGCGGCCGGCTCCGCCGCCGTGGCCCTCACCGGGGTCTCGCTCAGCCCGCTCGGGATCGCCCGCAACTCGCGCGTCGTGCGCATGTCCGTCGTGCGGATCCTCGTGTGGGGCGTGCTCATCGTGGCGTTCCTCGGGGCCGCGCTGCTGCTGCCGAAGATTGACGGCGTGAGCCTCGGCTTCCTCATCGTCATGATCCTCGGGACCCTCGGCGCGATGCTCGTGGGCGTCAACATTGCCGGGCCGTTCCTCGTGTGGATCATCGCCCTGCTGCTCGCGAAGACGAGCCCCTGGCCCTCGCTGCTCGTCGGCGCGCGACGCGTCGCGGGCGCCCCCATCGCCTCGTGGCGCACCGTCTCGGGGGTCACGATTGCCCTCGTGGTCGCGGCGCTCACCTCCATCATCGCGATGTTCGGCGGCGCCACCACGCCCGAAGAGCAGATGCTGTTCACCGCGTTTGGGACGGGCGGCCTGCTCACCGTCGGCATCGCCGCCGTGCTCGCCGCCGTGAGCACGGGCGTGGCCCAGGCCGCCCGCGTGCTGGACGAGGCCCCGGCCTACCGCGCGCAGCACATGGCCGGGGCTGGGATCGCGCAGCTGCACCGCGCCCGCATCGCCGAGATCGCCATCCCCGTGGGCCTTGCGCTCGGCGTGGCCACGTTCATGAGCGCGCTCGTGCTGGCCTCGCTCGCGGGAAGCTCGCTCTCGAACCCGGCGGTCGCTACCCAGTACCTGATCGCCGTGCTCGTCTCGCTCGTGCTCGTCGTGGGCTCGACCCTGGCGAGCGGGCCGCTCATGACCCGGGCGGCGAAGGCCCGCAGGCGAGTTCTGTAGCCTGGTCGGCATGGACTTTGAGACGGTAGAGCCCGCCCAGGTTCCCGAGGACGCGTTCCTCGTGGACATTCGCGAGCAGGACGAATGGGACGCCGGGCACGCGCCCGGCGCCCATCACCTGCCCGCAAGCACCCTCGCCAGTAACCTCGACGTGTTCGCGGAGCACGACGGGGCCTACCTCGTGTGCCGCTCGGGCGGCCGCTCCTTCCAGGTGGCCCAGTGGCTCACGATGAACGGCTTCGAGGTCATCAACGTGGGCGGCGGCATGGACGGCTGGCTTATCCAGGGCTTGCCCATCGTGGCCGACGATGGCCGCGAGCCGCGCATCATCTAATCGCCCCACACGCCGCCCAGCGGGGCGTGCCAGGCTAGAGCAATGACCACGACTCGCCCCACCGTCCTCATCACCGGCGCCACTCGAGGCATCGGCCGCGCGGCCGCCATGGCCCTTCACCGCGATCACCACCTGATCCTCGTCTCCCGGAGCCTGGAACCCCTGCGTGAGCTGGCCGCGAGCCTGGAATCCGCAGAGGTCATGCCGATGGATCTGGCCGATCCCTCCCAGATCGACGCCGGCGTTAGGGGGCTCGGCGAGCGGGGCGCGCTCGAGGCGGGCCTCGCGGGGCTCGTGCACAGCGCTGGCGTGCTCGTGAGCGGCGAGGTCCAGGACCTCGCACCTGCGGACTGGGACCGCTCGCTCGGCCTGAACGTGAGCGCCCCCGCCATCCTCACGGCCGCGCTCCTACCCGAACTGCGCCGCGCCCGCGGCACGGTCGTCTTCGTGAACTCCGGCAGCGGCTTCACCGCGAAGGCGGGAGGGGCCGCCTACGCGGCCTCGAAGTTCGCCCTGCGGGCCCTCGCCGACGCCCTGCGGGATGAGGAACGCGACCGGGGCGTGCGCGTGAGCTCGGTGCATCCGGGCCGCGTGGCCACCGACATGCAGCGCGAACTGCGCACCTTTGAAGGCGGCGACTACGTGGCCTCCGACTACCTGAGTCCCGAGTCCGTGGCCGGGGCGATCCGCAGCGCGCTCACCGCGCCCGAAGAGGCGAGCCTCGACACGATCAGCGTGCGGCCCCGCTAACGCGGGGGAGCGGGCACCGCGCGGGCCTCACATGAGGCGGCGCACCGCGCCGAGCACCTCGGTGAGTTTCGCATCGATGACCTCGGGCGAGCCGTCGGCCGCCGCGTCGCGCACGCAGTGGCGCACGTGATCCTCGACGAGCCCGAGCGAGACCGCCTCGAGCGCCTTCGTCACCGCGCTCACCTGCGTGAGCACGTCGATGCAGTACGTGTCCGATTCGACCATCCGCTGCAGGCCCCGCACCTGCCCCTCGATCCGCTTGAGGCGCCGCACGTAGGCGTCCTTGTCGTTGTGATAGCCCGGCTCCGGGTGCATCTCGGTCACGAGGGCTCACCGCCGTCCAGGAAGGCGATGAGCGAGGCGGCAAGGCCCGTGTAGGTCTGCGGCGTCAGCGCCAGCAGGCGGCTGCGCTCCGGTTCCGGCAGGCCCAGGGAGTCCACGAACTCGCGCATGGCCCGGGCATCGACCCGGCGCCCGCGCGTCAGCTCCTTGAGGCGTTCGTAGGGCTGGTCCATGCCTGGGACCCCTTGGATGTCGAGGGTGCGCATGACGGACTGGACGGCTTCGCCGAGCACCTCCCACGTGGCCTCCAGGTCCTCATCCATGCGCTCGGCGTCCACGTCGAGGCCCTTCAGGCCCGTACGGATGTTGGCGAGCGCGAGCAGGGAGTGCCCGAACGCGGGGCCGATGTTGCGCTGCGTGGTCGAATCCGTGAGGTCGCGCTGCAGGCGCGTGGTCACGAGGCTCTGGGCGAGCACGTCGAACAGGGCGCCGGAGATTTCGAGGTTCGCCTCCGCGTTCTCGAAGCGGATGGGGTTGACCTTGTGCGGCATCGTCGAGGAGCCCGTGCCGCCCTGGGCGCTGAGGCGCTGGCGGAAGTAGCCGAGCGAAATGTAGGTCCACACGTCGGTGGCGAGGTTGTGCAGGATGCGGCCCGCGCGGGCGCAGTCGCTGTAGAGCTCGGCCTGCCAGTCGTGGGATTCGATCTGGGTGGTCAGCGGATTCCACGTGAGCCCCAGGTGCTCGACGAACGTGCGCGAAATATCCGGCCAATCGGCGCCGGGAACGGAGATGGCGTGCGCGGCATACGTGCCGGTGGCGCCGTTGATCTTGCCCAGCACCTCGTCGCCCTCGATGCGCCGCGCCTGGCGGTTCAGCCGGTAGGCGAAGACCGCGAGCTCCTTGCCGAGCGTCGTGGGAGTGGCGGGCTGGCCGTGGGTGCGGCTCAGCATCGGGACCTCGGCGCTCGCGCGCGCGAGGGAATCGAGGTCGCCGATGACGCCCCGCAGGGCGGGTAGCCACACCTCGTGGACCGCGCCCTTCACCATGAGGGCGTAGGCGAGGTTATTGATGTCCTCGCTCGTGCAGTAGATGTGCACGATCTCCGCGAGCGGCTCGAGGGAGGTGCCCGCGAGGCGCCGCTTGATGTAGTACTCGACGGCCTTGACGTCGTGCACCGTCTCCTTCTCAATCGCGGCGTGCTCCGCGATGCCGTCGGCCCCGAAGTCCTCGGGGATCTGGCGCAGAAGCTCCCGCTCGTCGCCCGTGAGGGGGCGCAGGCCGTCGATCACGCCTCGGTCGAGCAGGTGGATCATCCACTCGGTCTCCACGACCATGCGGGCGCGGTTGAGCGCGGCCTCGCTCAGGTGGTCCACGAGGGGGGCAATCTGGGCGCGGTAGCGACCGTCGAGGGCCGTCAGGGCAATGGGGGGTTCGATGCTGGAAAGGCGCATGCGCACATTGTTCCACGCGGACCCGTGGACGCGGACGGCGGTCCCGCGCGGGCCCCTTTAACATGGGGGGCATGGCTGAACGCAACTACATCCGCACTGTTCTGGACTCCCTTCCCTCCTACGTTCCGGGAAAGCCCGCCCCGGCCGGGGCCTTCAAGGCGAGTTCGAACGAATCGCCGTTCCCGCCGCTGCCCGAAGTGCACGATGCCGTGCTCGCGGAACTGGGCGGCCTGAATCGCTACCCGGACATGGCGGTCGTGGATCTGCGCGCGCAGCTCGGTGAGCAGTACGGCGTGCAGCCCTCGCAGGTGCACGTCTCCACGGGCGCCTCCGCGGTGATCAGCGACCTTGTGCGCGCGACCGTGGATCAGGGCACCGAAGTGGTGTACGCGTGGCGGTCGTTCGAGGCCTACCCGATCATCGTCCAGTCGCACGTCGGCGTGGGCGTGGGCGTGCCGCTCACGGACGCGGGCGAGCACGACCTGGAAGCGATGGCGGACGCCATCACCGACAACACCCGCCTCGTGCTCCTGTGCTCGCCGAACAACCCCACCGGTTGCGTGATCGGCACCGAGGCCCTCGAAGCGTTCCTCGAGCGCGTGCCGGACGCCGTCACGGTGGGCCTCGACGAGGCCTACGTCGAGTTCGCCGATCCTGAGAAGCGCGCCGATTCTGCTGCCCTGTTCGCTCGCTTCGACAACCTCGTGCGGCTTCGCACGTTCTCCAAGGTGCACGGTATGGCGGGCCTCCGGCTCGGCTATGCCATCGCGCACCCGAAGCTCGCCGAGGCCCTCGCGAAGGTGACCGTGCCGTTTGGTTCCAACAGCCTCGCCCAGGCGGCGGCGCGGACTGCGCTCGCGGAGCCTGCCCGCACGAAGCTCGCCGAACGCGTGCAGTGGCTGCGCGCCGAGCGCGAGCGGGTGCTCGGCGCCGTGCGCGGCCTCGAGCTCGGGCTCACGGGCGCGGGAGTGATCCCCGATGCGCAGGGCAACTTCATCTACCTGCCACTCGGGGAGCGCTCGGGGGAGTTCGCGGCGCGCGCCGCGGAGCGCGGACTGCTTGTGCGCGCCTACGGCAATGACGGCGTGCGGATCACGATTGCGGAGGAGGCCGCGAACGATCTCGCGATTGCTCTCATCACCGAGTGGGCGGGCGCGCTCGCGGGCGAGTGAGAGGGCCCGTCGGCAGATTTTTCTGGGCCGGGTGCCACAGATCCCTCGAAACCTACGCTCCCGTAGGTTAGTGTGTTCGCGTGAGTGTTTTCCAGACTGCGATCCCCGTCCCCGCGCACGAGGAGCCGATGCTTCAGCTCATCGCGCCCGACGGCACCCGCACCCGCCATGATGACCTCGACGCCGCCATCCAGGACCTGAGTGCCGATGACCTGCGCGGATACTTCCGCGACATGGTCATGGTGCGCGCCGCCGATCACGAGGCCACGAGCCTCCAGCGCCAGGGCCAGCTGGGCCTGTGGGCCAGTGCGATTGGCCAGGAGGCCGCCCAGATTGGCGCGGGCCACGCCGCGCGCGCCCACGACTACCTGGTCCCCACCTACCGCGAACACGGCGTCGCGTGGGCCCGCGGCATCGAGCCGTGGAAGCTGCTCGAGCTGTGGCGCGGCATCAACCACTGCGGGTGGGACCCCCGCGAACTCAACACGCACCCGTACATGATCGTGCTCGGCTCGCAAGTGCCGCAGGCCGTCGGCTACGCGATGGGCCTGATCCGGGACGGCGTGGTGGGCACGGGCGATCCCGAGGTGGATACCGCGGTCCTCACCCTGTTCGGCGACGGCGCCAGCTCCGAGGGCGAGGTCTCCGAATCCTTCACGTGGGCCGCCTCCTTCCAGGCCCCCGTCGTCTTCTACACCCAGAACAATCAGTGGGCGATCTCCACCGCCACGAGCGTCCAGACCCGCGTGCCGCTCGCCCAGCGCAGCCGCGGCTGGGGCATCCCCTCGGTGCGGGTCGATGGCAACGACGTGCTGGCCACGCTCGCCGTGACCCGCCTCGCGATGGACGCCGCGCGCGCCGGCGAAGGCCCCCGCTTCATCGAGGCCCTCACCTACCGCATGGGCTCGCACACCACGAGCGACGACGCGAGCATCTACCGCCCGAGCAGCGAGGAAGAGGAGTGGGGCACGCGCGATCCCATCGCCCGGCTCGGCGCCTACCTGCGCCGCATCGACGAGATCGACGACGCCTTCGTGACCGAATGCGACGAGCGCGCCCACGACCTCGCGATGAGCCTGCACCATCACGTGCACGCCCTCGAGGACCCGGACCCGATCGGCATCTTCGATCACGTGTATGCCGAACCGCACTCGCTCGTGGACGAGGAGCGCGCGGAGTTCGTCCGCTACATGGCGCAGTTCGATGACGACACCACGGCGACGGCCGACGGCGAAGCGGAGGCGACGCGATGACCAAGCAGACTCAACCGATTGCGAAGGCCATCAACCTGGGGCTGCGTGACGCGATGCGGGCCGACGACAAGGTGATGCTCATGGGGCAGGATGTGGGGCGCCTCGGCGGCGTCTTCCGCGTGACCCAGGGCCTCTTCGACGAGTTCGGGCCGCTGCGGATCGTGGATACCCCACTCACGGAGGCGGCGAGCGTGGGGGCGGCCGTGGGCCTCGCCTATCGCGGCTACCGCCCCATTTGCGAGATCCAGTTCGATGGTTTCGTGTTCCCCGCGTTCAGCCAGATCACCACGCAGCTTGCGAAGATGCACTACCGGACCGAGGGGCGCGTGCGCATGCCGGTCGTGGTGCGCATTCCCTACGGCGGCGGGATCGGCGCGGTCGAGCACCATTCCGAAAGCCCCGAGGCACTGTTCGCCCACACGGCGGGCCTCAGGATCCTCACGCCCTCCAACGCGCAGGATGCGTACTGGATGACCCGGCAGGCCATCGAGTCGGACGATCCGGTCATCATGTTCGAGCCGAAGCGCCGCTACTGGGTGAAGGGTGAGCTGGACACCGAGGAGCCCCCGCAGATCGGCCCGTACCAGGCGCGCGTGGTGCGCGAGGGAACGGACGCGACGGTGCTCGCGTGGGGCCCGGCCATGTCGGTCGCGCTCGAATCGGCGCACGCGGCGGAGGCCGACGGGCTCTCGCTCGAAGTCATCGACCTGCGCAGCCTGAGCCCCATCGACTTCGCCACGATTGAGGAGTCCGTGAGCCGCACGGGCCACCTCATCATCGTCAACGAGGCCCCGGTGTTTGGCGGGCTTGGCGGCGAAATCGCTGCGCGCATCACCGAGAAGTGTTTCTATAGCTTGGAGGCCCCCGTGCTTCGCGTGGGTGGGTACCACACGCCGTACCCGCCGGCCCGCATGGAGCACGCCTACCTTCCCGACGTTGACCGGGTGCTCGATGCCGTCGAGCGTTCCCTTCAGCACTGACCACCATCCCCATCGAAAGGGTGTTCCCATGAGCGGCATCGTGCAGGTTCTGTTGACGGATCCGGGCGAGGGTCTTACCGAGGCCGAGGTCCTGGAGATCAAGGTCGAGGTGGGTGATCGGGTGGAGATCAACGACCCGCTCATCACGGTCGAGACCGCGAAGAGCGCGGTGGAGCTGCCGAGCCACGTGGCCGGGATCGTGCGCGAGATTCACGTGCGCGAGGGCCAGGAGGTCACGGTGGGGGAGCCGATGTTCGATATCGATACTTCCGCGGCGCCGGGCCCGGCGCCCTCCGGCGCGGGTGACGAGGAGGCGTCGGCCGCTGAGCCTGCCTCCGCCGCCGAGTCTGCCCCTGATGCCGGGTCCGCACCCGCCGACGAGCCCGCGCTCGCCGAGGATCCCGCCCCGAAGACCCTCGTGGGCTACGGGGCGCGCGAGGGCGCCGCGCGCAAGAAGAAGCGCGAGATGGCCGGGCACGAGCCCGCCACGCAGGTGCCGATCGATCGCATCTTGGCGAAGCCCCCCGTGCGCAAGCTTGCGAAGGACCTGGGCGTGGTGCTGCGCGACGTGCTCGCTACCGGCCCCGGCGGCGTGGTGACGCGCCAGGACGTGCTCGCGGCCTCGCAGCGCGCGCTCGGCGACAACCCGGCCAGGGGATACGGGGAGGCCGACGGCGGCCAGTACTTCCCCGACGAGTCCGCGCAGGCCCCCTCGAACCTCCACGATCAGATGAAGACGCCGAAGAATCAGCCGTTCCCCGGGGTCACGAGCGACGAGCGCACCACTCGCGTGCCGATCCGTTCCGTGCGCAAGCGCACCGCGGAGGCCATGGTGAGTTCGGCGTTCACGGCGCCGCACGTGACCGTGTTCAACGAAGTGGACATGACCGAGACGGCGGCCCTGCTCGATGATCTCAAGGCGTCGAGGGAGTGGAAGGACGTGCGGATCTCCCCGCTCGTGGTGCTCGCGAAGGCGCTGCTCGTGGCGATACGCCGCAACCCCGAGGTCAACGCCTCGTGGGACGAAGAGCAGCAGGAGATCGTCTACAAGCACTTCGTCAACCTCGGGATCGCGGCGGCGACCCCGCGCGGCCTCATCGTGCCGAACATCAAGGACGCCCACCTGCTCACGCTGCGCGAACTCGCGACGGCGATCAACGACCTCGCGCAGACGGCCCGCGCGGGGCAGACCCCGCTGTCGGCGACGCGCGGGGGAACCATCACGATCACGAACTTCGGCGTGTTCGGGATCGATTCGGGCACCCCGATCCTCAACCCGGGCGAATCCGTGATCCTCGGCTTCGGCGCCATCAAGGAGAAGGCGCGCGTGGTGGACGGGCAGATCGTTCCCCGCAAGGTGTGCCAGCTGGCCCTGAGCTTCGATCACCGCCTGATCGACGGCGCGCTCGGCTCCGAGCTGCTGCGCGACGTGTCCGCGGTTCTCGAGCGGCCCTCGCTGGGCCTCGTGTGGGGATAGGCACCGCCGGGGAGCACTGACGTACGCTGGCGTGGTGAACCGAAACGAAAAAGTGGCGCGGCGCGACGACACGCGCATGCACACGGTCGAGTTCGCGGCGCTCACGAGCATCGAGTCCCCGTCGGCCCCTCCCGAACTGGAGCGCGCCCACCCAGCCGCGCTGCCGTGGACCCGTGGCGTGTGGTGGGTGGCCCTCGGTGGGGCGCTCGGCGCTCTGGCCCGCTCCCTCATCACGCTGCTGCTGCCCACGACCGCGACGCTCACCCTCGTGGACCTGCCGTGGGGCACGTACCTCGCGAACGTGGGCGGGTGCCTCATCCTCGGTGTGGTCATGGGTGTGCTTGAGGCACGCCCGGGCGCGCGGATGCTGGGGAGGCCGCAGGTGCGGCTCGCGCTCGCCACGGGCTTTTGCGGCGCCTTCACCACGATGAGCACGTTCACGCTCGAACTCGCGTCGATGCTCGGCGCCCGCTTCCCCCTCGAGGCCTTCCAGTACGCGGTCATCAGCATTGTCAGCGTGCTCGGCGCGTTCGTGGGTGGCTTCGTGCTGGGCCGCTGGTTCACCCTGCGGCGGCAGCGCGAATCTGGCGCGCCCTCGGAACGAACCGGCATTTTCGCCGAGGACTACGACGATGTTCCCTCGCTCGATGTCTCGGTGGGCGAGGTTGCGCCTACCCCGCCGCTCGGCGGCCGCGGACTGCTTGGCCAGCGGGGCAGGGGGAGGCGCCGCTCGTGAGTGTCCTGTTCGTCATGCTCGGCGGCGCGCTCGGCGCCGCCTGCCGCTACCTGCTCACCTTCGCCCCGTTCCTGCGCAGCGACGATGAAGACGGCGCGGTCGCGCGCCTGCCCTGGCCCACCTTCGCCGCGAACGTCCTCGCCTCCTTCATCCTCGGCGTCATCGTCCGCTGGGCGGGCTCCGGCACCGAACTGTGGGCCACGAGCCTCATCGCCTTCGCCGTCGTGGGCTTCTGCGGGGCGCTGTCCACGATGAGCACGTTCGCGCTCGAACTCATGGTGCTCGTGCGCAGGCGCGCCACCGTGACCGCGCTCGGCTACCTCACCCTCTCGCTCGGCGCCTCGCTCGCGGCCCTGTGGCTCGGCCTCGTGGTCGCCTCGTGAGCGCCGCCGCTCCGGCCCGCGCCTCGCGCCCCGCGCTCCGGGTAGCCGCCTGGGTGGGCGCCGCGTTCGCGCTCGGCATCCTCATCGCGCTCGTCGGCGCCCGCTACGCCGAAGGGGACGCCGCCGTCCTGCTGTCCTCCGTCGGCCCACTCACCACGCTCGGCCTCCCCGTGACCGCCGTGCTCGGATCGAGCCTCGCCGCGCTCTCGCTCGGCGGCGCGATCCTCGCCGGGTGGCTGCTGCCGCGCGACAAGGGATGGGCCGACGCGTCCCGGCGCCGGATCCTCGTGATCGTCACGGGCACCTCGATCGGGTGGACCTTCGCGGCCATCGCCCAACTCCTGCTGTCCTATTCGCTCTCCTCCGGGCAGGCCGTCAGCTCTCCCCGCTTCGGCTCCGACATCGGCGTCTACATGGTCTCCGACCTCGGGGTGTGGATGCTGTGGGGGGCGATCCTCGCCGGGGCCACCACCGCGGTCGCGCTCGCGGGCGGCGGGGTGCGCATCGCCCGCGCCGCCGCCGTCGTCGCGGCGCTCGGCATCGTGGCCCGTGCCATGACCGGGCACGCGGCGGGCTCCGCGAGCCACGAAAGCGCCACGAGCTCGATGTTCCTGCACCTCGTCGCGGTTGCCGCGTGGGTAGGCCCGCTCGTCCTGCTGCAGGTGTTGCCCGATGATTCAGCCGAACCGGCCACGTGGCGCCGCACCGTGCGCCGCTTCTCCTCGCTCGCCCTCGTGGCCTGGGTGCTGCTCGCCGCTTCGGGCACCGTCGCGCTCGTGAGCCGCGTGAGCACCCTGGATCAGGTGTTCACCACCGCCTACGGGCAACTGGGGCTGCTTAAGATCGTGATCCTCGTGATCCTCGGGGTGTTCGGGGCGATGCAGCGCAGCACCATCTCGCGTACCTCCCGGCGGGCCCGGCAGGCCTTTCGCCGCCTCGCCCTCATCGAAATCGGGCTCATGGCGGCCGCCATCGGCCTGGGGGCGGCCATGTCCAGTTCGCCGCCGCCCGCCGAGAACGTCCCGCCGCCCGCGAGCCCCGCGGGGATCCTCACGAGCTACGCCCTGCCGCCGCCCCCTGTCAGCGCAGAGGCGCTCACGCAGGTGCGGCCCGATGTCTTCGCCATCGCCCTCGCGGCCCTGGCCCTCACGTGGTGGTATGCCCGCGGGCGCCGCGAAGGAACCGGGTGGCTCCTCGCCGCGTGCCTCGCCTACGTGCTCATCACGAGCGGCCCGCTCGGCGTCTACGCCCGGGTGCTGTTCAGCGCCCACCTCGCGGAAAAGATCGCCCTGCTGGTCGCCGTCGGCCTGCCCCTGTCCATGCTTCTTCCCGTCGCGGTCGTCGGCCGGATCACCGCGGCCCTTGCCCGGCCCACGCGCTGGGTACCCGTCGCACTCGTGCCCGGCGCCGTCCTCGCGCTCTGCTACTTCCAGCCGGACGTGCTGCGGCGCATCCTCGAATCCCACCCCGCGAACGTGGGCTTCGCCCTCGTCTGCATCGCGCTCGGCGTGCTGTGGGGCGTGCTGTGGCGCGGCGCGCGGCTTCCCGCCCTCGTGGCGGGGCTAGGCATCATCGGCGTGGCGCAGGTCCTTGCGCACGGCACGGTAGTGCTCGCACCCAGTTGGTTCGGGGCGATGGGCCGCACGTGGTGGGCGCATGCCCTGAGCGATCAGCAGGCGGCGGGCTGGGCGCTCAGTGGCGCCATCGCCCTGATCCTCGTGGCGGGCATGATCGTTGCTCGCCACAGGCCGCTACTGTTCGAAGATGCTCCGCGCGACCTGGAGACGCTGGAGCAGGGTGCGGCGCTCGCTCAGCGGTAGCTCGAGCGCGCGGTCCTCGCTCGGCGCCTGTGCGGTGGGCAGAAGGGCGCGGCTCGTGCGGGACGTGGAGGCGGCGCCTCGGCCCAGCAGGTGAGCAAGCGTGCCGCGCACGCCGCCGCTCGATGAGTTCGGCCTCGTCACGGGGATGCCCTCGTCGCCGAGGGCCTTGAGCGCGTCAAAGGCGGCGAGCTGGGCGGTGTTGTCCTCCTGGCGCGCCTTCATGACGTACGCCGCGATGTCGGCCTGATCCACGAGCACGGGCGTGACGCTGCCCTGCACCCGCACCTGGCCGAGCACCGCGATGTCGCTGCGGTCGGCCGGGAAGGCACCGAGCACCAGATTGTCCGCGAGATGCGGGGGCAGGTAATCGGCGCCGGGCTCGTACCCCGTGGCGAAGACGATCAGATCGAACGATTCAAACGGGAGGTGGCGCGCATCGGGCAGCAGCTCGATGCGCCGGTCCGCGATCATGGGGAGCAGGTCGTCGGAGACGATCACCTCGTCCTCGAGGAGCGGCACGGTGGGTTCGGGAAGGCCGACGGAGGCGGGGTGGCCCACGAGCGTGTGGACGGCCTTTTCGGCGATGGCCTCGTTGAGGCGCGCCCCGAGGAAGCCGGGCTCCGCCTGGGCGAGCGTATCGGCGGAGACGCCGCCGATGGTGCGGGGCACCACCCAGTGGCCCTCGCTCGCGTGCAGCGCGACGCGCCTCGTGCCGTCGGCCAGTTCCGTGGCCACGTCCGCCGCGCACTGCCCACTGCCGATCACGAGAACGTTCTTCGCAGGCGTGAATTCGGCGCCCGCGAAGTTCTTGGAGTGGATCACGTTCGCGCCGCGCTCTTTTGCCTCGAGGAACAGCGGCGGCAGGAAGGGGCGGTTGGAGACGCCGTGGGCCGCGATGATCCCCGCGTAGGGGCGCACGGCGCCGTTCGAGAATTCGACCTCCCACGTGCCCTCGCCAAAGTCGCGCATGCGGCGCACCTCGGTGTTCGGCGTGAAGTAGTCCGTGAGCTGATGGTGCGCGGTGTAGGCCCGCAGGTAGGTGGCGTATTCGTCGGTGCTCGGATAGGCGGGGAAGCTCACCGGCATGCGGAGGTCCTCGAACTGGCCGTTGTTCTTCGAGGTGGTCATGCGCTTGGATGGCCAGCTGGGGGCATCGTCGTTCGCGACGTTCCAGACGCCGCCCACGTGGTTTTGCGCATCCACGATCTCGAAGGGAACCCCCAGCGCCTTGAGGGAGGCCGCGGCCGCGAGTCCGGCGGGGCCGGCGCCGATCACGAGAATCGTGCCGCTGGAGAGTTCGTGCATGGGTGAAGGCCTTTCGAGGGTTCGAGGGTGGCAGATGTGCGCCATCGTAGAGCGGCCATGTGACTGTTCTCTGTGATGGATGCCCAGCCCGGGCGTGCCGGGGCGCGCTCTGCATCGCCTTTCCAGTTCGCGCCCGTACAGTGATGGAACCATGAGAATTACCGAATCTGTGCCGCAGCCCCGTGGGGTGGAGGCCATCACGACGGCCCTTGGGATCATGAGCCCTGGCGCGGTGGTGTTCGACTGCGACGGGGTCCTGCTGGATACCCAGTCCGTGTGGAACCGGGCGCAAGAGGAACTGCTCGAGGATCGCGGGGCCCGCATGGAGGCGGCCGACGCCGCGTACCTCGTGGGCCGCTCCGTTGAGGACGTGGTGGTCGCGGTGGCGCGCGCGGTGGGCGAAGACCCGTACGCGGTGGGCCACGAGCTGGGGGAGCGGCACAAAGCGCTTCTGGCGGGAGGCATCCCGGTCTTCGAGGGAGCGCGCGAACTCCTGGCAGCAGCCAGCGAGAGCGTTCCCGTGGCCGTGGCGTCCAACTCGCCCCGCCGCTTCCTGATCGAGGGCTTGCGGGCCACGGGCTTCCTGGAGCTGGTCGATCACGTGGTCGCGATTGATGACGTGGCCGAAGGCAAGCCCGCCCCGGACATCTACCTGCATGCGGCCGCGGCGCTCGGCGCCGCCCCGCACGAGACCCTCGCCGTTGAAGACTCCGAGACGGGCGCCCGCGCCGCCCGCGCGGCGGGCCTGAAACTCCTCACCATCCCCACGATTGCCGGACAGGATCCGGTGGGCGATCACCGCCTGGCGAGCATCGCCGATCCCTCCCTGCTCGCGTGGGCCCGCTCGTGGCCCCGCTCCCGCACCACCGTCCCCACCCAGAAGGAGACCTCGACGCCGTGAGTACCCCCGATCCAGCCCAGGCCCCCGATCCCCTCGCCGCCGTGCGCGGTTTCCGGCCCGCGGGCGTTGTCTTTGACTGCGACGGCCTCATCCTGGACACCGAATCGCTGTGGGAAGACACCCAGCAGGCGATCCTCGCCGCCTACGGCGCCCGCGTGACCCCGGCCCAGGAAGAGGCCCTCATGGGCACCACCCTCGAGCAGTCCGTGGCGATCCTCGCCGAGGCCACGGGCCAGCCCTATGATCGGCTGCTCGCGGAATCGCGCGAGGACTTCACGCGCCGCCTGGAAGGCCCCGTGCGTTTCATGCCGGGCGCGAAAGCGTTCGTGGAACTCGTGGCCTCCAAGGTGCCAATCGCGGTGGCATCGAACTCGTGGCACACCGCGCTCGTCGGCAAGCTCACGCGCGCGGGCATCATCGACCTCTTTGCGAACGTGCAGAGCGCGGACACGGTGGAGCACGCGAAGCCCGCGCCGGACATGTACGCGCGCGCCGCCGAGCAGATGGGCTTCGAGCCACGGCAGTGCCTCGCGTTCGAGGACTCCCCGGTTGGTGCGCGCGCCGCGGTCGCCGCGGGCCTCACCCTGATCGGCGTGCCCTCGACCCCCGTTCCCATCCCGGTCGCGAGCGCCACCGTGGACTCCCTCGAGGATCCGGGCCTCATCGCCTGGGTGTCCTCTTGGCCCGACGCCCCCGCCCCTGCCTGACCCATTCGGGACCCCAATCAAGGACTCAACGGCTATGAACGACGACATTTTTCGCACCACCGCCCGCCCGCACGGCAGCGAGCTCGTGGGCCGCGGCTGGTTGAACACGGGAGGCGCGAGCCTCACGCTGAACGATCTGCGCGGCAAGATCGTGATCCTCGACTTCTGGACGTTCTGCTGCGTCAACTGCCTCCACGTGCTCGACGAACTGCGCCCGCTCGAGGACAAGTGGAGCGACGAGGTGGTCGTGGTGGGGGTGCATTCGCCGAAGTTCGAGTTCGAGCGGGACCGAGTGGCGCTCGAGGCCAATATTGAGCGCTACCAGGTGGAGCATCCCGTGCTGGATGATCCCGAACTGCGCACGTGGAGCGAGTACGGCGCGAAGGCGTGGCCCACGCTCATGGTGCTCGATACTCACGGCCGGATCGCGGCGTCGCTGTCCGGCGAGGGGCACCAGAAGAACCTGGACGACACGATCACCCGCCTCGTGGCGGAGGGGGAGGCCGACGGCAGCCTGCGCCGAGGCCCGGCCCCCACGGTGATCGAGCAGCGCGAACTGGACACGCTGCGCTTCCCGTCGAAGGCGGTCATGCTGGCCGATGGCCGCATCGCCGTGAGTGACGCGGGCCAGCACCGGATCGTCATTTTCGAGCCGGATGGCGTGAGCGTCAACGAGATCATCGGGACCGGCCAGCGAGGCTTCGCCGAGGGGGAGGGGTCCGAGGCGCAGTTCGCGGAGCCGAACGGTATTGCCGTGCTACCCGCCGACGTGGCGGAGCGGGTGGGCTATGACCTCGTGGTGGCCGATACCGCCAATCACCGCCTGCGCGGCGTGCAACTGGGCCATCGGCGCCTGTTGCGCCCGCGCGCGGCGAGCCACGTGTTCACCCTCGCGGGGGACGGCCGCCAGTGGATGCAGGGTATGCCGCTCGCCGACGGCACGGGCGATCCGCGCACCTTCTCGCTGTCGACCCCGTGGGACCTCCAGTGGGACGCGGTGAGCGGGCAGGTGGTCGTGACCATGGCCGGCATTCACCAGATGTGGACCTACGAGCCCGCCGTGCTCGGTGAGGATGGCGACCTGGACGAGCTGGGGAGCCTCGCGGTCCTCGCGGGCACCACGCAGGAGGGACTCGTGGACGGCCCGCTGCCGACCTCGTGGTGGGCGCAGCCAAGCGGCGTCACGGTCGATGCCAACGGCACCGTATTCGTTGCGGATTCGGAGACGAGCGCGGTGCGCGTGATCGGTGCGGAACGCGACGAGGTGTCCACCATCGTGGGTGCGGGCCTGTTCGATTTCGGGCACGTGGATGGCAATCTGGAAGATGCGCGCCTGCAGCATCCGCTCGGCATCACGGTGCTGAGCGATGGCCGCCTCGCGGTGGCCGATACCTATAACGGGGCCGTGCGGATCATCGATCCAATTCACGATTCCGTCGTCACAGTGGCCACGGATCTGAAAGAGCCGAGCGACCTGCTCGTGGTGGATCCGATCGATGGCCTCCCGCACCTCGTGGTCGTGGAGTCCGGGCGGCACAAGCTCACGTGGATTTCGATCTCTCCCGCGGCGGAGCAGGTGATCAACGAGGGGGCTCAGCGCTCAACCCGCCCCGCCACCGTCGTCTCGAACGCCGGGCCGCTCACGGTGCGGGTGGCGTTCACCCCACCCGAGGGCCACAAGCTCGACGATTCGTTCGGCCCGTCCACGCAGGTGTCGATTTCCACGACGCCCCCGGGGATGCTGCTGTCCGGCGGGGGCACCTCCACGGCGCTCGAGCGGACGATCGAACTGGATCCGCAGGTGAGCGAAGGGGTGATCCACGTGAACGCCCGCGCCGCCTCGTGCGACGCCGATCCGTCCGTGGAGTTCCCGGCGTGCCACATGCACCAGCAGGACTGGGGCGTGCCCGTGCGCCTCGAGCCCGCCGGTCCGTCCGAGCTCGTACTCGCGCTGCTGGGTTAGTCGCATGGAATCCTTCGCACTCGGCGCCGACGTTGCGCGCACCCTCGCGGCCCTCGGCGTCATCTCGCTTCTTGCCCTCGCGGCCCCCGCCTTTGCGTGGCGGGGGACTCGCCGCCATCCGGTTCGGGCCCGCGTGCTCGCCGGGCGGCTGGCCGCGGTGGTGTCCTCGTGCGCTCGCGTGTCCCTCTGGGTGGGTGGCGGCGTCGGCCTCGCCATGCTCGCGCTTCCTGGCGCGGCGGAGGCGCGGTTTACCCGCGCCGGGATCGTGATCGCGGGCATCGTGCTGGCCCTCGCGCTCGCGTGGCGCTCGCTCAGCCTCGTGGATGCCGCGGTCGCGGGATCGGCTCAGGAGCGCCAGGCCAGGGCTCACCGCTTGGTGCCGCTGGCCGGGGCCACGGGCGCGGGGGCCACGGGCCTGCTCGTCGTTGCCCTCGTCGCCGTGCTGCGTCAGGACGCGGGTCAGGCACTCGTGGCCCTCGCCTTCGGGCTCGGCCTCGTGGCGCTTACTCTGCGGGCCGCCGCTGCCGTCGCTGGGGTGGGCGCGAGCGCGGCAAGCATCGGCGTCGGCGCGCTCGAGCGGGACGTGGCGCCCGGCTCGACGGCCGATCCCGGCCTCGAGGCGACCCTCTTGTCCCGCCTCATTTCCGACGGCCCCCGCCGCACCCTCGATGCGGCGGCCCTCGCCGCGCTCGTGCCCGGCGTCATCATCCTGCTGGGCGTGCCCCTGCTCGGCACCGCGGCGATCATCACCGCGCTCGTGCTGTCCATCGCTCTTCTCGTCGCGCATCTGCTGCCCGCCGCCATCGGCGGGTCCGGAACCGCGCGCGGGCGCGCCCTTGCCGCCTCCGTCGCGGGCGCCGTGCCCATCATCGCGGCGCTGAGCGCCCTGGGGCTGTGGATTCCGTCGGCCTATTCCCGCTTGCGCATGGGCCAAGTGGGCCTTGGCGAGTTCACCGATCCGCTGCTCATTTCCCTGTTCGTGGACCAGAGCGCCACCGAGGTGCCGCAAGCGATCAACCGCGACCTCGTGGAGCCGCAGATCGAGCAGCTCGCGGGCGGTTTCGGCGAGTTTTATCAGACCGTGGGCGATGCGCCGAGCGCGCAGAGTGTCATGGACACCATCGTGCTGCACACGACCAATCCGGCGCAGCTGAGCCTCCTCGGGATTGGCGTGGGCGCGCTGTTCGCGCTGATCGTGGGCGCCGCGCTCTGGTGGGGCGCGGCTCCGTCTGGCCCGCTGGCCCGCCGCCATGCCCGCAGTGCCCGCGTGGGCGTGGCAGCCTCGTCGCTGTCGGCCCTCAACGTGGGGGCGCCGCTGGCGCTCGTGCTCGTGGCCGGGCTCGTGGGCGCGTGGCTGCTCACCACGAGCGCCGCCGGGATCGCCTACCTGGGCCTGTATCTCGTGGCGCTTGCCGCCGCGGGCGTGGCCATCATCGCCGCGGGCATGACGGGCACGCTCGGCGGGGATGTTGCCGCCGCGCCGCTCGAGACCATCGACGAGGTGGCGAGCATTGAAGAGGACAGCATCGAGGAGGATGGGGCCACGGAGGCCGAGTCTGACGCCGATGGCGCGGAGCAGGCCGACGCCGATGCCGCGGATCCCGCGCGCGCTGCGGCGCTCGCCCATGCCGTGCGGGCCGTCGGCCCGTGGGCGCGCACGACCGACGCGGTGCTCGGCACTCTCGCCGTGACCCTCGCCGGGATCGCCCTGCTGGCCCCCATCGGCGGCGACCTTCGCGCCGCGCCGAAGATCCTGCAGCTGTGGTCGGATCGGTCCCTGCGCGTGCTGTATGCCGATACGCCGACGATGCTGGCCGCGTTCGTGTTGGGCGCCGCGAGCGTCCTCATCGTGGCCGCGCTCGTGGCCGAGCCTCTGCGCCGCGTGCTCGCGAGCGCCGCGATGGATGCCCGCGCGGGCTTTGCCGACGGAGCGTCGCCCCGCGTGTTCGTGGACGAGGGCGGTTTCGCGACGCGTCGGATCGCGGCCCTCGCTCTCGCGGTTGCCGTCATGGCGCCGGTCGTCGCGGGCTTCGGCCTCGGCGGCGCGGCCATGCCCGGTTTCGCCGCGGGGGCCCTCATCGCCGGTGGCCTGCTCAGCATCGCGGCCGCGCTTGGCCGGGGAGCAAACTCGCAGGCTCGCAGGCTTGTGGGCGAGGGCCGGTATGGCGGTGTGGGCTCGTTTGCTGAAGCCTCAACGCTGACCGGCGCCCTCGCCGCACGGGTTCGTTCGGCGCTTGCGGGAGTGAGCGGGGCCGAGTCGGTGGGCGCCTATGCCGCCCTCACCGCCATCGCCACCTACCTCGCGACACCGCTCGTGGTGCAGTTCGCTACCGACGGCACGAACGAGTGGCTGCGCCCCGTGGTGGTTGCGGCCGCGCTGCTCGTGATCGCCGCCGCGTGGACGTCATCGCGCGCGATCGCGGAACCGGATCTCGAGGACGAACTGCCGCCGTCGGACGCCCCGCTCTTCGAGGTGCGGGACTGAAGCTCGATCATCCCTTCTCCTCACGGAGCTGCTGGGCGGCCTCGCGCTGCCTGCTGTCGTGTGCGGCGAGCAGGTCCGCGTAGATCAGTAGCCACGGTGCCTGGTGGGCCCCCGGGGGTGTGCTCTCTCCCGGCGGTTGCCAGAACTGGTGGCGGAAGAAGATGTTCGGCTGTTCCTCGTCCCTGCGCCACCGTTGCTGACGGAACAGTTCGGTGGGGAACTCCGCCGCATACAGCACCGCCGTTTCTGGCCGCAGCAGATTCGGTACCCCGGCCTCTCCGCTGACATAGACGGCCGCCCCGGTGGGCTCGGCGATGGTCACCTTGCCAGAGAATCGCCTGGTCTTTGACGCCGCCCCCAAACTGGTGGGGAAGGCTGCTGCCCACTGATCGATCAGTCGGTCTCGCCCGGGCCCCAGGAGTCGTCGGCGATGGTCCACGAACTCGTACTGGGTGAGGAGGTCCAGCGTTTGCTGCGCCTGCCCGAGCGACACGCCCGCCACGCGCGCGATGTCGCGGACGGGGCTGTCGAGGATGTCCGGCCAGGAGAGAACCGTAAAGATCACCTGTGAGCGTTTCGCGCTGAACAGGTTGACCCCGCCTCTGGTGAGGCGAGGTGGGCGAGCGCCGACGGGGCCCCGTGCGCGATGGCGCCCGCGCACGTCGATGTGCACGCCGTCAAAACCGATAGAGGCATTGCCTGCCGCGTCAAGGTAGTTGATGCCGAGGCGCCGAAACATCTCCGCGCTGCGTTCAGTCACCCGTGGCCCGAGCAGCAGGAGGCGTTCGTTCCCGTCATCGTGCACCTGCGCCCAATCTGTTCCCGAAACGGTGAGCGTCTCAGCGTATCCAACCCGGTAGTCGGCACGCCCGTGTTCGTGGGTGAGCCTCACCTGGGCGGTGGCCTGGTCGGGGAGTTCGGTCAGATCGATGGCCCCTGAGATGCGAAGCCCGAACTCATCGAGAAGCTCCGCAAAGTCTTGGGCGAGCCGTTCGTCCATCACGCGCCTCCTGTTCAGCGTTGTAATATGTTCATTGTAGATGAAAAGCAGATAAAAGTGAACAGTAGGCGTTGCTGAGGCTCAAGGCCCGAACTACCGCATGAGGCCGAGCTCGCGGGCCTTCGCGAGGGCGGCCGTGCGGCTTGAGACGCCGAGCTTGCCGTAGAGGCGCGCGAGGTGGGTCTTCACCGTCGTCTCGCCGAGGAACAGGGCGCGGCTGATCTCCCGATTGCTCAGGCCCCGATCCAGGGCAGCGAGCACGTCGGCTTCGCGCGGCGTGAGCGTCAGGCCGGGCTGGCGGATCCGGCTCATGAGAGTCGTGGCGACCGCGGGAGCGAGCACCGATTCACCCGCGTGGGCCCGCCGAATCGCGCTCAGCAGTTCGGCTGGCGGGGCATCCTTGAGGAGGTAGCCACTCGCGCCCGCCTCGATGGCGGCGAGGATATCGGCATCGTCGTCGTAGTTCGTGAGCACGAGCACCGCCGGGGGATCCTCGCGCGCCAGCAGGGCGCGGATCGCCTCCACGCCCGTGAGCCCGTCAGGAAACCGCAGGTCCATCGTCACCACGTCGGCCTCGTGCTCGAGGGCCAGGGCTGCCCGCTCCACGTCCGCCACCACGGCGATGTCCGGCGCGGTCTCCACCACGGCGCGCAGACCCGAGCGGACCACGGGATGATCGTCGGCAATGACCACGCGAATCATGCGGCGGCCTCTCCGGGCACCGGCGCGGCGGGCACGGGCAGAGTCACACTCACGAGCGTGCCCTGGCCGGGGGCGGAAACCACGGCCGCGTATCCGCCGAGGTCCGCGGCGCGCGAACGCATCGAGGTGAGACCAAAGCCGCCCGTCGGCCTCGGGGGCGCCGACAGGGCCGCGTCCACGTTAAAGCCCACGCCGTCATCCGCGATCTCGAGCCGCACCTCGCTGGGTCCGGGCACCGTGCCCTCGCCGAGCTCGGGGGTAGGGCCGGGCGCGGTCTCGTCGGCCCCGTCAAAAATCAACCGCACCTCGCACGTGCGCGCCCCCGCGTGCGTCAGAGTGTTCTCGAGGCACGCCTGCGTGATCCGCACGAGGCTGGTTTCGACTGGCATCGGCAGGGGCCTCGGGCGGCCCACCACCTCCAGGTGGCATGCGCACCCGCGCTCACCTGCCCGCTCAAGAATGCGCGAGAGTGCCGCCGGGAGCGAACGGTCCGCGAGGTCCCTCGGGGTGAGCGCGCCGATGACGCGCCGCGTCTCGTCCAGGGAATGTGCGGCGGCCTCCCGCGCCGCCCGCACGTGCGCGAGTGCCCGCGTCTGATCCTCCGGCCCCGCGGCGTCGTCGGCGAGCCGCAAGTGCACCTGGATGCTCGCAAGCGACTGCGCCACCGTGTCGTGGAGTTCGCGTCCCAGGCGGGTGCGTTCAGCGAGCCTGCCCGCCTCCCGCTCCTTCGCCGCGAGCTGCGCTTGCGTCTCGCGCAGCTGCTCCACGAGCGCCGACTTTTCCCGCGACTCGGCCAGCAGGGCCCGCAGCACGTGCATGAAGGAGACCACGACGACGAGCACGACGATCGGTCCCGCGAGAGTGCCCGGCGACATGCCGTGGTGAAACACCTGGCCCGCAATCGTGAACCCCGTCAGGGCCAGCGCGAGGACCCCGCCCGGCACCGGCGGCAGGAGCCACTGGGCCATGACGACGAGCGCGAGCAGGAAGTACGTGGCATGCGGCGAATCGACGATCACCATCGCCCACGGCACGCTCAGCAGGCCAATGAACAGGAGCGGACACCAGTCAAGACGCCTCGCGGGCTGGGCGGTGAGCAGGCCGCTGCGCTCCAGCACTATCGTGCCCGCGAGCATCACGGCGAGCGTCAGTGCGGAGAACACCGCGATTCTCCCGGTGCGGGGGCTTCCACTGACCACGGCCACCGCAGCGGGCATGGCGATGAGCCCGCACGCGAGCGCCACGACGGCGCCACGAGCGGCCCGGTGAGCGAGAGACAGCGGCATGGCACCGATCCTATCCACCCAGCCCACGGCCCCGATTCGTCAAAAAGGATGAACCCGAAGCATCCCGTTTGGCTCTCCCGCCACCGCCCAGGGCCGGCCCACACTGGAGTCACCAGATCGGCCCGTGCCCGGGCCCCGCCACCATCGAAAGGCCACCCATGTTCCTCGCACTGCGCGACCTCCGCTTCGCCCGGGGCCGGTTCTCCCTCATCGTCGCCGTCGTGGCCCTCATGACCCTGCTCGTCGGCTTCCTCACCGGGCTCACGGGCGGGCTGAGCATGCAGAACATCTCCGCCCTGACCCGCCTCGACGCGCCCTCGGTGGTGTTCTCCATGCCGGATGGTGGCAGCCCTTCGTTCTCCACCTCCACGCTCACGAAAGAGCAGGAAGAGAGGTGGGCGCAGGCCGACGGCATCCGCTCCGTCACCCCGCTTGGGATTTCATCGGCGGCCCTCGAGAGCGGCACGGGGCAGAGCGCTTCCTCCGAGGCGGTGGTCCTCATGGCCGCGCCTCCGGGAAGCCCCACCGATGCGCCCGATGCGGGCATCACGCTCGGCCGCAGCACCGCCGACGCCCTCGGTGTTCGTCCCGGCGATACGGTGGCGCTCGCGGGCACGGACCTCACGGTGCACGAGGTGATCGACGACCAGCACTACTCGCACCGCACGGTCGCGTGGACCACGCTCGATGAGTGGCACGCTCTCCAGGCGGCGACCAGGGCGCCGGACACGTACGCGACCGTGCTTCTCGTGGACGGCGCCCCCGCCGATACCGCCGCCCTCGATGCCTCTGCGGGCACCACGTCCACCTCGCTGCTCCAGTCGCTGCTCGCGCTCGATGCCTTCCGTTCCGAGTTCGGCTCGCTCGCCCTCATGATCGGCATGCTCGTGCTCATCGCGACCCTCGTGATCGGCGTGTTCTTCCTGGTGTGGTCCATGCAGCGCCAGCGCGACATCGCCGTGCTCAAGGCGCTCGGCGCCACGACCGGGGCCCTGGCCCGCGACGCCGTGGCTCAGGCTCTCATCGTGCTCGTCGCGGGAACCGGCATCGGCGTCCTGGCCACGCTCGGCCTCGGCGTTTTGGCTGCCCAAGCGCTGCCGTTCGCCCTGAACGCGGTGCTGCTGCTGGGACCCGCGGTCGCCATGATCGCGGCGGGACTGCTCGGCGCCCTGGTCTCGGTCCGGCTCATCACCCGAGTGGAGCCGACGCTCGCGCTCCAGGCCGCGGCCGCTTAACCCTTTTTCTCACCCCATCCCGGAACAGAAAGGTCCCTCATGCTCAGCCTGCACGACATCACCCTCACCTACCCCGACGGCGAACGGCGCCTAACGGCCCTGAACAGCGTGAACCTCGAGGTGGCCCCCGGCCGCTTCACCGCCGTGACGGGGCCGAGCGGTTCCGGAAAATCCAGCCTGCTGTCGGTCGCTGCGACCCTCGTGCGCCCCGATGCGGGTACGGTCGTGATCGACGGCATCGAGGCCAGCGCCCTGAGCGCCGCCGAGGCGGCGGAGCTGCGCCGCACCACGCTCGGGATCGTGTTCCAATCCCCGAACCTCATCCCCTCCCTGACCGTCGCCGAACAGCTCGAGGTCATCGGCAAGCTCAGCGGAAGGCCCGGGCGTGCCAGTGTGGGGCGCGAGCGCATCATGGAACTCCTGGCCGACGTGGGCATGGGCGACCTCGCGCACCGCAGGCCCGGCCAGCTCTCGGGCGGGCAGCGCCAGCGGGTCAATATCGCTCGCGCCCTCGTGCATGAGCCCCACGTGCTGCTCGTGGACGAGCCCACGAGCGCGCTCGATTCCCAGCGAAGCGGGGAGGTCATGGCACTCCTACGGCGCCTCACCGTTGAGCGGGACCTCGCCGCCGTCGTGGTCACGCACGACGAGGAGCAACTGCCGGTCTTTGACTCGGTGGCGCGGATGAGCGACGGAGTGCTGAGCCCCGGCGCTGCCGTCGGCGGGAGGTCCTGAGCCGCCGCTCTACTTACTCGAGGACTTTGCCCACAGGTCGATACCGGCGTCAATCGCGTGCTCGTCAATGGCCGCCAGCTCCTCGCTCGTGAAGGCGAGGTTGTCGGTGGCGCCCAGACTGTCGTCCAGCTGCGCCACCGACGAGGCCCCCACGAGCACCGAGGTCACGCGCCTATCCCGCAGCGCCCACGCGAGCGCCATCTGCGCGAGCGACTGGCCGCGTTCGGCGGCAATGTCGTTGAGAGCGCCGATATGCCGGAGCGCCTCGGGGGAAATGAGCTCTTGGCGCAGCGACTTCCCCTGCGCCGCGCGCGAAGTCTCGGGAATCCCGCCCAGGTACTTGTCCGTGAGCATTCCCTGAGCCAGGGGCGAGAACGCGATGCAACCCGCCCCCTCCTCGCCCAGTACATTGAGCAGGCCCTGGTTTTCGATCCAGCGATTGAGCATCGAATACGAGGGCTGGTGAATGAGCAGGGGAGTGCCCAGCTCCCGCAGAATCTTCACGGCCTCGCGCGTGCGCGGCCCGGAATAGGACGAAATGCCGACGTAGAGGGCGCGGCCGCTGCGCACCGCGGTATCCAGCGCCCCCATCGTTTCCTCGAGCGGCGTGGACTCATCGAAGCGGTGCGAATAGAAAATGTCCACGTAGTCCAGGCCCATGCGCGTCAGCGACTGGTCCAGCGAGGCCAGGACATACTTGCGCGAGCCGCCACCCTGCCCATACGGGCCGGGCCACATGTCGTAGCCCGCCTTCGAAGAAATAATGAGTTCGTCCCGGTACCGACCCAGGTCGCGCTTCAGGTGCAGCCCGAAGTTTCGTTCCGCCGCCCCGTACTCCGGCCCGTAGTTGTTCGCGAGGTCAAAGTGGGTGACGCCGCGATCAAACGCGCGGCACAGGATCGCGCGCTGGCGATCTAGCGGCACGTCATCCCCGAAGTTGTGCCACATCCCGAGCGAGATCGCGGGCAGGTCCAGCCCGCTGCGCCCCGTGCGCCGGTACGGCATCTGCGCGTAACGCTCCGGATCGGCCTGGTAGTGGTCAACGTGGAAGGTCATGCGTTCTCTCCGATCAGCGGTGATACTGGGGGCTGCGCCTCTGTATGCTCCACACTAGTGTGAGATGCACTGAGGTCTCGGCGCTCGGGTTGAGACTCGTCGTGGGGGACGCGCTGCGCGCGTTCAGTAAGGGGCATAGCGTGGCGGACGATTCCCTCGCAAAGGGCGAGGAACAGAACGAGCGAGCCACCACGCCGCTTCTGCGCGATCGTGCATACCTCGCATGGATGGTGGGCGACACAGCCTCAGCATTCGGGATGGGGCTGACCTTCTTCGCGACTCCGCTGCTCGCAGTGCTGGTCACGGGATCAGCCTCTCAGGCGGGGATCGTGGCGGCGGCCGCCTCGGTGGGTGGTGTCGTTGGCCTCCTGCCCGGAGGAGTCCTTGCCGACAGATTCGACCGAAAATCGCTGAGGGCGTGGTCAGCGATCTCCGGCGCTGCCATCTGCGCCGCCATCGTCCTCCTGCTCTTCTTTTCGTGGCTCGACGGGCCCACGCTGGCGGTCCTTGGATTCCTGCTTCAGTTGCGCGGCAGCCTCTTTGGCCCGGCCTCAGATGCCATCTTGCGAGCCGTGGTGGGCAAGGAGCGCATGTCCCGCGCCGTCGTCGCCAACCAGGCGCGAGATTCCGCCGTGGCGATTGCGTCTGGACCGGCAGGGGGAGCGCTCTACGCCATTGCTCCCATTGTGCCGTTCATCGTCAACACTGCTGCGTTCGTGCTTTTCTGGATCACGAACCGCGGGCTCTCCTCGAGTAAGCCGCGCGGCCAGATGAAGCCAGGCGCCGTCTGGACTGACTTTGGCGAGGGCGTGACATACGTGGTGCGCGCCCCTTTGCTGCGCTCCGGAGTCATCACGTTTTCCTTGCTCAACCTGGCCACCAGTGGGGTGGTCATGACGATGATCCTTCACCTGCAGATCAGCGGTGCTTCCCCTCAGCAGATCGGACTCATCAATCTCGTCGTCGGCGTCGGAGCCCTCCTTGGGGCCCTCATGGCGAACCCGGTGATCTCCAGAGTTCGATCCGGCATCATCCTGATGGTTGGGGTGCTCCTCATTGCGAGCAGCATGGTCGGGGTAGCGCTCTCGCCGTCGTTCACCGTGGGGTTGGCGGTCTTCGCGGTCGCGCTCCTCGCTGGACCGGCAGTTAACGCGACTGTCGGAGGGCTCCTCATGTACGTGATCCCCGACGAGATTCTGGGGCGAGTGATGAGCGTTCTCTACTTCTGCACGGGAGCATTGATGCCGCTGAGCCCGGCAATCGCCGGTGTCGGTCTGGACACACTGGGTTATCGCGGAACACTGTTTGTCTTTGCTGGCGTTGCGGGTCTCGCAGCAATCGTGGCCCTGAGCTCCCGCGCGCTTCGTCAGCTCCCCGCATCGGGTCAGTGGCACACGGTCTCTCTCTAGCGCCGACTCGCGGTGACCCGCATGCCTCCGACGGCGGAAAAGCGAAAGCCCCGGGCCCGAACGTGGTCGGGCTCCAGGGCTTTGCGGTCGGAGCGGGTGACGGGAATCGAACCCGCGCTGTCAGCTTGGGAAGCTGAAGTTCTACCATTGAACTACACCCGCGAAAGCCCTCTTAGTGTAGGGGCATCGCCCAGATTTGCACAAACGGCCGGCAGTCCCGCCGCCGCGGGATGTCCGCCCCCGCCCGTCGGCCTGCCTCCCGTTTGCCGCCGCCATCGGGCGTTAAGATGAGGGGGTGCTACTCAGTGATCGTGACATCCGTGCCGATATCCAGGCGGGCCGCATCCGGCTCACCCCGTTCGATGAGGAGTTTGTGCAGCCAGCCTCGGTGGATGTGCGCATCGACCGGTTCTTCCGGCTGTTCGATAACCACAAGTACGCGATGATCGATCCGGCCACGGAGCAGAGCGAGCTGACGCGGCTCGTGGAGGTGGAACCCGAGCAGCCGTACATGCTGCACCCGGGGGAGTTCGTGCTCGCCTCCACGTACGAGAACGTGACCCTGCCCGATGACGTGGCGGCGCGACTCGAAGGCAAGTCGAGCCTCGGGCGCCTGGGCCTGCTCACGCACTCCACGGCAGGGTTCATCGATCCGGGATTCGACGGGCACATCACCCTGGAACTCTCCAATATGGCCACGCTGCCGATCGCGCTGTGGCCGGGCATGAAGATCGGGCAACTGTGCTTTTTCCGGCTCACCTCGCCCGCGCAGCGGCCCTACGGTGCAGAAGGTAACCTCAACCGGTACCGTGGTCAGCGAGGCCCTACGGCTTCGCGTTCGTACCTGAACTTTCACCGCACCGCGATACCCGCGACCCCCTTGGAGGACACCCCGTGAGCCATCGACTTCGCCTCGACGAATCTGCGGGGGCAGACGACCTTTTCGCGCTGGTCCTCAACCGCTACCCGGACGCCACGCGCGACGGCGAGGCGATTCGGATCAGCGACACCACCCGCTTCGCGCCCGCCGCGCACGGCACCGAGTGGGAGATTCACACTCCGAAGCAGCGCGAGCAGGATTTCGCCCCGGCGCTCGCGGACGGTTACGGCCTGAACCGGGCGTTTGCCGACGGTATCCCGGTGGGGGAGGAGCGCGAGGTTCTCGAGTTCCTGCTCGGCGCCGTCCGCAGGATCGGCGGGGTGCTCATCACCGATTCGCACTTCGAACTGTCCCCCCACCAGTTCATGCTGCCCGACCTGCGCGTGGTGGCCCCTTACGAACTGCGGCCCGAGCAGTGCCTCGAGATCGTGCGGGAGATCGTTAAGGAAGCGCGGATCGAAGGTGAGCCCGACGGTGCTCCGTACGCGATTACGCTGCCGATCTTCCCCGATGCTGATCTGGAAGTGCGCGTGCTCGAGCTGGATCACGAGATCCCGGCGATTGCCCACGTGCAGTGGGTGAAGGACGGGGCGGCGGTGTATCACGTGCTGTTCCAGCCGCACGACGAAGACGTCGCCGTGGCCGATACCCCCGATCCGGCGCAGGTGAAGAAGTGGCGCGAGGCCTACCTGGGGTGCAGCGCGATTGCGAAGTCCCTTCACGATGTGACGGGCGGATTCATCCTCGACATCGAGGGGTTCCTCGTGAACCCGGACGATCTGTTCTAGAGCCTCACCCCGGGCGGGAGCGCCCGGGCTCGTCTACGGCGTCGGGGTGGGCGCCGCCGCGCGTGCCTCGTTCGAGGTGAGCGTGCTGAGCTTGAGCGGCAGGAACGCCACGAGCCCGATGGCGAGCACAATAACGATGCCCATGATGCCCGCGCGGGTGCCGCCAATCCCCACAGCGATCGCGAACGCGCTCGTGCCGAGGAACCCGAAGGCGCGCCCGCTCGTGGCATACAGCCCGAAGTTCTCCGTGTAGCGCTCGGGGCTGCTGAGCCGCGTCAGCAGGTTGCGCGAACTGGCGTTGATGGGGCCGACGAAGAAGCAGAGGGCAAGCCCCGCAATCCAGAAGGTCAGGGCGCCAGGCACGAAGAAGATGATGAGGCCGCACACGATCACGGCCGCGATGGACGTGATGATGACGAGGCGCGAGCCCACGATGTCATCGAGCTTCCCACCGAAGTAGACGCCGAAGCCCGCGATGAGGTTCGCGGCGATGCCGAACAGGATGATCATGGTGGTGCTGAAGCCGTAGGCCGCGGCGGCGATGACTCCCGCGAGGCTGAACACGGCGCCGAGGCCATCCCGGTAGATCGCGGAGGCGATGAGGAAGTGCAGCATGACCGGTTCGTCGCGGCGAGCCCGCACGATGCGGGTGATGATGCTGCGGTAGCCGGACAGCGGGTTCCAGGCGGGGGCCTTCGGATCGTGTGGGGAGGGCGGCAGGTGCCGCATGATCGGCAGGGTGAAGACAATGATCCACGCGGCCACGAACAGGGGGATCGCGCGGAGGTTCCAGGCGTCATCGCCGGTAATCCCGAACAGTCCCGTGCCGGGCATGACGAAGCCGAGCAGCACGATCAGCAGGCACAGGATGGAGCCCCAGTAGCCGAGCGCCCACGCGGTACCGGAGATGCGGCCGCGGTTGCTTTCGGTGGAAATCTGCGGCAGCACCGAGTTGACGAACACGAGCGCGAGTTCGCTCGTGACCACGGCGAGGGCGATGAGGATCGAGGCGAACAGGACATTGCCGGGATCGGGCGACACGAACACCATGAGCGCGACGATGAACGCGGTGGCGAGAGTGAATGCCCGCAGGAACAGGTTGCGCAGGCCGCCCGTGTCTCCGAGGGCGCCGAGCAGTGGGGCCAGGAGGGCGATGGCGACGGCGGCGATGGCCTGGGTGGTGCTGAGGGTGTGGGCGGCGCCGTCCTTCGCGGCCTGGAGGGCGCTTTCGCCGTCGATGCCCGCGGTGGCCACGCCGTTCGTGATGTAGGTGGCGAAGACGAAGGTGAGGATCACGGAGCTGAACGCGCTCGTGCCCCAGTCCCACAGTCCGAACGCGAGGATGTTCTTCTTGAGCTGCTGTTCGCTCATGCGGGGTCCTTCGTTCGGGTGGAAACTCGGGGCCGGGGATGCCCGGGCCCACGATACCGCCATCGCCCGCCCGTCACGGTTTCCGGCCCATGGTGATGGGGATAAACGCAGGGGCCGACGGGGCAGGGCCGGGGGCGCCTGGGCAGTGAGTGCCCAGGTGGGGGACCTGCGCGGGCTCTTTTGCGAAACCCCACATTCTTTGACCCGAGCCCGGCGAATGATACTCGGTTCCTTTAGGATGGCAACGCCCCACCCCGACCCGACCAGGATGGAGTCTCCATGTTCGCTGCCATTGCCGCGCACTTCGTGCTGGCAATGTTCGCACCCCTGCTCGTCCGGGCATTGGGACGCCGGGCATTCTTCCTGTTGGCGCTCGCGCCCGCCGCCACCACGGCCTATGTGCTCGCGCATGCGCCGTCGGCCCTTGCGAAGGCCCCGGTGATCGAGTCGGTGTCGTGGATCCCGCAGTTCGACATGACCCTCACCCTGCTCCTGGACCCGCTCGCATGGCTGTTCATGCTCATCGTCTCCGGGATCGGCACGCTGATCTTCCTGTACTGCGGGTTCTACTTCAAGAACACCGAGCCGGGCCTGCAACGCTTCGCCGGGGTGTTCCTCGCGTTCGCGGGGGCGATGGCGGGGCTCGTGCTCGCCGACGACGCGATGCTGCTGTTCATCTTCTGGGAGCTGACAACGGTGTTCAGCTACCTCCTGATCGGGCACTACGTCACGAAGCAGGCCTCGCGGCGCGCGGCCATGAATGCCCTCATCTCCACGACCATCGGCGGGCTCGCCATGATGGTGGGCCTGCTCATGCTGGGCCGCCAGGCAGGCACGCTGCGGATCTCCGAGATTGTCACTTCGTCCGCCTTCGCGGAGGCCACCCCGTTCATCGTCGTGGCCCTCGTCCTCGTTGCCATCGGCGCGGCCACGAAGTCGGCGCTCGTTCCCGGCCACTTCTGGCTCCCCGGCGCCATGGCGGCCCCTACTCCCGTCTCCGCCTACCTGCATGCCGCGGCGATGGTCAAGGCAGGCATTTACCTGCTGCTGCGCTTTGCCCCCGTGTTCTCCGCGGTCTCCGTGCTCACGATCGTGATCTCCGCGTTCGGGATCGCGACGATGATCCTCGGTGGCTGGCGCGCCCTTCGCCAGTTCGATATCAAGCTGCTGCTCGCGTACGGCACCGTGTCGCAACTGGGATTCATGGCCGCCATCGCGGGCATGGCCACGCCCGAAGCGGTCTTCGCCGCCTCCGCGCTCGTGCTCTCGCACGCCCTGTTCAAGGCGCCCCTGTTCATGGTGGTGGGCATCATCGACAAGGCGTACGGCACGCGGGACGTGCGCGAACTGCGCGGCGTGGGCCGAGACATGCCGGTCGTGGCCGTCATCGCCCTCGTGAGCGCCGCCTCGATGGCCGCCGTCCCGGTGTTCTTCGGCTTTATCGCCAAGGAAGCGGTGTTCTACGCGATGTACGAGGGCGAGGTGTGGCAGCAGGTCATGTTCGCCGGCGCCGTCGTCGGTTCCATCCTCACCGTCGCCTACGCCTGCCGATTCTTCTTCCAGGTCTTCCCCGGCCAGCCCACGCTCCCGCATAAGCGCCCGAGCGTCGGTTTTGTGCTGGCCCCGGGCCTCGTCGCGCTCGCCTCCCTGGCCGCCATCGCCGCCGTCGGCCCCCTCGATGCGCTCATGGCGCTCATCGCCCGCGGTGCCCACGCCGCGCAGGTTGCCATCGGCCTTGCCACCGCCGGGCCGATCGATCCCGGCCACCTCGTCATCCTGCCCACGTCGCTGTCCATCCCGTTCCTCGCGAGCCTCACGGCGCTCGCCGTCGGCGGCCTGGCCGCGTACTTCCACCGCCCGGTCGAGTCCTTCCAGAAGGCCGTGAGCCCGCAGAGCCACCCGTGGGGGCACAAGGTGGATGCCGAGCGAGGGTTCCGCGCGTTCATGCGCGGCATCGACCTCGTGTCGGTGCACACCACCGCAATCTTCCAGCGCGGTTCGCTGCCGTTCAACGTGGGCACGATCTTCCTCGTGATGATCGCGCTGTCCACCGCGATCCTCATGTTCCAGCCCACCCTTCCCGCGAACATCGTGCTCTACCAGCACCCCGCGGAAGTGGCCGTGCTCGCCTTCGCGGTGCTCGCCGCGCTCGGAGCTGCGCGCGCCCGGCGCCGCCTGCGCGCCGCCCTGCTCATCTCCGGCACCGGCTTTGCCGTGGCCCTGCTGTTCATGCTCTACGGCGCCCCCGACGTGGCGGGCACGCAGCTGTTCGTCGAGACGATCATGACCGTGGTGCTCATCCTCGTGCTGCGCCGCCTGCCCGTGCACTTCTCGATCCGGCCGCTGCGCCGCGACCAGTGGGTGCGGTGGGGCATCGCGATCCTCACCGCTGTGACCACCGTGGTCGTGGTCGCGTACGCGGCGGGCTCGCGCAACTCCGACCCCGTGGGGCCGGACCTGATCGAGGCGGGCTACGAGATTGGCAAGGGCCACAACACGGTCAACGTGGCGCTCGTGGACGCGCGTGTGTGGGACACGATGGGCGAGATCGGCGTGCTGCTCGTCGTGGCCTCTGGCGTCGCCTCCCTCGTCTTCGTCTCCCGTCGCGAGCGCGCCATTGTCCGCGTGTCCGAACTGACCAAGAACACCTCGATCTGGCGCCGCAAGGACTACGAGAACCTGCCCGTCAACGCCGTCACGTTCCACGATGAGGGCGAGGACCTTGAGGGCTACCGCGGCCGCACCTGGATTTCCGCGGGTGCCACGCTCGCGCCCGAGCGGCGCATGGTGATCCTCGAAGTCATCACCCGGATCGCGTTCCCGCTGCTCATCATGTTCTCGATCTACCTGTTGATCGCGGGCCACAACCTTCCCGGTGGCGGCTTCGCGGGCGGTCTTGTGGGCGGACTCGCGATCACGCTGCGTTACCTCGCGGGCGGGCGCTACGAACTGAACGAAGCCGCCCCCGTCCAGGCGGGCGCGCTGCTCGGCACCGGCATGGTCCTCGCGGTTCTCACCGGCATCACGCCGCTCCTGTTCGGCGGGACCGTGTTCCAGAGCTACGTGTGGATCGATACGCTGCCGATCCTCGGCGAAGTGGAGCTCGCCTCCGCGCTCGTATTCGACATCGGCGTGTATCTCATCGTGATCGGGCTCGTGCTGGACTTCCTGCGCACGCTCGGCGAACAGATTGATCGACACCAGGAGGCTGAGCTCGATGCCCGTTAGCCTCACCATTCTCGTGATCGCCGGGGTGTTCATCGCCGGCGGCGTCTACATGATGCTCGAGCGCACGCTCAGCCGCATCATCATGGGCTTCGTGCTGCTCGGCAACGGCGTGAACCTCCTGTTCCTCGTGTCCGTCGGGGCGCCGGGAAGGCCCCCGTTCGAAGGCACCGGGCCCATCGAGGAGATGAGCGACCCGTTGCCGCAGGCGATGGTGCTCACTGCCATCGTGATCGCCCTGGCCCTCACCGGCTTCGGCATGGCGCTGTCCTACCGCGCGTGGCAACTGTTCGGCCACGACGAGGTTCCCGACGACGTCGAGGACCGCCGCGTGGCCTCGCGCTCGCGCAGGCTCTCCGCGAGGGCCCGGCGGGATCGGGCCGCGCAGGTGGGGGCGGAGGCCGACGTGGACTGGGACGAGGACTCGGCCGACGACACCATTTCGGACGACATCAACTCCGATGACGACATCGAGCAGGACCCCACGGAAATTGACGAGGACGAGAGCGAGGATCCCCGGATCGCTCGCGGAGGGAGGACGCGATGAACCCCGCCATTCTCATTGCCCTTCCCGTGCTCCTGCCGCTGCTCGGGGCGGCGTTCGCGCTGCTGACCCGCCGTCGCAGCCGCCTGCAACTGGCCGTGTCCATCGGCACGCTCGTGTGCAACCTCGCGGTCTCCGGCGTGCTCATGTACCTGGTCAACCAGAACGGGATCCTGGTTCTCCAGATCGGTAGCTGGACGCCGACACTCGGCATCGTGCTCGTGGCGGATCGCCTCACGGGCCTCATGCTGCTCGTCTCCTCCGTGGTCACCCTCGCCGTGCTCGTGTACGCGAGCGCGCAGACCATTTCGGACAACGTGGAGCGCACGCCCGTCGCGATCTTCCACCCGAGCTACCTGCTGCTCGTGACCGGCGTGTCGATCGCGTTCGTCGCGGGCGACCTCTTCAACATGTACGTCGGCTTCGAGGTCCTGCTTGCCGCGTCGTTCGTGCTGCTCACGCTCGGTGGCTCCGCGAGCCGGGTGCGGGCCGCGACCACGTACGTCATCGTCTCGCTGCTCAGCTCCGTGCTGTTCCTCGTCGGCATCGCCGCCACCTACGCGGCCGTCGGCACGGTCAACCTCGCCGAGATCGCCGTGCGGATGGATCACGTGGATGCCACCACGCGCCTGAGCATCGAGTTCATCCTCCTCATCGCTTTCGCGGTCAAGGCCGCGATCTTCCCCCTGTCGGCGTGGCTGCCGGACTCGTATCCGACGGCGCCCGCGCCCGTGACCGCCGTGTTCGCGGGCCTGCTCACGAAGGTCGGGATCTACGCGATCATCCGCCTGGAAACACTCATGTTCCCCGAGTCGGAGATTTCGACCGTGCTGCTTGTGGCGGCGGGGCTCAGCCTCGTGATCGGGATCTTCGGGGCGATTGCCCAGACCGACCTCAAGCGCGTCCTCTCGTTCACGCTCGTGAGCCACATGGGCTACATGATGTTCGGTATCGGCATCTCCTCGCAGCTGTCGATGACCGCGACCGTGTACTACGTGGCCCACCACATCACCGTGCAGTCCACCCTGTTTCTCGCGGCGGGGCTCATCGAACACAAGGGCGGCACCACGAACCTCGCGCGGCTCGGCGGGCTCGCGAAACTGGCCCCGTGGCTCGCGGTCATCTTCTTCGTGCCCGCCATGAACCTCGCGGGCGTGCCGCCGTTCTCCGGCTTCATCGGCAAGGTGGGCCTCATCCAGGGCGGTATCGACAACGGCGGCGTGCTGGCTTGGATCCTCGTCGGCCTCTCCGTCGCGGTGAGCCTCTTGACCCTCTACGCCATCGCGAAGGTCTGGAACCGCGCGTTCTGGCAGGAGACCCCTGCGGACATCGTGGAGAACGCGCCGCGCACCCCGTGGCTCATGAGCGGCGCGACCGCCGCCCTCGTGGTGTTCTCGCTCGGCCTGACCGTCTTCGCGGGCCCGCTCATGAACTACTCGGAAAGCGCCGCCGAATCGCTCCTCGAGCGCGCCCCCTACGTGAGCGCCGTGCTGGGTGACGAGGCCGTGGATCGCATGGTGTACCTCATCAACGATTCGGGACACGGAGAGGAGAAGTAGCGTGAGGCTCAAAAACCGCGTGCGGACCCTGTCCGATCACTGGATCGGGATCATCGGCGCCGTCCTCTTCTGGTGCCTGCTGTGGGGATCCTTCAGCCCCCTCACTCTGCTCGGTGGCCTGCTGGCGGCGATCCTCGTCCACGTGCTCTTCCCGCTGCCGCCCGTCGGCCGCGAGCTGGCCCTGCGGCCCCTGCACGCCCTCGTCTTCGTCCTCGTGTTCCTCAAGGACCTCGCCGTCTCGAGCGCGCAGGTGTCGTGGTACGCCCTGCGGCCCTCGGGAAGCCCGGGCTCGAGCGTGGTCGCCGTGCAGTTGCGTTCGCGCAGCGACCTCTTCCTGACCTTCACGGGCGTGCTCGCCACGCTGATTCCCGGCTCGGTCGTGGTGGAGGCGCAGCGCTCCACGGGCACGCTCTTCTTCCACACCATCGGGGTCACCACCCAGGAGGAGGCCGACGACATGCGCCAGGTGATCCTCGCGCAAGAAGTGCGCGCGCTCAAGGCCTTCGCCTCGCGCGAGATTC
Source organism: Dermabacter sp. (assembly GCA_030538475.1). Lineage (GTDB taxonomy): Bacteria > Actinomycetota > Actinomycetes > Actinomycetales > Dermabacteraceae > Dermabacter. The sequence goes on from JAUNTX010000004.1 coordinate 96,703, forward strand.
TTGCCGACGCGGGCCTCGTCAAGGGCTCCCGTGGGCCGTACATGAGCGAGGAGGGACGCTGACGTGAGTATCGAGTGGATCCTGTTGGGCGCCGCCTTCCTGCTCGGCATCGCCATGATTCCGGTGGTGCAGCGGATGATCGTGGGCCCCACCATCTTGGACCGGGCCGTGGGCCTCGACATGGCGCTCGTGTACGTCGTCATGGGCCTCGGCCTGTATACGGCCGCGACCGGCACCGCTTTCGCCATCGTGCCCGCCCTGGCCCTCACCGGCACCGGCTTCATCGGCACCCTCGCCCTCGCGCGCTTCGTCGCGCGTGAAGACGGCTCCGAACCGGCCGCCACGATGGAACAGGTGAGCGCGGAAGAATCGGTCGCGACCGGGGCCTCGGCGCCGTCGGCCTTTGGGGAGGTGAAGCGATGAGCGTCGCCGATTGGGTTGGCTCGGTCTTCATCATTGCGGGCATCCTCGTGGCCGCCGTGGCGTCCGTGGGCCTCGTGCGCTTTCCCGACGTGCTTTCGCGCATGCACGCCGCCTCCAAACCGCAAACGTTCGGCCTGATCCTCCTGCTCGTGGGCGTTGCCATCGTGGTGGGGGACTGGGCGATTGCGGGCATGCTCGCCCTCGTGGGCGGCGCGCAGCTGCTCACCATCACGGCGGCGAGCGCGATGCTGGGCCGCGCGGCGTTCCGGCGCGGCTTCGTTCACGGCGGCCAGTACGCGATTGATGAGCTGACGCCGCGCCTGGCCGTGGGTCAGAGCGGCGACGATGACGATGACGGCTTCATCGACGAGGACCCCATGGAGCGCCGCCCCGAGGGCGTGGACATCTCCGAGGCGCTGCCTTCGAACACGCTCACCGAAACTACGGGCCTCGAGCTGGCCACCCTCAAGGAGTTCTGGAACGCGGAGGCCGACGACGACACCGAGGTGCACGACAACGAAAAGCCTCGCACGGGCGAGTTCTCCGTCGTGGATCCGGGAGAGTACCCGAAGCACTAGGCGATGACTGATTCCGTGTGGCGCCTAGCCTCGTTCCGGTGGATCATCGCCTCCCAGGGGTGGGCGCTGACCGGCACGGTCATCGGGAACGTCGCCATCCCGCTCGTCGCCGTCACGGTCCTCGGCGCCGGAGCCTTCGAGCTCAGCATGGTCAGTGTGGCCCGCTACCTGCCGAACCTCCTATTCAGCGCCCTGCTCGGGATCCAGGTTGATCGCCTTCGGCTCCGACGCGCGGCTGTCGCCGCGGATTGGGCCCGCGCCGCGATCCTCGCCATCATTCCCCTCGCCTGGATGGCCGGGCACCTCAACCTGTGGCTGCTCATCGGCGTCTCGGCGGCCCTCGGGACCGTCCGCATCGTGTTCGACCTGGCACTGTCGTCAGCCATCCCGCTCCTGATCCCGGAGCATCAACGCAAGCGCGCCAACGCGAGCTTCGAGACTCTTGGGACGATCGCGAATGTGGCGGGTCCGGGCCTCGGCGGTCTCGTTGTAGCAGTCATCGGGGCGCCGCTCGCGCTGCTGGTCAACGCCGTCACCTACGTGGCCTCCGCGCTGTGTCTGCGCAGGCTTCCCGAACCGGAACGCCCGCCCACCGACGAGGAGGCCGAGGGCCGGAAGGGCTGGCAGGTGCTCGGCCGGGGATTCGTGGAACTGGCGAGGCAGCCCGTCCTCGTGGCGCTCATCGGCGCCGGAGCGCTCTCGAACATGGCGCTCATGGCCTTTCAGAGCGTCTACTTCGCCTATGCACTCGAGCAGTGGGGGCTCTCGGAGTTTGTCGCGGCCGCCATCCTGGTCGCCGTCGCGTTCGGCACCATCGTAGGCAACCTCGCCGCAGAGCCCTGGTCGAACCGGACTGTCGCCAGAAAGATCCTGATGGTGGCCTTCTCGGTGGGGGCCGTGGGCTCCTTGCCCCTGTTGGTCCTCACTCAGCATCCGGGTGCAGCAATCGCGCTGCTCGTCACGTCATTTGTGCTCTGGGGATTCGCCTTCGGCGTCTCGAACGTCATCAGCACCACGTATCGGCAAAAAGTCATCCCCGCGGCCGTCATGGGCCGCGTCCTCGGAGCCGCCCGTACCCTCGTTTTCGGCGCCTTCCCCTTCGGGGCGGCGGCCGGCGGGGTGGTGGCGGGCCAGTGGGGTTTCACGGGCGTCGCGGTGCTCAATGTCGCTCTCAACCTCGTGGCCGTCACGGTGCTGATCCTCGGCCTTCGGCACTCGCGGGCTACGGAACTCTCCGAGATTTAACGGCCAATCCGCCCCCTTTGAGGCGAGCCTCGCGTACGCTCATTGCCGCCCAAGCGGGGCACCCGGGGTAGCCATAACTTCGAGCAGCGAAAAAAAAAGGGGTGGCCCCGTCGATGCGTTCGACGGGGCCACCCCTTATGTGTGGGCAGGCGGGTGCTAGAAGAGACCCACCGCATTGCCGTCATCGTCCACGCCCATGCGCAGGGCGGCCGGTTCCTTCGGCAGGCCCGGCATGGTCATGACGGAGCCGGTGAGGGCCACGACGAAACCGGCGCCGAGGCGCGGGATGAGGTCACGCACGTGCAGCGTGTGGTCCTCGGGGGCGCCGAGCTTCGTGGCGTCGTCGGAGAACGAGTACTGGGTCTTGGCCATGCACACCGGCAGGGTGTCCCACCCGTTCTTCTTGAGGCGGCGCAGTGCTGCGGGGGCGCCGTCCACGAACTGCACCTCGCTCGCGCCGTAGACCTCGCGGGCAATGGTCTCGATGGCGTTTTCGATGCCGTCGGCCGGGTCGTAGAGGTGGGAGAAGTTGCCGCCCTCCTCGATCGCGGCGAGCACCTGATCGGCGAGGTCGAGAGCGCCCTCGCCGCCCTTCGCCCAGACCTCGGAGAGCGCGGCCTTGAAGCCGTTCTCCTTCGCCCAGTCGAGCACGGCTTCCAGTTCGGCTTCGGTGTCGCTCGGGAAGCGGTTGAGGGCCACGACCGGCTCGAGGCCGAACTTGCGGATGTTCTCGAGGTGGCGGCGCAGGTTGTCGGTGCCCGCGATGGCCGCGTCCACGTTCTCGCTGCCCAGATCGGCCTTGGCCACGCCGCCGTGCATCTTCAGGGCGCGCACGGTCGCCACGATCACGACGGCATCGGGCGCGAAACCGCCAAAGCGGGCCTTAATGTTGAGGAACTTTTCGCCGCCCAGATCGGACCCGAAACCGGCCTCGGTCACGGCGATGTCGCCGAGGGAGCGGGCGAGGTTCGTGGCGATGATCGAGTTGCAGCCGTGGGCGATGTTGGCGAATGGGCCGCCGTGTACGAGGGCGGGGGTGCCGCCGAGGGTCTGCACGAGGTTCGGGTTCAGCGCATCCTTGAGCAGCATCGTGATCGCGCCTTCGACCTTGAGGTCGCGCACCCGTACCGGCTCGCGGTCGAAGGTGTAGCCCACAACGATGGAGGCGATGCGTTCCTGCAGGTCCTTGAGGTCCGTGGCCAGGCACAGGATCGCCATGATTTCGGACGCGACCACGATGTCGAAGCCGTCCTCGCGGGGCATGCCCTGGGCGGGACCGCCGAGACCCACGACGATGGAGCGCAGCTCGCGGTCGTTGACGTCGAGCACGCGCTTCCACTGGATGCGGCGGGGGTCAATGTTCAGGGGGTTGCCCTGCTGGATGCTGTTGTCCAGCAGCGCCGCGAGCGTGTTGTTGGCGATCTGGATGGCGTGGAAATCGCCCGTGAAGTGCAGGTTGATGTCCTCCATGGGCACCACCTGGGCGTAGCCGCCGCCGGTCGCGCCACCCTTGACACCCATGACGGGGCCGAGCGAAGGCTCGCGCAGTGCCACCGTGGTCTTCTTGCCCTTGAGGGTGAAGGCGTCGGCGAGGCCCACCGTCGTGGTGGACTTGCCTTCGCCCGCGGGGGTGGGGGAGAGGGCGGAGACGAGCACGAGCTTCGCCGTCGGCTTCTTCTCGCCGAGTTTGCGCATATCCACCTTGGCCTTGTTCCAGCCGTAGGGGATGAGGGCGTCCTCGGGGATGCCCGCGGTCGCGGCGATCTCCGTGATGGGCTTGAGCGTGTGAGCCTGGGCGATCCGCAGATCGGGGTTGTCGGTGGCCGACATACAAAATCTCCTTCGATTTTCGGGGTCCGGGCGGTGGACAGCGCCGCCGGGGAGAGCCCGCGATCAGGCCGCGGGCGTGCCCCTTCATTGTTTCAGAACGTGCCTGGCATGAGACCGGGGCAGGGGTGCTCGGGCCCGCCCGCAAGGCGGGGCCGCAGGTTAACTGCCCGGCATGCCGGATCGGAAGGCGATGTGGGGGCCGAAGCGGGCCCGCATCACCTCGATGGCCTCGGGGTTTTCGTCAATGAGCAGGAAACGTCGGCCCAGCGCCTCGGCCGCGGCGCCCGTGGTCCCGGAGCCCGCGAAGAAGTCGAGCACCCAGTCCCCCTCGCTGCTCGAGGCCTGGATGATGCGCCGGAGGATCCCGAGCGGTTTTTGGGTCGCGTACCCGGTCTTTTCCCTGCCGGTGGGCGAGACGATGGTGTGCCACCACACGTCGGTGGGCAGCTTGCCGCGGGCCGCCTTTTCGGGCGTGACGAGCCCGGGCGCCATGTACGGTTCGCGATCTACCGCCTCCGCGTGGAACGTGTAGCGCTCGGGGTTCTTGACGTACACGAGGATTGTGTCGTGCTTCGCGGGCCACTTCTTCTTCGTCCGCGCCCCGTAGTCGTAGGCCCACACGATTTCGTTGAGGAAGCACTCGCGGCCAAAAAGGGCGTCCAGCAGGACTTTCGCGTAGTGCACCTCACGGTAGTCCAGATGCAGGTAGAGGGTGCCGTGGGGGGCGAGCAGGCGCCACGCCTCCTCGATGCGTGGTTCGAGGAAGGCCCAGTAGTCGCCGAACGAATCGTTGTAGGCCGTGACCGTGCCGCGTACCGTCGCGTAGCTCTTGCCCTGAAAACCGAGGCGACTGCCCCCTTCGGCGGGGACCGTGCGAATGTTCTGGCGCCGCTGCTTCTTGCCCGTGTTGAAGGGCGGGTCCAGGTAGATGAGAGGGAACGCATCGGACGGAAGCGTGCGCAGGATCGGGAGGTTATCGCCCGCCAGCACGGTGCTCGGGCCCTCTGGCGTCCAGGGATGTGTCACCCGGCAAGTCTAGCCGGGGTGGCGCGGGCCCGCGTCGGTGCGTGAGGCGGGGCGTAGCGGGTGGGAAGGAGTCAGGGCCGACGTTCGCCGTGGCCACGATCCGGCGCCGAACGCGATGTCGCAATCCTGCGAGTATGGGGCCGGGGAGCGGGGCACACTGGAGTCATGCTTTCTCGTGAGACGTGCCTGCGGGCCATCGCCAGCCGCGACCGCCGGTTCGATGGTCAGTTCTTCATGGCCGTGCGCACGACCGGGATCTACTGCCGCCCCAGCTGCCCCGCGATGACCCCGAAGCCGAACAACGTGTCCTTTTACCCGAGCGCGGCCGCCGCGCAGGGCGCGGGCTATCGGGCGTGCAGGCGATGCCGCCCCGATACGGTCCCGGGCTCTCCCGAATGGGACGTGCGCTCAGATCAGGTGGCGCGCGCGGTGCGGATGATCGCCGACGGTTTCCTGGACCGCGATGGTGTTCCCGCGCTCGCGCATCGCCTCGGGTATTCCGTGCGGCACCTGCAGCGCACCGTCCGCGAAGAACTGGGAGCCTCGCCCGTCGCGCTCGCGAGGGCGCAGCGGGCCCACACGGCGCGGATCCTCGCCGAAGGTACCGACATGCCGCTCACCGACGTGGCGTTCGCCGCGGGCTTTGGTTCGGTGCGGGCGTTCAACGAGGCCGTGCGCACCGCTTACGGGGCATCGCCGCGCGAGCTTCGCGGTGCCAGGCGCCAGGCCGCCACGCCGGGCGCCCTGAGCCTGCGGCTCGCGTATCGGGAGCCGTTCGAGCCGAGCAATGTGTTCGGTCACCTCGCGGCCACGGCGATCCCCGGGGTCGAGGAATGGCGCGACGGCGCCTACCGTCGGACCCTCCGGCTTCCCCACGGCCCGGGCATCGTCGCGCTCGCCCCCGGCGCCGGGGTGGTCGAGGCGACGCTGTGGCTCACCGACCTGCGCGACCTCACGCCCGCGATTGCCCGCTGCCGCCGCCTGCTGGATCTGGACGCGGACGCCGAGACCATCGGCGAGCAGCTTGGCCGCGATCCGCTGCTCGCCCCGCTCGTGGCCGCCGCGCCCGGTCGCCGCGTGCCACGCATGCCCGACGCCGCCGAGTTCGCCCTGCGCGCCGTCATCGGCCAGCAGGTGTCCACGGCCGCGGCCCGCACCCAGGCCGCGGCGATTGTTCGCCGCTTCGGCCCGAGCATCGAGGACCCGGCGGGCGGCCTCACCCACCTGTTCCCCTCGCCGGAGGACCTCGAGTCCTTCACGGCGGCAGACTTGCCCGGCTTTCGCGCCCGGGCCGAGACCGCGGTGCGGATGGTGCGCGCACTCGCCGACGGCACCGTGGATCTGGGCCCCGAGGCCGACTGGGACGAGGCCAGGTCGCGCCTGTCGGCCCTGAAGGGCGTGGGGCCCTGGACCATCGAGATGATCGCCATGCGCGCCCTGGGCGATCCCGACGCCTTCCCCGCCACCGACCTCGGTCTGCTGCGAGTGGGGCGTTCCCTCGGCGTCTCGCTCGCGCAGCTGAGTCCTCGATGGAGCCCGTGGCGCAGCTACGCCACGCAGTACCTGTGGGCGCTCGAGGATCACCCCATCAGTCACCTGCCGCCCCCGTGAGCGGCCGCTCACCGTCCGCATCTGCCCACCCTCTAGGAAAGGCCCCTCATGCCCTACGCCATCCTCGAATCGCCCGTCGGGTACCTCACGCTCGTCACCGACGCCTCCGGCGCCCTCACCTCCCTCACCATGCACGCCGAGCCCACCCCGGGCAGCGGCGAGCAGGGCGGTGCGGGACTCGACCGGGCCGTGGCCCAGCTCGGCGAATACTTCGCCGGGGAGCGCCGCACCTTCGATCTGCCGCTCGCCCCGCACGGCACTGACTTCCAGCAGCGAGTGTGGCAGGCCCTACGCGGCATCGAGTTCGGCCAGACCCGCAGCTACGGGGAGATCGCCGCGCAGATCGGCCAGCCCACCGCGAGCCGCGCCGTGGGGCTTGCCAATGGCCGCAACCCCATTTCCATCGTGGTGCCGTGTCACCGCGTGGTGGGCGCCTCGGGCGCCCTGACCGGCTATGCCCACGGCGTTGAGCGCAAGCGCTGGCTGCTCGCCCACGAACAGGGCCGGGACGCGCCGCGCCTCAGCTTCCCGTAGGGCGTGGTCCGAGGGTGCGTGGGGGTGGGCGGCGCACTACCCTGGTGCCCATGAGCACACCTTCGCCCGCGCCGCTGAACGCCGCCACGAGCGCCGGAGACGAGGCCGACCTGCCGGGCGGCGTCGTCCACGCCCTGCCCGCCGATCTTGCCGCGGCCCTCACCGCCGATCCCGAGGCGCGCGAGCTCTGGCTCACGCTCACGCCGCTCGCCCGCAACGAATTCGTGTGCTGGGTCGAGGACGCGAAGAAGCCGGAGACGCGCGAGCGGCGGATTCGCCGCACCCGCGAGGAACTGCACGATGGGATGCGCCGCCCGTGCTGCTGGCCGGGATGCAGCCACCGCGAACGCACGGGGAAAGCCTGATGAACGCCCCGGTGACTCGCGTGCGGGGGCTCGTGCGCGGCAGCGTGCAGGGTGTCGGTTTTCGCTACTGGTGCCAGCGGGAGGCCGAACGCCTGGGCCTCAGTGGATGGGTGAAGAACCTCGTTGATGGCCGAGTCGAGTTCGAGGTGCAGGGCCCGCCCGAGAGCGTGGACTCCTTCACCGACCTCGTCCACGAGGGCCCGCGTACCGCCCGCGTCCAGTCCGTGCACCTGAGCGAGCGCGAGGTGCAGGATGAGGGACGGGGCGGCCTGCGGATCGTCGGCTAGCGCCGCGCGCCCAGCCGGGCGGCCACGATGAGCCCAAGACCCACGAGCGTCAGGGCGGCGCCCGTGAGGGCCGGGCTCGTGAAACCCGCCCCCGCGGCAATGGCCGCGCCCGCGAGGCTCACGCCGAGCGTGTTGCCCAGGTTGAAGGCGGCGATGTTCGTGGCCGAGGCCAGCGTCGAGGCCCCGGTGGCGTGGCGCATCACCCGTGCCTGGAGACCGGGCACGGTCGCGAAGCCGACGAGGCCCAGCACGAAGAGCAGGATCGCCGTGGGCAGCGGCCACGGGGCGGCCACCCACATCGCTACGAGGACGAGCGGGAGCAGGATCGCGAGCACGAGCACCGCCCTATCGGCGTTGCGGTCGGCGGCGCGGCCGCCCACGATGTTGCCCGCGAACAAGCCCGCCCCGAATAGTACGAGCAGCCAGGGAATAGCGCCGGGCGCAAAGCCCGTGACCGAGCGCAGCATCGGCTCAATGTAGGTGAAGGCGCCGAACATGCCGCCGAAGACGAGGGCGGTGGTGAGCAGGGAGACCAGCACCTGGGGCCGGGCAAGGGCCCGGAACTGGGCAGCGAGCGGGAGCTGCCCCTGCTCCGGCGCTGTGGTGGGCACGAGCGCGGCGATCCCGAGCAGGGCCACCACGCCAATCGCGCTGATGAGCCAGAACACGGCGCGCCAGCCGGCCTCGTGGCCCACGAGTGCGCCGAGCGGGACGCCGAGCACTGTCGCGATGGTGAGGCCGGCGAAGAGGGCGGCCACGGCCGACGCCTGCCGCGTGGCCGGGACCAGGCTCGCGGCCAGGACCGCGCCGATCCCGAAGTAGCCGCCGTGGGCGAGCGCGGCCACGATCCGCCCGGCGAGCATCACGGTGTAGTCGGGGCCCCACGCGGAGAGGGCGTTTCCGACGACGAAGAGGGTCATGAGGGTGAGCAGGGCCTTCTTCGGCGGCCAGGACATCATGAGCGGGGTCATGAGCAGGGCGCCGGGCACGACCGCGAGGGCGTACACGCCGACCAGGTGGCCCGCGGCGGTAATGCTCACGGACAGGTCGCGGGCCACGTCGGTGAGCAGGCCCGCAATGACGAACTCGGTGAGCCCGATGCCGAAGCCGCCGACGCTGAGGGCGAGGAGGGCCAGGCGGGCGCGGTGCGCGGGAAGCGGCGGCGCCGATGAGGCCGAGGTGGGGGAGGGGGCGGCGTGGTCAAGGGTGACGGACACGGTGGTGCGTTCTTTCTATCGACGATTGTTGCGAGGCACCAGCATCGCGCCGCCCGTGAGCGGCAGGAAGACCCCGTGATGCCTACCCTTGGCAGGGGTAGGCACGCCCGTAGGCACGGGGCGGTGAAGGCTGGAAAGATGGCGGCATGAGCATTCAGTACCGCCACCTCAGTCCCGAGCGCCCCGCCGCGCCCGCCTCGTCCACGGCGACGGGCGCGAACCTCCTCGGCGACTTTCTGCGCGCCCACCGCGCGCGGATCAGCCCCGAGGATGCGAACATCGCCTCCTACGGGATGCGGCGCGTGCCGGGGCTTCGCCGCGAAGAACTCGCGCAGCTCGCGGGCGTCTCCACGAACTACTACATTCGTCTCGAGCAGGGCGAGGCCACCCACCCATCGGCCTCCGTCATTGCCGCCCTCGCCAGAGCCCTCGGATTGGATGCCGACGCGACCGCGTACCTCCACCACATCGCCGCGGGCCGGGACGGCGCGGCCGGTGCCGAGCCGGGTGTCGAGGCAGCGGCGAGCGAGGACGAGGCGGGGATGAGCTTCACGTTCGAGTCGATCATCGACCGGCTCCCGGACACGGCCTCGGTGACGATGTCGCCCACGAACGACGTGCTGTCGGCGACCCCGCTCGCGCACGCGCTGTTTTACGCGCACCTGCCCGAGACGGGGCCGACGCCGAACAACTACCGCCTGCTGTTTACCGATCCGGTGACGCGGGCGATGTTCCGGTACTGGGAGGAGGAGGCGTCGCTCGCGGTGGCGTCCCTGCGGTTTCACGCGGCTTCGCACGCCGCCGATCCCGCGGTGAGCGCGCTCGTGGGCGAACTGAGCACGCGTAGCGAGGACTTCGCGCGGTTGTGGGCCGCGCATCCGGTGCGCCGCTGCACCCGCGGCTTCAAGGTGCTGGATCACCCGCGGTACGGCGCGCTGGATCTGGAGTATCAGATCCTTCATTCACCGGATGCCGATGGTCGGCGCATCCTCATTCAGACCGCGGCCCCGGGCTCGGAGACGGCCGAGATTCTGCAGCGGGTGCGGGAGAGCCTGTAGGGGCCGCCTTGTCTCAGGACGCGGCGATGGCCGCCCGGTTGGCCTGCGCGATCAGGTAGGGCTCGTAGCGGCGAAGGTGCAGGAGCACGAGGGCGCCGCCTGCCACGGTCATCGCGATGGCCACCCACGCGACCGCCGCGTAGCCCACGCTCGCGGCCGCGTACAGTCCGCCCGCTGCTGCCGCCATCGAGAGCACGGTGGCGGGAGCCATGGAGAACGTGACGTCCGAACCGGCCGACGCCGCGCGGCTGTAGTCCATGGAGACCGTGTAGATCACGGTGCCGATGATCGTCTGCAGCGCCGCATAGGCGCCGTAGGCGATGAACGACCAGATCGAGCCGACCCCGCTCGCGAACAGCGGCATGAGGGTCAACAGGGCGGTGCTCACGAGCACGATGCCGACCGCGGCCACGCGGATCCGGCCGAAGACGCCGATGGCCCACCCGGTCGCGAGGGAGACCAGGATCGCGGGGATCGCCGCGAACACGGTCGTGGTGAGCGCTACTTGGCCGGGGCGTGCGCCCGTGTCGATGAGGGCGGGGCCGACGAGGGCGTAGGCGAGCGACGTGGCGCCGACGAACAGGAGGGGCATGGCCACGAATATCCACAGGGCCGCTCCCGGCTGGCGTACGAGGGTGAGGAGGCTGCCGTAGGAGCTTCTCTCCTCGCTAGTGCCCGTGGCCGGTTCGCGGAAGCACACGGCCACGACGAGGGGGATCGCGGTGAGGGCGGCGATGAAGCCGAGCGCCACGCTCCACCCGAAGGCGTCGTAGACGAGGACCGTGAGGCCGCCGCCGATGAGGGTGCCGAGGTAGCCGCCTGCCTGCTGGATGCCGTTGGCGAGGCCGCGCCGCCCGGCGCGCAGGAGCCGCGCGGCGAGGGCGTCGGCCGCGATGTCCTGTGTTGAGGCGGCCACGCTGAAGGCGAGGACGAGGGCCGCGACCAGGGAGATGCTGGTTTCGGGGCTCGTGATGGCCATGAGGCCGAGCAGACTGAGCACCATCGCCGACTGCATGAGGATGAGCCAGCCGCGATAGTGGCCGAGCCTGCCAAAGCCCACGCGGTCCACGATGGGACCCCACAGGAACTTGATGCCCCACACAATGCCGATGGCTTGCAGAATGGCGAGGTCTTCGAGGGCGACTCCGCGCGAGCGCAGCACCGTGGCTGCCGCGTTCAGGAAGCCGAGCCCGATGAACTGCCCCACGTACAGGACGGCGAGGAAGCCGAGCACGCGGTGGGGGACCGCGGTGTGGGCGCGCGGCCCGGATTCGTCATCGGGAACGAAGGGCGTGGTGGCGCTGGTGAGCGGAGGGGGGACCGACACGACACTCTCCTGGGGGTGAGGGGAGGCTAACCTCGGCAACTCTAGCAGCGCGCGAGAGGGTGGTCTGACCACCGAGCGTGGGCCGCCGCGGCGAGCCCCACCTCATGAGTCTGCGGCTTCAGCGTTACGGAGGGGGCATCGGTGCCGGGGACGCCGACTCCATCCTCTCCTTGTCCCAGTAGCTGCTGTCCTCCTCGGGTGCGTGCGTGGAAGCTGGGTGATTTGGCTCCACCCCACGTTGCCGCGTCTGTGACCACGCGAGAAGGGCCGCCACCGCCAGCGAAGCAAGCAGAATTGCCGTGATGATTAGCGTCCGATGGTTCTGTGCCATGCTCAGGTGATCCCTTGGAAGAGATTCTTCACCGCGTCATTGAAAGGAGTGGAGATCAGTAGTTTCTCCCCGGACGTTGTTCGGCGCGATGTGACACCAAAAACATAGCCGACGTTTGCGTCAGTTCGGGACCTGAGCCAAGGGCCCCCACTTGCGCCGCCCGTCATGTCGCAGGGCATCACCATGTCGTTTGACGACCAACCGGCTTTCCGGGTGTTCCCATCGCAGTAGATCGGCCTTTGTCCCTGGTAGGGGTACTCTGCTGGCCATCCCCAGATTCGCACACCGGTGTGATTCTGGCCGGCGTTGTAGGACAGGCCATTGCCGCCGACCGCATCCACTAAGTTCTGGCCATTGCGGGGGTGCACGGTGAAGAACGCTTGATCGAGAGAAGAGTCTGACGAGTTCATCCATCCCGTGAAGGTGTGGGCGGCCTTCCAATTCCAGAGCCCGTGGCTTGACACGCCATTATTGTACCCGGGGGCGAAGACGACGTTCGAGTGCCACCCTTTTCCTCTTCCTCCGTGCACACAGTGGCCAGCCGTTGCCACGACGTTTTTCGTAGCGCCATTTATTGCTGCGCCCGAGCACACGTAGTCCCTGCCCCCATAGCTATAAAACACCTTTCCGGTCGTCATGGGTGCGGCCGACCTCTGGGCTACCTGCCCGGGGCTGGTCGTGGGGTAGACAGGATCGGAGAGGTTTTCTCCCGAACTGGTCTGGACGGATCTCTCGGCTAGCCGAGGAGCGGTGCTCTGCTCAGGCGCTGAGGGTGCCTGGTCGGCGGGGGTGGCGTCTCGCATCTTTTCTTCTGTCCAGTAGCCTGCCGGGTCGATGCTCCGGGACCTCGACCGTGGAGACTGGATGGCAGGTGCGTTGGTTGAGACGGGCTGTTCGTCAGCGCGGTCGTCTGACGGTGGGGAGGCGTGGGCGGCCGGCACGATAAGGCCGACGATGAGAAGTAGGTTGGCGAGCAAGGCAAGAGTGGCGGCGGATATGCGGTGAGTTTTCATGGGATTCCTCCGGTTGTTGCACCACGGGATACTGCACCTCTCTTCCAGACTAGGTGAGGCAAGCCTCACTTGACAAGGGCTCGACAAGACTCGTGTAGCGGGCCCCGAAGCACGGGCCGTGCCTCAGCGCAGCGCCCGGCTGACCGCGCTGGCCACGGATCTCACCTGGAACCACAGGGAAGCCTTGACGAGTGGGCTGAGGAGGGCGCGGCGCACGGGACGCGGCTTCCGGCCTGCTCGGGGCTGCCACCCGTGCGTGATCCACACCTGAGTACCTCCGGCGGCGGCCTCCAGGTCAAAGACCGTTACGCGCTGGTTTGCCGTGGCCGAATCGGGGTAGCTCACCGTCCACGCCACGTGGGTGCGGGGCACGATCGCCGTGACTTCGACGCTTTGCCGTGCCAGCTCGGGCTTGATCGCGAGGGGCTTCCCGCTGGGTAGGTGCGTCGGGGCATGCGCGAGCCAGGCATCGCCCGGGAGCACCTCTGCCTCCTGCGGCACCTCGATGCTCTCGACGGCCTCGTCCCACTCGGGCCTGCGGGCGGGATCGGCCAAGAGTGCCCAGACGGTCGCGATGGGTGCGGGAAGAAACGCCTCGGCGGTACTGAGATAGCCCGTGGTGGTCGCCGGGGTGGTGCGGTGGATCGTCAGACTTTCGGCGCCGTCGAGCGCGTGGACGATAGCCTCGGGACCCCCGCCCATGCGCTGCACCAGATCAGTGATGAGGCCGCTCGGTTCATCTAGCAGGGCCCGGAGGATCGCGGCAGCATCGCCGGGCTTCTTTCTCCCCGCGGCGTGGTTCTTCTCCGTGCTTCGGCGCAGTACGGCCTGGGCGCGGTCGCTCCACGCGTAGTCGCCGCCGTCGGCATACGTGATGGGTCCCGGCTCTGGAGCATCGAGCGTGAGGCCGAGGGTCGCGAGAGCATCCTCGCGCTGCTCGGCGAGGGCGCGCCGGGCCGCATCGAGCGTGAGCCCGAGGCTGCGCAGCACCTGCCCCGCCGTCTGATCGCTGAGCGTCAAAGCGAGGAAGAGGTGGTCGATGTCCATTGTTCGTTCGCCCAGTCGCGAGGCTTCCTCGCCCGCGGTGATCGAGAGGCGGTGCAGGGTGTCCAGGTGGATGCTGGCCTTGTTCACTGGGTCCTCCTCGGCACGGCAATGCGAGGATCGATCTTCTTCGCGAACTTCTTGTGGGCGGCCTGCCTGCTCACGCCAAGGGCGTCGGCGATCTGCTGCCAGGTCATCCCTGCGCGCAGGCCCGCCTCCACCTGCCGCAGTTCCAGGGTGTCGGTGAGCGTGCGCAGCGAGGCAATGGCGCGCAGGCCCGCTTGGGGATCGGTTGTATCCGCCGCGACGGCGGCAATCTGTGGTGACTCCATGGCGTCAACCTACGTTGCTTATCGGGAGTTGTCAACCATGGTTGCTCACGTCGGGGCTGGGCCGGAAACGTGGAGGCGGCCTGGGTGGTGGGCGGCCCGGGCCGGGCCGGGCGATGGCGCGCCGCGCGGGACCGTCAGGGAAAATTGAAGAACCCCCGCGATGTAGAAGCTACGCGGGGGTTCAGTGGCTCCGACCGGCATCGATCCGGTGACCTTTCGATTTTCAATCGAACGCTCTACCAACTGAGCTACAGAGCCGATGTCCACGAGGTGAACGTCGATAATCCTAGCAACTGCGGGAACCTCGTGCGAATCGGGAGGGGAGGGATGGGTCACGCTCGTGCGCCCCGACACCCGAGCGCGCAAAAAAGGAGCGGGCCCCTCGCGTGAGGGGCCCGCTCCTTGTCGCTTGCGACCCTGACCGGGCTTGAACCGGCGACCTCCGCCGTGACAGGGCGGCACTCTAACCAACTGAGCTACAGGGCCTTTTTATCCGCGCTCTCGCGCCGACTCCAAGTACTTTACACACCGCCGCGTGGCCGCGCCACCTGAAACCTGTGACCCTCATCGCAAGGCTCCGGAGGCGCCCCATGAGAGGGTCAGGAGCGGCCCGCGGGGAAGACCGGCAGGACGTACTCGCCGAGCTCATCGAGGACCTCCGGCACCGGCCGGGTGCTGTGGCGAAAGCCCAGGAGCGCCTGGTCAACCCCCATTTCCTGAAAGCGATGCAGCTTGTCGGTGAGCACATTGCGGCCCAGCCGGAAGCCGAGGTGGATGGGCATGGCGGGGCTGCTGGGATCCTCCGCGAGGTCGATGTTGGTGAGCTGCACGAACGGCTTGAAAACGCCGAGGGTCGGGTCCGCATCGGGGTTGCCGCTGAAGCCGTTGGCCTTCGGGCCGGTGAGGGAGCGCCAGTGTCGAATATTGGCGGCCTGCTCGGGTTCGGGAAGGGTGAAATACAGCCAGCCGTCGGCCGCCCGGGCCATCCATTCAAGGTCCTGCCTGCTCGAGCCCGCGATGAAGGTGGGGATGTGCTCGTGGCTGGGCTTCGGCAACACGTCGGCCCCGCGGAGCGTCCCGAACGAGCTGGAAATTTCGGCGCCCGAATCGGCGAGCACGGTGGAAATGACCTCGAAGGCCTCGCGGAAGCTCTCGCCGCGCTCCTGTTCGTCCATGCCGAAGGCGGAGAACTCGCTCGTGCGGGCACCGCTGGCCACGCCGAACAGGAACCGCCCGCCGGACAGCTGGTCGATGCTCGCGGCAGACTTCGCGGCGTGCAAGGGGTGGCGCAGCGGCAGCACGATCGCAGCGGTGCCGAGCGCGATGTCGCTCGTGAGCGCCGACAGAAAGCCCAGGTAGGTGAACGGATCGAAAATCTGCGCGGTATCGCCGGTCGAGCGGTCATACAGCGGCACGTCCCTAGCCCACAGTGTCGCAAAGCCCGCCCGTTCGGCGGCGAGCGCCACGGCCGCGTGATCGCGCATCGTCGCGGGGGCATTGGCTCCGCCCTCAAGCGGCAGGTGAGCGCCGATGCTCATTCCGTCCGGGCGAAACGAGCGGTTGAGACCCGGGTGCGAGGTCAGCGGCGTGCTGGAACCGGTGGTGAGCGGATTGTCTGCGGTCACGGTGTTTCCCCTTCGAGACGTGCGTCCTTGCCCCTCCAGGGTACGCCCCACACCCGCAGGCCCGCCCCCGCTCGTACGCGCGAGAACCCAGGTGCGCGCGCCACAATGGAGCGGTGAGCACACCACCTGCCGCCCCCGCCTTCCCCATCGCCCACATCGGCGCCGGTCTCCCGTTTGCCGACGTGGCCGGGCAGGTGGAGGGAGTGATGGGGAGGGCGGACGCCGTCGCGCTCATTCAGGCGCCCGCGGGCTCGGGCAAGACCACGCTCGTGCCGCCGCTCGTCTGGAATGCGGCCGCGCGCAGCGGAGGCGGCCGCGTGATCGTGACGCAGCCGCGGCGCGTAGCGGCCCGCGCCGCGGCCCGGCGCCTCCAGCAGCTCAGCCGCGACGCTGCACCGAGCCTCGCGGACACGGTCGGTTTCACGGTGCGCGGGGAATCGACCGCGGGCCCGCACACGCGCATCGAGTTCGTCACCCCCGGCGTCCTGCTGCGGCGACTCTTGGCCGATCCCGGCCTGGATTCCGTTGCAGCCGTCGTCATCGACGAAGTACACGAACGCTCGCTCGATTCCGATCTGGTGCTCGCCCTCGCCCTCGATGCCCGGGACCTGCGGGGCGATCTGCGGCTCATGGCGCTGTCCGCGACCCTCGATGCGCCCCGCATCGCCGCCGTGCTCGGCGACGGCACCGGCGCCAGCGTGCCCGTGATCGACTCGCCCGCCGCCCTCTTTCCCGTCGAGACCCGGCAGCGGCCCTTCGCCGGGCAGCGCATGACCGAGCGCGGCGTGAGCAGGGACTTCCTTGGGCACGTGGCCACTCAAACCGTCGAGGCGCTCAGCGTGCGCCTGCCCGAGGCCCCGGACGACGACGGCGGGGCAGGGGAGGCCGACGTGCTCGTGTTCGTGCCCGGCGCGTGGGAGGTGCGAGAAGTGGCCGAGACCTGCCGCAGACTCCTCGCCACCACCGCGGCCACCGCCGCGCACGCGGGCGTTGAGGTCCACGAGCTTCACGGCCGGATCGGCCCGAGGGAACAGGACGCGATCGTGCGGGGCAGGGGAGCGGGGCAGGCGCGGCGCATCATCGTCTCCACGGCCCTCGCGGAATCCTCGCTCACCGTGCCGGGCGTGCGGATTGTTGTGGATTCGGGCCTCAGCCGCGAGGTGAGGCGCGATGCGGCGCGAAACATGAGCGGGCTCGTCACCGTCACCACCTCGAAGGCGGGCATGGCGCAGCGCTCGGGCCGCGCGGGCCGCCTCGGACCCGGCCTGGCCGTGCGCTGCTTCGACGACACCGTGGTGGCGGGCGCCCGCGACTTCCCCCAACCCCAGATCCTCCAGGCCGACCTCACCGATGCCGCCCTCACGATGGCCGCGTGGGGCACCCCGGGCGGAGAAGGACTGCGCCTGCCCGACGCCCCACCGTCTTCCGCCCTGCGCGACGCCACCAGGTCCCTGCGCGGGCTCGGCGCCATCGACGTCGACGGGCGCATCACCGACCGGGGCCGGACACTCGTGCGAGTGCCCGCCGATCCGCGCCTTGCACGCGCCCTCCTCGACGGTGCCCCCATCGTCGGCACCGACCGCGCCGCGAGCATTGTCGCCGCCCTCTCCCTCGAGGTCCCGCTCCCGCCAAGCGGAGAGCCCCGCGCCGAAGGCCGGGTCACGAGCGCCCAGCTCACCGCCGAACGCCGACGGCTCACGAGGCTCGCCGCCACCCTCCCGGCAAATGCTCCCGTACCCGGCGCCACGCCCCCGCACTCCGCCGTGCTCCCGGGTGCTGCCTCGCTCCCGGAGGCCGGAGCGCCCCCTGCCCCCGCCCACTCGCCCGAGGCCGCGGGCATCATCGTGGCCCTCTCCTATCCCGAGCGGATCGCCCGCCGCGTGAGCGACGGCGTCTACGCGCTCGCGGGCGGCTCCCGCGCGGGCCTCGCCCCGTCCCACCCGGCGAGCGGCCCCTGGATCGCGGTGGCGCAGGTGCAGCGCGCCTCCTCGCGCGAGGCCGCGGGCACAGGGGCGATCATCCGCGAGGCCGCGCCCCTCACCGAAGAACTCGCCCAGTGGTGCGGGGCCGGCCTCATCACCGACACCATCGAGGTGGAGTTCGGGGACGACGGCGCCCGCGCCCGTCGCGTCCGCGCCCTCGGTGCCATCGAACTGTCCCGCACCCCCACGCGGCCCGACCCGGACCAGGCCGAACAGGCGATCCTCGCGGGCATCCGCGCCGCGGGGTTCGGCATCTTCTCGTGGAGCACCGAGGCGACGCAGCTGCGCGCACGCCTCGCGCTGCTGCACCGCGAACTCGGGGATCCCTGGCCGGACGTGAGCGACGAGGCCCTGCTCGCGCGCTTCGAGGAGATCGCCGCCCCGGAGATCGCAGCGCTCGCGGGCGCGCGAGGCGCGGCCCCACGCGCCCCGGCCTCGATCTCGATGCGCGAGGTCCTGCAGCGCATCCTGCCGTGGCCCGAGGCGGTGCAGCTCGACACTCTCGCCCCCGAACGCCTCGCGGTGCCGTCGGGCTCGCACGTGCGGCTCGAGTACCCGCCCCTATGGGACGACCCCCAGGCGCGAGTGCGCCTGGGGGTCAAACTGCAAGAAATGTTCGGCTGCGAAGACTCGCCGCGCATCGTGGCGGGCCGGGTGCGGGTGCTGTGCGAACTGCTGTCGCCAGCGCGCAGGCCCCTCGCCCTCACGGACGATCTGGCCTCGTTCTGGGCGGGCCCGTATCGCCAGGTGCGAGCGGAGATGCGGGGCCGCTACCCGAAGCACCCCTGGCCGGAGGATCCGACGCGCGCCGTGCCCACCGCCCGAACGAAGGCGGCGGCCACGCGCGGCACGTGAGACATCGGGGGAGGCCTGCGTGCAGTGGCCTCAGCTGCGCCCTCGCCCGTGACTTACCCGTGACGCCGTGGTGGTCTCTTCGCGGTGGCTTATTCGTCGTTCGCGTTGTCGAGGGCGCGCACGCCCTTCCACGCGGCGGGAATGAGCGCGGCGGCAATGGCGGCCTTGACCAGACCACCGGCGATGAACGGGGTCACGCCGGCGGCCATGATGCCGGCGAAGTCGAGGCCCACGCCCATGACGCCGTTGAGGATCCACGCCATGTAGGGGACGCCCACGAGGAACGGGAAAACGCTCGCGAGCACGAAGCCGCCGAAGGCGAGGAACATCTGGCGATCCCATGCGCGCTCGGCCATCCACCCGGCGAAGAAGGCGGCGGGAATGAAGCCGATGATGTAGCCGAAGCTCGGCGCCATCACCATGGCGGGGCCGCCCGCGAACTCGGAAAAGACGGGGGCTCCGACGAGGCCCACGGCCATGTAGCTGGCAAGCGCGAGGGCGCCGCGGCGGGAACCGAGGGCGGCACCCACGAGGATCACGCCGAGGGTCTGGCCGGTGATCGGCACGTATGGCAGCGGGATCGAGACCTGGGCCAGCAGCGCGACAACGAGGACGCCTGCGCCGATGAGCAGGGCGTCCTTGGCGATGCTCCGGTTCTTGACCAGAACATCTGCGAGGACGGGCCGACGTGCGGGGATAGCTACCGCGGTCATACAACTCCAATCGAGGACGGTGCGCAGGGATAGTGCCGCACCTGGGGACAGGGTGGTGGCGCATCCCGGGGGCTGCGCCGCACCCATCGTAGGGCGGCGTCGCAGGACCGCGCATGTTTCTCTTCGGTAACAACGGCGGCTCGGGCCGGCCCCCGTAGCATGTGGCCCATGGCCTTTTCCTCGACCGCGCCCACGAATCCGCGCGAGCGCTCACGCCTCATTCACGCGCGCCTGACCGCGCAATCGCTCGCCGCCGCACCGTTCACTACGGCACGCGAGGCCGTGGCCGCCTTCGGGGCGATGCAGGGCCAGGATCTGCCCGGCGTGATCTCCTCAATCGCTCTTCGCCTGGACGCCTCGGCGCTGCCCGACACGTCCGATGTGCCCGGCGCGGACCCGCGCGTGGCCGAGGTGCTGCGGGCCTTTGCGGCCGGGGAGATCGTGCGCGGCTACCCCATGCGCGGCACCGTCTTCGCGCTCGCCGCCGACGATGCCCGGTGGATCACCGAGCTGGCCGCCAAGCCCTCGCAGTGGGAGGCGCACACCCGTCGGCAGAGCCTTGACCTGGACGAACGCTCCGTCGGCCGTGCCCGGGCGGCCGCCCACGCGCTCCTGGAAGCCGAGCCCGCCGGGGTGGCGCGGGCCGACCTGTTCGCCGCGTGGCACGAGGCCGGGGTCTCGCCCGAGCAGGGCCGCGGCTACCACCTGTGCTCCTATTTCATCGCGAGCGGTGTGCTGGCCTACGGGCCACACAACGGGCGCGACAACAACGTGGTGCTTGCCGAATCGTGGCTGCCGCCCGCCACCGGGATCGAGGCCCGCTTCAACGGCGACCGGATCGCCGCGACCGCCGCGCTCCTCGAGCGCTACCTCACGAGCCACGGTCCCGCGACCCTGCGCGATTTCGCGTGGTGGACCAAGCTTTCGCTGCGCGATATTCGCGCTGCCCACGCGCTCGTGGCGGATCGTGTCGAGGCGTGGGGCGCCGACGCGCAGGGTGACGCACTCTACAGTCGGCCCGGACTCTCGAGCGAGGTGGCCGAGGCCGCGGGCGCGCTCGATGCCCTTCATTTGCTGCCGGGATTCGACGAGCTCGTGCTCGGCTACCCCGACCGGCTGGCCCTGCTCACCGAGCAGCAGCATCACGCGCTTGCTCCCGGCAACAACGGGGTGTTCAAGAAGTCGGTGCTGCGCCGGGGCCAGATCGTGGGAACGTGGAAGAACGTGGGAGTGGCGGGCAGCAGGCGCCTGGAGCTCGAGCCCTTCACGCCGCTGCCCGCCGTGGCGAGGCGAGAGGCGGAATGCGCCTATCGCCGCTTCCCGCATCCCGCCTGACCCCGCATCGCGGCTGAATCCGCGCCAGCCACGGACCGTGTGCCAGCCGCGGACCGCACGATTAGCGTCGGCCCTGACCGCCCGGGCCGCCCTGCCCCATCTGGGTGCCCAGCTGATCGGCGCTCGTCACGGCAGTGCCGTTGGCGGTGACGCTCGCCCCGTCCAGCGTGATCGTGCCGTTCGCGTCCACCGCGCCCTCGCCGCCGTTGTTGGCGCTCGTGATGCTCACGGTGCCGCCCGTGAGGGCCACG
This sequence comes from Dermabacter sp., assembly GCA_030538475.1. GTDB lineage: Bacteria > Actinomycetota > Actinomycetes > Actinomycetales > Dermabacteraceae > Dermabacter. The sequence continues at coordinate 117,685 of JAUNTX010000004.1, forward strand.
GAGCCGTTCGAGTCGATGCCGTCGGAGCCCGCCGTGATCGTGACGGTGCCGCCGGAGATGGTCAGCAGTGAACCGTCGTCGCTCTCGGTCCCGCCGCCCATGCCGCCCGGCTGGGCACTCGTCTCGGTCTCGTCGGTGCTGACTTCTGCCGCGGTCGCGTTCATGCCGTCGTCGCTCGCGGTGATGGTGACCTCGCCGCCGCTCACGGTGAGCCGCTGCGCCTCGAAGCCCTCCACCGAGCTGTCCACCGTGACGGTGCCGCCGGCCACCTCGAGCGCCTGCTCGCCCTTCACGCCATCGTCGCCCGCGCTCACGTTCACGGTCCCGCTCGTCACGAGGACCCAGCCGCGGTCGGCATCGGTGGCGTTGTCGGACTTGATGCCGTCGTCACCCGCCTCGACGCTCACGCTCGCGGTATCGATCCCCACGTAGTCCTTGCCGCGAATACCGTCGTCGGTCGCCGTCACGTTCAGGGTGCCGCCCACGATGGCGAGGCCGTCCTTGGAGTTGATGCCGTCGTTGCTCCGGCCGGTGACGTTCAGCGTGCCCTCGCCAGCAATCGTGAGATCGGCTGCGGAGGCGATGGCGGCCACGGGCGTGGTGTCGTCGGCCACCTCGTAGCTCGACCCGTCGCTCACCGCGTTCGTGGTGCCCGCCGCGGTGTAGATCGTCACTTCGTCGGCCTCGGTGATGCCGATGCCCGTGCCCGCGCTGTTCGTGATGCTCACGCCGTCGAGGATCAGCGTCACCTGATCGGTATCGGCCACGCTCACGAGCACCTGGCCGTCGCTCAGGGTGCCGCTGAGGCGGTACACGCCCGCCTCGGTGATGGTGATGGTGGAACCGTCGATGCTCACGCCGCTCGCGGACGAGGTGGAACCGGCGTCCGACAGCGTGATTGCCTGTTCCTCGCTCGCGTCCCACGTGAGGTCGCTGGCTCCCACGTGCGTGTCGATGTCGGCGAGGGCCGAGGAAATCGTGCCGGTGGCGCTCGAGCCGTCGCTGGTGACGGCCGCGGAGGCGCTGGTCGTGGTGGAGGTGATCGTGCCGGACGAGCCGTCCAGTGAGGCGGCGGCGAAAGCCCCGGTCACGGCCAGCACAATGGCGGCGGCGCCGGCTCCGGCCATCGCGGCGATCTTCTTGGTGGTGCGGTTCGGGGTGGTGTTCATGGTGGTCAATCCTTTGTGTGTCGTGTGTTGTATCTCGTGTGTGGTGCCGGCCCGGGTGGGGCGGCGGAAGGGTGGTCGGTTCTGCTTAGTGGTGGATCTGGCCGACGGCGCTGTGCGTCTGGCCTGCCCCGGGCGTCTGGTCGGTGCCGAGGGCCCCGGTGGCGGGCGGTGCGTCCAGGAGCGAGAGGGTGCGGTGCCAGCGGTTCGCGGGCAGGTGTGGGTTCAGCAGCGCGAGCCCGGTCGCGTACTTGGAGATGCGGGCGGGCCGGTAGCCTGCCCGCCACAGCCAGCGGTCGACGGCGCCCGCGCCCGCGGGGCTTTTCGTCTCCAGCACCGCAAGGCACGTGCGGGCGTGACGCCCCCCAAGCCCGGCGCCCGCGGCGTGGACCGCGTCGGCCCCCTCGCCGCTCCACGCGAGGTCCGTATCGACCGTGACGCGCGCCCCGCTCTCGTGGAGCAGGGTCGAGCGTCGATAGCTCGTGGAGAGCACGGGGTGGAGCGTCCCCACCGGATGCGGGTAGTGCGCCGAATCGAGCGCCGCATCGACAAAGGCGCGCGCGGAGGCATCGAGGGCGGTGAGCGGGCCGTTCTCGGTGTGCGCGGCGAGGGGGATGCGCTGCTTGAGGCTGGCCCCGCGGCCCGTGCGGGTCTTCACCTCAAGGAACTGCTCGCCCGAATCGAGGTAGGTGCGGGTGCGGACCTTGAAGCGGTGCCGCCTGCCCGTCGCTGCCGCGTGAAAGCCCTGCCACGCGTCCGCACCGGCGCCGTCCCGGGTGTCCCGGTGCGCATCGAAGTAGGTTGAGGCGTAGCCGAAGCTCCGCAGGCCCCCGATCTCGAGCGCCCGAAAGGCCGCGGCGTGCTCCGTGGCAAGCGCGTTCGCTACGTCGAGCGGCACGAGGTACTTGCGGTCCACGCGGGTGAGCAGGGCCGCTTCGGCGTTGAGGTTCTCGAGGTCAATGGCGTCCAAGTGATCCGTCGCGAGCGTGTTCATCGGAGCGCCACCTCGCGAGTGGGAGCGGTGGCGATGCTGTGGCTGGCGCGGGCCCTGTCGGCCGCCGAGGCCTCGTGCGGAATGGTGCGGGAGGTGGAGCCGCGGCCGCCGCGGGGGCGGTAGCGCACATCCACCCAGGTGGTGTCGGCTACCTGATCGATCCGCTGGATCGTGACGCCGGTGATGTCCGCATCGAGCACGTCCGCGAGATGCGCGGAAAGCTCGTTCTGGTCCAGGAAGGCGCGATCCACGACCATGACCGTGCGGGCATTCTTCCCGAGCATCGCGGGATGGTCGATGATCGCCATCGTGGCCACCACGAGGACCATGAAGGCCAGGGTTAGCGCGTACGGCTGGATGGAGAGGCCCGCGATGAGCCCGAGGGCGAGGAACGCGAAGTAGTAGGCGATCTCGTTTTGCCCGAGCTCATCGGAGCGCAGCCGGATGATCGAGAGGACGCCGAACAGGCCGAGCCCGAGGCCCGCCGTGACCGTCGAGCTGGCGAGCAGGGCCGCGACGGCCATCACGCCGATGTTGATGCCCATGAAGGCCACCACGAGGTCCTTGCGGCGGTGGCGGGGAAAGTAAATGCCGAAGGCGAGGGTGGCGGCAAGCGCGATGTTGATCGCGTAGATGAGGACGGTACCCATGAGTGGCTCCTGTGGTTGAGGTGATGGAACAAGAACACCCCCGCTTCCTATGCACTTGCTATGCGCGGCCTATTTCTGCCCCATGAGTCCCACAGCACGTCTCTGACCTGGGTGAATATCCGCTGCGTCACATAGGAAATCGACAGCGAAACCGACGGGCAAAGCAGAGGATCGGGCGCGAGGGTACCTGGCATGAGCACCGAACACACCCCTGACACCCGCGGCCAGCGCCGCTCCGTTACCCGCCGCGCCGTCCTCGGCGCAGGCGCCCTCACCCTCGCCGGCGCAGGAGGCACCGGCGCGTGGGCGTGGGACCGCTTCCTTCGCGAAAAGGTCGAGGTCCAGAGCGCGAGCGCGCTCGAAACCGACACCACCGAGCTCGCCACCTTCAGCGACTCCGGCACCCAGACCGCGGCCTCGACCAGCTCCGAGGCCGCGAGCGGCGACGCCCTCACCTACGACTCCGACACCTCCCGCATCACCGTGGAAACCAAGAGTTCCGGGACCGGCAGCGACACCCTCACTTGGTACGTCGCCACGATCACCCTCGCCGACGCCCGCGCCCTGCGCTCAGCGTTCGCCGACGATGCCTACGGCGAAAACATCGTGGAAAAACCATCCGCCATCGCCGAACGGGTCGGCGCCGTACTCGCCATCAATGGCGACTACTACGGCTTCCGATCGACCGGCATCGTGATCCGCAACGGCGTGGCCTACCGCGATGTGCCCGCCCGCGACGCCCTCGTCATCATGACCGACGGCACAATGCAGATCATCGACGAAACCACGACGAGCGCGAGCGCCCTCGTGGCCGCCGGAGCCTGGCAGTGCCTGAGCTTCGGCCCCGCCGTCGTCGTGGACGGCGCCATCCCGAGCGGGGTGGATGACGTGGAGATCGACACGAACGTGGGCAACCATTCGATCCAGGGGGAGCAGCCCCGCACGGCGGTGGGCCGCAAGGCCGACGGCAGCTTCGTGTTCATGGTGGTCGATGGTCGCAGCGACGGCTACTCCCGCGGCGCCACCATGAGCGAGCTGGCAACGCTCCTGATCGACGAGGGATGCGACGTGGCCTACAACCTCGATGGGGGCGGCAGCTCCGTCATGTTCTTCTCGGGGCAGATGGTGTCCCGGCCCCGCGGCGGCACGAGCGACCGCGACACCTCCGACATCCTCTACATCGCGGGATGATCGCCATGAGCGCCACACAGGAAACCATCGCCCTGCTCATCCCCGCCTATCGCCCCGACGCCGACCTCGTGCCGCTCGTGCGAGCGATCCGCCGCGAGGCCGCGCCCGACCTGGTGCTCGTGGTGGACGACGGCTCGGGCTCCGGCCCGGGGCCAGAGCAGGGGCTCGACGAAGGCGATTACGACGCCATCTTCACAGCCCTCGAGGCCGACGGCGCCCGCGTGATCCGCGAGCGCACCAACCGCGGCAAGGGCAGCGCCCTCAAGCGAGGCCTCGGCGCGATCCAGGAGATCCTGCCCGGGGCGGCGGTCATCACGGCCGACGCCGACGGCCAACACACCCCCGCCGACATCGCGCGCCTCGTGGCCGTGGTGCGGGAGAACGCGGCATGGGCCGGGCAGGCCCCGCTCGTCCTCGGCACGCGCACGTTCGGCGCGGGAACGCCGATGCGCTCGCGGGTCGGCAACGCCGTCAGCAGCGCCCTGTTTTTCCTCAGCACGGGCAGGTGGCTCGGGGACACGCAGACGGGCCTGCGCGCCATCCCGTCGGCCCTCATTCCCCTCCTGCTTCAGGTGCCCGGGGACCGCTACGAGTACGAACTTTCCGCGCTGCTGGCCGTGGCGCGAACGGGGCAGAAATGGGAGACCATGAGCATCGAAACCGTCTATATCGAGGACAATCGCTCGAGCCACTTCCGGCCGCTGCGGGACTCCGCGCGGGTGCTCGGGCTCATGCTGGGCTTCGCGCTGTCCGGCCTGCTGGCCTTCGCGATCGACACCGTGCTGTTCCTCGCGCTCGCCACACTCACGAGCCAGGTGTGGCTGGCCCTGCTCATCGCCCGGATCGTCTCCGGTGGCGTCAACGTCACGGTCAACAGGGTGCTCGTGTTTCGCCCGCGTGGCGTGCCGTGGGCGCGGACCCTCGTGGATTACGCCGCGCTCGCGGTGGTGCTGCTCGTGGCGGGCATGATCAGCGTCAACATCCTCGTGTTCGCTGGCGTGGGATTGCTCGCCGCGAAGATCCTCACCGACGCCGGTCTCTGGGTCGCGAGTTTCGTCGTGCAGCGCGCTTTGGCCCGTCGGCCCCGGGGTGGGGGAGTGCCCGACTCGTTCGGGCCTCGCCCGTTGGTGTCTGACCGGGCGGCCCCGCGGCGTCGCGATCAGGCCGCGAGCGTGCCGCCGGTGATTCCCGCCGCGCGATGACGCGACCGGTGACCTGGGCCGCGGAACGACAATGACCGCCCACCGAGATGGTGGGCGGTCATTGTGTACCGAAGTACCCCGTACGGGATTCGAACCCGTGTTGCCGGCGTGAAAGGCAGGTGTCCTAGGCCGCTAGACGAACGGGGCGGGCCGGAACCACTGTAGCCAAAACCCGGCGCGGTCGCCACTTCGCTTCGAGCGGCGGTGACCCACCTCTCTGGCGCGGCCAACCCGTGATTCAATGGGTGGGTATTGCCTACGCCACACCCCGTGGCACGACGAAGGCGCCGGACGGCGCGAAGGGGGCCACGGGCCTATGTTTCGATCCCGAGATCATCACGATTCCTCCGGCCCCGGCCGGGAGGACACCTCGGAAGGATCGACCCAGCCCCCGCTCGTGAAACGCTCCCGCGTCACCGCGATTGCCGCGCTCGCAGCCGCGAGCGCCCTGGCCCTGTCCAGCTGCGGATACCTTGCCAGTCTGAACAGGGGAGGGGGAAGCGCGGGCTCGGGCGCGTCGCCGTCGGCCTCCCAGCCCAGCGTCACCACCCTTGAGGGCACCACCTCCACAGCGTTCGGGACCGACGGAATGGCGCCGATCGGGACGCTCGCCACGCCGATGGAGTCCGCGGCGATGGGGATCGATGCGGATACCGCGAGCGATCAGCGCTGGGCGGAGATCTATGCGCAAAAGCCCCAGTGGGGGCCGTGCGAGGACCCGGCCTATGCGTCGGCCGAATGCGCCACGGTGAAGGTGCCGCTCATGTGGAACGCTCCCGATCAGGGCAGTATCGACCTGCTCATCTCGAAGCTCGCCACGACCGGCACGGGCGAATATAAGGGGTCCCTGCTCATCAACCCGGGCGGCCCGGGCGGTTCGGGGAATCAGATCGTGGCCGAATATGGTTCCTCGACCGGGACTGACGCGCTGCGCGGTTCCTACGACTACATCGGGTTCGATCCGCGGGGCGTCAAGGACTCCTCGGGGATCGTGTGCCTGGACGATAAGCAGACCGACGAGTACCTGTCGGCCACTTTCGACACCGATACCGAGGACGGGCGACTGGCGTCCGAAGAGAGCTTTGCGACAATGATCGAGGCGTGCAAGGCGAACTCCGGCGAGCTGTTGCAATACCTGGACACGTGGTCCGCCGCGCGCGACATGGACGTGATTCGGGCCGTGGTGGGCTCCGAGAAGCTCGACTACCTCGGGTACTCCTACGGCACCTACCTCGGCGCCTCCTACGCCGAGCTGTACCCCGAGCGCACCGGCCACATCGTGCTTGACGCCGCGGTGGATCCGTCGATCACCGGCGACGAAATGGCCGCGGGCCAGGCCGCGGGCTTCGAGGACTCCGTTCGTGCCTTCGTGACCTGGTGTCAAGGCCAAGCGGACGGCTCGTGCCCGCTCGAGGGGACCGTCGATCAGGGCGTCCAGAAGATTCGGGACTTCCTGGACCAGACCGCCCAGAAGCCGCTGACCATGAGCGACGGCCGCGAACTGACCGGCTCCCTCGCGGTCACGGGCGTGCTCGTGCCCATGTACAGCAGCGAAACGTGGCCCATGCTCGCCATGGCCCTGCAGCTGGCGTTCGCCGGGAACGGCGACCTGCTCGGCATGTTCGCTGACCTCTCCAACGAGCGCAATTCCGACGGCAGCTACGCCTCCAACGGCATGTTCGCCATCACCGCCGTCAACTGCTTGGACCGCCTCGGCGTCATAGATCCCGAGTGGGTGCAGACCGAATCCGAGCGGCTCGAAGAGCGCTATCCCACCTTCGGCGGCATGCTTGGCGGCGGCGGGATCTCGTGCGAGCAGTGGCCCGCGAAGCCCGTGCGCGTGCCCGCGTCGATCCATGCCTCGGGCTCCTCCACCATCGTCGTCATCGGCACCACCGGCGACCCCGCCACCCCGTATCCGTGGTCGGAGGCCCTCGCGGAGCAGCTGGACAACTCCGTGCTTTTGACTTTTGAAGGCTACGGTCACACCGCCTACGGCCGCAGCGGCGGCTGCATCGAGGAAGCGGTGGACAACTACTTCATCAACGACGTCACCCCCACCGATGGGCTCACGTGCAGCCCGCCCGCCTGAGAGCGAGGGGCCGACGCTCAACGTGAGACGAATCGCCCCGGCTCAGTTTTGCGCGGCATCGGCCCAGCCCGTACAGTAGTTGAGTCCGTGCCGCGCACGGGCGGCGCCGCCTTAGCTCAGTCGGTAGAGCGATTCACTCGTAATGAATAGGTCGCCGGTTCGATTCCGGCAGGCGGCTCAGCAGAAAAACGGCCCGCACCAGGGAAAACACCCGGTGTGGGCCGTTTCTTGCGTTCTGGCCTCGGCGGGCCAGTTTGTCAGTCGCCGCTCACCGTAACCAAGCGGAGCGGGGCGACTGTGCTCGCTACCCGCCCAAGTGCGGGCTGAGATGCTCGTAGACCTTCGAGGCGAGCTCGATGATCCTCAGGGTGAGGATAATGGCGTTCCTGGCCCGCCGGGCGATGACCCGGAAGCGCTTCCCAGTCGGGTGTTGTGGGCCGGACTCGTCGTGCTTCTCGGGTTCGTCTACTGAGTTACTGGTTTTCGTCCACATGAGGTGGCTCCGTTCCTAAATCGGTATCGGACTTTGTACTTCCACCTCTTGGTGTACCGGCGGCGCTTCTGCCTCCCTGCTGCGTGGATTCGGCACCTAATTTTGGGTACATACCTCGCGCTCGTCACCGCGTCTTCGGCTGAGGGGTGTAGTCACCGCAGGAGGTTGCTGCCCGCGGTCATTGCTAGACTCGGGCGGTAGAAAAGGAGGCCGGCCGCGCCCACATGAGACGACAGGGCTGCCGCCAACCAGGCATGAAGGAAGATCTCAAGGAACGCGCCATTTTTGTCGCGCTCGTCGCCCTCGTCCTCGCGTGGATGACCTCGCAGAACTATGTTCCCTACGCGACGGCGTTTGCTTGGCTCCTCGTCGGTGTGGCCGCCCTGATCCTCGCCGTCAGGTACGTGAGGGCTACGGACTAGCGAGTGCCCTTGTGGGCACATGATGCTCACGCGCTCCACAGCGGTGACCGGACCCGGATCTGAAGGGTTGACTGAACCCGAGCCCGAAGGCTCGATCTGGGCTTCGGAGAGTGTCGATAAAAGCACGAGAGGCAGCCGCTCGGGCTGCCTCTCGGAGTTGGCGCGTGGTCCGCGGTGGAACTGCTACCCGAGGCCCACTCTATAGAGCTGGATAGTGCCTAGGCAATGCGGGAGAAGATGCTCCTGCCCGACTACCTCCCGACTTGTTCGTTTATTAGACTAGATCCAGAAAACTGGTCTAGGGTGGCTGCATGACCACCCCCACGGACGCGACACTGCGTGGGAGCCTCACCCCCGAGGACTCCCTGCGTCAGGCTGGCTTGCGTGTCACGGCCCCGCGCCTGGCCACGCTTGCCGTTGTGGAGCGCCATCAGCACGCGGACGCCGACACCATCGCCGGGCACGTGCGCACCCAGTTGGGGACGGTCTCCAAGCAGGCGGTCTATGACGTCCTGCATGCCCTCACCGATGCGGGCCTCGTGCGCCGCATCTCCGTGAACGGGCGGCGCGCCCTCTTTGAGACGCACCGCCACGACAACCACCACCACCTGGTTTGCCGCGAATGCGGCCGGGTGGAGGATGTTCACTGCGCCACGGGCGAAGCCCCGTGCCTGCACGTGGCCTCCGGTCAGGACTACGGCTTTGCCATCGACGAAGCCGAAGTTATCTACCGAGGTTTTTGCCCGAAGTGCCGTGACACAGCGGCGGAGGCAGGCGCATCCCCGTCGGCCCCCGCCCCCTGACACGAGCGCCCGGCGCCCCACCCCCACAGTTTTCCACCCCACTACAGAAATAACGGAGGAAGAGATGAGCAACTTCGATCCGACCATCCCGTCCACAACCGAATCCGGCGCCCCGCGCGAATCCGATGCAAACTCGCTGAGCATCGGAGCGAACGGGCCGCTGCTGCTGCACGACGTGGCCCTCGTGGAGAAGCTGGCCCGCTTCGACCGCGAGCGCATCCCGGAGCGCAGCCCGCACGCGAAGGGCTCCGGCGCCTTCGGCGAACTTCGCATCACCGAAGACGTCTCGAAGTACACGAAGGCGCAGGTGTTCCAACCGGGCACGAAGACTCCGATGCTCGCCCGCTTCTCCACCGTGGCCGGCGAACTGGGCTCGCCCGATACGTGGCGCGACGTGCGCGGATTCGCGCTGAAGTTCTACACCGAAGAGGGCAACCTCGACATCGTGGGCAACAACACCCCGATCTTCTTCCTGCGCGACCCCATTAAGTTCCCCGACTTCATCCACTCGCAGAAGCGCCTTCCCGATTCGGGGCTGCGCGACGCGACGATGCAGTGGGACTTCTGGACGCTCGTTCCCGAAACCGCCCACCAGGTCACCTACCTCATGGGTCAGCGCGGCCTGCCGAAGACCTGGCGCCACATGAACGGCTACGGCTCGCACACCTACATGTGGGTCAACGAGTCCGGCGAAAAGTTCTGGGTGAAGTACCACTTCCACACGCAGCAGGGCATGGACTTCCTCTCCAACGCCGAGGCCACCCGCATCGCGGGTGAAGACGCCGACGCGCACCGCAAGGACCTGTTCGAGTCGATCAAGAACGGCGACTTCCCGAAGTGGGACGTCTCCGTGCAGGTGATGCCGTACGCCGACGCCGTGAACTACCGGTTCAACCCGTTCGACCTCACGAAGACCTGGTCGAAGAAGGACTACCCGCTCATCAAGGTGGGCGAGTTCGAGCTCAACCGCAACCCCGTGAACCACTTCGCGCAGATCGAGCAGGCGGCCTTCAGCCCCTCGAACCAGGTGCCCGGCACCGGCGTCTCGCCCGACAAGATGCTGCTGGGCCGCGTGTTCTCCTACCCGGACGCGCAGCGCAACCGCCTCGGCACGAACTTCAACCAGCTGCCCGTCAACGCCCCGATCAACCGCACGAACAGCTACGACAAAGAAGGGGCGATGCAGTTCTTCCACAGCGGCGACGCCCCCGTGTACGCGCCGAACTCGTTCGGCCGTGCCTTCCAGGACGAACAGGGCCCCGTGGATAACGGGTGGGAAGCCGACGGGCAGATGGTCCGCTCCGCCTACACCCTCCACCCCGAAGACGACGACTTCTCGCAGGCGGGCACCCTCGTGCGCGAGGTCTTCACCGACGCCCAGCGCGACGAGTTCGTCGAGACCGTCTCCGGCGCCCTCGGCGGCGTGATCGAACCCGTGCTCTCGCGCGCCTTCCAGTACTGGAAGAATGTGGACCAGGAAATCGGCGAGCGCATCGAGGCAGCCGTCAAGAAGAACGCGGGCGAAGAATCGCCCGGCAGCATTCAGTAGTTCTTCCACCGGTCACGCGCGGGTGCCGCAGTCGGCAACGACGGCGGCACCCGCGCGTGCTACTGCCGTACGCTGGAATCCATGATCACGATGAGCGAGGCCGAGTTCCAGGACGCCGTGGACGACGCCCTCGATTCCCTCCCGCTCGACGTGATCGAACGCGTCGCCCGCGCCAACGTCGTGATCCTCGTGGAAGACGAACCACCCGAAGGACAGTCCATTCTTGGCGTCTACATCGGGGTGCCGCTCGACAAGCGCGGCCACTTCGACTCCATGATGGAACCCGACCGCATCCTCATCTTCCGCGGCCCGCTCCAACGTCTCTGCCACACGCGCGCGCAACTGGTCCACGAGATCCGCGTGACGGTGCTCCACGAAATCGGGCACCTGTTCGGCATGGACGATGCGCGCCTGCACGAACTTGGCTGGGGGTAGGGCCGCGCCGCGCCTCAAATACGCCGGGCCCTCAGCAGTAGGGCGCCGCGCTCAGACGACGAGGACGCAGCAGGGGGAGTCCGCGACGATGTGCTGCAGGGTCATGCCGAGCATGTGCGCGGGACGGCCCCGCTCGCGGCGCCCCCCGATCACGAGGACCTGGGCGTTCGATGCGTCCACCGCGGTCAATAGGGACTCCACGAGCTGATCGCCCGTCTCGACGTGCGTGCGCGCATGCGTCACCGTGACGCCCCGCGCGTTCGCCCGCTTCGCGGCGTCGGCCAGCTGGGCATCGCTCGCGTGCCGCAGATCGCCCGGGCGGTCCCCGCGCACCACGTTAATGAGGTGCAGGGCGCTCCCGTTCAGTGCGGCCCGCTCAATCGCGGCCTCGAGCGCAGTATCGCCCGCGGGAGTGGGAATGTAACCGACGGCGGTGATCATGCGACTGCTCCCTCGTCTGTGGCCGCGGTGGCGTCGGCCCCCGGCTCCTGAAGATCAACCGGGCGCTGGGCGGCCCGATCCTGCCCACTGAGCTCCTGAATCGCGTCCATGACCCGCTCGGTCACGAGACGGCGCCGCTGATTCTCCGGCAGCGACCGGTCGATCCCCGTGAAGTCCACGGGCGGCCCGAACGCGACCCTCAGCTTCGCCGCCTTCGGGCGGGGCAGGAGCTTTCCGCGCACGAACAGGGCGTTCGTGCCGCGCAGTCCCACGGGAATCACGGGCGCATCGGAATGCTCCTCGAGCCACGCCACGCCCGTGCGGCCCTTGCCGAGCTTGCCATTCTTCGAGCGCGTGCCCTCGGGGTAGATGCCGAACACGCCGCCGTCGTTCAGGACGCCCAGGGCGGCATCGAGCGAGCCCTGCGCGGCCTTGAGAGTGCCCCGCTCCACGGGGACGGACCCGATCGACTCGAAAAACTTCTGCGCCACGCGCGCCTTCAGGCCCTTTTGCTGCCAGTAATCGGCCTTGATGATGTAGCGGACCTTGCGGGGCGTCACCACGGGCACCAGGAAGCTGTCCACGTTCGCCAGGTGGTTGGAGGCGAGAATGACCGGCCCGGTGGACGGAATGTTCTCCAGGCCGACGACCTCGGGCCGCCACCACGCCTTGATGAACGGCCTCACGAGGTTGCGGACGGATTCGTAGAACACGGCGGCGGTGCTCCTTCGGGTTCGGCGGGGGTGGGCGCGCCCGGCGCGCCTTCGTGGTGCACATCCAGGGTAACTTCCCCGCCGTGCCCGTGGGTACTCAACGAGGGCTGCCCAGCCAACCTCGGCGACGAGCCCGAGCCCCGAGCCTTGAGTGCCGCGCGCACCACCCTGGGCCGCACACATGCCCGGTGGAGCGGGCAGGTGTTTAATGGTCGGGTCTGTCCCCGGCTCTGGGCGCCGCCCTCGCCCGCCGCCCACCTCCGGAAGGAACCCCACGCATGGCCTCGCCTCTTCGCATCGCGGTTATTGGTCTCGGCACGATGGCGCAGTCCGTGCACCTGCCCATGATCATGCGCCGCCACGACCGCTTCGAGATTGCCGCCGTCGTGGACATTTCCCCCCGCAGGCGCACCGAAGTGGCCCAGAAGTGGCACTTCGCCGACGACCTCGTGTTCGCGAGCGTGGACGATCTGGTCTCCGCCGTGCGCCACAAGAGCATCGAGGTGGACGCGGCGGTGTTCGCGGCCGACGGCGTCAAGGGTGCCGATGTGCTCGCCCTCATGAAGCGCGGCATCCCCGTGCTCGTGGAACCACCCGTGGGATACGGGGCCGAAGAGATCGAGGAGATCGCCGCGTTCGAGCGCATGGCCGGGCGCCCGCTCGTCATGGTGGGCTACGGCGCCCTCTACGACTCGTCCGTGACCCGCTTCGTGGCCGACAACCTGGCGCGCGATCTGCGCGTGCTCGAGTTCGAGACCCTCATGCCGGCAAGCGCCGTGGTGTTCTCGAAGCACCATGTGACGGCCGCCGCCTACGACCTGCCCACCGAGGTGCGGGCCGAACGCCGCGAAAGCCTCGCCGCCGCCGTCGCCGCAGGGGCGGGGGAGGGCTCCACCCAGCGCGACCGCGACCTCTACGTCAAGGGCCTGCTCACCGGCCTCGTGGCGCAGCTCGCGCTCTTGCGTTCCATGTACGGCCCCCTCACCGAGGTACACGGCATCCGCCACTGGCCCACCCAGGTGATCCCCGGCTCCCTCGAAGTGCTCGGCGCCATCGAGAAGGGCCCGCACGTGCGCTTCGCGTGGCACTACCTGCCGTTCGCCCCCGAACTGCGCGACTCCATCCGGTTCGTCTCCACCCGCCGCCAGGGCACGGTGCAGATCCCCGAGGAAGCCGACCTTGACCGCCGCGGCACCTACACCGTCACCGTGAAAACCGACGGCGCCGTCACCACGACCACCACCCGCTCCGAAGCCTCCGTCGGCTACGCCCTGTGGGATGCCTTCTTTGAGTTCGCCGCCCGCGGCAAGGCACCCGCCTACGGGCTGAGTGAGGCCCTCGAGGACACGGCCACCGCCCGCGAGATCCTCGCGGAAATCGCCGCGACCGAGGGACGCTCGCTCGACCCGGTGGAGGAGGAGCCAGAAGCGGAGACGCCCGCGGACGAGGCCGCCGAGGCGGAGGCGCCCGAAACGCCCGAGGCCGCCGACGGCGCAGCGGACGACGGTGCTGCCGCGAAGGAGAGCGACGGTGCCGCCGCAGCGGAGGGCACCGAGGGCGCGGAGCCCGAAGCGTCGTCGCTCCCGCGACCCGACGGCGAGTGAGCCCCGCCATCCGGCTTTCGCGCGACACGCCGAGCGCGCGCATCACATCAAGAAATTTTTCGCCCCGTGATGGCGGCACAGCCCCGCCGGTTGTCCACTGAGCGGGCACGATAATCCCCGTCGGCCACACTCGCCCACACCCTATCCACACACCCGTGCACCCCAGGCTGCACGGGTGTCGTGCATGCACGGTGGATAACTCGCGCGAGGGTGCACACTGCTGAACAGACTGTCCACACAGCATCCACATGACAGGCGTGTAATTCAGTACATCTAGTGGTGGCTGAAGTATCGGGCCACTAGGTGTAGTGTTGTGGTCGTTGATCTGCCCCGGGCGGATCGCCCCTCATAGCCCCGTTGTTTCTCAGTCTGGAAGGCTTCCCACCACGATGGACATCACCGTCTACACCAAGCCCATGTGCGTGCAGTGCGACGCCACGAAGCGGGCCCTCAACAAGGCCGGCCTCGCGTACACCACCGTGGACATCTCCGAGGATGCCGACGCCCTCGCGAAGGTGAAGTCCATGGGCTTCATGCAGGCCCCCGTCGTCACCACGACGAACGACGCCTGGGCGGGCTTCCGCCCCGACAAGATCAAGGCCCTCACCGCGGCGGCTGGCGTCGAGCGCCAGGCTCGCGCCGTCTGAGACGCCCCGCACCGCGTCGCGGAGGTCAGTGATGAGCAAGGTCGTGTACTTCTCGTCGGTCTCGGAGAACACGAAGCGATTCGTGGAAAAGCTGGAGATCCCCGCCGACAAGGTGGAACGCATCCCGCTGCGCCGCACCGAAGAACCCCTCGTGGTGGACGAAGACTACGTCCTCATCGTCCCCACCTACGGCGGCGGTTCCACGAAGGGAGCGGTACCGAAGCAGGTCATCGCCTTCCTTAACGACGAACGCAATCGCGCCCACATCAAGGGCGTCATCACCGGCGGCAACACCAACTTCGGTGAGGCCTATTGCCTCGCGGGCGACATCATCGCCCACAAGTGCAAGGTGCCGCACATGTACAAATTTGAACTCCTTGGGACGTCGCGAGACATCGCCAAGGTCAGAGAAGGATTGGAACGGTTTTGGCTCAACTGACTGAGATGCCGGGCTACGAGCACAACAAGGCGATGGATTACCACGCGCTCAACGCCATGCTGAACCTCTACGACACCGAGGGGAAGATCCAGTTCGACAAGGACCGCGAAGCGGCCCGCGAATACTTCCTCCAGCACGTCAACCAGAACACGGTGTTCTTCCACTCCCTCGAGGAGAAGCTGGACTACCTGGTGGAGCACCAGTACTACGAGAAGGACGTGCTCGACCAGTATTCGCCAGCGTTCATCAAGTCGCTGTTCAAGCGCGCGTACGCGAAGAAGTTCCGCTTCCCCACCTTCCTCGGCGCCTTCAAGTACTACACCTCGTACACGCTCAAGACGTTCGACGGCAAGCGCTACCTTGAGCGGTTCGAGGACCGCGTGAGCCTCGTGGCCCTCACCCTCGCGGCGGGCAACGAGCAGATCGCCGAAAACATCGTGGATGAGGTGATCGAGGGCCGCTTCCAGCCCGCGACCCCCACCTTCCTCAACGCGGGCAAGGCGCAGCGCGGCGAACTGGTCTCGTGCTTCCTCTTGCGGATCGAAGACAACATGGAGTCGATCGGCCGCTCCATCAACTCCGCCCTGCAACTGTCCAAGCGCGGCGGCGGCGTGGCCCTCCTGCTCTCCAACCTGCGCGAATACGGCGCACCGATCAAGCAGATCGAGAACCAGAGCTCCGGCGTGATCCCCGTGATGAAGCTGTTGGAAGACTCCTTCAGCTACGCGAACCAGCTCGGTGCCCGCCAGGGCGCCGGTGCCGTCTACCTGCACGCGCACCACCCGGACATCCTGCGCTTCCTCGACACGAAGCGTGAGAACGCCGACGAGAAGATCCGCATCAAGACCCTCTCCCTCGGCGTGGTCATCCCCGACATCACGTTCGATCTGGCGAAGAACAACGAGCCGATGTACCTGTTCTCCCCGTACGACGTGGAGCGCGTGTACGGCAAGCCGTTCGCCGACATCGACGTGAGCGAGAAGTACCGCGAGATGGTGGACGATCACCGGATCGCGAAGAAGAAGATCCGCGCCCGCGACTTCTTCCAGACCCTCGCGGAAATCCAGTTC
Organism: Dermabacter sp.; assembly: GCA_030538475.1. Lineage (GTDB taxonomy): Bacteria > Actinomycetota > Actinomycetes > Actinomycetales > Dermabacteraceae > Dermabacter. The sequence goes on from JAUNTX010000004.1 coordinate 133,596, forward strand.
GAGTCCGGCTACCCCTACATCATGTTCGAAGACACGGTGAACCGGGCGAACCCGATTGGCGGCGCGAAGGTCACGCACTCGAACCTGTGCTCCGAAATCCTGCAGGTCTCCACCCCGTCCACGATGAACGCTGACCTCAGCTACGACGAACTGGGCCGGGACATCTCCTGCAACCTGGGCTCGCTCAACATCGCGAAGGCCATGGATTCGCCGGACTTCACGAAGACCATCGACACGTCGATCCGCGCCCTCACCGCCGTCTCCGACGCGTCCGATATTTCGTCGGTGCCCACGATTGCCAACGGCAATAAGGCCTCCCACGCGATTGGCCTCGGCCAAATGAACCTCCACGGCTACCTTGCCCGCGAAGCCATCCACTACGGCAGCGACGAGGGCCTGGACTTCACGAACATGTACTTCTACGCCGTCGCGTACCAGTGCATCAAGGCGTCCAACCGGATCGCCAAGGAGCGCGGCGAAACGTTCCTGGGCTTCGAGGACTCCACGTACGCGAGCGGCGCCTACTTCGACAAGTACATCAACGAGGTGTGGGAGCCGCGCACCGAGCGCGTGCGCGAACTGTTCGAGAACTCGAGCGTTCACCTGCCCACCCAGGAGGACTGGGCGGCGCTCGCGGCCGAAGTCAAGGAGCACGGCATGTACAACGCGTACCTGCAGGCCGTTCCGCCCACCGGGTCGATCTCCTACATCAACCACTCGACCTCCTCGATCCACCCGATCGTCTCCAAGATCGAGATCCGCAAGGAAGGCAAGATCGGCCGCGTCTACTACCCGGCGCCGTACATGACGAACGACAACCTGGAGTACTACCAGGACGCGTACGAAATCGGCTACGAGAAGATCATCGACACCTACGCGGAGGCCACGAAGCACGTGGATCAGGGCCTCTCGCTCACCCTGTTCTTCCCCGACACCGCCACCACTCGCGACGTCAACCGCGCGCAGATCTACGCGTGGCGCAAGGGCATCAAGACGCTCTACTACATCCGCCTGCGCCAGATGGCGCTCGAAGGCACCGAGGTCGAAGGCTGCGTCAGCTGCATGCTGTAACGCCCGCCCAGACGCGGTAACGCACGGCCCGGACTCCACGAGGAGCCCGGGCCGTGCCCGTTTATCGGCAGAAGGCCGACGGCGACCGTCTCTCAGCGCTGCACGTCATACACGAGCTTCTGCACCCCGTTCGCGTACACCTCGTGCTCCGCGACGCTCAGCTTCGTCATGGAAGCGTCCGCATCGGGCCACAGGCGCGCGCCCGCGCCCAGCAGCACGGGATACACCAGCAGGTGATAGCGGTCCACGAGCCCCGCCGTGAGCAGCGAGCGACCCAGGGCGAGGCTCCCGTGCACGAGGATCGGGCCGCCGTCGGCCTCCTTGAGCGCCGCCACCTCATTGAGGGTGCGCACAATCGTGGCCGGCCACCGCTCATCGTCGGCCGTGAGGGTTGTTGAGGCCACGTAGCGGGGGAGGGCGTTGTAGCGGGCGAAGTCCTCCATGCCCGGCCACACGGGCGCGAACATCTCGTAGCTGCGGCGGCCGAGCAGCAGCGCTCCCGCTTCCTCTTGCTCGCGGCCCTTGATCTCGAACGCCGCCATGTCGAACGGGGCGCCCGTCATGGTCCAGCCCGCGTTCCGATACGCCAGGTCCTCGCCGGGGCCTTCGGCAACGCCGTCGGCGGAAACAAACGCGGTAACGATGAGTGAGCGCATGGTGGGCCTCCACGAGTAGGGTTCGCGGACGGCGCCTGCCGGGCCGCGCGGGCACCGCTGCCCGGGCTCCAGTATGCCGCCCCGCCCCTCCCGTATGGCTGAGACTGTCCCGCTGTGCACGCGTGGCTGACATCGTCCGGCCCCGGCGCCTGAGACCGCCCAGGCGTCCCAACCGGCCCGTCGGTCAGTGCAGAACATCTCCTGCCGCCCGTCACGTTGCCCCAGGTCACAGCCCTTTTCCTGCCTGCTGAAAAAGGCCGATGCAATGGCCCTATCGCCGGGGCGTTCCCGGTTCGTACGGTGGTGAAACAGCACCCCCCGAAGAACCTGCACGGGGGCGGAAGCACGGCGAGAAGGAGTTGTTGATGAGTGACACGTGGCTGGGACTGGACGGCGCAGTGGTGGCCGTGACCGGGGCCGGATCGGGTATTGGACAGCACATCGCCCGCGAACTGCTCGCGGCGGGCGCCCGCGTGGCGAACCTCGATGTGAGCGTGAGCGAGGTCCGGGAGGTGAGCCCCCAGCAGCTCGAGGTGCCGTGCGATGTGACCGACGGGGCCAGCGTCGAGGCCGCGCTCGAGGCCATCCTCGCGCACTACGGCGCGCTCGATGTCGTGGTCAACAATGCGGGGATCAACCTGCCGCGTCTGCTCGTGGATACGCGGGGCACCGCCCCGCAGTACGAGCTGGATGATCGGTCGTTCGACCTCATGATGAACGTCAACGTGCGCGGTGTGTTCCACGTGGGCCAGGCCGCGGCGCGGATCTTCACGACGCAGGGCCGCGGCGTGATCGTCAACATTTCGTCCGAGGCGGGCCTCGAAGGCTCCGACGGGCAGAGCGTCTACTCCGCCACGAAGGGCGCCGTGAACTCCCTGACCCGCTCGTGGAGCAAGGAACTGGGCAAGTTTGGCGTGCGGGTCGTGGGCGTGGCGCCCGGCATTAGCGAACCCACGGGCCTCACCTCGCCCGCCTACAACGAGGCCCTCGCCTACACGCGCGGAGTCACCGTGGATCAGCTGACCCCCGATTACCAGAAGGTGATTCCGCTCGGGCGGCCCGGCTCCCTCACGGAGATCGCCAACCTCGTGGTCTTCCTCGCCTCGCCCCGCGCCTCCTACATTTCCGGTACCACGTATGCCGTAACCGGGGCGAAATCCCGAGGCTGACACGAGTCAAACCACACCTGACCGGGCAGCATGAGCCGAGACACGAGAGAAAAGGAGGAGCACCGTGAGCTACCGCGCGAGCATTCTTGACGCCCTCGAAGCGCGCCTGAGCGCGACCGTGCCCCAACTGGCCTCGCTGCTCGGCGTGTCCACCCGCACCATCGCCAACCACATCGCCGTGCTCAACACGGAGCTCGACGGGGTGGCGCAGGTGGTGCAGGTGGGGGAGCTGCGCCGTTTGGACACGTGGGACGAGGACGCGTATCGGGCCTACCGGGCATCGCTCGAGCGGCCCGCGATCGATCTGCATTCGGCCCAATCGCGGATGGGGCTCATCTTTCACCGGTTGGCGTCGGCGGGCCGGACGGTCCTTGTTGATGACCTCGCCCACGAACTGAGCGTCTCCCGCTCCACCGTGAACGCGGACCTTGCGAAGCTGCGCGATGCGCTTGTGCCGTACGCGCTGCTGGTGAGCGGCCGCCCCAACAGCGGCGTGGAGCTGCAGGGACCGGAGCTGAAGATTCGGCTCGCGTACGCGGGCATGTTCTTCACCGCGCTCGAGCACGAGGCGGGGATCCCCGACGCGCTCGTGATCGAGGCGCTCGATGTGTGCGAGGCCCTCGGGCTGAGCGCCGCCGCGAGCGAATCGGTCTCCCGCTGGTTCATGGTGATGGCCTCCCGGCTCGGTGACGGCTTCGATCTTCCCGCGGGCGAGCCGACGCTAAGCCGACTCGAAACGAGCGACGCGTTCACGACCGGCCGCACCCTCGCGGGACTCGCCGCCGACTGGCTCGACATACCGGTGCAGCCCGAGGAGGCGGCGTTCATGACCCTGCCGCTCGTAGGCATGCGCGGGCCCTTCGAGCCCCAGGCGTTCGCGAGCTACCTCGAGCGCGAAGACAACGAGCGGATCCTCCAGGCCATCCTCGATCAGATCCGCGACCAGATGGGGATCGACGTGCAGGCCACGGGCCTGCGCGAAGAGTTCATGATCCACCTGGGCTTCCTGCTCAACCGGGTGCGTTTCGGGATGCAGGTGGGCCACGATGCGATCGACCAGGTGAAGTCTCGCTACCCGCTCGCCTACCAGATGGCCTCCCACGCCCGCACCGTCATCGAGGAGAACACCGGCGCCCTGGTGGCCGATGCCGAAGTCTCCCTCCTGGCCGCCTACTTCCAGGTGTTCCTCCACCAGATGCAGGCCCACCACGAGCGGCCCGTGCAGGTGGCGGCGGTATACCCGTTCGGCAAGGTCGAGGGCGAACTGCTCTCGTGGCAGGTGCGGGAGGCGGTGCGCGGGCTCGGCACCGTCACCGCCATCTCCGACACCCAGGTCACCCGCGAGCTGCTCGCGGCGAGCGACGTGGTCGTGGCGCGCGAGACCTGCCAGTTGCCCGATCCGCTCGAGGTCCCCGTTATCCGCGTGGGGCCGCTGTTTGACGTGGACGAACTCGGTCGAAAAATATCGACGCTCGTCATGGCCCAGAACCGGCAGGGGCCGCTCACTGGCGTCTCGTGGCTCGGCGCCCTCATCGAAGCCGACACGTTCGTGCGCCTGTCCACGACCGACTATCGCGAGGCCCTGGCCGAACTCCTCGCCACCCTCGAGGAGCGGGGCCTCGGCTCGAGCACCCTTACCGAGGCGATGTGGGAGCGCGAATCCCGCTCGACGATGCTGCTCGGCCCCACCCTCGCCTTCCCGCACGTCTCCCACCCCTCCGACACGTTCCTGCTCGCCGTCGGCGCCGCCGCCGGGAACGAGGACCACGGGGGCCTGCTCATCGTCCTGCTCGCGGTGCCGGAGGCCGACGGCGACACGAGCCCCACCCTCGTCGGCCTCTACGAAGAGGTCATCGCGCTCGGGCACGACCCGGCAGAAGTTACCGCCCTCGCCCGCTGCGAGGACGCCCACCAGTTCCGTGCGGCCATGGCCGCACGCACCACCCACCGCTTGTCGAGAGGACAACGATGACCCACATATGGGCCGTGCTCATCCTTTTTGCCCTGGTGATCGGGCTCAACATGGCACTGAGCTTCCGGCAGGAGAAGAACCTCGCCACCACCTACGTGCAGATGCGTCGCAAGTACCCGCTCGCGATTGGCAAGTACAAGCGCCTTCTGAACTCGGGAAGCATCGTCATGTTCGGCATCGAGAACACGGGTCGGATCGCCGAAGCGCGCATGATCTCCGGCTACACCGTCTTCTCCCGCTTCCGCCCCTTCAACGACCTGGTGGGCTGCAACATCGCCCACCTCAACAAGGCCGACCTCTCGCGATACCCGAAATCCGTGCGCCTCGCCATCGCGAATGCGTCCGACAACTACCTGGTGTTCGCCACGGGCGGCACCCCGCACGACCCCCTCGGGCCGTTCGCCCGCCTGGCGAACGCCCTCCCCTCGAAAAACCCCACCCCAAAGGAGGCATGAGTCATGGATTACCTCGTGGCAGGCGCCGAATGGTTCATTGGACTGTTCCAAGCTGGCGCTGACACTTTCATCAGCTGGATGACCGATATCGTCCCGCTCGTCCTGATCCTCTTGATCGCCATGAACTCGGTGATTCAGCTGATCGGCGAAAAGCGCGTGAACTGGCTGGCCGAACGCGCGAGCCGCCACGTGCTACTGCGCTACATGGTGCTGCCGTTCCTCGGCGCGTTCATGCTCGCCAACCCGATGGTGCACTCGCTGGGCCGGTTCATGCCGGAACGCTACAAGCCCGGCTACTTCGCCTCCGCGGCCCAGTTCTGCCACACCAGCAACGGCGTGTTCCCGCACATCAACCCCGCGGAACTGTTCGTGTGGCTCGGCGTGGCCACCGGCATCATGTCGCTCGGCCTCAGCACCGGCCCCCTCGCGATCCGCTACCTCCTGCTGGGGCTCGTCCTCAACTTCATCGGCGGCTGGGTCACTGACCTGTGCGTGAAGTACGTGAGTAAGCAGCAGGGCGTCACGCTCAGCACCATCCCGAAGCTGGAGATCAAGTGACATGACCGAGTACCGCACCATCACCATCACGAAGGGCTCCGGCGGATTCGGCGGCCCCCTCACCCTCACCCCGGATGCGACCCGCAACAAGATCGTCTACATCGTGGGCGGCGGCATGAAGCCCGAGGTCGTGGATCGCATCGCAGAACTCTCCGGCGCCGAACCCGTCAACGGCTTCCAGACCACCGTGCCCGACGAACAGATCTTCCTCGCGGTGATCGACTGCGGCGGGACGCTCCGCTGCGGCCTCTACCCGAAGAAGGGCATCCACACCGTCAACGTCATGCAGACCGGCAAGGCCGGCCCGCTCGCCCAGTTCATCACGGAAGACCTCTACGTCTCCGCGGTGAGCCCCGCCCAGGTGCAGGCTGCCGAGCCAGCGCTCGTGGCCGCTGCGGCGGGTGCCGGAACGGCGGAGGCCGACGCCGACGGTGGCCAGGAGTCCGGCGCTCCGGCTCGCGAGGGCCGCTATTCGACCGACAAGAAGATCTCCGAGACGGTTGCGGCGAAGAAGAACAAGTCGCTGCTCGAGAAGATCGGGCTCGGCGCCGGACGCGTCGTCTCGATCTTCTACCAGGCGGCCCGCGATGCCACGAACACGATGCTCACCTCGGTGATTCCCTTTATGGGCTTCGTCGCGATGCTCATCGGCATCATCAACGCCTCCGGCTTCGGCACGTTCTTCTCGCACCTGCTCGAGCCGCTCGCGGGCAACGGTATCGGGCTCATCGTGCTCGGCTTCATCTGCTCGATCCCGTTCCTCTCACCCCTGCTGGGCCCCGGCGGCGTGATCGGCGGCATCATCGGCACCCTGATCGGCAACGAGATCGCGCAGGGCAAGGTGCCTCCGCACCTGGCACTGCCCGCCCTGTTCGCGATCAACACGCAAAACGCGGCCGACTTCATCCCGGTCGGCCTCGGCCTTGCCGAAGCGGAACCGGAGACGGTGGAGGTGGGCGTGCCCGCGATCCTCTACTCCCGCTTCCTCAACGGCGCGCCCCGCGTCGCCATCGCGTGGCTGGCCAGCGTGGGACTCTACTCCGGCGCGAACTAGGCTGAGAAACGCAGAACAACGAAGGAACTCTCATGACCACGATGTATTCGACCACCGTCCGCGAGATCGGCCCCGAAGCGGCCACGTTCGCCGCCGAAGGCATGGCGGTCCTGTTCGGCCCGGAGGCGCCCGGCGAGCTGCGCGATTTTTGCTACATCATTGATCGCACCGACCTCACCGGCACCCTCGCGCCGGGGGCCACCCTCCACCTCGGCGATGCCGCGTTCGCGGTGACGGCGGTGGGGGCAGCGGCCCAGAAGAACCTCGTGGACCTCGGGCACGTCACGCTTCACTTCTCGGGCGCCACCGAGGCGGAGCTCGCGGGGACGATCTACCTCGAGGCTGCCGGGCAGATCCCGCCGATCAGCGTGGGCACCACCATCGCCCTCACGGCGTAGTTTCTCTCGTCGGCACCACCGCCCGCCCCGGCCCTTCGCCGGTGGCGGGCGGCGTCGTTGCCACGTTCGCCACTTTCCCGCCTCCCCTCGCTTACGCGTGCTGGCGGGCCTCCGCTAGTCTCGGTCCACGAGGCCCCGATGGTGCGGCCGCATCCGCCACCCGCACTCATCACCGCAAGGGCACACCGCACCTCCATGAGCACACATTCCTCCACCCCGGGCAGCCCCGCATCGCCGAACCGGGCCCCCGAGGCGCACGCGCCCGAGCTCGCCACGACCACGGGGCCCTTCGATCTGCCGACCATGACCGGCGGCATCCCCGTGCTCGAAGACGCCGTGAACGACGACCCCGCGCGCTTTCCGAGCGTGCGCCAGCTCGGGGAATCCCCGGCGCGAGTGACCGCGCTCGTCATCGCGGTGCTCACGACGCTCAGCGCGATTGGCCCGCTCGCCACCGACATGTACATTCCCGCGTTCCCGCAGGTCACCAGGGATCTTGCCACGACCGCGGCAAGCCTCCAGCTCACCCTCACCGCGTTCTTCATGGGCGTGGCCGGGGGCCAGATCGTGGCGGGGCCTCTCTCGGATCGCCTCGGGCGCCGCGCCCCACTCATCGTGGGCATTGTGCTGTGCCTCGTGGGCTCCATCGCGTGCGCGCTCGCCCCCAGCGTCACGTGGCTGCTCGTGGCCCGTATCGTCCAGGGCATCGGCGGCGGCTTCGGCATGGTGCTCGGCCGCGCGGTCCTGATCGACCTCACCGAGGGCCCCGAACTGTTCCGCACCCTGAACATCATGCAGGGCATTAGCGGCGTGGCCCCCATCGTGGCGCCCCTGCTCGGCGGCCTGATCCTCATCGTCGGCGAATGGCGCGAGGTGTTCTGGGTGATCGCGGGCATGAGCCTGCTGTCGCTCGTTGGCGTCCTCACCCTCATCCCCGAATCGCTGCCGAAAGAGCGGCGGCACGCGGGCGGTTTCAGGACCTTCCTGAAGAACGGCGGCACGCTCCTGCGCCGCCGCCTCTTCGTGACCTACATGCTGCTCAACGCGTTCTCCGCGTTCGCCCTCTTGGCCTACGTGTCCGCCTCGACCTTCGTCGTCCAGGACATGCTGGGCTTCGATTCGACCATCTACTCGGTGAGCTTCGCGGTGAACTCCACGGGCATGATGTGCATGAGCTTCCTGTCGGCCCGCCTCTCGCGTGACGTGCCGCCCCGCACCCTCATCGGCATCGGCCTCAGCATCTCCGCCTTCGCGGCGCTCCTGCTCCTCGTGGGCACGCTCGTCTTCGACACCCCGGCCTGGATCGTCTTCCCCGGCTTCTTCCTTCTGGTCTCCGCGCAGGGCCTCATCTTCGGTAATGGCGGCGCGCTCGCCTCGCGCGAATCGCTCGACATGGCGGGCACCGGGTCCGCGCTGCTGGGCCTCGGCTTCAGCATCGCCGCATCGGCGGCCGCACCCCTCGTGGGGCTCGCCGGCACGCATTCCTCGCTGCCGATGGCCCTCACGATGGTGGCCGGGGTTGCGATCTCCTTCTTCTGCTACGTGCTCGCGGGCCGGGTGGGGACGGATCGCGGGGCCGACGGGGCCGTCGCTTCGGCCTCCTGAACCCGCCCGAAACTCATCGACCACGCGCCCGGGCGGGGCCGCAGCTGCGCTTCGGGCCGCACGTCCGGGCCGCACGAGCGGCTGCCGAGGCCGTGCTGGGCGAGGTCGAACACGAGGTGCGTAGCGCTCGGGGCGGGAAGCTCGTGCGGGTGCTTCGCGGCCGCCACCTCCCACGCGCTGTGCTCGCGCACCTGGAAGCCGGGCCGTTCCTGGCCGACGGCCTCCGTGCGCACCACGAGGCCGAGCCCGCCGAGGGTGAGTTCGCGAAGGTCGGGCCGGTACCCGGATTCTTGCGGGACTGCGTACTCGGTCACGAGATCGGCGACGGGGGCGCTGAAGCGTCCCACGCGCGCCGCCTGCCGCGAGTCCGCGTAGCTTTCGCCGGGGCCGGTGCCGAACCACGAGACGTCTCCCGCGCCGAGCGGGGCCTCGAAGGCGAGTCCGAGCCGCGCCCACGGGTGGCTCCAGTGGGCCGACGGCTGCGCGTCGGCGCTGAGCTGCACGGCGCCGTCGCTGCCGAGCCGCCACGAGAGCTCGACGTCCACGAAGGCGCGTGAAGCCGCGGGGGCGTAGCGGTGCAGTGCGCGCACCTCGCCGTCGCCCGCATCGACGCGGATCACGCGGCGGTGCAGCCGGTTGATGCCGTCGGCCTCCCAGAGCGCCGCCGTCGAGGGGCCGGGCACGCCGTGGCCGAGCGTGGTCGTGGGGTCGCCGAGGATGTAGGAGCCGAAATCGCTCAGTGAGTCGTTTTCGGTGGGGGCGCGCCACAGCAGGAGGCGCGGGCCCGCGAGTGAGAGGTCGCCGAGGCGCACGAGGTCGCCCGTGGTGGGATCGAACTGGGCGTCGCCGAGGACGAAGGGATCCTCCTCGAGCGTGCCCTCGCCCGTGCCCGCAAGCGTGCCCTTAAGCGGGCCCTGGTCCAAGGAACCGTCGGCCCCCTCGAGCGCGGCGGGGGCACCGAGCGCGGTCAGGGCCCGCGCACTCGGGGTGGCGGTCTCGCTCGGGCGCACCACGCGCACCTGCAGGAACGCCACCTCGTGACCCGCCTTCGCCCACGCCGTGTCCTCCCGCAGCACCGCGGAGACGGTGCGCCACAGTTCGCCGCTGCTGCGCCCCACGAGGTCGAAGCCGGGCAGGGGCCACGTGGCCCACTCCGCCGCGGCGCCGTCGCCCGCCTGAGCATCCACCCACACGTGCGGGCGGGGTAGCACGTGCCGCGCCACCTCCTCGCCGTCGAGCTCGTCGATCACCACGAAGGAGAAGTCGTGGATGCTGCCCGCGTGCCGCTCGTCGTGCACCTCGAGCGTGAGGGAATCGGTGAGCGGCACCTCGCCACTCGATTCGCCCGCGCCCAGATCATCCTGCGTGGAGACGGTGAGGGTGAGCGGGCTGATGATCGCCCCGAACTCGTGGAGGCCGGGGGAGGGCTCGCCGCTCGAGAGCACGAGGCCATCGCACACGAACGAGCCGTCGTGGATCTCCTCCCCGAAATCGCCGCCGTAGCCGAAGAACTCGCGGCCCTCGGCGTCGCGCGTGCGGATCCCGTGATCGCGCCACTCCCACAGGAAGCCGCCGTGCCACTGGTTCCAGGAGGAAAAGAGGTGCTCGTAGCCGGCGAGGCCGCCCGGCCCGTTACCCATCGCGTGCGCGTACTCGCACAGGATCATGGGGCGGGTGGCGAGCACGGCGTTTCGGCCCGGCGCCTCGGCGCGGCCGCGGCCCTCACCGGCCGACATCTGCCGCATCTCTTCGAGCGGCGGGTACATGCGGGACACGAGGTCGGTGTACGCGCCATCGAAGTCGGGCTCGTAGTGCACGGGCCGCTCGGGATCGCGGCGGTGCAGCCACGTTGCCATCGCCGCCATGTTCACGCCCGTGTGCCCCTCGTTGCCGAGGGAGAAGGAAATGATCGACGGGTGGTTCTTGTCGCGCTCGAAGAACCGCTCCACGCGGTCCAGGAGCGCGTCGCGCCAGCGCGGATCGTTCGCCGGCACATCCACCCAGCCCCCGGCCTCGAAGCCGTGCGCCTCGTAATCGCACTCGTCCATCACCCAGAACCCCAGCTCGTCGGCCAGGTCAAAAAACTCGGGGTGCGGCGGGTAGTGGGCCGTGCGGATCGCGTTGATGTTGTGCCGCTTCATGAGCAGCATCCCCTCGCGGGCCTTGTCCCTATCCCACACGCGGCCGTGGTCGGGATCGTATTCGTGGCGGTTCACGCCGCGCAGGCGCAGCCGCTTGCCGTTGACGAGCCATTGATCGCCGCGAATCTCGATGCGGCGGAACCCGGCGCGCAGGCGCAGCGTTTCGGCGCCGTTGCTCACCGAGACGTCGTACAGGCGGGGCGCGTCGGCGCTCCACGGCTCGACCGTGCCCACCCTGATCGGCGCGACCGCCTCGGGCTCAGCCCACGTCTCCGAGATCCCCAGCTCGGGCACCTCGAGCGTGATCGGGTATGCGTCCCGCTCGGCGCGAATCTCCGGGATGAGCGTTCCCACGCCCTGCCCCGCAGCCTGCCCCGCACCCTCGCCGCCACGCGCGAAGTCGGCGCGCAGCCACACGTCCTCGATCCCGCGCGCGGGCCGCACGATCACCCGCACCTCGCGGAAAATCCCCGGCAGCCACCACTGATCCTGGTCCTCGAGGTAGCTGTGGGCGCTCCACTGATGCACGCGCACGTGCAGCGTGTTGGTGCCCTCGACGGCCACGTCGCTGATGTCGAGCTCCTGGGTGAGGCGGGAGCCGCGCACGGCCCCCACCTCCGTGCCATTGACGGAGATGATGCCGAGCGACTCGATGCCGAGGGTGCGCAGGTAGATGCTGCCGCCCGCGCCCACTTCGGCGATGTGCGCGGCCGTGAGCTCGAACGTGGTGCGGTAATCACCCGTCGGGTTCTCGTCCGGAACGTGCGGCACATCCACGGGGAAGGGGAAGGCCACGTTCTGGTACGCGGGCGCGCCGTACCGCCCGAACGCGCCGTAGCGGCCCCCGCCCTCGAGCACCCAGTGCGAGGGGACGGCAATCGTGTCCCACCCCGAGTCGTCGAACTCCACCTCCGCCGCCTCGGGGCCAACCCCGTCGGCCGTGGGGCTGAGCGCGAATCGCCACGCGCCACTGAGGTCCAGGCTCTCGGCGCTCGAATCGAGGTGGGCACGCGGCTGCACCCTAGCCCCCGAACCGGGGGAGAAGGACGTGACGGCGCTGGCGGTGCTCATGCGGGTGATGCTCCTTGGGTGGTGAAAACGAGGGCGGCGGGCGGGGGAGGTTAGCCCTTTGTGGAGCCCATGGTCAGCCCCGCGACGAACTGACGCTGCAGCACGAAGAAGATGATGAGGATGGGCAGGGCGGCGATGATCGAGCCCGCCGACAGCAGGTTGTAGTCCGTGAAGAACGAGCCCTTGAGGTTATTCAACGAGGATGTCACGGGGAACTTGGAGCCGGTCTGCAAGAGCACCGTGGCCCAGAAGAACTCGTTGTAGATCCACGCGGCCTGCAGGGTGGCGAGCGCCGCGAGCGGCGTCCGGCACAGCGGCAGGGTGAGCCGTACGAACTGCGTCCACACGCTCGCCCCGTCCACGTCGGCGGATTCGTAGATTTCCTTCGGGATGGCCTTCATGTAGTTCGAGAGGACGAACGTGCAAAAACCGGTCTGGAAGGCCACGTTGATGAGGATGAGGCCCAGGTGCGTATCCAGCAGCGTGCCCGAATCCGACAGCCACGTGGGCAGCGGGATCGCGAGGTAGATGCGGTAGACCGGCACGAGCAGCGACTGCGGGGGCAGCAGGTTCGCCGCGACGAAGAACGCGAGCATCGCGAGGTTGAAGCGGAAGCTGAAGCGCGAGAGCACGAACGCCATGCACGAGGACAGGGCGAGGGTGAGCACCACGGCCGAAACGGTGATGACCGCTGAGTTCAGGAACGAGGTACTGAATCCGCCGCGCTCCCACGCGTTCGTCCAGTTATCGAGCGTGAAGCCGCCGAACGAGAAGTAGCCGTGCTCGAGCGTGTAGCCGTAGTCGCGGAACGCGTTGAACAGCGCCCACGCCATCGGGAAGATCCACACGAGGGCCGTGGCCAGCAGAAACACGTGCAGGAGCAGGCGTGTGGGGGTGAGGGTCTTGGTCATGTCACTTCTCTCCCTTGAGCATGATGCGCAGTTGAACCACGATGAAGATCGAGCTGATGATGAGCATGATCGTGGCCATGGCGCTGCCGAACCCGATCCGGCTGGCCTCACCCACGACGTTCTGGGTTACGAGCGTGGAGATGAGCTCGAGCCCGTTGCGGCCCTTGTTGATGATCCACACGATGTCGAACGCGCGCAGGCCCTCGATGAACGTGATGACCAGCAGGAGGATGTTGACGGGACGCAGCACCGGCAGCACCACCTGGAAGAAGGTGCGTACCTCGCCCGCGCCGTCCAGAGACGCGGCTTCGCGCAGGGCCCCGTCCACGCCCTTCAGTCCCGCCAAGTACAGGAGCATGATGTAGCCGACGTGGCGCCACCCGTTCGCAACAATCGCGGCGTACAGGTTGATCGAGGGGTCGCCGTACCAGTCGATCGTGGTGCCGAGCAGGGCGTTGATGAAGCCCTGGTCGCGGCTGTAGAGCAGCTGCCAGATGAAGCCGATGAGGGCGGCGGACAGCACGACCGGCATGTAGAGCGAGGTCTGGTAGAACTTCGTGCCCTTGAGTTCCTTGTCGAGTAGCACCGCGAGGAACATGCCGAGCGGGGTGAACACGAGGAACAGGCCGGCGAGCCAGATCAGGTTGTGCCACAGGGCCGGCCAGAACGGCGGGTAGATCGTGGCGACATCCACGTAGTTCTGGAAGCCCACGAACTCGATGTCGGCGATGCCGCCGATCCCGTCCCACGAGGTGAGGGAGAGCCCCACCGTGATGACGGCGGGCAGCCAGACGAACAGGGCCACGAGCACGAGCGGGATCGCGCTCATGGCGATGACGGTGGCGCGGTCCCTGCCTCGCATTGTCGAGAGGGGGCCAAGGCGTTTACTCACGGTGGAGCACCTCCTTCAAGGTGGCGGGAATCAGCTGGCGAAGATCGAAACCTTCTGGGTTTCGACATCCTTCAGGATCGAATCGATATCGCCCGGCGTGCGCAGGTAGTTCTGCAGGGCGGGCGTAATGACGGTCGAGGCGAAGTCAGGCCGCGTATCGCGGTCCAGGAACTGCGAGATCGCGCTCGCGTTATCCACGACCTCGACGGCCTTCTTCTGCAGCGGCGTGTACGTGGCCTGGTCCTGGTCGCTGCGGGGCGAAATCACCGACGGGTCCGCCTTGAGCTTGTACTCGATGGCCTCGGCCGTGGAGAGGTAGAGCAGGAGCTCCTTCGCCTTCTCTTCATTTGTGGGCTTCGCCGCCATCATGAAGCCGTCAATCGGAGCCTCCACGACATCGGCGCCAATGGCCGGATCGAACTCGGGCACTACGAAGAAGTCGATGTCCTCGGGGTTGGAGGACGTGGCCCACTGCTGGTCGATGAACATGCCCATGAGGTACATCGCGGACTTTTCGTTGAGGACGCTCTGCGCCGCCTCCTGCCACGTGCGGCCCAGCGGATCGGCCTGCTGGAACGGCAGGAGTTCGCTCCACGCGCTGAAGACCTTCTTGACCGGATCGCCCGTCCACGATTCCTCGCCTGCCATGAGCGAGACGTGGTAGTCGTAGCCGTTGAGGCGGAGGTTGAGCATGTCGAACGTGCCCATCGCCTCCCAGCCGTCCTTGTCGCTCATCGCGATCGGGTCCATGCCCGCGCCCTTGATGCTCTCGTTGAGGGTGATCCACTCGTCGAACGTGGTGGGAGCGCTCCAGCCGTTCGCCTCGAACACGCTCGGCTTGTAGAAGATCGCCCACGGGTAGTAGTTGTTCGGGATGAACACCTGGCGGCCCTCGTTATCGGTCGAGGCCACCTTCATCGATTCGGGCATCCCGGTGATCTTTTCCCACACGTCGCTCAGGTCGCCCACGAGGCCGCGCTCGGCGAAGTAGCGGGCGCGGTAGCCCGCGAACCACGTGAACACGTCGTCCGGGTTGCCCTGCAGGTAGTTGTTGATGCCTTCCTTGAACGTTTCGTGATCCACCGTGTTGATCTTCGTGGTGCCGCCCTTCCACGAATCGATCATCTCGGCGAACGCCTTGCGGGGCACGTCGTCGCTCTGGTGGGAGCCGACGGTCACGAGGTTCGGGTCGCTCGAGGCCCCGCCGCCGCAACCGGCGAGGAGGGCGGCGGCGCCGATGCCCGCACCGGCGCCGAGGATGGTGCGGCGGTTGACGTGGGCCTGTCGGATGGCCCGCACGGACGCGGGGATCTGGTTCAGGGGCGATACGGTCATGAGATTCTCCTATGAATGTCGAACAACGGGGTTCCGGTGCCCCTAGGTGGAGGACCGGACGATCAGGTGGGTGGGCAGCACGGCGGAGCCCACCGGGGAACCGCCGAGCAGGGTGTGCAGGAGGCGAGAGGCCGTGGCGCCGACGTCAAAAATGGGCTGGTGGATGGTGGTGAGCGGGGGAGTGGCGGTCGCGGCGAGCGAATGGTCATCGAAGCCGACCACCCGCACGTCGCCCGGGATGATGCGCCCCACCTCGCGCAGCACCGCCATTGCTCCGAGCGCCTGGCGGTCGGAGCCGCACAGCACGCCGTCGAGGTCCGGGTGGGCGGCCAGCAGGGCGCGCATGACCTCGGCGCCGCCCGCGGAGGAATAGGGGGCATGGCCGACGGCTCCCGGGAGCGCCGCTGCGCCGAGCCCCTCGATCTGTCCCGCCACGCGCCGGTGGGCGCCCTGGGCCGCGTCTGGACCCCCGATGATGCCCACCCGCTCGCAGCCGCGCTCGACGAGGTGGCGCGCGCCCGCGAGGCCGCCCGCGTGGTCATCAATCGTCACGGTCCACGTGGCGGGCCGCTCGGCATCGAGCGCGCCGCACACAATCGTCGGGATCGCGGTATCCAGCTCGCGCAACAGCGGATCGTCGATGTGGGGGCTCAGCAGGATGATGCCGTCCACGCGCGAGGGCTCGAGCTGGCGCAGGGTGCGCTCGCGCTCCTCGTCGGTGGTGACGAACAGCAGGTTGAGGGCGATGTCGGTGCCCACCAGTTCGGAGCCGACGCCCTGGAGCATCCGCCCGAACGTGGGATCGTCAAACAGTTCGCCGTAGGGCTCGGAGAGGACCGCGGCGTACACGTGGCTGCGGCCCGAGGCGAGGGAGCGCGCGTGAATGTTCGTGCGATAGCCGGTGCTCGCGATCGCGGCCTGGACCTTGGCGCGGGAGCTTGGCGAGGCGTAGCCGCCGTTGAGGACGCGCGAGACGGTGCCGCGGGAGACCCCGGCGGCGCGGGCCACGTGCTCGATGGTGACCTTGGAAGGCGCGGCGGTCGCCTGCGCGGGGTCGGTTGCCGCGTCGGTCGCGGGGGCCGACGGGCGAGGTGCGGGATCCGACGGGGGAGCGGATGGGGCGGGCATGGGGTGGTCACCTCCTCGTGACGCGGGGCGCGCCGCGGGTGGGCGGCTAGCCGGTGGGCGGGTGCTCCCGTCGGCCATGAACCGATTGTGGGAGCGCTCCCACGTAACGTAGCACACACCCCGCGGCGCTGACCAGAGCGTCCCGCCGATTGCTTGTCGCCCTCGCGCCGCGTCGCGCTTTGCTTAGAATGGATCCCCACACCACTCCGGGCCCGCGCAGGACCAGACGTGACACGGCCGCTGCCCAGGCGTCGGAGCAGGCACACGGCCGTGCCGCCCCGCCCAACCCACAAGGTGGTCCCCATGACTGCGAACGCCATCGGATTCGCCCTCCTCATCCTCGGAGCAGCCCTGCTCATCGGCAAGATCGTCCGCGTGAAAGTGGGGTGGGTGCAGAGCCTCTTTCTGCCCAGCTCCATCATCGCGGGCGCCCTCCTGCTCCTCCTCGGCCCCCAGGTCCTCGGCCGATTCGACGGCCCGTGGGGAGAGAGCGGCCTGTTCACCGAGAACATGATCACCGTGTGGTCGGCCCTTCCCGGCCTGCTCATCAGCGTCATCTTCGCGACCATGTTCCTCGGCCAGGACCTCCCCTCCCCGAAACGGGCCGCGAAGCTCGTCGGCCCCCAGCTCTCCCTCGGCGTGGCGCTTGGATCCGGCCAGTACGTCGTCGGCCTCCTGCTCGCCGCCCTCGTCCTCGTGCCGCTGTTCGCCGCCTCGCCCATGACCGGCGCCCTCATCGAGATCGCCTTCGAGGGCGGCCACGGCACCGCCGCCGGTATGCGCGGCGTCATGGACGATCTGGGCTTCGGCCAGGGAGCCGACCTCGCCGTCGGCCTTGCCACCGTCGGCATTGTGGGCGGTATCGTCATCGGCATCGCCCTCATCAACTGGGGCGTGCGCACCGGCAAGACCGAGATCCTCAAGGACAACGCGCACATGTCGATCGCGGAGCAAAAGGGCCTGTTCCGCGAGGACGAGCACTACTCCGCGGGCACGATGACGAGCCGCCCGGCCTCCGTGGAGCCGCTGTCGCTGCACATGTCGATTATGGCCGTGGCCGTGCTCATCGGCTGGCTCATCCTCGAGGCTCTTCGGTGGATCGAGCAGGCCACCTACGCGGGCATCATGCTGGATGACAACACGCCGCTCGAGATCTTCGCCTACGTGCCACTGTTCCCGATGGCGCTGCTCGGCGGGGTGATCCTCCAGGTCATCGCCAAGGCGCTCGGCGCCGATAGCTACATCGACCACCAGATGATGCTACGCATCCAGGGGTGGGCGCTCGACTTCCTCATCGTCTCCGCGATCGCCACGCTGTCCCTGCAGGCCGTGGGGGAGAACATCGAGACCTTCGCGATCCTCGCCATCGCCGGTATCGCCTTCAACGTGGCCGTGTTCCTGTGGCTCGCGCCCCGGCTCATCGGCCGCTACTGGTTCGAGCGCGGCATCGGCGACTTCGGGCAGTCGATGGGCGTCACCGCTACCGGCCTGATCCTTATGCGCGTCACGGATCCCCAGGGCGAATCGCCCGCGTTCGAAGCCTTCGGCTACAAGCAGCTCGTGTTCGAGCCCTTCTTCGGCGGCGGCCTCGTCACCGCGCTCGCCATCCCCATCATCTACCTCACGGGGCCGTGGCCGCTGTTCTTCGTCATGCTCGCCGTCTTCATCACCGCGATCCTCGTGGGGCTGCTCTACTTCCGGCCCCGCGAAATGCACGACCGCAAGCTCCACACCGAGGAAATGGCCGCGCTCAAGCAGAGCCAGATCGACGGCACGGAGGCGTGAGCGCCCCCGTCGGCCCCGGGGTTGGGCCCGGCATCCAGCCCAACGCCCCCGACGTGGCCCTCGTCTTCGAGGGCGGCGGCATGCGCGCGAGCTACTCCTCCGGGGTCCTCACCGCCCTCGTGGAGGCGGGGATCGTGACGGGGTGGGTGGGCGGCATCAGCGCCGGAAGCTCGTGCACCTTCAACTACCTCACCCGCGACACGCTGCGCGCCCGCAAGAGCTTCGTGGACCTCGCCGCCACCACCCAGTTCGGCAACATCGGCACGTGGGTGCGCGGCAAAGGCATGTTCCACTCCGAGTACATCTACGAACGCACGAGCGGGCCCGGCCAGTTCCTCGAATACAACATGCCCGCCCACCTCGCGGCCCGCACCCGCTACGCCATCGGCGCTTTCGCGTGCGAGAGCGGGCAGATGCGGTACTGGGGGCCAGAGGACATGCAGAGCCTCGAGAGCCTCGTCGTTCGCGTGCGCGCGAGCTCCACGATGCCGCTGCTCATGCCGTGGACCACCGTGGACTCCGTCGTCTACTGCGACGGCGCGCTCGGCCCCACCGGCGGTTTCGCCCACGACGCCGCCCGGGCCGACGGCTTCGCGAAGTTCCTCGTCATCACCACCCGTGAGCGCGGCTACCGCAAGCCCCCGCAGCGCACCCCCGCCGTCATGAACGCCGCCTTGCGCCGCTACCCCCGGGTCGCCGCTGCGCTCAATGCGCGGCCCGCCCACTACAACCGCAGCCTCGAAGAGCTCCACGACCTCGAATCCTCCGGCGACGCGTTCCTCATCTTCCCCGAGACCATGCCGATCAAGAACTCGGAACGCCGCGTCCCCGTGCTCTTGCGGATGTACCGCCAGGGCCTTGCCCAGGGCCGACGCCTCATCCCACAGATCAGGACCTGGGCGGGCATCGAGCCACGCTCGCCCGGATGATCGGGGGAAGGCGTCCCGGCGTGAGACCTCACCCACCGCGCACGCGCCGCCTCCCGAACCGCCCACCCGAGCCCGCGTAGGATGGTGAGCACTGCGCGCGGCCCCGCCGAGGGCCCGACGCCCGCCCGTGGAAAGGACCTGCGTTCGTGAACTCCGATCACATCAAGCACTCGGTTCAGGCAATCAACTGGAACCGCATCATCGACCCCAAGGACCAAGAAGTCTGGGATCGCCTCGTGGGTAACTTCTGGCTCCCCGAAAAAGTGCCGCTCAGCAACGACATTCCCTCCTGGGGCCGCCTCACCGAGCAGGAACAGCAGCTCGTCATGCGCGTCTTCACCGGGCTGACCCTCCTCGATACCGTGCAGGGCACCGTCGGCGCCATCTCCCTCATCCCCGACGCCGTGACCCCCCACGAAGAAGCGGTCTACACCAACATCGCCTTCATGGAATCGGTGCACGCGAAGAGCTACTCCCAGATCTTCTCCACCCTCTCGAACACCCCCCAGATCGACGAGGCGTTCCGCTGGAGCGAGCACAACGAATCGCTCCAGAAGAAGGCAAAAATCGTCCTCTCCTACTACACCGGCGACGACCCCGAAAAGCGCAAGGTCGCCTCCACCCTCCTCGAGAGCTTCCTGTTCTACTCGGGCTTCTACCTGCCCATGTACTACTCGAGCCGCGGCGAACTCACCAACACCGCAGACATCATCCGCCTCATCATCCGCGACGAAGCCGTCCACGGCTACTACATCGGCTACAAGTACCAAAAGGCCGTCGAAAAGTCCTCGCCCGAGCGCCAGCAGGAGCTCAAGGACTACACCATGAGCCTCCTCATGGACCTCTACGACAACGAAGAGGAATACACCGAAGACCTCTACGACCCGGTTGGCTGGACCGAAGACGTCAAAATGTTCCTGCGCTACAACGCCAACAAGGCGCTCATGAACCTCGGCTACGAAGCCCTGTTCCCGCAGGAATCCACCGAAGTCAACCCCGCCATCCTCGCCGCGCTCTCCCCGAACGCCGACGAAAACCACGACTTCTTCTCCGGCTCCGGCTCGAGCTACGTCATGGGCAAGGCCGTAGAAACCGAAGACGACGACTGGGACTTCTAGCAGGTGCCAGCGCGCCCCTGACGTCAGGGGTGGTGAAGGGCCCCGGACCTGTGCGAGTGCGCAGGCCCGGGGCTTTTTCGTGGCGGCGCGGTGTGGCCGTGGGCACATCGCGCGGTGACTTTCGTTCTCATTGTCGATGGGGTGAATGGGGAATATCGGCGGAAAATGCGCTCTGACTAGGGCTACCATTCGGTAATGCGCTCGCGGCGCGGGCCGGTGCCCCGCCGCCGCATTGACGTGACCTGCGGAAATGTCTAGTCTGAGGAACGGTTGGGCATACTCAACCGCCTGCGTAGGAATTCGCTGGACACCACGTCAGCAACGGCAGGGTTTTCCCCCGCGCCCACCCGGCGCGAGTATCGAAAAGGAAATCACCATGGGACTCCTCTGGGCAATCATCTCTTGGATCATCATCGGCACCCTCGTGGGCCTCATCGCACGGGCCGTCATGCCCGGCAAGCAGGCCATGAGCTGGGGCCCCACCATCGTCCTCGGCGTCGTCGGCGCCATCGTCGGCGGCTTCCTTGGCGGCCTCCTCGGCGGCAAGGGCGTCTCCGGCGTCATGAACGACCCGTGGTCGCTCACCACCATCCTCCTCTCGGTCGTCGGCGCCCTCATCGTCATGGCCATCTATGGCTTCGTCACGAGGAACAGCAACGCCTGATCTTCTAGGCTCTCGCGGCGGCGCACCGCGCCACCGCAGCACCGAAGGCGCCACCCCACACCACCGGGGTGGCGCCTTCGCCGTGTTCTTGGGCCGTGTGCTCCTTTGGCGCGGCCCGGGCGTGCCCACGGTGCGCCCTGGGTGCACCATCCGAGCGTGCCAGCTACGCGCCCCGGGCGTACCACCCGTGCGTGTGACCTCATGCGTGGCCCCGCCTCCCGGCTATCCCGCGGGCGCGCCCGCCGCCTATACTTGTGAGCCTTGGGCCTTTAGCTCAGTCGGTAGAGCATCGGACTTTTAATCCGCTGGTCGCGGGTTCGAGCCCCGCAGGGCCCACCATCAGAGGGGAACGTTGAGCTCGATGTTCAGCGCTTCCCCCGTTTTCTTTGCCTCGGGGTGTTCATCGACGTCGATGGAGTCCCCGCGGTCGTAGAACCACGATGCGTTGGTCAGCTTCGACTCACCTACCGAAGTAGTGCTGCGGGGTCGAGGCTGCTTCGAAGTGTTCGTCGAGTGAGTTGTCCTCGGGCCAGAAGTCGGACGCTCTCAGATCGACTCTTGAGACTGCGGGAGGTTCGATCTCATCGCGAGGGCGTTTCCGGTGGAAACACCACCACAGCGGGTTTTCATGATCCGCGCTGCGTGATCGACGGTAGTGGGCGTCCTGCAGCCTGGACGCGCTCGAACCAGCCTTGTGGCAGCCAACTCCGGGTGCTGTATTGCGGATGGGCCGGGTGGCGGACGCGCGCCCACAGGGTGAAAAGCAGCTCGGCGGCGTCGGTGGCCATCAGCCAGTGGATGGGGCCGTTGTCGGATGTTCCGGTGATCGTGACTTGTGCTGGGTGGACGAGCTGCATCGACGAAACCGATTCCCACGTCCAGGTGTGCAGGCCTCCGGGAACTGCCAGGTAGAAGCCCAGGTTCGACACGTAGATCGCACCTTGGTCGATTGGCATCCAACGTGGAACGCTGTCAAATTGGGCCTGGCGGCGGCGTGCATTGTTGCCGGCGGCTCGTCCGAGTGCGACTCCTGCGGAGAGGGCCAGCCCCAGGCCACCAGTGGCGATGAAGAAGCTGTCGTCGCGGGTGTAGGTGCCGTTACCGGGGGCGGCCCACCGGTACAGATGCAGCGGTGCCGAGCCCCACACGATGTCGTGGGGCATCGGCGCGAACGTGACTGGCACGGTCGGGATCTCCTGGTAGCGATCAGCATCAAGCAACTCATTGATGCGGAGAGTGTGCCACAGGAAGTCGTCGTGTCTCGTCAGCGCCTGCATGATATGAGTCTAAACGCCCTCGCCGATGCGGTACTGCTGCACGGTTACGTGCTGACGTTGGGGGCGCGTCCACCCGCAGGGTGTCTGCTCCCGCCTCGGTGGCTGCACCTATCCGGCCGAGACCGCCCCGCCAGCGAACGCCTCGACCTGCTACTCGTCGGCTGCTGCCTTCCGCGGCTTGCCTGCGGGAACGAGCTTCAGCCCCACCACCGCGGCGATGATGCCGCAGATGAACACGATCTTCCCCGCGGAGACGGTCTCCGCGCCCGTCGCCATCGCGTAGATGACCGTGAGGGCGGCGCCGACTCCCACCCACACGGCGTAGGCCGTGCCGATCGGGATGTGGCGAAGCGACCAGCCGAGCCCCGCCATGCTGGCGGCAAGGGCGGCGACAAACACCGCCGTCGGCCCCGGCTCCGAAAAGCCCTCCGACATGCCCAGGGCCGTGGCCCACACGGCCTCGAATACGGCGCTGATCAGCAGAACGATCCACGCCATGCTCAGCTCACCGCCTTCAGGCCGACGACGGAGCCGACGAGCAGAATCAGCAGCAGCGAGCGGGCCACGGTGGGCCGTTCCTGACCGGTGGCGAACCCCCACAGCACCGTGAGGGTGGCGCCGATGCCCACCCAGACGGCGTAGGCGGTGCCCGTGGGCAGGGACAGCATTGCCCAAGCGAGCCCGGCCATGCTCGTGGCGAGCGCGAGGAAAAAGATCAGGGTGGGAACGCGCCTGGAGAAACCCTCCGACGCGGACAGGGCAATCGCCCACACCGCCTCGAGCATTCCGGAGATGATAAGAACAGCCCATGCCATGACGAGACAGGCCCCTTTCGCGGCAGTCTTGTCGTGGTGCGGGTACTGCTCCCTCGTCCGCGAACCCGGTTCGGGGTTCCAACCGAAAATCCTACCCGCCCCCTGCCACAATGGCCCTATGGCTACTCAATCGGTCGTTGCCGCACCGGCACGCAGCTCCCTGTTCCTCGTCCTCACCGTCAACCACGGCGCCGAAGCCGCTGTGCGCAGCATCCTCGGCGATATCCCCGCCCTCACCCGCGCCGTCGGATTCCGTCGCCCAGAAGACTCGCTGACCACCGTCGTCGGCCTCGGATCCGACCTCTGGGACCGCATGCTCACCGCACCCAAACCCCGCCACCTGCACCCCTTCATTGCACTGCACGGCGACACCCACACCGCCCCCAGCACCCCCGGCGACCTGCTCATTCACGTCCGCTCCCAACACCCCGACACAGCGTTCGAGGTCAGCCGCCTCATCACCGACCGGCTCAGCGACCACACCGCAATCGCCGACGAGGTCCACGCCTTCCGCTACTTCGACGAGCGCGACCTCCTGGGCTTCGTGGACGGCACCGAAAACCCCGAAGGCGACGCCGCCACCGACGCCGTCCTCATTGACGACGACCCCGACTACACCGGCGGCAGCTACGTCATCGTCCAGAAATACACCCACGACATGCCCGCCTGGGACAGCCTCACCGCCGAACAGCAAGAACGCGTCATCGGCCGTACCAAACTCGACGACGTCCAGCTCGACGACCTCCCCGCCAACTCCCACGTGGCCCTCAACAGCATCACCGACGACGACGGCAACGACCTCGACATCCTCCGCTTCAACATGGCCTTCGGCAGCCTCAGCGCGAAGGAGTTCGGCACCTACTTCATCGGCTACGCCAAGAACCCCGCCGTCACCGAACGCATGCTGCACAACATGTTCATCGGCGACCCCGTAGGCACCACCGACCGCATCCTCGACTTCTCCACCGCCATCACCGGCAGCCTCTTCTTCGTCCCCAGCATCGACGCGCTCGAGACGCTCAGCGGCGGTGGGGATAGCTAGCCGACGAGCTCGGCCAGGGCCGCCATGAGGTGCGGTCTTGCCTGTTCGTAGGCGTAGATCTGGGGGAGGTGGCCCGACGCCTCGCACTCTCCGGCTAGCTACCCTGCCTGCGGTCGCGCTATGTCGCTGCGGCCTCTGAAAATTGCGTGACCTTCCTTGTTGACAGATCTCACAAGTGGTGCTTCACTGGTCAAAGGTAATACGTATGATGTTTGTCGCGAGGAAGGGCCAATGATGGACCGTCGACATTTTCTTACTCTGCTGGGCAGCCTCGGTGCCGCCGGGACAGTCGCCGCGTGCTCCAGTGGCGGTGGTGCCGGAGGATCGGATTCTGGTGCGAACGCAGGCGCGGGCGGCACTCTCGCGATCGATGCCGGTGCCGAAATCGGGGATCGGCTGGGGAGCCCGTGGATGGGAAACGGGACTCTTGACAACGTGGCGCTCTACAGCACGCTCCTTCTCGCGGACCACACCCTTGCCGAGTTCCAGCCTGACCTCGCGGAAAGTTGGGAGTACAGCAACGACGACACCACTCTCACACTCGTCCTCAAAGACGGGCTCAAGTGGTCAGACGGCGAGCCCTTCACCGCGGAAGACGTCAAGTTCTCCCTGGAAACCCTCCTGCGAGTCTCGCAAGCCAACTCCATCTACACGGCCGCTTTCCGCCACATCGACGGTGGCGAAGCAGTGCTTGACGGAAGCGCCACCGAACTCTCTGGCGTCACCATTGACGGTTCCACCATGACCTTGGCGCTGACGCAGACCTACGGAACGTTCGTCCCAGTGTTGGCGCAGTTCGTGATCCTCCCGAAGCACAAGCTGCACAGTGCCGATCCGCTCGAACTCCACAACGACCCGTTCTTCCGGGATCCCGTGGGGACCGGCATGTACAAGCTCAAAGAATTCAACACGGGCAACTTCTACTCGCTCGAACCCAACCCCAACTATCACGGCGAAGCCCCCAAGCTCAAAGAGCTTCGGTTCGTCGCGTCCTCAGACAAGGTCGCCGACGCCACGAGCGGTCGACTCGACTACTTCACGACCAATGTTCCCGAAGTCGTGCAAGGCATGGCCGATTCACCCACCATGACGGCCAACCCTGTAGAAACACTGTTCTACCGCTACCTCATCTTCAATGCGAGCGAAGAATCCCTTCCGGCGGCTAACGTCAAGTTCCGTGAAGCACTCACGAAGGCGGTCGACTACAAGCCGCTCGTCACCGCACTTTACAGCGACCAAGCCACGATGATCAGCTCGGGAGTGCCCGACGGTGACCCGATGTCCGCCAAACTCCCCGGCTTTGCCTTTAGTGCATCGGCAGCCAAATCGCTTCTTGACGGCGCAGGCTACGACTACAGCAAGAAACTTCGCCTTCGCTACTACTACGACGACGCCACGTCACGGAACTTGATGACTGCGATTGCGCAGGGGCTCGAGGCCATCGGTGTGCAGACCGACGTGCAGCAATTCCAAGGGGATGTGACCACAGAGCTCTACACCAACAGAAACTGGGATGTCGCACTCAAGGGACTGTCGTCCTTCGGGCTTGAAGAATGGTATAGCGAGTATGTCGGGGCCAACTTCAAGGCCATCATTGGCGAACAGCCCCAGTACTCGACACTGATTGACAGGCTCGCCACTGAAACTGAGGACTCGGCCCGCCGGGACACCCTCGACGAGCTTCAGCGGCTAGAGCGGTCCGATCTGTTCAAGGTGCCACTGTTCACCATCAAACAGTTCATCTACGTCGCCAAGAAGGTTGACACCGCCGGGGTGACCTTTGGTAGCCCGTTCTACCGCTACAACCTCAAGTTGGGGGACTGGACGATGTAGCTGCTCCGGTGAGGTTCTAGCAGTTCCTTCCGGCCGCCCAAGGATGGTCCACTCGATGCGCGAGGAAGCACATGAGCTCATTCATTATCCGAAAACTTCTCATGATGATACCGATGACCATCATCGTGAGCATCGTGGTCTTCTTTGCCATGAGACTCAGCCCAGTAGACCCACTGCTGTATGCTGTTTCCCCGGATCAGATGAATTCTGGAAATATTGACGAGCTCCGTGCCAGCATGGGCCTCGATGACCCCATCATCATCCAGTACCTGCGGTGGGTCGCAGATATGGCGACGGGAAACTTCGGCTACTCGATTCAATCCGGGGAGTCCATTGCCAGCATCTACGCCACACGCCTACCGGCGACACTCCAGCTCACTCTCATTGCGCTGCTCATCTCGTCCATCGTCGGCATCACCCTGGGGCTATTGGCAGCCAGCTTCAAGAACCGCCTTCCTGACTATGCCGCGCGCGGCATCTCGGTGATCGGTGCGGCGATTCCGGAGTTCTTCATCGGAATCATCGTTCTTCAGATCTTCGCCTATTGGCTTGGATGGTTCCCTTCTGGAGGACGTCTGGAACCCGGCTCCACCAGCGCGTGGGACAGCATCCCGAACATGATCCTTCCAGTTCTCACGCTGTCCTTCGGGATGCTGGCTGTCCTCATCAGATACACCAGAAGCTCGGCACTGGACGTCATCGGAAAAGAATACGTCAAAACTGCACGCAGTAAGGGTATCTCGGAGTCTCGAGTGTTCTTCAGTCACGTTCTGCGCAATGCGCTCGGGCCAGTGCTCATCGTTCTTGTTCTGCGACTTCCCATCCTCGTGGGCGGTTCAGTGTTGATCGAGACGATCTTCCGTTGGCCCGGCATCGGGCGAGTCATCGTGACGAGCGTGGCCTCGAGCGACTACCCAGTCATCATGGCCACCACTCTCCTCATTGCCGTTGCCATCTTGATTGCCAGCTTCCTGATTGACATCGTCAAAGCTGCTCTCGATCCCCGAATCCGACTGAGCTGAGGACGAGCAATGACCACTGCGACGCCACGTGACTTACCTTCGTCAACAACCCTATCTTTCACTGCAAAAAGATTCTTCCACCGGCTGAAGAGAAACCCGGTCGCCATCCTATGCCTGTGCGTGATTGCGATTCTCGCAGGTTCCGCGGTCGTGTCGCCATGGCTGCCGATCGGAAGCCCCCAAGATATTGATCCCGTGAACGGCTACCTTCCGCCCAGCCTCGACTACCCCTTCGGGACGGACCAGCTGGGCCGCGACATGCTTGGCATGGTCATTCACGGCGGAAGAGTGTCGCTCTACGTAGGCTTCACTGCCGCGCTTGTCGAGACTCTCATCGGGATCACCCTGGGCCTGGCAGCCGGCTATCGGGGCGGTGCGCTCGATGGGATCCTGGTCCGCATCTCGGAGATCGTTATGACGTTCCCCAACCTCATCCTGATCATGGTCCTCGTTGGCATCCTGGGCCCCGGTGTCAACACGCTCGTTATCGTCTTCGCGCTCACGGGATGGATGACGACATTCAGAATCGTGAGGGGCGAGGTCCAGTCCATCAAAGAGGAAACATACATCGACGTTGCGCGCGCCTTTGGATTTCCCACGTGGAAGATCCTTATCCGGCAGATCCTCCCCAACGCGATGAGCCCGATTCTCGTGGCCTTTACTATCAATGTCGCAGTGTTCATCTTGGCAGAAGCAGGGCTCAGCATCCTTGGGCTCGGCGTCCCTCAGACCACTCCAACCTGGGGCAACCTGCTGAGCGCGGCACAGAACGTCGACGTCATGCGTAGCTACTGGTGGATCTGGACAGCGCCCGGGATCGTTCTTGCGGCCTTCGTCCTAGCCATCTACTTCCTTGGTGACACACTACGAGACCTCGTGGACACACGCTCATGACAAACCCGACCTGCCAACTGACGATCGACGACCTTTCTCTCGGATTCGACGCGGGGGATGACCATATCCGCATCCTCAAGAATGTCAGCCTGAGCCTCGAACGGGGCAGGATGCTGGCAATCGTCGGTGAATCCGGTTGCGGAAAGTCGATGACCGCGCACAGTATCCTTCGCCTTCTGCCAGACGCCGCACGAATCACCAGCGGTCAGATATCGCTGATGACGGGTTCGGGAGAGGCGGTGGAGATCGCCGCCCTGCCGCAGCACGGCAAGGTCCTGCGAAGCATCCGCGGCGGCGAGATAGGGATGGTCTTTCAAGACGCGATGACGGCGCTCAACCCGTCGCACACTGTCGGCCGTCAGACCGCTGAGTCGCTTCGGCAGCACAGAGGAGTGAGTAAGGAAGACGCCAAGGCTCAAGTGATTGAGCTTTTTCGTGAGCTGGGGATTCCCGAGCCGGAAACACGATACGGCGCATACCCTCATGAGCTTTCCGGCGGGATGCGGCAGAGGATAATGATCGCCATTGCTATGATCAACCAGCCCAGCATCTTGATAGCTGATGAGCCAACGACGGCGCTCGATGTCACCATCCAGGCTCAGATCATGACGCTGATCAAACGCCTACAAAGCGAGGGCGATACCAGCGTCATTCTCATTACACACAACATGGGCGTGGTGGCTGAGTATGCCGACGATATCGCCGTCATGTACATGGGTCGCGTTGTTGAATTGGGTCCGGTGCACACGGTCCTACGCTCGCCAGCTCATCCATACACCCAGGCTCTCGTCGCCTCGGTGCCAAGGATCGACATGGACCGCGATGCTCCGCTCACGACCATACGGGGTTCCACCCCGAACCCGACCGAGCTGGGGACCGGGTGCGAGTTCGCAGACCGCTGCCCCGTTGTCCTGCCCCAGTGCCGCGAAGGCTTGATTCCATTGATCGCCCTGACGTCAACACATAGGGCGCGCTGCGTTCGAGTGGAAGGAGTGAGTGACTCATGACCGACGACGTCATCTACGAAGTCAAGGACCTCCATCGGGACTTCCCCGTGCGAGGAGGTGTTCTGCGTCGAACAGTCGCGCACGTCAAGGCCGTCGATGGAGTGTCACTGTCTGTCGAACGGGGCAAGACGTTCGGCATCCTCGGAGAGTCAGGGTCCGGAAAATCAACGGTTGCACGGATCATGGCACTCATCGACAAGCCGACCTCCGGGTCGCTGCACTTCCGCACAGCTGACGGAGACAGTCATCAGCTCGACAAGCTCACCGGAGCCAGGCGGCAGGAGCTTCAGCGCCGCGTGCAGATGGTCTTCCAAGATCCCTACGCGGTGTTCAACCCCCGACAGCGAGTAATCGACAGCTTCCAAGACGTGCTCAAGGCCTATGGAGTGCGGACGCCGAACGAGCGCCGCGACCGCATCCTCGAAGCGCTTGACTACGTCAGCATGCGCCCCGAATACCTCAATAGATACCCGCACGAACTCTCCGGCGGGCAACGCCAACGATTGAGCATTGCCCGGGCACTCAGCCCCCGCCCGGATGTCCTCATCTGTGACGAGTCAGTATCTGCGCTCGACGTTTCCGTTCAAGCGCAGGTCTTGAACCTCCTTCGGAGTATCCAGTGTGAAACGGGCATTACCTACGTGTTCATCGCGCACGACCTGAGCGTCGTTCGCTACATGAGCGACTCGGTTGCGGTCATGTACCTGGGTCAGGTCATGGAGGTCCTCGGCTCCGACACGATGCACCTCGAAGCACGGCACCCATACACAAAGGCGCTCATCGAGGCCGTTCCGTCAGCAGACGTCGATCGCCCAAGTAGCGGTCGTCCACTCACGGGCGATATCCCCAGCCCGATCAATCGGCCACCTGGATGCCCGTTCGCCACTCGATGCCCCGTGCGGGTAGACATCTGCGATGTGCAGAAGCCGTCTCTTCTCCCAGTGATCAACCGCCAACAGCAGGTCGTCGCCTGCCATGTCGTCCACGCTTCAACGAAAGTTCCCTCATGAAACTCCACCTGTTCCACTACTCGGTGATCAATCTGCACTTCACATCTGGAATGGCGCTGCGAGTTGGGGAGTTCCGAAAAGACGGGCGCTCCCCGTTCTTCACCGAGGGCTACTTCGGTTCACCCAAACTTCCGTGGGAGGTGCGGTACGACAACTCCTATCCCAACGTCATGTTCGACGATAAAGACGGCAAGTGGAAGCTTTACTACACGCTCTTCATTGTTGATCCAGACGCGGAACGTACGCCGTTGGAGGAGCGGCCACACACGCATTATGCACCTTCGGCTGAGCGCATCACAGGCGTCTGCTACGCGGAGTCGCACGATGGAGTCACGTGGGAGCGCCCGAACTTGGGGATTGTCGAGTTCCGGGGTAGCAGAGAGAACAACATCTTGTTCAAGCACGCTCACGGCACCGGTGTCTTCCTCGACGAAGTCGAGACAGATCCGGACCGGCGCTACAAGCTGATCACGAAGCTCGAGTACTCCACTCGCAACCACTTCATGGTCTCCGCGTTCTCACCCGACGGGATCACCTGGAGTGAACCCATCCCGTGGCGGAACCACAACCCCAAGGCCGACACGCACAACTTCGTGTTTCGCGACCCCGACACCAGGGAGTTCGTTCTCATCACGCGCGTCATGCGTGACGGCATCAGAGTTGTTGCGCGCTCCACCAGCCGCGACTTCGTGACATGGAGCGAGCCGGTAGAGGTCATGCGCGGACGCGGCCCAGGCGCGCAGGTCTACTCCATGCCCGTCATGCCCTACGACGGAACATTCTTGGGATTCCCCTCAATCTATCGAGAAGGCGACAGATCCGCACCGGACTTCGATCTCGTGGATTTGGGGCTCGCCTTCTCCCGCACCACTGAGCACTGGGAGCTTCTTTCAGACAGCGATTCCCCGCTGCCACGCGGTGAGGGATCCTATCCGGACGGCGCCTTCGATTCGAGTTGCGTCTACGCAGCCATGCCTCTTCCTGTCGGCGACGAACTCGTCATGTACTACATGGGTGGAAACGGGCCGCATACGGACCATCGCGAAACGTCCTTTGGGCGAGCCAGCATCCACCGCGATAAGGTCGCGTACTACTCGCCCTCTGGCGCAGAGGAGGGGACGTTGGTTATTGGCCCTTTGAGCATCTTCGGTTCCACTATCGAGCTTTTTGCTGATGTCGATGAGGGTGGGTGCATCGAATACGATGTGGTCCGGGACTTGCGTGGGGGTTCCGCGCTGCAGGGTTTTGAGCGCGGAAACTGCGTGCCGATCGATCGATCCGGAGTCACCCGACTAAGTTTCGCCAATGCAGACTTTGAGGATCTTGGCGGGGGGCATTGCTTTATCAGGGCCTTCGCGCGTGACGCTCGTCTCTACACCCTTGCAGGAGACGTTATGGCGAAGCATATGCTTTGAGCTATGAATGACGTTCGAGAATCGCCTCATCCGCCCGCGCAGCTCACGCGCGCCCAGAGGACCGCGGAGAAAATCAAGGACATGATCGTCGCTGCTGGAATGCAGCCGGGCGATCTCCTTCCATCGGAAAGCGAGTTGTGTGAGACGCTCAATGTGAGCCGCACGGTTCTCCGTGAGGCGGCGAAGACCCTGCAAGCGCAAGACATCGTGACCATGCGGCAGGGGAGAGGGACTTTCGTTGGATATTTGAGCCTGGATGCACTGGTTAACCAGGTAACGTTTCATGCTCTGTTGCGCCCTCACGAAACGCCCAAGCGGCTTCTTGACGTTCTTGATGTCCGTCAGGTGCTGGAATGTGGACTCTTAGAGGATCTGATCGAGAAGGATCTCAAGCCCGATGCCCAGCAGATCGAGGGCATCCTTGATCGCATGCAGGTGGAGAGTGAAGTCGGAGCGGTGCGCGCGTCGACAGACTTCTTGTTCCATCGCGCTCTGTTTCGGCGGTTGAATAATGATATAGCCGCCGAGCTGCTCGCGGCCTACTGGGGTATCTACGAAACGATGTGGCGACTGCTGCCTCCCGTGTCTGAAGACTTGCGCCATGGTGCACATGTGGATACCCATCGGAACATCTTTCTGGCTGTCATGGATGGTGATGTCGTGCAGTCGCAAGCGCTCATGCGGGATCATTTTCTCCCGCTGCGGTCGCGCCTTACGTCGCTTCCCAAGGGAGCGCAGAATCAGGAGTTGGTATGGTCACGGAGTTCCCCGTTTTCGAACGCGACGGAGGAGTAGAGAGCGCGTTCTTCCGAATCCCTTTCCTCCTCTTGACAGATTCCGGAACCTTGATCGCAGGATCCGACGCCAACCGTGGCACAACGGGAGATTCTGCGGACAACATCGATGTCGTGATTCGGAGGAAGCCGCATGCCCGGCGGCATCCCGCACAGTCTGGCTGGGGTGCGCCCTTCGTTCCTCCTGCACTTGACCTCGACGACTACTCGCCGAAGCCCGGGTATCAGCAGGCGAGTTCCTCGGTGATCGACGGGGCTATCGTTCAAGCGGCTCGAGGCCGCATTATCCTTCTCGTTGACCTGTTCGCATGGAATGGGGGCGTGTTTGAGTTTTCGCATATCAACAGTCATCTTCAGTCGGAAGGTGGTCGGGCGCGGGAGATTGTCCCTGGTCATGGTTTCGCCATGGTTGAGGGCCGATGGATGTGGTTGCTGGCGTCAAGCAACGTTAAAGGTAGCGCCGATGGGGCACTGGACAATATCAACCTGAACATTGAACGAACCAAGTTCGATCATGTTGCTGACGTATGGGGCCCGAAGGACGCTGCCGGCCGCAGCATTATTTATGCGCTCGATGGGGTTCCTGAGGGGTACGGGGAGAAGTTTAGTCCGGTGGACGACAGTCATCTGCGACGCGGCGCACGCAGCGGGTTCACGCTAGGCGCCGACTTTGAGCTATTCGAGGACGGTGAACAGGTGACCACCCTTCAGAAGGGGGAAGGGGCGGCGGGCTGCATCCCGATGCGCGTGTACTACGAAGATTCGCCATTGCAGCCATACAATACGTCCTACATCCTCCAAGTCGTCTCGGATGACGATGGGGTCACCTGGGCGGCCGAACAGATCATTAGCCCGCAGGTAGCTCCGGAAAATACGGCACACTTCATTCTTGGACCCGGTGCGGGCATGCGCGTCTCCCAGGGGAGATACTCCGGTCGACTGATGGTTCCCGTGTACTACCGCGAAGTGGGTGCATCGAAGAACTACTGTGCAGTCATCTATTCTGACGATTCAGGTTCGACGTGGAATCTCGGTGGCGCTATTGTTGCGGAACAATCACTGACTGAGGCCTGTGTCGTAGAAGCCCCCGGCGGGGCCGTGCAGATCTTTGCGCGCAACACCGGAGCATCGGGCGGGCGGGTCGTCTCCGCATGGAGTACAACCGGCGGTGAGACGTGGGGCAATGTACATAGCGCACTAGGCGACACTGACCCTGGCGTGAACTGCCAAGTGTCTGCACTGACCTTTGAGGCCGGTGGCGAAACGTACTGTGCGCTGGCAACGGCGACCCACGTTACTCGCGACCACGGCGTTATCTTCGTGGGCCGGTGGGAGAGATCCAGCGACGGACAGATGAAGGTTCGGTGGCTGGCAGAAGAGACCGTCACCCGTGACAAGTTCGCCTATTCGTCGATGGCGCATCTTGGCGAGGGTCGGATTGGAATTCTGTACGAAACTTCCCCGACACCGTTATGGTCCGACGGCCTCCGAGCGATGTTCTATCAAGAGGTCGTTGTGGCACCCGGTGCTTAACGGGCGTCTCAGGGTCCGCGTTCCTGCCGTCGGAGGGCTTCGTCGATAGCGGCGCTTGAGGCTGTCTACCCGAGAAGTTCGGCCAGGGCCGCCATGAGGTGCGGATCCACCTGCTCGTAGGTATTGAGCTGGGGGAGGTGGCCCATCGGTGCGCGGCCCATCGCGCCAAGCTGGCGGACGGCGCCGCGGCCGTGGTCACGGACCGCCGCGCTTATGGCTTCCTTGAGGGAGTATCCGATTTCGGCGTCGTCGATCAGGCGGTGGACCTGGGCGCGCGCTTCAGTGCTGAGCTCGGCGGTTCCGTTGGCCGCCTGGGAGAATCCGCGACTGCGGAGAGTGACTGGAGTGCCGGGCCTGACCCCGGCAATGCTCACTCGAAGGGCGCCCGGGGCGGGCGTATCTGCCGCCGTCGGCCGGTGGACGGCCTGGGCCCTGGCGTGAGGGGGCTCGTGGATCTCGGTGATGTCCGCACCGTCGATCTCGAGGCCGGTGAAAGCGGTGCGGTCGAATCCGTGGAAGGCGAACGTCCATTGCCGTGCACTCAAGGCCTCTACTGACTCGGTGGGGGACGTCGCAGGGACGTCGATCGTGAGCGCCCCGTCCCGAGGGCTCACGCGAATGTTCACGTGGCTCCATGCCGGTCCTTCGTGACCAGGCCATTCATCGTGAAGGACAAACTCGCCTTCAGCGCCTGCGGTCACGATGATCTCCAGGGCCGACGGGGGAGTGCTGGCCTCGGCGAGGGTGTCCTCGCGCGGGGTCAGCGGCACGATTCCTCCGGCACGCATAAGCACCGGGATGGACTCGAGCGATCGGAACATGCGCTGCACAGTGCGGCCGGAATACCAGGTGCCGGTGAACAGGTCGATCCACTCGCCCTCGGGCACATACACGTCTGCGCTTGCTCTGTTCAGCCCCGAATGCCCTGGCCGGATGATGGGCGCCACGAGCATCTGCGACCCAAAAAGGTACTCGTCACGGTACTCGTATGCCCGCGGATCCTGATCTTCGAAGTACACGGGCTCCACCAGCGAGCGGCCCTCGTGGTGGGCGCGATAGTTCATGGCGTGCAGATACGGCAAGAGACGGTGGCGTAAGCGCAGGTGCGCCGCCATCACTTCACCGTGCGGAAGCGGGAAGTTCCACGGCTCCTTCCCTGAGAACTCGGAGTTCGATGAGTGCAGGCGCATGATCGGGGAGAAGACTCCGAACTGCACCCAGCGGGTCGCCAACTCGTTGTCCCGGTAGCCCTCCATGTGGCCGCCAATGTCGTGGCTCCACCAGCCGTAGCCGATGTTGGCCGCTGCAGCGGTAAAGCGTGGCTGAAACGCCAAGGAATCCCAGGTGACCAGTGAGTCCCCAGAGAAGCCGACGGGGTAGCGGTGGGAGCCGGGCCCCGCGTAACGCGAGAACGTGAGGGGGCGCTCAAGGGTCCGAGCGCTGTGCGAAAAATGCTCGTGGTTGAGCACCCATAGTGGGTCGACGCCCTCGGTGCTGGAATAGGGGCCGGACTGCCAATCCACCCACCAAAAGTCCGTGCCAAGATCCTCCAGGCCCCGATGCAGGACCTCGAAGTAGGCCTCCATGAAGGCTGGGTTATTCACGTCGAAGGGAATCGGCGTGCCGTCGGACGCCCGCCCCATCCGCTCGCACATCGCGGTGTACGCGTCCTCGTGAGAGCGCACCCCGTCGGCCGGGTGAACGTTCAACGTCACGGCCAGACCGCGGTCGTGGAGCGCCTCTTGGAAGGCGGCGGGATCGGGAAAGAGATCCCTGTTCCACGTGTAGCCCGTCCACCCCGAACCCAACGCGGGATCAATCTGCGTCAGGTGCCAATCCATATCGATCACAGCGACGGCCAGCGGAATGCCCTCATCCCGAAAAGCATCCGTGAGTTCCAGGTAGCTGGCTGCGGTATAGGGGTGGAAGCGCGACCACCAGTTCCCAAGGGCCCAGCGAGGAAGCAGCGGTTGCGGCCCGCTGAGGGAGAAGAAATCTCTGACGGCGGCCACGTGGTCGTGGCCCGCAGCAAAGACGTAGAGGTCCTGGGCGCCGTCCTCGACGGGGCGTGCGGCAAGCGAGCCGGCGGCCGTCACAACCATTGATCGGGCATCGTCGATCACTGCATAGCCGAGGCGGGAGTTCACGCCGGCCTCTAGCGGCACGGCCCCGTCGGCGACATCGAGGGTGCGCGCAGCGCCACCCAGGTTGCCGTCGAGGCTGCGGGCGGTGTGCCCAGCGTCCGCACGGGCCCGGTCTGCCGGCAACGCGAGGTCCTGCCCGAATCGCCACACCGAGTGGTAGGCGGAGACCCCACCGAGAACCTCAATCTTCAGCCCGTTGGTACTGAAGGGACCGCGGTCGTATTCGAGCCGGAAGTTCTCCGTGGTGAGCGTGAGCCGCCCCTGGTATTCGCCCACCGTGAAGTGCTCGGGGTCGAGTGTGAGCTGACGATTTATCGCCATCGTGGTGGGGCGGTTCTCGAACATCCCCGTGGGGGAGTACTCCAGGCGCACGAGGCGTGGAGTCAGTGGCGTGACGCGGAAGTTCGGGCCCGAGAGCGCGGGGTGAGCGGAGGTCATGATTATCCCTTGACGGCCGCGCTCGCCGCCCCTGCGATGAATCGCTTCTGAAAGAGGAGGTAGACGATGAGCACGGGGAGGATGGACAGTGTGGTAGCGGCGAACAGGCCACCGAAATCGGTGGAATAGCGGCCATTGAACGTCGTGAGGCCGACAGCGAGAACCTGCTTCGAGTCGTCATCGATCATCAAGTATGGCCACAGGTAGTCTTCCCACACCCATAGGAACTGGAAGATTGCCAGGGCGCTGATCGCGTTGGTGCTCATGGGCAAGATAATGCGGTGGAAGATGTAGATCTCCGACGCTCCATCGATGCGGGCAGCCTCCAACACGGAGTCTGGGATGGCATCCATCGACTGCTTCATCATGAAGATGCCGAAGCCGCTGAAGAGTGCCGGGATGATGATCGAGAACCATGAGCCTTTGAGCCCAATGTCGGAGAACATCGTGTACCGCGGGATGATGGTGACCGCCCAGGGGAACATCATGGTGCCGAGAATGAACCCGAAGAGGGCGAGCCTGCCGCGAAACGCGTACTTCCCCAGCACGAAACCGGCCAGGCAGCTCGTGTAGATGGTGATGGCTGTGATCGTGACTGACAGAAAGACCGAGTTCCCGAAGAGCTGGAGGAAGTCGAACTTCTCCTGGATGTTCAGGAAGTTGTTGAACGTCCATTCGCGGGGGAGGAAGGACTGGTCGAGTGCCCGAATCTCGCTGTTGGGTTTGAACGCGCTCAGCAGCATCCAGACAAACGGGAACACGGTGATGATCCCCATCAGGATGAGACCCAGGTGGAGGACGATGACTCCTGTCTTACGCATGCGCGTCTCCTTCCTTGGAGGTGCCGACAGTTCGAGATCGAGAACGCCGACGCGGTAGCCCGCCCATGCCGGAGATGGCGAAGGACAGCGCGGTGAGGGAGGCGGTTACCACGAGGAGTCCGAAGGCAATGGCGGAGGCGTACCCGAAGTTGTACTTGACGAAAGCCTCGTCGTAGATGAGGTACGACAGCAGATAGGTGGAGCTCCCGGGCCCTCCCTTGGTCAAGACAAGGACCTGGATGAACGCTTGCAGGTAGGCGATGAGCGACGTGATGACCACGAAGATGGTCATGGGTCGCAAGAGGGGGAGCGTGACGTACCAGAATCGCTTCCACGGCGTTGCGCCATCAACCGCTGCGGCCTCCATGACATCTTCCGGCAGTGAGTAAAGCCCCGCGAGGAAGAGGATGACCGCGTAGCCGAAGTCCTTCCAGATCGTCATGAGGATGATGGCGGGCAAGGCGAATCGCGTGTCAAACAACCAGTTGATGTCCATGCCCAGGAAGGTGTTGATGGCGCCCACCTGCGGGTCGTACATCATCTTCCAGACATATGCAACAGCGACTAGAGGGGTCACGGTAGGCATATAAAACAGTGCGCGAAAGAATGTTTTATAGCGCGTCACGCGCGTGAAGATGGCGATGGCGAGCGCGA
The DNA here is from genome assembly GCA_030538475.1 of Dermabacter sp. Taxonomy (GTDB): domain Bacteria; phylum Actinomycetota; class Actinomycetes; order Actinomycetales; family Dermabacteraceae; genus Dermabacter. Next base: position 171,207 of record JAUNTX010000004.1, read on the forward strand.
GGCCCAGGACGACACGCGCAGTGATCGCGAAGGCCGAGAAGATGACCGTGTTGAGCACCGATGTCACGAGTCGAGGATCGTTGAACATCCTCGAGTAGTTCGCGAGTCCCACGGGATCGAACGTGCCATTGAGGGGGTTCCAGTTGTGGAAGCTGCCCACGATGGCGATGCCGACGGGGATAACGAGAAGCAGAAGGTTGAAAGCGATAAGAGTGATGACGACGGAGTTGCGAACACCGCGTTCACCCTTGTAGCTGATGGCCCTGTCGCGCTTCTTCGCGATGGGGCCCGACGGGGTCGGTGGAGTGGAGGACAGGGGTGGTGCGCTCATAAGAACCTCACAAGAGAGCGGGGAGCCCCGGGCGGAGGGGGCTCCCCGTAACCGGTTAGCGAGTGGGCTGATAGAACGCGTAGAGGTTCTCAACGGCCGTGAAGTCAGATCCCTGGAGATCTGTGGCGATGCCTTCCTGGGCGGCCTGCATGGCCGTGTCCGGTGCGGCGCCGTTGTAGAGGATGTCCTCCCACATCGTGGTGAGGTTCTCCTCGATGGTGGCCGGGATGGGGCCGGGCCAGATGTACCGTTCGATGCCGTCGGCGAGCGACTGGAGTTGCGGATCCTCCAGAATGTCGGAGTCGTCGGCCAAGGGCTTGTACATCGGGAACACGTGGTAGTTGAGGCACAGCTCCTTCAGGGTGTCCTTTGAGGTGAGGAAGAATCGAACGAAGTCCTGAGCGACGGCCTTGGTTGCAGCATCGGCTTTCGTGTTGATGCCGAGCGTGGACTCTCCGTTGTAGCGGTCGAAGGCGTACGGCGTTTCGCCCGCCGTCACCACCGGCGTCCTGAAGGTCGCGTAGTTGATGTCGGGGAAGTCGTTGGCGAGCGTCCCGCCCAGGTGCGTCCAGGAGTAGACCATGGACGACTGGCCCTGCCCGAACGAATCTCCCGAGGCCGTCCCAAAGTCCTTGGAACCCACCTGGTCCACGTCGTAAAAGCTCTGGAAGCGTTCGATGACGTCCATCATCGCCTCGGTGGCGATGGTCGGAGTGGTTTGATCGTCGGCGAACATGTTCTGGCCGTATTGGTAGGGCAGGCCCGGTGAGAACGCGTTGAACTGGGCGTTGAAGTTGAAACCGGCGCGTTCGAACGAGTCTCCGCTCCTCTTCGTCAGCTTCTTGGCGACTTCGCGGAACTGCTCCCATGTTTCGGGAATGTCGGCGTCGGTGAGGCCCGCTTCCTTCCAGTGGTCCACGTTGTAGTAGATCACCCCGGACATGAGGCCGTAGTCCAGGTAAGAAATCGTGCCATCGATGACGTGGGCTTCTGCGCCCGTGTAGTCGGCCGTGAGCTCGTCTGTCGGGATGTCGTAGGGCTCCAGGTAAGGCGCCAAGTTTGAGTGATGGCTGTTGTGGATGTTGAACAGCGCCGGGGTGGCGCCATCTCGCAACGACAGCGGGAGCTTCGTCCAGTAATCCTCCCACGGCTGCTTCACGATCGTGATAGCGACGTTGGTGTGGATCGCGGTGTAGGCATCCACGAACTTCTGGAACATATCTTCCGCATCCCACAGCCACCACTCCATGCTGATGGGCTTGCCATCGTTCACCAAGTGGTTGGGGTCGTACGTCAGGGTCTCGCCCTGCACGGGGTGGCCGCTCGGGGTCTCGGTCAGTTCCTCGGGGCCACTCGATCCGCAGCCTGCGAGGGCAACGGCGCTGGCCGTGCCGAGAGCTGCGCCCGACATGAATGTGCGGCGATTGAACATGGAATCCACCATCCTTGCTAGATCTTGTTACGCGCCAGGTCGCCCGAGGCGTTTAGCGCTAAACCTTACGGTAAACTGTAGGCAGTGCACCCGCCCCTGTCAAGGACTACCGTCCCCCTCTCGTCTACGAGGAGTCGCCCATGAGGCCCACCCTGGCCGATGTCGCCTCGCGCGCCGGAGTGAGCATGATGACCGTCTCCAACGTGCTCGCGGGCAAGTCCAACAAGGTGTCAGTGGCGACAGCGCAGCGCGTGCGAGAAGCGATCGACGAGACCGGCTACGTCGTCAACGCCTCTGCGCGCTCCCTCTCCGGCAATCGGTCACGCATCATCGCTATTGCCATCAGCGGAGAGGGAAACATCCTGGAAGGCGCCCACAATTCCAGCTTGGTCGGCGACATAACCCAGGAGCTGCAGAGGCGGAACTATCACACCATGCTCATCCCAGCCAGGGATGTCACGGAGACGATATCGAGCCTGCGCTCCTGGAACGTGGACGGGGCAATCTTCCTCAACACCATTGCCGACGACATCGCGACAATCCGGGAGCAGCACTCCGTCCCCATGGTCTTTAGCGACAACTACGCTGACCAGCCCGGCATCCTCACCGTCCGGACCGACGACTACGAGGGCGGGCGCCTCGCCGCACGCCACCTCATCGAGGCCGGGCATCGCCACGCCATGTTTCTTGGCCCCATCCGACACAGGGTTGGGGTGGTCGATGAACGACTTCGCGGCTTCCGCGAGGTGCACGCCGAAGCTGGACTCCCTGAGCCCGTCGCTCCAGAAATCATCTCGGACACATCCCTGGCGTCGGGGCTTCGCGTTGCCGACATCATCGCAGACCTTCCCGCTCTACCCACCGCCATTTTCTGCTCAGCCGACGACCTTGGCGTCGGTCTCATTCGTGGGCTCATCGCGCGGGGCGTGCGAGTGCCGGAGGACGTGTCCATCGTCGGTTTTGACGGTTTCATCATCGGGGAGGCCTGCACGCCACCGCTGACCACCATCGCCCAGGATGTCCACGCCAAGGCCGTCAAAGCCGTCGACCTCCTGGTGGCAGCCATCGATGGCGAACTGCCACCAAACGCGCCCATCGAGGCTTTGCCGGTGACGCTCCTGGCGCGTGAATCCGTGGCTACGCTCGGTGCTGAAGTGTCTGGCTGAGGAGTACGGCTCTCTAGCTCGAGTTCCTCTTGGACCCGCTCGTGAGTCATTGTTCAGCGTGTTCGGGGCCTCGCAAATAGCAGCCTTCAACATCCCGGTTGCTTTACTAAGCATCCCGGTATTCCAGCTCTATTTTCGCGCGGAGTGAAGTCTAAGATAGTGCTCATTTGCACATATGGCGCCCTGGCCTTGGTGTGTTCAAATGTGTGCTGTGCCGCCGTGAGTAGGACTAGTGTGACATCGAAGCCCCAGATTTGCGTATTCATCAAGAAGATTGCTCTTTGTAGGCAAATGGTCTTTAGGAATTACAGCCGTTTGGGTTTTGGTGAAGCAAGGCTATCTCTGGCGGATAAGGGAGCATTGGAGCGTCTCCGCTTCATGGATTAATTGGCTCCACTAATTTCGCCACACTAAGGGATGGAGAGTCATATTCGACGTCAAGTTATCGGGCATCTTCTCGCCTCAACAAAGTCCGTCCCACGAAGGGGCGGAGGGGCTCCTTCAGCTCCCGAATCCGCTCCTGATCCGCCACGCCTCAACAAAGTCCGTCCCGGGAAGGGGCGGAGAGGGCCCAGACTCGACGCGACGCCGCCGGAGGCATCTCGCCTCCACGAAGTCTGTCCCGCGAAGGGACGGAGAGACGCGCCCGCCGCCTTCCAGCGGTGAGGCATCGCCGCCTCAACGAAGTCCGTCCCGTGAAGGGACGGAAAGTCCATGGCCCGCTGGAGTGCGGGATCGAGCTTGTCCCCGCCTCAACGAAGTCCGTCCCGTGAAGGGACGGAGAGGTGAAAGGAGCCCTGGGTTCTCGCGATGACCTCGTGCCTCAACGAAGTCCGTCCGGCGAACGGACGGAGAGCTCGTGGATCAGCCAGTCCACGTGATCGGCCGGGTCACCTCAACAAAGTCCGTTCCGCGAAGGGACGGTGAGCCGGGCTCGACGTACGGCCCCACGTCAACATTTTGCCTCAACGAGGTCCGTCCCGAGAAGGGACGGAGAGTCGGCAGATCGTGGTTCCCTTCCCCGCGTAGCGGGGGCCTCAACGAAGTCCGTCCCGTGAAGGGACGGAGAGCGTTCTGGACCACTGCATCCAGCTGACCCCGACCCGGCCTCAATGAAGTCCGTCTCGTGAAGGGACGGAGAGGTTGTCATCCATCTCGTCGGCGGCGGCCCCGATATCGCCTCAACGAAGTCCGTCCCGTGAAGGGACGGAGAGACAGCGCCGCGCTTGCGTGCGGTCGAGTGACCCCCGCCTCAAGGAAGTCCGTCCCGCGAAGGGGCGGAGAGATTCGCTCGCGAATACCTTTGCATGTGGCCAATAACGCCTCAACGAAGTCCGTCCCGTGAAGGGACGGAGAGTCAGGCAAGGGGCTGTGAGGGGCTTGCCGCTGGATGGCCTCAACGAAGTCCGTCCCGAGAAGGGACGGAGAGCCCACCGAGCGCGCCCATGAGCACGCCGAGCGCACCGCCTCAACGAAGTCCGTCCCGAGAAGGGACGGAGAGCCCACCGAGCGCGCCCATGAGCACGCCGAGCGCACCGCCTCAACGAAGTCCGTCCCGAGAAGGGACGGAGAGGACCCCGTGGCGGACCCGGACGGCCCCGACGGACAGGCCTCAACGAAGTCCGTCCCGAGAAGGGACGGAGAGATCACACCACGGGGAGGGTGTGGATTGCCTGCCAGGCCTCAACGAAGTCCGTCCCGAGAAGGGACGGAGAGCCGTCAGTGATCGCCTTGTCGGAGGAGTTGAAGGCGCCTCAACGAAGTCCGTCCCGAGAAGGGACGGAGAGCGGAATCGGGGGGAGGTTACTTCGTGCATGATTCGGCCTCAACGAAGTCCGTCCCGAGAAGGGACGGAGAGCGTCAGACCCCGGCGTTGCGCGCTGTGGCGGCCGTGCCTCAACGAAGTCCGTCCCGAGAAGGGACGGAGAGTTGCCCATGAGGAAATTTCCCGCGCCGTCGCCCGCGCCTCAACGAAGTCCGTCCCGAGAAGGGACGGAGAGCACCGACTCGCGTTGGAGGGCTGCCCTGGCGTCCCACGGGCCTCAACGAAGTCCGTCCCGAGAAGGGACGGAGAGGGCACCGGGACCCCGCCTTCCCTCCGGTGGTACGGGCCTCAACGAAGTCCGTCCCGAGAAGGGACGGAGAGAGGCGTCGCACAAGCTCCGAATCACCAGTGGTGGTGCCTCAACGAAGTCCGTCCCGTGAAGGGACGGAGAGGGTGCTCGAGCAACGTTACATCTTCGGCTACCGCGAGCCTCAACGAAGTCCGTCCCGTGAAGGGACGGAGAGCGGGAGTCATGCCCGCGCGCATCTGCACGCTCTCGGAGCCTCAACGAAGTCCGTCCCGTGAAGGGACGGAGTGCGCGGTCGATATTCTAGCGTGCTGACCAGGCTTTACAGGGGCTCTGGCGAGGGGTGTGGGTTTTCTGGTGGCGCTTCCGCCCCAATTTTTCATCTCGCAGCACAAATGCGTCGTTGACCTGCAAGTATTCCCCGCGAGGGGTGAAGGGGCGGCGCTTGTTGACGGAGGGCTCGCGGCTCACACGATGAGCGGTCCGGCTTCCGTGACGTCTCGGCTCTGCCCGAGGTAGGAGAACTCCATGTCCGTCAAGGCCGCTCGAAGCCCGAGGTCGCAGACCAGCACGCTGTCCTCCCCGGTGTCTATTAATTGCGAAACCTCGGCCTTGAGTCGCGTGAGCGCTGCCGGCAAGATGTCAACGATAAATACGGAGTACTGGATCCGGTCACCGTACTGACCGATCGCTTTAGCTACGCGGGTTCTTCTGCGGTCGTCAGGAATATCGTAGGCGATGAGGGTGCGCCTCACACGGTCGCGGATCATCGCACGGTGACTCCCTTGTAGCTTTGTTGGCTGCCGTCGATGACCCCAAGAACCATGCGCGCTTGAATCTCGATGGCTCGGCGCCAGGTGGTGCGGTAGCCAAAGACGGGGTGCGTGAACTCGGTAGCAACACGCCGCTCAAATGCGGCAATGAGCTTCTTCCTGCCCGCTGGCGTGAGCCGGTAGCTACCGAGGACATTGGTGAAACTGTTGGACTTCAGCTCGCCATTGTTGAGCGCGCCGATGATGGCGGCATCGACGAGCGGGGCGCGGAACTCTTCCATGAGGTCAAGAGCAAGTGCTGGCTTGTTCCTGCCGGGGGAGTGGAGGAACCCGGCACTGGGATCGAGCCCGCACGCAATGATTCCGCGCAGCACTTCTGTGAGGAGTAGCCCGTACCCGTAGTTCAGCGCGCTGTTCAGCGGATCGATAGCGCCCCGGCCCACGCGCCCGGTAAAGTCCTCCACGCATTCGGGAGGGGCTGCTGGTCCCAGAAGAGTGGTGAGCTCCCCGAAATACAGGGAAGCGCCATTGCCCTCGATGCCGAACAGCACCCGTGTGGACGTGCAGGTCTTCGCTGCACGTGCCAGGTCCCGAATCTGCTGGACGATCTCCTTGTCCCCGCCAAACCTCCGCAGGATCGTGGCCTGGTTGGATAGCTTGCTGGCCACGAACTCGCGTGCAAGGTCAATGCGGCCGTCGTGGGACTGGGCAAACTGCCGGTGGCGAGCGCTGCCGTTGGGTGCGGATGCGGTGCGTGACCAGCCGACAACCCGCCCGTAGCCCGTGCACCACACAATCGGCAGGTCCCGCCACATGAGTTCGCGCAGCAGCGCTCCGGAAACATCAACGTTGCCGTGGACCACCACAGCGAGCACCCGCTCCATGGGAATCGATGCGAGCTTTTCGTCGCCTTTGACCACCGTGACTCGGCCCGAGGCCAGCTGCGCGCGGCTTCCCGGGGTAGTGAGGTGCAGGACGTCGCCAGCGGGATCGGGAGGCATGATCCTGCGCCGCACTTCCTGTTCTTGGCGCTCTTCGGGAAGGCACACCGCAGAATGGGAACACCGCATACACTTCGGGTCGTCGATCAGCGGCTCAGGTGCCGTGGCCGAGCTCAAGACCGCCCGCGTAGCTTCCACGGCCCCGATGGCATTCGCGGTCGCCACCTCGTCGATCTCGATAGGAACGCGCCGGTGGTGCGTAGAGAAATACAGCTCAGTACTCGCAACGGTGAAGCCTTGATCTTCGAGCGCCATGGCCTGCAGCGTGAGCTGGAGCCGGTTGGTATCCGAGGCCCTGGGCTCCCGTTTCACCGGAGTGGCCTTGTGCTCAATCAGCCGTACCACCGTGTCGCTCACCATTTCCACGCGGTCGATACGCCCGTGAAAGCCAAGCGCCCGGTGCCGGACATCAACGGCCCGCACGGTGGCCGCATCACGGGTCGTTGCCTCGTCCACCCTGCGGTGGGCGGCGGTCCCGTCGGCCATTTGACCCGAGTATTCCGCACGCTCGCCCGCACCCTCCAGCCACGCACGGCGCGGACAGAATTGCCAGTGCGCCACCATTCCAATGGGCACCGACACTGAATCCTCCGCGGGAGCCTCGGGAACCATCAGAGCACCTCGGCTTCCAGCGCACGGCGCTCGGGAGAACTCGGATTTTCCGACACGCTGACAGGAAAGGAGAGCACGACTGGGAAGCCAGCATCCTCCAGCCGCTCCCGCGCCGCGACCGCTTCCGGTTCAGAGATCCGGCCCTGCTTCTCTGCCTCGCCGAGAATAGTGAGGTGCGATGAGCGAAGAACTGATCGCCACCGTGCCACGGTCACCCACCCCGTCGGGACAGGCATGAGGAGCCGGGCCTGGCGGTCCCGGTGGCCGGGAACGAAAGCGGAAGCAGTTGAGCGGGCCGCACGGTGATGCCACATGGGCATCGCCGACATTCCCCAGAGCCCGCACCACGCCCGCGCACTGTCGGTAGGTCCGAGCGGTCCGAGGCCCAAGGACGTACGCGAGTCGGGACTGTTCTTGCCCACGTCGTCGTTCAGATACTCTCCCGTCAGGCCGTCGATCACCTGGGCACTTTCACGGGCGGCGACGGCAGTGGCGAGGGGCAGGAGGCCGTTGGTGATGACCTCCATCCCCTTATTGCGGGTGCGCATCTCCCAGGGTGATGCACCTTCGTAGAAACGTTTCTTATCCCCGGTGGCCTGAAGCCACCACGCCCGCTCGCCCAAGGCCAGGGTCATGTCTGATTCGAGGCCCCGAAGACCAGCCGCCACATGGTTGCGTTGTGCCAGGTACTCGGTCCAAGCGTCATCGGTGCTCGGCACCTTGGCGCGGACTGCGAAATGTGACTGCGCTGCCTCGCTCTTCGCTTGCATCCACCCGTCGGCTCCATCGGCGTGGCGGGATGCGTGCTCCCGGATGATGGCACCGACGTCTTCCGGCGAATCTCGCTCCACGCGGAGCATGGGGACGGCATCGGCGGTGTCGGTCCAGCGGCACAGTGCGTTACCCGGACCAAGGGCGTCATCCAGGATGCTTGCCGCACCGAGCAGCGCCATGTGTGAGAGCAGGATGCTGCTCGGGCCCGTGAACGTGATGTCGATACTCATCGCCCCTCCTGGGAAATGGTGTTGTCTGCTGCACGAAGGAGAGTCTCAAGGTACGCGGTGCCCCATATGCCCCAGGCCTGGTCTGTCGCGTCGATCAGTGCGTCCCAGAGCCCCACATCGAACAGGGCATGGGCCGACGCATGGACCTCGGCAGTCTGAGAAGGAGAGAGCAGTTGCCTCGCTGAATGGTGGAAAGTGCCGCGTCCATAGCCGTGACTGGTTCCCACGAGCCGCGTCACCAAGTCCAGGTCCGGTGTGCCCGAGGCGTGCACCATGGCAGCGGAAAGTTGCTCGTGCCGCCAGCGCGTTGGGAGGCCGGAGTTTTGGCCGTGACGCCCAAGGAATCCAGTGCCGGGTCTGCTTTTCGCCAGGAAGAGTCCCTGTTCGGCTGCCTTCCCGCCGCGCAAGAAGACCTGAAATCGGGGTTCCATCTTCCCGTCGTCATGATGGAGCCCCGCGATCTCCAGGACGCCCGCCAGGTGTTCTCCGAGCCCAATCGCTTGAGCGAACTCGCGTGCTCGCTCACCCACGTGCGCCTGGTGATTCTCGAGCAGCACGTCGTCAGTTGGGGACAGCTGGCTGATGAGCACCTCGTCGGCCGCGGGTTCGGTGATGTGGTCAATGCAGACCCAGGCAAGGGAGCGGGGATGCGACTGCGAAGGGTTGCCCGCCGTCACCTTGAATCGGCCCAGTTCCGCCTCAGTGGGCAGTTCGTCGCGGCCCAGATGGGCCGCGAACGCCTGGCCGAAACCACGGTCGATCATGGCGCCGGCGAGCGAGGTCAATGTCAGGTCTCGCTCCTCACGAAGTAGTTCTCCCGCCGCGTCGAGAATTGCTGCCTCCAGGACTTCGTTAGTCGCTGAGGCCCGACCGAGAGCGCCGGGGCGGCTCACGAACGTGATGAAGCGGTGGGCCCGGGAGGCGTCGGGAAGCGTCGCGGGCCGCCCGGACGCGTCACGCGGATCCAGGACTTCACCGAGAGGTTGAAGGTCATCCGTCTTCGCCGACATGAGGACCCCGTGCCGTGCAGACACAGTGTCGTCCGGCAGACACACCACGTCGCCCGCGCGGAGGCCGGAACGGTCATCAATGTCCAGCCAGGACCATTGCCCCGCGCGATACACGAGGACCGGCGTGCTCGGAAATTTTGCTCCCCACACGCTGTTTCGCAGCAGTGCCATCACTGCCCGCACGGTAGACGGATACGTTTCATGCGGCTGCGGCGGAACCGCCGTGACCAGTGCGAGCGCCTCCTGGCGGTCCACAGGGCGGCCCATCAGCAAATCCTCGCGGGAGTCTCGGTAGGGCAGACGCCGACCGATCACGGAGACTTCCGCCGCCTCTTCCAGGTCATCGCTCAGATAGAACCCCAGCTCCGGCTGGGTGGGGAACTGTTCAGACGTGCGCGCAAGCAGGCGCACTCGAGCATCCTCGATTTCCGTAAAGGCCAGCCGACGTGGCCTGGGCAGGGGCGGGGGACTGTCGTGAATCGCCTGGGGATTCACCCCTTCGGGCTCCGCCGCGAGAGATTGAATCCACGCCAAGCCATCCACGAGATCGTCTTCGTGATACGGGAGGGATTGCTTCGTGGTGATGGCGGCGCCGGACGGCGGAGCAAGCACGTGCATCCAGGCAAGTTCACGCCCCCCTCGACGATTCAGCCGACCCGCCCGTTGCGCGAGCGACGTGGCGGGCGCCAGGTCCGTGATGAGCGTGCCAAAGTCCAGGTCCACGCCCACTTCGATGCTCTGAGTGGCAACGTAGACGATGGGCTCGCGTTCGCCGGTGTGAAGTCCGGACTCTCGTTCCCACACGCGTTGCGGCCCAACGATGAGTGAGACGCGTTCCCCGGCAGTCTCGCTCATCGCGCGTACCTCGTTATAGACGGCGATGGCGGATTCGACTCGATTGAGCACAATGCCCACCGGCGTCGCGCCCTCGGTGATCGCCGCCTTTGCGAGCTCTGCGATGCCGGCAACTGCCTGAGTGCGCTCGCGAGCCGTCCCCGCACCGGGGAGCCACATGCCGCCCACGTGCATCGAGATCGGCTTCGGGCGCCGCATCCGTCGCTCCAGTTCTTCATCATTCAACGGGGCGCTCAGGTCGAGCCCGGCTACCTCGCGGTCCCCGTCGGCTCCCGTGCCCTCGACCGGTGTGGCCGTTGACTCGACCACCTGCAGTGCGGGCACAAGAGCTGCGAGGGGGGATTCCGCCGCGAGGTTTGATACCCGCCTGGCCGTGGTGAGCAGTTGCCTGCTGAGGTGGGCTTCATCCACGATCAGCACCGTGTCGAAGGCCAGGAGCCCAGCCTCACGCGGTCGGGCATTCACGGTCGCGCCATAGCCGCGGAACAGGAGCCTGCTGCCGCACATGTCGGGGGTGGCGCACACAATCTGACACGCCGCGGGGGCATTGACCCAGCCGCGTTCGGGGCTCACACCACCGCGCACCTTGGTCACCACGAGTGGCTCGGAGCCGGGAGTCAGTGTGGCAAGGGCACGGGCGACGCGGTGCGTGACGGTATCGGTACCGTCGGCAAGTGCCTGGGAGAGCATGCCACGGAGGTGATCGGCCTGGTCAGCCATGTCGTCCACGAGGGCCCGCCGTGCCACTACGTGACACAGCCTGCGCGGTACTCGCGCCGCCCCAGGGGCAGCAGAAGCTGCCACGGCGAAGACGTGGATTGCGAGGACCGACGATTTTCCGGACCCCGTGGGAGCGGTGATGGCCGACGGCCATGTGCCCGTGTCAAGAACGAATGCAGCAAGGTCCCGTTGCCACGCAAAGGGTGCCGCGCCGTCGTGACACGCGGCGAACCACTCATCAAAGTCAGCGAGGGTGAGAGTCATGATTCCTCCGGCCGGGTGGGGATGGGGCGGTCAACGGGCAGAAGGAGGCCGCAGCCGAGGTGGCGGGACTGCCCAAGGGCCACAATGGCGCGATCTGGCACGAGAGTGCCGAGGTCCAGTTCGGCCCTGAAAGGGTGGGGCGGGAGGGCACGACCGCGACCTTTGCCGGGTGGGCCCGACCTACTGCCGGAACGGTGAACGAATGATCTGGGGCTGAAGCTGCGCAGGCCACGGCATCGAAATCCCAGGCCGAGTTCTTCGGCAGCTGCCCAGCGTTCCTGGGGGCGTGGCGCGTATAGCTCCGGGTGGATCTCCCGAAATACGTTTCCAAGCGACCACGCGGCCGCGACGTCCAGGTCGCTGACCCCATCGACAACGCCCGATATATGGCGTTCAGCCACCATCGCGGGAGAAGCCTCCCATGTCCGGTACGTTGCTTCCGGGACGGGCCGCCAGAACGCCTGACCGTCGAAAATCTCCATCTCCTCGGGTGCGAGGCGAAGCTGGTGATCTCGCGTGACTACTCGCTCAATGGAGGCGAGTGCCCCGGCGGCCTGCCCCAAATCGTCGGCAGTGGATTCCAACGGGATCATCACGAGCATCCTGTCCCGGCCATCCGTGAACGGGGCCGCCTCCACGTCGCCCGGCAAGAGATGGATGGCCAGGCGATTGGCAGGCTGCTCCACCCCGGGCAAGTACGTGCCCGTGATGAGTGGAGAGGCGTCGGGCCCAAGCTTGCTCACGATGGCGCGGTGCATGGCCACGCAGACGGAAACCATGTGCTCGTCGGGGATGCTCTCGCTACCGGAGATGATCGGAAGGGCGAGGACCATGCTCCACGGCACGTCATGCACGGGGGGATCAACAGGCTTGTAGATGGCCGACTGAAGTCTGGTCCGCGGCGGTGAGATCGCGTGCGGGCGGGCGCTCGTACCGTGCTTGTCGCTGGCGACTGATGGCAGCTTGGCGGTTCCCGCCACTCGCGTGTGCGCTTCGTCGAGTTCGGCGAGCCTACCGGGAGCGGGGACGCTTTCGCGGATCGCTCCGGCGGGAGGCCGAAGTCCGGACGAGGTATCACGCAGGTGCGTGGGCGGTGTCGTGGTCGATGATTCGCAGTGCATCAGTACCGGCGACGATGCTTCGCCGAGGTAGGGAATGTCGGCGCAGAGGATATCGATGGTCTCGACAATCTCCGGCGCTGGCTCGTCCCGCCACATCCACTTGATCGGACCACCGACGGCTGTTCCATCGCTCATGTCTTTGCCGATCACCTTGTAATTGGTTGCCTTCCCCTCCTTGAGGAAGACGCCTTCGGCGCGATAGGCGATGAGGCGCCGACCAGGCGCGATCGGTTCCACACGGGGGAGGACCAGCCCGTCCGGCGGGTTTTCCTCCAGCCACGTCAATGCGGCGAGAGATGCTGGGGCATATGGATCGGCGGGGTTGCCTGTCGCTGTGCTCCCCTTGGCCGCGGCCTGGACGAGGGCGGAATACGCTCGACCAAAGGTGGGGATGCGCTCAGGCAGGCCCGATGGGCTATGGCCCGTATAGACCCCGAGGGGGTAGGAGGCGCTGATCGCCATGGTCATTGCGGATCACTCATCCGCTTCGTCGGCTGAGGCGGCACTGAGAATGCTCTGGTTGCCCAGGACTTCCAGCACCTGCCCGGACCAGTCGATGCCGGCCACCTCGCGGGCGTGGGTGAGCGCCTCGGTGAACAGTGCCAGCGCGGAGTCTTCATCCAGCGGTTCGAGTTCTTCGGAACGGCCCTGGCGCAGGTCCAAAGTCATCGTGGACGGTCCGGCTTCCACGAGTTCGCAGTTGGCGCGAATATACAGTTCCTGATCGGACAGGGTCATGGCCAGGAGGCCGTAGGCCGCCAAGAGGGCGCGGCATGCGGCATCCGCTTCGGCGTTGCCGCCGAAGCGGAGCTGACGCAGTGCGGCGAAACTGAGCACGCGGCGGCGAGTAATGGAGGAGCAGGCCACGCCTCCGAGGCCCTCCAGCGAGGGGGGAATGTGTCCGAAGCCGAGGGTAGACATCGATGATCCCTTGGCCCCGCCCTTCTTCGCTTCGCCCAGGATTTTTTCCTGAAGCTTCGGGCTCAGGTCGTCTTTCTGATCCTCGACAAGAGCTTTCACGGTCTTTTCGTCCAAGCGAATGCTCGCTGCCACGGGGTCCACGCGAGCGCCGTGGCGACGGTTTGTCGAATTATTCGGATCATTGTCCTGATCTGCGACAACACCAACGATCTCACCCGTAATTGCGGTGGTGTAGCGGGCCTGGTGCGACTTGCGGGTGGAGTCCCAAGCGCCGTAAAGAAGCGACGTGGGTGCGGCCTCGATGAGCGCCCTGGCGTTCCCGGGATTGGCGTTGCGTAGCGCGCGGTACTCGTCCGTTGCGGTGATGGGCGTGCCGCCCACCGATCCTGCGCGGATGTGTGCATCGAATGCGCGGTGGGGGAGTTCCAGGTCGCTGACCTTCATGCCGTCGTATGTCACGAGGATCGTGGGCACGCGGAGCAAGGCCAGGCCGATGGGGCTGTCCTGGTCAAGGCGGGCAGACAGTACAGCGGCTTCGTCAGCGTTGGAGACACCCTGCTTCGACTTGATCAGAACCGTCCACTTCGCCACAAACTCATTGAGCTCGGGGTCAAATTCAAGGCGGCGTTCGAACGCGTAGGCCGGCCCATTGCGATCGGTGACGCGTGCAGGCGCGATGAGAGCGCCGGGGCCGCCAGCCGGGGCGAGCGGCGTGGTGACACTCAGGGCGGATCCGCCGCCAGCCTTACAGGCGGCCAGGAGCTTCGTGAAGGTGAGCGGGGTTGTGGTGGTGGACATGAGGGGTCTCCTTTAAGTAGGTACTGCGATGGATGTAGTTGACGTGCGGTCGGTCAGGTGGTGGGTGAGTAGGCTCCTAACCGCCCACCACCTGCGTATATATGCGTAGATTTCACAATTGATGCCTACGCAGGTTCTTGGAGAGCCTCAATGGCTGCTCCTCTGATGCTCGGAGCTGTGCGAGTCTGGTGGTTGAAGCTGACGCAGGAGGGTGGCTTGCTTCGAGCCTGACTCCGGGAGGGCTTTTCTGACGGTAGTTAGCCGTAAGAAGGCCTGTAGTGTCACGGCGCTCTTTTGAAACGCCGAGAACGTATTATCGTCCAGCCTATCCCGGTAAAGCCGATTTTGCTGGTAGCTTCTGCGTTATAGAGGGCGGCTTCGTCACAGCTCGCCAGTCGCCGCAGATGAGCTTGGTAGTAAATGCTCGGGTCGTCATAGGTGAGGTCGAGATATTCCCAGGCCCGCCAGGCCCGGTTGGAGCGAGGTGCTTTGTTGGGCGGCGGCTTGTCCTCCATGGGCGTCTCTTCTCCTGCGTGAGTGGCGATGGTGTGCCACCTCGGCCTGCGATCGGTGGTAGTGTCCACCTTAGGTTGATGTCAGAGACAATGTCAACCCCTTGCACCAATCCCTAGCAAGTACGTAGTAAGGCTGTCCGGCTATGACATACTCTGGGGCGTCAAAGGTTGGCTTCGTTCAGGCTCGCGGGACAAGATCTGCGTGACCTCAGTCAGCTGTTCACTCCTTCTCTTCCGAGGGCGTGCTTCGTTGAGGATATGTGCTTGCTAGGGACTGCAAGTGCCCCCTCACCTCCAGCGGGCCGTGAGGCCCGCTGCTTCGTTCCTCGCGGGCGGGCCGGGCGGTTGATGTCAGGCCCGCCCGCGATCTTGTGTTTGAGGGTGGTGCTTGCCCGGCTATCTCCGAGGCGCGCTAAGCCACTGTTGGAAACCGCCCGGGCCCCGGCCCCACTCTCGCCACACCCACCCCCACTCTTACCCCGCCCCACCAACCCCCACCCAAAGTTACCGACCACCTCGCTTGCCCCGCCCGTCGGCCCCTATAGTGCCCGATATTGAACCTGCGGAACCCCTTCGTGGGAGTCGTGTTCGGTGTTACTGTGCTGCCATGACTGATGAGCAGTGGACCTTGGTGACGTGGATGTTGGTCGGCCTGGGCGTGTGGTGTGTTCTGGTGTTCGGTGGTGCGTTCTTGGTGCGTCGGCGGTGGTCGCGTCGGCAGCAGGAGGGGCCGGGGGCGCGGTCGATTCCGGCGCCGGTGGATCCGTGGCGTCGTTTTACGGGGTCGCTCGCGGCTGTGTATGGGCGTGTGGAGTGGGTGCGGACGCGGGGTGTGCGCCGCCGGTATTCGGAGGATCAGGTGCTGTATGGGTATGGCTCTGCCCAGGTGGTGCAGCGACTGCTGGGGGAGTTGAAGCGTGATTGGGGGGTGAGGAAGCCTGCGCAAGCGGCCGCGGCGGTGGCGGTGGCGCCGAACATGGTGGAGGTGAGTGCGGCGCGGGTGGCGTATGCGAGGGGCGAGAGCGCCGAGGGGCTTGAGGCGCGGCTCGATGCCGTGGGCGCGCCGGAGTATGCGCGCGATGGCGTGGTCGAGGAGCTGCGGGCGCTTCGAGAGGATGGGGCTTCGTCGTTCGATGCCCGTGCGCTCGTGGGGCCGTTGGCGTTCGACGTGGCGCGCTATAGCAATCTGGTGCGCATGACCGCGTGTGCGGGGCTCGTGACGGAGGGGCAGGCGCACGAGGCGTCGGATCGGCTCGGCGTCGCGGCCGTGGCCGCGTTTGGGAGCTGGGACGCGTTCGCTGAGGCGTATCCCGACGGACTTGCGGCCTTCACCCGCAGCGGTAATAGGCCGTATCGGAAGGCGCTGGACTGGCTGCGCACGGAGGGCAAGAGTCCGTGGGTGCGCTTCGGATGGCCCGCCGCGGGACGGTAGGAACAGTCCGCCTCCGGTCGGAAAAACGGGGGAAGAAAGCAAGGGGAGGAGCCAGCGGCTCCTCCCCTTTATCGTGCCCGGGAGCCCGTCGCGACACCGAGCCAGCCTGCCCCGGTGCGCCAGGTCACGCGGGATAGCCCCAAGGGCAGGTAAACGCGGACCCCCGTTGGGTCAACGCTGGTCGGGCGGTGGCGGATTTCCCCGTGCCGCACGGGTCGGATTGGGTAAAACTCCCTCACCGGCCTTCCCAAGTCCATCGATCTGGGCCCGGGCGGCTCCTACGGTTGATAGCACGAGGTCGCGGTGGGCTCGCTTCGCTCCGAAGCACTCCGGCCCGCGTTTCCTCGAGGGAAGCACTGCACGAACTGCTCATACACACGCATACGCATGACTGACGATTAGGGACCAGCACACTCATGGCACGACACAACACGCACCGCGCCCAGGGCTCCGCTCTTTCCACCATGACCATTCGCCCCGTGGGCAAGACCGCGTTCGGTATGGCGCTCGCGGGCGCTGCTGTTTTCGGCACGATGTCGGGCGCGAACGCTGCCCCGTCGGAGTCGGACACCACGAACACCACGGCGACCATTCCTGTGGCAGCCGTCAACGCGGCAACGACCGAGGCCGCTCAGACCACCCAGCAGTTCGATCTGGTGTCGCTGGTGGCCGCGCTGAACGAGGTCACGGCTGCCGAGGGTGGCCCGGTGGCCACCCTGCAGGAGAAGCTCAACGCGAAGGGCGCGTCGCTCGAGGTGGATGGCCGGTACGGCGCGAACACCCGCACGGCAGTCGAGGATTTCCAGGCCTCGAACAACCTCACGATTGACGGCATCGTGGGCGCGGATACGCGCGGCGCCCTCGAATCGGAGACCTCCTCCGCGCTCGTCGCCGGTGCTGCGCGCGCCGCTCAGGCCCCGCAGGCGACCGCGACGAACGCCTCGACCTCGACCTCGTCGTCCAGCAACGGCAGCGCGAACGCCACGAACGCCTCGAACGCGTCCTCCACCCCGGCCGCCTCGAGCTCGGGCCAGTCGATCCTGTCGGCCGCCCGCTCGCAGCTGGGCACCAACTACGTGTGGGGCGCCTCGAACCCCGGCTCCGGCTTCGACTGCTCGGGCTTCACCCGCTGGGTCTACAAGCAGGCCGGAATGTCCCTCGCGCACGGCTCGGGCGCGCAGGCCAGCGGCGGCACCCGGATCTCGCAGTCGGAAGCACAGCCGGGCGACCTCGTGTACTGGCCGGGCCACATCGGCATCTACGCGGGCAACGGCAAGGTCATCGACGCGGGCCAGGCCGCGGGCCAGGTCTCGGAGCGCTCCATCTGGGGCAACCCCACCTTCATCACCTACCGCTGATTTTCCCCAATCGTGGCGCCCCGTCGGGCGTCACCTCGCGAGCGTCGCATTCCTTCCCCCGAGGGTGCGGCGCTCGTGTGGTTAACCGGGCGCGTGCGGCTATTTCGTGAGGCTGCCGAAGAGGATCGAGACGGCCATCGCGAGGATCACCGTGTTGAACGCCCACGCGAGCACGGCGTGGGAGCGGAACACCTTCGCGGCCGTCGAGGAGCGGGGTTGGGCGCCCGCGCCGAGGAAGGTCGAGGTGAGGACCGAGATCGAGATGAAGTCGCCCAGGCGCGGACGCTCGGTGAACGGGACGGAGAGTTCCCCGGAGCCGTACACGTCGGCGTATCGCAGCGCGAACGAGTACACCATGATCGCCCACGAGGTGCCGACGGCGCCGAAGCCGAGGACCATCGGGGCGGCGGTCCCGTCGAAGTAGCCGATCTGGGCGGCGGCGATCACGAGCGCGGCGGCGAGCAAGCTGCCGCTGATCGTCCACGATTCCGCGCTGCCCGCCCCGAACAGGGTCCACCACCATCGGTGCGCACGATGGGAGCTTTGCGTGTGCGCCAGAAACTCCTCGGAGTTCATGCGGCGGTGCACAATGATCGACAGCACCAGGTACAGGAATCCCTGGACGATCCACGCGGAAAACGCGGCGGGCATGAGGGCGCCCGTGATGATGTCTTCCAGATGCGTGATCCACGTGACCTCGCCGAGCTTCGCGTACGCGGACGAAAGATCGTTGGAAAACAGGCCGACGCCCGTGACGACCCCGATGGTGGAGGCAATTGCCAGGCGGCGCAGCTCGCTCTCCAGGAAGCGGTGGACGGGTCCGCGGGGCCGAGAGGCAGGCGCCTGCGAAGGCGCGGGGGACGGCTGGGCCGACGGGCCGGGCTCTGCTGTGTCGGAACCCGCAGCGGCCTGCACCGGTGTGGCAGGGGCCGACGGCGGCGCCGTCTCAGCGCTGCGCTCATCTTCGTCGTTGCCGCGAGGCGGGTCAGTGGGGGAAGAGGTACTCACGTGCCTACCCTATTCGAGGCGGTGCGGCGGGTGAGCGGCGATACGCGCTCACGGTGGGATCGCCCGTGAGCCACAGGCGATAGGGTTCGTCGGCGGCGCGGCTCACCCCCACGCGCGGCCCGGTACTGATGTGCAGCCCGGTACTGATCAGTGGTTCGACACCGTTGCGCGGCTCGGGCGTCAGGTCTCGCAGCTCGAGCCAAATGGGTGAGGAGGGCTCGAAGACGGGCGTGTCGGCGTCGGCCATGGTGATGCCGAGCGCCCGCGTGAGGTTGCCGGGCCCGCGCGCCCACTCTCTGTCCCGTCGGCCCGGCCGACGCTCCGCCATGAGCTCCTGCCCCGCGACGATGCGTCCGGCGCGCAAGAGGACGGCTCGGGCGTCGCCTTCGGGGGAGCACACGATGTTCGCGCACGTGTGCCCGTGCATCTGGTACGTGTAGAGGTGCCCGGGCGGGCCGAACATGACGGCGTTGCGGCGGTCGAGGCCGCGAAAGGCGTGCGAGGCGGGGTCGGTGGTGCCCGCGTATGCCTCGACCTCGGTGATGAGGGCCGAGGCGCCGCGGCCGTGAAGGATCGAGCCCAGGAGCTGCCGGGCCGCGACCAACGGGTCGGGGTCCAGGGGCGTGCTCCCGGGCTCGGTCATGCCGTGCTGGCGAGGGTTCAGGCGGGGACGGGTTCGGCGTCGATCCCTTCGCCGTCCACGTTCTTCGCGCCGAGCCTGCCACCGGACAGCTTGTCCACGATGGTCGCAATCGCGCCATCGCCGGTGACGTTCGTGGCGGTGCCGAACGAGTCGAGCGCGACGTAGGTGGCGACCATGAGGCCCACCTGCGCCTCGGTGAAGCCCAGCTGTTCTTGCAGGAGGGCGGAGGCGGTGACGATGGCGCCGCCGGGCACGCCGGGGGCGGCGATCATGGCGATGCCGAGCAGGAGCACGAAGCCGATGAGGGCCGACAGCTGGATGTCGCCGCCGGTGGCCCACAGGATCGCGAAGCCGAACAGCACGATCTTCACGGTCGAGCCCGCGAGGTGGATCGTGGCGCACAGGGGGATCACGAACGCCGCGACGGGCTTGGACACCCCGGCGGCTTCGGCGCTGCGCACGGTCACGGGGATCGTGGCGGCGCTCGAGGAGGTGCCGAGCGCGGTCGCGTAGGCGGGCAGCATCTTCACGAGCATGCTGAACGGGTTGCGGCCGGCCACGAGGCCCGCCACCGTGTATTGCGCGATGAGCATGAGCACCGTGAGCACGAACGCGAGGATCACGATGCCGAGCATCTGCACGATGATCTTCCCGATCGCTCCCGCGGAGGTCATGTTCGCGAAGATGCAGAAAATGTACGGCGGCAGGAGCGGAACGATCACCCGGGAAATGACCACGTTGACGATCCCGCGCAGTTCCACGAAGGCACTGCTGATCGTGGTGGCGCGCACCGAGATGATGCCGAGGCCCACCACGAAGCTCACGATGAGCGCGGTCATGACGCTGAACACCGGCGGAATCTCGAGGGTGAAGAACGGCTCGAAGCTCGCGGACGGATCGGCCACGTCCTCGAGCGTGCTGTCGCCTCCGAGCAGCCACGGGAACGTGAGGTAACCGGCCGCGATGGCATACAGCCCGGCCAACACGGTCGAGGAATAGGCGATGAGTGCGGTGATGCCCAGCCACTTGCCCGCGCCCTTGCCGAACTCGGCGATGGCGGGCGTGATGAGGCCGATGATGATGAGCGGAATGATGAAGGTCAGGAAGCTGGCGAACAGGCTCGAGAAGGTCGAGAAGATGCGGCTCAGCCAGTCCGGCGAGACGTAGCCGACCAGGATGCCGAGCACAATCGCGATAACGATGTATCCGAGGAGGGAATTTAGAGCCTTTTTCATGGGCGCTCCTTTGTGTCCATGGGGGGAGGAACGTTGACAGCGTAGTGCAGGCGCGCGCCGCGCGGAGGCCTTTTCCACGGGATGGTCGCGCGGCACGGGCGGGCGTCCGGCGTGCCGGGCACCTGGGGCGCCCCGGTGAGCAGATGAGAGAGGGTGGAGGTGGGAACAGGGGAGGGGCGCCTCGGTGGATACAGCGGTGGCACAGATGGGCGCGGGGGAGCGAGTCACGCCGTTACGATGGAGCCCATGTGCGCCGCGAGACCTGCCCGCCCCCTGAACCTCGTGGACTCGTTCCTCGTGGATCGCGGGCGCCTCGTGGATCCGGCGGGGCACCGCGAGCGGATGCGGTCAGCGGCACGGGAACTCTGGGTGGATCGTCCGAGGGCCGACGGGGATCGCCCGGGGGTTGACGTGGATCGTCCGGGGGCAGACGCCGCCGTGGACCGGCTCTACGCCGAGGCCGCCGAGCAGATCGCGGGCGCCGCCCGCGGGGGAGCGCCGCTGCTCTTCCCTCGCCTCACCCTTCAGCCCGATGCCGAGGCGCCCTCCGGCTGGCGCGGCACCGTTGAGTTGCGGCCCCTTGCTCCTGAGCGCGTGCGCACCACGGCACGCCTGATCACGCACGACGGCCCCGATCTGCGCGTCCTCCCGCGCCTCAAGGGCCCCGACATGCCCTGGCAGGATCTGTGCCGCGAGCGCGCGATAGCGGTGGGGGCCGACGACGCCGTGCTCACCGGCCCCGTGCCGCCGGGACCCGTGCCGACTGACCCCCGGGTGGCGGGTGCCGCGGTGATTCGCGAGGCCGCCTACGGCACGCTCGTGGCCTGGGACGACGGCGTGCTCCTGCTCAGCGCCGCCGCGGCCCGCCTGCCGAGCATCACGGAAGCGGCCCTCGTGCGGGCTGTGCAGTCGCGCGGCCTGCACTCCGAGCGCACCGCCCTCACCGAGGACCTGCTCCGTGGCGCCGACGCGGTGTGGCTGCTCAGTTCCCTCCACACGATCCGGGAGGTCACTCACCTGGATGACCGGGCACTGTCCACGCGGCCCGGCGCCGCGCAGTTCCGCGCCCTCATATGGGAGCGGGCCGAGCCCATCGGCGCGCTCGCGCCCGCCGAAGGCGACGGGCGGGGCGCATGACGCGCGTGCTGCTCGTGGACAACCACGACTCCTTCACCTTCAACATCGCGCACCTCGTGGTCGCGGCGGGTGGCCCGCCTCCCGTGGTGCTGACCAACGATGCCTCGGCGGTGCCGGACGTGGAGGAGTTCACCCACGTCATCATCGGGCCCGGCCCCGGTACCCCGGACCGCGCCTCCGACCTCGGCCACAGCCTGCCGATTTACCGTGCGGCGCTCGCGGCGGGCATCCCCGTCCTCGGGGTGTGCCTCGGCCACCAGCTCATGGCCGTCGCGCACGGCGGGAGCGTCGGCCGCGCACCCGAGCCGATGCACGGGCGCGAATCGATCGTGCGCATGGGCCCCGCGGCAGCGAGCGATTCGGTGCTCTCCGCCCTCCCGCCGGAGTTCTCGGCGGTGCGCTACCACTCCCTTGCCGTGACCGAGCTGCCCCCGGTCCTTCAGGCGCACGGGCACAGCGAGGACGGCGTGATCCAGGCGCTCGCCCACCGCCACGCGCCCGCGTGGGGCGTCCAGTACCATCCCGAATCGATCCGCAGCGAGGCCGGCACTGCCCTCATGCGCGCCTTTCTCGCCGTCTCCGGCCCCGACGCGGACACCCAGAAAACCGCCGTCGACCCCGCCTCCGCCGCACTCGCCGAGCGGGCCGTGCCTCCCGCAGCGCGCCCCGCCACCCACACCCTCGTGTCCGGGCGCCCCATCGCGCTCGCGGATGTCCACGAGGACGCCGAACGCCTCTTCACCGCGTTGTTCGCCGACCGTCCGCACGCCGTCTGGCTCGATTCCGCGAGCGGCGACGACCGCTCACGCTTCTCGATCCTCGGCGCGCTCGATGGCCCCGGCTCGCACGTGCTGACCGCGCGCGTCGGCCCCGCGGAAACCACCGTCGTTCGCGAGGAGGCCGACGGCAGCACCGCGCTCGTCCCAGGCCCGTTCTTCGCGGCGCTGCGCGCCCACGTTCAGGCGTGCGTGCTCGACGGGGACGGCGAGGATGTTGCCCGGGCCCTCGACGGGTTCGGACTCGGCTACGCCGGGTACCTGGGCTATGGGCTGAGCGCCGAAACCCTCGGAGCGGGCGTCGTCGGCACCGAAGCCGACACGGAGGCCGATGCCTGGCTCGTGTTCCTCTCTCGCGCCCTCGTGATCGACCACGAGCGCCGGTGCGTCCGGCCGCTCGCCCTGGTGCCCCTCGCCGAAGCGGATGAGCACTCCGCATGGCTGAGGGAGGTGGAGTGGGAGATCCGCCGCGCCCTCACCGCATCGCCGAGCACTGGCGAATCGCCGTGCACTGACGGTTCGCGGAGAATCACTGACGTGTCGCGCAGCTCCAGCGAACCGCACGGCTTTGACGAGGCCACGCGATACGCCTCCGCTACCACCGGCCACCCCGTGCCGTCGGTGCGTTTCCGGCACGGCAGGGCCGAGTATCTGCGCCTCATCGACCGCTGCCACGCCCTCATCGCGGCGGGTGAAAGCTACGAGCTGTGCCTCACGAACGAGGGCCGCGTGCCCGGCCGCTTTGACGCGCTCGCGGTCTACCGGCGCCTGCGTTCGCTCGCCCGCGTGCCCTACGGCGCGTTCCTGCGATGCGGCGACCTCGCCGTGGCGAGCGCGTCGCCCGAGCGATTCCTCGACGTGTCCATGGACGGCCGCGTGGAATCACGCCCGATCAAGGGCACGCTGGCCCGCGCCGGGGCCCAGCCCGGCGCCGCGGAATCCGCCACCGCCAGGGCCACGGTCACTGCCACCGCCACGGCCAGCGCCGCGTCCGACGCCGCCGAGCGGGCCGCCCTCGCGTCGAGCCCGAAGGATCGCGCCGAGAACCTCATGATCGTGGACCTCGTACGCAACGACCTCTCTCGCGTGTGCGAGGAATCGAGCGTGCGCGTGCCCGCGCTCTTCGCCATCGAATCTTTTCCCACGGTCCACCAGATGATCTCGACCGTGATCGGTCAGCTGGCGCGGGGGCGAACGGCGCTGGACGCCCTCGAGGCGGCCTTCCCCGGCGGCTCGATGACGGGGGCGCCGAAGGAGCGCACCGTGCGCCTCCTCGATGCCCTCGAAGGGGGCCGCCGCGGCGTCTACTCGGGCGCTATCGGCTGGGTGTCGGTCAGCGGCGCGCTCTCACTCTCCATCGTCATCCGCACCGCGGTGATCGACGGCGACGGGGCGCGCTTCGGCGTGGGCGGCGCGATCACGCGCCTGAGCGATCCCGCCGAGGAGTACGAGGAGACCCTCACGAAGGCCCGCACTGTCCTCGCCGCCCTCGGCGCTCCCGCGCCAGAAACGGCTAGCGCACCGGCAACGGCACCCGTACCTGCCACGGCACCCACAACGGCGCCCGCACCCGCCACGGCCGACGAGTGAGCGGCACGGCCACATGAGCGAGAGCCCCTTTGCCTAGGGGGCCTCCCTTCTTCCCATGGAAGCCTCTCTTCCTAGACGAGCGGCACGTCCTCGAACGCCCACCCCGCGGTGCGCGCCGTGACCGCCCCGGAACTGAGGTGAGCGATGGCCTCGGCCACCTCGGCCTGCCGCTCGGGGGCATGGCCGAGGGTGAGCGTGAGGCCGTCGGCCCCATACTCAGCCCCGTGCACGCCGATGCCCGCCCCGGCTGCCCACGCGCGCACCTGCGCCTCGAAGGGCCCCGCCAGCTCGTAGGGCACGAGCATCTCGGTGATCTCCCGCACCACCCGTTCGCGCACGAGGCCGCTCGCGCTCGCGGCATCAAGGGCGTCGGTCACCGCGGAACCGTAGGCGCGCGTGAGACCGCCCGCGCCGAGCTTCACGCCGCCGAAATACCGCGTGACCACGGCCACGACGTTCGTCAGGTGCCTCCCGCGCAGCGCCTGCGCCATGGGCATGCCCGCGGTCCCACCCGGTTCGCCGTCGTCATTCGACCGCTGAAGGCTCACGGGAGTGCCGAGCACGAGCGCGGTGCAGTGGTGGCGCGCCCCGGGATGCAGGGCCCGACGCTCGCGGATGATCCGATCAGCCGCCTGAACGTCGGCAACCGGCGCCAGGTAGGCGATGAACTCGGACTTCGTGATGAGCAGGGAGTGCTCGATGGGGCCCGCGAGCAGGTGGGCGCGATTGCCCAGATCGGGCCGCTCGGCAAGGATCCCGCCAGAGACCTCGGCACTGGCGCCGCCGGGCGCCGAGGCGGCGGCTGCGGCGTCGTCCGCGCGGTCTGGTCCCATGCCCGCCATTGTGTCACCCGCCAGCCTCCCCGCATCAGAGTCACTCGTCGATGTCACTCGTCAGCATCACCCGCCGGCCCCTCCGTCGGCATCACCCGCGCTTGCCCACCGCCGTGGGCAGCGCGGGATTCTCACGGCTCGCGCTCACCCGTGCAGGCTTATTCTTGGGGGATGACTGCGCCCGCGGAACACTTCGACATCGTCCTCATCGGCTCCGGCTCCGGCAACTCCCTGCCCGGCCCCGAATTTGCTGATCGGAGCATCGCCTACATCGACCGGGGCGTGGGGCCCCTGCCCAGCTTCGGCGGCACGTGCCTCAACGTGGGCTGCATCCCCACGAAGATGTTCGTCCACACCGCCGACGTCGCCATGAGCGCCGCCCACGCCGCCCCGTTCGACGTGGAGGCGCGGCTCGAGGGCGTGGACTTCCCGGCCGTGCGCGACAGGATCTTCCACCGGATCGATCCGATTGCCCGCGCGGGCGAGGACTACCGGGAGAACCATGCCGACAACGCGAACCTCACCTACATTCACGGCACGGCCCGCTTTACGGCGCCGAAGCGCATCGAGGTGAGCACCGAGCACGGCACGCGCACCATCACGGGCGACACCTTTGTGCTCGCCGCGGGCTCTCGCCCCGCCATGCCGCCCATCCCCGGGCTCGATGAGGTGCAGCCGTACACGAGCGACACGATCATGCGCATCCCGCAGCTGCCCGCCTCGCTCGCGATCCTCGGCTCGGGAGTGATTGCTCTCGAATTTGCCCACATCCTCGAATCGTTCGGGGTGCAGGTGCACCTGATCGCCCGCTCCGATACGCTGCTGCGCGCCTTCGATCAGGACATTGCGCGCCGCGCCACCCAGGTGGCTCGCGAGCGCTACACCGTGCACCTCACTACCCGCATCGCGCGCGCCTCGCGCGCTGACGGCGGCGTCACGCTCGAGTGGGAGTCGGACGGTGACCAGCGTGCGATCACGGTCGACGAGGTGCTCGTGGCGACGGGCCGGGTCCCGAACTCGGACGTGCTGGGGGCGGCCGACGGCGGACTCGGCATCGACGAGGCCGGTCGCGTGCGCGTGGACTCCTACCAGCGGGTCCTCGATCCGGAGGGTCAGGTGCTCGAGGGCATGTGGAGTATTGGCGACCTGAGCTCCCCGCACCAGCTCAAGCACGTGGCGAACCACCAGCTGCGGATCGCGCGGCACAACATCTTGCACCCGGGCGACATGCGGGTGAGCGACGATATCCCGATCCCCGCGGGCGTGTTCACGCACCCGCAGATCGCGACCGTCGGCATGACGGAGGCCGAGGCGAGGGCGTGGGCGGAGGCGAACGGCCGCACCATCCGGGTTGCGCATCAGGAGTACTCGAGCATCGCCTACGGCTGGGCGATGGAAGAGGTATCGCCCGGGAACTTCGCCAAGGTGATCGTGGACGACGCCGGAATGATCCTCGGCGCCCACATCATCGGCCCCCAGGCGCCCACGCTCATCCAGATTCTCATTCAGGCCATGAGCCTCGGTACGCCCGCCGCCGAGGTGGCGAGGGGGCAGTACTGGATCCACCCGGCCATGCCGGAACTGATCGAGAACGCGCTGCTGCAGGTGAGCGGCCCCGCAAACTGAGCGGCCGAGCGGTGACGACTGTGGGCGGGGCAACCTGGGATGCCGGGGCACTCACCGAGCCCCAGCGCCGGTGCGTTCAGGAGTACGTGGGCCGTCCGACGGTGGTGCGGGACATGTCGTGGGGGCTGATTGACACGCGCGTGCTGCACGTGCGCGCCGGTGGGCGGGACCTGATCGTCAAGGCCGCGGGCCCCGCCAACCACCACATCGGCCGCGAGATCACGGCGCACGAGTCCTGGACGGCGCCCCTCGTGCGCGCGGGGCGCGCGGGCGCCCTCGTGGCCGCGAGCCGCGAGGCGAACGTGCTCGTCGTCGAGTATCAGGAGGGCGAGCTCGTCGAGGACACCCCCGCCGAGTTCGAGGCCGCCACCTACCGCCAGGCGGGCCAGGCGCTTGGCCTGCTGCACGCTGAGGCCGCCCGGGGAGACGACACGTATGTCGCGCGCGCGAAAGACCGCGCGCTCGCGTGGCTCGACGGAGACCACCGCATCGACGCCCGCGCCGAAGCCGCCGCGCGCCGCGTCCTCGCCTCCGCACACAGCGCCCCCGTGACCGTGGTGCCCACGCACGGCGACTTCCACCCGCGCAACTGGCTCGTGGACGGCTCCGAGGTGCGGATCATCGACTTCGGGCGCTTCGCTCACCGCTCCGCCTCGAGCGACCTGCTGCGCCTTGCGACCCAGCAGTGGCACCTCGATCCTGCCCTCGAAGCCGCCTTCTTTGCCGGCTACGGTGAGGACCCGCGCGATCCGGCGCTCTGGGACCTGGAGTTGCTGTGCGAAGCCATCGGTGTGGCCGCGTGGGCCTACCGGGTGGGCGATGAGGACTTCGAGGCGCGGGGCCACGCCCAGATCGCCGACGCGCTAGCGCGCATGTGAACCGTCGGCCCCGTGCCCTGTGCCCCGTGCCGCGGGCGCTCAGTTCCGCGGGTCGTCGTTGCCCGGCATGCAGGCCGCGAGGGGATCCTGGTTGACCTGAATCGCGGGAGCGGCGGGAGCTTCCGGGGCGGCCGGCTGCTCCGACGCCTCCTCGGTGGCTTGCGGCTCCTCGGCGGGAGCGGCCTCGCCCGTGTCCTCACCCGCGGGCTGCTCGCTCGCCTCGACGCCGCCATCGCCGCGCACCGATTCGGCGCCCTGGTCAACGCCCGCCATCGAATCGGCAATCGACGCCTGCACCCACTCCTTGAGGAACGGGTAGTCGGGGTTGCCCGACGGGGTGACAGTGGGGTTGATCGGGTAGGACTTGAAGCCGCCCTTTTGCACGCGCAGCCCGAGCTCGGTGAAGGCGTCGAGGCGTTCGGCGGGAATGTCGGTCTCGATGTTGCGTTCAGTTGCGGAGACGAGGCGCGGGAACGCGAGCACCACGGAGGTCACGTTCGCTTCCTCGGCGACGGTGCGCACCATGCGCTGCTGGCGGCAGTTGCGGTCGAAGTCCGAGGAACCCTCGCGGCTGCGGGCATACCAGAGGGCGTGGTAGCCGTCGAGGTGCTGCCAGCCCTTCTCGACGTACCCTTCCACGGGCGAATTGCCGCCACCGATCGGAATGTTGCGTTCCACCTCGATGTCCACGCCGCCCACGGCGTCCACGAGGTCCTGGAAGCCCTTGAGGTTCACCATCGCGTAGTAATCGACCGTGAGGCCCAGCGTTTCTTCGACCACCATCTTCGTGGCGGTGTAGCCGGGGCGGGGATCGCCCGGGAATAGGTCGGGGCGCACTTCCTCGGCCCAGGTCCACACGGCGTTGATGAGGTTCTGGTTCTTGCCGTAGTAGTCAAAGCCGTTCGGGAACACCTGGGCGGGAGCGGAGCCCTCGGGGAAGCGCACGTACTGCAGGTTGCGGGGGATCGAGAACAGGGCGGTGCGCCCGCTCTTCGTGTCAATCGAGGCCACCATGATCGTGTCGGGCCGCGTGCCGGTGCGGTCAGCCCCGGCGTCTTGACCCAGCAGCATGACGTTGATGCGTTCGGTATCCGCCCACGGATCCTTGCCGGTGGAAATGTTCTCCGTGTTGCCGCTCGTGCTGAAGACCGTGCTGCTGCCGATGATCGACTGGGCGGCATACAGCGAGTGCACGGCGTGGGTGGCGGGCAGCGCGATGATGAGGATGAACGTGTAGGCGAGCGCCATTGACGCCACCTTCGAGGCGCCGCGCAGGTGCTCGCGGAGATTCTGCAGGTGGTTCGTGAAGGCGATGAGGCCAATCCACAGCAGAGCGCCCACCGCGACGGCGGCGAGCAAGAGGGTGAGGAACCAGCGCTTCGTGCCGAGCGTGATGAGCGTGGTGGTGACATCGTTCGTGAACGCCCACGCGGCCACGGCGCCGGTGCCGAGGACGAGCAGTGCCATGATGGTCACGCCGAGCGGGCGCCACCTGGTCGGGGTGAGACCGAAGCCGGGGATGATGGAGCCGAGCGTGGTCCACATCGAGGCGCGCGCAAGCGAGCCTTCATCGATGGGGCGGCGCAGCGGCGATTTCTGCCGGGCCGCGGCGGGGGCGCCGTCGGCTAGTCGGGCGCTGCCCTCGGCGTTCGCGCGGGCCCGCGGGGAGGGCAGGGGTTCGGTGCGGTGAGTGCCCGCGCCGGGAAGGGCAGCGGCACCGGAGGCCGACGCGGCCGCCTGGGCGGCCCCCGGGAACGGGGAGCGGGCGCGAGGTGCGAGGGGGAGTGACTGGTACGTGGCCGCCTGAATGCGCGCCTGGGCATTGCGCTGGGCGATGATGTCGGCCCTCGTGGGGCGGACGTATCGGTGTCGCCCAGGTCCCCGTGAGGGCAGGGGGAAGGCACGTTCGGGCTCAGTCATGGGGCCCAGTCTACGGTTCTGACCAGCGCATCGGCAGGGGTGAACGTGTGGAATACGTAGAGATTCCGGGAAGTGCGGCCCGCGCGTGATACCTGGGTCCATGCGCCCGTGTCCTCGCGCATTCGCGGCCCGCGCTCACCGGGTGCCCATCCGCGGGAAACTAGACTGTGGCCATGACTACTTTGATTGTTGGCGGTGCAGGCTACATCGGCTCCCACGTGGTGCGTCTCCTCGCGGAACGCGGCGACGACGTCGTGGTGGTGGACGACCTGTCCACCGGGTTCCCCGAACGCCTCGGCGATGTTCCGCTCGTCCAACTCGATGTCACCTCCGCGGGTGCGGTCGAGGTCATGGAGCGGGAAATGCGTGAGCGCGGCGTGAGCGCGATCATCCACTTCGCCGCCCACAAGCAGGTGGGGGAGTCGGTCCAGAAGCCGGAGATGTACTGGCACGACAACGTGGGCGGGCTCGCCAACGTGCTCGATGCCGCCGCCCGCGCGGGCGTGCGCGACATCGTGTTCAGTTCGTCGGCCGCCGTGTACGGCATGCCCGATGTGGACCTCGTGGACGAACAGCTCCAGCCGCAGCCGATCAACCCCTACGGCGCCACGAAGTACGTGGGCGAATGGATGCTCGCGGACGCGGAGCGCGCGCATGACATGCGCACAGTGGCCCTGCGCTACTTCAACGTGGCGGGCGCGGGCTGGCCCGACCTGGCCGACACGCTCGTCATGAACCTCGTGCCGATTGTGCTCGACGCCCTGGATCGCGGCGCCGTGCCGAAAGTCTTCGGCGATGACTACCCGACCGAGGATGGCACGTGCATCCGCGACTACGTGCACGTCGTGGACCTCGCAGAAGCCCACATCGCGTCCCTCGAGTACCTGCGCCGTGAGGAGCGCGAGCATCGCGTCTTCAACGTCGGCACCGGCACCGGATCGAGCGTGCTCGACGTTATCGACGCGATCGCGCGCGCGAAGGGCATCGAGATCACGCCGGAGATCGCCCCGCGGCGCCCCGGCGATCCGGCGCGGCTCGTGTGCTCGACCGACCGGATCAAGGGCGCGCTCGGGTGGAGCAGCGTAAAGAGCCTCGACGACATCGTGGAATCGGCCGTCCGGGCCCGCGAGGACGCCGCGCGAGACCTGCCCTAAACGAAAGTTCTTGCGGGTTTCGCGGATCCGCACGGGGGTCCTCCGTGTGACATCGGTGACTGGTGAATACTGAGTGGTCGGTGCGCCACCCGGGCGCCAATCCCCGTTCGATCTCGCGAAGGAGCGATCCGTGCCACGACTGCTGTCGCACAGCACCACCGCCACGTTGCCACCTGTCCCCACCCCGCTATCGCGCCTCATCGTCGCCTTCGTGGCGGTGCTGGCCCTGCTCATGCCGATGGCCGGCACGCTCGCGCCCGCCGCGGCCGAGCCGCCCGCCGTCGTCACGGTGCCGGGCAGCCACAACCTCGCGATGGGCTGCGGGGCAGACTGGGACCCCGCGTGCGAGGCGGCGGAACTTACCTGGAACGAGGACATCGGCCTGTTCACCGGCACGTGGGATCTGCCCGCGGGCAACTACGAGTACAAGGTCGCGCACGACCGCTCGTGGGATGAAAGCTACGGCAAAGGCGGGGCGCCGAACGGCGGCGACATCTCCTACACGCACCCCGGCGGCAGCGTCACGTTCGTGTACGACCCCGTGACCCACGAGGTGCAGAACTCGAGCCAGGGCCCACTCATTACCCTGCCCGGCTCCTTCAACAAGAGTCTTGGCTGCGGCGGGGACTGGGCACCCGGGTGCCTGGCCACGTGGATGCGCGACGCCGACGGCGACGGCACCTACACCTTCACGACCACGAAGATTGCGCAGGGCAGCCACCAGGTCAAGGTGTCGGAATCTCTGAACTGGGACGAGAACTATGGTGAAGGGGGCGCCCCCGGTGGCGCGAACTACTCCTTCACTGCCGCGGAAGGCAAGACGGTGACCTTTAGCTACAACTCGACCACGAAGCTGCTGACCATCGAGGTGGAGGATCCGCCCGCCGCGGGCACGGGCCAGCTGCTCGCGTACTGGCTCGAGCCCGCGCTCCTCGCGTGGCCCGAGAACCTCAGCGCACCGGCCCCGGGGACCACCTTTGAACTGTGGAACTCGCCCACGGCCTCGCTCGCCCTCGCCGACGGCACCGTGACCGGCGGAGAGAAGGTGGCCGATCTGGCCCTCGGCGCTCCCGGCGATCTTCCCGCCGAGCAACTGGCGAACAAGGGCCACCTCAAGAACTACGCCTCCCTGACGGCCACCGCCGACGGTGCGCCGCTCACGCCCGAGCGCGCGGCCGACCTCCTCACGGGACAGGCCATGGTTGTCCAGCGCGACGCCTCCGGCGCGGTCACGGTCTTCACGGGCGTGCAGATCCCCGGCGTGCTCGACTCCCTCTACGCGGACAAGGCCCGCACGGCCACCGTGCCGCGCGGCGTTCACGCCGATGCGAACGGCGTGAGCCTCAACCTGTGGGCCCCGACCGCGAAGAACGCTCGGCTCGTACTCGATGCGGGCACGGGCGCCGAACAGATTCTCCCGATGCAGCGCGAGGCCGACGGGTCGTGGACCGCGAGAGGCCCGCGCGACTGGATCAACCGCCCCTACCTGTACGAGGTCGAGGTGTATGCCCCGGCGGCGAACGGGATCGTCACCAACCGCGTGACCGACCCGTACTCCGTGGGCCTGACCCTGAACTCGACCGCGAGCGTGATCGTGGACCTGGACGATCCGGCGCTCGCCCCCGACGTCTGGGCGAACTCGAACGCGCAGCACACGGAGAACTTCGCCGAGCAGACCATCTACGAACTGCACGTGCGCGACTTCTCCATCAGCGACGAGACCGTGCCCGAGAACCTGCGCGGCACCTACGCCGCGTTCGGCGAGCGCGACTCCGACGGCATGCGGCACCTGAAGGAACTGTCCGACGCGGGCATGACCACCGTGCACCTGCTGCCCACCTTCGACATCGCGACGATTGAAGAGGACCGCACGAAGCAGCGGGTCCCGAACATTCCCGCGGATGCGGCCCGCGATTCGACCGCCCAGCAGGAAGCGGTGAACGCCGTCAAGGACGAAGACGCCTTCAACTGGGGCTACGACCCCTTCCACTTCTCCACCCCCGAAGGCTCCTACGCCTCCGACGGGAACCAGGAGGGCGGGGCCCGCACGAAGGAGTTCCGCACCATGGTGGGCTCGCTCCACGAGGCCGGGCTCGGCGTCGTGGTGGACCAGGTGTTCAACCACACCGCGGAAGCGGGCCAGAACAAGCGCAGCGTGCTCGACCAGGTGGTGCCCGGCTACTACCACCGGCTCTCGACCACGGGCGCGGTGGAAACCTCAACGTGCTGCCAGAACGTCGCCACCGAGCACGCGTTTGCGGAAGATCTCATGGTGGATTCCATCGTGACCTGGGCGCGCGACTACCGGGTCGACGGCTTCCGCTTCGACCTCATGGGCCACCATTCGCGCGCCAACATGGAGCGCGTGCGCGCCGAACTGGACGCGCTCACGCTCGAGAAGGACGGCGTGGATGGCTCGAGCATCTACCTGTACGGCGAGGGCTGGAACTTCGGCGAGGTGGCCGGTAATGCGCGATTCACGCAGGCCACGCAGGGACAGCTGGATGGCACCGGGATCGGCGCCTTCAACGATCGCCTGCGCGACGCCGTGCACGGCGGCGGCCCCTTCGATGAGGACAAGCGGGAGGGTCAGGGCTTCGGCACGGGCGGATTCACCGACCCGAACGGGGTCTCGGGCGCGAGCCCCGAGGCGCGGAAGGCGGACCTCCTGCACCGCACGGACCTCATTCGCCTGGGACTAGCGGGCAACCTCAGCGGCTACACGTTCGAGACGAGCCAGGGCACGCTCCAGGCCGGGCGCGACATCGACTACAACGGCCAGCGGGCGGGCTACGCCTCCCAGCCGTACGAGTCGGTCAACTACGTGGATGCCCACGACAACGAGACGCTGTGGGACATCGGGCTGTGGAAGCTTCCCGAAGACACGAGCGTCGAGGAGCGCGTGCGGATGAACAACCTCTCGCTCGCCACCGTGGCGCTCGGGCAGTCGCCGAGCTTCTGGCATGCGGGCACCGACATGCTCCGCTCGAAGTCGATGGACCGCGACTCCTACAACTCCGGGGACCACTTCAACACCCTGGACTTCTCGAAGCAGACCAACAATCAGGGCGTGGGCCTGCCACCCGCGGAGAAGAACAAGACCGATTGGCCGATCGTGGGTCCGATCCTCGCGAACGAGGCCCTGCAGCCGTCGCCCGCGCAGATTGACGACTCCTCGCAGATCAGCCTGGACCTGCTCAAGATCCGTTCGAGCTCGCCCCTGTTCACCCTCGGCTCCGCCAGCAGCATCCAGGAGAAGGTGACGTTCCCGAACGGTGGCCCCGACGCTACGCCGGGCCTCTTGGTCATGCGGATCGATGACACCGCGGGCGCCGACGTGGACCCGGCCCTCGACGGGGTCGTGACCGTGTTCAACGCGTCGCCGGAGGCGATCACGGAGAGCATCGAGGGCTTGGACGGCGCCACGTACCGGCTGCACTCGGTGCAGGCCGACGGGGCCGATCCGGTGGTCAAGGGCGCGAGCCTGACCGCCGGTGAGGTCAGCATTCCCGCGCGCACGGTCGCGGTGTTCGTCCTGGATCAGGAGCGCCCGGTCGAGCCCACCCCGGAACCCACGCCCGACCCGAACCCCGACCCGACCACGGACCCGCCCCCGCACGGCGACCGCGACGGTAAAGGTGACCGGAACCGGAAACGGCAACGGTAGCGGCACGGGAACGGGCACAGGCGCGGACTCGAGTACGGGGAAGAAGTCCGCGGAGTCCACGGCCGGTGGCCGCACGGGCGTGCTGCCGCGCACCGGCACCGAAATGCTGGGGCTCCTGCTCGTGGCCGCGGCCCTCGTGGGCGCGGGAGCGGTGACGATCGCGGCGCGCCGCGCCCGAGGCTAAACCTCGCCTCGCTCGCCAACACCCCGGCGAGCGAGGCAGCGAAAGGGAGGTGTGGGGCCCGACTGGGCCCCACACCTACCTTGTCTGTTGCGCCGGGTCTCTGGGGGCTGCGCCGGGTGGCTCAGGTGAGGTAGCGGTACATCGGATCCATCGGATCGATCCGCTCGATGTCCATGTTGGCCGTTGCCATGCGGGCCAGCAGTGGCTCCAGATCGTCCTTCGATCCGATTTCGAGGCCCACGAGTGCCGGGCCCTGTTCGCGATTGTTGCGCTTGATGTAGTCGAACAGCACGATGTCATCGTCCGGCCCGAGTACTTGCGCGAGGAAGCGGCGCAGCGCGCCCGGCTCTTGCGCGAACGTCACGAGGAAGTAGTGCTTGAGGCCCTCGTACACGAGGGAGCGCTCGACCACTTCGTTGTACCGGGACACGTCGTTGTTGCCGCCGGAGACGATGACCACCATGGCCGCGTCCGGGTCGGGGGAGCCGTCGGCCCCCTTCGGTGCGCTCACCGCGCCCGTGGCCACCGCCGCCGCGGCGAGGGCCCCCGCGGGCTCCGCGATGACGCCTTCGATCTGGTAGAGGTGCAGCATCTCGGTGCAGACCGCGCCCTCGTCGATCGCGAGAAGCTCGGGCGCCACCTCCTGCGTGATCGCGAAGGTGTAGCGGCCCACGCGCCGCACGGCGGCGCCGTCCACGAACGAATCGATGTCGGCCAGGGTGACGGGCTTGCCCTGGCGCAGGGCCGTCGCCATCGACACTGCGCCGGACGGCTCCACCCCGACGATCCGGGCCGACGGCACGCGCTCGCGCAGCCACGTGCCGCACCCGGCAAGGAGCCCGCCGCCGCCCACGGGCAGCACCACGGTATCGACGTCCTTGCCGTACTCCTCGCGAACCTGATCCACGGCTTCGGCGATGACCGTGCCCTGGCCGGTGATGACCGTGGGGTGATCGAACGGCGGCACGAGCGTCGCGCCCGACCTGCCGGAGTCCAGGGCGGCCGCTTCGGCCGCGTCGTCGAAGGTATCGCCGATCATGATGAGCTCGACGTTGCTGCCGCCGAGGTCCAGGATGCGCTCGCGCTTTTGGCGCGGGGTCGTGGACGGCACGTAGATGCGGCCCTTCACATCGAGCGCCCGGCACGAGAAGGCCACGCCCTGCGCGTGATTGCCCGCGCTCGCCGCGACCACCCCCGCCTCGCGGGCGCTCGCGCTGAGCCCCGCCATGAACAGGTACGCGCCGCGCAGCTTGTAGGAGCGGACCGCCTGCAGATCTTCCCGCTTGAAGAACACGGAACACCCGGCGATCTCGCTGAGCCGCGGCGAGTACTCCACGGGGGTGCGGCGCACCACCCCATCGAGGACGAGGGCGGCATCGTCGATGCTGCCCGCGGTGATGGCAGCGGGCACGGTCAAGGGGCCGGTGGTCATGGCAGACGCTCCACAAAGAGTGCTGGGTGAGGCGGAAGAAACTAGTAGCCGAGGACGGCGTCGAGGCTATCGAAGGTCACGGAATGATCCGTGCCCAGCAGGATCGACATGCCGCTGACCACGGGAATCCCGATGGATTCCGGAATGGGAACGGTGGTCACGATCGCGTCCGCGTGAAACTGCGGGGAGAGCATATCCATGACCGTGGATTGAATCACCGCGGCTCGAATGCCCCGCTTCACGCAGTGCTTGATGATGTGATCCGCGATGAGCGTGGAGGTGGCCACGCCGGCGCCGCAGACCACCGCGATGGTTTTGAGCTCAGCCATGGGGCATCCCGCCCTAGGAGGCGAGAACCTCGTCCAGAATCTGTTCCGCCCGCTCCTGGTCGCAATCTTCCGCGAGGGCCAGTTCGGAGGTGAGGATCTGGCGCGCCTTGGACAGCATCCGCTTTTCTCCCGCGCTCAGGCCGCGATCCTGATCGCGGCGCCACAGGTCGCGCACCACTTCGGCCACCTTCTTGATGTCGCCCGAGGCGAGCTTTTCCACGTTGGCCTTGTAGCGGCGGGACCAGTTCGTCGGCTCCTCCGTGTACGGCTGACGCAGAACCTCGAAGACTTCGTCGAGCCCCTTCTGGTCCACGACATCGCGCACGCCCACCATGTCCACGTTGTCCGCGGGAACCTCGATCGTGAGATCGCCCTGCGCCACCTTGAGCTTGAGATAGGTGCGGGCCTTGCCCTTAATGGTGCGCTCTTTTACTTCCTCGATGAGAGCGGCGCCGTGATGGGGGTATACGACGGTTTCTCCGACGGTAAAGTTCATGTGTGAGGTCCCTTTCGTCCTCGAACCATTCTACCACCGATGCGTGTGCTAAAGTTCGCCACCCTCGGTTTCCGGGGGTCGGGACTTCAGGACCGACGGGCGCGCGCGTGCGGTAGGCTTGGGGGCGATCCCGTGTCCAGCGAGGAAGTGCCACCCCGCCCCCACCAGGAGTAATGCGTGAACATTCGCCGCCCTTCGACCCGCACTGCCGCGATCGTCGGCGCCGCCGCGCTCGGCCTCGCCCTCAGCGGCTGCGGCTATTTCAGCCCCGTTCAGACCCAGGTGTTCTACCAGAGCGCCGAGGGTGCGATCGCGAACCTCGACATCGAGGGCGTGGATAACCCCGTGGGTCTGCGCAACCTCGTCATCGTGGACGCCTCCGGCACCAAGACCCTCAGCGGTACTCTGACGAACCAGACCTCCACGGGGGTCATGGTGGATCTCGAAGTCTTTGACGGCGCCACCTCCGTGGCCACGGCCAGCTTCTTCGTTCCGGCGCAGGGCGCCGTCGAACTCGGCGGCGTGGACGGCACGTTCGATGTCTCCGCCATCACCGCGCCCGCTGGCGCGAACGCGATTGTTGTGGCGCGCGCGGGAGGGCTCGAAGAACCCATCACCGTGCCGATCCTCGACGATTCGCTCGATTACCTCGTGCCCGCCCCGAGCGACGGCGGCCAGTAGAAGAGGCCTCGCCGAACGTCGGCCCGGTTAGGCCCCGGTCTCGAACTTGTAGCCGAGCCCCCGCACCGTCACCAGGTGTACCGGCTTCTTCGGCTCCACCTCGATCTTTGCGCGCAGCCGCTTGACGTGTACGTCGAGCGTCTTCGTGTCGCCCACGTAGTTGGAGCCCCACACCCGGTCGATCAGCTGGCCGCGCGTGAGCACCCGGTCGGCGTTGCGCAGCAGCATCTCCAGGAGCTCGAACTCCTTGAGCGGCAGCGACACCTCGGTGCCGCGCACCCGCACCACGTGCCGCTCCACGTCCATCTCGATCCCGCCCGCCGACAGCACGGCCTCGCCCTGGCCCTCGCCCTGAGCACCGGCCAGATCGGCGCGCCGGAGCGCCGCCTTGATCCGCGCCAGCAGCTCGCGTGAGGAGTACGGCTTCGTCACGTAGTCGTCGGCCCCGAGCTCGAGGCCCAGCACCTTGTCGAACTCGTCGTCCTTGGCGGTCAGCATGATGACCGGGACGGAGGAGGTCTTGCGGATCTCGCGGCACACC
Organism: Dermabacter sp.; assembly: GCA_030538475.1. Classification (GTDB taxonomy): domain Bacteria; phylum Actinomycetota; class Actinomycetes; order Actinomycetales; family Dermabacteraceae; genus Dermabacter. The sequence continues at coordinate 208,722 of JAUNTX010000004.1, forward strand.
TCCGTGCCGCTCAGGCCCGGAAGCATGAGATCCAGCAGCACGAGGTCCGCGCCGTGCGCGGTGAAGATCGCGAGCCCCGCGGTGCCGGTCGCCGCGACCGCCACCTCGAAGCCTTCTTTGCGCAGCGAATAGCTGAGGGCGTCCGAAAAGGACTCTTCGTCTTCCACGATGAGGATGCGTGCCATGCGGATCTAGTCTCCTGCGCTCAGGTGAGGGGATGGGGTCTGGGACGTGCCGTGATAGGCATCGTGGGCGAGCAGCGCCGGGATGCGCAGCGTGAAGGTGGAGCCGGAGCCCTCCTTCGACCACGCGGCCACGTCGCCGCCGTGATTGGAGGCGATGTGCTTGACGATGGCGAGGCCGAGGCCCGTGCCGCCGGTCGTGCGGCTGCGCGCCCGGTCCACGCGAAAGAAGCGCTCGAATACTCGCTCGAGGTTCTCCTGGGAGATGCCGATGCCGTCGTCCTTGACGGAGATTTCGACCATGCCGCGATCCACGCGGGTGGAGATGCCGATGCGGGTGCCGGAGGGGGAGTAGGTGAGGGCGTTGACGATGAGGTTCGAGACCGCGCTCGTGAGCATCGAGGCGCTGCCGAACACCTGGAGCCCCGTGGTGCCGCCCACGCTGATGCCGATGCCCTGCGCTTCCGCGAGGGTCGCGTTGAGCGCCGCGGCCTCCGCCACCACGTCATCGATCTCCACTTCGGACGCGTCCACAAGATTCGCTGCGGCCTGCACGCGCGAAAGTTCGATGATCTCCTGCACCAGAACGGTGAGGCGCTTCGCCTCCGACTGCATCCGCTGGGCGAAGCGGCGCACCGCCACGGGATCCTCGGCCGCATCCTGCATCGTTTCCGCGAGCAGCCCGATCGCGCCGACGGGGGTCTTCAGTTCGTGCGACACGTTCGCTACGAAGTCGCGCCGGGTTTCGTCCACGCGGGCCAGTTGCGTGAGGTCGTCGGCGAGTAGGAGTACCTTCGAGCTGCCGAGCCTGCCGCAGCGCACGTGCATGACGACGGCCGGGTCGGCGCTGTTGGAGCGGCGCAGGCTCACCTGCTCACTGCGATACCCGTCGTGGCGCGACACCTGGGTCACGAGCTCCATGAGTTCCCGGCTCGCGAGCCGCGGGTAGTCGCCGCCCGTGGCGCGCACGATCCCGTAGCTGTAGGCGAGCGGCGAGGCCCGCAGCACGTCGCCCGCGGCATCCAGCACGACGTAGGCGGAGCTGAGCAGGGACAACACTTCGGTTGCGGGTTCGGGAATGACCGGCTCGGGGCGCGGCTGCTGCGTGCGCGAGATGCCCCGCACGGCGGCGTGCATGGCCACGGCTCCGGCGATGAGGCCGATCGCGAGCGCGAGGATGAGCAGGTACGGGGACTCCACACCCACCAGCGTAGGGGGTGGCGCGCAGTGCGGGAACACCTGCTGCTAGTGTCGAGTGTTTTAGACGCTCGCTGTTCACCTTCAGGCCGAAAGACGTTCACGTCCTGTGGGAAGAATTGGCCGAGGCCATGCCCCCAGTGGAAAAGAGAAACAACATGCGTGAGGCTTTTCAGAGCGACCTCCAGGAACTGCGCGACGGCTTAATCGAGATGAACGTGCTCGTGGCAACCGCGGTGGAGGATGCCTCGAGGGCGCTGTTCACCGGAGACCTGGCCCTCGCGGAACGCGTGATCGCGGCCGATCAGGCCATCGACGAGCGCCAGCAGGAGCTCGACGAACGAGCGGTCGATATCCTCGCCCGCCAGTCGCCCGTGGCGACCGACCTGCGCACGGTCGTGGCCGCGCTGCGCATGAGCGCCTCGCTCGAGCGCATGGGCGACCTCGGCGAACACATCGCGCTCGTGCTGCGCCGCCGCCACCCGAACCCCGTGATCCCGGCGCACTTGCGGCCCACGCTCGAGCGCCTCGCGGAACTCACCGTCAACGCGATCCGCGACGCGGGCGAAGTGCTGCGCACCCGGGACCTCGCGCTCGCCGCCGTGGTCGAAGAGCGCGACCGGCGCATCGACGAGCTCATGGGCGAGGTCTACGCCGCGCTCGGGCAAGACGATGCGGACTACACCGTCAAGGAGGCCGTGGACCTCACGCTGCTCGCGCGCTTCTACGAGCGCCTCGGCGATCACGCCGTCTCGCTCGTGCGTCGCGTGGGCTTCCTCGTGACGGGCGATTCGCTCGACCCGCACTCGGCCCGCACGGACGTCGAGGAGTTCTAGGGCGAGGGTGTCCTAGCCACGATTGGGGCGCGGGCGGCGCATCACCAGGCGCTCCGCGCCCTCTTTCGTGCCCTGGCGCGCGAGCGTCTGGATCCCGGCGATCACCGTGCCGGACAGGATGGTCCACAGGGCGATGCGCCACGCGGGAATCCGCTCGTACTCGCTCGACATCTGCGCCACGTCGGCCTTCGAATACCCCTCCTTGCGCGCCAGCTTCTGGCGCTCGCGCAGGGACTTCTCCGATTCCTTCTGGGTCTTCTTATCCGGCGCGTCCTCGTGGAACGCGGCCTGCCACCCCGCCTTGAGCAGGCGATTGCCGATAATGCCGGCGGCAATCGAGGCGGCGGTCATCGCGACCTTCACGAGCGGGTTCACGGGTGCTGCCACGGCGGGGCCTCCTGCGGGATATGAAGCGGTGGGGGTGGCTCCACGCTAGCCGGTGGAACTGACATAGTCTTCCATGGTGTCCTCGCGGATCGCCTCTCGGAAGGCATCCATGGCTTCTTCATCGGTGCCCACGACGGACGCGCCGCCGCTGGTCATAAACGGATCGCCGTGCGGGACGGAGAGGTAGCGAATCGTGGAGGGGCGCAGGTCGCGGCTCGCGAGGCCGAGTTCCACGATCTTTTCGGGAGTGAGCGCCGAATCGACGGTGAGGTGGGGGCTGATCTCTCCCGTGAGCGTGACGATCTTTCCCGGATCCAGGAGCGTGCCGCCGCTGATGATCTTCTGGGCGATGGCCTTCATGACGGCCCGCTGATTCGCGTTGCGCTGGAAGTCGCCGCCCGCGAACTGGTAGCGCTGGCGCACGAAGGTGAGGGTCTCGGCGCCGTTCAGGTGCTGGATGCCCTCGGTGAACTGCACGCCGTCGCCCTCGAACGTTTCGGGAATCTCGACGTCGATGCCGCCGAGCGCGTCCACGATGGCCTCGATCCCATCGAAGTCCACGAGGGCCACGTGATCAATCTCGGTGCCCACGTAGTTTTCAACGGTGGCGACGGCGAGCGGCACGCCGCCGAAGGCGAGCGCCGCGTTGATGCGATCCTGCCCGTGCCCGGGGATCTCGACGTAGAGGTCGCGGGGGAAGCTCGAGACGTAGGCGTACTGTCCGTCGGCGCTGATGTGCACGAGCATCATGACGTCCGAGCGCTGACCGAACACACCCTCGGCCGCTTGCGCTTCGGGATCGCGCTTATCGGAGCCGAGCAGCAGGATGTTCGTGCCCGCGCCCTCGGCGGGCGCATCGCCATCCGACGCGGTCCGGGTCACGTCCACGAACGTCACGTCCTTGACGTACGCATCCCGCAGGGTCCAGAGGTACCCGCCCACGGCGAGGGCCGCGATGAGCAGGGGGGCGAGCACCGCCGTGAGGCACAGCCACAGGGTGCGGCGGCTGCGCTTGGTATCTCCCGCGCGCTGGTCGTCGCTCTCGGCGAAATCCTCGGCGTTGAACGTCTCGTTCACGGCATCGGCCTTCTCTCAGGGCGCGTCGTGCGCGCGGCTCCCACTAGCGTTTCCGAGTGTACGTGAGCTCCCAGACCAGTCGGCCGGCCGCATGGGCCTTGTTCTCGAAAGCCGTCGTGACTCGCCCCTCGAAACGGGGCGAAAAACCGCGCTCTGGCATGTCCTCGGGGATCGGATCGGTCGTGGTGCCCGCCGGCCGCGGGCCGTTCGGATACACGTTTTCCACGAGCCCCTCGGCCTCGAGTGCGGCAAACGCGCGGGCCTGATGGGCGCCGTAGTCCGCCCAGTCGGTCGCCGTGCGCACGCGGGCACCGGGGGTGAGCAGCGGCAGGAGCGAGCGCAGAAAGTCCTCGGACATGAGGCGCCGCTTGTGGTGCTTCGCCTTGTGCCACGGATCGGCGAAGAAGATCCACACCTCGCTGATGGAACCCGCGGGAAGGAGCGTAGCCAGGCTGTGCTGGGCATCGATCTCGAGCAGCCGCACGTTGTCAGGCAGCCCCAGGCGCTCGAGGTGTAGGAGGGTCTGCGCGATTCCCGGACGGTACACCTCGAAGGCGAGGAAGTTGACCTCGGGCCGCGCCGCCGCCGCGGCGGCAATGGAATCGCCCTGGCCGCTGCCGATCTCCACGATGAGCGGGTGATCGTTGCCGAAGATCGCGCGGGGATCCAGGCGCACGCCCGGGGCCGCGAGCGTATCGCGCTGCCCCCGCTGGACATCCAGCACGTAGCGCTCGGCAAACGCCCGCTCGGCGCGCTCTTGCGCGGCCGTGAGCCGGCTGCCGCGCCGCACGAACGAGACGATCTCGCGGCGGGGCCGCCCTGCGGGAGGGCCGGGAGGATCGCCCGCGAGGGGACCGGAGGGATCGCTCGCCGACGGGCTCGTCGGCGCCCTCCCGGCGGCAGGATCGGGCACGGACTCAGGCACGGGACACCTGGTCGCCCGCGAGCGTCAGGGCAACGGGCACGAGCGGGGTTTCGGCCGGGCCGCCCTTGACATCGCCGGATTCGGCATCGAACGTCGAGTTGTGGCACGGGCAGTGCAGCACCGGCCCCTGGGGCGTGAGCGCGCAGCCCTGATGCGTGCAGTACGCCTCGAAGCCGTGCAGGTCATCGCCCTCGCCGCGCACGACCGCGACGAAGGCGCGCTGCCCACCGAAGTTCACAATCGTGGTCGAGTGCTCGGGAAGTTCCGCGAGGCTCACCGTGCCCGCTTCGCCCGCCTGCACTTCGTCGGGCTGAAGGCCCCCGCGATCAGGTCCGCACCCCGCGAGCGCGACGGCCGCCGCTCCCGCGAGGGAGAGGGCGGCGAGGTCGCGCCGGGGCACGCACGCGCCGCCGCACGCGCCGTGGGAGGCGGTGGCGGTGGGCGTCTCGGGCTGGCCGGGGGTGTGCTGGCGTGTGCTCATGGGGTGCAGCCTAACTCTCGTCCTCGGTCGGCGCACTCTCCGCGAGCGGCGCCTCGGGGGCCTGCGCGGGGTACTCCCACGGGGACTCCGGATCGGGCACGGTCGAGGTGATGACGGTGCCGTCGGCCCGCGCTTCGCCCACGTGCAGCGGGACATCGAGCGGTTCGTCATCCAGCACGATGCCCTGATCGCTCAGCCGCACGCGCGTGCCCGCGGCCTTCACGCGCACGGTGCGCCCGCGCACGCTCACGTCCAGTTCCTCGCCTTCGTTGAGGGTGAGGGTGATGTCACCTTCGGTGATGCGCACCGTGAAGCGCGATCCACGCACGGTCAGGGGGAACTCGAGGGCGGGCCACTGCTCGGGAAGGCGCGGATCGAAGGAGACCTCGCCGTGCTCGAAGCGCATACCGCCGAAGCCCGCCACGAGGGCGTTCCAGACGCCGCCCGCCGACGCGATATGCACGCCGTCGCGCGTGTTGTGGTGAAGGTCGGCCAGATCCACGAACAGGCCCGTGAGGAAGTAGTTGAGGGCCAGGTCCCGGTGCCCAACCTCGGCGGCCATGATCGACTGCACCACGGCGCTCAGGGTCGAATCGCCGGTCGTGATCGGATCGTAGTACTCGAAGTTCGCGCGCTTGTGCTCGTCGGAAAACTCGCTGCCGCGCAAGTACAGGGCCAGCACCACGTCGGCCTGCTTGATGACCTGGAAGCGGTAGATCACGAGGGGGTGGAAGTTCAGCAGGAGCGGGAACTTATCCTCGGGCGTGGCCTTGATGTCCCACACCTCGCGCTCGAGGAAGCGATCGTCCTGCGGGTGAATGCCGATCGTGTCGTCGAACTCGATGTGCATGCCGTCCGCGCACGCCTGCCACTCGGCGATCTCGCCCTCGTCGAGGTCGATCTTGTTCGCGAGCGCCTCGTACTCCTCGGGAAGGTGCGTGCGCAGGTCGGTGAGGGCCTCGGCGGCGCGCGCGAGGTTGTACTTCGCCATGACGTTGGTGAAGAGGTTGTTGTTGACCACGGTCGTGTATTCGTCGGGGCCCGTGACCCCGTGAATGTGGAACTTCGGGTCCCCGTTGGTGCGCCAGAACCCCAGATCGGCCCACATGCGCGCCGTTTCCGCGAGTACCTCGGCGCCCTGGCGGTGCATGAAGTCCTCGTCGCCCGTGATGTCGTGGTACGTGCTGAGCGCCCACGCGATATCGGCATCGATGTGGTACTGCGCGGTCCCGGCCGCGTAGTAGGCGCTCGCCTCCTGGCCGTTGATCGTGCGCCACGGGAACAGGGCGCCGCGCTGATTGAGCTCGAAGGCGCGCTCGCGGGCGGCATCGAGCAGGTTCACGCGGAAGCGCAGGGCATTGCGCGCCCAGTCGGGCGAGGTGAAGGTGAGGAACGGGACCACGTAGATGTCGGTGTCCCAGAAGTAGTGCCCCTCGTAGCCCGAGCCCGTCATGCCCTTCGCGGGCACCCCGAGCTGATCGGCGCGCGACGCCGACTGCGCGAGCTGGTAGATGCACCAGCGCGAGGCCTGCTGCAGCGCGGGCTGTTCGGCGATGCGCACGTCCGAGCGGTCCCAAAAGTCGTGGAGGAACTGCGACTGCCACGCGTGGTAGGACTCGAAGCCGTGCTCGCGCACGCGATCCAGGGTGCGGCGGCAGCGGTCGAAGAGCTCCCGAACCGTGGAATCCTCGTGGTAGTGGTACGCAACCGACTTCTTGACGCTCACGTGCGAGCCTTCGCTGAGTTCCGCGCGCACGATGTGGCGCCCCAGGTCCGCATCGACCCGCACGAGCTGTTCGACCTCGACGTCGCTGCTGACCTCGTGATCCGCGCCCACGGCGAGCGGGATATCCGAATGGGCGGTGCGGTAGCCCATGAGCATCCGACGCTCGGTGTGCGAGTGCCCTTCCGGGCGCAGGACGCGCGAGGAAAAGCTCGTGGTCTGGCGCGGATCGGCCTTGTTTTCGCTGCTGCCGCTCGTCTCGTTCTTGTCGCCGCGCGCGAGGTCCTGGCGGTTGATGACCTGGGAGGAGATGACGATGGGGGCGGTGCCCTTGACCATCTCGACTGTCATCTCCATGAGCGCCAGGTGGCGATCCGTGAAGGAGACCATGCGGCTCGTGGTGACCCGCACGTGCTTCCCGCTCGGCGTGCGCCATAGGAGGCTGCGACGCAGGACGCCCTCGCGGAAGTCAATCCACCGCTTGTAGTCCAGGAGGTCCGAATGGGAGGTGATGAGCGGTTCGTCGTCCACGTACAGCTTGATGACGGTCGAGTCCGGCGCGTTGACGATGGTCTGCCCGGTCTTCGCGAACCCGAAGGCGTTTTCGGCGTGGGTGATCGGCCAGGTCTCGTGGAAGCCGTTGAGGAATGTGCCATGGCTGAACGCGTCGCGGCCCTCCTCGGGGGTGGCGCGCATGCCCAGGTAGCCGTTCGCGGTCGCGAAGATGGTTTCGAGGAATCCCAGCTCGGCGCCCGGACGGGACTCCACGAGCTGCCACTCGTCGATCGGCAGGTGCACCCGGTCCATCGGGTCGGCACTAATCTGACGAATGCTCACACCAGCTCCTCAAGATCGTTCACAACGACGGTGGCGCCCGCGTCGCGCAGGGCCTCGTGCCCCACGCCGCGATCAACGCCGATCACGGCGCCAAAGTTGCCGGCTGCCCCCGCGGCCACGCCGCTCGTGGCGTCCTCCACGACAGCGGTCTGGTTCACGGGCACCCCCACGAGCTCGGCCCCGTACAGGTAGGTGTCGGGCGCGGGCTTGCCGGCGATGCCGCGTTCGGCGGCCACGTTGCCGTCCACGATGATCTCGAATCGCTCGGCGAGCCCGGCCGCCTTGAGGACGGCGGGCGCGTTCTTCGAGCTCGAGACGATGGCGACTCGCACGTCCTCGCCGAGCGAGTCGAGGAACGCCATGGTGCCGGGGTAGGGCTCGACCCCTTCGTCCTCCAGGATTGCGTGGACCAGATCGTTCTTGCGGTTGCCGAGGCCGCACACGGTGGTGGCCGCGGGCGGATCCTCGGGCGAGCCATACGGCAGCTCGATGCCTCGGTGATCCAGGAAGCTCGCCACGCCGTCATAGCGGGGCTTGCCGTCCACGAACTCGAAGTAGTCGGCGTCCGTGTACGGCGCTTGCCCGTCGACATCCAGGAGGAATTGGTTGAACATGCGGCCCCACGCGCGCATGTGGACCTCGGCGGTGGGGGTCACCACCCCATCGAGGTCAAAAAGATACGCCCGAAAGGCGTGCGGATCAAAGGGGGCATCGGCGGTGCTTGGCTGCGTACTCACCCCACCAACGATAGGGCAGGAAGCTTCGCGAGAACACTTGCGCGAGCGGGGAAACTGACCAGATCACACCGCAATTTTCGGCCGGGCAGGGCGCGCCCTACCCCTCGCTGATGACGTACTCCTGGCCGCGCGTGGACTCGAGCGGCACGATGCGCAGAATCTCCCGGGCCGCATCGGCGGCGGACAGTTCGGCGGAGGCCGGGGGAGCGAGCGCCGCGCTGATGCGCGTGAGCGGGGCCGGGCCGGGCGCGACGATGATCGGCGGGTGCGCGAGCACGGTGGCGTGAAGGCCCGAGAGCCGCACGAGTTCGAGGGCGCGGCGGGTGCCGAGTAGCGAGGGCCGACGGGTCGCGGGGGCCAGGAGCGTCATGCGGTCGCGGACCTGACGCGCGCGCCTCGGGGCGCGCCTCGCCAAGCGGCCATCGGGGGTGAGCGTGAGGGCGTCGAGCGGGAGGGTGACGATGAGCCTGGCCACGCCGACGGCCCGGGCGGCGCGCACGAGCGCGATGGTCAGCTCTTCGTCGCGCTCGTCATCGCCGAGGGTGAGCACGGCGGCGTCGGCCCCCTCGAGGACTTCGGTGAGAGCCTCGGGATCCTGCAGATCAATGGCGGGGTAGTCCACCACCGGGCTGAAGTGGGTGACCGCTTCCGGCGTGGGGGAGAGGGCGCAGACCGCATGTCCGGCCACCACGGCGGTGCTCACGACCGCGTCCCCGAGGTCGCTCGCCGCATCCAGCACGACGAACCGCTGGGGTGGGAAAGAAGGGGACATGGGCACTCCCGGGCGGTGAGGGGCAGGAAGCCCGCGCGTGCGCATTCGCGCGAAGGCGGGTCCCTGGCCTGGGCGTCAAGGGAGCGGATGACGGGAATCGAACCCGCGTCATTAGTTTGGAAGACTAAGGCTTTACCATTAAGCTACATCCGCGCGTGGCCCACCCGGGATCGAGGGTGATGTTCCGGGGGCTACCGAGGAGCCATTCAATCACACGGCGTGCGGCCCGGCAACGCGCCGAGCGCCGCCTGGCTGAGCACCCATGTCTCTCATCACACTGCGAGTTCTTCCCTGAAAGCGTGGGGTGAGCCCGCGGGTAAGCTCGTGGGGGTTGCCCTCGCCGGGGTGTAGCTCAGCTTGGTAGAGCATCCGCTTTGGGAGCGGAAGGTCGCAGGTTCAAATCCTGTCACCCCGACCAGTCGGGACCCGGGCCCACCCGCCCGATGCGGCCCCGCTGCATTCAGCAAGCATGCTGCCCGCCCGCGTGCCTGGCACGCTGGCGTTGTCTACGTTCTTATTGTCAACACCACCTCAGGAGTTCTGCACGTGAAGACTGCAGTTGAGAAGCTCAGCGCCACCCGCGTGAAGCTCAACGTCGAGGTTCCTTTCGAGGAACTCAAGCCCGCCATCGATCAGGCCGCTCGGAAGATTGCGCAGGACGTGCAGCTTCCCGGCTTCCGCAAGGGCAAGGTTCCCACCGCCCTCGTGGAGCAGCGCTTCGGCAAGGCCACGATCATCCAGGAAGCGGTCAACGACGCGCTTCCCGGCTTCTACTCGCAGGCCGCCGCCGAGGCGGAGATCAAGCCCGCGGGCCGCCCCGAGGTGGACGTGACCGAGGTCCCCGGCCTCGACGGCAGCGAGGGCGGCGCGCTCGTCTTCGTCGTGGAGCAGGACGTGCGCCCCGAGATCGCCCTCCCGGACTTCGCGGGCCTCGAGGTCGAGATCGAAGAGCCGACCGTGGATGACGACGCCGTTGACGTGCGCCTCACCCAGCTGCGCGAGCGCTTCGGCACCCTCAAGGGCGTGGATCGCCCCGCCAAGGACGGCGACTTCGTGTCGCTCGACATGGTCGCGAAGATCGACGATGACGAAGTGGACACCGTGGAAGGCGTTTCCTACCACATCGGCGAGGGCAACATGCTCGAGGGGCTCGACGAAGCCCTCATCGGCCTGTCGGCCGACGAGTCCACGACCTTCACCTCCGTGCTGGCCGGTGGCGAGCGCGCCGGCGAGGACGCCCAGATCACCGTGACCGCGAAGAGCGTCAAGGAGCGCGAGCTTCCCGAGGCCGACGACGAGTTCGCCGAGATGGCCTCGGAGTTCGACACCATCGACGAGCTGAAGGCCGACCTCAAGGCGCAGGCCCAGAAGGATGCCGAGCACAACCTCGCGCACCTGGCCCGCAACGCCCTGCTCGAGAAGCTCCTGGCCGACCTCGACATCGAGGTTCCCGAGCAGCTCGTGACCGATGAGGTCACCGCGCACCTCGAGAACGAGAACAAGCCCGCGGACGATCCGCACGGCGAAGAAATTAAGGCCGACACGATCAAGGCCATCCAGGCGCAGTTCCTCCTCGACGCGATCCTCGATTCGCGCGAGGTTGAGGTGGGTCAGGAAGACCTCATGGCTTACATCAGCCAGCTGGCCGGCCAGTACGGCATGGACCCGAACACCTTCATCCAGGCCATCGCCCAGGGCGGTCAGCTCGAGGAGATCTTCAGCGAGGTTCGCCGCTCGAAGGCCCTGGACTCGGTGCTGGCCGAGGTCACCGTCAAGGCTGTGGGCTCGGGCGAGGTTCTGGACCTGGGCCTGAGCGCCGCGGCCGATGCCGACGAGGCCGAGGGTGCCGACGACAAGGCCGAGAAGAAGCCCGCGGCCAAGAAGGCCCCCGCGAAGAAGGCGGCTGAGAAGAAGCCTGCCGCCAAGAAGGCTCCCGCGAAGAAGGCCCCGGCCAAGAAGGCCGAGTCCAGCGAGGACGCGTCCTAAGCACGCACTCATGCGGTCTTCTCCCCTAGTAGGGTGGGGAGATGACACAGAATTGGATGGGGCTCGGCGTTTCAAAAGAAGCGCCGGGCCCCATCCGTCTGCGCGCCCATGGACGGCAGGCCCCAGGGCGCGCGTGAAGCGCGCTGCGGGGCCGGGGAAACGAGGAGGAAGCATGAGCTGGTCACAGCACGCGATCTGGTGGCACGTGTACCCGCTGGGGTTCACGGACGCCCCGATTCGTGAGGGGGATACCCGCACGGGGCGCGGCTTCGCCCACCTGACCGGGTGGCTCGACTACGTGGTCGAGCTGGGCCTGAACGGCATCATCCTCGGCCCGATCTTCGCCTCCTCGAGCCACGGCTACGACACCCTGGACTACTTCGCGATTGACCCGCGGCTCGGCACCGAGGCAGATTTCGACGAGTTCCTCGCGGCGTGCCGCGCGCGCGGCATCCGCGTGCTGCTCGATGGGGTCTTCAGCCACGTCTCCATCGACTACCCGCCGCTGAAGGCCGCGCTCGAGGCGGGCCCCGACTCGCCCGGCGCCGCCGAGTTCGATATCGACGTTGATGCGCCGGGCGGCCCCGCACCGCGTGTGTGGGAGGGGCACGGGAGCCTCGCCCGCTTCAATCACGGCAGCGAGGCCGCACGCTCCACGGTGCGAGACGTGATGAGGCACTGGCTGGCCCGCGGGATCGACGGCTGGCGCCTGGACGCCGCCTATTCCGTCCCGAGCGACTTCTGGCGCGCGGTCCTTCCACCCGTGCGCGAGGAGTTCCCCGAGGCGTACTTCGTGGGGGAGGTCATCCACGGCGACTACATCGCGTTCGTGGACGATTCGGGCGTGGATTCCCTGACCCAGTACGAACTGTGGAAGGCGATCTTTTCGAGCATCGAGAGCGCGAACTTCTTCGAGCTCGAATGGACGCTGGGGCGCCACAACACGCTCCTCGAGCACTTCGTGCCGCTCACCTTCGTCGGCAATCACGACACCTCTCGCCTCGCGAGCGTGATCGGGGCCGACGGTGCCCTCGCCGCCCACGCCCTCCTGCTCACCCTTGGCGGTGCGCCCTCGCTGTACTACGGCGACGAACAGCTGTTTCGCGGCGTCAAGGAGGAGCGCATCGGGGGAGACGACGACGTGCGCCAGGCCTTCCCCGCCACGCCGAGCGACCTGCTGGCAAGCGGCGAGGCGATGCGGGAGCAGATCGCGGCCCTCGTCGGCCTGCGTCGGCGCCACCCGTGGCTCGTGCGGGCCGCGACCGAGGTGCTCGAGGTTCAGAACGAGAGCCTCGTGTACCGGGTGCGCGAGCGCGACGGCGACGGGTTCCTCACGGTCCACGCCCGCGTGGCCGACGGCGGCGCGCACGTGCGCATCGATGCGGCCGACGGTTCCGAGCTGTGGAGCCAGCGCCCCGTGTGAGCGCCCCGGTGAGAGCCGGGCGGGGGAGCCGGGTGTGAGGGCGCCCGCGCTCGTGGTGCGCCCCTGGCGAACAGAGGGGACGGCGCCGGTAGCCCTCGCCTAGGGTAGGGACCAACAACCTCAGACTCCGAAGGAGAGCACCGTGACTGTGCAGCCCACGAACGCGGCCGGCGACATGCCGATGGGCCTCGACGACAACGTTTACCAGCGCCTTCTGCGCGAGCGGATCGTGTGGCTCGGATCGGACGTGCGCGAGGACAACGCGAATGCGATCTGCGCGAAGCTTCTGCTGCTGGCGGCCGAAGATCCGAACAAGGACATCTACCTCTACATCAACTCGCCCGGCGGCTCCGTCACCGCGGGCATGGCCATTTACGACACGATGAAGTACATCAAGCCCGATGTGGTGACCGTGGCGATGGGCATGGCGGCCTCGATGGGCCAGTTCCTCCTCAGCTCCGGCACCCCCGGTAAGCGCTTTGCGACCCCGCACACGCGGATCCTCATGCACCAGCCGCTCGGCGGGCTCGGCGGAACGGCCTCGGAAATCAAGATCCAGGCCGAGCTCATCCTCGCGATGAAGCAGCAGATGGCGGAACTGACCGCGGAACAGACGGGCAAGAGCGTCGAGCAGATCATTGCCGACGGCGACCGCGACCACTGGTTCACTGCCCCCGAGGCCCTCGAATACGGCTTCATTGACAAGATCGTGTCCGGCGCAGGCGATGTCACCGGCGACGGTGGCATGGACGAGAACTGATCGCTGCGGCGGAAACTAGGAGAGAACCCATGACTTTCACCCCTTCCATGAAGGCTGGCCAGATGCCGCGCGCCGCGTACGAGGCCCCGAGCTCCCGCTACGTCCTGCCGACGTACGAAGAGCGCACGGCCTACGGCTTCAAGCGTCAAGACCCGTACGCGAAGCTGTTCGAGGATCGCATCATCTTCCTCGGCGTGCAGGTGGACGACGCTTCGGCTGACGACGTGATGGCGCAGCTGCTCGTGCTCGAATCGCAGGATCCGGACCGCGACATCACGCTCTACATCAATTCGCCCGGCGGCTCCTTCACGGCGCTCACCGCCATCTACGACACGATGCAGTACATCAAGCCCGACGTGTCGACGGTGTGCCTCGGCCAGGCGGCGTCGGCCGCCGCGGTCCTGCTCGCTGCTGGCGCGCCCGGCAAGCGCCTCGCGCTGCCGAACGCCCGCATCCTCATTCACCAGCCCGCGATGGGCGGCCAGGGAGGCGGGCAGGCGTCCGACATCGAGATCCAGGCGAACGAGATCATGCGCATGCGCACGTGGCTCGAGGACACGCTCGCGCTGCATTCGGGCCGCGACCGCGACCTCATTCACCGTGACATCGAGCGCGACAAGATCCTCACCGCCCAGGGGGCGCTCGAGTACGGACTCATCGATCAGGTGCTGGAAAGCCGCGGCACGCAGGGCGTGCAGATCGCGAACTGACCTGCCCCCACTCCCGTGAGAGCGGGGAGGCCACCGCGACCCACGGTTGCGCTCGGCCTCCCCGTTTTCGCTCCCCGTGCGGGGTATCGTGTCACGGTACGCCGCCACCCTAGGAAGGACACCACCTCGATGGCGCAGATTGGCGATAGCTCAGAAGTTTTCAAGTGTTCCTTCTGCGGGAAGTCGCAGAAGCAGGTGGAACGCCTCATTTCGGGCCCTCACGTCTACATTTGTGAAGAGTGCATCGAACTGTGCAACGAGATCATCGCGGAGGAAAACCAGAGCGCCGGTAGCGGCGCGGAGGCCGCGAAGGAAGCTAAGCTTCCGAGCCCTCGGGAGATCTTCGATTTCCTGGAGACCCACATCGTGGGCCAGGAGGCCGCGAAGCGCGCCCTGTCCGTCGCGGTCTACAACCACTACAAGCGGGTCCGCTCCGACGACTCAGCGCGCCCCGCGAGCGGCGAGGACGCCGACGTGGAGGTCGCGAAGTCCAACGTGCTCCTCGTGGGGCCGACGGGCTGCGGGAAGACCTACCTGGCCCAGACCCTCGCGAAGCTGCTGGACGTGCCGTTTGCGATGGCCGATGCCACCTCGCTGACCGAGGCGGGGTACGTGGGCGAGGACGTGGAGAATATTCTCCTGAAGCTCCTGCAGGCCGCGGACTGGGACGTGAAGAAGGCCGAACGCGGGATCATCTACATCGACGAGGTGGACAAGATTGGCCGCAAGGCCGAAAACCCCTCGATCACGCGCGACGTGTCCGGCGAAGGCGTGCAGCAGGCGCTGCTGAAGATCCTTGAGGGCACGGTCGCGGCGGTGCCGCCGCAGGGGGGCCGCAAGCATCCGCAGCAGGAGTACATCCAGCTGGACACCACGAACGTGCTGTTCGTGGTGGCCGGGGCATTTGCCGGGATTGATGACATCATCGCGAACCGGATCGGCAAGCGCGGCATCGGGTTCGGCAGCCAGCTTGCCACCCCGTTCGATGAGCAGGAGATCTACACGAAGCTCCTGCCGGAGGATTTGCTGAAGTTTGGCCTCATTCCCGAGTTCATCGGGCGCCTGCCGGTGCTCACGAGCGTCACGAATCTTGACCGCGAGGCCCTTATCCGGATCCTCACGGAGCCGAAGAACGCCCTGGTCAAGCAGTATCAGAAGATGTTCGCGCTCGATCACGTCGAGCTGGACTTCGACCGTCCCGCCCTCGAAGCGATTGCCGATCGCGCGATCTCGCGCGGTACGGGCGCGCGAGGGCTGCGCGCCATCATGGAGGACGCCCTGCAGCCGATCATGTTCGACGTGCCCTCGCGCGATGACATCGCGAAGATCATCGTGACCGAAGGTGTGGTCAACGAGGGGCGCGAACCGCTCATGCTGTCGCGCACGGAATCCGGCGAGGTGGAAGAGTTGCGCCGGGGCGCTTGAAACGGCGCCGTTTCGCCCACTGAGGAGCGCTTGGTTCTTCCCTCGCGTTCCTGAGATGCTGGAGGCATGAGCGACGACGCAGTGGAAGGCCGGACCCCGAGCGAGGGTGCCTCAGTGGCGCCCGAAGATATCGAGCGGGCCCGCGAGGTGCTCGGCGCGCACCGCACGAGCATCGACAACATCGACGCCGCCCTCGTGCACCTGCTGGCCGAACGCTTCAAGTTCACGCAGGCCGTGGGCGCGCTCAAGGCCGAACACGGCCTCCCGGCGGGCGATCCCGACCGCGAGCAGCGCCAGGTGCAGCGCCTCACCCAGCTCGCAAAAGAATCGGGCCTGGACCCGGTGTTCACCGAGCGGTTCTTGCGCTTCATCGTCACCGAGGTCATCCGCCACCACGAGAAGATCGCGGACACCCAGGACTAGCCAGTATCCCGATTCACCAGCCGAGGCCCGGCGCCAGAACATCTGTTCCGGTGCCGGGCCTCGTGCGTGGGCGGGTGGTAGCCCTTCGTTACGCGCCGCGCTTCGGCGGCGGGGTGCCGAGCTCCACGTCCCGCAGCTCGAGGGCGGCCTCGGGCTGTTCGGACGCGAGGACGGTGAGCTCCTCAATCGACCCGAGGTGGCGCACGTCGGCCGCCCCCAGCTCGAACAGGGCCGCCGAGCTCGCGGGAAGCGAGAGCGTCGCGCGCAGCACCGGGGTCTTCTGCGAGACCTTGGCATCGCTCTTGGCCTTGCGCACCTGCACAATCGCCTCGCTCACGACGCCGAGCAAAGCCGGGTTCTGGCCCGCCGCGGCCGCGACGAGGGGCTCGGCGGTGGGCCACGCCTCGGCGTGCACCGAACCCTCGTGCCACCAGCTCCACACCTCGTCGGTCGCAAACGGCAGGTACGGCGCGAACAGCCGCAGCTGCACGTCGAGCGCGATGATCAGGGCCGCGCGGGCGCTCAGCGCGGCCGCATCCCCGTTCGATCCGTGGGCGCGGTTCTTGACGAGCTCGATGTAGTCATCGCAGAACGTCCAGAAGAACGGCTCCACCACCTCGATGGCGCGCGCGTAATCCAGGGCGTCCATGGCCTGCGAGGCGGCCTCGACCACGCGGGCGAGGTCAGCGAGCATCGCGCGATCCAGCGGCTCGGTCACGGCCGCGGGATCGGCGGCGAGCACGCCCGCGGGATCCGCGGGGGCTTCGCCGAAGCCGAGCGCGAACTTCGAGGCGTTGAGGATCTTGATCGCGAGGCGCCGCCCGATCTTCATCTGGCCCTCTTCGAACGCGGTATCCGCGCCCTGGCGGGCGCGCGCCGCCCAGTAGCGCACGCCGTCGGAGCCGTACTGCTCGAGCAGGTCGATGGGGGTGACCACGTTGCCCTTGGACTTCGACATCTTCTTGCGGTCAGGATCGAGGATCCAGCCGTTGATGCTTGCCGTGGACCACGGCAGGGAGCCGGTGAGCAGGTGGGAGCGCACCACGGTGCTGAACAGCCACGTGCGGATGATGTCGTGCCCCTGGGGCCGCAAATCCATGGGATAGACCTGGGCGAACAGCTCGGGATTGCTGCCCCAGCCGGAGGCCAGGAGCGGGGTGAGCGAACTCGTGGCCCACGTGTCAAACACGTCGGGATCGGCCGTGAAGCCGCCCGGCTCGTCGCGCTGATCCTCCGTGAAGCCCGCCGGCACGTCAATCGTGGGATCGATGGGGAGGGAATCGAGCGGCGGCACGATGACCTCGCCCACGTCGGTCGCGCCCTCGTCATCCACCGCGTACCACACGGGGATCGGCACGCCGAAGTAGCGCTGGCGCGAGACCAGCCAGTCGCCCGTCAGGTTCTCCACCCAATTGCGATAGCGCGAGGCCATGAACGGCGGAACCCACGTGAGTTCATCGCCGCGGCCCAGCAGTTCGGCCCGCAGCCCATCGCCCGACGTGTCGCGGCCACCGTTCGTGATGTACCACTGGCGGCTCGTCACATACTCGAGTGGCTTATCGCCCTTCTCGTAGAACTTCACGGGGTGCGTGATTGCCTTCGGCTCGCCCACGAGGTCGCCGCTGTCGCGCAGCATCTCCACGACGCGCTTCTGGGCGCTGAACACGGTCAGCGAGGCCAGCTCGGCGTAGCGCGCGAGGCCGTCGGCGCTCGTGATCCACGGCGCCTCCGCGAGGAAGCGGCCGTCGCGGCCGATGACGGCCCGCGTGGGAAGGTGCAGCTCGCGCCACCAGATCACGTCGGTCGCATCGCCGAACGTGCAGATCATGGCGATGCCCGCGCCCTTGTCGGCCTGCGCGAGCGGGTGGGCAAGCACCGGCACCTCGACCCCGAACAGGGGGGAGGTGACCGTCGTGCCGAACAGGCTCTGGTAGCGCTCGTCGTCCGGATTGGCCACGAGGGCCACGCACGCGGGCAGCAGCTCCGGCCGCGTGGTTTCAATGAACACCTGCTCGCCGCTGCCGTCGGCCTTCGTGAAGCCCACGCGGTGATACGCGCCAGGCCTCTCCTGGTCCTCCTGCTCGGCCTGGGCCACCGCGGTGCGAAACGTGACATCCCACGGGGTCGGGGCCTCCGCCTGATACGCCTGACCGGCCGCGAGGTGCTCGAGGAACGCCCGCTGGCTCACGGCCTGACTCGTGGCATCGATCGTCTGATAGCGCAGGTTCCAATCCACGGACAACCCGAGCGTGCGGAAGGTCTGCTCGAACGCCTTCTCATCCTCCGTGGTCAGTTCGAGGCACAGTTCGATGAAGTTCTTGCGCGAAATCGGCAGCTGATTCTGCGGCTTCGCCGTCTGCGCATTCCCGCCCCGATGCGGCGGCTCAAAGTCCGGCACATACGGCAGCGACGGGTCGCAGCGCACCCCGTAGTAGTTCTGCACGCGACGCTCCGTGGGCAGGCCGTTGTCGTCCCAGCCCATCGGGTAGAAGACGTTCTTGCCACGCATGCGCTGGTAGCGGGCGATCATGTCGGCTTGGGAGTAGGCGAAGACGTGGCCGATGTGCAGGGAGCCCGACGCGGTGGGCGGGGGAGTGTCGATGGAGAAGACATCCTCGCGCGACGTCTCGCGATCAAAGGCGTAAATCCCGGCGGCGTCCCACGCCTGCTCCCACGTGGCCTCCAGGCCATCAACGGTGGGGCGGTCGGGGATCGAGCGCCCGGACGCGGCGGGCGAGGCGGGAGAATCGGCGGCGGTCGAGTCGTGACCGGTGCTCGTGCTGAATTCGCTCATGGGCCCATTGTCCCACGCAGGGGCCTCGGGGACCGGGGCCCGCGCGGGTGGTGTGAGGCACCCGGCAGGGCCAGCGGTGCGGGGCGTTGGGGCGTCAAGCGTCCCCTTTTTGAGCGGCGCGGCGGCGATAGCATGGAAGGCACGAGTCACGGCAGCGATGAAGGGTCCAGCGCAATGCACACACAGCCCACCGGCGAGGTGATCACCTTCGGCGCGCACGAACTGTTCTTCTCCACGACCGACGAGCAGGGCAGGATCGCGGAGGCGAACGAGGTGTTCGTGCGCCTGTCCCGCTACGAGCGCGGCGCCCTCACCCACCAGCCCCACAACATCGTGCGCCACCCCGACATGCCGAGCGGCGTGTACCGGCTCCTGTGGGACGCCCTGCACGACGGCCGGGCCTTCGGCGGCTACATCCGCAACCTCGCGGCCGACGGCGCCCGCTACGACGTGTTCGCCACCGTCACGCCCCTGCCCGGCGGCGGCTACCTCTCCGTGCGCTCGCGCGTGATGGACGAGGGCCAGTTCCAGCAGGTGTGGGCGGCCTACACCGACGCGGCCCGCCAGGAAATCGGGGCGCGCTCGGGCGGCACGTCGGCGCGCGAGGCGGCCGGGATCGGCGCCGCGGCGCTCGAGGAGAC
This sequence comes from Dermabacter sp., assembly GCA_030538475.1. Taxonomy (GTDB): domain Bacteria; phylum Actinomycetota; class Actinomycetes; order Actinomycetales; family Dermabacteraceae; genus Dermabacter. Next base: position 228,038 of record JAUNTX010000004.1, read on the forward strand.
GGTGCGCGCGCTCGGCTTCGAGAACTACGCCGCGTTCCAGCGGCGCGCCCTGGTCAACGAAGTCACGGCCCGCGAGGAGGCCCTCAGCGGCAGCCTCGGCATGGTCATCACCAACACGATTGACCTCATCGTGCGCGCCGCGCTCGGCCTGCACGCCGAAGTGAGCGTCCTGAGCTTCGAGCAGGAAGCACTTGAAGACCTCGCCCAGCGGGTCGATGCGACCGCGGGCCGGGTGCGCGAAGACATCGACCTGCACGCGGCGGGAGCGCTCGGGCTGTGGGACGAAGCCGACGGCGCCCTGCGCGCCGACATCGCGGCCCTGCACGGCCAGCTCACCGCGCTCGGGGCACTCTCGCGCGAGACCCAGTTCAGGATCGCGCTCGCGCGCCTGCACGCCGCGATGGTGACCCAGTTCGCCGACGAGCGCTTCGAGATCGTGGATCCCGAGCAGCGCGAGGAGGCGCACCGCGCCATCAAAGTGCTCGTTTCCGCCCTCGTGGATGGGATCGACACGATGGTCGAGCACGTGGCTGCCCTACACGCCGCGATTGCCTCGATTCGCGGCCTGATCGACACGGTGAGCGCCGACATGCGCGCGCGCCGCGCCCTCATCGATCAGTACCTGGATGATCGCTACTTCTCGCCGGGCAGCGAGGGCCGCACGGCGCTCGGCGAACACGCGGAACTCATGGAACCGGCGTTCAGCCGCGCCGTGGTCGGCGCCGATACGGCGCTCGCGACCCTCGCCGCCCTCAACACGGCCCTGCTCGCCTTTGATGATGGTTACGACGCCGCGCCGCTGCTCGCGATGCGCGAAAGCCTCGTCGAGTCCATCGCGCAGACAGCCGTGTGACAGCGGGTGGGGAAAGCAGGCGGGAATGGATAGCCTGAAGGCATGAACTTCTCGCCCGTCTCTCCCGCGCCCGCCCCTGCCGCCCAGCCCGCCACTCCTCCGTCGGCCCGCGCCCAGCTCACCGCCGTCGTGACCGGCGCGAGTTCCGGGATCGGCCGCGCGAGCGCGCTGCGACTGCACCGCGAGGGCTTTCGGGTGCTCGCCGTGGCCCGCCGGGCCGAGCGCCTCGACGCCCTCGCCCGCGAAGTCGGCTCCCCGGGCACGTTCCACACCCTCGCGGCCGATGTTTCCGACCCCACCCAGGTCGAGCACGTCGCGCAGTTCGTGGCCTCGGACTTCGGCGGCCGCCTCAACTCGCTCGTCAACGTGGCCGGGGGAGCGCTCGGCATCGAAACGGTGCAGGATGCCGACTTCGACAAGTGGCAGTCGATGTTCTCCTCCAACGTGCTCGGCAGCGCCCGCATGACCAAGGCGCTCCTGCCCGCGCTCATCGCGAGCGGCCGCGGCGACGTCCTCTTCCTGACCTCCACCGCGGCCCAGGTGGCCTATGAGGGCGGCTCGGGATACAACGCCGCGAAGTCCGCCGAACACATGGTGGCCGCCGCCCTGCGCCTCGAGATCGCGGGCGAGCCCGTGCGCGTCATCGAAATCGCGCCCGGCATGGTCCACACCGAGGAGTTCAGCCTGACCCGCCTCGGCGGAGACCAGGCGGGCGCGCAGCGGGTGTACGACGGCGTGGAGAACCCGCTGACGGCCGACGACGTGGCCGATGTGATCGCCTACGCGCTCACCGCGCCCCACCACGTCAACCTCGACCTCGTGACGATGCGGCCCCTCGCGCAAGCGGCGCAGCACAAGCTCGTGCGCCGCAGCGGCAGCTAAATATCGATCTCGATCTCGCCGATCCCGCGCGAGACGCACGTGATGATCTTCGTTTCCTGCTCTTCTTCGGTGAGCACTTCGTCCTCGTGATCGACCTCGCCGGATAGCAGCGGCACCACGCACGTGCCGCACACGCCGCCCTCGCACGAGTAGTTCATGGCGATGCCCTCATCCAGGAGGGCCTGGAGCAGCGAGGTTCCCGCATCGACGTTGAGGGTGATCCCCGACTTCACGGCCTTGGCAGTGAACGGTTCTCCTCCGAAGAGCGACATGCATGGTCCTTTGATTCGAGCGCTCCCCGCCTGGGTGGGGATCGCGGATGGATCGGGTGATCACGGCGACCATTAACAATGGCACAGCCGCGCGCCCGATCCAAGGGCTGGGGGTCCGCGGCCCGGGCCGGGAGGTGAGTCTGTGGATCGGCTATGCGGAGGCGTTCGGCCCCCTGAGAGTGTGCCGGATTCGCGGGGTGTGGCCCGAGCCAAGGGGCGCGGGCCGAGTAGTCTCATGGCATGGCTCAACACTCGGTCACCGATCTGCTCTCCTCGCTTCCCACGCTCGAGCATCCCGATGGCTCGCCCATTCGCGTGCTCGTGGTCGAAGACGATGCGTCGATTGCCGATCTGGTGCGCTTCCCGCTCTCGATGCTCGGCTGGCAGGTCCAGGTACACGGCGACGGGCTCGAAGCCGTGCGCGCCGCCCGCACCTTCCTGCCCGACGTGCTCGTGCTGGACCGCATGGTGCCGGGCATCGACGGCCTCACGGTGCTGCAGCGGGTGCGCCAGTTCCTGCCCGAGGTTCCCGCCCTGTTCCTCACCGCAATGGATTCCTCGATGGACAGGGTTGAGGGGCTCGCCGCGGGAGCCGACGACTACGTGACCAAGCCCTTCACCATCGAGGAAGTGCTCTTTCGCCTGCACCGGCTCGTGCAGCGCAGCGGCGTGAGTACCCTCATGGCGAACGATCTCGTGGTGGGGGACCTGTCCATGAACCTCGATACGCACGAGGTGCGGCGCGGCGGCGAGACCATCGCGCTCACCGCCACCCAGTACCAGCTCTTGCAGTACCTCATGGAGAACCCGCAGAAAGTGCTGAGCAAGGCGCAGATCCTGGACCGCGTGTGGAACTTCGATTTCGGCGGGAAGGCCAACATCGTTGAGCTCTACATTTCCTACCTGCGCAAGAAGATCGACGCGGGCCGCGAGCCGATGATTCACACGGTGCGCGGCGCCGGCTACGTCCTCAAGCCCGCGGTATGAGCGCCGCGCGTGCCGAGGCCCGGCCTCGGGTGCGGGGCGTGAAGCTCGGCACCAAGCTCGTCATGCTCCTCATCGCCATGGTGGCCCTCGTGTGCGTGGTCATCGCCGCGATCACCCACGTGTCCGTGAGCAACCAGATCAACCACCAGGTGAACCAGGAGTTGCAGCGGGCCGTGGACCGCATGGATCGCTACGACGCGAGCCTCATGAGCGGCGGGCACGGCACCGGCGAGACCCCACCGGCAGGCGAGTCCCCACCCTCCGACGCGGGCGGGGGCCACGCCCCCGGCTTCCTTCACGCCCCCGGCCAGGGAGAGTTCGTCCTCGGCGCCATTGTGGAAGGCGGCGCCGTCACCGAGGGCGGCTACATCGACGGCGGCGGCGTCACCACCCAGCTCAGCAGCGCCGATCAGGAGGCCCTCGCCGCCCTCACCCCCTCGCGCCGCACCCGCGATGTCTCCCTGTCCATCGGCGAGTACCGCGTCGCGGTCCTCAGCGCCGCCGACGGCACGAACGTCATCACCGGCGTCTCCATCTCCGATGCGCGCGCCACCCTCACCCGGTTGAACTACACCCTCGTCGGCGTGTCAGCGGCCGCCCTGATCATCACGGGAACCGTCGGCCTGCTCCTCGTGCGCCGCGCCATGCGCCCGCTCGGCGAGGTGGCGAGCGTGGCCGACGACGTGGCCGGCACCGCCCTGGACACGGGCGAGGTCGAGCCCATCGCTCGCGTGCCCCGCAGCGTCGCGGGTCAGGGCGACGAGGTGGGGGCCGTCGCGCGTGCCCTCAACACCATGCTCGACAACGTGGACCACGCGCTCCAGCACCGCCACGCCTCCGAAATGCAGGTGCGCCGCTTCGTGGCCGACGCCTCGCACGAACTGCGCACGCCGCTCACGAGCATCCGCGGCTACGCCGAGTTGCTCGGCCTTACCGGGGGCCTCACCGAGAACGATGCGCTTGCGGTGGGCCGCATCCTGTCCCAGACCGACCGCATGCGCGTGCTCGTGGACGACATGCTGCTCCTCGCGCGCCTGGATCAAAGCGCCGCGCTCGCGGGCGGTACGGACGAGGTGTTCGATCTCGGGGAGCTGCTGGCCGAAGCGATGATGGATGCGCAGGTGGTCGCGCCCGATCACGAGTTCACGCTTGACATCCCCGAGCACCCGCTCCCCGTGCGCGCCGAGGTGCACCTCGTGGAACGGCTCGTCAGCAACGTGGTGAGCAATGCCCGCAAGCACACCCCGCCCGGCACGCACGTGAGCCTAAGTGCGCGCGAGCGGGACGGCGCGGCCATCGTCGAGATCGCCGATACGGGCGAGGGCATGAGCGAGGAACTCGCGCGCACCATCTTCGACCGCTTCTCGCGCGGCGACGCCTCGCGCACCGGTAGGGAAGGCTCGAGCGGGCTCGGCATGTCCATCGCGAAAGCGGTCACCGAGAGGCTGGGTGGGGGCATCAGCGTGTCCTCTGCTCCGGGGGCAGGAACCACGGTGAGGATCGAGCTTCCGCTCGCGGCCGATCAGGGGCGCGTGGAGCGTGCGGCCCCGCAGCCACGCTCGTGACGTGGAGGGGCGTGAGGTGCGGGGCTAGATGACCCGTCGGTCGCGGGCCCAGCGGCTCAGCTCGTAGCGGTTGGACAACTGGAGCTTTTTCAGCACGTTGGAGACGTGCGTTTCGATCGTGCGGTCGGAGATGAAGAGCGCCGAGGCCGCCTCGCGGTAGGTGTGGCCGCGAGCGATGAGCTTCATGACCTCCTGCTCGCGCGGGCTCAAGAGGTCCATTTCGCTCGGGGTGGCGGGGGCCGTGCCGCGGAACGCATCGAGGACGAAACCGGCGAGCCGCGGGGAGAACACCGCGTCGCCTTCGGCAATGCGGTGGACGGCGGCGATGAGTTCCTCGCCGGTCGTGGACTTGGTGACGTAGCCGCGGGCGCCCGCGCGAATGACCGCGATGACGTCTTCTTCCGCGTCGGAGACCGAGAGTGCGAGGCACCTCACGGGGTGGCCCGCGAGCGAGATGACATCGGCGATGGCGTCGGCTACTTCCGCGCCGCCGCCACCGGAGCCGCCGGGAAGGTGGACGTCGAGTAGCACCACGTCGGGCTTCAGGGTTCGGGCGCGATCAATGGCGTCATCGACGGTGAGGGCGGTGCCGACGATCTGCACGGTGCCGGTGCGCTGGAGCTCATCACTGACCCCGAGCGCAAAAATGCGGTGATCGTCTACCACGAGGACGCGGATCGGCACGTCAGAGGCCACGGGGTGCTCCTAGCATTCGGCGAGAGTCATTCCCATTTTTGCACAGTGATCCCGGACGCGTGCTGCGATGCCCCGGGCGCGCAGTCGCCGCGGGGGCCGGGGGCGGCGGAGTGAGCGGCGGCCCGGTCGCGGCCGTCAGCCGTCGGTGCGTGTCGCCATGACGCCTGCGGCGGCGTCGCCGAACGCTTCCTGCATCTCAGCACGCACCTTACTCACCCACTCGGGAAGGAGGTTGAAATCCTCGTCCATCGCGGAGTCGCCCGCCTCCTCGAGACGCAGCGCGTACAGCGCGAGGGCCCCCATCACGTCCGCTGGCGTCCCGGCGATCTCGAGGGCGTCCTCGACATCATCGTCGGAATAGAGGAAACGCATCGCGTCCGCGTCGGCGTCATAGACGAAGGCATCGAGCCCTTCCGTGGCCAGCACCCACCACTGGGCAGGCCACCCGTCGATGGGGGCGCTTGAGCGAACCTTCCAACCGAAGCCATCCTGCGTCTGCCACAGGTCCGCGAGGCGGGGAAGCAGGACATCGTTGCCGCCCGCCTCGAAGATGACGCCCCGCGGCGGGTAGTCGTCCTCTCCCAGCGGCCCGATCTGGTCGTAGAAGTCCACGAGGGCGGAGGGCAGGGGCGCGGGGCCCTGCCAATCGGAGGCGGGCTGGGGTGCGCAGGCACCGAAATGGCTGAGGAACGTGAGAGCAGCAGTCATGTGGGCAGCGTACCGGAACCCATGTGGCGCCACTGTCAGCGACACCAACGACGTCTGGATCACATCAGGGGCCCGCGCGTATGCGCGGACCCCTGAGGAGTCAGCCCCGCGGGGCCGACAGGGAGGGCTGGCACCGAAGCGCTGTGCTGAAGCGCTGAACTGAAGTGCTGAACTGAAGCGCTGTGCCGATGCGTCGCCGAGGGTGCCTACGCGGCCGCCTTCGCGTTCTCGCGAGCCTCGGAGCGCCCCACGGCGCCCATGGCCACCATGCTTCCGCCCCAGATCACGGCGAGGATGCCGAGCCACAGGCTGAAGCCCACGGCCGCGGCGCCGGGCGCCATTGCGATGAGGATGCCCGCGATGAGCCACAGCACGCCCACGAGCACGAGCAGCCAGCGCGGGGTGTCCGCGTGGGAGGTGAACGCGGAGACGATATCGAGGATGCCGCGCGCGATGAACCACACGCCGAGCACCCACGTGAGAGCCACGAGGCTGCTGAGCGGCTGGGTCACCGCGATGATGCCGGCGAGCACGCCGAGGATACCGACGATGATGAGGATGGCGCGGCCGGACTTTTCTGCGGGTCGGAACGCCGAGACGAGGGCGAAGATGCCGTCGGCCAGGGCGTAAATGCCCCACACGATGACGAGCGTTGCGGCGCTGGCCACCGGGTAGAACATCGCGATGACGCCGAAGATGATGGCGAGGATTCCAGCAATGATGAGGTAGGTGCTGGAGCGGCGGAGAAGGGTATTCATGAGTGGGTCCTTCCTCTCAAAGAGTGAATCCCATCAGCATACTCCCATGCTTCACGACCCTCGAGCATTGCCGGGCGGCCGGTCGATCGCGAGCGTCACTTCCGCGCCACCCCCGATGGCGGGGCCGATCCGGGCGCTGCCGCCCGCGCGCTCCATGCGGCCGATGATCGATTCGCGGACCCCGAGGCGCCCCTCGGGGATGTCGGTCACTGCGAACCCGGGACCGCGGTCGCGCACGAACAGTTCGATGGGGGAGTCCGCGGCATCGAGGAACACTCGCACTCCCGATTTGCCGTGACGCACGGCGTTGCTGGCCGCCTCGCGCAGTGCGAGCGCGAGCGGCAGGATCTCCTCGCTCATCTCGCAGTCGCCAATCGCCACCACGTCAATCTCCACCCCGTGCTGCTTTTCCACCTGCTCGGCGATCAGGGTGACCGCCTCGCGCAGGCTCGCGGGAAGCTCCTGAATGCCGGGCCCGGCGGTGCTCCCGAGGGCCCGCTTGCCGTACAGCCAGCGGCGAAGCTCCACCTCCTGCTGGCGGGCGAGCTGGCGCATCCGGTCGGGATCCACCCCCTCGCGCTGAATCACCGTCAGGGTTTGCAGCACGGAATCGTGCAGGTGGGCCGTGATTTCCGCCTGCTGGTGCACGAGGGCGCGCTGCTCGGATTCTTCGCGCATGCCCCGCCACAGGCGCCGCCCCCACGGGATGAGGACCACCGACATGAGGCCGAGCACGATGAGGGCGATGGAGCCCGTGACCGCCATCGCCTCGACGCCGAACACGCTCTCCACCATGATGAGCGAGCCGCCGAGCAAGAGCGTGACGGAGACGGCGAGGGTGTAGGCCACCGCGCGCGGCAGAGTTCCGACCGTGCCGGACCAGCGGGCATCGTCCACGAGGCCGAGCGGCAGCAGGCCGATCCCGGCGCCGGTCGCGACGATCCCGGCCCCGACCCCGAGCCTCGTGCCCGTCTCCCACCAGGGAGCCACGAGCGCGAGTATGCCGAGCACGATCATGGTGACGGACGCGCCGATGATGCCGGACAGGACGAGCCACTGGGCGCCCGCCGTTCGCCGCGAGGTGAGGACTCGCTGTGCGGCGCTCATGCCCGCCTGGAGGGAGGGCCGGCCTCGCACGCGCGAGGCGGCGCCCTCGCTCAGCATGACGCGCTGCTCGCCCGCGTCGCTCGGCAGCGACGCCCACGCGATGAGGTACACGATCATCGAACTCGCGCTCACCCCGCCGAGTGCCACGAGCACGAGCGGCACGCCCGTGAGGGCCGCGGAGAGGGGAAACAGGGTCAGCAGGCCCAGCGCGCCGGTGAGGAACGACATCCCGCCCAGCAGGAACAGCGTGCGCATGAGGACCGTCGGCACCCCCGTCGCGCGCCCCACCGCGGCGCACACGCCGACGAGCACGGCCTCGCCGCGCGGGCGAACCCACAGGCGCGCTGACGGCTGAATCACCTCGGTCATGCCACCATGGTGACATGACCGAGCCCTCGCAGTCCCCGCCCGGTGCCGGTGGTGCGCCCGGGCCCCTCGGTCCAGAGCGCCCCGGCATCGATCCTCAGCCCACCATCGAGGCCCTCGCTCGCGTCTCCGAGTCTGGGGACGCGACCGCCTTTGCCCTGCGCTACGGCCTCGCCCGCCGGCCCGGCAAGGGCATCGTGGCGGGCGTGTGCGCGGCGCTCGCCGACGCCTACGGGCTGCCCGTGCGCCTCGTGCGGGCCTTCGCCATCGTTCTCGCGCTGCTCGGCCCCGGCGTCGCGCTCTACCTCATTCTCTTCTTGCTCTTGCCGCGCGCGCTGCCCACGGGCGATGGCCGCGAGACCTTCGACGTGCCCATCCGCTCCCTGGCCCGCGGCCGCGTGCAGCCGGGCGATGTCGTGGTCGCCGTCGGCGTCCTTCCCGGCCTCGCCCTCGCGGCCCTCGCCGCGTGGTACTACGCCCTCAAAGCCCCCATCGCGCTGGCTTTCCTCGTGCCCATTGCCTTCATCCTCGGCACCATCGTGCTGCTCGGCGCCCTCCACGCGAGTCGCGCCCGCACCACCTACCTCTTTGCGAGCCTCGCCGAACGCGCGGGGGTGAGCAGCCACGACGATCTCCTCGCCACCATCGACCGCCTGCGCCGCGACGCCCCGCGCGCGTGGGGCCAGCCTCCCGCACAGTACCGGGGCGAGGGGGCTCTCGAGGACGAGGCGGCTCCCTCGCCCGGCAGGCGGCCCCGCGTGCCCACGCGCCGCGTCTGGATCCTCGTCGTCGTCGCGACCCTCCTCGCCGTCGGCCTGTTCAGCCTCGTCTCCTATGTCCCCTCCCTCGTGCCCGCGCTCAATCCCGACGGGCCCCTCTCCGTGATCGGACGCGTCGGCCTCGCGGCCGCGACCGTCACGCTCCTCGTCGGCGCCACCCTCATCATCGAGGGCCGACGGGGCCGCAGGAGCCCCCAGCTCGTCGCCATCGGCCTCGTGTGCGCGCTCGCCTTCACCGCCTCCGTCGTGTGGGTGCGCCTGACCGATTCGCGCGGCGTGGACCCGATCGTCGTCGCCGTCACCGAGTACACCCCCGGCACCTTCATCGAATGCAACGCGCGGGGCGTGCGCCAGTGGGCGCAGCCCGTCATCATCGACCTGTCGGACCTCGAAGCGCCCCCGACCGACGCCGAGGCCCGCCTCACGTGGCAGGAAACCCACCCCGGTAACGACCCCTCCTACCTGGACCTCTCGCTCGCCATCGCGTGCTACCGCACCGTCGGCGATGTCACCGTGATCCTCCCGAGCAGCGACTGGCGCGTGGACACGACGCTCAGCACGGCGCTCGGCCACTACTCCTCAAACCAGTTCCAGGGCTTCAACCGCTACGACCCCGCCTACGTGACCGTCCAGATCTCCGGCCAGCTCCTGGTCGGCGACATCACCTACCTCACCCCCGAGCAGGCGAAAGAGGCCGGACTGCCATGACCGCCCACCCATCCGGCCCCGCCCCCGCGACCGTGGGCACCGGCGTCTTCTTCGTCCTCATCACCCTCCTGCTGATCCTCGTCCTGTTCGTGGGAAGCGCGGTGCCCGAATGGATCGTGGGTGTGGCCGTGTGCCTCGTCCTCGCCCTCAGCATCCTCGCGGGACTCACGCTCGGTCAGCGCGGCGAGACGCCTGGCCAGGGCGGTGCGGCCGACGGATCGGTCACACCGACGACCCAGAACGGCCCGGGCCACTAAGCCGCCCCGGACTCGGTTGCTACCCTGGTGGGCATCACGGCACCGATCCGGCCATCACCGGGGAGCCGCGGGAAGAACGGGCGAGCGCTTCAGGCGCCGCCTCAGTAGAACCCGCCGGGACCAGCCCGTCAACGCTGAAGAACGAGTGGCGCTTCTTGCGCCAACCGAGGTGGTACCGCGCCGATGGGCGCCCTCGGGCCCGCAGTATTCGAACAGGTCGAATGCCGTGGCCCGGGACGGGTCACGCTGGAGTGAAGGAACCCGATGGTCTACCCGAAGAACGGCGCACAGCTCACCGCCTCCCCGAACCTCCCCGAACTCGAAACCCGCGTGCTTGAGACGTGGGAGCGGGACGATACGTTCCGGGAGTCGATTCGCCGCCGCGAAGGCGCCGAAGAGTTCGTGTTCTACGACGGGCCCCCCTTCGCCAACGGCCTGCCCCACTACGGCCACCTGCTCACCGGCTACGCGAAGGACGTGGTGCCGCGCTACCGCACGATGCGCGGCAACCGGGTCGAGCGCCGCTTCGGCTGGGACACCCACGGCCTTCCCGCCGAACTGGAAGCGATGCGGGAGCTGGGCCTCAAGGAAAAGGCCGACATCGAAGAGATGGGCATCCAGGCGTTCAACAACGCCGCCCAGGACTCCGTGCTGAAGTACACCAACGAGTGGGTGGACTACGTGAGCCGCCAGGCCCGCTGGGTGGACTTCGACAACGACTACAAGACCCTCGACATCACCTTCATGGAATCGGTGCTGTGGGCGTTCAAGACCCTGTGGGACAAGGGCCGCGCCTACGAGGGCTACAAGGTGCTGCCGTACTGCTGGGTGGATCAGACCCCGCTCAGCGCCCACGAACTGCGCATGGACGATGACGTCTACCAGGAGCGCCAGGACGCCTCCGTCATCGTGACCTTCCCCCTTGCCGGCGAGCGCGCCGAAGAGCTGGGGCTCGCGGGCACGAAGGCGCTCGCGTGGACCACGACCCCGTGGACCCTGCCCACGAACTTCTCCCTCGCCGTCGGCCCCGACATCACCTACGTGACCGTCCCCGCGGGCCCGCTCGGCGCCGCCGACGGCTCCGAGCCGGGCGCCTCCACCTACCTGCTCGCGAAGGACCTCGCGGGCAGCTTCGCGAAGGAACTCGGCTACGAGGGTGCCGAGGACGTGCTCGCCCACGCCGGTGAGCGGGAATACGCGGGCTCCGAACTCGAATACGTCTCCTACACGCCGCTGTGGGACGTCTACTCCCGCACCCCCGAGGAATGGGGCCTGGAAAACGCGTGGATCATCACGGTCGCCGACTACGTTTCGACCACCGACGGTACCGGCATCGTCCACCAGGCCACCGCCTACGGTGAAGAGGACCAGAAGGTCAACGCCGAGTACGGCATCCCGGTCGTGGTGAGCGTGGACGACGGCGCGAAGTTCCTCGACATGTTCCGCGGCACCGCCCTCGATGCCATCGCCGGACTCCAGGTGTTCGACGCCAACCGGCCCATCATCCGCCTGCTCGCCGCCGATCACCGCCTGTTCCGCGAACAGAGCTACGTGCACAGCTACCCGCACTGCTGGCGCTGCCGCAACCCCCTCATCTACAAGGCCGTCAGCTCCTGGTTCATCAAGGTGACCGATCAGCGCGAACGCATGCTCGAACTCAACGAGCAGATCACGTGGGAGCCCGCGAACGTCAAGCACGGCCAGTTCGGCAAGTGGCTCGAAGGGGCCCGCGACTGGGCGATCTCCCGCAACCGCTACTGGGGCACGCCCATCCCCGTGTGGAAGAGCGACGATCCGAACCACCCGCGCATCGATGTCTACGGCTCGCTCGCCGAACTCGAAGCCGACTTCGGGCGTCTGCCGCGCGACGAAAAGGGCGAGGTCAACCTGCATCGCCCCTACATCGACGATCTGACCCGCCCGAACCCCGACGATCCGACGGGGCGCTCCACCATGCGCCGCATCACCGACATCTTCGACGTGTGGTTCGATTCGGCCTCGATGCCGTTCGCCCAGGTGCACTACCCGTTCGAAAACCAGGAATGGTTCGACACGCACAATCCCGCCGACTTCATCGTCGAATACATCGGGCAGACCCGCGGCTGGTTCTACGTCATGCACGTGCTGTCCACCGCCCTGTTTGATCGACCCTCGTACAAGAACGTAATCTGCCACGGCATCGTGCTCGGCGACGACGGCGAGAAAATGTCGAAGTCCCGCCGCAACTACCCCGACGTGCGCGACATGTACGACAAGTACGGGGCCGACGCGATGCGCTGGTTCCTCATGGCCTCCCCGATCCTTCGCGGCGGCAACCTCATCGTCGCCGAAAGCAACATCCGCGACGCCGTGCGCACCACCGTCCTCCCGCTGTGGAACACGTGGTACTTCCTCGCCCTGTACGCGAACGCGGCGGGGCCGAAGGGGGCCGACGGCACCCCCGAAGGGTACGAGGCCCAGCCCCGCTACACCTCGACCGACGTCATGGACCGCTACCTCCTGGCCCGCACCGGGACCCTCGTGCGGGATGTTCAGGCGCAGCTGGATGCGCTGACCATCGCCGAAGCGGCGGCCAGCATCCAGAGCTACATCGACATGCTCACGAACTGGTACGTGCGCCGCTCGCGCGACCGGTTCTGGGAGGGCGACGAGCAGGCCATCGACACGCTGGCCACCTGCCTGGAGACGCTCGTGCGCGTGAGCGCCCCGCTGCTGCCGCTCGTGAGCGAGGAAATCTGGCGCGAACTCACCGGGGGCCGCTCCGTGCATCTCGAGGACTGGCCCGACGCGTCCCTGTTCCCCACGGACGATGCGCTCGTGGCGCACATGGATGCCGTGCGCCAGATTGCTTCCGCGGGCAACGCCCTGCGCAAGAAGGAGGGCCTGCGGGCCCGCTTGCCGCTGGCCGAACTGACGGTCGTGGCCGACGACGCCGACGGCCTCGTGCCCTTTACCGGGATCATCCAGGACGAACTGAACGTCAAGGCGGTGCGCCTGATCGATGTGGCGAGCGACGAGGCGAGCACGCTCGGTGTGCGCCAGCGCCTCAGCGTCAATGCGAGGGCCGCGGGCCCCCGCCTCGGCAAGCAGGTGCAGCAGGCCATCAAGGGCGCGAAGAGCGGCGACTGGTCCGTCGCCGAGGACGGTTCCGTGACCTCGGGCGGGCTCGCCCTCGAGGACGGCGAGTACGCCCTCGAACTCGTCGCGGGGGATTCCGCCGCGACTGAGGGCCGCGCCATCGGCGTGCTGCGCGGCGGGGATTTCCTCGTGCTCGATACCCGCGTGAGCCCCGAACTGGAAGCCGAAGGCCGCGCCCGCGACGTGATTCGCGCCGTCCAGCAGGCCCGCCGCTCCGCCGGATTCGAGGTCTCCGACCGCATCCACCTGGGCATCGACGGCAGCGCCGAGGCCCTCGCCGCGGTGAGCGAGTTCCACGACCTCGTGGCAGCGGAAGTGCTCGCGCTCAGCATCGCCGTGGGCGAGGACGCGCTCGCGGACGCCGAGTTCACGGCGAGGGAGAAGATCACCGGGGGTGAGGTGAGCGTGGGCCTCGCGCGCGCCTGAGCATCGCCGTGGCCTGCCGCCCGCCCTGCCGAATCTCACGGGAAAATCGGGAAGTCCGGCAGGCCAGGCAGGTCGAACTCGGGAATCTGGCCTGTGTCGATGTCGATCTCCGGAATCACGATGGTCGGAAGACGCCAAGGTTGTTCCGTTTGCTCGCGGACGAACTGCACGTTGGTGTCGTCCACGATCTCGACGTTCTCGCCCAGGTAGATGCCGTTGAGCTCCTGCCTCATGGCAACGAGCTCCGGGCTGGCTTGCTCCTGCGTCGCCACCGTCGGGTAATAGCCGTAGTTGGCATCTGGCTTCCCGTCGATGAACCGTACGGAATCGTGTGAGGCGTGCGGGTTAAAGCCTTTGGCTGCCCCGTGATTCGGGCTCGCCTCGAGAAGAATGTCGTTCACCTGCTCGGACGCACCTCCTCCGTTGCTCAGGTCCCCGAAGGGAACGAGGTCTTTTTCATGCCTGACATTGACCACCTGTGTTCCGCTGTGGGCGGGAGTGAAGGCTTCGACGGGCGCGCCGTAGGTGAAGGCGTCGGTGACGTTGTAGCCACCCGCGCCGTTGAAGTCGGGGTCAGCGGCGAGCGCCGAGGCGATGATGCCGCCTTGGGAGTGCCCCACCAGCATGACGGGAGCGCCCTTCGGCACGCCCGCTTCCTCCATTGCCCGTTCGACATCGACCATCGCGGTCGTCTTGACCCCGGCCAGGAGTCCCACGTTTGATGCCCAGTCCCGGGGATTCTTCTGGCTCCCATCCCAGGCCCCGGGATCAGTCATGTCACTCTGGGTGGGAGGAATGAAGACCACGTAGGCGCTCTGCCCGGTCTCCGTGTTTCGCATTTCGGTGACCCGAATATTCGCGGCGTCGCGCCCCGCGCCGTCGTGATGCCGGGCCTCCTGGTTGAGCAGGATCAGATCGGAGAGGTTGTCTGGGGTGGCCGCGTCCTCGTACTGGGAAACACCCACCACCGTGCTCGGCTCGGTGGTCCATCGGATCTTGAGATCCGGGTCTCCGGTTAGTGCTTTCACCGTGCGCTCGATTCCTTCAAAGGCAATACCCACCGCAAGGTGAACGCGTGATCGATACGGCTCACCCAAGGGCTCTCCCATCGGTCGTGGAAGGTTGGCCCCACCCGCAATGGCGATCCCGCGGCCGAGGGCGGACGTGAGCGGGCCGAGCATCGCCGAGTCGAAGGGGGAGGACGCGAGCACCTGGGCGGCGACCTGGGCGTCCAGGTCGGTCGCGAACTCGGTGATCTGGAGGCAAAGAGTGCTGAGGTGGGGCAGGGTCGTGGTGGTGAGCCTCGTCCGGAACTCGTCGGCGTCGGGCCCGGCCCACGGGGCGTTCAGGATGCCGGTCTGCACGTCATCGCGCGCCCGCTCCCATGCGAGGCAGCTGGTGCGCAGGGCCTCGGCGGCGTCGTTCACTCCTTTGGGGTTCAGCCCCACAAAATCCACGGTCATCGCTTGTCCTTCTCGCTTCCGGGCTGGGCCCTTGGCTGGGCCGTTGCCGACCACTTCACCGTAGGGAGCTCGCGCCACCGGATGCGGGGGTGGGGGCGCGATTGTGGAGGAAGGCGGCCGCCGCCGATAAACCCGCGCCGCACCTCCCATACCGCTCGGCCGCTCGTGTAGCTCCGGCTCTCGTCCAGCTCGGCCCCTCAGGTCGCTCGTGTTCCCGCCCAGTCCCGCCTCTCGTACACTGGTGCGTGCTTCGCCGCGAGGCGAAAAAACTTGCAGCAGAGGGAGACGCCGTGGCACGCCGCCAGCACATCGAACACTCGCCGGACTTCACCCGGGTGTGGGCAGACCTGCGCGCCCGCGCACCAGAAAACGAGATCGCCCCGGGCCTCGAGCGCATCGAGCGGGTGCTGGCCCTCATGGGCAACCCCGAGCGCTCCTACCGCACCGTGCACATCGCGGGCACGAACGGGAAAACCTCGACCGCGCGCCTCGTGGAATCCATCGTGCGGGCCACCGGGCTGCGCACGGGCCGCCTCACGAGCCCGCACCTGCATTCGCCCACCGAACGCATTGCCATCGACGGCGCCCCCATCAGCGAGGAAGGCTTCGTCCAGGCGTACGACGACGTGTTCCCGTTCGTGCAGATCGTGGACCGGGAGTCCGAGGAGCGCGGCGGGCCGCGCATGACCATGTTTGAGGTGCTCACCGCCATGCAGTTCCAGGCGTTCGCGAGCGCCCCCGTCGATGTGGCGGTCGTGGAGACGGGCCTTGGCGGCACGTGGGATGCCACGAACGTCATCGACTCCGACGTTGCCGTCATCACGCCCATCGCGTTCGATCACCAGGACTACCTGGGCGAGACGATTGAGCAGATCGCGGGGGAGAAGGCCGGGATCCTGACTCCCACCGCTATCGCTGTCATCGCCGCCCAGCCCTACGCCGAGGCTCTCGAGGTCATCAAGGCGCGGGCCACGGAACTGGGCGCAAGCGCCGCCATCGAAGGCGAACAGATCGCCGTGCTGCACCGCGTTCCCGGCGTGGGCGGACAAATGCTGTCCCTCCAGGGCATCGCCGCCCGCTACGACGACCTGTTCCTCCACCTGCTCGGCCAGCATCAGGCGCACAACGCCCTGCTGGCCGTCGCCGCCGCGGAGGCCCTGCTGACCGGGGGAGACAGCCCGCTGGACGAGGAGCTTCTGCGCGAAGCCCTCGGCGAGGCCACCTCGCCCGGCCGGGCCGAAGTGGTGCGCCAGGCCCCCACCATCGTCGTGGACGGCGCGCACAACACCGCGGGCGCGCAGGCGCTCGTGCAGACAATTCGCGAGAGCTTCCGCTTCACCTCGACCGTCGGGATCGTCGGCATCCTGCAGGACAAGGAGGCCGAAGAGATCCTCGTGGAACTCGAGCCCGTTCTCGATTCCGTGGTTATCACGCAAAGCTCCTCGCCGCGCGCCATCCCGGCCGACACCCTCGCGATCCTCGCGCGCGATGTTTTTGGTGACGATGACCGCGTGATCGAGGCGGCGCACTTGCCGGACGCGATCCAGATCGCCGTGGACATCGCCGAGCGCTCGGGCGATGAGTTCTCGGGCGTGCTCGCCACGGGCTCCCTCACGCTCGCAGCCGACGTGCGCCAGTTGCTCGGCGCTGACGGGCAGGTGTGAGCACGATGCCCGCACGTCCCGGATGGCTGGACTTCACCCCGTCGGCCCGCGCGCACGGAGCGCAGCGCATGCTGAGCGCCACCACGCTCGTGTGCGAAGCGTGCGTGGTGTTCTTCGCGACGCTCGTGGCCCACGGCCTAGCCCCCGACTCCCGGATCGTCAACTGGATCGTCGGGCTTGGCCTCGTGGCCGCCCTCGCGCTGACGCCGAGCATGTTCCGCTCGGGGCGGGCCACCGGCTACTGGGTGGGCGCGGCGCTCCAGCTCGGGGTCATCGCGTACGGGCTCGTGGTGCCGGCGATGGCGATCGTGGGCCTCGTGTTCGCGGTCCTGTACCTCGTGGGCGTGATCCAGGGGCGCCGGATGGACCGGGAAAAAGACCAGATCGACCGCGCGGTCCTCGCCCAGGAGGGGGCCGACGGCGGCTAAGCAGTTGGCGCGTTTCGTCCGTTAAGCTGGGCAGATGAGCACCGAACGCACTCTTCTTCTTCTCAAGCCCGATGCCGTGGCCCGCAACCTGCGCGGCGAGATCATTCGCCGGATCGAAACCAAGGGTTTCTCGATCCTCGCCCTCGGCCAGCGCACGGCCACCGCGAGCGAACTGTCTCGCCACTACGCCGAGCACGAGGGGAAGCCGTTTTACCCGGCGCTCGTCAGCTACATGGCCTCCGGCCCGCTCGTGGCCCTCGTCGTGGAGGGCACCGAGGTGATCGCCACGATGCGCACGCTCATGGGAGCCACGAACCCCGCCGAGGCGCTGCCCGGCACGATCCGCGGGGACCTCGCCCGGCTGTGGGACCTGCCCGTCATCCATAACCTCGTGCACGGCTCGGATTCTGTCGAGTCCGCCGAACGCGAGATCGCGATCTGGTTCCCCGAGCTTTCCTGACCCTGCGCCCTGCGCCCTGCGCCCTGCGCCCTGTCGGTAGCGGGCGGGGCGCAGGGCCCCAGTCTTTCCCCGAGCCCGCGACGCCCCCAACCGATGCCCGCCGTGCCCGTCGGCCCCGGTTGTCGCCTATGCCACTGGTGGCGTGGGCGACACTCGGGCCTCAATGGTGCGAACGAGGGTAAAGATGTAGCAAAATGTTGGGCATGGGTATCGTCGTTGTCTTCATGATCGTCGCCGTGGCGCTTGCCGCTGGCCTCCTCGTTATCGTGGCTCTCACGGTCGCTCCTCGCGAGCGCCCCGCGCCGCTCTCCAAGGTCGCGGATCGCTCCACGAGTCGCACCCCGAAGGCCTCGCTCAACAAGCGGGTGCCGGTGCAGTCGTGGCCGCTCGTGCACGGCGGTGAAGCCAGCCCGAACCCGGCGGAAGACCTGGTGCCCGACGAAGTGCTCGCCGAGCCTTCCGAGGACTCCCACGCCGACGCCGACGAGGACCCCGCCCCGGCCGCAGAGCCCTTGAAGCTGGCCTCATAGCCCCGGCCCCTCACCATCGTCGTTCGGCGCATGCCCATCCGGACTTCATAGACTGGCGCCCACGCATCATCGTGGGCGCTTGTTCATGCCCGCTCTCGCTCTCAGTGGAGGCTCCGTGGATCTCACCGATATCTTGACCGCCGTTGCGGCCGGTGGTGGCGGCATCGCCGTTATCGCCGCAGGACTCATCGCGCTCACGCGCGGCAAGAAGAAGGGCGGCGAGCGGGATCGCACTCGCCCCGCGGGCACCCCGGGAACCCCGGCGGGCCCGTCCTCTACGCGCCCCGCCGGTCGCCCCCGGCCCCCGGCCCCGTCGTGGGGCGATTCCCTCTCAGGCCCGGCCGAAGCCCCGGATGAGGCGAGAGCTCCCGGGGAGCCGACGGGCGGGGAGCGTGGCGAAGAGCCCGACGCGCAGGCTGGTCCGGCCGACGATGCACCCGTCCAGGCCGACGACGCGTCGGCCCCATCCGCTGCCGCGGCAGCGGACGCCGCTCCCGAGGCGCCTATTGACACCGAGCCGACGACCGGCACCGAGGCGCCCACGACCGTCGAGGCCCCCGCAGCCGTCGATACTCCCGCTGAGCCCGCCGAGGCCGATGCCGCGGACCTCGAGGTTCCCGAAGCCACCGCCGACCGCATGGTGCGGCTGCGCGAACGCCTCCAGCGGTCGGGATCGATTGGGCGCGGCATCCTCGCGCTGCTCTCGAGCGGTGCGATTGATCAGAACACGTGGGACGAGGTGGAAGAGACGCTGCTGCTGGCCGATCTTGGCCCCGACGCCACCGACGAACTGCTCGATGCCCTGCGCGCTCGCGTGCAGGTGCTCGGCACGCGCGATCCCGACGCCCTGCGCGAGGTGTTGCGCGATGAACTGGTGCAGCTCGTGAACCCGGAGCTGGATCGGCGCATCGCCGCGAGCGCCGTCCACGCGCCCGATGGCACGGCGGTGCCGAGCGTCATCATGATGGTGGGCGTCAACGGCACCGGCAAGACCACGACCACCGGCAAGTTCGGGCGCGTTCTCATTGCCGAAGGGCGCTCGGTGCTGTTCGGTGCGGCCGATACGTTCCGCGCGGCCGCCGCCGATCAGCTGCAGACCTGGGGGGAGCGCGTCGGCGTGACCACGGTGCGCAGCGATCGCGATGGCGCCGATCCGGCATCCGTGGCGTTCGATGCCGTGGCCCGCGGGATCGACGAGGGTGTGGACGTGGTCATTATCGATACCGCGGGGCGCCTGCAGAACAAGAAGGGCCTCATGGATGAGCTGGGCAAGGTGCGGCGCGTGGCCTCCAAGGCGCTGCGCGGTGCCGATATCCAAGAGGTGATCCTGGTGCTGGATGCGACCACCGGCCAGAACGGGATGCAGCAGGCGCGCGTGTTCGCCGAGGCCGTCAACGTCACGGGCCTCGCCCTCACGAAGCTCGACGGCACCGCGAAGGGCGGGATCGTCGTCAACGTCCAGCGCGAGCTGGGCGTGCCGGTCAAGCTCGTGGGGCTGGGCGAAGGCATGGACGATCTGACGCCGTTCGATCCGTACGGCTTCGTGGACGCGCTCCTCGAGTAGCCGCGCGGGCGGCGAGCCTCGTCGGGCCGTCGGCCCCGTGGACCCTCCGGTCACAAAACAGTCACGACTCCCTCTCGCCTGGGATGATTCTGAGCCTCCCACGCATGCTGGAACCGTTCCCCTGAACACCACCAGCGGCGAAAAATCAGTGGCGCGGCGCCGAGCCGGGCCACGGACGAGGGAGACTCACATGGAGACACTTGATACGGGCGCAACCGCCTGGATCCTCATGAGCGCGTCACTCGTGCTCCTCATGACACCGGGGCTCGCGTTCTTCTACGGAGGCATGGTGCGGGCCCGCACGGTGCTCAACATGATGCTCATGAGCTTTCTGAGCATCGGCGTGGTTGCGATGACCTGGGTGCTGTACGGCTATTCGATGGCGTTCGGCGATTCGCTGGGCGGGATCGTGGGCAACCCGCTCACCCACCTGGGCCTGAGCTTCAGCGGCGACGATCAGTCGCTGCTCGCCGATTCCGGCGTGCCGTTCTACGTGGCCGCGGGATTCCAGATGACCTTCGCGATTATTTCGTGCGCGATCATCTCCGGCGCCATCGCCGATCGCGTCAAGATGCGCACGTGGGTGGTCTTCGTCATCGCCTGGCTCACCCTGGCCTACGCACCCATGGCGCACATGGTGTGGGGCGGCGGCCTGCTGGGCGAAGACGGGATCTTCGCCTCCATCACCGCGCCCGTCGACTTCGCGGGCGGCACCGTGGTCCACATCAACGCGGGCGTCGCGGGCCTCGTGCTGGCCCTCGTGGTCGGCAAGCGCCTCGGCTTCGGTGCGGGAGCGATGAAGCCGCACAACCTGCCGTTTGTCATGCTGGGCACGGCCCTGCTGTGGTTCGGATGGTTCGGTTTCAACGCGGGCAGCGCCGGTTCGGCCGACGACGTGGCGGGCCTCGCCTGGGTGAACACCACGGTGGCTGCGGCCGCCGCGATGTGCGGCTGGGCCCTCACCGAGCGCCTCCGCGACCGGGCCGTGACCTCGCTGGGAGTCGCCTCGGGCTCGGTGGCGGGCCTCGTGGCCATCACCCCCGCCGCCGCGGCCCTGACCCCCGTAACCTCGATTGCCGTCGGCGCCCTCGCGGGCGTGTGCTGCGCGCTGGCCGTGAGCCTGAAGTTCCGCTTCGGCTACGACGATTCGCTCGACGTGGTGGGCGTGCACCTCGTGGGCGGCCTCGTGGGCACGATCCTCATAGGCGTATTCGCCACCGACGGCGGCCTGCTCTTTGGTGGGGGAGTGGACCTGCTTGTCGTCCAGACCCTCGTGGCGCTGTTCGCCGTCGTGTACTCCGGTCTCGTGACCCTCGTGATCGCCCTCGTCCTCAAATACACCCTGGGGTGGCGCGTGAGCGAGGCGGAAGAGAGGGCGGGCATCGACATCACCCGCCACGCGGAGACGGCGTACGACATGAGCACCACCCTCGCGGCCCGCCTCGAGCGCCGTCGGCCGCCCCGCATCACCCCGCACGCGCCGAGCGCGGCCCGCCTCGTCGGTGCGAGTTCCGCCGACGCGAGCCCCGCCTCCGCCACCCCCGCACCGCACGCAGAACTGGAAGGAGCCGAGCGATGAGACTCATCACCGCCGTTGTCCGCCCCGAGGCCATCGACGCCGTGACCGACGCTCTGCACCGTGCAGGAGTCAGCGGCCAGACCATTTCGGAAGTGGCCGGGTACGGGCGCCAGGGAGGGCACCACGAGGTGTACCGCGGCGTCGAGTACCACATCGACTCCATCCCGAAGCTTCGGATCGAGGTGCTCGTGCCCGCGGCAGCGGAGCAGCAGATCATCGACGCTATCGTCGAGGCGGCCCGCACCGGGCAGTACGGCGACGGCAAGGTGTGGTCCACTACGGTAGAGACCGTGGTGAGGGTCCGCACTGGCGAAACGGGAGTCGATGCCCTTCGATAGCCCCGTTCACTCGGAGTTTTTTGGAACGTCCCCGACGCTCGGCAGCGAGCGGCGGGGACTGTCCGCGCGCCGGATCGATCACACGCTCAACGTGGGGTTGCAGGCGCGCGGCGCCGGACCGGCCCGGCGCGACGAGCAGGCGCACCTCATCGACGCGTGGCTCCAGGACGCCTACCGGGGGATTCAGGCGCCGCCGTCGGGCATCGCGCTCGTGGCGCACGGCTCGCTCGGCCGCCGCGACCTGGGCCCCGTCTCCCGCATCGATATCGCCGTGCTCTGGGACGATACGGCCCGCCACCTCAGCTCCGTCCACGCCCCCGAGGACGGGCTCTACGATCCGCAGACCATCGCGGGGCAGCTGTGGCACGCGCTGTGGGAAACCGGAACCTCCTTCGCCCACGCCACCTACTCCCTCGCCCAGTGCTCCCTCATGGCCTCGGTTGATCTGGCCGATGCCATCCCTCTGCTGGACCTCCGGTTCATCGCGGGCGATCCCGCCGTGGCCGAAGCGGCACGCTCGGCGATCCAGGATTCGTGGCGCACCGCGCTTCAGACCCGCCCAGCGGAGATTCAGGCGCTCTCCCTGGACCGCGGCCGCCCCTACCCGGCGCTCGCCCATTCGAGCGAACCGAACCTCATTCTGGATCGCGGCGGGCTGCGCGATGCCACCCTCATTCGCGCCGTCACGACGTACCTGCCCGCGGACTCGAGCTTCTCCCCGCACCCCCAGCACGCCCCCCGCCTCCGGGCGGCCACGACCCTGCTGCGCGATGTCCGCGATGCGCTCCAGGTGGTGCGCGGCTCCGGCACGGGGCGCCTCCTTGTGCGCGATCAGCAGGCGGTGGCCGGTCTGCTTGGCATCCTCGACGCCGACACCCTCATGCGCGAACTTGCTGATGCGGGACGCACGATCGCGTGGGAGCTTCGCCGGATCCTGCGCGTGGCCCGGACCCTTCACGGCGACCAGGTGCTCGCGAACCTGCCGCGGGACGCCACGTGGTTGCCGCCGTCCGCGCGCCTCACGGTGCGCCACGGCGCGCTCGATTCGCTGGATCCCGGCCCCGGCGATCTGGGTGTGATCGATGCCCTCGCGGCCCTGCGCTTCAGCGCCGAACTCGGCGTCGACCCCTCGCCGGAACTGCTCGTTCGCTTGCGCGCCTCCGGCCACGGACTCACTCTGCCGCTGACGGCGCCCGAGCGGGACATGCTCGTGGGCCTGCTCGCGGGCGAGCACCTGGCCGACGTGTGTGAAGCCCTCGAGGTGTATCGCGTGATCGACGCCTGGTGCCCGGCCTGGAACGAACGGCGCGCCTCTGCTCGCGGCACGGAAGGCCAGCGGTTCACGCCCGACTGGCACCTCGTTCAGACCGTGGTGCACGCCGCGAGCGTGGCCCGCGAGCGGGATCTCGCGCGGCCCGATCTGCTCCTGATCGCGGCCCTCGTGCACACGCTCGATCCCGCCGATGCCGAGGCCGTGGCCCGCGCCCTCGGATTCGAGGAGGAGGGTGCGCTCACCGTCGCGCTCGTGGCGCGCCACCACCGGATGCTGCCCGAATACGCGTTCGCGCGGGACACGATGGAGGCGGCGACCGTGGCCCGGATCGCCGAGGCGTGCCGCTTCGATCACGACACGCTGGACCTGCTCGTGGCCCTCACCGAAGCCGAGGCGCGGGCCTCGGCGCCGTCGGCCCACTCCCCGTGGCGGGCCGAAACGCTCGCCTTCCTCGCGCGCAGCGTCCACGCCGTTATCGACGCCCGCAGGCCGTCCGGCTCTCGCGCATCGGGGGCGCCGGGAGAGCCCGATGCGGGGGCCCTCGCTGCGATGGGCGGGGTCCACGCCCCGCTCGCGCGGCTCGCGCTCGACGGCGTGAGGACCACGGGGCTCGCGAGCGTGGTGATCGCGCCCGAGGCCGCGGCCGACGGCACCCGCAATCTCATCGTCGCGATGCCCGACCGTGGGCACTCGCTGCTGACGCTCGCGCACATGGCCGCCCAGTTCGGCATCGAACTCGTCTCGGGACAGCTCGAGGTCAACAACCGGGTGGCGTTCTCCTCGTGGTGGGTGCGACCCCGCGGCGATGGTCTGCCCCACCCGTCGGTCATGCGGGAATACCTCGGCGCCCGCCTGGGCCTCGCCCCCGCGCGGGCACCGCGCGCCGCGAGACGCACCGGTCCCTCGCCGGAACCCTCCCGCGCCGCGGGCCCCGAGGCGCACGTGCGGGTCGTCGCCCGCGAGGGCGGGACCGGGCTCCAGGTGCTCCACGTCAATGCCGATAACCGGCCCCGGCTAGTCGGCGATATCGCGCAGGCCGTGGCGAGCTTTCCCGTGGTGCTGCACCGCGCCCACGTGCGTCGGCTGGAGTTCCGCGTCCTCTGCTCGCTGTACGTCAGTGATCGCCGCGGCGCGCCCGTGACGCCCGGCATGGTGCAACGCCTCACGGCGGCTGTGGAGCGGGCCGCGAGCCTTCGCTAAAATAGGGGAGCTTCGGCCTCTTCTGTGCGCCACCACTGGCGCACGCCGTCACAGCAGAGGCCGCACCTACCGTTTTTGGGGTCTGCCACTCGTGTTCAACAATCTGTCCGATCGCATAACGTCATCGCTCAAGGGCCTGCGCGGCCAGGGGCGCCTCACCGAGGCCGATGTCGACAAGACCGTGCGCGAGATCCGCCGCGCGCTGCTCGATGCCGACGTGGCCGTGAGCGTGGTGCGTGACTTCGCGGCGCGCGTGCGCGAACGGGCGCTCGGCGAAGAGGTCTCGAAGGCACTGAACCCCGCCCAGCAGGTCGTGAAGATCGTGCACGCCGAACTCGTCGAGGTGCTCGGTGGCGCCACCGGGCAGCTCGAGTTCGCGAAGAGCCCGCCCACGGTCATCATGCTCGCGGGTCTCCAGGGTGCGGGTAAGACCACGCTCGCGGGCAAGCTCGCCAAGTACCTCAAGGACGAAGGCCACACGCCGCTGCTTGTGGCTTCCGACCTTCAGCGGCCGAACGCCGTCAACCAGCTGCAGATCGTGGGCGAGCGCGCGGGCGTCAAGGTGTTCGCCCCCGAGCCCGGCAACGGCGTGGGCGATCCGGTCGTGGTGGCCCTCGATGGTCTCGCCACGGCGCACGCCCAGCAGCACGATGTGGTCATCGTGGATACCGCGGGCCGCCTCGGTGTTGACGAAGAAATGATGCAGCAGGCGCGCGACATTCGCGATGCCGTGAACCCCCACAACACGCTGTTCGTGGTCGATGCGATGATCGGTCAGGACGCCGCGCGCGTGGCCGAAGCGTTCCGCGACGGCGTGGGATTCACGGGCGTGGTGCTGTCCAAGCTCGACGGCGATGCACGCGGCGGCGCGGCACTGTCGATCACCGGCGTCACCGAACGCCCCATCCTCTTCGCCTCCACCGGCGAAGCGCTCTCCGACTTTGAGCGCTTCCACCCCGACCGCATGGCCAACCGCATCCTGGACATGGGCGATGTGCTCACGCTCATCGAGCAGGCCGAAAAGTCCATGGACCGGGCCGAAGCCGAAAAGATGGCCTCGAAGCTCGCCCAGGGCGAAGACTTCAACCTCAACGACTTCCTCGGCATGCTCGCGCAGATCAAGTCCATGGGCTCGATGAAGAAGATGCTCGGCATGATGCCGAACATGCGCCAGTACAAGGACGCGATCGATCAGTTCGACGACTCGATGATCACGCGCATCGAGGCGATGGTGCAGTCGATGACCCCGTACGAGCGGGCGAACCCGAAGGAAATCAACGGGCAGCGCCGCGCGCGCATCGCGAAGGGCTCCGGCACGAGCGTGCAGGAAGTGAACCGCCTGCTCGATCAGTTCAAGCAGATGCAGAAGATGATGGGCTCGGTGGGTCGCGGCATGGGCGGCATGGGCGGCGGCGTTCCCGGAGGCCCGGGCATGGGCTTTGGCAAGAAGTCCCGCGGCCGCATGCAGGCGCCGGCCAAGAAGAAGAAATCCCGCTCCGGCAACCCGGCTAAGCGTGCCGCCGAAGAAAAGGCCTGGGCCGAGAAGGACGCGGGCAAGGGGAGCGCCTTTGGCGCGGGCGCCTTCGGTGGGGCCGACGCGGGCGCGGACCTGAACTCGATTGATCCCAGGCAGCTGCCGCCGGAGCTGCGCCAGATGCTCGGCAAGTAGGGCGGTGTTTCGTCGTGCGCACCTCCTCCGCCGTCCCCTACGCCAACGTGATCCTGCGGTGCGGAGTTCCGTTCTGAGGCGTCGGGGCGTCGGGTGTGCCTCGGCGCACACGCCCCGGCCTGGTTCCCGGGCCCCGGCCCTGGCATAATGATCCACTGTATGTGTGCGCTCGGAGCCCTCTACCCGACCGTGCACGTCCAGCCGAAGAACGCGCGGATTCTGCATTCACCCCACGGATCCCGCCGCCTTCACCCACACGAAAAGCAAGGAGAGACAGCCACGTGGCCGTCAAGATTCGTCTGAAGCGCATGGGTAAGATCCGTGCACCGTACTACCGCATCGTCGTTGCCGATTCGCGCAAGAAGCGCGATGGCGCCGTCATCGAAGAGATCGGCAAGTACCACCCCACCGAGAACCCCTCGTTCATTGAGGTCACCTCGGACCGCGCCCAGTACTGGCTGAGCGTGGGCGCCCAGCCCACCGAGCAGGTGGCAGCGATCCTCAAGGTCACTGGCGACTGGCAGAAGTTCAAGGGTGAAGAGGGCGCCGAAGGCACCCTCAAGACCAAGGATGCCCCGGCCTCCGCCGCCGATCTCATTTCCGAAGCTGACAAGGCCGCCGCCGCTAAGCGCGAGGAAGCCAAGAAGGCCAAGGAAAAGGCTGCTGCTGCCGACGAGGCTCCCGCCGCTGAGGACGCCGCCGAAGAAGCCACCGAAGAGGCCTGAGCATGAATGCTCGCACCGAAGCCCTGTCGCACCTCGTGAGCGGGATCGTCGATCACCCCGATGAGGTCCGCGTCAAGGAGAAGTCCACGCGCCGTGGCCCGCTCCTGGAAGTGCGCGTGCATCCCGAGGATCTGGGCCGCGTGATCGGCCGCTCCGGGCGCACCGCTCGCGCCCTGCGCACCGTCACCGCGGCACTGTCGGATGATGACATCCGCGTGGACATCGTGGATACCGACAAGCGCTAACAGTGCTTCACGCCCTCAGTAACGGCAGTCCTGCAGTGCGCGGGGCTGCCGTTACTCATGCGCCCCCCTCCCGTGGGGGAGCGCGCGCAGCAATAACGACCCGGAAGGATCGGCAGTGAACGACACGGTGACCGTGGTGATCGGCACGATAGGCAAGGCGCATGGGCTGAAGGGCGAAGTCTCCCTCATCCTGCGCACCGACATCCCCGAGGACCGCCTCTACGAGGGGGCGAAACTCCAGCTGGATCTGACCGGCGCCGCCGCTCCCGAGCGCGTGGGCCTGAGCACCCTCACGGTGGCGGGCACGCGCACCCAGCAGGGCCGCTGGTACGTGAAGTTCGAGGAGGTGACGGGCCGCGACCTCGCGGACGCGCTGCGCGGCGCGGACCTCACCCTCGAGGTGGATCGCGAGGAGGAGTTCGAGGAGGACCCCGACGCCTGGTACCCGGCCGAACTGAAGGGCCTCGCGGTCATCACCGCGGCTGGGGACGTGCTCGGCGAGGTCGTCGACCTGCTGCACTACCCCGCGCAGGACCAGCTGATCGTGCGCGCCAAGGATGGCCGACGCGTCATGCTTCCCTTCGTCGATGAACTGGTGCCCGAGGTGGACCTCGAGGCCGGCCACGTCATCGCCGCCCCTCCCGGCGGGCTGTTCGACCCGGAAAACGCGGTATCCGAGCGCGACGAGCAGGGTGAGGGCTGAGGCCCGTGCGCATCGACGTCATTACGATCTTCCCCGAGTACCTGGCGCCCCTCGAGCTGTCCCTCATGGGCAAGGCCCGGCGCGAGGGCCTCGTGGACCTGCGCGTGCACAACCTGCGGGACTTCACGCACGACCGGCACCGCACCGTGGATGACACGCCCGTCGGCGGCGGCGCGGGCATGGTGATGAAGCCCGAGCCGTGGGCGGAGGCCTTCGCTCACGTCCTCGCCTCGGGCGAGGGCACGCTCGCGCCCGACAGCGGCGCGCGTCCGCTCGTCATCTTCCCGAACCCCGCGGGGGAGCCCTTCAGCCAGGCGGCGGCCGACGAGCGCAGCCGCGAGCCGTGGCTCATTTTCGCGTGCGGGCGCTACGAGGGTATCGACGAGCGCGTGTACGAATACCTGGCCGACCAGGGGGTGCGCGTGGCCCTCAGCTCGCTCGGCGACTACGTGCTCAACGGGGGAGAAGTGGCCGTGATCGCGATGACGGAGGCGATTGTGCGCCTGATCCCCGGGGTGCTCGGCAACCCCGAATCGATCATCGAGGAGTCCCATTCGAGCGGCCTGCTCGAATACCCCCTCTACACGAAGCCCGCGGCGTGGACCTCGCCCGACGGTCGGGACCGCCCGGTCCCACCCATCCTGCTCAGCGGCGATCACGCGAAGATCGCCCAGTGGCGGCGCGAGGCCGCCCTCGAGCGGACCCGCGAGCGCCGCCCCGACCTCCTGACCGACTGACCTCCCTCTTCCTGAAAGGCCGCGCGTGACTCCCCTTCGCCGCCCGCTTGTTCGCCGCCCCGCCCCGCGAGTGGCGGCCGCCCTCGGAGCCGTCCTGCTCGCTGCCGGATGCGCGAGCCCCACGGCCGGTGGCCCGGGCGCCGACGGCGGGGCCACCACCGACGCGGGCGCCGCGACCGAAACCGCCGATCCCGCCACCGAGCACGCGTGCCGAACCTTCTTCGGCGATCCCGATTACCTCGCACCCGAGAGCTTCGAGGTGCTCGCGATGGCCGCGAGCGTGCGCCAGGTGGGCGCCGAGGATCCGGCGTTCTTCACGAGCGTGAGCGGCACCATCGAGCAGACCTTCGCCGAGGCCTCGCCCGAGGTGCGGGAGGCCGCGAGCGGACTCGGCTCGTGGTTCACCGCCGAAAGTGCGAAGGGAGAGGGCGCCGACATGGAGGCGTTCGCCGCCGCCTACACCGGGGTGGCGAGCGCGTGCGCGCCGACCTCCGTGGCGGCGGCCTGGCACGTGGAGCCGGGGGCCGACGGCACGAAGCCCGCCGCGCTCGTGTGCGCCGAGATCGCGGTGCAGCCGCAGACCCTCTCCCATTTCCACAACGCCAACACCCTCACCTCCAACATGTTCGACCTCGTGGGCCTCGCCCCGCGCCAGGTTCGCCCGGCAGACATCGAGCAGATCACCGCCACGAACGCGCTCCTGGAAACGCAGCGCGTGGCCGTGGATGACGACGGGGTGCGCGCCGCCATCGCCGAAGTGCAGCGGCCCTTCCAGGAGGCCATCGATGGCGACCTGGCCTCGCCGGGACTGCGCGATCCCCTCGGCAGTCTTGGGGTGGCGTGCGATGCGGCGGGCTACAGCGGCGCGGTTGACGTACCCGCTCATGGAGAATCCGGCGATGAGGACGACGAGGGCGGCACCCTGCCCTGAGCGCGGCGCTTCAGGAGGCGCTCGACGCTGGCGGCTGCGGCGCGACGGCCAGGCGCCGAAGGGCCCCGGAGCGGGCCAGAAGCAGCCCGACGCACAGTTCCATGACGCCCGCGGCGAGGATGACGGCCTGCATCGCGCCGAGCGGCCCGAGCGTGCCGGACGCGAGGGCGTCGGCGATCCCGGCCCCCACCAGCACCGCCACCGGGTAGAGCCCCTGTCCGAGCAGGCGTCGGGTACCGAAGACCACGCCCTGCATGTGCACGGGCGTGCGCTCCTGCCAGATCGCGGTGAGCGGCGCATTGGAGGTCTGCACGCCAAGATTGCGGATCACGATGCTGATCCCGAGCCACCACAGAGCGGGGGAGAGGACGAGGAGGACCCGGCCGAAGACCGCGCCGACGGAGATCGCCGCGAGCACGAGCAGATCCCGGCGAACGCGGCCACCGATTGCCACCACGAGGGACGAGCCGAGGAGAAGCCCGAGCGCGCCCGCAACATTGATCGTGCCGAGCCGGACGGATTCTTCGAGGCGCGTGGCGCCGATGCCCGCGCTGCCGATCACGAAGGCCGTGACTACGGGCATCGCGAGCCCGTTGGCCACATTGATCCCCGCGAACGCCCCCTGCGTGATGGCCAGGTCGCGGTGGCGCGCGATGAAACGCAGCCCGTCGAGCATTCCCGCGAACGGATTCCGGCTGTGCGGCGGGGCCGTTGCCGGCTGCGCGGGCCACCGCATGAAGGCCACGACGACGGCCGCGCCCGCGGCCACGATGGCCTCGACGAGAAAGACAAGGGCGGGCGAGGAGAGCGCGTAGATGAGGGCGCCGATGATCGGCCCCGCCACAACGGGGGCGTTTTCCACGAGCGTGACGATGCCGCTGACGCGGGTGAGATCGGCTTCCCGCCGCAGCACCCTGACCGAGGCCTGGAGCGAAATGCCGAGGGCGCTCGCGGCGAGCGAGGACAGGAACACGAGGCCGAGGATGGCGGCAATGGGCCAGGACTGCGCCACGGCGAGCGCCATGAGGGCCGCCACGACGGACGTGGACGCGTTGGCGAGGACGATGCCCTGCTTGCGCGTCAGGCGATCCAGCAGCGAGCCGAGGACGGGGGCGAGGTAGATGGCGCTGCCCATCGAGATGGCCGTGATCGCGCCAAGGACCGAGACCGAGGACGTCGTGGAGAACGCGGTGAGAGACAGGGCCAGCGAACTACCGCTCGCGGCAAGGAGGACGAGAACTTGGATGGACCAGAGAATGCCGAAGATTCGAGTGCTCACGAGGCCAGACAGTAGCCTCCCACCTGCCCGTTTGCCGCCACAGCCCGACACGATAGGCTGAAGGTACGCCAGATAGAGATGCCCCCGCTCGAGGACGAGCAGCGCCGCCTCACACGCCCCCTCCACCCCCGTCCTGACGGGGGGATGCCGGACCCGAGGGCTACCGGCTGAGGTAGGTCACGGTCCGCTTCGTCGTAAACGGCAGGTACCAGCACGAGAAGGCGAGCACCACGAAGGTGAGCGCCACGGCGATCATCAAGAACACGCGGCTGGCATCGCCGAGCGCCGACACCGCGAAGCCCGCGCTCACCACGGCCGCGAGGGCGAAGAGCACGCCACCAGCCACGAGGAGCCGTGACCGCGTCCGCGTGGACGCCTTCACCTGCTCGGCCACCTCGCGGGATTCCTCCGACGGGCTCAGAGCGCCCGCCTCCACCCGGCTCAGCACATTCGCGCGAGCCCGCGGGGCGAAATGCACGACGAGCCCGGCCACGATGAAAGCGAGGGCCACGCCGATGCCGCTGATCGTCGCGAGCGTCGGATTCGTTTCCGCGAAGCTCGTCTCGCCGAGCGGCAGCCACAGGGTGAAGAACAGCGCGGGAATCGAGAACAGCACGAGGGCGAGGCTCACGAGGTTCGAGCGATGCTCCTTCTCGCTCAGGCGCGCAAAGTCCTCCGCCTCGTGGCGAGCCAGCGCCGCGCCCGCCGCCTCGGTCTCCGCAGAGGATGCCGCGCGAGCCTGCTCGTCGGCCGACTGCTGCGCGAAGTTCGGAAGCGACGCCAGCACGTCCGTCGGCTGCGCCTCGGGCGCCTTCTCCCCGGAACCGAGGCTCCCGCCCGTCGTCCCTTCGTCCAGGCGGCGTCGCGCGCGTCGGCCCGGCACCTGCACCGGCGCGGGGGCCTCGGGTGCCGACTCAACCGCGGGCACCCGCTCCGTCGGCGCCGTCTCGAGACTCGCTGCCGGAGCCGTATCGGGGCTTCCCATCGGCGCCGGGGCAGACGGGGGCGGGGTGGAGGGGGAGTGCGAAGTCTGCTCCGTCATGTCGCGTGGCCCTTTCGTTCGCGGATGCCGCCGAGGTTTCCAGGCAGCGGGCGCCGAGGCGCCCATCGTCGATTCTCCGCGCGCCTCTTCTCGGGCGCGGAACATTCCTATGGTGCATTCCGGGCGCGCGCCTCCCCAGTTTTTCGCCGGATTTCGCGCGCGGGATCACACCCCGCCCGCTGCCGGGCGCCGAGTTTTCGTGGCACAATGGTGAGCCGTGCGTCTCGCGCTCATGACTGCCTCGGGGGTGGTGAGCATTCAGCGGGCGGGCAGATCCGTTGCCATGGGAGTGGCGGCCAGAGGCCCAGCACACAGCAGTGATGAATCACAGTTGCCTCCGCGCACCCCGGTGCGACGCGAGGAGAATATTCGCCGAACGACCCGGGGCGAGAGGTAGGAGAAAACTATGCAGAAGCTTGATGCACTCGATGCCGCCCAGCTGCGCAGCGACGTTCCGGACTTCCGTCCGGGCGACAACGTGAAGGTTCACGTCAAGGTCGTGGAAGGCAACCGCTCGCGCGTCCAGGTCTTCCAGGGCTACGTGATCGGCCGCAAGGGCGATGGCATCCGCGAAACGTTCCGCGTGCGCAAGATTTCCTTCGGTGTGGGCGTGGAGCGCGTGTTCCCCGTGCACGCCCCCACGATCGACAAGATCGAGGTCGTCACCCGTGGCGACGTGCGCCGCGCGAAGCTGTACTACCTGCGCGGACTCACCGGCAAGAAGGCGCGCATCCGCGAGAAGCGCGACCACTGACCCGGCCTGCACGCTCTTTCGTGCACCGCCACCAGGCCTCAACGCGGCGATCCCCCCTTGTGTGGGTGATCGCCGCGTTGCTGTGCGTGAGCCTGATCGGCGTCTTCGCCGTCCGGCACTTCGTGGCGCAGCCGTTTCACGTGCCGAGCACGTCGATGGCGCCCACCCTGAACGCGGGCGAGGTGATCCTCGTGGACCGCACGGCTCGCGAGAGCGCTGAGCGGGGTCAGGTCGTGGTCGTGGATGGCCGCGGCTATTTCGCCGCCTCGGGCGCGGAGAACTCCGGGTACTGGGTCAAGCGCGTGGTCGGCACGGGCGGCGACACGGTGCAGTGCTGCAGCGAGTCCGGGGCTCTCCTGCTCAACGGCGTGGAACTGCACGAGCCTTACCTGGCGCCGTCCCAGCGGGCAAGCGCCGTGGACTTCTCCGTGCAGGTGCCTGCCGGGCGGCTCTTCCTGCTCGGCGACAATCGCGACGCCTCCGCCGATTCCCGCGCTCACCTGGGCGATCCGGGCGGCGGCATGATCCCGGAGGATCGGGTGGTGGGGCGTGTGACACGTGTGGTGTGGCCGGTCCCCGCCTGGCGCGAGGTCGGGCCCTAGAATGGCTCGTGATGTCACAGAACCCAGCGGAGAACACTGAGGGCCACGGAGCCCGCCCATCCCACGAGGGCCGAGGCCCGGCGGATGAGGCAGTTTCGGCAAGCCCGGATCCCGGTGCGTCGGCGGGGGCCGACGAGGCAGGCACCGTGGAGCCCAACTCCCGCCGCCCGCGGAGAGGAATCGGGAAGACCATCCTCGAATACGCGCTGACCATCGTCATCGCCCTGGTCGTCGCCGTCCTCATCAAGACCTTCCTCGTGCAGCCGTTCTTCATCCCGTCGGCATCCATGCGGCCCACGCTCGTGGAAAACGACAAGATCCTCGTCTCGAAGCTGCACCCGGGCATCCTCGACATCGAGCGCGGCGACATCATCGTGTTCGAAGACCCCGACAACTGGGTGGGCGCCGATCCGAACGCCCAGCTCACGCCCCGCCAGCAGTTCGCGCGGGTCCTCAGCTACGTGGGCCTCGCCCCCGACCCGTCGGAAAACCACCTGGTCAAGCGGCTCATCGGGAAGCCCGGAGATCGCGTCACCTGCACGGTGCGCGGCGGGCCCATGAGCGTCAACGGCGTGGAACTGGACGAGCCGTACATCAACCCCGATTCCGGCGCGTGCCAGACCACGTTCGATGTGCGCGTGCCCGCCGGGAAACTGTGGGTGATGGGCGATAACCGCTTCAGCAGCGCCGATAGCGCCTTCCACTACTCCCAGGGCGGCAACCCGTACGTGGACCAGCAGCTCGTGACCGGCCGCGCGGTCGTCATCTTCCTGCCCGTGGATCGCTGGCGCATCCTCGATGATGGCCGGGCCACGTTCAGCGACGTGCCCGCGGCCTCCGCCTCGGCGCTGCGCCCGGACTCCCTGCCCGCCTTCGCCGCCGCAGCCTGAGCCCAGTGGTCGCCGATCCCACGGCGCACGTGGAACTCACCCACGCTGCCGCCTTTTTCGCCGCCCACCCCGGCGCCCGTTCCGTGGTCGTGATCGGGCTCGACGAAGTGGGCCGCGGCGCCCTCGCAGGCCCCGTCATGGTGGGCGCGTTCGCCCTCACCGTTCGCCGCGAGGCCGACAGGGCGGCGCTCGTGCACGACGCCCCCGCGGGCGTGCGGGACTCCAAACTGGTGAGCGCCGGTCGGCGCGAGAAGCTCTACGCCGCGATGCGCGAGCGGGGCACGCTCGCCCACGTGGGCCGGGCGAGCGCCGCGGAGATTGACGACGTGGGCATCTCGGCGGTGCTGACGCTCGCCGCAGTCAGAGCCCTGCGGGGCGTGCGCGAGGACATCGCGCGGCAAGCGGCCAGCAGCGGGGAGGGGGCCGGTAGCGGGCCGGAGCTCGCGGCGATCATCCTCGACGGGAACCTTGACTACCTCACGCGCGGGCTCGGGGCGGCCGAAGCGTCCTGCCCCATCGACGTGCGGATCAAAGCGGACCGCGACTGCGTGAGCGTGGCCGCGGCGAGCATCGTCGCGAAGGTCGAGCGGGACCGCCACATGGTCGCGCTCGATGCCTCGGCCCCCGCCTACGGCTGGGCCCGTAACAAGGGCTACGGTTCCGCCGCCCACCGCGAGGCGCTGACCACCCACGGCCTCCACCCCGAACACCGGGCCAGCTGGCGCCTGCTGCCGGAGCCGAGCGAGCCCAGCATGGAGCACCTGTGGGGGCGGTAGGCTGGGCGGGCCGCGACAGCGGCCGGTGGCGCCCGAGAGGCGAGCGCCGCACGCGAGAGAAGAATCTGGAGGGCTCACGTGAACACGCACGACCTTGAGAACTACGAGTCCGACATGGAGCTTCAGCTCTACCGTGAATACCGCGATGTCCTCGGGCTCTTCACCTACGTGGTCGAAACCGACCGCCGGTTCTACCTCGCCAACCAGGTGGATCTTCAGGTGCGCAGTGCGGGCGGCGAAGTGTTCTACGAACTCACCCTCGCCGACGCGTGGGTGTGGGACGTCTACCGTTCCTCCCGCTTCGTGCGATCCGTCCGCGTGGTGACGTTCAAGGACGTCAACATCGAGGAATTGGCGAAGCCGGACATCGACCTGTAGCCCCGCCGCGGCGGGGCCGTGCCCGTGGGTTTTTTCGTCGGGGCTGACGGTTATCCCCAATCTGGTGCGCGCGGGGCTGCGACGCGCGAGCGGCGGGCCACAGTGGGGCATGAGCACTTCGCAGAGCATTCCCACCGACCCCACGTTCCTGACCCCGCGCCAAGTGGGCCAGTGCGGTGAAGACATCGCCACCGATCACTTGCGCGACCTCGGCTACCTCATCCAGAACCGCAACGTGCGCACGCGGCACGGTGAAATCGACATCGTGGCGCTCGACGGCGACACCCTCGTGTTCGCCGAAGTAAAGACCCGCCGCTCGCACGTGATGGGCCCCGGCATCATGGCGGTGACCCCGCAGAAGGTCGCGCGGATCCGACGGCTCGCGGGCTGGTACCTCATGGAGCACAGCCCGCCCCACCGCGATATCCGCATCGACGCCCTCGACATCCTTCTGCGCTCCGGACACGCACCGCTCGTGGATCACTATCGGGGCGTGCAGTCATGACGGTGGCCCGCACCCTCTCGATGTCGCTGCGGGGCCTGGAAGGCACCGTGGTCGAAGTCGAAACGGAAGTGAGCGCGGGCCTTCCGGCCTTTACGATCGTGGGCCTCCCGGACTCCTCGACCCTTCAGGCGCGCGAACGAGTGCGGGGCGCGTGCGCGCACTCGGGGCACAGCGTGGCCAGCAAGCGCCTGACCGTGAACCTGACGCCCGCGTGGATCCCCAAGCAGGGCTCGAACTTTGACGTGGCGATCGCCATGAGCGCCCTCGCCTCCCTCGGGGTCATGGATCCCCGCGCCCTGTCCCGCGTGCTGTTCCTCGGCGAGCTGACGCTCGATGGGGAACTGCGTCCCGTGCCCGGCGTGCTGCCCTCGCTGCTCGCGGCGGCGCGTGCCGGGATCGACCGCGCCGTGGTGCCCGTGGGCAACGCCGAAGAAGCGGCGCTCGTGCCCGGCATCCAGGTCAGTGCCATCGCCCACCTGGCCGATGCCGTGCGCGACTTCGGGGGTGAGGCGTCGGCGTCCGTGACCGTGCCATCGTTCGAGCCCTCCGCCTCACCGCCCGGCGATCCGCAGGGTGGGCCCGTGAGGGTGGGGGAGGCTGACGCCGATGGGTCCGCCTTCCGCGGCGGCGTGGACTTCGCGGAGATCCACGGCCAGGAGCGCGGCACGCTCGCCGCCCAGGTCGCCGCCGCCGGCGGACATCACCTGCTGCTGCTCGGCCCTCCGGGCACGGGCAAGACCATGATCGCCTCCCGCCTGCCCACGATCATGCCGGAGTTGGACGATGCCCGGGCCCTCGAACTCAGCGCGATTGCCTCCGTGGCGGGCGTGTTCGATGCGCGGGCCGGGCTCGTGCGCACGCCGCCGTTTGTAGCGCCGCACCACAGCGCCACCCCCGCCTCGATCATCGGCGGCGGCGCGGGCATCGCCGGGCCGGGCGCCGTCTCTCGCGCCCACGGGGGAGTGCTCTTCCTCGATGAAGCTCCCGAGTTTTCTCCGCGCGTCCTCGAGGCACTGCGCGAACCGCTGGAAACGGGCGATATCGCCCTGCACCGGGCGCGCGGCGTCACCGTGTATCCCGCGCGCTTTCAGCTCGTTCTGGCCGCGAATCCCTGCCCGTGCGGCCGCGCCCACGGCCGCGGCGATGCCTGCACGTGCACCGCGCAGCAAAAGCGCCGTTACCTCACACGCTTGTCCGGCCCGATCCTTGATCGGATCGACCTGCGGGTGCGGCTCGGGCCCGCCCGCCCCGCCGCGAGGCGCGCAGGGACCACGGGATTAGACAGCGCCCACATACGCGCGCGGGTCATCGAGGCTCGTGGCCGGCAAGCCGTGCGCCTGCACGGCACGCCGTGGCGGCTCAATGCCCATGTGAGCGGCCGGTTTCTCTCCGAGCACATGCCGCTCGATGGGCGCGATGAAGCGATCCTCACCCGGGCACTCGAACGAGGCGCCCTCACGATGCGCGGGCGCGACCGGGTGCGGCGGCTCGCATGGAGCGTCGCCGACCTCGCTGGCCGCGACCGCCCCACGTCGGACGACCTAGCCACCGCCCTCGATCTGAGAGGCCACGATGCCCTATGAGCACGCACCTGTGTGAGGACCACTCGGCCCGCGCCGTGTGGAGCGTCATCGCGGAACCCACCGACGCCGCCGCGCGGCTGCTCTGGCTCGCCTACGGTCCAGTGGCCGCACTCGACCTCGCACGTGGTGCGGAGGCCGCCCTCGCCGCGGCACTCGGCGAGGCCCGCTGGCACGAGGCCGCGAGCGAGCTTCAGGTCAGTTCCGCCGAAGCCTCCCGCGCCCGCCGCAGCCCCACCGAGGTGGCGCGCGACGCCCTCGCCCGCTGGGGGCCGCGCCTCGGACGCGACGCCGAGACCATCGTGGAGCGGTCCGCCGAACGCGGCATCCGGCTCCTCACTCCCGGCGAGCCCGAATGGCCCGCGGGGCTCGATGACCTGCGGGCCAATGCCCCCATCGCCCTGTGGGCCCGAGGGCGCGGCCTCGCTGCTCCGCACCTCGGGACAGGGGTGAGCGTCGCCGTTGTCGGCGCCCGAGCCTCCACCCCCTACGGCAACGAGATCGCCTTCGAGATCGGCGCGGGCCTCGCCGCTCGCGGCGCCACGGTCGTCTCCGGCGGGGCGTTCGGGATTGACGCGGCCGCCCACCGCGGCGCCCTCGGCTCGGGCGCCACCGTGGCGGTCCTCGCGGGCGGCCTGGACCGCCTGTACCCGCGCGGCAACGCCGACCTCCTCACGCGCGTGGCCGAGCACGGCGTGCTCTATTCCGAGGCTCCGCTCGGCGCCACGCCCGCGCGCTGGAGGTTCTTGGCCCGCAACCGCCTGATCGCCGCGATGAGCGGCGCCACCGTCGTGGTCGAGGCCGCGTGGCGCTCCGGGGCACTGTCCACCGCGACGCACGCCGACCACCTCTCCCGCCCCGTCGGCGCCGTGCCCGGCTCCGTCCTCTCGGCCGCGAGCGGCGGCTGCCACCGACTCATTCGAGAGCGCGGCGCGCTCCTCATCACCGGCACCGACGACATCCTCGACATGCTCTCCACCCAGGAGGTCCTCGGCAGCACCTCTGGCGCGGGCGCCTCTGGCAGCGCCGCCGCGCTGTGGGACGACGCCGAACTGCTGAGTCCCGCCGACAGGCTCGTCTTCGACGGTATCCCGCCCCGCTCGGCGATCACGCAGCGCGCCCTCGCCCTCGAGTGCGCTGTGAGCGAAGAGGAGGTGCGCGCGGCGCTGGCCCGGATTGAGGTGCTCGGCCTCGCGAAGCTGAACGGCGAACGGGTCACGCGGGCTGCGCGGTAGCGGGGCACCCGCACGGAGTGGTTGCAAGGGGGCAATCGTGCGGTTCCGCGCCGCGCGCCTGGCACACTGGAGGCATGCCCGCGCCGAACCTTGACGAGCTCGCCCCCGAGGACGCCGAACTCCTCGCCCGCTACGAGCGCCACCTGCGGCTCGAGCGGGGCCGCAGCGAGCACACGATCCGGGCCTACCTGTTCGATGTCAGCTCGGCGCTCGGCTACGCCCACCACGTCGATGCGGTGGCCGCGCGCGGTCTCACCCTCGCGCATCTGCGGGACTGGCTCGCCGCCCGCTCCGAGGCGGGGCATTCGGCCACGACCCTCGCCCGCGCCGCCGCCGCCGTCCGCGGCTTCACCCTGTGGATGTACGAAAGCGACCTTGTGAGCGCCGATCCGGGCAGGCGGCTCAAGGCCCCGGCCAGGGGCAAGCCGCTGCCCAAAGTGCTCACGGGCGAGCAGGCCCGGCGCCTGCTCGCGCCGGAACCGGCGCCGAGCCCGGCCAAGAAAGCCCTGCACGGCGCACCCGCAGACGCGTCCGTACCCACCCCCGCGCCCGCGTCCGGTCCCCAGGCATTGCGCGCTACCTCGTCCGCGCCGGACGGCCCCGATTCCGCCCCTCCTGCTCAGGAGGAGAGCCCCGTGGCGCTGCGCGATCGCGCCATCGTGGAGCTTCTCTACTCTTCCGGCCTGCGCGTTTCCGAATTGGTCTCCCTCTCCTCCCGCAGCATTGACCACGCTCGCCGCACCGTGCGCGTGGTGGGCAAGGGCAACAAGGAGAGGGTGGTGCCCGTTGGCATCCCCGCGCTCGAGGCGATTGAGGCGTGGGAGCTTCACGGGCGCCCCCACCTCGCCGCGGCTTCCGGTGCGAGTACAGACGCACTGTTTCTGGGCGTACGCGGAGGGCGCATCAACGCGCGAATGATCCGCACCATCGTGGACCAGGCGGCCCGACGGGGCGGGCTCAGCACCCACGTCACCCCGCACACCCTGCGCCACAGCGCGGCCACGCACCTGGTGGAAGGCGGGGCGGATCTGCGCAGCGTCCAAGACCTGCTCGGGCACGCCTCGCTGCAGACCACGCAGATCTACACGCACGTGAGCCCCGAGCGGCTCCGCGGCGCCGTCGCGCAGGCGCACCCGCGCGCCTAAGAATGCGGATGCAGTGCCGCACCCGCGCGCCTAGAAATGCGGATGCAGCGCTAGGAGTGCGGATACAGCACGCTCGGGCCGCGCACCCCGAACAGGGGCAGCGGATCGATGTAGTCGCCGCCGCGCTTGGCGCCGATGTGCAGGCACACCTCACGACAGTGGGCGTGCGGCGAGTCCGCCTGGAGCGTCCCGATCCGCTGCCCGCGGCCCACCTCATCGCCGGTCGCCACGTCGGCGACGACGGGTTCGTAGGTGGAGATCAGGCCGTCCGCGTGGGCGATGCTCACCACCGGTTTTCCCGCGACGACGCCCGCGAAGTGGACCGTCCCGGCCTCGACCGCGCTGATGTTCGGCCCGCTGCCGGAGATGTCGATCCCGCGGTGACCCGGGCCGTAGCGGTGCGACGGTGCCTCGAAGCGGGCATGGAGCTCGGGCGCGCCCTCGACGGGCCACTGCCACAGGGCGGTGCGCGATGTGATGGGAGGCAGGGGGCTCGCCGCTTCCTCGGTCGCCCGCACGGCGGCGCCCGCCGTCCCCGCGATGGCTGCGGCCACCTCTCCGGCGCGCGCCTCATCGGACGGCGCGAGCGGCCACAGTCCCGAGGCGAGCAGGAGGGCGGCGGCGCTGATCGCCAGGGGAGCGGACGTGGAGGAGGTCATGCCCCCAGTGAACCGCTACCCCGGGCCCGTATCCTTACCGCACGCCGCGATTGGGGATAACCGCGCCCCGCGCCGCGAAAAACCGTCGCCGCCGGGGCCCGCGAACGACCTGCATCACACCTGCGCCCCGCCAGGTGATGCCCACCGGCGGCGTGCACTAGACTTCCCGTGGCGCTCGTGTATGCGAGTGACTTCGCGTGCCTCACGACCCACGCGCACCAGCGGTCCGTACCCGCCCGGGAATCACCTTCCCTCAGGCGAGCGGCGGCGCGCGTGCGAGGCACCAGGGCCTGCCGTCAGTTCCGTCGGCGGGCAGTAACCGAGAATCGACCCTGCGTCATGACCTCGAGACGTCGGACCACGCCCGTGGCCCGAGGAACCGAGCGAGCCCAGGGTCCAGAAAGAGAGAGATTGCCATGGCAGTCGTCACCCTTCGCCAGCTCCTCGAGAGCGGCGTCCACTTTGGTCACCAGACCCGCCGCTGGAACCCGAAGATGAAGCGCTTCATCTTCACCGAGCGCAACGGCATCTACATCATCGACCTGATGCAGTCGCTCACCTACATCGATCAGGCCTACGACTTCGTCAAGGAGACGGTGGCGCACGGCGGCACCATCCTCTTCGTCGGCACCAAGAAGCAGGCCCAGGAATCCATTCAGGACCAGGCCACCCGCGTGGGAATGCCGTTCGTGAACCAGCGCTGGCTGGGCGGCATGCTCACCAACCTGGCCACCGTGTCGGGCCGCGTGGATCGCCTCAAGGAGCTTGAGCAGATCGACTTCGACGATGTGGCCGGTAGCGGTCGCACCAAGAAGGAACTGCTCATGATGCGCCGCGAGAAGGACAAGCTCGAGCGCACCCTCGGCGGTATCCGCGACATGTCGCGCGCGCCGTCGGCCGTGTGGATCGTGGACACGAAGAAGGAGCACCTCGCGGTGGATGAAGCCACCAAGCTGGGCATCCCGATCGTGGCCATCCTCGACACCAACGCCGATCCGGACGAGGTGCAGTACCCGATCCCCGGCAACGACGACGCGATCCGCGCCGTGACCCTGCTGACCCGCGTGATCGCCGACGCCGCGGCCGCTGGTCTGCAGGAGCGCCACCAGAAGCCTGCCGAGGGCGAGAAGAACGTTTCCGCCGTCGCTGCCGAGCCGCTCGCCGAGTGGGAGCAGGAACTGCTCAAGCAGTCCGAGGTTCAGCAGGAAGAGGCCACCGCCGACGCCGCTGAAGCCGTGGCCGAGGCCGAAGAGGTCGTGGAGGCTGCCGCCGAGGCTGCTGAAGCACCGGCCGACAACGCCTGATATTCCCGTATCCGACCAGTTCACTCCCACCCCATTTGAGGAGATAAGCATGGCAAATTACACGGCAGCAGACATCAAGGACATCCGTGAGAGCACCGGCGCCGGCATGCTCGACGTCAAGAAGGCTCTTGACGAGGCGGGCGGCGACAAGGCGAAGGCCATTGAGCTCATCCGCGTGAAGGGCCTCAAGGGCATCGCCAAGCGCGAGGGCCGCGCCGCGTCGGAAGGCCTCATCGCCGCCGACATCCGCGACATCGACGGTGGCCAGGAAGGCACCCTCGTGGAGATCAACTCCGAGACCGACTTCGTGGCGAAGAACGCGAAGTTCGTGGCCCTCGGTGACGAGGCCGTGCAGGCCGCCGTCGCCTCCGGCGCCGCGACGGCTGAGGATCTCGCGAGCACCCCGTTCGGCGAGGCGCTCACGAACGCTGGCGCGACCATGGGCGAGAAGATCGTCGTGCGTCGCATCGGCCGCGTGAGCGGCGATGTGGTGACCAACTACATGCACCGCACCAACAAGGACCTCCCGCCGCAGGTGGGCGTCCTCGTGGCCACGGATGCCGCGGGTGCCGAGGTGGCGAGGGACGTGGCGATGCATATCGCCGCCTACTCGCCGCTGTACCTGACGCGCGAAGATGTTCCCGCCGATGTGGTGGAGAACGAGCGTCGGATCGCCGAAGAGACCGCGAAGAACGAGGGCAAGCCCGAGGCTGCCCTGCCGAAGATCGTGGACGGCCGCATGAACGGGTTCTTCAAGGAGAACGTGCTCGTGGACCAGGCGTTCGCCAAGGATCCGAAGCAGACCGTCGGCCAGGTCGTCAAGGCCGCTGGCGGCACCGTGACCGGTTTCGTGCGCTTCCGCGTGGGTAACTGATCCTGCTCGCGCCCCGCTGAGGGGCGCATGAGCGAGGAGGGGGCGTTCGCCGAATGATGGCGGCGCCCCCTTCCTGCTGCCCCCGGGAAAAATAGACGGGGCCGACGGCATCGCTCACATCCCCAGCGTGCCGGGACGTCTCCCAGAGGCCGTGCCACTAAACTGGGATCCCGATACCGCACCGTGCGCGCCCGGCCCCGCGAAGG
Organism: Dermabacter sp.; assembly: GCA_030538475.1. Lineage (GTDB taxonomy): Bacteria > Actinomycetota > Actinomycetes > Actinomycetales > Dermabacteraceae > Dermabacter. The sequence continues at coordinate 270,278 of JAUNTX010000004.1, forward strand.
AGCACCGGGAGGCGGTGCAGCCTCCTATCGGAAGGACACATTCCATGAGCGTTGACCCGGACCCGATCACGTCATCGATCCCCGCGATTTCTCCGAAGGACAACACCCGCCGGGTGTTGCTCAAGCTGTCCGGTGAGGCGTTCGGCGGCGGCCGCGTGGGCGTGGATCCCGACGTGGTCTCGCGCGTGGCCCGCGAAATTTCCGAGGCGGTGGCCTCCGGCGTGGAATGCGCGATCGTGGTGGGCGGCGGCAACTTCTTCCGCGGCGCGGAGCTGAGCCAGCGCGGCATGGACCGCCGCCGGGCGGACTACATGGGCATGCTCGGCACGGTCATGAACTGCCTCGCGCTCCAGGACTTCCTCGAGCAGGCGGGCACGTCCACGCGCGTGCAGACGGCGATCACGATGGGGCAGGTGGCGGAGCCGTACCTGCCGCTGCGGGCCGTGCGGCACCTGGAAAAGGGCCGGGTTGTCATCTTCGGCGCGGGGGCGGGCATGCCGTACTTCTCGACCGACACGGTCGCGGTGCAGCGCGCCCTCGAAATCGGCTGCCACGAGGTGCTCATGGCGAAGAATGGCGTGGACGGCGTGTATACGGCGGATCCGAAGAAGGATCCGAACGCCACAAAGCTGTCGCACCTCACCTATAACGACGCGCTCGTGCGCGGCCTCAAGGTCGTGGATTCCACGGCGTTCAGTCTGTGCATGGACAACAAGCAGCAGATGATGGTGTTCGGGCTCGATGAGCCGGGCAATATCACGCGCGCGATGCGCGGGGAGCGGATTGGCACGGTCGTCACGGGCGACTGATATACGCTGGCCAGGTTGATCTTTTAAGGAAGGACCACACGACCATGAGCGAAGAAACCGCGAGCATCATCAAGGATGCCGGAGTACGCATGAGCAAGTCGGTGGAGGTGACCAAGGAGGAGTTCTCCGCGATCCGCACGGGCCGCGCGAACGCCGCCATGTTCCAGGGCATCACGGCCGACTACTACGGGGCCCCCACCCCGCTCAACCAGTTGGCGGCCATGCAGTTCCCGGAGGCCCGCACGGTCATCATCACGCCGTACGACAAGGGCGCCACGAGCGGCATCGAAGAGGCGCTGCGCAATTCCGATCTGGGCGTGAACCCCACGAACAACGGCGACAACCTGCGCATCGTGCTTCCCGCCCTCACGGAAGAGCGCCGCAAGGACTACACGAAGCTCGCGAAGACGAAGGCAGAAGATGGCCGCATCGCCATCCGTGCCACGCGCGCGAACGCGAAGAAGGCCCTCGAAAAGCTCGTGAAGGACAAGGAAATTGGGGAAGACGAGGGCGCGCGCGGCGAGAAGGAACTCGAAGCCGTGACCAAGAAGTACATCGACCTCGTGGACGTGGCACTTGCCGCGAAGGAAGACGAACTTCTCTCCGTCTGAACGGGGAAGGTCCGCTCCCCATGACATCCCCACAGCACGGCAGGCGCCGCGCCGCTCCGGCCCAGGATTCCGGGGCGGCGTCGCCCGCGTCGGCCACCGCTTCGGCGGCGCCCGTCCTCGAGGTGCCCGCGCGCACCCCGCACCGCCCGGACGTTGATCCGATCGTGCCGGAGGTGTCCGAAAAGCCTGCCCCGACGCATTCGACGAAGAGGCGCAGCGCGGGACGGAACCTTCCCGCGGCGATCATCGTGGGCGTCACGCTCATCCTCGTGGTGCTGTCGGCGATCTACCTGGTGCCCGCGATGCTCACGCCGCTCGTAGCGCTCGTCGTCGTGATCGGCGCGCTCGAGGTCACGAACGCCCTCGAGAACGCGAACCTGCGGGTCCCGGCGATCCCGCTGCTCGTCGCGAGCGTCGGCATGATCGTGTCGGCAGCGGTGTACGGGGCCGACGGTTTGCTGGTCTCCGCCGCGGTCGGGGTCCTCGTGCTCATCGTGTGGCGAGTGGTCGAGGCCACGGGGCTCATGGCCGTGCGCGACACCGTGGCGAGCATCTTCACGCTGCTGTGGGTGCCGTTCCTCGCGAGCTTCGCCGTCTTGCTGATGGCCCAGCCCCACGGCCAGCACAAGCTGCTGTTCGTGATCGCAGTCCCCATCGCCAACGACGTGGGCGGCTACGTGGCCGGGGTGCTGCTCGGCAAACACCCGATGGCGCCGTCGATCAGCCCGAAGAAGAGCTGGGAGGGTTTCGCCGGATCCCTGCTCACGGGCGTCGTCATCGCCGCGCTCATCGGCCACTTCCTGCTTCCCGAGCTGGGCGCGGGCGTGGCGGCGCTGTTCGGCGTGGTCATGGTGGTCGTGGCCACCGTCGGCGACCTGTGCGAATCGCTGCTCAAGCGCGACCTCGGTATTAAAGACATGGGCCAGTTGCTGCCCGGTCACGGCGGGATCATGGATCGACTGGACTCGATGCTGCTCACCGCCCCCACTCTGTTCATCATGCTGGCGCTCTGGGAGGCTTTCGGTGGCTGATACGCCCGATACACGTGAGGTGCGGCCGGTCAGGCTCGCGGTCGCGAAGGACCTCTCGCGAGAGGCGGTGAGTGGCGAGCCGGTCATGCTCGCCCCCGGGCAGCTGCAGCTGCGGCCGTCTCGGCGCGGCAAGCCGCCCGCCCACCTCGCCGATCTGAGCCTCGAGGAGCGGATCGAGGCCGTCAAGGAGCTGGGGCTGCCGGGTTTTCGAGCGAAGCAGCTGTCGCGTCACTACTTTGAGCGGTTCACGACCGATCCGGCCGATATGACGGACCTGCCGCTCGCGGATCGCGACGCGCTCGTCGAACGGTTCTTTCCGCCGCTCTTGGAACTGGTCTCGCAGCAGGCCGCGGATCACGGCGCCACCCAGAAGTTCCTGTGGCGGCTCTTTGACGGCTCGCTCGTGGAGAGCGTGCTCATGCGCTACTCGAATCGGGTGACCCTGTGCATTTCGTCGGAGGCCGGGTGCGGCATGAACTGCCCGTTCTGCGCGACGGGCCAGATGGGCCTCACCCGCAACCTGTCGGCGGCGGAGATCCTCGAGCAGGTGCGGATCGCGGGCCGGATGCTCGCCTCGGGGGACCTGCCCGGCGGTGTCGGTCGCGTGAGCAACATCGTGTTCATGGGGATGGGGGAGCCGCTCGCGAACTACCGGCCCGTGGCCACGGTGTGCAAGCGACTGAACGCCCCGGCTCCCGAGGGCTTCGGCATGGGCGCGCGCCACATCACCGTCTCGACCGTGGGCCTCGCGCCCGCGGTGCGCAGGCTCATCAAGGAAGAGATTCCGGTGACCCTCGCGGTATCGCTGCACGCGCCGGATGATGAGCTGCGCAACGAACTGGTGCCGATCAATCAGCGCTTCGGCGTGGACGAGATTCTGGATGCGGCCTACGAGTACTTCGAGGCGACGGGGCGGCGCGTCTCCATTGAATACGCGCTCATTCGGGACATTAACGATCAGGCGGAGCGCGCGGACCTCCTGGCGCGGCGCCTCATCGCCCGCGGCGGAGCGCACTGGATTCACGTCAACCCGATCCCGCTGAACCCCGTGAAGGGCTCGAAGTGGACCGCCTCGGATCCGCACGTGGAAAAAGAGTTCGTGGAAACGTTGCGTTCGCACGGTATTTCGGCCACGATCAGGGATACTCGCGGAAGCGATATCGACGGGGCGTGCGGCCAGTTGGCCGCGACCGTGATCGAGACCGACGAGCACCGCGCGGACCGCGAGGCGCGCGTCGCGCGCGTGGAAGAGCTGGCGAAGGCATCGCCGCTCTGATCGGCGCGGCGGGGCGCGCAGCGCTTCGTGAGAGATGAACAGGCGGCCTGCGGGTCGCACGGCAAGGTGAGGGAGTCAATCCGGTGAGTTCGGCATTTGAGCGCGTGGGCCGGTTCAGCACGGGCTACAGCGTGCGCGAGGTCAATGATTTTCTGGCGCGGGCACGCGCCGCCTACGAGGGCGGCGACGAGTCGTTCCAGCCCGCCGATGTCATGACCGCGAGTTTCACGGTGGAGCGCGGCGGCTACAACATGCGCGTGGTGGATGAGGCCCTGGACCGGCTCTCCGATGCCTTTGCCCTCCAGTACCGCGATGAGGCCATAGCGCGCGACGGCGAACAGGCGTGGGTGGCGGCCCTGACCGAGCGGGCGGACGTGCTGCGCGAGCGCCTCGAGCGCCCCGCGGGCGAGCGGTTCGCCCCGGCGGGCGCGGGCGAGCGGGCGTATGACCGGGCCGACGTCGATGCCCTGTGCGATCAGCTGTACGCCTACTTCACGCAGGGCCACGCGATGAGCGTGGACGATGTGCGCCGGGCGGCGTTTCGGCGCCGTTCGGGGGCCGACGGTTACCGCGAGGCGGTCGTGGACGTGTACCTCGACCACGTGGCTGACGTGATGGCGTCCGTTCCGTGACGATCACCCTGTATGTGCTCGGGATCCTCATCATGGTTCTCGGGCTCGGGGTATCGATTGCGCTGCACGAGATCGGGCACCTGGTGCCCGCGAAGGCTTTCGGGGTGCGGGTCACGCAGTACATGATCGGTTTCGGCCCCACGGTCGTCTCGCGCACGCGCGGCGAGACGGAGTACGGGGTCAAGGCGATCCCGCTCGGCGGCTACATCCGCATGATCGGCATGTTTCCCCCGCACAAGGGGGAGGATCCCGGCACGATCCGCGAGGATTCCACGGGTTTCGTCCAGCAGATGAGCGACGAGGCGAAGACGTGGGAGGCGGAGCAGTACGCGCCCGAGGAGCGGGGGCGCACGTTCGTGGCGCTCAGCGTGCCGAAGAAGCTCGTCGTGATGCTCGGCGGCCCCGTCATGAACCTGGTGCTGTCGGTGCTGCTGCTCGCGGTGCTCGTCTCCGGGTTCGGCCTGCCCACGACGACCACTCAGGTGCGGTCGGTCTCCGAGTGTGTGCTCCCGGCGAGCGCCCCGCACGACGCGTCGTGTGAGGGGATGCCGGAGGCGCCCGCGCTCGCGGCGGGCCTGCGCCCGGGCGACACGGTGACGGCGGTCAACGGCGTTCCCGTCACCACGTTTGACGAGTTTTCGATGCAGGTGCGCGAGCATCCCGGGGAACAGGTCTCCCTGAGCGTCGAGCGTGGCGGCGAGGCCCTCACTCTGAGCGCGACCCCGATCTCCAACACCGTGGTGGCGCGCTCGGGCTCGGGAGAGATCCTCACGAACGCCGACGGTTCCCCGCGCTTCGAGGAGGCGGGCTTCCTCGGGGTCACGGGAACGCCCGCGATGGTGCAGCGCCCCCTCACGGAGGTCCCCGGCTACGCGTGGACCACGTTCGAGGGTACGGCCCGCGTGGTCCTCACGCTGCCGGTGCGCCTGTGGGACATCGGCGAGGCCGTCTTCACGTCGAAGGATCGGGACCCGAACGGGCCGATGGGGGTCGTCGGGGTGAGCCGCCTCGCCGGGGAGGTCGTCTCCGCCGATTCCGCGCGCGTCGAGGTGGCCGACAAGGCGCGCCTGCTCGTCTCGATCCTCGCCTCCCTCAACATGGCGCTGTTCGTTTTCAACCTCATTCCCCTCATGCCGCTCGATGGCGGGCATGTGCTCGGGGCCCTCATCGAGGGAGCGCGCCGCATGATGGCCCGGCTGCGCCACCGCCCCGACCCCGGCCCCGTGGATATGTCGAGAATGCTCCCCGTCACCAACGTCGTGGCGGTAGCGTTTATAGCCATGAGCCTGCTCTTGCTCTACGCCGACCTGGTGGAGCCCATCAGGCTCCTTCGGTAGGGCGGTGGCCACATGGGCCTGTTTCGCACGCGCACCCCGGGCCTTCAGAGGATCTCCGGCTCGCTCGTGAGCGAGGCGCGCACGCTCCTGCTTCGGCACCCGCGCGAGAACGCGCTCGCGGGTGGCCGCTTCGATGACCTGGCACGCGTGGGCCAGGTCGGGCGGGAGTTCTCGGGCGTCATGGACGGCGGCGAGGTGACCGCGCTGCTGTGGCACGGCGTGAGCCTCGGCGTGCTCGAGGCGACACGAAGCGAGCAGCACCGGGCCATCGCCGGATTCGTCCGCGGCCAGCGCACCCGCTACGCCTCACTCGTGGGGGAGCGCACGCAGGTGGCGGCGCTGTGGCCGCTCATCGCCCCCCACCTCGGGCCGGCCCGGGAGATCCGGGGGCACCAGCCCCTCCTGGAGGCGAGCGCGGCACCGTCGGCCCCCCGCCATCCGGGCGTGCGGCGCGCCCTGCCCACGGAACTGGACGTCGTGTATCCGGCCGCACGCGCCATGTTTCTCGAGGAAGTGGGCGTGGATCCCGCGCGTGCGGACGGCGGCCGCAGCTACCGGGCGCGCGTGCTCGAACTGCTGCAGGCGGGGCGCACGTACGTGGTCCGGGACGGCGAGAGCGTGGTGTTCAAGGCCGACGTGGGCGCGGTCTTTGGCCCCGTCGCCCAGATTCACGGGGTGTGGGTGGATCCGGCGTCTCGGGGGCGCGGGATCGCGAAGGCGGCGATGGTGGCCGTCGCGGAGCAGGTGGCCCGTGAGCACGCGCCGCAGGTCACCCTGTACGTCAATGATTTCAACGCGCGGGCGCGCGCCGCGTATGCCGCGGCCGGATTCGTCGAGGTGGGCCAGCTCGCCACCGTGCTGCTGTAGGGCGGCGCACTTTCAGCCCGTGAGGCGGGCGCGCACGTGCCCCATCTGTTCGTCGAGGCTCGCCGCGGTCAGGGCGATCTGGCGCAAGTGTTCGCGCATGTCGTCGGGAAGCTCGCCCTTGAACTTGTAGATGAGTTCGTGTTCGGCGCTCGCCCAGAAGTCCATGGCGATGGTGCGGATCTGGATTTCGATGGGCACGCGCACCGTGCCGGTGCTGAGGAACACGGGCACCTCGACGATGAGGTGCAGGGAACGGTAGCCGTTTGGCTTCGTGTACTGGATGTAGTCCTTTTCCTCGAGCAGGGTGATGTCCGGCTGGAGCGCGAGGGCGCGCGCCACCTTGTAGCAGTCCTCGACATAGCTGCACGTGATCCGCACGCCGCCGATATCGCGAATGTTCTTCTTGATCTCCGCGAGGTCCGGCGGGCAGTTCGTGCGCACGAGCTTGCCCAGAAGGGAGTCCATGGTCTTCACGCGGGTCTTCACGTGCTCGATCGGGTTGTGGGGGAGGGTCGCCTCAAATTCGCCCGAGAGGATTTCCACCTTCGTGAGGACTTCTTTGAGGCCGAACTCGTAGGGCATGAGGAAGTTCTCGAGCTTGGAGCGGACGGTGCGCAGCACGTCGTCGGGGTCGCTCGCGGCGGTCGGGGCGTCCTCGCCGATGAGGGCCCGGAGAAACGCGATGGAGGGGGAGGCGACCGGGGCGAGGTCCTCGAGGGGGCGTGTCGGCATGGGCTATGGACCTTCCTTGGCCACGTCATCTGTGCCCCTGAAGGATAGTGTCCGCAGTTTGGTAAATGCCGGGAGTGACCCGGCGGTCGGCCCCCGGCATCCCGCCCGGTGGGCGCGCGGTCTGGACGCACGCCCGCGGGTGCGTGGTCCTCCCGGCCACAGGCATCGCCCGCCCGCCGTCGGGCGCTGAGGGGCGGGTTAACATGGAGGGGTCCCGCTCCCCGTTCGGCCACCTGGCCAGGAGGCTTTCCATGCTGCGCATGTCGTCCAGTTTTCTTCGCACCCTGCGCGATGATCCCTCCGAAGCGGAGTTCGCGAGCCACAAGCTGCTCGTGCGCGCCGGCTACGTTCGCCGCGCCGCCCCTGGCATCTACACGTGGCTGCCGCTCGGCCTCAAGGTGCTGCGCAAGGTGGAGCAGATCGTGCGGGAGGAAATGGACGCCGCAGGCAGTCAGGAACTCCTGTTTCCCGCGCTGCTGCCGAAGGAGCCCTACGAGGCCACGGGCCGGTGGAACGAGTACGGCCCGAACCTGTTCCGCCTGCAGGATCGCAAGGGCACCGACTTGCTGCTCGCGCCCACGCACGAAGAAATGTTCACCCTCGCGGTCAAGGACCTCTTCACCTCCTACAAGGACCTTCCCGCCTCCCTCTACCAGATCCAGACGAAGTATCGGGACGAGGCCCGTCCGCGCGCGGGCCTGCTGCGCCTGCGCGAGTTCGTCATGAAGGACGCCTATAGCTTCGATCTGGACGACGACGGCCTCGACCGCTCCTACCTCGTCATGCGCGAGGCCTACCAGCGGGTGTTCGCGCGCCTCGGGCTCGACGTCGTGATCGCTCAGGCCGATGCCGGGGCGATGGGCGGCAGCCGCTCCGAAGAGTTCCTGCACCCCACTCCCGTCGGCGAAGATACGTTCGCGCTGAGCCCCGCGGGGCTTGCCGCCAACGTTGAGGCGGTCACCACCGTGGGGCCCGAGCCGCTCAGCGCCGCCCAGATCGCGGAGCTTCCGCCCATGCGCGAGGTGCTCACCCCGGGCGCGAGCACGATCCAGACGCTCGTGGAGTTCCTCAACGCGCACGAGCCGCGCGAGGACGGCCGCGCGTGGGAGCAGAGCGACACCCTCAAGGCGCTCGTCTACATGGAACGCACGCCCGAAGGCAAGGAATCGCCCCTGCTCATCATGATCCCCGGCGACCGCCAGGCCGACGAAAAACGACTCGAGACCGCCCTCGCGCCGAACGAGGTGCGGGCGTTCACCGACGAGGACTTCGAGAAGTACCCCGAGATTACGAAGGGCTACATCGGCCCGCAGGGCTACGGGCTGATGCCCGCCGACGGCGACGAGCTCCCGCTCGGCATCGCCCGCAACGGCCACCGCGTGCTCGTGGATCCGCGCGCCCAGGACGGCACCCAGTGGGTCGTCGGCGCGAACCACGCGGGGTATCACACGGTCGGTCTCGTGGCGGGCCGCGACTTCGTGGCCGACGGCTTCGCGGAGGTGGCCGAGGTGCGCGATGGCGATCCCTCCCCGGACGGCTCCGGCCCGCTCACCCTCACGCGCGGCATGGAAATGGGCCACATCTTCCAGCTGGGCCGCAAGTACGCCGAGGCGCTCGGCCTCACCGTGCTCGATGAGAACGGTAAGCAGCGGGTCGTGACGATGGGCTCGTACGGCATCGGCATCAGCCGCGCCGTGGCCGCCATCGTGGAATCCACGCACGACGACAAGGGGCTCGCGTGGCCCCGCGAGGTGGCCCCGCTCGACGTGCACGTGCTCGCCACGGGCAAGGACCCGGAGGTGTTCCGCACGGCCGAAGAGATCGCCGTCGCCCTCGAAGCCGAAGGGCTCGACGTGCTGTACGACGACCGGCCGAAGGTCTCGCCGGGAGTCAAGTTCAAGGACTCGGAACTGCTGGGCCTTCCCACGACCGTGGTGGTGGGCCGGGCCCTCGCCGACGGCGTGGTGGAAGTGCGCGACCGGGCCAGCGGGGACATCCAGAGTGTCCCCGTGGCAGATGCCGTCGCCGCGGTCCTCAGCGCAGCGCGCGGCTAAGCCCCGGGTGCCGACGGCCATGCGGGATGGTGCGCGCCCCGGTCGCGGTGAGCGCCTGCCGTGGTGGGCGAGCCTCGTGTGCGCGCTCCTCATCGCCCCGCATGCCCTCGTGGCCCTGTGGAAGCTTCTGCTGTGGGCGCTTCCGGGCCCGAGTCTCGCCCTGCTCGAGCGCTGGCCCTGGCTCTACGGATTCCCCGCGTGGGACCAGGAGCTAACGCCACCGCAGACCTTCTGGTTCGGGCTCGTGTACGTCGGCCTGCTCGCGGCCGCGCTCGCCTGGATCGCCTGGACCACACGGCGGCGGGCCGGCGGTGAGGCCGCGGCTCTCGCGCGGCCTCTCATCGGTCGCGGCTGGCGCTCGCTCGGGTGGGTGCTGCCCGTCGGCCTGCTCATCCACTGGAGCGCCATCGCGTGGGGCGCCTCGCTCGTGACCCGGTTCACCCCGGTCGTGAACGAAGCCGAACGTCTCGGGCTCGCGCAGCCCACGTGGAGCGCCTCGAGCGACGCCTATGCCACTGCCACCAGCGCCACCGATACCTGGTTCTCGGCCATCGGCGTGGGCCTCATCGGCGCGAGCGAGGAACTGGCGTTCGTGGCCCTCCTCGCCCTCTGGCTGCGCACGTACCGCGTGAGCTGGGGCTGGGTCATCGCGGCCTCGCTCCTTCTGCGCATCGGCATCCACGCCGAACAGGGCTGGTACGCGGTCCCGAAGTCCGTGTTCTTCGGCCTGAGCGCGCTCCTGCTCGTCATGCTCTTCCATTCGATCAGCGGGGCCTTTCTCGCGCACCTGCTGTGGAACGCCAGCCTCACCCTGACGGCGAGCTCGTGGATCGAGACTCCCGGCTGGGCGCTCGCGCTGCGCGGCTGGGGCTCGCCCCTCATGGAACTTGCGGGCGGAGCGTGCCTCATCGCGGTCGGACTCCTCGCCGTCCGCGCGCGTGCACAGACGGGGGCGCCGCCTCAGTCGGACTCGAGCCCCGGAAGCGACTCGAGCCCCGCGGCAATCTCCGCGTAGTTCCCCGCCTCGGTGAGCCACGCGGCCACGAACGGAGCGCGGTGAGTGAACGGCGCGCCATACGTGAGGGCGATGGCGTTCGTGAGGCTCGTGAACGACACCTCGCGCGTGAGCGCCGTGAGCCGCGCCGCATCGAGCGGGGACGGCAGCGGGTAGCCCGCCTCGCGCCGCACGGGCTCAAGGCCCACCGCGGAAGCCACCTCGCCGTAGGCCTCCGCGCGCTCGCGGTGCACGGCCACCCAGCCCACGAGCCGGGAGCGGGCCTCGCCCGAATCGCGCGAGGCCACCACCTCGAGGGTGTACGCCGCCTCCCACTCCGCCGTCTGCGCGCCGGGCAGGAGGGCGGTCAGCTCGCTCGCGGCCGTCGCGACCGGCGGATCGTTGGCCGGAACGTCCCTCGTGGGGATGAGGGCGCCGAGCGCGGGCGCCTCCGGTGCCTGGACGTCGATCCCGAGCGCGGAGGCGAGCCGCGTGAGGCGCGAAAGCGCCCACGTGCACCACGAACCGGCGGAAGCGAAGAGGCGCGCGAGCGTGCCGGAGACCTGGATGGCGCCGAAGGCGTAGAGGTCGCGCAGGTCGGCAAGCGCGCGGGCCAGGCTCGCGGGGCTCGCGGGCTCGCTCGCTGGGGCGTCGGCGCTCGCACTCGGGCTCTCGGGATTCTGGCTGTTCGCGAGAGTCTGGCTGCCCGCGCTCGCCCCGCCGTCGGAGGCCGCGGCCGAGGCTTCCGCCTCCGCGCCCGTCTGCAGGGCCCGCTCGTGCGCGCCGAGGTCCTCAGCCCACTGCCGGGGCAGGTCGGCGAGGGCGGCGCCCGCCTCGCTCGCACCATCGATCGTGAACGCGGCGGCAGCGCCCGGGGCCGAGAGGGAGGCGAGGAGCACGGTAGTGCGGGAGAGCGCGTCGGCGCGGTACAGCTCGTCGATCCCGGGCGGGGGAGGGGTGTAGGGGGCGGGCGAGCCCACCTCGATGCGGCGGCCGTCCACGCACCCGGTCGCGACGGCGCTCACGCCCGCGATCCCCGCCGCGGCAAGCAGCCCTTTGAGCAGTGGCCGTCGACCCACGTGCATTGCCGTGCCATCCCTCCGCTTCCGCGAGCGTCTCTCGCTCGCGCCCGGCGGCGCCCGGCGCCACCGTCCCTCGCCCCCGAGCGCGGATCATAGAGGGCCGCGCCACCTCGAGGTCGAGGTCAGGGCTTCACTCTATTAGAGTGGGTCCACGCGCGCTCGCGCCGTGGAAGAGCTGGACCGGTGAGGAAGGTGAAGGTGTGACGCTACCGAAACAGGTCGATGAACAGAGGCTCGCCGAAGCGTGCGCCCCGATCATTCACCGGCACGGACTGGTCCTCGAAAGCCTCGCCACGCATCGCGTGGGCGCCTCGACCCGCGTGAACATCGTGGTGGACCTTCCCGAGGATCAGATTGGCAGTGCCGATCTCGATGCCGTCACGGAGGCCTCGCGCGAGATCTCGGACCTGCTCGACGCCGACGCGTCGTACATCGGCGAAGGCCCCTCGCAGCTCGAGGTCACCACCCCGGGCGTGTTCCGGCCCCTCAAGGAACGGCGTCACTTCTTGCGCTCGCGCACCCGCCTCATGGCCGTCACGGACACCGCGCGCCGGCAGTTCGTGGGCCGCCTCGTGGACGTGGACGGCGACACCCTCGTGTTCGAAGTGATGAAGCCCGCCCACCAGCCAAAGAAGTCCGCGAAGCACGCGGAACGAGACGCGATGATCGAGCGGGTGCCGCCCGGCCCGCACCGCATGAGCATCGCCGACGTTGAGAGTGCGGAGATTCAGCTCGAGTTCCGCTAGCGCCACCGTGCACGACCTGGCGCCGCTCGCGAGCGGCGCCCACAACTAAAGAACAGACCAGAGATCAGGAGCCACAATGGACATCGATATGGGAGCCCTCCGGGCCTTGGAGCGCGAACGCGACATCAGCATGGACGTGCTGCTGGACGCAATCTCGCAGGCCCTCCTCGCCGCCTACCAGCACACTCCCCACCCCGCCCGCCACGCGCGCGTCGAGATCGACCACAAGACCGGCTCCGTCCAGGTGATTGCCCAGGACATCGACTCCGACGGCAACACCGAGGAATGGGACGACACCCCCGAAGGCTTCGGCCGCGTGGCCGCCTCAACCGCCCGCCAGGTGATCTTCCAGCGCATCCGCGAACTCGAGGACGAAGCCGTGCTCGGCGAGTTCTCGGGCCGCGCCGACGACATCGTGTCCGGCGTGATTCAGCAGGGCCGCGACTCCCGCATGATCCAGGTGGATCTGGGCTCCGTCGAAGGCATCCTCCCGCCCCACGAACAGGTGCCGGGCGAGGAATACCCCCACGGCAAGCGCATCCGCGCCTACGTCGTGGACACCAGGCGCGGCCCGAAGGGCCCGTCGATCACGCTCAGCCGCACCCACCCGAACTTCGTGCGCCGACTCTTCGAGCTCGAGGTTCCCGAGGTGGCCGACGGCACCGTCGAAATCATGGCGCTCGCTCGCGAGTCCGGCCACCGCACGAAGATGGCCGTGCGCGCAACCGTCCCGGGCGTCAACGCGAAGGGCGCCTGCATCGGGCCGATGGGCGCGCGCGTGCGCGCCGTCATGAACGAACTCGAAGGCGAAAAGATCGACATCATCGACTTCGACGAAAACCCCGCCGCCTACGTGGGCAACGCCCTCAGCCCCGCCCGCGTGGGCTCCGTGGTCGTGACCGACGAGGTGAACCGCCAGGTGCGGGCCGTGGTGCCCGACGGTCAGTTCTCCCTCGCGATCGGCAAGGAAGGGCAGAACGCCCGCCTCGCCGCGAAGCTCACCGGCTGGCGGATCGACATCCGCACGCAGGGGCAGCTGGACTGAGGCCACGTGATTGAGCGCACGGGGCGAGTCTTAATAACGGGACCGTGCGCGGGCACTGACGTAGACTAATGAGGCTGAAAGTAGGCGCGGGCAGGCGGAAGTGAGCGGTGGCACGAAACATGACACCCACGACGCCCGAGCGCACCTGCGTGGGATGCCGGGCAACCGACACCCCCGAGGCAATGCTCCGCGTGGTGCGAACCGGCGAGGCGGCCCCCGCCGCCCTCACCCTCGATACCGCGCGCTCGGCCCCCGGCCGCGGCGCGTGGGTTCACCCGAGCGCCACGTGCATCGCCTCCGCCCTCAGCCGCGGTGGATTCGCGCGCTCCTTCCGGAGCCCCGTCGACACCGCGAGCCTCGCGCGAGAGCTCGAGGCAGCAGTACACCCCACAAAGGGATATGAACCACTTTTGGAAGCGGGTTAACACCAATGGACATCCGATGAGTACTCACCCATGAGCACCCACAGGAGCTAATGGTCCGCGCCCTGCTCGGCGCCGGACCGAGACAGGAGAATTGTGGCAAAAGTTCGCGTCCACGAGCTCGCGAAAGAGCTTGGATTGTCGAGTAAAGAGGTTCTGAACAAGCTTCAGGACATGGGCGAATTCGTCCGCAGCGCATCATCCACGATCGAGGCCCCCGTGGCCCGACGCGTGCGAGGCGCTTTCCCGAAGGCCGCTGAGGCCCCGGCACAGGCAGCACCCCAGGCGTCGGCCCCCGCCGCCGCGAAGCCCGCCCCCAAGGCGGCAGCCGAGGAGGCCGCGGCCGAGGCTCCGGCCAGGCCCGCCTCAAGCGGCCCGAAGCCGGGCAAGAAGCCCGCACCGGCCGCCCAGAAGGTCGAGGAGCCGAAGGCGAAAGCCCAGAGCGCCGAGAGCGCTCCGTCGACCCCCGAGGCCGCAGCGCCCGCCGAGCCGGCCCCCGTTGCAGAGGCGAGCAAGCCCGAGGCGCCCGCGCCCCAGGCAAGCCAGAAGCCCGGTGCGCCGAAGCCCGGTGGCGAGCGTCCCGCTCCCCGCCCGGGTGGCGCGCGCCCCGGCAACAACCCGTTCGCGCCCTCGCAGGGAATGCCCCGCCCCGGCGGTCGCCCCGGTGGGCCCCGTCCGGGCAACAACCCGTTCGCTCCCGCGCAGGGAATGCCGCGTCCGGGTGGCGGCAAGGGCGGTCCTCGCCCCCAGCGGCGTGACGGCCAGGGCGATGCCCGTCCGGCACGCGGTGGCGACGCCGGTACCCGCCAGGGTGCAGGCCGTCCCGGTCCTCGCCCCGGCGCAGGGCCCCGCCCGAACCCGAACATGATGCCCACGCACTCGCAGGCAGCCGAATCCGGTTCGCGGACCGGCGCTGGCGCAGGCCGTCCTGGCCGCGGTGGTGCTCGCCCCGGCGGCGGTGGCCGCCCGGGTGGTTTCGGTGGCGGTCCCGGTGGCGGAGCTCCCGCTGGCGGTGGCGCACGCCCCGGTGGCGGCGGTCGTCGCGGCGGCACCCAGGGTGCCTTCGGTCGCGGTGGCAAGCCCGCCAAGAGCCGCAAGTCGAAGCGCGCGAAGCGTCAGGAATTTGAGCAGATGCAGGCGCCCGCACCGGGCGGCGTGCAGATCCCTCGCGGCACCGGCGACACCGTTATTCGCCTGCGCCGCGGCGCGACCCTGAGCGACTTCGCCGAGCGCATCGAGGTCAACCCCGCATCGCTCATCACCGTGCTCTTCGCGCTCGGTGAAATGGCCACGGCCACGCAGTCTCTCGACGAAGAAACGTTCCAGCTGCTCGGCGAGGAACTGGGATACCGCATCCAGATCGTCTCGCCCGAGGACGAGGAGCGCGAGCTGCTCGAACAGTTCGACATCGACCTCGACGGCGAACTGGCCGACGAGGACGACGAGGACCGTCTTCCCCGCTCGCCCGTCGTCACGGTCATGGGCCACGTGGACCACGGTAAGACCCGCCTGCTGGACGCGATCCGTCGCGCCAACGTGGGCCAGGGCGAAGCCGGTGGCATCACGCAGCACATCGGCGCCTACCAGGTGCAGGTCGAGCACGAAGACCAGATGCGTCCCATCACGTTCATCGACACCCCGGGCCACGAGGCGTTCACCGCCATGCGTGCCCGCGGTACGAAGGTCACCGACATCGCGATCCTCGTGGTGGCGGCCGATGACGGCGTGATGCCGCAGACCATCGAGGCGCTTAACCACGCCCAGGCGGCCGACGTCCCGATCGTCGTGGCGGTCAACAAGATCGACAAGGAGGGCGCGAACCCCGACAAGATTCGCGCGCAGCTCACCGAGTACAACCTCGTGGCTGAAGAGTACGGCGGCGACACGATGTTCGTGGACGTCTCCGCTCGCGACAACCTCCACATCGACGACCTCCTCGAGGCCGTCCTGCTCACCGCGGATGCCTCGCTGGATCTGCGGGCGAACCCGAACAAGGCCGCGCGCGGCGTCGCCATCGAGGCCAACCTCGACCGCGGCCGCGGACCCGTGGCCACGGTCCTCGTGGAGCAGGGCACCCTGCGCGTGGGCGATGCCATCGTGTGTGGCACCGGCCATGGCCGCGTGCGCGCCATGCTCAACGACAACGGCGAGAACGTCACCGAGGCGGGTCCGTCGGATCCGGTGCAGGTGCTCGGTCTCAGCTCGGTTCCCGGCGCGGGCGATTCGTTCCTCGTGGCAGCCGACGAGCGCATGGCGCGCCAGATCGCTGAAAAGCGTGAGGCCGCCAAGCGTGCCGCGCAGCTGTCGAAGGCACGCAAGCGCATGAGCCTCGAGGACCTCAAGGCCGCGATGGATCAGGGCAAGGTGGAAACGCTCAACCTCATCCTCAAGGGCGATGCGTCCGGTTCCGTGGAAGCGCTCGAAGAGGCCCTGCTGGGCATCGAAGTGGGCGACGACGTGGAGCTGCGGATCATCGACCGTGGCGTCGGCGCGATCACGATGAACAACATCAACCTCGCGGTGGCCTCGGATGCGGTCATCATCGGCTTCAACGTTCGCGCCGAGGGCCTGAACGCGGAGTACGCCGAGCGCGAGGGCGTGGAGATCAAGTACTACTCGGTCATCTACCGCGCGATTGAGGACATCGAGAACGCGCTCGTGGGCATGCTCAAGCCGGAGTTCGAGGAGAAGGACACGGGCTCCGCGGAGATCCGCGAGATCTTCCGTTCCTCCAAGTTCGGCAACATCGCCGGCTCGCTCGTCATGAGCGGGACGATCACGCGTGGCGCGAAGGCCCGCATCACCCGCCAGGGTGTCGTGGTGACCGAGCGTCTCGAGATCGCCGGCCTGCGCCGCTTCAAGGACGATGTCACCGAGGTCCGCGAGGGCTTCGAGTGCGGCATCAACCTGGGCAGCTTCAACGACATCCAGGAAGGTGACCTCATCACCACCTACGAGATGGTCGAGAAGCCGCGCGAGCAGCCGAAGAAGAACTAGCCGACGGCCCTTCGGCCAGACGGTGAGTGGGCGGCGCTCCGGTGAAAGCCGGGGCGCCGCCCGCGCTCTACCCCCGTGAAGGAGACAGCCGTGCAGATCATGGCCCTCGTGAGCCCGAGCGTGAATCGCGTGTACGGGAAGGACGCCCCGCGCCTCGCGGAGGCGGAGCTGGCGTTCGTGCTCGAACGCTCGGCCTCCGGCGCGCTCGTGGGCACCGCGCTCGTTGAGGAGGTGGGTGTCACCTACCTGCGGCTCAGCATCGTCGACGCGGCGTGGGAGAGCCCCGAGACCTCGCTCGCCATTGTGCGCGCGCTCGCCTTCAGCCCGCACGTGTTCGCCGCCTTCGAGGAGGTGGGGCGGATGCCGCTGCTGGAGGCGGCCGAGCCCGCTCGCGAGGCGTCGGCGGAAGCGGCCGATCCGACGGGGAAGGACTCCTCGCCCGCGGTCGGCGAGGGCGAGCGCGTCTACGTGGACGAGCTTCCGAGCGTCCCGCTCCTGCAACCCCTGCCGCTGCCCCGTGTTGAGCAGCTGCCGAGCGATCTGCTGACCACCCTGAAGTATCAGGGTAAGACGAACGAGCAGTTCACGGCCCTGTTGCTGGTCCTCGCGGCCGCGGCGGCGGGACGCACCGCTCAGCTGGCCGACGGCACGCTGCGCGTGCTCGACCCCGTGGCCGGGCGCGGCACCACCCTCAACCAGGCCCTCGCGTGGGGCCTCAGCCCCGTCGGCGTGGACCTCGATGCGAAGGATTCCGGGCTGTATCGCGCCTTCCTCACCACGTGGCTCAAGCAGCAGCGCTTCAAGCATCGGGTGGACTCCGGCAAGCTGACGGTGCATCGGCGCTCTCTCGGTGCCCGCTTCACCGCCGAGTTTGCCCGCTCGAAGGAGGACCAGAAGGCGGGCCGGGTGCAGCGGGTCGAGCTGTTCACCGCCGACACCGCCGAACTGGGGGCCTTCCTCAAGGCCTCGAGCGCGGATGTGATCGTGGCGGACCTGCCCTACGGGGTCCAGCACGGCTCGCGCGCGGGCAAGCACCTGCAGCGCTCCCCGCTGGACCTCCTGGCCGCGGCGCTGCCCGCGTGGCGCCAGGTCCTCGCCCCCGGCGGCGCGCTCGCCCTCGCGATCAATCGCCACACGGCCCCGCCCGACCAGGTGCATCGCGTGCTGCACGAGCACGGCTTCGAGGCACTGCAGACCGACGAGCGGTTCCGCCACCGGGTCGATGCCTCGATTGACCGCGACGTGGTGCTCGCGCGCCGCTGAGCTTTCCGGCTCCTCCAAGAACCATCCGCCACACTGTGGGGGAAACCCCGAGATCAAGGAAGAATCCATGAATGACAATCCCCGAGTTCGCCGCCTTGCCGACCGCATTAAGGAGATCGTGGCCCGCGCCCTCGATGAGCGCGTGAAGGACCCCCGGCTGGGCTTCGTCACGATCACCGACGTGCGGGTCACGGGAGACAGCCAGCACGCCTCGATCTTCTACACCGTCTACGGCACGGATGAAGAGCGGGCGAACACGGCGGCCGCGCTCAAGAGCGCCACGGGCATGCTGCGTACCGAGGTGGGCAAGGGCACGGGCGTGCGCCTCACCCCGAGCCTCGAGTTCTTTGAGGACACGATCCCCGAAACCTCCAAGACGATTGACGACCTGCTGGTGCAGGCGCGCCACCGCGATGCCGAACTGGAGCGCGAGCGCACGGGTAAGACCTACGCGGGCGACGCCGATCCCTACCGGGTGCCGGGTGAGCACGACGAGGCCGACGACGCCGCGGACGTGGCTGAGGCGCCGACGGGCGATACCGAGCGGTGAGCACGGCCCCTGCCGCGCCCGTCGGCGTCGTGCTGGTGGACAAGCCGCGGGGCATGACCAGTCACGACGTGGTCTCCCGGCTGCGCTATCACCTGCGGACCAAGAAGGTGGGCCACGCGGGCACGCTCGACCCGATGGCGACGGGCCTGCTCGTGCTCGGCGTGGGCGGCGCCACGAAGCTGCTCACCTACGCGGTGGGGCTCGACAAGACGTACGAGGCCACGATCCGGCTGGGCGCGGCCACCGTGACGGACGACGCCGAGGGCGAGATGGTGGGGGATCGTGCGCCCGCCGCCGCGCTCGACGCGATCAGTGATGAGCGGCTCGAGGAGGCCATTGGGCGTCTCAGGGGCTCGATCATGCAGGTCCCGAGCGCCGTGAGCGCGATCAAGGTGGGCGGCGAACGCTCCTACGCGCGCGTGCGGGCCGGGCGCGAGGTCGAACTGGCCGCGCGCCCCATCGAGGTCACGCGCTTCGAGGTGACGGCCGTGCGCCGGGTCGCGGGGGAGGGCGAGGCGTGGGTGGACATCGATGCCGTCATCGACTGCTCCTCCGGCACGTACATCCGCGCGCTCGCGCGTGACCTCGGCGCCGACCTCGGCGTGGGCGGGCACCTCACGGCGCTTCGGCGCACCCGCGTGGGCGGCTTCCACCTCGAGGCAGCCCAGCCGGTCCCCGAGCGCGGGGCGCCCCGGGCCGACGAGGATCCCGCCTCGGCGCTCACGCTGCAGCCGCCCGCGGCCTTTGCCTCTCAGCTCTTGCCGGTGCATCCCGTCGGCCCCGACGAGGCCCGCACCCTGCGCTACGGCCAGTGGATCACGCCCGGCGGCGCCCCCGCCCCCGCGTCGTGGCCCGCCGCAGCCATCGATGAGGCCGCGCAAGACCTCGTGGCGCTTGTGGAGCCGGCCTCGGACGGGCGGCTGAAGCCCGCGCTCGTCTTTGCCGCGCCGCAGCCAGGCCCGGCGTAGCCGAGCGCATTCCGGCAGAGCGCGCTTCCGGTAGGGCGCACGCATGGCGCCGCGCAGCTCCGGGGGCGCCTCCGCGGAGCGCATCACCGCAGTAGCCACCATGTACGAGAGGCGGCCACCCGTTCGGGTGACCGCCTCTCGTGTGCGTTTCTAGCGCTTGGCGATGCTCAGTAGTGCGAGACCACGGTGGTGCCCATCGAGGCCCAGTCCCACATCCACTTCGCGTCGGCTACCGTCATGTTCACGCAGCCGTGCGAGCCGGAGTAGCCGAAGCTCGAACGCCACGGCGCCCCGTGAATCGCGTAGCCGCGGTGGAAGTACTGCACGTACGGCACATCCGGCTGGTAGTAGTACTTCGGGTGATCCTTCGGGTAGTACGCCGCGTTCGTCAGATCCTGCGTCTGGTTGCGCAGGTAGATCTTGTACGTGCCGGTCACCGTTTCGTACCCGGACTTGCCATCCACAATCGAGCGGGGGCCGAACACGATGCGGTCGCCCACGTACGCCGTCAGCGTCTTGTTGGAGAGGTTGACGTCGATCCACTTCTCGCCGTTGTGCGCCTCGGCGGGAGCGTACGAGGGAAGGTTTTCGACGATCGTGCCCTTCGGGGCGGGCTTTTCGGTCATCGCGGCCTCCACCTTTTCGGTGGTGAAGGCGGTGGACAGGTCGGTGCCGTTCGAGAGGGCCTCGGTCACCTGCTGGGAGATCTGCTCCTTGTTGGTGATCTTGAGGCCGTCCTCCTTCTCGGAGATGACCCGCTTCGAGCCGTCCTCGGAGACCTCGGTGATGCCGTCCTTCTTCGTCACCTCGACCTCGTTGGCCATCGTGCCCAGGTAGGCGTCGATGTCCTCTTGCTTGACCGAGATGTCGAAGTGATCGCCGGCCTCGTTCGGGGCGACGGCGAGGAAGTGCAGGCGATCATCGCGCGTGATCTCAAACGTCTTGTTGTCCGGGCCGGTGACCACCATCGAGGTGCCCGTGAGCTCGTTGATCTTCGCGACGGTCTCTTCGGCCTTGGCGGTGCTCAGCTGGGGCTCCACATCGGTGAACTCCTGGCTCACGCTGAAGTCCTTGAGTGCCGGGGCGTTCGCTTCCACGGCCGCGACGAACTGCGTGGGATCGACACCCTTGCCGGGCTGAGACGGGACGACGCTGAACTCCTTCGTCTCCTCGTTCTGCACCACCTGGGCATCCACGCTGTTCACCTGGTCCGCGGGCACGAGCGAGGAGGCAAACGCCTTCGTCTGGTCCGTGTCCACGGCGAGAACGGGGGAGACGTCGGTCGAGCCGCTGAGGGCGGCGTTCACGAGCGAGCCCATCGACTGATTACGCTCGAGCGCTTTCGCGGCCGTCGCCTTCGGATCGATGCTCACGCCGAGGTCTTCGAGGGGGACCTCGCTCACGGTGCCGCCAGCATCCACGCTCACGGTCACGTTCGTGCGGGCCCCGTCGAGCGCCTGGGTGATTTCCGTGGCGTCCATGCCGGACACGTCGGTGCCCAGAATGTGGGTGCCGGGCAGGGCCTTGCCCTCGAACTGCTTGGCGTAGGCGAGGGAGCCGCCCGTGGCGCCAAGGCCGAGCACGACGGCGAGGGCCACGAGCAGAAGCAGGAGCTTCTTGCTGCGGCCGGGGGAATCGGTAGCGCGGGGGGAGTCGGCCTGGTACGTCATATCCGGAAGTGTCCTTCGCGTGTAGGGGCGCGCGGTCACAGCCAGCGCGTCTCAATCCCACCCACTCTAACGGTAAAGAGTTGGTCAGGGGAGTGCCTTTGCCGGGCGTCACACTGTGGAGCGTGTCTCGTTCGGTGCGTGGTTTAGGCTTGAGCAGCAATCTGTGAGTGGGAAGGTCCTTCGTGAGCAATCAGCCCGAGCCCGGGCGCCGTCTGTGGCGCGCGCCGAGCGAGGTGCCCGGCGCCCTCGAGCCCGGCGTCCTCACGATCGGCAACTTCGATGGCGTGCACCGTGGCCACCAGCACCTGCTGCGGGCGGTCGCGGACTGCGCGAGCGAGCGGGGGCTGCACGCCCGCGCCCTCACCTTTCACCCCCACCCCCGTCACGTCATGACCGGTCAGGCGTGCCCCGAGCTCATCACGGGCTACGAGGATCGCAACCAGCTCGTGCTCGCGGCGGGCATCGAGGATCTGCTGGATCTCGATTTCACGCGCGAGTTTGCCCAGCACTCCCCGGAGGAGTTTGTTCGCCGCTACCTCGTGGACCTGCTGAATGCGCGCGTGGTCATCCTCGGGCGCGATACCCGGTTCGGGCGCCGCAACGAAGGCGGCTTTGAGACGATGTGTGAGCTGGGGGAGCGCTTCGGTTTCGAGGTGATGAGCGTCGAGGATCTGCACCTGGAATCGTGCGGTCCCGAGCGCGTGTCCTCCTCTCGCATCCGCCGCGCCCTGGACGCCGGACACATGGAACAGGCCACCTCGATGCTGGGCCGCTGGCATTTTGTGAGTGACGTGGTGTGTCACGGTTTCAAGCGGGGCCGCGAACTGGGCTTTCCCACGGCGAACTTCAGTGCCTCGCCTTCCGGCCTCGTCCCGGCCGACGGTGTCTACGCGGGCTTTTTCTCCGTCCTCGATGGCGACCGCTTCCTCACGCGCACGCCCGCCACGATCTCCGTCGGCACCAACCCCACGTTCGCCGAGGGGCCGCCCCATCGGGTCGTGGAAACCTACGTTCACGGCTCTCACGACTACGACCTCTACGACCGCGCGGCCCGGGTCGAGTTCGTGTCGCGCCTGCGCCCCACCCTCGCCTTCGAGGGTGTCGAGGCGCTCGTGACCCAGATGCACGACGATGTGGCCGTGACTCACAGCACTCTGGCTGCGCTACCGGACCGTCGGGGCGCCAGCGCCTGCTAGCCTGGAAAGGCCGTGAAAATCGGCCACGGAGACATGCCCGCCCCCTGGCGGGATGTCGTTTTCAAGAGCCCGGGTGAACAGGCCCCGGAGCGCCGTGCAGCGAGGGACAAAGAGGAGAGCCAGTGGCTTACGATTCCGCAGTCAAGCAGGAGATCATCAAGGACTTCGGTCAGGGTGAAGGCGACACTGGTTCGCCCGAGGTTCAGATCGCGCTGCTCACGCACCGCATCAAGTACCTGACCGAGCACCTCAAGGAGCACAAGCACGATCACCACACCCGTCGTGGTCTGCTGCTCCTCGTGGGTCGCCGCAAGCGCCTCCTGCAGTACCTGCAGTCGGTTGACATCGAGCGTTACCGCGCGCTGATCCAGCGCCTCGGCCTGCGCCGATGAGTACTGCGCCGCTCACCCACACTGCGGGTGGGCGGCGTTTTACCACCTCGAAACCTCCGTTTCGATACCACCAGTGACGACGCCCGGGGTCGGTCCTCGGCAGTGACTTCTTTCCCGCGGGGCGGGACAGCGGTGATTGGCGAAGGCCGGACCAGGGCACACACAATTCATTTCTGACATGAAGGAGTACGTGTCCATGGAAGGACCCGACATTCATTCGACCATCGCCGTGATCGACAACGGCAGCTACGGCACCCGCGAGGTGCGCTTTGAGACGGGCCGCCTGGCCCGCCAGGCCGCCGGTGCGGTCACCGTGTACCTGGACGACGACACGATGGTGCTGAGCGCCACCGCCGTCTCCAACCAGCCGAAGGAGCACTTCGACTTCTTCCCGCTCACCGTCGATGTGGAAGAGCGCATGTACGCCGCTGGCCGCATCCCCGGTTCGTTCTTCCGTCGCGAAGGCCGCCCCGGCACCGACGCGATCCTCGCGGCCCGCCTCACCGACCGCCCGCTGCGCCCGGCCTTCGTCAAGGGCCTGCGCAACGAGGTCCAGGTTGTCCTGACGGTCATGGCCGCGAACCCGGACGACGCCTACGATGTCGTCGGCATCAACGGCGCCTCCGCCTCCACCCAGATCTCCGGCCTCCCGTTCTCGGGCCCGATCGGCGCCGTGCGCATCGCGCTCATGCCGAACGCCGACGGCGGCCAGTGGATCGCCTTCCCCTCGTTCAGCCAGCTCGATGAGGCCGTGTTCTCCATGGTCGTGGCCGGCCGCATGGTCGAGGACGACGTGGCGATCATGATGGTCGAGGCGGAAGCCACCGATCACGCCTGGTCCCTCATCAAGGAGCAGGGCGCCGTGGCCCCCACCGAAGAGGTCGTGGCCGAAGGCCTCGAGGCTTCCAAGGTGTTCATCCGCGCGCTGTGCGAGGCGCAGAAGGATCTCGCGAGCAAGGCCGCGAAGCCGGTCCGCGAGTTCCCGCTGTTCCTGGACTACCAGGACGATGCGTACGAGATCGTTGCGGGTGCCGCGACGGATCGCCTGCGCGAGGTCATGAGCATCGCGGGCAAGCAGGAGCGCGAAGAGCGCACCGAGGAACTGCTCGCCGCGCTCAAGGGCGAACTCGCCGATCAGCTCGCTGATCGCGAGAAGGAACTCGTGGGCGCCTACCGCGCGCTGACGAAGAAGGTTGTGCGCGAGAAGATCCTCACCGAGGGCGTGCGCATCGACGGCCGTGGCCTGCGCGATATTCGCCAGCTGTCGGCCGAGGTCGAGGTGCTGCCGCGCGTGCACGGCTCCGCGATCTTCGAGCGTGGCGAAACCCAGATCATGGGCGTGACCACGCTGAACATGCTCAAGATGGAGCAGCAGATCGATAGCCTGTCGCCCGTGCGGCACAAGCGCTACATCCACCACTACAACTTCCCGCCGTACTCGACCGGTGAGACCGGCCGCGTGGGCTCCCCGAAGCGTCGCGAGATCGGTCACGGCATGCTGGCCGAGCGCGCGATTGTGCCGGTGCTGCCGGGCCGCGAGGAGTTCCCGTACGCGATCCGTCAGGTGTCCGAGGCCCTCGGCTCCAACGGTTCGACCTCGATGGGCTCCGTGTGCGCCTCGACGCTCGCCCTGCTCAACGCCGGTGTGCCGCTCAAGGCGCCGGTGGCGGGTATCGCGATGGGCCTCGTGTCGGACACCGTGGAAGGCGAGACCAAGTACGCCGCCCTCACCGACATCCTGGGCGCCGAAGACGCCTTCGGCGACATGGACTTCAAGGTCGCGGGCACGTCGGAGTTCGTGACGGCGATTCAGCTGGACACGAAGCTCGACGGCATCCCCGCCTCGGTGCTCACCGGCGCCCTGTCGCAGGCCCGCGAGGCTCGCCTGCACATCCTGTCGGTGCTGAACGAAGCGATCGATCAGCCCGATGAGATGAGCCCCCACGCCCCGCGCGTGCTCGCCGTGACCATCCCCGTGGACAAGATCGGTGCGGTGATCGGCCCGAAGGGTCAGATGATCAACCAGATCCAGGACGATACGGGCGCGGACATCACGATTGAGGACGACGGCACCGTCTACATCGGCGCGACCGACGGCCCGAGCGCCGAGGCTGCCCGCGCGGCGGTCAACGCGATCGCGAACCCGATGGTGCCCGAGACAGGCGAACGCTACCTCGGCACCGTGGTGCGCGTGGTGGACTTCGGCGCGTTCGTCTCGCTCACCCCGGGCAAGGACGGCCTCCTGCACGTCACCCAGTTGCGCAAGCTCAACGGTGGCAAGCGCGTGGACAGTGTCGAGGACGTTGTGAGCGTGGGCCAGAAGATCGAGGTCGAGATCCGCGAGATCGACGCCCGCGGCAAGATTTCGCTCGCCGTGGTTGAGGACGACGCCGACGCTCCCGAGGCGGACGCCGCAGGCAGCGACGACTGATCTCCTGATCGTCTCTAACTGACGAGGGCGGGTACACCACGCGGTGTGCCCGCCCTCGCTTTCGTGGTGTGACGGGTCGCGGGTGCGCGCTAGACTTCTGCGATGCCCATCAACCTTCCCCTGAGCCCGTCGGCCAGCCAGGTGCTGTATGACCACGAGGGCGCGCTCGTGCGCCGCTCCATCCTTCCCGGGGGCGTGCGGCTGTTGACCGAACGCGTGCCGGGCCTCAGATCGGCGTCCGTCGGCTTCTGGCTCCCGGTGGGTTCGCGTGACGAACGGCCCGAGCACGCGGGCAGCACCCATTTTCTTGAGCACCTGCTGTTCAAGGGGACGCCGCAGCGGACGGCGCTCGAGATCGCGCAGGCGTTTGACGAGGTGGGCGGCGAATCGAACGCGGTGACCGCGAAGGAGCACACGTGCTACTACGCGCGCGTGCGTTCCGTGGATCTGCCCATGGCGATTGCGACGCTGGCCGACATGGTGACCTCCCCGCTGATCGCCGACGATGCGTTTGCCACGGAGCGCGAGGTGATCCTCGAAGAGCTCGCGATGGCGGAGGATGATCCGACGGACGTGGGCCACGAGGCTCTGATCGCCGACGTGCTGGGGCCGGACACGGCGCTCGGCCGCCCCATCGGCGGGACGGCGCAGACCATCACGGACGTGCAGGCCGAAGCGGTGCGCGCGCACTACCGGGAGCATTACGAGCCGAACACGCTCGTCGTCACCGCGGTGGGCGACGTGGACCATGACGATGTGGCACGCCAGGTGAGCGAGGCTCTGAGTGCGGGCGGGTGGGACCTGGCCGACGGGGCCGCGCCCCGGCCGCGCCGCCCCGCCGAGGGCTTCCACTTTCCCGTCCAGCACGAGGCGCACCGCGGGATTGACGCCCTGCGCGGGGTCGGCATCACGCACCGGCTCGCGCGTACGACCGAGCAGACCCACGTGTTCCTGGGCGGTCCCGCGCTTTCGGCGATTGATCCCCGGCGGCACGCGATGAGCGTGCTCATGTCGATCCTCGGCGGGGGTATGAGTTCGCGGCTGTTCCAGGAGGTGCGGGAGAAGCGCGGCCTCGCCTATTCCGTTTACGGGTTCTCGAGCGGCTACCGCGATGCGGGGCTTGTTGGCCTGTACGCGGCGTGCCGCACCCGCCACGCCGACACGGTGGCGTCCCTCATGATGGATGAGACCGCGAAGCTCGCCGAGGCGGGCGTGAGTGAGGATGAGCTGGGCCGCGCGCTCGGCCAGATCACGGGGTCGATGGCGCTCGGGCTCGAGGACACGCAGGCCCGGATGGGGCGCCTGGCCTCCGCGGAGCTCATGCACGGCGAATACCGCAGCGTGGACGAGGCCCTCGCCCGCTTCCAGTCCGTGACGCGGGCCCAGGTGCAAGAGCTCGGGCGGGACATTGCCGAGAACCTGTGCGTGCGCGTCGACGTGGGGCCCGAACCCACCGCGTAAGGCCGCCGGCGGTGCCGCGCCCTAGGGGGCACTACCATGGATGAGGGCCCGCGGCCTTGCCCGGGCGTCGCCACCGCACCTCAGCCAAGGAGTTTCCCCATGAGTATTCGCGTAGCAGTCCTCGGCGCTTTCGGCCGGATGGGATCGGAGTCGATGAAGGCCCTCGAGGCCGCGGATGGCATCGAGGTGGTGCGCGGCATCGGTGAAGCGGACGCCCTGGACTCGCTCGTCGGTTCGGACGGCGAAGCGCTCGTGGATGTCATCGTGGACTTCACCGTGCCGTCGGCGACGAAAGACAACGTGCTGTGGGCCGTGCGCCACGGGATTCATGCCGTGGTGGGCGCGACGGGGTGGACGGACGAGGCGCGCGCCGAGGTGCGCGCGGCCCTGGAGGCCCAGCCGAGCGTGGGCGTGTTCATCGCCCCGAACTTCGCCATCGGCGCCGTCCTCGCGATGACGTTCGCCGAGCAGGCGGCCCGCTTCTACGAGAGCGCCGAGATCATCGAGCTGCACCACCCCGACAAGGTGGACGCGCCCTCCGGCACGGCCGTGCACACTGCCGCGGCGATTGCCCGCGGCCGCGCCGCCGCGAAGCGGGGACCGATCCCCGACGCCACCGAGGTGGACCCGGGCGGTGCGCGCGGCGCCGAGGTGGACGGCGTACACGTGCATGCCGTGCGCTTGCGCGGCCTCGTGGCGCACGAGGAGATCCTCTTCGGCAACGTCGGCGAGCAGCTGAGCATCCGCCACGACAGCTTCGACCGCGCGAGCTTTATGCCCGGCGTGGTGCTCGCCGTGCGGCGCGTCTCCGGCCGCCCGGGCCTCACCGTGGGCCTCGAGAACCTCCTCGACCTGGGCTGAGGCGCGCATGGGATGGAAGATCGGCGCCGCCGCGATCACGGCCGTGACCCTCGGTTTCGTGTGGGGCCTCGGCTGGCTCGCGTACGGCTTCCTCAGTTCCGGCACCCCGCTCGGCATCGGGGTCGGGGTCGGGATCGCGATCCTCACGCCGATCAGCCTGTGGACCATCCTGCGCGAAGTGCGCTTCGGGATCGCCACCCAGCGGCTCGGCCGGGCCGAGGCCCGCGAGGACTTCCTGGCCGGGGTGGAGCTCGGGGATTTCGTCGGTGCGAAGGCGCAGGCGGAAGCCGAGCCGGAGAACTGGCGCGCGTGGTATCGCCTCGCGATTGCGTATGACCTGAACCGTGACCGGCGGGCCGCGCGGGCGGCCATGCGCCAGGCGCTGCGCGGCTACACGAGCGAGACCGCCCGGCAAACCTGAGAGCCCGCTCTTGGCGACACGCGCGCGGACCTGGGGCTCGCCTCCCGCCGCGCACGGTGTGCACAGGACCGCTAGAATCGAGCGCGTTCGCCCGTGCGCCCCTCACGTCCGAACCACCCGCCCCAGCATTGCCCAGGAGTTCTCATGCCTCAGCCCGCCAGCCGCCGCGCGGCGCTCGCCGGGCTCGGGGCGCTCGCGGCAGCTCTCGGCGCGGGCACCCGCGGTGCGACGGCAGCGCCCCCGTCGGCCCCCGCTTCTGGGCTTCCTGACTCGGGGCTTCCCGCGCCCCAGCGCTCCGGCGCCTGGCCCCGGGCCGAGCACTCCACCCCCTCGCCTTCGACGAGCGCGACGGATGAGCGGCCGCTCGCCGAAGCGCTCGCGATTCCCGCCTCGACCGCCTCGATTGCCCTGTGGGGCTCGAGTTCGATGGAGGGCGGTCTCGGCGCCGAACACACGCCGAGGCCGGTCTACATCCACGACGAACTCGTCCTCACCGTGAACCCCCTGCCGGTGTTCAACGTGGCCTACGGCGCGCAATGGTCGAACCACACCACGCTGCTGCGCGGCCTGGACACCCCCGTGGTGCGGCTACCCGCGGGCTATAGCGGGGGAAAGGTGCCGGTGCAGGTGCAGACCGACGCGGCGGCGCTGTGGACCTTCACGTGCGCGGGCCAGATCGAGGGCGGGCCGCACGGCACCCTCACCGGGAGCGCCGAGCACCAGTGGTTCTTCGAGGCCGACGTCCAGGACACGGGAAACTGGGCCACCACGGGCCGGTTCGTCTCCGACTGGAAGGCCCGCACCGAGGATTCCCGCCACGTGATCTGGACGGGCAAGAACAACATTGGCGACCTGTCGCGCGTGAACGCCGACGTGGACGCGCTCGTCAAGGCGGCGCGGAACCCGGAGGCCGACGCGATTGTGCTGGGGCAATGGGTGACGAGGAACGATCTCGCGCATCCGCGCAAGATCGCGAACGTGCACCAGGCCAACCGGGTGCAGGGCGAACGCTATGGCCGCCGCTTCATCGACGTGCAGGACATCCTCACGAGCGAGGCGGGGCTGACCGCGGATCCCATCTGGGACCTGGGGCTCATGAGCGACCAGGAGACGCAGAAGGAGCGGGAGCAGGGCATCGTGCCGACGCCGCTGCGCGGCACCGACGGCATTCACCTCAGCGGCTGGGGGAATCTTTTGGTGGCGTGGGCGCTCATCGATCGGATGAAGGAACTGCGGTGGCTGTGACGGGTGCCGGGGCGGGAAGAGGCGGGTGCGCATGGGCGTCGTGAGAGATGAAGGCGGACAGCAGTTCACGGCGCGCCGCGGCCTCATCGTGGGCTCGCTCGGCGTGGCCGTCGCCGCGACGGCTGCGCTGTGGCCCACCCGAACCACCCTCGGCGAGCACGACGGCGATGCCTCGACCCCCATTGAGCGGGACGCCGCGTGGCTGCTCGAGTCGGGGATCGCCACCGAAGAGGAATCCGGCAGGAGCCTCACCGACCCCGTGACCCGCGAAGAAATCGCCGTGTACCTCTTCCGCCTCGCCGGATCGCCCAACTATCCCGACCCGCAGCAGGAGCCGTACCGCGATGTCACGGCGAAGTCCACGAACTTCCGCGAGATCATGTGGATGCGCGGGCAGGCCATCGCGTTCGGCGCGTTCGATGCGACCTTCCGCCCCACCGAGCTGGTCTCGCGCGGCGAAATGTGTGCGTTCCTCTCCCGCATGCTGCACGTCCACCTCGAGCGGCACCTCGCCGAAAGCGGGGGAGCGCTGCACGCCAGCATCGGCGAGTTCAGCGACGTGCACGCCACCCACCGCTACGCTCGCCCGATCCAGTGGGCCCGCGAATGCGGCCTCATCGACGAGGTGATGCTGCTCGCCGCGCCCGCCGCTTCCGACGGTGAGGCGCCCGCTTTCCATCCCGACGCGGACCTCCAGCGCGGCCACCTGGCCCACCTGCTGCGCGGCGCCGAAGGACTCTTCGCCTAAAACACGCTCCCTCGCCCGACCGACGATTCGGTAGGATACGCGAGGCGCCACCGGCGCCGCACAGTCGACGCAGGGGATGCGAGGGGAAAGCATGACGGCCACGGGCAGCACGCCGCCGGTCGGGGCGCGGGGCGCGCACGAGCCCGTGCGCGTTCTGGGCGACGCCCTCGATACGCGCGATAACGCCCTCAACCTCGTGCGGCTCGTGCTCGCGCTCGCGGTGATCTTCGGCCACGCCTTCCCGCTCGGCGGATTCCCCGGTTTCCAGGCGGGTCCGTTCGTGCACGCGGGGCTGCACGGGCTCGCCGTCCACGCGTTCTTCGCAATCTCCGGCTACCTCATCCTCGCCTCGGGGCTGCGCCTGCCCACGGGGATCTACCTGTGGCGGCGGTTCCTGCGCATCTATCCCGGGTTCCTCGTCGCGGTCCTCATGACCGCCTTTGTCTTCGCCCCGCTCGGCGGGATGCTCGAGCCGGGCGCCCGCTGGGAAGCATCCTCGGCGGCGCAGTACGTGCTTGGCGCCCTTGATCTCAAGCCGTCCCAGGAGGGCGTGGAGAGAACGCTCGTGGCCGTGCCCTGGCCCGAAACGTGGAACGGTTCGCTGTGGACCCTGTTCTACGAGGCCGCCGCCTATCTGGGCATCGCCGTGATCGTCGGCCTGCCCCTCATCCGCCGGGCGCTGCCGGTCATCGTGCCGATCGCCGCCGTGGCGGGAAGTTTCGTGTACGCGTTCGTGGACCTCGCCTCGCTGCTCTCGTCCCTCCCCACCGCGCTCGCGGATGTGCTCGTCACGGGGACCGGGCTCTGGGTGCCGTTCCTCTGGGGGATGCTCGCCTTCCAGTGGCGGGACCGTCTTCCGGCGCGCCCGCTCGCCGTGGCCGTGGCGGCGCTCGCGTTCCTCGTGCTCGCGCACCTCGCGGTGGGTGGGATTCTTGCCGAGCTCATGACCGTGGTGCGCACCCCGCTGCTCGCGTACACGGTGCTCGGCGCCGGCGCCGTCCTGCGCTCGCGCATCGGGCAGACCAACGACCTGTCCTACGGCATGTACGTCTACGCGTTCCCCGTGCAGCAGATCCTCATCCTGCTCGGCGTCCAGCAGCTCGGCTGGTTTCTCACCGCCGCCCTGTGCGCGCTCGCCACCCTGCCGTTCGCGGCCCTGTCCTGGGTCCTCATCGAAAAGCCCGCGCTTGCTCTTGGCGCTCGCCGACGCCCCACGGGGCAGGGCTAACGGGCGCACGCCTTCGTCGTCCCGTCCGCCCACCTCTTGCCCGCCCCCCTGCGCTCGCATAGTCTGGGGAGGTCACGGCGAGCGCTGTGACGCGAACTCACGGAGGAGTTCCCTCCCGGAGTTTCGTGCCCACGACGGCGCCCGGGCATCCCGGGGTCGCGAGCCACGGAGGAGCCCCAGAATGTCCGGTCAATTTATAGGCATCGCCTTCCAAGAACTCCTGTTGCTCGTTGGCGGGATCGCAGGCGCGTGCGCCCTGCTATACGTCACGATTCGAGCCGCCACGAGGCCGCGAAAGTAGCGTCGTTTCGTCAGCCTGAGCGCGCTCGCCCGTTGCGGGCCGCCACCCACGGGAGTCCTTCGC
The DNA here is from genome assembly GCA_030538475.1 of Dermabacter sp. GTDB lineage: Bacteria > Actinomycetota > Actinomycetes > Actinomycetales > Dermabacteraceae > Dermabacter. The sequence goes on from JAUNTX010000004.1 coordinate 301,711, forward strand.
GCCTAGACTGGAGGCGTTGCTTTCCCCCTCGTGAAGGAGCCCCATGAGCCCGCACCCCTCCGGCACCGCCCTTGCCACCGCCGATGCCGTCCTGCTCGATATGGACGGCACGCTCGTGAACTCCGAGAAGAGCGTGGTGGCGTGCTGGGACCGCCTGTTTGCGGAGCTCGGCAGCGACGCCGTGTACGAGGAGTCTTTTCACGGCCAGCCCGCGCGCAGCCTTCTGCGCCGGGTCTTTCCCGAGATGAGCGAGGCTGATCTCGAGGCCGCCTACGCCACGGTCGAGCGCTACGAGATCGAGACCGCCGATTCGGTGGAGGTGCTGCCGGGCACTCGGGAGTTCCTCGCCGATCTCGAGGCCGCCTCGAGCGAGCTTGGGCGGGAGGTCTGGACGATCGTCACGAGCTGCACGCGTAGGCTGTTCACCGCGCGCTACGCCCACCACGGCCTGCCGATCCCGGACACGCTCGTGACCGCCGATCAGGTGACGCATGGCAAGCCGAATCCCGAGCCGTACCTGCGCGGCGCCGAACGTCTCGGCGTGAGCGCCGACCAGTGCATCGTTGCCGAAGACGCCGTGCCGGGCCTTGAGGCCGGGCTCGCCTCGGGCGCCTTCACCCTCGGGGTCACCACCACGAGCGACGCGGAAGCGATTGAGGCGCTCGCCGACGTGCGGGTGGGAAGCCTCGCCGACGTGAGCGTGCGCGTTGAGGACGGCCGCCTCGCCCTCGTCGTGCGCTGAGGCGCGCGTGGCGCGTGGGTGTGAGACTTTCGGGCCCCGCCCGCACGGGGTGCGGACCCTTCGGTTTTTTTGCACCGGCGTGACTTAGGGTGGATACATGAGTGAGATTACTTTTCGAAGCGACGTCACCGTTGACCTGGTCCGCTCACAGGCCTCCGATTCCGACGTGATCTTTGCGGCCCGCGTCTCCACGCAGGGCGAACAGTCCAAGGACGCCGTGGGGACGGAAACTTCCTCCCGCGACCGCGGCCTCATCAGCTACCTCATGCGGGACCGCCACGGCAGCCCGTTCGAACACAACAGCTTCACGTTCTACGTCGAGGCGCCCATCTTCGTGTTCCGCGAGTTCATGCGCCACCGCATCGCCTCCTACAACGAGGAATCGGGACGCTACAGGGAAATGCGCCCCGTGTTCTACGTGCCCGGCCATGATCGCAAGCTCATCCAGAAGGGCAAGCCCGGCGCCTACGACTTCTACGAGGGCACCGAGGACCAGCACGAGGTGGTGCAGCGCGCCTTCCGCACCCAGTGCGAGAGCGCGTTTGCCGCGTACCAGGAGATGCTCGAGGCGGGCGTGGCCCGCGAGGTGGCTCGGGGCGTGCTCCCGCTCACCCTGTTCAGCTCGATGTACGTGACCATGAACGCGCGCAGCATCATGAACTTCCTGTCCCTGCGCACCACGCGCGAAGGCACCCACTTCCCCTCGTTCCCGCAGCGGGAAATCGAGATGGTGGGCGAAAAGATGGAGGAGTTCTTCGCCGAGAAGATGCCCCTCACCTACGACGCCTTCAACGCCGCCGGCCGGGTTGCCCCCTGAGCGCGGCACCGGCCCTCGTATATTTCCCCCACCCCGGTACCCACGGCCAGGCAGGCCACTGGAGGACACCATGACTCGCGCGAGCGACACGACACCGCGCTTTGGCACCCTCGGGGTGGCCATCGTGACGCCCTACACCGAGGATCTGGAGCGCGTGGATCACGACGCCCTGTCCCGCCTCACCCGGCACCTCGTGGATGCGGGGCACGATCTCATCGTCACGAACGGCACCACGGGCGAATCGCCGACCACCACCGACGAAGAAAAGCACGAGGTCGTGAAGACCGTGCGGGAGGCCGCGGGGCCCGACGTGCGGGTGCTTGCCGCGGCGGGCACGAACGACACGCGCCACTCCCTGAAGCTCGCGCGCGAGGCGGCGAACAACGGGCACGCCGACGGCCTCCTGCTCGTGACGCCGTACTACAACAAGCCCACGCAGCGCGGCCTCATCGAGCACACTCTCGCCATTGTGAACGAGACCGATCTGCCCGCGATGCTCTACGACATCCCCGGCCGGGCCGGCATCCCCATCGAATACGCGAGCGCCGTCGAACTCGCCGAGCACCCGCGGATCGTGGCGCTCAAGGAAGCCAAGAGCAACATCCACGAAGGTTCCGCGCTCATCGCCGCAACGGACCTCGATGTGTATTCGGGTGAAGACGCACTCAACCTGCCGTGGCTGGCCGTCGGCGCCGTCGGCGTAGTCTCCGTGACCTCTCACGTGACCGGCCGCCTGGACCGCCTGCAGATCGACGCCGTGCGCCGCGGGGACCTGGACCTCGCCCAGCGCATCCACCTGGCCCGCATCCCGTTCGTCAACGCGATCATGAACCAGGGCCCCGGCACCATGGCCGTGAAGTACGCCCTCGCCCAGCAGGGCATCCTGCCGCACGCCCGCTCCCGCGGGCCGCTCGGCACCGTGAGCGAAGACGCCGCGGCGGTCATCCGCGCGGCGATCGCCACCCTCGAACCTCTCCTCGACTCCTTCGAGGATCCCTCTACAACGGAGAAGTGACGCCAGTGACCTCACCCTTTCCCACCCACCTTGGCCAGGCCCCGAAGCTGAAGAACGGCACGCTACGCGTGACCGCCCTCGGCGGCCTCGGCGAGGTGGGCCGCAACATGACCGTCTTCGAATACGAGGGGCGCCTGCTCGTCGTGGACTGCGGCGTGCTGTTCCCCGAAGAATCCCAGCCGGGGGTCGATCTGATCCTCCCGGACTTCACCCCCATCGCGGACCGCCTCGACGACATCGTGGCGATCGTGCTCACCCACGGCCACGAAGACCACATCGGCGCCGTCCCCTACCTCTTGCGCCTCAAGCCCGACATTCCCCTCGTGGGCAGCCAGCTCACCCTCGCGTTCGTCGAGGCGAAGCTCAAGGAGCACCGCCTGAGCCCCTACACCCTCGCGGTGAAGGAAGGCGACGTGGAGAAGCTGGGCCCGTTCGAGTGCGAGTTCGTGGCCGTCAACCACTCGATCCCGGACGCGCTCGCGGTAGCGATCACGACCCCCGCGGGCGTGGTTCTGCACACGGGCGATTTCAAGATGGACCAGCTGCCGCTCGATGGCCGCCTCACGGACCTGCGGGCGTTCGCGCGGCTCGGGGAGAAGGGCGTGGACCTCTTCCTCGTGGATTCCACGAACGCGGAAGTGCCGGGCTTCACGGTGCAGGAGCGCGAGATCGGGCCCGTGCTCGATTCGATCTTCGAACGCTCCCCGCAAAAGATCGTGGTGGCCTCGTTCTCGAGCCACGTGCACCGCGTCCAGCAGGTGCTCGATGCCGCCGCGGCGCGGGGCCGCAAGGTCGCGTTCGTGGGCCGTTCGATGGTGCGCAACATGACGATTGCCGCGGACATGGGCTACCTCCACGTCCCCGAGAACACCCTGATCGACGTGAAGAAGGCGGACGCCCTTGCCGACGATCAGGTGGTGTTCATGTGCACCGGCAGCCAGGGCGAACCGATGGCCGCACTCGGCAGGATCGCCAACCGCAACCACCGGATCGAAGTGGGGCCGGGCGATGTCATCATCCTCGCCTCCTCGCTCATCCCCGGGAACGAGAACGACGTGTTCCGCGTGGTCAACGGGCTCATGGAGCTCGGGGCCGACGTCATCCACCAGGCGAGCGCGCGCGTCCACGTGTCCGGTCACGCGAGCGAGGGTGAACTGCTGTACTGCTACAACATCCTCAAGCCGAAGAACGTCATGCCCGTGCACGGCGAGGTGCGCCACCTCATCGCCAACGGCAAGATCGCGGAAGCGGCCGGGGTGCCGAGCGAGCGCGTGATCCTCGCGAAGGACGGCACCGTCATCGACCTGAAGAACGGCGTGGCGAAGGCCGTAGGCGAAGTGCCCGTCGGCTACGTGTACGTGGACGGCTCGAGCGTGGGCGAGGTGAGCGAGTCCGACCTCAAGGACCGCCGCATCCTGTCTGAAGAGGGCTTCATTTCCCTGTTCGCCGTGGTCAATTCGGAGACGGGCGAACTCATCGCAGGCCCCGAAATCCACTCGCGCGGCATTGCCGAAGACAACGAGGTGTTCGAGCGGATCAAGCCGGACATCGTGAAGGCTCTGCGCCAGGTGATCGAGGATGAGCGCGGGCACGATGCTCACCAGCTTCAGCAGGCGATGCGCCGTGTGGTGGGCCGGTACGCGAGTCAGCGACTGCGCCGCAAGCCCATGATCATCCCCGTGGTGGTCGAGGCGTAGCCTCTCCCTCTGTCTCCTCGCGCGCTTCGGCCGCCTTTCGGCGCTCGGTGCGCGCGAGCGAGGCCTTCCACAGGTAGGCGGCGATGATGCCCACGGCGCCGATCTGTATAAAGACCGGACCCATGCTCGTCCACGTGACGGCATCGCCCTGGGCGAGGGCGATGATCGTGAGGACGAGCCCGCCGAAGGCCATGAAGGCGCCGGAGAATCGGAGGGCCTTCCACGCGGCGTCCCCGGGAGGATCGCCCCACGGAGCCTTCTGTTGATCGGGAGCCGTCGGTTGATCGGGGGTCTGGGGCGGGGGCGTCTGCGGCATCGGTGGCGCTCCTAATGTTGTGGCGGTGAGACCCACCCCATCACGCGAGCCTGGGAAGCGCACGGCTCGCGCAGGCTCGGGCGCCGGGGCGCGTCAGCGTTGCCTGGGTCGCGTTCGGCCGCCTCGCGCCGTGTCCCACGCCGCCCGGGAGGCGGCGCGCGGTAGATTGGCATCATGGCGACACGTACGACTTCCCCCGCACGTGCGTCGAAAGGCTCGAAACGAGGCTCCACCTCCGGTACGTCCCGTACCGGGAGCGGGAGTGCTCCCGACCCCTCGACGCTTCCCCTGCCCTTCCGCGCCGCGCGAGTGGGCTACCTTGGCGTCGCCCGCGCCGTCGGCGGTTTCGTGCGCGGCATCGGGATCGCCCGCTGGGAGGTCGCGTACGAGGACCGCCGCGACGGCTTCGCGCTCGGGCTGAGCTTGCTGGCCATCCTCATCATGGTGCCCGAGTGGTTCCAGGTGCGGGCCTTCGGCTTTGAGGCCGTCCACACGGTCGTGGCCGGAACGTTCGGCATCATGGGCATCGTCGTGCCGCTCCTTCTGGGTGGTTGGGCCGTGCGCATGTTCCGCCGCCCGGACCTCGTGGCCGCCAATACGCGCATCGGCGCGGGCATCACCCTCATGATCGCCGCCCTGTGCGCCATCGCGACCGTGAGCGCGCGCGTGCCCACCCCCGCCGATGGCATCGGCGCCCTCGCCCGCGGCGGCGGCATCGTCGGCTACCTCGTGGCCGCCCCGCTCGTCGCGCTCGTGCCCGGCGTCGTCGTCATCATCCTCGCCGCCATCGCGTGCTTCTTCTCGATCCTCATCATCACCGCGACCCCCGTCACCGACATCGGCCGGAGCATCGCGCACATGTACCAGGCCCTCGTCGGCCGCGGAGAGCGCGAGGAAGACGAGCGCGAGAAGTTCGGGCTGGGCCGACGCACGAGGCCCGCCGAGGAGGCGAGCGCCGACGCCCCCGACTCCCCGGGTAAAGCGAGCGCCCTCTTGCGCCGCAAGCGCCGCACCGAGGCCGAACGCGACCACGATGCGTTCGGTTACGACGGCGATGGCGCCTACGATCAGAGCGCCCAGCGCGAGGCCGACAGCACCCAGGTGCTGCCCCGCACCTCGAAAGCGGCCCGTGCCGGGAGCACGGCGGCCCTGCCCGAGGCCATTGAGGCCCCCTCGGACGATGTGTACGACTACATCGATGCCGAAAACTCCCGCACGAAGGTGTTCCCCACCGCGGATGCGGCCGCGGCGGACGCGCCGAAGAGTTCCCGCCCCGCGAGGGGCGCGTCGGCCCCCACCACCGCTGCCGAACCAGCGCCCACCGCCGAACTCGTGCCCCCGCCCGCCGGGGATCTGCCGCGCGCGGGCGAACAGCTGCAGCTGGGCGGCGACATCGTCTACATGCTGCCCGAGTCCTCCTCCCTGCTCGAGGGGCCGCCGTCGAAGTCGCGGTCGGAAGCGAACGATCGGGTGGTGCAAGCCCTCGAAGAGGTGTTCCAGCAGTTCGGCGTGAACGCCGAGGTGGTGGGCTTCAGCCGCGGACCCACGGTCACGCGGTACGAGGTGGAGCTCGGTACCGGCACGAAGGTCGAGAAGGTCACCGCGCTCAGCAACAACATCGCGTACGCGGTCGCGAGCGCTGACGTGCGCATCCTGTCGCCGATCCCGGGCAAGAAGGCCATCGGCATCGAAATCCCGAACACGGACCGCGAGACCGTGGCGCTCGGCGACGTTCTGCGTTCCTCCGTGGCGCGCGGGAGCGAGCATCCCATGGTCATGGGCATCGGCAAGGACGTGGAGGGCGGGTACGTCATCGCGAACCTCGCGAAGATGCCGCACCTGCTCGTGGCCGGTGCCACCGGCGCGGGTAAGTCGAGCTTTGTCAACTCGATGATCACCTCGATCCTCATGCGGGCCACGCCCGATGAGGTGCGCATGGTGCTCGTGGACCCGAAGCGCGTGGAGCTCACGATCTACGAGGGGATTCCCCACCTCATCACGCCCATCATCACGAACCCGAAGAAGGCCGCGGAGGCCCTCGAATGGGTGGTCAAGGAGATGGACGCCCGCTACGACGACCTCGCGCTGTACGGCTTCAAGCACATCGATGACTACAACAAGGCGGTGCGCGCCGGGCAGGTGAGCCCGCCGCCCGGCTCCGAGCGGACCGTGGCGCCCTACCCCTACCTCCTCGTCGTGGTGGATGAGCTCGCGGACCTCATGATGGTGGCCCCGCGCGATGTCGAAGCGTCGATCCAGCGGATCACTCAGCTGGCCCGCGCCGCGGGCATTCACCTCGTGCTCGCGACGCAGCGGCCGTCGGTCGATGTGGTCACGGGCATCATCAAGGCCAACGTGCCGTCCCGGCTCGCGTTCGCCACGAGCTCGCTCCAGGATTCGCGCGTGATCCTCGATTCGGTGGGCGCCGAAAAGCTCATCGGCCAGGGCGACGCGCTCTTTCACCCGATGGGTGTCGCGAAGCCCATGCGCGTCCAGGGCGCGTGGGTGAACGAGTCGGAGATTCACAAGGTTGTGGACCACGTGAAAGCGCAAATGAAGCCGAACTACCGCGAGGACGTGGCGCAGGTGGCGGCAAAGAAGCAGATCGACGACGACATCGGCGACGATCTCGAAGTGCTGCTGCAGGCCGTGGAACTCGTGGTGACCACGCAGTTCGGTTCGACCTCGATGCTGCAGCGCAAGCTGCGCGTGGGCTTCGCAAAGGCCGGGCGCCTCATGGACCTCCTGGAATCGCGCGAGATCGTGGGCCCGAGCGAGGGATCGAAGGCGCGCGATGTGCTCGTGCGCCCCGAAGACCTGGGCCGCGCCATCGCCCTCATCCGGGGCGAAAGCGTGGACCTGTACGAGGACGAGGCCCAGCAGCAGGCGGGGGCCGACGCCGGCGACGCGGATGCGGAGCCCGCCCAGGATGCCCGGGGCGATGCGCGCTACGGAAGCGACCCCCTGGCCGCCTCGGCGGGGCCCGATGTCACGCCCAGCTGGAATGATGATGACGACGAGGACAGCGAAGACGCCTGGCAGCTGACCGGCCGCTAGGAACGAGAGAGGGACACCCACCATGAGCACCGCCCCCACCGCGCGCCCCCAGGGCGAAGTTCCCCTGTGGAACATCGCCAACATCCTCACCATGGCCCGCTGCGTCATGGTGCCGATCTTCGTGGTGGTGGCGGCCCTGTTCCACGAGGACATCGCGATGCGCTGGGTGATCGCCGGGATCTTCGTGCTCGCGATGGCCACCGACTTCGTGGACGGCTACCTCGCGCGCTCGCGCAACCTGGTCACCGACTTCGGCAAGATCATGGACCCCATCGCCGACAAGGCGATGACCGGTGCGGCGCTCATCATGCTGAGCGTGTGGGAGTACGTTCCGTGGTGGATCACGATCCTCATCCTCGTGCGGGAGTTCGGGATCACCCTCATGCGCTTCACGATCCTGAAGTACGGGGCGCTGCCCGCAAACTTCAGCGGCAAGGCGAAGACCATGATGCAGTCCGTGGCCATTACGTTCTGCCTCATGCCGTTTGAGCTGCTGTGGCCGCCCGCGTGGTGGATCGGCATCACCCTCATCGTGATCGCCCTGGTCCTCACCCTGTGGTCGGGCTTCCTCAATGTTCGAGACGGCCTGCGGTTGCGCCGCGAGACCCTCGCCGCCCGTGGCTGAGGCTTTCGCCGCCCCTCTGCTTGCCCTGCTCGAGGAGCGCGGCCTCACGGTCGCGACCGCGGAATCGCTCACGGGCGGGCTCGTGGTGGCGCGGCTCGTCGACGTGCCCGGCGCGAGCACCGTCGTGGCCGGTGGCGTGTGCACGTACTCCTTCGAGGCGAAGGCGCGCATTCTGGGCCTTGATCGTGCCGACCTTGAGGCTCGTGGCGCCGTCCGGGAGAGTGTGGCCGTCTCCATGGCGCGCGCGGCCCAGAGAATCTACGGGGCCGACGTGGCCCTGGCCACTACGGGCGTGGCGGGACCGGGTCCGGATCCGTACGGGGTTCCGGCAGGCACGGCCTTCGTGGCGTGCGCCGTGGCCGGGAGTGTGCACGTGCGTGAACTGCGCCTCACCGGTGAACGGGCGTGCGTGCGCGCCGGGGTGGTCGATGCCGCGCTCGCTCTCGGGATCGAGGCGCTGACCAGCACGGATGCTGGCGGCGTGGGGAGCGAGGGCCCCTAAACCTGTGGCCTTTCACAGTCACGGCCCGTAGTATCGCGGGAACAAAAGGCCCCCTGGTCGCGTTCCTTCTCATGTGACTACCACTTCTGAGAATGGCCAGATGGCCCGCACATACCGCCGCCTCGTCACCCCGAGTGCCGGGAAGCCCCGCACGCTCGTGGCCCCGCGCGGCCCCCGCCCCACTTCCGCGGCCGCACAGAAAGGACAGCGCTCGATGGTGCTTTTCCGCCAAGAACTCGGGGACGTCCTTCGCGACGTCCGCCGCCACCAGGGCAAGACCCTGCGTCAGGTATCCGCCGATGCCCGCGTGTCGCTCGGCTACCTGAGCGAAATCGAACGCGGCCAGAAGGAAGCCTCGTCCGAACTGCTCGCCTCGATCACCGACGCGCTCGGCTACCCCATGTCGATCATCCTGCGTTCCGTGGCTGATCGCGTGGCCGTGCACGAAGGCATTGTCGTGCCCGATACCGTGCCCGCCGATCTCGAGGCCCGCGCCCGCCGCGGCAGCGACTCCCTGCCCGTGCTCGCCGGCACCCACTGATGCGGTGAGACGCAGCGAATTTCGCGAACGCGCCGAAGCCGCCTTCGGTCCAGAGCTCGCGCGCACCTATGCGCGCGAGCTCTCTCTTGTGCCCTTCGGCCTCTTGAGTGCCGACGAAGCCATCGAGCAGGGCTTTCCGGTCAAGGATGTCTGGCACACCCTGTGCGATGAAATGAACGTGCCCGAGGAACTGCGCTGGGAGGTGCCGCCCCAGATGCGCCGTGTGAGGCGGCCGGGCGCCGGGAGTGGCTTCGAATAATCGAACACGCGGCGCCGAAACGGCGTGGATCGAACAGGTGTTCGCTTAGGGTGGTACAGTACTGAGCGTGTCCCGGTGCTTCACCCGGCCTGGCCCGTGCCGTTCGGCGCACGGAGGGCGGGTTATCCACCGCTTGCGGCACCCGGAGTTTAAATGTCTCACCCCCTGCCTACGCTGGGGAGCACATAGCCAGTAACGCCCCGCTCACAGCGGGACAACGAAAGGACCTGCCATGGCAGCAGCCCCCAAGGATCGCGGCAAGTCGCTGGAAAGCGCGCTCGCGCAGATTGATCGCCAGTTCGGGAAGGGCTCGATCATGCGCCTCGGCGATGATTCCCGCCCGCCGGTAGAAGTGATCCCCACCGGTTCGGTCGCTCTCGATGTCGCGCTCGGCATTGGCGGCCTGCCCCGCGGCCGCGTCGTGGAAATCTACGGCCCGGAATCCAGCGGTAAGACCACCGTGACCCTGCACGCGATTGCCAACGCGCAGCGCAACGGCGGTATCGCCGCGTTCATCGATGCCGAACACGCGCTCGATCCCGAATACGCCCGCAAGCTCGGCGTCGATGTGGATGCCCTCCTGGTCTCCCAGCCGGACACCGGCGAACAGGCCCTCGAAATCGCGGATATGCTGGTGCGCTCCGGCGCGATCGACATCATCGTTGTGGACTCCGTGGCTGCCCTCACCCCGAAGGCGGAAATCGAAGGCGAAATGGGCGATTCCCACGTGGGTCTCCAGGCGCGCCTCATGTCGCAGGCCCTGCGCAAGCTCACGGGGGCCCTGCACTCCACCGGCACCACCGCGATCTTCATCAACCAGCTTCGCGAAAAGATCGGCGTGTTCTTCGGCAGCCCCGAAACCACCACGGGTGGCAAGGCCCTCAAGTTCTACGCCTCGGTGCGCATGGACATCCGCCGCATCGAAACCCTCAAGCAGGGCACCGATGCCGTGGGTAACCGCACCCGCATCAAGGTGGTCAAGAACAAGATGGCCCCGCCCTTCCGCCAGGCAGAATTCGACATCCTCTACGGCGAAGGCATCTCCCGCGAGGGCGGCCTCATCGATCTCGGCGTGGAAAACGGCATCGTGCGCAAGGCCGGTGCCTGGTTCACCTACGATGGCGATCAGCTGGGGCAGGGCAAGGAAAACGCCCGCCAGTTCCTCAAGGACAACCCGGACCTGGCGGTCGATATCGAGCACAAGATCCTTGCGAAGCTCGGCATCGGCGAATACGCCAAGGATGAAGCCAAGGCCGCGGCCGCCGAGGTTCCCGTGGGTGATGACGCCTTTATCGATGATGACGTCCCCGCGAAGATCTAATGCCGCTGGCACCTGACGAACGAGCGGGCGTCATCGAAGAACTGTCCAGCCACCTCAGCGCGGTGGAATCCGGCCAGTCCTCGATGCGCCCGCTCGGTCATGTTTTCCGGGATCCCGCCACGGAGAAGATCGTGGTGGGGCACTGCCGCTACGCGCTCGGCCTCGTGGCCCGGCGCAGGCGCAGCGAACACGAACTCCTCGAGAAGATCCGGGCCCGCACGGACGATCCCGGGATCGTGGATGAAGTCATGGTTCGGCTCATCCGCGGCCAGGTGATCGACGATGCCGCGTTCGCCGCCGAATGGATCGATCAGCGCAGGCGCCTCAAGAAGCTCGGCACCGCCGCACTGCGCGGCGAACTCGACGCCAAGGGCGTGGATGAACGCACGATCGACCTGGCCCTCGCCGAAGCGGAGGATGACGGCGAGAAGGAACGCTGCGAACAACTGGTGCGCGAACGCCTCGCGAAGGAACTACGCTCCCTCGGCGCCAGTGGGCGCCGGAGCGGGGGAGCGCCAGCGGTGGATCGGGCCGCCCTCACGCGAAGGCTCGGCTCGATGCTGGGCCGCCGCGGCTACTCCACGCGCCTCGCCCT
>JAUNTX010000004.1:313297-314837 GCA_030538475.1 Dermabacter sp.
CCGCCGTATTCTGGGGAACTATGACCACGACGACGCCCGCCCCCGCCGATGCCAGCCTGGCCCGCCGCGGCACCTACCAGGTGCGGACCTTCGGCTGCCAGATGAACGTTCACGATTCCGAACGTCTCACGGGCCTGCTCGAGCAGGCCGGCTACACCGCCGCCGCGCCCGAAGCCGATGCCTTCGCGGGCGAAGTCGATATCGTCGTGTTCAATACCTGCGCGGTCCGCGAGAACGCGGACAACCGCCTCTACGGGAACCTGGGCCAGCTGCGCCCCGCAAAAACCAAGAACCCGGACATGCAGATTGCCGTCGGCGGCTGCCTCGCCCAAAAAGACCGCGCCACCATCACGGATCGTGCCCCCTGGGTCGATGTCGTGTTCGGCACGAACAACATCGGTTCGCTCCCGGTGCTGCTGGACCGCGCCCGCATCCAGCGCGAAGCGCAAGTGGAAATCCTCGAATCCCTCGAAGTGTTTCCCTCGACCCTGCCCACGGCCCGCGAAAGCGTCTATGCCGGATGGGTGTCCATCTCCGTGGGCTGCAACAACACGTGCACGTTCTGCATCGTGCCCGCGCTGCGCGGCAAGGAGAAGGACCGTCGCCCCGCCGATATCCTCGCGGAGGTCACCGACCTCGTGGACGGCGGCGCGATTGAGGTGACGCTGCTGGGCCAGAACGTCAACTCCTACGGCGTGGAGTTCGGGGACCGGGGCGCGTTTGCGAAGTTGCTGCGCGCGTGCGGCCGGATCGATGGGCTCGAGCGGGTGCGCTTCACCTCCCCGCACCCCGCCATGTTCACTGACGATGTGATCGTGGCGATGGCGGAGACGGCGAATGTAATGCCGCAGCTGCACATGCCGCTGCAGTCCGGGTCCGATCAGATCCTCAAGGCGATGCGCCGCTCGTATCGGTCGAAGAAGTTCCTTGGGATCCTTGATCGCGTGCGCGAGCTGATCCCGCACGCGGCGATCACCACCGACATCATCGTCGGCTTCCCCGGAGAAACCGAAGACGACTTCCAGCGCACCCTCGACGTGGTGGAGGCATCCCGGTTCTCCAACGCGTTCACGTTCCAGTACTCGCCGCGGCCCGGCACTCCCGCTGCCGATATGGAGCACCAGGTGCCGAAAGAGGTGGTGCAGGAGCGGTTCGAGCGGCTCATGGCGCTCCAGGACCGCATCGCTGCCGAAGAGAACGCGGCGCTTGTGGGCACGGACGTGCGGGTGCTCATCGCCGAGCGCGAGGGCAACCGCGATAACGAGACGCACCGGCTGTCCGGCCGCAGCGAGGATGGCCGACTGGTCCACGTGGGTCTGCCCACCGCCCTCGCCCCCGAAGCGGCGCCGCGACCCGGAGACATCGTGACAGCGACCCTGACCGCGGCCGCGCCCTACTATCTGATCGCCGATTCGGGCGTCACGGGCGGCACATTCGAGGTGCGCCGCACTCGCTCGGGAGACGCGTGGCTGGCCCGCGAGAGCGGCGAGGTGGACGAATCTTCGTGCGGCACCGGCAGCGGGGCCCCGGCCGGCCCGGT
>JAUNTX010000013.1 GCA_030538475.1 Dermabacter sp.
AGCCTTCTCCTCGCTCGATGGCGTGAGGCAGAAAGGCCGCGAGGGGGCCGACGACCCGCCGGAGGATACGGAGCCGGAACCGGACTGGAACGAGGCGCCGGAGGATCTGGCCACGGCGTTCGGCGAGGACCCCGGACATGGCGGCGCGGAGGCTCCCGAACCCGTGCGCTACGGAAACTTCGCGGCCTGGGGCGGGCGCGATGACGCCGCGCTCGAGGAGATCGTGACCGGGCTGAACGAGCCGCAGCGCCAAGCGGTCGAACACCGCGGCTCGCCCCTGCTCATCGTCGCGGGAGCGGGCTCCGGCAAGACCCGGGTGCTCACCCGGCGCATCGCCCACCTGCTGCGCAGCGGCGAGGCCCTGCCGGGTGAAGTCCTCGCGATCACGTTCACAAACAAGGCCGCGGCAGAAATGCGCGAGCGCGTCGGCGCCCTCATCGGCCCCGCCGCCCGCTCCATGTGGGTCTCCACCTTCCACTCCGCGTGCGTGAGGATCCTGCGCCGCGACGCCCAGGCGGCGGGACTCACCTCCACCTTCACGATCTACGACGCCGCGGATTCCCTGCGGCTCATCACGAGCATCGCGAAAGACCTGGGTTTGGACGTGAAGAAGGCGCCGCCACGCCCCTTCCAATCTAAAATCTCCTCGCTCAAGAACGAACTCGTCTCGGTGGAGGACTTCGCCGCTCAGGCGGAAGGCTCGAAGAACGAGGTGGATCGCACGGTCGCGGACATCTACCGCCGGTACCAGGAGCGGCTGCGCCTGGCCAACGCCGTGGACTTCGATGATCTGATCGGCCTCACCGTCCAGCTGCTCGCGGACAATCCCGGGATCCGGGAGGGCTATCAGCGTCGCTTCCGGCACGTGCTCGTGGACGAATACCAGGACACCAACACCGCCCAATACCAGCTGGTGCGGCTGCTCGTGGGCGATGATCCCACCGCCGATCTCACGGTCGTGGGCGATTCCGACCAGTCGATCTACGCGTTCCGCGGCGCCACGATCCGCAACATCGTCGAGTTCGAACAGGACTTCCCGAGCGCCCGCACCATCGTGCTCGAACAAAACTATCGCTCCACCCAGACCATCCTCAGCGCCGCCAACGCGGTCATCGCCGAAAACCAGAACCGCCGCAACAAGCGACTGTGGACCGATCAGGGCAACGGCGCGAAGATCACCCTCTACGTCGCGGACGACGAACAGGGCGAAGCCCGCTACATCTCCCGCCAGATCGATGCGCTCCTTGATGAGGGCGTGAAGGCGGGCCAGATCGCCGTGTTCTACCGCGCGAACGCGCAGTCCCGCGCGCTCGAAGAGCAGCTCATCCGCGTGGGCCTGCCCTACAAGGTGGTGGGCGGCACGCGCTTCTACGAACGCCGCGAAATCAAGGACGCCATCGCCTATCTCAAAGTGCTGACGAACCCCGCCGACGATGTGAATCTGCGGCGCATCCTCAACGTGCCGAAGCGCGGCATCGGCGACCGTGCCGAGGCCGTGGTTTCCGTCTTCGCGGAACAAGAACGCATCCCCTTCGGCGACGCCCTCGCGCGCGCCGACGAAGTGCCGGGGCTCGCCACCCGCTCGCTCGGCGCGATCACCCGCTTCGTCCAGATGCTCACCTCCGTGCGTGAGCGCGTGGCGCGGGGGGAGGGCCCAGCCGACGTGCTCGAGGCCGTGCTCTCCGAATCCGGGTATTACGCCTCGCTGCAGGGCAGCGACGATCCGCAGGACGAATCCCGCATGGAAAACCTCGCGGAACTCGTGAGCGTCGCGGCGGACTTCGAGGACGATCTGGAGGCGGCCGAAGCGGCGGCCTCGGAGTTCGATGACGGCGCGGGCACGGGCGAGGGAACGGGCGCAGACGCGGGGTCCGGCGCGCGCTCCGAAACGCCCCCCGGCGCAGGCGCCGACGCCCCCGCCGGTCACGCCGCTGATCCGGGAGGCCCCGACCTGGCGCCCCCGGCCTCGCGCATTGATCAGTTCCTGGAAAAGGTGGCCCTCGTGGCCGATTCCGATCAGATCCCGGAGGGCGAGGATCAGTTCGTGACCCTCATGACCCTGCACACCGCGAAGGGTCTCGAGTTCCCCACGGTGTTCCTCACGGGCATGGAAGACGGCACGTTCCCCCATCAGCGCACGCTCGCCGACCCCACCCAGCTGCAAGAGGAGCGGCGCCTCGCCTACGTGGGCATCACGCGGGCCCGCGAGCGCCTGTTCATTACCCGCTCGCAGATGCGGGCGGCGTGGGGGGCGCCGCAGTTCTTCCCCGCGTCGCGATTCCTTGACGAGATTCCCGAGGACCTCGTGCACGTGGCCCGCGCGGGCAGCGCGGCGGGCTTCGCCGACGGGGGCTCGTTCGGCGGAGGATACGGCAGCTATGGCGGCTTCGGTGGCGGGGCGCCCCGCCGCGGGCCCTCGGTCACGGGAGCGGGGCTCGGCACGGGCCGCCGCGACATTCATCGCCCGAGCCTCGGATCGGGCGCGAAGGCGAAGAGCGCGGAAGACATTCCGGCCCTCGCCGTCGGTGATCGAGTCACCCACGACTCCTTCGGGATGGGCACCGTGCAGTCCGTGAGTGGCCAGGGCGAAAAGACCCAGGTTGAGGTTGCGTTTCGCGAACCGCACGGCACGAAGCGGCTCCTGTTGCGCTACGCGCCCGTCACGAAGCTGTAGGCGGCCAAGTCTTCACCCCCGGACGACGCTCTGCGTTGTGCCCCCGGCCTCGTGCGCTGGCGCCTCGCCCTCGTCGGCCCCCCAGCACCCGTGTCCGATTCCTCGGACTTCCCTGAGTCCGAGCTGCGCGCGGGACCTTCCCGGGGCCCCGCCGGGACCGGTCGAGGATAGATTCGAGGGGGCGCCCTCACGCGCGCCCAGAGAATCCACACAAGGAGACACCTTGCGCATCGGAATCCCGAGAGAAACCCTCGCGGACCAACCCCTCGTGGCCGCCACCCCCGCCACGGTCGCCGGCCTCATCAAGCTGGGCTACACCGTGGCAGTTCAGCGGGGCGCGGGCGAGGGGGCCGCCTACCTCGACGCCGCCTACGCGGACGCGGGCGCCGACCTCGTGGGAGACGAGGTGTGGACCGCCGATATCGTGACCACCCTCGACGTTCCCCCGCGCGAGGTCCGGCGCCAAATGAGCCCCGGAGCCGTGCTCATCTCCCGCATGGCGCCCGGCCGGAACCCCGAGCTCGTCGACGAACTCGCCGAGGACCGCCTCACCGCCCTCGCGATGGACGCCGTGCCGCGCATTTCCCGCGCGCAGTCGATGGACGTGCTGTCCTCCATGGCGAACATCGCCGGCTACCGCGCCGTGATCGAGGCCGCGAGCAACTTCGGCCGCCTGTTCACCGGGCAGGTCACCGCCGCGGGCAAGGTCCCGCCCGCCACCGTCTACGTGATCGGCGCGGGTGTCGCGGGCCTCGCAGCGATCGGCACCGCAAACTCGATGGGCGCGATCGTGCGTGCCACCGACCTGCGGCCCGAAGCAGGCGAGCAGGTGGCCTCGATGGGCGCCGAGTTCGTGCCGATCCCCGCCGCCACCGAAGAATCCACCGACGGCTACGCGAAGGAAATGACCGCCGACCAGGCCGCGGCCGCCGCCCGCCTCTACGCGGAAGAATCCGCGAAAGCCGACATCGTCATCACGACCGCCAACATTCCCGGCCGCGCAGCACCCGTCCTGCTGACCGCCGATGACGTGGCGCGGATGCGCGCGGGATCGGTCATCGTCGATATGGCCGCCGCCAACGGCGGCAACTGCGAACTCACGCGCCCCGGAGAGGTCTACACGACCGACGGCGGGGTCACCATCGTCGGCCACCTGGACCTCGCGGGCCGCCTGCCGGGCCAGGCCAGCCAGCTGTACGGCCAAAACATCGTCAACCTCATGGGCCTGCTCACCCCCGCCAAGGACGGCGTGATGGTGCTCGACTTCGACGACGAG
Organism: Dermabacter sp.; assembly: GCA_030538475.1. Lineage (GTDB taxonomy): Bacteria > Actinomycetota > Actinomycetes > Actinomycetales > Dermabacteraceae > Dermabacter. Next base: position 3,951 of record JAUNTX010000013.1, read on the forward strand.
ATCACGCGCGGCATCACCGTCACCTACGCGCACGACGACACCGCGGACATCCTGTGGCCGCCGCCGCCCGTGAGCGTCTCCGCCGCCCCCGCCCCCGCGTCGGCCCCACCGGCCGCCGCCGAGCCTGCGCCCGAAGAACCGGCGAAGCGCCGCGGACTCGGCGCCCTGTGGGCCGTGATCGGCGGCCTGCTCGGCGTGGCCCTCGTGCTCGCGAGCCCCCTCCAGGTGAGCGGCGAATACATGGTGCTCATGCTCGCCATCGTCGTCGGCTTCTACGTCATCACCGCGGTCACCCACTCGCTGCACACGCCGCTCATGAGCGAAACGAACGCGATCTCCGGCATCATCCTGCTCGGAGCGATCCTGCAGGTGGGAAGCCTCAACCCGGCGGTGTCTGTGCTCGCGTTCATCGCCATCGTCGTGGCAAGCATCAACATTTTCGGCGGCTTCCTGGTCACGCACCGGATGCTCGGCATGTTCTCCCGGGAGGGCTGAGACACCATGGATCTTTCACTCCTGGAATGGACCACGCGGGCCACGAACCTCGCGTACATCGTGGCGGCGCTCCTGTTCATCCTCGCGCTCGCGGGGCTGAGCAAGCAGACCACGGCGCAGCGCGGCAACACGTTCGGCGCGCTCGGCATGCTCATCGCGCTCGGCGCCACCATCGCCAAGGCGCTCGTCACCGCGCACGTGGAGCCCGCGCAGTATCACTCGGCGCTCGTGACCGGCATCCTCATCGCGCTCGCGATGTCGCTCGGTGCCGCCATCGGCGTGCCGCTCGCCCGCCGCGTCGAAATGACCGGCATGCCGGAACTCATCGCGATGCTCCACTCCTTCGTGGGCCTCGCCGCCGTCCTCATCGGCTTCAACTCGTTCCTGCACCCCGGAACCATGGATGCCTCGATGCACACGTTCCACCTCGGTGAAGTGTTCGTCGGCATCTTCATCGGCGCGATCACCTTCACCGGCTCCATCGTGGCCTACCTGAAGCTGTCGGCGAAGATGAAGGGCGCGCCGCTCACGCTGCCGGGCCGCAACTGGCTGAACCTCGGCATCATCGTCGCCTCCATCGCGCTCGGCGCCGTGTTCGTCGGCACCGGCGGCGAAGGCGTCCTCGGCTGGGGCGCGCTCCTACTCATGACCCTGCTCGCGCTCCTGCTGGGCTTCCACCTCGTCGCGGCCATCGGCGGCGGCGACATGCCGGTCGTGGTCTCGATGCTCAACAGCTACTCGGGATGGGCGGCCGCCGCGGCGGGCTTCATGCTGGGCAACTCGCTGCTCATCATCACGGGCGCCCTCGTCGGCTCCTCGGGTGCCTACCTCAGCTACATCATGTGCAAGGCCATGAACCGTTCGTTCATCTCGGTGATCCTCGGCGGTTTCGGGTCCGACGGCGGCCAGGTGGCCGACGACCGCGACTACGGCTCCCACACCGAGATTTCGGCGGAGGACACGGCGCTGCTGCTGCGCGACGCAAAGCGCGTGGTCATCACGCCCGGCTACGGCATGGCCGTCGCGCAAGCGCAATACCCGGTCGCGGAACTGACGCGGCAGCTGCGCGAGCGCGGGGTCGATGTCGTGTTCGGCATTCACCCCGTCGCGGGCCGCCTGCCCGGCCACATGAACGTGTTGCTGGCCGAAGCGAAGGTGCCCTACGACATCGTGCTCGACATGGACGAAGTGAACGACGATTTCGCCGACGTGGACGTGGTGCTCGTGATCGGCGCGAATGACACCGTGAATCCGAGCGCGGAAGAGCCGGGCTCGCCGATTGCGGGCATGCCCGTGCTCAAGGTGTGGGAAGCGCAGAGGGTCATCGTGTTCAAGCGCTCGATGGGCGCCGGTTACGCGGGCGTGCAGAACCCGCTGTTCTTCCTCGAGGACAGCGCGATGCTGCTCGGCGATGCGAAGGCGTCCGTGGAGGCGATCAGCAAGGCCCTGTGAGGGGCGCCGCCCGCCGGGCACTCGCTGCGTCGGCGCGGTGAACCCGAGGGGCGCGCCCGCCGCGCCCGGCCCCGGTCCGCCTAGCGTGCGGTGCCGAGCGCGGCGGCCACGACCGGCGCCACGGCCTCGCGCGTCGTGAAGTCCTTTGCCTTCCCCCAGAACTCGAGGGTTTCGCGATCCTCCTGGGAGCGGCGGGACTCCGGCTTCGAGTGGATGAAGGCCTTGAGCGCCGCCATGCCGGTCTTGTGCTTGAGGGACAGCCGCGTGTGGTCGATGCCGCCGCGGGCATGGAACACGTGCGCCCGCTCGAGCACGTCGGCGGGGATGTTCTTCGCGTGGAGCTTCGCGATCGCCTCGTGCTGCTCAGGGGAGGCCCACGCCACGGTCAGCACCACGAGCCGGGCGCGCGGGAAGGTGTGCGCGGCCTGCGTGAACGCCTCGATCCCGTTGATGGTGCCCGCGTAGTTGGCGCCCACGAACACGATCACCTCGGGCGTGTAGTCCTCGGGCGTTTCCTCGCAGCCCGCTTCGCCCAGCCGGACGGTGTGGCCCGCGGCGCGAAGATCCTCGGCGATCCAGCGGGCGTAGCGTTCGGAGTGCCCGTATTGCGAGGCGTACATGACGTGGGTGTTCACTGCGTGCTCCTGGGGGTATCGGTGCGGGTCGCGGGGTGGTGGGAAGGGGTGGGGCGGCTCAAGCGGTCACGGTGATGAGGGCCAGGGCGCCGCGTTCGAGGTCCACGAACTGGTGGTTGACGGCCTTGTAGACGCCGGGCTCACGGAACGTCATGTCCACGAATCCGCCCTGGCAGCTCGCGAGATCCAGGGCCTGCGCGGCGCCGCCCGTGGCGTTGTCGGGCCGAAGCGAGTATTCGCCCTCCTTGAACACCGTGTCAAATACCGTTCCGACCACGTGAAAGGAGAGGCCGCGGCTCGGTCCGGCGGCGAGCACCCAGATGCGCACGCGCTCACCCACCCGGGCCTCGAGTGGCTCGGCGACGTACTGGGTGGCGTGGCCGTTGAACACCGTGAAGTCCGGCCGCTCGGCGTGGATCTTGTCGGGCGATATCGCGTGCAGGGCCGTGCCGTCGGGCCCGCCGCTCGCCTCGGAAGCGCCCGGCTCAAGGTAGTGCTCGGACTGCACGAGCACGTACTCGCGGTCCACGCTCGGGGCGTCGGCTGGCGGCACGATCACGGCTCCGTACATGCCTGCCGACAGGTGAACGGTCATGGGCGCGGTCGAGCAGTGGTAGAGCCACATGCCCGCGTGATCGGTGACGAGCGGGTAGGTGAGGCTCTGCCCGGGAGCGATCGTGCGCATGTAGGCGGTGGGGGAGACGGTCCCGGCGTGGAAGTCAATCGAGTGGCCCATCGTGCCGGAGTTCGTGAGCGTGAGGTCGATCCGCCCGCCCACCGTGGAGCGAAGGATCGGGCCCATGATCTGCCCGTTGTAGGTCATCGCCTCCATCGCGATGCCGGGCGCCAGCTCGAGCGCCGCCTCCTGCACATCGAACGTCACGGCCTGCGTGCCGGTCGGTGCCGGTGGGAGCACGGGGTCGCGGCGCACGTGGGAGGCGCCGGGAGCAGCGGCGAGGTCGCCGCTCACGCGCGCGAGCGGATCGGCCCCGCTCGCCGCAGTGGCGCTCGTGGCGGGGGCTGCGGCATCGACGCCGAGGGCGGTGATGGTGAGGACCATGCCCATCGCGCGGTGGCCCACAATCGAGCACCATCCCTCGACGCTTCCGCCGATCACCCCGGCGTCCACGACGGTGCTCTCACCGGGCTGGACCCGACCGGACATCTGCCCGGTCTCGAGCACCAGATCGTGCGCGTTGACCGGATCCACGTTGTGCAGCTCGATCTCGAGCACGTCGCCCGCGGGAACCTCGAGCACGTCCGGCACGAACCGCATGTCTGCCGTCATCTCGACCTTCAGCCGCGTCGTGTTCCCGGTCGGGGTGACGGCCGGGGCCGAGGTTCCCGAGGCGGGGGCGGCACCGGCGGGAGCGGCACCGGGGGAGGCGAGGGTGCCGTCGAGGGAGCGGCCGACGGCGGCGATGCCGAACACCGATCCCATGGCCACGAGCGCGCTCGTCAGATGCCGACGCTGCACAGGCAAGGAGGCGGAAGCGGCGGCGCGCTCGCCCCCGGGGCCAGGGGCACCGGGCGCGTCGGGCGAGGCAAGCTCACCGGCTCCCGCCGCACCGCTGCGCTGAGCCGAGGCCGCGGGCAGGCCCGCCGTCGGCATCCCGAGCGCCACGCGCTTCTGAAACTCCACCCGCTCGCGCACATTCACCTTCACCATGCGCACCATGAGCACGATAAAGGCGGCGAGGGCAACAAACGCGAGCGTGGAGACCAGCACGCGGGTCACGGAGCCGAACTGTTCGGGCGTGAACGTGCCCAGGGTGACGGCCGAAAAGAGAGCGCGGCTCACGGGCCCGTCTCCCGAGGCGAACGCGAAGAGCGCCACCGCCAGATTGACGATGACCACGCGCGCGACGGCGAAGCGACTCATCTCCGCGAGGCTCGCCCGCAGCGCCCGCGGCCCTCCGCCCATCGCGGTGGGCATGAGGAAGCTCATCGCCCCGAACAGCAGCTGCAGCAGGAAGCCCACCACGAACGGCACCGTGAGGCGCTGAACATCGGTCGCGAGCATCGAAAAGTTGAGCGGCGAGGCCACCGGGGCGCCGTCGGCCCCTCCGGCGGAGGCCGCCCACATCACCCCGAGCGCGATCGTGGTGCCCACGAACCACGCGACCGCGGCGCCGAGCGAGAGCACGGGGAACAGCGGCAGGGGCTCACGGCGCGTCTTGTTGGCTGCCGTGCGGGCGAGGGCCGCGAGCAGGGCCGCGATGGAGAGCTGACCCGCGAGATACACGGCGATGCCGCCCACGCCGATCAGGAGGTTGTTGACGAGCGCCCCCACGAGCGCGAGGGCGAGCCCGATCATCATGAGCACGAGCGAGCGCGAGGCGCGGCGCGCATGGCGGCCGTCGATCGTGGTGCGCAGCACCGTGGGCCACAGGGTCAGCAGGGTGGCGGTTGCGGTGATGCCCACGAAACCGAGGATGTTGACGAGCTGGTGGGCGAGCAGGAGGCGGCCCTGCCACGGCTCACCCGGGGAAAACGCGAGCAGCGCCCCAAACAGCGCCCCCACGGGCAGCAGCAGCGCCGCCGTCAGATACGAGCGCACCACGAACGCGAAGCGCGGCGCGAGAGCGGCCTTGATCTGGGCGCCGAGCGCGAACGCGTACCAGAGCATCGCGGCGCTGACCCCGACGGAGCCCAGCACGGTCACCCACGGCCAGTCGGCCACCATGCCCACCATCGTCACCGCGACCGCCGCGGTGAGCGCCCAGATGCGCCGCACCTGGGTGGGGCGGGATTCTTCCCCCAGCCGGGTCTTCAGCAGCGCCTCCGTGAAGTGCTGCCCCCAGATCATGATGGAGGTGGTCACGAGGCCGAGCGTGACCATGTGGACCAGCAGCCAGCGAAACTGCGGAATGATCGGGTGCGCCGCCACGGCGATCACGAGGGCGATCAGCCAGTACAGGATCGGCTTCGAGGCCCGACGGTGCCACGAGCGGCGATTCATCGCCCCGCCCGGGCCGGCGCTTCCGGAGCGAGCAGGAGCGGCGGGAGGCTGAGGCATCGCGGGGCCTTTCCAGGGGTGAGGGCAGACCTTGCCACGTTACGGATGGTGCGGCCGCGCCGCCGGGCTCAAGGTCCCTCGGTCTCCGCGGGAGCGCGCTCGGCCTCCGCATACGGGTTGTGCGTCACGGCCCACGTGAGCCGCGCGATCATGAGCAGGCCCGCCGCAATGATGACGACGGTGATGGGAATGGGCACGATCCGGGAGATGACGAACCAGATCGCGCCGAGCGAGGCCGCCATGATGAACGCGTCGCGAAAGGCGTGCAGGAGCCTCGTGCCGAGGCGCGAGGAACGGTAGTGGCGCTGAGCCACGATGGCCGATGCCTTGAGCGTCTTCGTGGCGTCGGACAGCCCGCGTTCGGCGCTCGCCACGCCCCGCGCCGCGCTGTGTCGGCCCGCCTCCGCCTGGTGCTCGAACGCCTTCGAGGCGGCCCGGCCATGAATCTGGACCTCGCGCACGCCGTCTTGGGCGGTGCGCCGCAGCGCGTCCTTCGCTGCGGGAGCCTGACGGCGCGCGGTGTTCCGGGCCGCCTTCATGTAGGTGCGAAAATCCGCCACGGTGTGCCCCCTTGGGTGTGATGTCTGCGTCGGTGCGAAAGAGGCCGCTACTGCCGGAACCGAATGTCGGTGTCCCGCGGCCGCTGCTCGAGGTGAGCGGTCCGCGCCTGCCTTGCCGCCCGATAGTCGTTGTAGTAGGAGAGCCCCACGTTGAGGGCCAGCGTGATGATGATCGAGAGCACGAGGCTGGCAAAGCGCGCCTTCACCCCCACGACCGACAGCAGGATGAAGATGACGGTCATGGCGACCACCGAAAACGCGAGGTGGTCCTTGATGCGCTGGCCGAAGCTGCGGCGGCGAGGGGTGGGGCTCATCACCGCCCCATCGTAGCCAGCGCACATGGGTGGTGCGTGAGTGGGCGGGTACGGGGAAATTCGCCTAGGGTGGTGCAGGCGGGCGCAACTGCCACCCGCAGCCATCGTTCATTGTCGAATGAAAATCGAGAGGATCCGGATCAGTGGATCTGTTTGAATACCAAGCCCGCGACATCTTCGAGAAGCACGGCGTGCCCGTCCTTCGCGCCGCCGTGGTCGAAACCCCAGCTGAGGCCCGTGCCGCCGCCGAATCCCTCCCCACCGCCGTGGCGGTCGTGAAGGCGCAGGTGAAGACCGGAGGGCGCGGCAAGGCCGGTGGCGTCAAGGTGGCCACCTCGCCAGAACAGGCCGAAACCTATGCCGAGCAGATCCTCGGCATGGACATCAAGGGCCACACGGTTCACCGCGTCATGATCGCCGAAGGCGCCGACATCGCGGAGGAGTACTACTTCTCCCTGCTCCTGGACCGCGCCGAGCGCCGCTACCTCGCCATGTGCTCGAAGGAAGGTGGCATGGAGATCGAGCAGCTCGCCGTCGAACGCCCCGAAGCGCTCGCGCGCGTCGCGGTGGATCCGAACGTGGGCATCGATGAGGCGAAGGCCCGCGAGATCGTCGAGGCCGCGGGCTTCGACGCCGACACGGCCGCGGCCCTCGTGCCCGTGCTCGAAAAGCTGTGGGTCGTGTACCGCGACGAAGACGCCACCCTCGTGGAGGTCAACCCCCTGGTCAAGACCGCTGCGGGCGACATCGTGGCGCTCGATGGCAAGGTGAGCCTCGATGAGAACGCCGACTTCCGGCACGAGGACCACGCCGCTCTCGTGGATCGCGACGCCGAAGACCCGCTCGAAGCGAAGGCGAAGGCGCTCGACCTCAACTACGTCAAGCTCGATGGCCAGGTGGGCATCATCGGCAACGGCGCCGGGCTCGTCATGTCCACCCTCGACGTGGTGGCGTACGCGGGCGAGGCCCACGGCGTGGCCCCCGCGAACTTTCTCGACATCGGCGGCGGCGCCTCAGCCGAGGTCATGGCGAACGGCCTCGGCGTGATCCTCGGCGACCCGCAGGTGCGCAGCGTCTTCGTCAACGTCTTCGGGGGTATCACCGCGTGCGATCAGGTGGCCCTCGGCATCGTGGGCGCCCTGGACACACTCGGGGATGCCGCGACGAAGCCGCTCGTGGTGCGACTCGACGGCAACAAGGTGGAGGAGGGGCGCGCCATCCTGGAGAAGGCGAATCATCCCCTTGTGACCACTGCACACACGATGGATGGCGGGGCGGCCACGGCCGCTGAGCTCGCCGCAGGAAAGTGAGAGTCTAGCGATGGCAATTTTTCTTAACTCGGACTCGAAGGTCATTGTCCAGGGCATGACCGGCAGCGAGGGCATGAAGCACTCGCAGCGGATGCTGAACGCGGGCACGAACATCGTGGGCGGCGTCAACCCCAAGAAAGCGGGCCAGAGCGTCACGTTCGACTCGGGCGATCAGGTGCCGGTCTTCGGCACGGTCGCCGAAGCGATGGAGGCCACCGGCGCCAATGTTTCCGTCCTGTTCGTTCCGCCGCGCTTCGCGAAGGCAGCGGTGATCGAGGCGATTGACGCGGAGATTCCGCTCGCCATCGTCATCACCGAAGGCATCCCCGTGAAGGACTCCGCCGAGTTCTTCAACTACGCGCTCGCCCAGGGCGGCACCACCCGGATCATCGGCCCGAACTGCCCGGGTGTCATCAGTCCCGGCCAGTCCAACGCGGGCATCATCCCCGCGAACATTACGGGCCCCGGCAAGCTCGGCCTCGTCTCGAAGTCCGGCACCCTCACCTACCAGATGATGTTTGAGCTCTCCGATATCGGCTTCACGACCGCCATCGGGATCGGTGGCGATCCCGTCATCGGCACCACCCACATCGACGCCCTCGAAGCGTTCGAGAACGACCCCGAGACCGCGGCCGTGGTGATGATCGGTGAGATCGGCGGCGACGCCGAGGAGCGCGCGGCGGCCTATATCAAGGAGCACATGACGAAGCCCGTCGTCGGCTACGTCGCGGGCTTCACCGCCCCGGAGGGCAAGACCATGGGCCACGCTGGCGCCATCGTGTCCGGCTCCGCCGGGACCGCGCAGGCGAAGAAGGAAGCACTCGAAGCCGCGGGCGTGCAGGTGGGCAAGACCCCCACCGAGACCGCGGAACTCGCGCGCGCCATCATTCGCGGCCTCTAGAACCGTTAACCCGCGCCCGGCCGTGCCGGGCACCGTCGGCCCCCGACCCGTCCCCCTCTCCGGGCACGCGGCGGGGGCCGACGCTGTGCACCTGGGCCCGTGACTTTCGGCGGGCGATAGAGTGAGCCCACGTGTTGTCCCGCTCCCTTCGAGCCCCCAGCGAGGAGATCCTCTTGTCAGAGTTGATCGATACCACCGAGATGTATCTGAAGACCGTATTTGAACTCAAGGAGCTGGGCGTGACCCCGATGCGTGCGCGCATCGCGGAGCGTCTCAGCCAGTCGGGCCCCACCGTGTCCCAGACCGTGGCGCGCATGGAGCGCGACGGCCTGCTGTTCCTGGACGAGGATCGGGTGATTCACCTGTCCGACGAGGGCCAGCGGATCGCTACCGACGTGATGCGCAAGCACCGCCTCGCGGAGCGTCACCTCATCGACGTGATCGGGCTCGAGTACGCGCTCGTGCACGAGGAGGCGTGCCGGTGGGAGCACGTCATGAGCCTCGATGTGGAGAAGAAGATCGCCTCCCTGCTGACCCCGCCCTACGTGGACCCCTACGGCAACCCGATCCCGGGCCTGGATGAACTGGGCCTCGCGCCGGAGGCGGGGGAGGACGCCGAGGCCGGGGATACCCAAGGTAAAGTCGGCGCCGATGGTGTGGCTCCGATCACTGGCCTGAGCAAAGGCCGCAAGGGCCCGCTGAGCCGCCTCGTGGACGTGAAGGTTGGGGCCGACGGCACCGATGTCACGGTCGTCGCGATCGGTGAAGTGATCCAGTCGGATGTTGCTTTCCTCGGTGAACTGGCAGCTCAGGGGGTTCTTCCGGGCGCGCGTGTGCGCGTGGAAGACGACATGGATTCGCTGGTCCTGCACGCCGAGAAGGGCGGAGTCATCACTCTGTCCCCACTCGATGCGAGCCACATCAGCGTCCGCGTTTCCCCGGGCGTGTGAACCGGAAGTAAAGAAGAGTCAAAGCCTTCCAATAGCCTCCGTCAGCCCCGGCTGGCGGGGGCATTTCGTTGCATAGAGTCGTACACGGCCAGCACGAGCGAGGCCCGCACCCGGGATCCCGATCCCGCACCCGGGGACGCGAATGCATCTGTCAACGTGGGGGCCCGCGCGGCTGGGGAATAGGGAAGGTTTCTCATGTCGAACCGACTGACGAAGACTCACCGTCGCCCGATGCGCCCGGTCACGCCCGTGACGCGTGCGAGCCGCGGAGCCGCCGGTGTGGCCATTGCCGCCACCTTCGTGATCTCGGGCTCCTCGAGCGCCCTGGCCGACGGCACCACCTCCGCCGACGCCAAGGCCGACGCCTCCGCCGCCACCGTCATCACTCCGGCCGCCACCCCGGCCGTCGAGATCCCCGCCGCGAACGCCGACACCGATGCCGCCTTCGGCGCCGTGGTCACCCAGTCCGCGACCCTCAAGGCGAAGGCTCCGGCCCCCGTGGCCCGCCAGGCCGAGGCGACCACCGCCTCCACCTCCACCTCGACCCCCGCGTCGACCTCCTCCACCTCTGCTGCATCCTCGTCCTCCTCGAACGAGCAGGCGTCCACTGGCGCCACCGAGCAGGCGGCCTCCGCGCCCCGCTCCGTCGTTGCCGGCGATTCGATCCTCGCCACCGCCCGCAACGGCATCGGCTCCCCCTACGTCATGGGTGGCACCTCGCCGTCGGGCTGGGACTGCTCCGGCTTCGTGCAGTGGGTCTACAAGCAGCACGGCATCAACCTCCCGCGCACCGATTCCGCGCAGGCCGCCTACGCGACCCGCATCCCCGCGTCGGAGGCTCGCCCCGGCGACCTCGTGCAGAAGCCCGGCCACATCGGCATCTACGCAGGTAACGGCATGTTCGTGGACGCCGGCAACAGCCGCGTGGGCACCACCGAGCGCAAGATCTACAGCGGCAACTGGTCGTACTACCGCGTCAACGGCTGAGTTTTCGCCGCGGCGCTGGGAGGCTGAGCCTCCCGCCACTCTTCACGAAGGCCGGGTCCCGATGGGGTCCGGCCTTTGCGTGTCTTCGTGGGTATATGCTCACCTTCATCGTGCAGAGCTGCACGATGGGACGGGAGGAGAAGTTGTCATGGTGGAGCACGCGCAGTCTGTTCAGGTGTCGTCGCGCCCTCGTTCGTCACGAAGGTTCGTGGTGCGCGATCCCGCGGCCAAATTCGGTCTGCTGGTGGTCGTCGCCGGCGCCGTCGGCCTTGTCTTCCTTGCCGAGTCGACCTGGTTGTCGTCGTCGGCCTCCGTCCTCACCTCCCTTATTCTCCTCGCGAGCGTGTATGTTTTGACCCGCCTCTTTCGGGCAGCGGGGGAAAGTCATGAGCGGCCGTGGTGGAAGCTCACGGCGACCCCCGTCTCGAGCGTGCTCGTCAGCGGCTACTTCCTGCTGGTGGGCCTCTGGCCGCTCCTGTCGGGCAGTGGAATGAGCCTCTGGTTGCTCGCGGCTGCCCTGGTGTGTTGCGTGGCCTTTGCGGCGTCCGCGGTTCTCATGCGGCGCCGCGGCAGCGGGGGCTGAGCGCCACCCAGCCACAGTGCGCCCGGCTACAGTGGGCTCATGTCTATTCTTCGCGATCTGGTGGCCCTCGTGGCCGCGGTTCTGGCGGTGGCCGCGATGCTCGCGTTCCTCGTGGGCAACTGGGTGAGCGCGCACGTGGTGAGTGAGTCGGGGTTCCTGGCGATCACCGAGCCGCTCGCGCACGACGTGCCTCTGCAGGAGCAGTTCGCGCAGTCGGCCCTTGACTCCGTGGCGCCGGGCCTGCCCGTCCCGGAGGGCCTGCGCACCGAGGTGGAATCCACGCTCGTCTCTCAGGTGCATCTCGTGGCTGAATCCGGGACGTACGGGGAAATCTGGTCGGGCAGCATGGCCGATCTTCACGGCGAGCTGGTGCGGGGCGATGCCCAGGCGAGCATCCGCGCGGACATCGCGCCCGTGTGGAACACGCTGGCCGAACCGATCAACTCCCTCCTTCCGTTCGGGCTCGAGATCCCCGTGCCGGAGAGCACGATCCTGACCCTCGCCACATTCGATGCCTCGTGGTTCACGCACGCCGTCACGCTTGCCGAAAGCGCCCCGATCTTCGGGGTCGTGGGGATCGCCGCGGCGCTCGCCGCGCTCGTTCTCGCGAGGCACCGGCTCGTCGCCCTGTGGTTCCTGGGCCTCACGCTGGCGCTCGGTTCGGGTGCACTGTGGCTCGCGCTGGATCGTCACGAAGTGCTCATGGACGCCAACAACCTGGGCGACATTCCGTTCCTCAGCCCCATTCTTCGCGTATTCCTCGAGGCCGCCCGCAGCGACCTGAGCTCCGTGACCCTCATCTTCGCGGGGGCAGGGGTGGCGATGGTCGTGATCGCGGCCATCGCAGCCATCGTGGTGCGCGTGGTCCAGGCGGGCGAACGGCCGGGGCGCTGAACCGATGTCTCCTCACGAGGTTCGACCGAACCCGCCGCGTATCGCCGGCCATCCCGCGAAGGGGCATGTAACAGTCCGAGCGCGCGCTCCACGCGGCCGAATAATTCATGAACGTGCTGGTCAATGAAGTGCCCCCGAGACGATTCGAACGTCCGACACCGGCTTTAGGAGAGCCGTGCTCTATCCCCTGAGCTACGAGGGCGGGCAGATTGCACAGGACCGGCGAGCGGCCCGCGGATGCAACTTGGCCAGTGTAGCCGCCCGCGTGCCGTGCCACCAACGCGGGTGCTTCCCCTCACGGCCGCATCGGTGAGTTACTTCAACTGGTCCTGATGCGGAGCGCTCTGCGCCCACTGCTCGTTGTGCGCCTTGACGGTGTTCCAGCCTGCCTTGCGGCCCACGGTCGATGCCGCGTCCTTCGAGCGGTACACGATGTAGGGCCGGAACACGTACATGAGGGGCATCGAGAACACGTGGACGAGTCGCGTGAGCGGCCAGATCGCGAGGAGGGCGAAGCCGAGGAACGCGTGCATTTGGAAGGTGAACGGGACCTCGGCCATGAGTGCGGGATCCGGCTGGAGATAGAACACCTGGCGGAACCACACCGACAGGTTCTCGCGATAGTCGAAGTGGTTCAGGCCCGAGTGGAACACGGTGGAGAAGAACCCGAGCGACATGACCACCGCGAGCATGGCGTACATGAGCCAGTCCATGCGCGTGGTGACCAGCCGTAGCGACTTCTGGGAGATGCGGCGCCACAGCAGGAGGATCAGGCCGACGAGGGCGGCGACGCCCGCCACCGAGCCCACGTAGACGGCGAAGAAGTGGTACATGCCCTCGCTGATCCCGAGCCAGTTCGTGAAGGACTTCGGGATGACGAGCCCCATGAAGTGACCGACGAGCACGGCAAGGATGCCGAAGTGGAACAGTGGAGAGGCCACGCGAAGAATCCGGTCTTCGTACATTTGGCTCGAGCGGGCCGTCCACCCGAACTGGTCGTAGCGGTAGCGCCACCAGTGGCCGAGGACGAACAGGGCGAGGGCCACGTAGGGGAACACCACCCACAGGAGGGTGTCGAACGCTGAAACGTTAGCCATGATGCGGCTCCTTCGTGCGGGGTGGGATGCGGGGCGTGGGCAGGGAGACGGGGCCGCCGGAGGCAGGGCCGACGGGCGGCGGGGACGGGTCCCATGCCATCGGGGAGGTGGTGGGCGGGCCCGCCTGGTAGTCGGCGTCGCTGCCGTAAGTGGCGAGACCCACGAGCTCTTCGTCGGGCCCCTCCTGGATGAGCCGCTCAATCGCTTCGCGATCGTTCGAGGCGAGTGTGGGAAGGGTCGCGCACACGGCTTGCATGACCGGCGCCCACGGCGAGGACTTTTCCACGAGGCCGAGGCGCACCATTTCGAGTCCCGGCCGGTAGGCCCGCAGGAACCGTTCGCCCACCTCCGGGTTGACGGTGCCCGCGAACTCGAGCATGACGCACAGGTGATCGGGAAGCTCCCGCTCGCCCGCGTCCATCCCGGCTTCGGACAGCGCCTGCTTGATTTCCAGGATGGCCATGCCCCGCCGCCTCGTGTCGCCGTGGGCGAAATAGGTGAGGTAGAGGGCGCTGCGGCGCCGGGTATCGAACGTCTCGACGTACGTTTCCTGCCACCGGGTCAGTTCAGCCGCCGCATGGGCGTCGGCCAGGGCGTCCATGAGGTCCACGAGCCTCGAGCGGTGCGGCTCGGCCAGGTGCGCCGCCGCCTCCCGCATGAGCGGCAGCCGCTCGATGATCTCCTCATCCGGGTAGGCCAGCAGGTGCGAGGCCATGGCCCAGCACAGCGCTTTGGCCCCGCCCTCAATGCGGGTCTCGGCGGGTGCCAGCACCGCGGTGCTCACGGTTGGTCCTTCTGGCTGGGGAACAGGCCGCTTGGTGTTCCCGCACCGTCCCAGTTCAGGAGGTTGATCCGGCCGCGTTCGACCGGAGGCACCCGATCCATGCTCCCCGCGGAGACCATGAAGCTGTCGCCGTCCACGAACTCGCCATACGGGCCGCTTCCGCCCATGCCGGGGCCGCCGTCGGTATCGAGCGAGCACTCGGTCGCAATGCCCTCGAGGTCGTGGGCCTGCTCGTTGTGCGCCGGGGGAATCACGTAGCGCTCGTCGTACTTCGCGATCGCCAGGAGGCGGTACATGTCGCGAATCTCCTGGCCAGTCATCCCCACCGCACGCGCGATCTCTTCGTTGCCCTCGCGGCCCATCGATAGGTCGCGCATGTAGGAGCGCATCGCCGCGAGCTTCTTCAGCACGCCATCGACCACGGTGACGTCTCCCGCCGTGAACAACTCCGCGAGGTACTCGATGGGGATGCGCAGCTGGTCGATTGCGGCGAAAAGATTGCGCTGATCCTCGGCGTCCTCACCCGTCTTCGCCACCTCATCCACGACGGGCGACAGCGGCGGGATGTACCAGACCATCGGCATGGTCCGATATTCGGGGTGCAGCGGCAGGGCGATCTTCCACTCGTTGATGAGCCGGTAGATCGGGGAGCGCTGGGCCGCCATCACCCAGTCGTGAGGGATACCCGCCGCATCCGCCGCGCGTACCACCTCGGGATCGTGAGGGTCCAGAATCAGCTGGCGCTGGGCCTCGTAAAGGTCCTTCTCATCGGTCACGCTCGCCGCGGCCGTCACCGCGTCGGCGTCGTAAAACACGAGGCCGATGTACCGGAGGCGCCCCACGCACGTCTCCGAGCACACGGTCGGGATGCCCGACTCGATGCGCGGATAGCAGAAGTGGCACTTTTCGGCCTTGCCGGTTTTGTGGTTGAAGTACACCTTCTTGTACGGGCAGCCCGAGACGCACATGCGCCAGCCCCGGCACTGGTTCTGATCCACCAGCACGATGCCGTCTTCCTCGCGCTTATACATGGCGCCCGACGGGCACGAGGCCACGCACGAGGGGTTCAGGCAGTGCTCGCAAATGCGCGGCAGGTAGAACATGAAGGTCTCTTCGAACTTCGCCTTGATCTCCACCTGAACCTTGTCGAGGATCGGATCCAGGTGCAGGTTCTCGGGGCTGCCGCCCAGGTCATCGTCCCAGTTCGGGCCCCATTCAATCGACATCGGGGCGCCGTCGAGCTGCGACTTCGGCTGGGCCACCGGGAAGTTCTCTTGCGCGGGAGCCGAAATGAGCGTCTCGTAGTCGTAGGTCCACGGCTCGTAGTACTCGTGGATCGACGGCAGGCGGGGGTTGGAGAAGATCGTGGCGAGCTTCGTGAACTTGCCCCCCGCCTTCAAACGCAGGCGGCCCTTGCGGTCCAGGACCCAGCCGCCCTTCCATTTCTCCTGATCCTCCCAGCGGCGCGGATACCCCTGCCCGGGCCGCGTCTCCACGTTGTTGAACCAGATGTATTCGGTGCCGGAACGGTTCGTCCAGGCCTGCTTGCACGTGACCGAGCACGTGTGGCAGCCGATGCACTTGTCGAGGTTCA